>CAVVQM010000007.1:0-657008 GCA_963750395.1 uncultured Actinomycetota bacterium | reverse complement strand
GAGCGGCCATTCCGCTCGTCCACGCAGCTGTTCTGGCAGTTTGGGTTTAGCGTTGTGTTCGCGGATCGAGACCCGGATGCCGAGACCGACGACTCGTCGATCTTGTTCGCGTCGTCCGACGCGGTAGGCCATCCTGGGACTCATGGCAGAGCAGTCGCTGGCGGCTGGGATGGACGCCGGTCGGGGCGTGGTCCGGGTCGGGGACACTGTGCGCCGGCCCGCGATGGCGGCACCGGTCCGGGCGTTGCTGCGGCATCTGGAGGCGGTGGGCTTCCGCGGCGCGCCGCGCCACCTCGGCACGGATGCCTGGGGCCGCGACGTGCTGTCCTGGGTGGAGGGAGATGTCCCCGACCCTCCGTACCCGCAGTGGGCGCTCACCGACGCCGCGTTGGAGTCGCTGGGCCGGCTGGTGCGCGACTACCACGCGGCGGTCGCCTCGTTCGACCAGGCCGGGCTGACCGGCTGGTCCGCCGAGTGGAGCGACCCAGGTGGTGGCCCGGTGGTCTGCCACAACGACCTCTTCCCGGAGAACGTCGTGTTCTGTGATGGCGCCGTCGTCGCTCTCATCGACTTCGACATGGCGGCGCCTGGGCGCCCTCTGTGGGACCTGGCGATCGCCGCGCAAGAGTGGGCGCCGCTGCACGCGCCGGGTGCCCGACTGTCAACGCCGGACTCCCTGGATGCGGTTCGCCGGCTCGGGCTGCTCGCCGGAGCGTACGGCCTGGCCCCGCAGCGGGCGGAGGAACTGTTGGACATCGTGGCCGAGGAGAGGGCGCACTCGAGCGAGAACGTGCGAGCGCGGGCCGGTGCCGGTGACCCGGCTTGGGCGGCGCACGTCAGGGACAGCGACTTCGAGGCCCGGATGGACGCCGACGACCGATGGCTGGCCGAGATGCGCCCAGCGCTGGTCGCGTCGATCGCACGAGCGGGTGCGGCATGAGCTGACCTGTATCCGCAGCCGCGGACAGGGCATAGCGTGCCGCTCGTGGCGCATGTGCCCTGTGGTGACTGGTCAGCTGTCTGCGAGGTCAAGGCCCACGGCCCGGGCGGCTTTGATGACGCGCTCATCGAACGAAGCCAGTCGTGCCTCCCGGTCGCGTGCGCTGAGCAGGACGCAGCAGTCGGGCATCTTCAGCAGAGTCTCAGCGCGGAGCTGAGCCAGCATGACGGCCGACCCAGCCGGGAACTGCAGTGTCTCGACCCCGAGGTCGTCGAGGATGTCGAGGACCGTGTCGCGTTGTCCGGTTCGGGTCGGTGCGACCAGGATCTCGGCGAGCGTCAGGAGATTGACGCCGAAGTCGTCGTCGATCTCGCGGGCGAGTAAGGCGGTCGCTCGTTCGTGGTGTGCGTCACTGGAGTCGAGGTAGCCGATCAGGACGCTGGCGTCCAGGACGATCACTCGGGCCAGTCCTCCCGCAGCGCCTTGAGGTGGCCTGGCGGGTAGACACCGGTCAGGGTGCCGCTGTGCCGCCTGAGGGCTTCGAGTCGCTCACTACGGTGCTGACGCTGCCGGACGACGACGGCTCGATGGCCCTCCAACGCCAACCGCGTGATCAGTTGGCCGCGACTCAGCCCAGGCCAGCGTCCCGCGGCCTCGTCCAACGCGGCAGCCAGCTCGTCGGTCTCCGTGACCTGATGGCGCGGTCTCGTCGTGGGCATCTTCGAAGTGTACCACTCACTGCACAAGGTGGTACACCAGGCTGGATGAGACCCGCGCCCGCCCGGTCCCCGTACGGGACCCCCACTCCTGCCGCTATGCGCGGAGCGCACCACCAAGCCGCCGCGATCGGGGTGTGCCGTCGCGGTGAGCGTGGATGCGGTTGTTTCTGTACCGCGTGGCCACGACTGCCGCGAAACGTGCTTCGACCACCGAGGTTGGCTGTGCCGCTGCGTCCACCCGGTCCCAGGATCGGCGCTGCCGCGCGGCGGAGGCGCACAGTCGAGGTCATGACCATCATGTCGGGAGCTGTGTCCGCCGGGTCGGGGCGGGCGCAGGCGATGAGGCAGTCTCCGACCACGACATCTGCCGGTGCGCCGTTGCTTGGCGCCGGGTGGGCGAGGAGCGAACCGGTCGAGGTCACCACCGGGGTTGACGTCTCGCCCCTGGCCGCGGCCGGGGACCCGGCCGGCGACGGGGAGGGGTCGGCGGAGCGGGTCGCGGTGGCGGTCGCGGGGTTCCTGGGCCGGTACAAGGGCCAGTCCCGCGTCCACGCCGGCTCGGACCTGCGGGTGTTCCTGTCCTGGTGCGCCGAGCAGGGTCTGGACCCGCTCGACACGAGCCAGGTCGGCCGGGCCCGGGTCGAGGCGTTCCTACGGTGGATGCAGGAGACCCGCCGCTATCGTGCTCGCTCGCGCGCTGGTACGCCGTCTCGGCCGCCGCGAACTCACCACTCTGCCGCAGCACGTCGCCTCGCTCGCACTCCGCGAATCCCACGGCGGCCAACGAGTCGGCCCGGCGGTAGCGCTCGATGGCGCTCTCGAACTCCTCCAGCGCCTCTGGCCACGCGCCGCGCACCCGCATCAGCTGTCCACGATGCACCGAGCACTGCCCGGTGAACGCCACGAGGCCCGTCTGGGCAAGGCACCAGCGGTGCAGCACCGACGTCCATTCGGCGACGTGGCCGAAGTCGGCGATCTCCTGACAGCCCTCGATGGCGGTGCAGGAGACGTGGCCGAAGACCACCGCTGTGAGCTCGCGGGCGGCGGCGCCGGCCATCGACTCGTCGAGGAGCGCCAGCCCGTCCGCGATGCGACCCGCGTGGATCGCGAGCCTGCCCTGGCAGCACAGTCCCAGGGCGAGCAGGTCCGGATCACGGTGCCGCCTTCCCAGGACCGAGACGCTGGCCGCGGCGGCCACCGCCGGTGGCAGGTCGCCCGATCCCAGGTGGCGGTACATGTGCAGGAGCGCGTCGTACCCATGCTCGACCGCGTCGTCGCCGAGGTCGTCGAGCAGTCGCTCGGCGCGGGTTGTCCAGCCGCCCTCCAGCGCGTGCTCACCGCCGGTACCGAAAATCATGGCGATGTGGAAGCAGCAGCGCATGGCCCGGGCTGCCGCACCCTCCTCCTGGCAGAGCGCGAAGGCCCGCTGGTGGAAGTCGAGAGAGGCGTCTCGACGACCGAGCAGCTATGCCGCGACCCCAGCGTTATGCAGGTCGTCGGATCTCATGCCGGAAGGATCGACATCGGACCAGATGTCGAGGGCGGCAGACCAGTGGCCCTGCTCGTCGTCCGTGCGGGCATGCACCAGGTCGTCGATCACGCCCACGGGCGACACCTCCCCATCGGACGATACTCCCGGCGAGGGGTGCGGGTCGGCGACCGGGTCAGGCGGCCTGGCGGTCACGACGCGGCATGCGCTGAGTGACGTGACGTGCGACGTGCTCCGCGTCCCGGCCGGCGCCGGCCAGCAGCATCGACGTGAACGCGAACTGGAACGACAGGCCGCAGAAGTACAGACCGGGCACGTCGTCGGCCACCCCCCGGTGCTCGCGCGGCCATCCGTCGGCGCCGAGGACCGGCAGCTCGATCCAGTCGAAGATCTGGCGGAAGCCGGTCGCCCAGATCACGTTGGCCGCCGCCACGGTCGTCCCGTCGGCCAGCAGCGGGAGCCCGTCGCGGACGCCCTGGACCCGTGCCTCGTTCCGGACCACTCCGCGCTCGTCGAGGTCGGCGCGCTTGACTCGCAGCATCGGCCCTCCGTGGAAGCGGATCGTCGCCATTTCCTTGCGGCCCATCGGCGTACGACGGGTCAGCACGTGGCGCCACGCGAACATCAACACGGGAAAGACGAGGGGGATCAGTCGCGATTCGAGGCGGATCGGGATCTCACCACAGTCACGCCCGACGAGGGTGGTCGGCCGGGTGGGCGCCAGCTCGTAGGCGAGGTCGGTACCGGAGTGCGAGGCGCCCACCACGAGGACCGGCCCGTCCCGGAGCTGCCCAGGTCGCCGGTACTCACTGGAATGCAGTTGAAGGATGGACTGGTCCAGGGCCGTGGCGCAGTCGGGCATCGCGGGTGTCCGCCCGAACGTGCCGGTCGCGACCACCACGTTGTCGCAGTGGATCGGCGCGGCGTCAGTGGTGACGACGAGCCGTCGTCGGTGCCCCGGGCGAGCCCGCCGACAGGGGTGCCGAGCCGGACCGGCAGGTCCCAGCGGCCGGCGTACGCCTCGAGGTAGGCAGCCACGTCGTCCTTGATCGGGAACGACCACGGATCGGCGGGGAACCTCATGCCCGGCAGTCCGTGGAACTTCGCCGGCGAGTAGAGCCGCAGGCTGTCCCACGGTTGGCGCCAGCCGTCCCCGATCCGCTGGTTGTGGTCGAGGACCACGCACTCGCGCCCCCGGCTCCGCAGGCGCTGGGCGGTGGCCAGACCGGCCTGTCCGGCCCCGACGATGACGGTCTCGACGTGCTCCATGGCTCCTCCTAGCGGGTGAGAGCGCCACCGTATGAATCGAGACCGTAGCGGCGCGTCGGTCCCACTACCCATCGTCGGTCCGCCGGATTGGGTGATTCTTCCGATGCGGCCCCGCTGTCTGCACGCCTAGCGTCGATAGCAACTACCACCGCTGGGGGCACTGACATGACCATCGACCACGAGACCTCACCGACCGGGCACGACGAGCACGCCGAGTTCGCGCCCCCCGAGGCGTGGGACGCGATCGCTGCCGGGTACGCCGAACACGTCGCGCCGGGGGAGCAGTCGCTCTCGGCCGCGGCACTACGCCTGGTCGGACTGACTCGCGGCGAGAGGTTCCTCGACGTCGCCGCGGGTCCGGGCGGTCTGGGACTGGCCGCCGCTCGTCTGGGTGCCAGCGTGCTGGCGACCGACTGGGCGCCCCGGATGGTGGCCCAGTTCGAGTCGCGAGCGCGTTCGGAGGGTCTGACCGATGCGTCGGCGCGGGTGATGGACGTTCATGCTCTCGACCTCGAGGACGATCGTTTCGACGTGACCGGGTCCCAGTTCGGGGTGATGCTCGTCCCGGACCAGGCGTTGGCCCTACGCGAGATGGTGCGGGTGACCAGGCCCGGGGGACGTGTCCTGATCGTTGCCTACGGCTCGCCCGAGGAATTCGACGCGCTGCAGTTCTTCGTCTCTGCCCTGCAGACAGTCGTCTCCGACTTCGAAGGGCTGCCCGACCCGCCGCCGTTGGAGTTCCAGGTCTCCGAACCCGACGTACTGCGCGATCGCCTGGTTGCCGCGGGCCTGCGCGACGTGGAGGTGGACACCACGCAGCAGGAACGACTTGAGTTGTCCACGGGCCAGCAGGCGTGGGACTGGATGGTCTTCAGCAACCCGATCACCGGCATGATCCTGGACGACGTCGGCGTCGTGGAGGCTGATCGCGCCAGGATGCGCGCGGCACTGGACGAGATGATCCGCGAGCGCGCCGGCGATGCCGGTGTCGCCCACCTCACCGCCCCGCTCAACATCGGCTGGGGTCGCAAGGCCGAGGGCCGGTGACCGGTTGCGTCCTCATCGTCGGCGGTGGGATCGCGGGGCGAGCCGCCGCCCGGGGCCCTGGCCCGGCACGGCGTGGGCTGCACCGTCGTCGGGCGGCGCGAGACCGTCGGCAGCGGATGGGTGCCTCGGTCCGACTACACCGCCCGGTGCCGTTGGAGGAACGGCTGCTCATCAACGAGCTCGGCGACGGCATTTCCATCCACGACCGGAACGGCCACATCGTGGCCACCGCCCATCAGGTCGAACCGTTCGTGCTGGTGCCACCCACGGTTCCCGACCTCGACGCGGCGCTGGAAGCCTCGGGCGCACATCCACTACGCGGGGGGCAGCATGCTCTCTTTGACTGTGTGGTCGGCGGACCCGAGCGCTCTGACGGGCTGGGCGTGACGCCTTGGCCGCTCGCGAGCAATTCCAGCGTCCTGGCTGCACCCACCGTCGGCACCACCTGTTCCCGGCGCACCCTTGCGGCGAATGCGGACCGGGAGGTGATCGTCGGCGAGCCACTCACCGCCGCGGGCTGGACCTTCGAACGTCGGCGACGCTCGGTCGAGACGGCGGGTGTCCTCGGCGACGACAGGTGCGCGACGGTGGCGTCCGCCGGGGCTGTCTGGGCGGAGCGGGAGAGCTCATGACCGGCATCCTTCTCGTGCACGGTGGCTGGCACGGCGAGTGGTGCTGGGAACAGTTCGCTGACCGGCTGGCCGACCGTGGCCACGATGTGCGTGCGGTGGCGCTGCGCGGTCACGACCAGCACACCGGCCGGATCTGGCACCGAATCCACGACTACGCCGACGACGTCGGCCGGGCGGCGGCCGGGTTCACCGAACCACCCGTGCTGGTCGGGCACTCGCTGGGCGGGCTGCTGGTGCAGATCCACCTCGAGCACCGCCCGGCAGCCGGCGGCGTCCTGATGGCCTCGATCCCGCCGGGAGGCACCATCGCGGCGGTCGCCCGAATCGCCCTGCGCCATCCGATCCTGCTCGCCAAGGCGAACCTGCTGATGAGTCTGCGACCGCTGATCAGCAGCCCGGAGCTCGTCAGGGAGTGGTTCTTCACCCCCGACACCGCCCCCGAGGTCGTCGCAGCCTGCGCACGCCGCCTCCAGGACGAGTCCTACCCGGCCTTCCTCGACACCCTCCTCGAGCCGCGGCACCGGCGCAGCGCGCGCGTGCCAGTCCTCGTACTGGGCGCCGGCCGCGACGCCTTCTTCACCCCTGTCGAGATCCACCGCACCGCACGCGCCTACGCGACCGACGCAGAGATCTTCCCGAGCATGGGGCACGACATGATGCTCGACACTGGCTGGCGGGCAGTCGCCGATCACGTGCACACGTGGATCGGAAAGACCGTCGACAACCAGCTCGCGGACCGCAGCCGCTGCCCGTCGACAGAGCCGCCGACCCGGGAAACGACCTAGAGGTGGACCTTGGTGGTCCACCCGCCGCGGGAACGGCCCAGGGCGTGGTCAGCGGGCTCCGCGGCAGACTTCTTGTAGTTCGAACAAGCCCCCCGTGACCGGCCCAGACCCCTCACCCGACGGCTCACTGGGCGGCTCACCGGGCTGCTCACTGAGCGGCTTTCGGGCTCCGGCGGCGTGCTTGTGCGCGCGGGCGTTGCTGGAATCGACCGAGACCACCCACTCCAGCTCACCGGCGCGCTGGGCCTGGCCCTGCACCGCGGCCAGGACCCGGTTGAACGTGCCGTCCTTGGACCAGGTGTTGAACCGCCGATACACCGTCTGCCACGGCCCGTACTCCGCGGGCAGATCCCGCCACGGGGAACCGGTCCGGAACCGCCAGATGATCCCCTCCACCGCACGCCGGTGATCACCCCACGCCCGCCCCCGCCCCACCCAGTTCTCCCTCGTGCGTGCCGGCAGATGCGGCACGACCACCGCCCACTGCTCATCCGTCAGAACCCGCTGCCGCGTCATGGGATCCGATCCTGCCGACCCGAACACCCACGACCTACGAGACACGCCCTAGTAGTGCTTTGTTAGCTTCATGGGTGAGGACGCGTAGCGGTATCCATGGTCTTGGCCGTTGGGCCACCACCGCGGGGGAGGAGAGTCGCTCCACCGAACTCGACTCCGGGTGGGGCGCAGGTAGCGAGGTAGCGACAGCACTTCGGCCCGACAACCTGCGGCAAGATCGCGCGCCGCCGCCTCGTCATCGATCAGCAGGTCGCCCATCGCAACACACTCATCTGCTTGTCCGCGCTCGTGCGCGGCGAGCTGGCCGTCGCACGGATCTGCGGACGTGGTGCAGGTGGCCCCACAAGCTGATCGGCCCCTCAAGAGGGCGGATGGACAGCGGCGCGCCGGAGCACGACCGCGACGAGCGGCCCAGCGACGATCAACGTCAACCAGACGATAGAGATGACGAAGAGCTCGAAGACATATCCTCGATCGATTCCGCGCGCCGCCGAGACACCGATGAGCGAGGCGACCGTGGTTGCGAGGCTCAGTGCGAGGAGCCAGCGGATGGTTCGCTCGACCCTGTTCCTCTGCATGAACACCGGAGCCAGACACACGAGGGCGAGGCTCATCAGCAGGTATCCAAGTTCCTCGAGGGCGATGAAGACGCCGTTCGGGTTGTACATGGTGAGCATTGCCCAGCCGTCGAGCTGGCCCTTCTCGAGACTCGGTTGCATCACCGTGACCTGGATGAAGTAGGTGACGAGCAGGACGGCGGCCGCGGTGACCGCGAGGCACAGCCCGACCAAGCTGAAGATCTTGCGCGTCGGAGGGGCGTACTCGTGCACCGACGCGACGAAGGCGATGAAGAGGAGCATCAACGCCATGGCGGGGTACATCCACAGGTAGTCCCCGGGCCATTGGGCGGCAATGACGTCGGCTGTGAACGGATAGGGGACGTCGTTCGGGAGAGCCGTCATGGCCAAGGCCCACGTGCCGAGGGTGAGACCGCTCATCGTGAGCGCGATCACGGACCCGGCACGCAGGGTCGGGCGTGGCCTCGCCTTGTCGTCCGCCGAGGGTCCTGCCGCCTTCTCACCGCCGGTCATCGAGGGCATGTTCCTGAATCGCGTGACCTGTCCAGGTCAACCAAGATCATCACCCGCTCCCGCCAGCCACGGTAGTCCGCCCTCACCCTCAGTCGGTAGGACCCCGGTGCAGGTACGTCCGGCGCTCTTCGTCGCTCGTGACCGTCGCGTGATTGTGAAGTACATGCTCGAGCCATCGGCACAGAAGCTGCGCCCACGCTCCAAGACGGGTTGACGTAAGCGCGGACTTGCGCGGTCATGGCCGCTGTCCGCGCGCTTTCACCTGCGCGGCCTGGCAGGTCTTGGGCACCCCCGGGTCCTTGGCTGGAGGTCGCCAGCCTGTTCGGGATGCTGCGGTTCCTGCGCTGGCGGAGAGACGTGAGGGTGAATCCGCAGCTCAGGGGCACGCGGTGGCGTGGCCAGCCGAGGCACGGGAGACCCTGGCTCCGCTTGACCAGCAGTCAAGGGATCGGCCCGCGCAGTGACGCATGCAGGGTCTGCCAAGTTCGGCGATGGTGATTTCGCCGATGGACTCGGTGTTCGCTGCTCAGGCCGCTCGGTCCAGGAGGGCTATCTGCGTTTGCGTCTACCTCGTTGGTTGTCGCCGTGTCGTCTATCGTTGCGGGCCTGTCGTCCGGAGCCCGCGCGTAGGGCGGGGTTGCCGCTGCGCCGGGTGAGGGCTCTGCGCAGTTCGTGGGTGAGGTCGGGGTCTTCGAGGTGAGGTGCGGCGGCGCGGAGGACTTCGCGGGTGGCGGGGTGGTGCAGGGTGAGTGCGGTGGTGAGCATCCCAGGCTTGGCGAGGAGGTCTGCAAGGGGGGAGTCGGCGACATCGTCGGCGAAGACGTCGGGTTCGTCCAGCAGGGTGGACAGACTGTCGATGACCAGCCACAGCAGTTGGGCGGTTGATGGTTCCGGGCCGGCGCCCAGTTCGTGACGGACCATCGCGAGTGTCGGGTCGAGCCACGGGTCGGTGCCGACGGTGTCCAGGACGGTGGCGAGGGCGGGAATGCGCGGCCCTGCCGCGGCCAGCACCGTGCGGAGGGTCTGGCGGCGTGCCGGGCCTTGCTCGCCCTTGGTTCCTGCCGTTCGGATGACGCGCCGGAGCGCCGTCTCCCAGTGTTCGGCGCGGGTGTCGATCCACCCGATGAGCTCGTCGGCGGCATCGTTCGGCAGGTACCGACCCAGGTGGTCCAACAGGTCCTCGGGGTCGTCGTTCCACCGGTCCCCGGCGGCCGGGACGCGCCAGGCGTGCGCGGTCAGGATCCGCGCCAGTCCGTAGCGACCCAAGGTCGTCAGCTGCACCGCTGGGCTGTCGAGCAAGGCGTTCGTCAGATCCCGTGCGGCGTCTTCTGCTTCGGTCGGACTCCCGGATACGGAGACCGGAGTGTGCACCGCGAGCTCGGCCCGCACCTTGTCGACCACCTCGGCGAGAGCGGAGAGCACCGCAGGGTCGGGCGTGGCAATCTCCAGCACGCCGGCGACGAGCCACTCCTCGATCAGGCGCTGCACCTCGACGGTCCACATCGGCAGCAGGTACAGCGCCGACAGGCCGAAGCCGTTCGTGCCCTCGTCGAGCTGAGCCAACGCCCACGGGAGCGCCCCGACCGGGCACGGCCCCTGGGCCGAGGTGTAGATCAGGGGAACCGCCAGCTCCATCAGCTTCCGGCGCAGCTGCGAGGCGTGGCTGCGACCGGTTCGGGCGGCGTCGTCCCGGGCGCGCAGAGCGCCGGCCGTCATCAGGGACCAGCTCTCGACCCGGGCGCGTGCATCCGGATCCGGCTCCGCTTCGTGCTCGGCGGTCTCCGCTCCTGTCGTGATGTCCGCGGGGTCGTCCCAGATGAGCAGGCCGGCCCCCGGGAAGGCCCGGTTGCCTCGGATCTCGATGAGTCCTGCAGTCAGGCACGCCGACCACACCAGATGCAGATGCGATAGGTCTTTGGCGCTGCGGATGCGTCGCTCGCCGGCGTCGCTCGCTGCTCCGTGGGCCGCGTAGCGGACGGCGGCGTCGGGGACGTGATCGTCGAACGAAAGTTGCCTGCGTGGGTAATCGGTCGTGGGTCGGCGAGGGCGAGCGCTGAGTCGGGGTGGGCCTGGGTCGCGACCAGGGATGGCGGGCGGCCCCCTGCTCGGCGTCCGGGTCCAGGGTGGGTGGCAGGATCCGATCGTCCAGGTCCAGCTCGGCGACCACACGGACGGCGTCCGCTGGGCGCAACAGCCGGCTTGGCGTCACAGCCCGGCCGTCGCCGAGCCACCGGGCCAGCGCCACCGCTCGGCGCACTATCGGCGATGCGGCGGCCTGCTCGGCAAGCTCGACCAGCTGGACGGCGTCCACATTCGGTGTCATCGGTAACGGCGGGGCCTGGTTGTCCGTCATCTCCCCGCACCCGCAGAGGCATTCACCATGGTCGGCTACCAGGGCGGGGATCAGCCCGGCGAAGGCGGCATCCGGCGGCTCGTCGCTGACCGGCAGGTCGCGGCCCTCGACCGCACCCGGCCACTGTCTAAGCTGCCGGTTGAGCTCGGCGCGGGCCCGGTCGTCGAACAGGCCGGGTCGTGTCGTCCCGATGTCTTCCTCCGGGGCCAGCCCGGCGCCGTCCGTGCACGCCGGGTACTGCTGATCCGGCAGAGCCGGGCCGACCTGCTCCACCTCGAGCCGGTGCCGCCAGTCGTCGCCGAAGTCATAGGTGTAATCGACGACATCGCCAGGGCGCGCCGCGACGTGGTGCAGTGCCGTGCGGTCCTCGTCGCGGGGCGGCTCCCGGAACACCGACGGGAATCGGTCCAGCAAGACCGGCTCGTAGCGTACGTCGCGGACCTCGAAGGCGTGCAGGTGGTCGTCGTCCCACCCGAACGCCGCCTGGAGCACCAGGTGCAGCTGTCCCAACGTGATCGACGACGGCACGACCAGTCGGCGCCACACCGCGGGCCGGACGTCCCGCAAGGTCACCCTCATCGTGTGGATCGACGCGGTCGGTGCCGAGCCATTGGTCATGGCACCGACAGTAGCCATCCACAGAGGCGACGTCCGGGTCGAGGAGGGAGGCGGCGCCCCCAGCCGGCGCGGAGAACCGAATCAGCGTCGAGATGTGCTTACCTGATCTTGGTGCGGGGGTCGGGAAAGCCGAGGCTGGTGTAGCCGGAGGCTCGTTTGGCCAGGGAGGCTGCCAGGACCGGTGTGGCGGCGTCGTGGTAGTCGTGGACCTCAGCGGTGGTCTTGCCGGGGTGGGCGCGCAGGATCCGGCCGGCGTATTGGACGAGGCGGCCTTTGAACGCGATGGGCGCGGTCAGGAACAGGGTGTCGAGGGTGGGGCAATCGAAGCCTTCGCCGACGTAGGGCCCGGTTGCGACGATCAGGAGGGGTGTGTCGTCGGTGGGGGTCAGGCGGGCGAGCGCGGCCTTGCGGGCCTTGGCGCCCATGCCGCCGCGCAGCACCACCGGGTCGAATCCCTTCTGCCTCAGGAGATCGGCGAAGGTCTCCAGGTGGGCGGTCCATTGGGTCAGCACGAGGCAGTGCCGTCCCCGTTCCAGGGCTGTGGTGACGTCGGTGACGACTTGCGTGGTGCGTGCCTGGTCGGCGACCAGGTCCCGGTAGACCGTCGCGATCCCGCCTGGGGCGGACGGGTCGGCGTCGCCGGTGTAGCGGTAGCCGGTTTGGTGAACGTGCAGCACGGGTCGGGGCCGTCTCGCCGCCTCGGTGGACGACACGGCAATATCGAGCTGATCTGCCGCCGGCTTCTCGTCGTGGCTCGATCGGCCTGCGGGGTGGGTGATGGTGTGGCGTATCGGGCCGAGTTGCAGGCCGATAAGGTCATCGAGCTTGTCGCGTCGGTAGGGGGTGGCGGTGAGCCCGAGCCAGTACCGGGCGGGGATCTGCTTGACCGCGTGTTCGAAGGCGGCGGCCGGGACGTGGTGGCATTCGTCGACGACAACCTGGCCGTACCCGGTCACCAGATCGGCGATGTCTTCGCGGCGGGTGAGGGTCTGCAGCATCACGACGTCGATCGTGCCGCGGCGCTTCGAGCGGCCACCGCCGACCTGCCCCGGTGTGACGCCGAGCAGCGCCGTGATCTGGGTGCGCCACTGGTCCGCCAGGGTCTTGCGGTCCACCAAGACGAGGGTCGATGTGGCGCGGGCCGCGATCACAGCGCAGGCGATCACTGTCTTGCCTGATCCCGGGGGAGCCACCAGGACCGCGAGGTCGTGCCCGGTCACCGCATCGAGGGCCCCGTGCTGGATGTCCGTCAGCGTGGTGGTGAGCTCGACTTGGATCGGGTTCCCGGGGTCGCGTTCGTCCGTGGTCTCCAGGCGGCTTCCTGCTTGCTCTGCCAGTCGTGCCACGGTGTCGGTCAGGCCTCGGGGGAGGATCAGTCCGCCGTCGAGTGACTCGTCGAAGGAGCGCAGGAACCGCGGCACGCCCCAGGTCGAGGCTCGTCGTCGTTGCCGCTCGTAGAAGAGCGGGTTGGGCATCGAGGCGGCGTGCTTCAGCGTCGCCAGCAGTGGCGGTGTCAGCTCCGCGATCTCCAGCCGGACCCCGGGACCCAACTGGGCCCGGATGATCGGTACAGGGTGCGGCTGGACCGAGGTCGAGGTTGGGTTGGCCAACCAGTTCAGCCGGGAACCGACCGAGACCGTCCCCACCTGTTCGGCGGCCCGCCGCAGTTCCCGGGGGCTCATCCTGGACAGCGTCGACAGGAACGCCCACTGGTCCTCGTGGGGTTCGAACGTCGCGAGGTCCAAGAACACCGTTGCTCCACGGGCACGGCAGCGTCCTTGAAGCGGGGCGGCGATCAGGTTCCCCACCCCGCCGACCGGCTGCACGTCTTGGGAGGGGAACAGCCGGTCGTAGGAGGCCAGGTCCATCTGACCCCGGACCGTCATCGCTTCCCGCACCAGGCCGGTACCGACGCCAGTCGCTGAACCAGGCCCCCCTCGTTCCCTCGATCATTGTCCCCTGCAGGGAGAGTGTCGAGGGTGACCGAGGTCGACTCAGCCCTTGGGTTTCGGCGGCTGAGATCGTGACGACATTGACGCTCAGGCGAATGCGGAGCTGGGCAATTCACGCTCGCCGCGGACGATGGCCTGAACGATTCTCTCAGCCACGGCGTCCGGGTCGGCTCCGGTGGGCATCTTCGGGGCCTCACCGGCGATCGCGCGCTCGGCCAGTCCGGTCTCGGTGTGCGGAGGACGGATGTCTAGCACCCGGATCTTGCCACGGCGCGCCTCCTTCGCCGCGGCGATGAAGAGGGCCGACGCGGCGGCCTTGACCGACGAGTACGCCGCCATCCCGGCTACGGGTTGCTCGGCGAGCACGGCGCTGATCCCGGCGACCACGCCGCCGGGCGCGAGCACCGGCAGGGCTGCCCGGAGCAGGCGCAGGGGTCCGAGGAAGTCGACGAGCACAAGGTCGTCGACCGTGTCGTCGTCGATCTCGGCGAGCGGGCCGAACGCCGCGATCCCGGCCGCGTTGACGACCCCATCGATGCGGCCATGCTGCTCCATCGCTGCGTCGATGATCCTTTGCCCGGCGTCGGGTTCGCGCAGGTCGGCGAAGATGGTGTGGGCGCCTTCGATGGGCGAGTTCGCCGAGCGGACGGCGAGGGTAAGTGTGGCCCCCGCGTCTGCTAGGCGCCGGGCGATGCGGGAGCCGAGCGCGCCGGAGGCGCCGACAACCACGAAGACCTTGCCCGCGAGATCAGCCATGCGGACATTGTGCCGAATCTCCCGCGTCACCGCCTCGTAAGGCATCGAGACCTGGCGCCGGTTCGCCGAACTCCACGGCCGTGCCCACCTGGATGGACACCTACGCCACAGACTTGCTGGGGCTGACAGGCGGCCGTCTGGGCGGCGATCGAGGTGAGCATGGCGGTCTGCCCTCTGATCGGGCAGTTTCTCTGCGGCGGTTCCCGCGCTGGTCGAGCGCCGTGATGGAGAACCTCACTGTTCAGGGGTACGCGGTGGGGTGGTGCCACCGCAGCGACACCTACGTGTAGCGGCACCGGCTTGGGTGACGCGGATATCGCCGAGCGCCCTCTCGACGGCCGAGAACCGGATGCGCTCCTGTTCCAGACGGACCTTGGTGCCGAACCGGTTCTCCAGCAGGTCCCGGTAGAGGGCGGCCTCGTCAGAGGCAAGGCGTTCGGGTGAGGCGGTGGACTGCACCGGCTCGATGTCCCAGTGCGGCTCATGGGCGAGCAGGGCGTCGTGGTTCATCAGCATCGAGCGCACGTCCGGGAAGTACGCCCGCATTCGGTCGAGCATGAGCAGGCCGTGGGTGTCGATGTCACCCCAATAGAACATCGACCGGTCGCGGAGCCAGGTGACCGGGGCGAGCCGGGTCACGGCGTAGCCCTCGCCCAGGACGGCCACCGTGCCCGCCACATGGGGCAGAGCGAGGTAGGTGACCTCGTTCTCCACCACGACGACGCCGTCGCACGCAAGTGGCATCGCCGACACATCGGCGACGCGCAGGGCGAGCTCCGCGGGGCCCCCACCTTCGAGCAGTGGCGATCCGTCCAGCCGGCGCATCCGTACGTAGGACGGCTTGCGGGCGAGTCGATAGGGCATCTCCGTGGTCCGTACCAAGTTGCCGCCCAACCAGATCAGCGCCGCCCAGGTAGTCGGGGTCTACAAGTCCATGGCCCAGGTCGAGGCCGACTTCCGCTCCTGGAAGGCCACCTACCTGCAAGACTGCGTCCGATCTGCCACTGGACCGAACCCCGCGTCCGGGCGCACATCCTGCTCTACCTGCTGGCCGGCTACCTGATCTGGCACCAACGCCGCGCCCTGGCCCCGATCACCTTCACCGACACCCACCGCACCGACTCTTGACCCGGCCCGACCCGGTCACGCCCGCCACCGGGTCGATGACCGCGAAGGCCAAGGCCACGACCAAGCAGACCCCCGATGCCCAGCACGTGCACTCCTACAAGTCGCTGCTGGCCCACCTGTCCACCCTGACCCTCGACACCTGCCACCTGACCGGCACCCCCGACGAGGCAGTTCGACAAGCTCGCCGAACCCACCCCCACCCAGCGACGAGCGTTCAAACTCCTCGGCGTCAAGCAATCGCCGATCCGGCTGCGCAAAGCAGAACGCATCCAACACAGCCCCGCGACACGGCCCTCACCTGGGCGAACGTGTCACAAGATCACGTAAGCCGGGGCTAGGGTTGGGTCTGTCCCCGTAGATCATGGCGAGTCGTGCGGCAGATTCGGATGGCGGCGACATCAAGGGTTCCGCGCCAGACGAAGCCCCGCTTGTCCTAGCGTGTGGCCACGGCCCGGTGTTATTTGAGCTTGTTGATGGCGCGCTCGACGACGTTGCGCCGTTGGTAGAGGGACTTGTCCAAGGCCGGCGGGCGCCCGCCCTTGGCGCCGCGGGCTGTGCGGTTGCGGATCTGATCGGCCGGCTCGGGGATGGTCGCTGCTGGTGCTGCCCGGTGAGGACGGCCACCTGGGCGCACCGCTCGAGCGGGTCGGGCTCACACGCGACGAGCTCGCGAACCTGGCGTGGGCCGTGCACCACCGCTACACCGACGGACGCGGGACGCTGGTCGACCGCCGTGACGCCTGGCTGCGGATCGCGCCACCGCCCTCACCGCCGGGCGACTTGCCGCGCTACCGGGTGCAGACCGAGGTGCCGGACTATTGGATCCCGCTCGTGCCCGAGCCGATCCGGCCGGGCGCCATCCGGTTCAGGGTCGTGGACCTCCTCGGCGACGGGCCCGCCCCCGAGCTCCCCGGCCGGCTGCTCGTCCACGGGCTCTGGGTGCACGAGGAGGAGGTGCCCCGTGACGGGGCGTCGGTGCAGCGACGTCCGGTCCTGGCCCGCTGGTTCGACGGCTCGTGGCACGCCTGGGTGCGCCGCGAGAAGGGCCCCGGCTCGGGCGCGAGTTCCAGCGGCCTCGCTTTCGACACCGTCCGACCGACCCAGCCGTGGCCCCTGTGATCGTTGCGCAGCGCCATCCGTGAGCGTCCGTCAGCGTCCGTACCGACGACAAGGAGCACCTCATGCCCGCCTTCATCGATCTCGACACCCAGGTGACCTTCCTCACCGACCCGGTGACCCCATGCGCCGGAGAGGACTTCACGCTCTCGTGGCAGGAGAAGAACGTGGGTGACGAGGCGTCCGACGACTACCAGGACATCGTCGACCTCGACGACCGGGGCAGCGGTGACAGCCAGAGCCTGGACTGCGTCGGGCTGCAGCCCGACGAGAGCGCGCTGCGCTCGCTCACGTTCAACGTGCCTGCCGGCGACTATGACATGAACGTCGTGATCAACGGCCGCGGTCCGCTGTTCCTCGGCAACGTGATCATCGACGACTGCGAGTGACGCCGGAGGTCGCGATGCCCCAGCAGCTCGAGTTCGACGACGACACCCACTGTTGGAGCCGAATCCGCCGCGCGCACATGCGGTTCCCCGCGCGGTGGCGGGTCACGAACACCGGGGACGAGACCTCCGAGGAGGGGGGCGGCCGAATCGACCTGATCGACGTCAACGGTCCGCTCAAGACCCCCCTCGGGCGCGCGGTTCGAGCGGAGAGGAAGGGAAGGCATGGAGGTTCCTGACGAGATGCTGGCGGCCAAGGACGCGCTTGCCGCCGCGCTGTCCGTGGCGTTGCCGTTCTTGCCGGGGGTGCAGGGCGTCGACGTGGGGCTGCGCCCGGAGGGCGTCGAGCTGACCGACGAGCTGGTGATCCGGGTGCTGGTGGCGGACGCAGGCGCGGTGCCGCTGGCTCTGGGCGTGCAGATCGCGGACGCCGGCTTCCCGGTCGTCATCGTCGAGCGGGAGATGACGCCGCTGCTCGACGTCGGCGTCCACGATCCGCTCGTCGGCGGCATCACCGTGCGCGCCGCGCATGGCGCCCTGCTGATCTCCCGGGGGGCCGGCACCCTCGGTGGTTTCGGCACGGACACGATGTTCGGTGGGATCGTCGGGGTGTCCTGCGCGCACGTGCTCGCCGAGAGCGACCAGACGGTGCAGCAGGGCGACCCTGTCTACCAGCCCGACACCAACCGTCCGGTGGGCCGGCTCTTCCGCTGGTCCGACACCACGGACATCGCCGTCTTCGCGGTCGACGACGGCATCGCGGTCGACGCGAGCATCGCCGACATCGGTGCGGTCGCCGGTATCGCCCGCGCATCCGTCGGTGACATCGTGCGCAAGCGGGGCCGGACGACGGATCTCACGCTGGGACGGGTGAGCGCGATCGGGCTCGCGCCGTTGGGCGTCGGGACACCCGCGAACAGCTTCGAGATCTACGCTCGGGACATCAACTCCCCGATCCTCTGCAAGCCGGGTGACAGTGGCTCGTTGGTCGTCAACGAGCAGGACGAGGTCGTCGGGATCCTCACGCAGAAGGGGATCGAGTACAGCCGGCTCGTCACGATCGGATCGCCGCCGGACGGCGCGATCTCGGGGTTCGCCACGCAGATGGCGAGCCAGGGCGCCCTGGTCGGGGCGGCCGACTCCGTGGGGATCGCCTTCTGACCGACCCGAGGAGGGGCCCTGAGCCTGCAGTCCGCGCCCATCGACCTGGGGTTCGACATACCGAGGGTGCCACCGGGGACTTCCTGCAGCAGACCAGCGCCGCGGTGGTCGCCTACCCGACGTCGCGCGGGCTGAGCCCGAACGATCCGGTGCCGGCATCAAGACGGTCGCCAGGCTGGACGCCGAGTGGGCGATGCCGTTCGCGGACCGGGACGAGTGCTGGGCCCCTCAACGCCCGAGAGAGGGTGCTGATTTCCCCCTTGGGAGGGGGGAGAACAGCACTCTCTGTTGATGAACGCAAGCCGACCACGCCAGGGCAACCGGCATGACGCAATTGACGATCGCGCGCTTCGAGGCCGGCGGAATCGTTCCGACACTGCCAGTCCTCTATTGGCTTGCCGAGGCGCTAGACACAGACCTTTCGATCACGGTCAACCCTCGACACCAGGTCGCCTGACCGCTCGGATGGCGCAGCTCGAACGGAGGACTCGAGAACTCCCGATCATGGCGAGTTGAGTGCGTCTGCCGGAACACGCGGGACCTCGGCAGGCCTCTGGGCATCGAGTCGACCAAGAGCGCGACAAGCCTGGCCGCGCCCAGCGGGCAGATTATCGTGCGGGTCCGAACGGAACGTGCCCGAAACCAGAAGAGCCAGACGGAGAGTCGGCCTACGAGCGAGTGCGGCCAAGCTCGGCCCGCCGCCGTCTGTGCCCGGTCGCGAGATCACCCGGAGCGTTCTCGGGACGGCGCGTCGCCGCCGGTGAGTGGGCGGAGCCGTTCAGCGCATCGGAACACGCTCTGCGGCAGGTAATCGTGGAGGTCGATCGGAGGCCCTCGGCGCCGGATCGCCGGATGGCTCAAGGGCGATTACTCCCGATTGGACACGTGATTGACGAACTGTGGCTTTAGCTCCATGGTGGGCGAGTGCGCGGATCGCGGCGTTTCCCCCCGGGCCCGATGCGCTCATTGCGCCTGGCGCTCTGGCAGCTATTCGCCGCAGCGGCCGCGATCGCCGGAATCGAGCTGACCCTGTTCGCGCCGTTCGGGGCCGATGCCTGGGTATTCGGGTTGTACTCCTTCGCAGGGCTGACGACCGTGGCAGTAGGCGCGGTGGCTTGGGCCCGGCGGCCCAGCAACGCAACCGGTGCGCTGCTGGCCCTCCTGGGTTTCCTGATGCTGGCCGCCGCCGCCGGCAACACCCCGGTGCCGGCGCTTATCGCGCTCGGCTCGTTCGTCGCCGAGGCGCCCATCGCGGCGACGCTGCATCTCGTCCTGGCCTTTCCGTCGGGGCGCCTGCAGCGCCGAGACCTGCGAGCCCTGGTGGTGGCCGGGTACGTCAGCGTCTTCATCGCTCCGACCGCGGCAGTGCTGTTCGGCAACGGCCCTCCGTTCCCAGCGATGTTCCCCCTCGACAACGGTTCGGCGCTGATCGCGGGTGCCGTCGTCGTCCAGCGGACGCTCGGATCCCTCGTCCTCGTCCTGTCGGCCGTCGTCATGATCCGCGGTCTGCGGGCGACCCGGGCGGCCACCAGGGAGCGACGGGCCCTCACGGGCGCCTACGCCTACGGGATCGCCACGATCCTGTTCTTCCCGTTGAGTGCGAGCGTCCTCCGACCGCTGCTCGGCCTGTCGGACGTCGCGCTGTTCGTCGTCCAGATCACCGCAGTGCTCGGGATCCCGTTCGTGATCCTCGCGGCCATGTTCCGTGGTGGCTACGCGCATGCGGGGGGGAACGAGGAGCTGGGCCGACGGCTGAGCCCTGACGCCGGAACCAGGCCCGCCCTGCGGGACGCCGTCGCTCAGGCGCTCGGTGACAGCTCGGTGCGCCTGGTGTTCCCCACCCCTGGCTCCGAGACGTTCACCGACCCGCACGGTCGCCCGGTCGAATCGCCTGCGCCGTGCGCGGTGCGGGGTGTCGTGCCGATCGTGACCGAGGGCGACACCGTGGCGATGATCGACTACGACGCCGTACTCATCGCCCACCCCAGCCTGGTGGAGTCTGCCGGACACCTGGTGGCCTTCGCCCTCGTGCGCGAACGCCTGGCCGCTGAGCTCGTCGCGAGCCGAGCGGCTCTGCGCGACTCCAGGGCGCGCATCCTGGAGGTCGCGGACGCCGAGCGACGGCGGTTCGCCCAAGACCTGCACGACCTGCTGCAGAACCGGCTCGTGGTCTCGGCGGTGCATGCGAACCGGCTCGCCGCACACCCGCTCACGGAGGCGGTCGTCCGCGAGTCGGCAGAGCGGCTCGAGGCCGACCTCGAGGACGCGATCGCCCAGCTCCGCCGACAGGTTCAAGGACTGATGCCCTCGTTGCTGCTCGAGTCGGGGCTCGGACCGGCGGTGGACGACCTTGTCGACCGGCTGCCCCTGCCCACGCGGTTCGATCCCGTCGTCGACGTCGACCCGCTGCCGCCGACGGTCGCCTCGGCCGCCTACTTCGTCGTTGCCGAGGCACTGGCGAACGTCGTGAAGCACGCCAGCGCCAAGAAGGTCAGGGTCAGCCTGACCCGCCGGGATTCCCGGCTCACGGTCGAGGTGGAGGACGACGGCGTCGGCGGCGCGAGGTCGTCCGGGTCCGGCCTGCGCGGAATCCGTGCCCGCGCCGACGCTCTCGACGGCGTGCTGACACTGGTCAGCGAGCCGGGTGTGGGCACGCTGCTACGCCTGGAGCTGCCGTGCGGGTCGTGATCGCCGAGGACGAGGCCCTGCTCCGGCAGGGGCTGGCGCTGATGCTCGCCGATGCGGGAATGGAGGTCGTCGATGCGGTCGGCGACGCGGATGCTCTCCGTCGAGCGTGCCGCGCTGCGCGACCCGACGTGGTGGTGACCGACATCCGGATGCCCCCGCGCCACACCCAGGACGGGCTGGACGCCGCTGTCGGGATCCGCGGCGAGCTGCCGGGGACAGGGGTCGTGGTGCTGTCGCAGTATGTGAATCGGCAGTACGCGCTGCGCCTGCTCGGCACACCCACCGGCACCGCCCATTCCACGGCTTCAGGGGTCTCCAGCGGCGCGGGAGACTCGGGTGGCGGCGTCGGGTACCTGCTCAAGCAGCGGATCGGGCGGGTCGACGCGTTCTGCGCCGACGTGCGACGGGTCGGTGAGGGGGGAACCGCCCTGGACCCCGAGGTGATCAGGTTGATGATGTCCCGATCCACCCGGCTGCGCGGATCGCCCAGCCGCGACCAGACGGCGCTCGATCGGCTGACACCCCGCCAGCGGGAGGTGCTCGCGTTGATCGCCGAGGGGCGCAGCAACGCCGCCATCGCCACCCGCCTGGGCGTCTCGGACAAGGCCGTCGTCCACCAAGCCGCACGGATCTACGACGCCCTTGGTCTGCCCCTGAATGCGGACGACCACCGTCGCGTGCTCGCCGTCGTCCGCTATCTGTCCAGCTGATGTGGACCCAGATCCACAGGGCATCTCACCGGGGTGGGTCTGGGTCCCTCGTCGGCTGATGCTGATCTGCCTACGATCGCAGGGTGAGCGGTCTGCGAGTCACCCTCTTCGGCGAGGTGACGATCGAGCGCGACGGGCGGGACGTCCCCTGCCCCCACAAGGCCACCGAGCTGCTCTGCTACCTGCTGGTATATCGCGACCGCACCCACTGTCGAGAGCGGCTTGCGGATCTGCTCTGGCCAGGTGAGCCGGAGCAGTCCGGGAAGAGATATCTACGCCAGGTGCTTTGGCGGCTGAACGCCACCCTGTCGGGCTCGGGTGGAGGAGGCGAGGCACTGATCACCGGATCGGGCTGGGTCCGGGCGAACCCGGACGCCGTCGAGTGGCTGGACGTGGAGGTGTTCGAAGGGGCGCAGGAGGCCACGCGTCACACGGACGGCTGGGCGCTGAGCGAGAGCCAGGCTGCGGCCCTGGAGAACGCGGTCGACCTGCACCGAGGTGATCTCCTGACCACCTGGTACCAGGACTGGTGCCTGAGCGAACGCAGCCGCCTCCAGCAGGTACACCTGGCCATGCGTGAGCAGCTGATGTCGTGCTACGAGGCCCGGCGGCAGTACTCCCGCGGCATCCAGCACGGGCTGGCAGTGCTGGCGCAAGACCCGGCGCGCGAGAGCACCCATCGCGGGCTGATGCGGCTGCGCTACCGATCCGGCGACCGGACAGGAGCCATCCGCCAGTTCCAGGCCTGCGCGGCGTCGCTGGAGGCCGAGTTCGGCGTCGCGCCCGCCGCGCAGACGACGGCCCTGCATCACCAGATCTGCGCCGACCTGGTCAGCGAGGCGCCGGTTCGTCTCGTGTCGGCGCAGGGGCCGGCCGCGGGTGTGCCCCGCTGGGAACAACGACCCGGCGACGACGGCTGGCTGGAGGTGTTGCGCCTGCGGTTGGAGGAGTTGCAGGACTCTGTCGCGGCGGTGCACGGCATGATCGCCCGAGCCGGGAGCGCGGCCTTCGACGGGGCCACCACCCGCGACGCCGGATAGAACGGTGCCCGCCATGCCGTCCCGGGTCGGTCCACCGAACCTCGCCTACCGGTCCTCGCGCGAGCATGTCCTCGACGAGCTGGCGTGGCTGGACGCCGTCTTACGCGACCGGATCACCGACGTCCGCGAACGCTTCGCCTCGACGGCGGACCCGCTCGCCGGATACGTCATCGGCGAGGCCGAGATCGACGAACTGCTCCAGGCCCCGCCATCGGCGTGTGCCGAACCACGGTCTGCCTCGCCGGAAGCGGCGGGACTGCGCGCGGCGATCGACCAGCGGGTCGCTGCCACCCGGGTCGACGACGAGGTCGTCCTGCGCCTCGCCGTGCTCGGCGATCGGTTCGGTCTCGACCGGGTCGATCTGGAAGCCGTGGTGTGTTGCCTTGCCCCTGAGGTCGACCGCAGATACGAGCGTCTGTACGGCTACCTGCAGGACGACGTGACCCGGCGCGCGCCGTCCGTGGACCTGATCCTCTCCCTGGTATGCGCCGATCCGGCCCGGCGCTGGGATACCCGCCGGCGCCTGGGCCCGGACGGGCCGCTGGTGCGGAAGGGGCTGGCCACGGTGGAGGCCGAGCCGGGCCGGCCGTCGGTCTCCCTGCTGGACCGGACGGTCATGCTGACCCCTCGGATCGCCGGCTTCCTGCTCGACGACGACGCGCTCGATCCGGCGCTGGGTCGCTTCGTGCAGGTGGTGGACCCGACGACGGCTCCGATCGACGAACTCCTGTCGCAGGAACCGGGTGCACGGCTGGCGGCACTGGCCGAGGGGGCCGGGGGGCGGCTGCTCGGTTACCTGCAGGGCGGCCCGGGCAGCGGCCGCCGGCAGGCCGTCGAGGCCTGCGCCCGCCGCGTCGGTGGTGAGGTGCTCGTGGTAAATGCGGCACACCTCGCCGCAGCCGGCAGTGTCGCCGAGCTGACCTCGCTGGTCGTCGTGGAGGGGCGCCTGCGGGCGGCGGCGCTGTACCTGACGGACGCGGACGCCCTGCTGGACGGCGGGCCGTCGTCCCGGTTCGAGACGTTGCGCCAGGCGTTCGACACCTACCCGCACCCCGTGTTCCTGGCCGGCACCACGAATTGGGACGTGACCCCGTCGTCGAGCGGCCGGCTCGGCGTCGCCATCCGGTTCGACCCGCCGGACGCCGTCGAACGGGCCCGGTTGTGGCGCGCCGTACTGGGCGCCGACGCGGGTCTGGACGACGCGGGTCTGGACGACGCGGGTCTGGACGTGCTGGCCGGTACCTTCCGGCTGTCCCTCGGTCAGATCAGCGCCGCGGTGCAGGCCGCCCGAGACCTCGCCGCCGCTCGCGACACCCAAAGGCCGAGGCTGACCCGGGAGGACCTGCTCGAGGCCTGCCGGGCACGTTCCGGTCGGACCCTCGCACGGGTGGCCCGGCGGGTGCCGTCGCGTCACGGGTGGGACGACCTGGTCCTGCCCGACGAGCAGCGTCGCTGCCTGAGCGAGATCGCCGACCAGATCCGGCTGCGTGCTCTGGTGCACGACACCTGGGGCTTCGCCGACCGGGTGGCCTCGCGCGGGCTCAACCTGCTCTTCGCCGGACCTCCCGGCACCGGCAAGACGATGGCCGCCTCCGCGCTGGCAAGCAGCGTCGGGGTCGACCTGTACGCGATCGACCTGTCGGCCACGGTCAGCAAGTACATCGGCGAGACCGAGAAGCAGCTCGAGCGGATCTTCGCCGAGGCGCAGGCCGGGCAGGCGATGCTGCTCTTCGACGAGGCGGACGCACTGTTCGGCAAGCGCACCTCGGTGCGGGACGCGCACGACCGCTACGCGAACCTGGAGACCAGCTACCTGTTGCAGAAGCTGGAGGACCACGACGGCACCGTGATCCTGGCGACCAACCTGCGCAAGAACATGGACGACGCGTTCGTGCGCCGCCTGCACGCGACCGTCGACTTCCCGATGCCTGGCCCTGCCGAGCGGCTACGGATCTGGCAGCGCTGCTGGCCTCCCCGGGCGCCGCGGCACCCGGATGTCGACCTCGAGGCGCTCGCCCGGACGGTAGAGATGTCCGGCGGCAACATCCGGAACATCGTGCTGGCCGGTGCCTTCCTCGCTGCATCGGACGGCGGAGTGATCGGGATGGGTCACCTGGTGGAGGCCACCCGGGCCGAGTACCGCAAGCTGGGCACGCTGCTCGCCGGCCGAGAGCTGAGCTTGCCGGACGTCGGGACAGACGGTCGAGCAGACGTGCGCGAGACGTCGCTCGGGTAGATACGGGTCGGGCGGCCGGCGCGACGGGCGCGACCCGAGCCGTTCGCGGGAGCCGCTATGACCAGCCGCATGCCCCAACGGGCGACGACCGGCCCACACGTCGTGGCCGCCGCCGCCGAGACTCCCGATCGGGTGGCCGCACCTGCAGCCGGCCTCCTGTCGGCCGCAGGTTCCCTGCTCGACCGGCAGCGGACGCACGGGAACAGGTATGTCCAGCGGGTCGTGGCGAACCTCCGCCGGCCGGCGGCGGCCCCGGCGGTGCAGTGCCGATTGGCGGTCGGGCCCGACGATGACCCGTTCGAGCGGGAGGCGGAACGGGTCGCGACCGAGGTGACGGGCGTGACCGTACAGCGGCCAGGAGCCCGCAGTCTGGGCGACGCAGCACCGGCCACGGACGGCGTGGGACCGGACGGCGGTCACCTGACGCCACAGATCGGGCACGCGTTGGCCCAGGCCCGGGGCGGCGGGGCGCCGATCCCCCCTACCGTGCGCGCCCCGCTGGAGCGCGTGTTCGGGTCCGACTTCTCGGCCGTCCGGGTGCACACCGGCGAGCGGCCCGCCGCGCTCAACCGGTCGATGGGCGCCGAGGCGTTCACGACAGGCCAGGACATCTTCGTCGACGGCGGCCTGGACGTCGGAGCCGCGGCTGACCGACATTTGCTCGCGCATGAGTTGACGCACGTGGTCCAGCAGAACCCGCGGCTGGCGGCGAAACCAGCCGCCACTGTGGATCCGGCCGTCGCGGCCCCGACCGCCTCTGTCCAGCGCTCGCGCAGCAAGAAGCTCCCCGACCCCACGCCGGACACAGCCGACGCGATCGGAGCGCTGGAGCTGCACTGGAAGGCCAACTCGCCCGACAAGGTCAAGGAGAAGCTCGCCACTCGGCTGCCCAACGGGCCGATCCTGAGCGACTACGAAATGGGGTACATCGACAAGCTGACCCAGCAGGCCATCGCCGGGGACCGCCAGGCGAGCTGGTGGCTCCACAAGACCGATCTGGGCAACACCGCCGTCGTTCACGCCTACGTGTCCGGCATGGATTTCACCGGGTGGCTCAGGCTCAGCCCGGCGCGCCGGCTGCATTGCGCCTCGCACGCCTGGAAGTACCGGATCGGAGACGCCTCCGAGAACCCGCCACCCTCCTTCACCCTGGGCCGACACATGGCCATCAAGAGCCCGCAGACGGGAAACGCGGAGCGCGCCGCCGCGAAGGCCGGCCGTGATGCCACGATCCGCGGCGCCTTCATCAACACGATGATGCCCGGCCCGGGGGCGCCGCAGGACGTCACCGAGTCCGCCGAGATCCTGACCAAGGTGTTCCTGATCATCCAGAAGGGGGTCAAGGTCTACGACCCGACCCAGGACGCCCACTACCCGCTGGCCGACGACGTGGCCCGAACCCTGGCACACGGCGGCCGGGTCACGATCCGGATCCCGGCGATAGCGCAGGGGGACGATCCGTACGAGCTCCCAAACTGGCTCGGCGTCACCCGCGGCCTCAAGACTCAAACCGTCGAACGCCGCGAGTACGGCACCCACTACATGGACATCGGCGAGAACCGGCCGGGCAAGCGCGGCCAGTTCCTCGAGAAGGGCGGCAAGGGCGCCGCGGGCTCCAACATCGTGTCGGCCTCCGGGGTGCGCATGTGGGGTATGGATGTTGCGGCAGGCGGCTACGGCAAGTTCGACTTCAACGGCCAGGTCATCACGCCGGACGGCGGGCACGGCCACATGTTCCTCGGGTTCACCCCACCGCAGGCGAACCGGGACGGCGCCCTCATGATCGGGATGGAGTCGACCGCACCCAGTGCGGACAGCCCGGTCGGCTACGTGCACAACTGGAACTCCACCGAGGCGACGGCCAACCCGGAGTCGAGCTTCTATGGACACAAGAGCGGCAAGGTCGGCGGCGGCGGGCTGGGCAGCAACCAACGGCTCGTCGATCTCAAGGATTTCCAGATCGGCCGCACCACCTGGCAGCGGGAGCTGAGCGACTTCGAGCAGAAGTGGCAGCAGGCACTGGCCGCCGCGACTTTGGCGGGCGCGCCCCTCACCGCGTACGAGTCGCTGGTCGGGCGGCAGGCCTCGCGCGGGTGGTAGCTCGACCTCCCGCCCGGCCAATCGGCGCCCTCGGCTGAGACGCCGGCGAGACGCACCGGCAGACCGTGCAGCGTCGCCCGGCCGGTAGACAGGGGGATGTGTTCCAGGATCTCGACGCGACGCTCGCGGCCTTGCTGGCCGTCGAGCTGCCCGTCCCGGGCGTCGCGGTGAGTTTCGCGGTCCCGGACAGCGAGTTCCCGCCGTCCAACGTGCGGCTGCCGGCCCTGTCGTTCTTCCTCTACGACATCCGGCAGAACCTCGGCCTGAGGGACAGCGGCTGGGACCACGAGCAGGCCCCGGGCGGCGGGACGACCCGCAAGCGGGCGCCGGCCCGGGTCGACTGCTCGTATCTGATCACGGCCTGGCCGAGCGAGAACGCTCCCGATCCGGCGGCCGACGAACACCGGCTGCTCGGCGAGGTGCTCAAGGTGCTGCTCCGGCACCGCGAGATCCCCGCGGAGCATCTGCGCGGCGAACTGGCCGGCGCAGAGCCACCGATCCCGACGAAGATCATCGCCGAGAACCAGCTCCAGAGCCTCGGGGAGTTCTGGCAGGCCATGGGCGGGCGGCCGAAGGCGACCCTGCACTACGGCCTGACCGCTCAGCCGTCGACGTGTTCGAGTCCGAGCCGGTCGGGCCCGAGGTGACGGAGAAGGTCATCACCATCCAGCAGCGGGTGAGCACCGGGTGACCCACCCGGACGCGACGAAGGAGGACCACGAGCGATGCCCCAGTACCTGAGCCCTGGCGTCTATGTCGAAGAGGTGCCCTCCGCGATCAAGCCGATCGCCGGAGTCGGCACGAGCACGGCCGGATTCATCGGTGTGGTCGCGGACGATGTTGCGATGCCGCTGATGCCGGGCCGCACGGGCAAGAAGGAGGACGACACCGTCGAGCCAGCCGACTTCTTCGTGGTGGCGCCCGCCAACCAGGCCGCCCTGGTCGACAGCTGGGAGGCCTTCCGCAACCAGTTCGGCGACGTCCAGGTGGGAAACGAGGTGTTGGCCAACGCCGTCTACGGGTTCTTCAACAACGGCGGCACCCGCGCCTGGGTGACCCGCATCCGCGAAGGCGGGCGCGACAAGGCGACCTGGTCGCGGCGCTGGACACCTTCGAGGTAATCGACGAGATCGCCATCGTCGCCGTGCCCGGCGCGATCAGCGACGACGTGCAGACCGCCGATCCTGGACCACTGCGAGAACACCTACCTGCAAGACCGGTTCGCGATCCTCGACGGGCGGCGCACCGACCACGCTGACGAAGGCGGCGATCCGCGGTGGGATGCGGGACAGCAGCTACGCGGCCGTCTACTACCCCTGGATCGACGTCGGCGCGAAGGACGCCGCCGGCAAGACCGTGTACATGCCGCCGAGCGGCCACATCGCCGGCGTCTACGCCCGGGTCGACGCCGAGCGGGGCGTGCACAAGGCGCCGGCCAACGAGGTGATCCGCGGCGCGCTCGGCCTGGAGACCCTGGTCAGCAAGGCCGGCCAGGCCGGCCTGAACCCGGACGGCATCAACGTGATCCGTCCGTTCGGAGCCAACGTCACGTCTGGGGCGCGCGCACCACGGCGGCGGTCTCACAGCCGGAGTGGAAGTACGTGAGTTCGCGCCGGCTGTTCAACTTCCTGCGCGAGTCCATCGACGAGGGCACCCAGTGGGTGGTCTTCGAGCCGAACGCCCCCGAGCTGTGGTCGAAGGTCCGGCGCAACGTCACCGCGTTCCTCACCACCGTGTGGGCGTCCGGGGCGCTGCTCGGCGCCACCCCTGAGCAGGCGTTCTACGTGCGCTGCGACGAGACGACGAACCCGCCCGAGGTCCGCGACCTCGGCCAGCTCGTCACCGAGATCGGTGTCGCCCTGGTCAACCCGGCGGAGTTCGTGGTCTTCCGGATCAGCCAGTGGTCCGGCCCGGTCGGGTAGCCGGGGGCCGAGCGTGAACGCCCTGATCCCCGACCTGTCGGCGAACCCGGTCACCGGCCCGGTGCCCGGGGTCGTCTGGCAGGACGTGCGTCCGGCCCCTCCAGGCGTGCTGCTCACCGGGGTGCCGGCGCTGATCGGGGTGGCCCGCCCTCGGGAGGACGGCGCGACGGGCGTGGCCTGCTACGTGGGGCACCGCCTCACGGTGTGGGCGCAGTTCGAGTCGCTCGTGGCACGCCTCGGCCCGCCGCCCCACGCCGGCTCCGAGTCCGTCGGCGCCGGCCATCTGCCCGCAGCCGTGCGCGGGTTCTTCGACAACGGCGGCCAGGTCGCCTACGTCGTATGGGTGGACGCCGCGGACGACCCGCTGCCGGGGCTGCGGCGAGCACTCGCAGCACTCGACGACCTCACCGAGGTCGACCTGGTAGCCGTGCCCGACCTGTTCGGTGCCGCGGTCTGGCCGCCTGCGGTCGGCCTGGGTGCTGGTCTCCTGGGTGGTGGTCTGCCGGGAGGTGGCGTCCCAGGTGGAGGGGAGGCCCACGACCTGGCCTCGGTGGTTGCCCTGCAGCGGGCTGTGCTGGAGCATTGCGAGGCCCGGGGGACCGGTTCGCGGTACTGGACGGCGTTCCATCGGTCGAGGTCTCGGACGTCGTGACGCAGCGGGCCGGCCTGGCCGGCCCGGCCGGAGCCTACGGCGCGCTGTACTACCCGTGGGTGCGACCCGAGGGGTCGACCGGGGCGTCGGGCGGGGCGACCCCCTTCGTTCCGGGCTGCGGACATCTCGCCGGCAGCTATGCCCGGATCGACGCCGAGGTGGGCGTGCACCGAGCGCCGGCGAACGTAGCCGTCGAGGGGATCCTCGACGTGCAGGCCTCGGTCACCGACACCGAGCTGCGCGCCCTGGCCGCGGGTGGGGTCAACGCCCTGCTGGCGTTGCCCGGCCGCGGGATCAGGGCCTGGGGTGACCGCACGGCCGGCGACGACCCGGCGTGGCGCGACCGTCCCGGTGCGGCGCGTGGTCGGCACCTTCCAACGGTGGCTGGAGATGTTCATGCCACGGCTGGCCCACGAGCCGAACGACATCCGGCTCTGGGTCCGCATCATGCGCGAGGTCTCGGCTCACCTCGAAGGGCTGCTACCAGCGCGGGGTGCCTGCGCGGCGCCGTCGCCGAGGAGGCGTTCTTCGTCAAGTGCGACCACGAGACGAACCCGCCCGAGGTCGTGGACGCCGGGCATGGTCGTCACGCAGGTCGGCCTCGCGCCGACCGTTCCTGCGGAGTTCATCATCGTGCGCGTCGTGCAGGGCGCGGACGGCGTCACCGTCAGCGCGGGCTGACCAGAGTCTGAGGAGATCTCAACATGGCGACAGGGTCGACCCGTACGCCGGGTACAACTTCTCCGTCGAGCTCGACGGGATCACTCGGGCCGGATTCCGGGAGTGCTCCGGGCTGGAGAACACCCAGTCCGCCGGCACCTACCGCGAGGGCACCGACCGGCACCTGAGCCAGCGCAAGATCCCCGGCCTCAACACGTTCTCGGACATCACGCTTGAGCCGGGGGTTCACCAGCGACAGCAAGCTGTGGGAGTGGCGCGAGAAGGCCATGAAGGGCACGGTCGAGCGGCACGACATCTCGATCACCCTGCTGGACGACACCGGCGCACCGAAGATCACCTGGAACCTGTTCGAGGCCTGGCCGACCTCGTGGCAGGGGCCCAGCCTGAACGCCACGGCCGACGAGGTCGCGGTCGAGCAGCTCACGCTCGCCTACGAGCGGCTCGAGGTCGACCAGTGGAGCTGAGCACACTCTCGACCCGCGGCCCGACGTGCAGTCCGAACCTGAGTCCGACTCGGACCCCGGTGAGGTCGACGGCCTCAGGCCGACCGAGTTCCCGTTCACGCTGCCCCGCGGGCTCGTCGGCCGCGGACGGGACGGTGCACCGCGAGGGCCGGATGCGCCTGGCCACCGCGCTCGACGAGATCGAGCCGATCAAGGACCCTCGGGTCCGGGCGAACCCCGGGTACCTGGTGGTCATCCTGCTGGCCCGGGTGATCACCCGGCTGGGGACGCTCGACTACGTCAACACCAACGTCGTCGAGAACCTCTACGCCGCCGACCTGGCCCACCTGCAGGACTTCTACCAGCGGATCAACCTCACCGGCGCATACCCGGCTCCACGTCGCCTGCCCGCACTGTGCGGGGGAGTTCGAGGTGGAGACCACCCGCGCCGGGGGGATGACGCGCTACCCCCCGGACCGGCTGCGCGAGGAGGTAGCGTACGTGGCTTTTCATTTCCACTGGCAGCTGACCAGGACGTCCTGCAGCTCGACCACCGCGAACGCGCAGCGCTGGGTGACCGAGATCGCTCGGCTGAACGAGCGGATCAACGACGCGGCGCCGACCGCGGACCCGTGCGAAGGAGGTAGCGCGATGACGTCGGCGGGTGTGCCGCTGGGGCTGAGCTGGGCGCCGGCGGTCCTCGGGAACTGGGTACCCGGGGTGCGCCCGCTCGAACCGTTCGTGGTGTTCAACTTCGCGGTCGAGATCGAGGGCCTGCTGGTCGGGGGCTTCACCGAGGTCAGCGGCCTGGAGAGCCGGATCGAGACCATCGATCACCGCGAGGGCGGCGTCAACGGCTACGCTGCACCAGCTGCCGGGTTCGGCCGAGCCCGAGCAACCTCGTGCTGCAGCACGGGCTGACCGGCCGTCAACGCCCTGTGGGACTGGTTCGACGACACCGCCCGCGGTGTGATCGTCCGCCGCAACGGCACCATCATGCTGCTCGACCGGCGCCAGATCCCGGTGATGTGGTGGAACTTCCGCAACGCGCTCCCGGTGGCCTGGACCGGGCCGCAGCTGGACGCGCGCGGCGACGAGGTCGGCTGTCGAGTCGCATCGAGCTGGCGCACGAGGGCCTGACCAAACCCCTGCTGGGCCAGGCCGCCGCGGCAGCCCACGCCGTCGCCCAGATGGCCGGGTCATGAGCGCCGTACTCGGCCGGCCTGCGATCGAACCGGATCCGCTCCGCCGGCGGCTGCAGCGCCTGGCGGACCGACCCGGTCTGGTGGCCCGCCACCCCTCCGATCGGTTGCTCCAGCGTCATGAGCACCTCACCGCCGGCCTGCCGCTCAGCGCCCTCATCGTCGCGGCACGGCGGTGTCGTGGCAACGCGCTCCCGCGGCGACCTGCCGGTGGTCTTCGCCACCGCGCAGACCACGCAGCCGGCGGGGACGCACCCTGGGGCCGTGGGCTCGGCCGCACCATCGGCGCCGGTGACGCTCAGCCGTACCTCGACCGACGGACCGGTGATCCAGCGCAAGGCCACTCGCGGCGACGGCTGTCGGCGGCGGCATTGCCGGTGCCGGCGGCGCCAGGGGCCGGTCATGGCGCCGGTCAGCCTGCTCGCCCAGGCCCGACCGGCGTCCCCGGGTTCGCTCGCCACACCCGGCCCGCACGGTCCGGCGCGCGTGCGCGAATCCGTCCGGTCGCCAGCTCTGGGCGGCGCCGCCACCGTGGCGGTCAACGCCACGGCGACCTCGCCCGCGTCGACCCAGCATTACGCCGGGATCGCCGCCGGCCTCGCGCCCACCGCCCGGGACGCGCACCAGCCGTCCGGACCCCGTCTCGGCACCCCACCGGGAGCGGGGGCCGGAACCGGCGCGGGGGCCGGAACCGGCGCCGGCGCCGTCCGAAACGGTCGTGGTGGCTGTCGATGACCGGCGTCAGACCGGGCGGTGGCGCGAGATTGCCGGTGGCGACCGGCCCCGACCGGTGCCGGTGCCGGTGCTCTGGGCCTCGCCCAACCCCACCTCGCCGGTCCACCGGTCGTCCCCGCTCGCCGAGCCGGTCGCGGTGCACCCGTCGAGCGAGCAGCCGCTCGCGCCCGGCGCCGACCACGTCGGGCTCGGCGCCTCCCGGGCGCTGCCGGTCGTGCCGCTGCCGGTCACGGTGCCACACGCAACGAGTGGCAGGCGGACGTTACCGCTCACCGCTGCGGCCGGCCCGGCCATGCCGGCTGCCCTGTCAGCGAACTCCGCCGCGGACGAGCTGGGCGGCGCGAGCACCCGGGTCGTGACCGAAACCGTGAAGGACGCACGGCCGTCGCTGCAGCCAGGCGGCGCAACAGGAGGTCCCCCGTACAGCGCCCCCCTCCGGAGCCCCCCGCCCGCCCCGCCGGTGGACGTCGACGCGATCGCCGCGACCGTGCAGCGCCGCGTGCTGCGCAGGTTCGAGCTGGAGGCCGAACGGCGTGGGGCACGCCGATGATCGGTGACCTGGCCGGGCGAGCCATCGGTCTGTCCACCGGCGGCGACGCAGGTCTGCAGAAGCTGCGGATCAGCTACCGCGAGCGCGGAAGCGTCCAGCGCGCGGTGGAGGCCCTGTTCAACCCCGCCGAGATCAGCCGTAACCGGACGGTCCGTTGGGAGCAGCGGCCGATGACCGTGGCCCAGGGTCAGGCTCTGGCCAAACGCAATGCGGCGCAACAGTTCCTGTCCATCGAGGCCGAGACGCTGAGTGTCACGTTGCTGTTCGACACCTACGGGCAGCTGCCGACGATGGGGGGCAGCAAGCGGGTGGCCAGCTTCCTGCAGCAGGCCTCGCCCGTCCCGCTCTTCAAGGGCGTCCCGGTGACCAAACACACCGATCAGGTCGTGCGGCTCGGCAAGGTGGACCCGCACCTGCACCATCCGCCCGTCTGTACCTTGAGCTGGGGCCGGTACCGGAACTTCTTCGTCGGTGTGCTCACCCAACTCGACCAGCAGTTGACGCTGTTCCTGCCGGACGGGACGCCGGTGCGGGCAACGCTCGGCTGCACGTTCCAGGAGATCTCGGCCGAGGTGACCGCCGGCGGCGTCGAGCCCGAGTCCTCGGACGTCGTGAAGTCCCGGGTGCTGCGGCGCGGCGAGACACTGCACAGCCTCGCGGCCCAGGAGTACGGGGATCCCGCGCGGTGGCGGCACATCGCCCTGGCCAACGGCATCACCAATCCCGCGGACCGTGCCGCCCGGAACCTCGCTGACCATCCCCAAGCTGGCCGAGTAGGAGGAGACCCATGCCCGAGGCAGCGTCCGCCATGCTCGTGCCGGACTTCGCCATCAAGGTCAACGGCGTCCCGCTCAGGCCGGAGGCGAGGGCCGACGTCCAGTCGATCCTGGTGGAGCAGCGACTCGACACGCTGTCGATGTTCACCCTCACTTTGGACAACTGGGACGCCGAGCAGCAGCGCGTCTCCTGGTCGGACTCGGCCACATTCAGCCTGGGTGCGCATGTGGAGGTGTCGCTGGGCTGGATGAACCGGCTGGTCCCGGTGATGACCGGCGAGGTCACCGGGATCGAACCGAGGTTCGCCGCCGAGCCGTCGACGGTCACGATCCGCGGCTACGACCTCGGACATCGACTCACCCGTACCTGGCGGACGCTGGCCTTCGCCAGGATGAAGGAGAGCGAGATCGTCAGGCAGATCGCCGCCGGTGCCGGCCTACGGGCCGCGGTGGAGGACTCGAAAGTCGTTCTCGAGCACGTGTTGCAGAGCAACCAGACCGATCTGGACTTCCTGCGGTCACGGGCACGGGCCTACGGGTGGGAGGTGTTCGTGCGCGACACGACCCTGCACGTCCGGCAGCCCGCGATCACGGGCCGGCCGGCGCGGGTCGTGAGCGTGGGCGCCGAGATCGGCGAGTTCTCGCCGCGGCTGACGTCCATGGGCCAGGTGGCGGGCGTGGAGACCCGGGGCTGGGACGTCAAGACCAAGAAAGAGATCTCCGGTAGAGCGGATCCCGGCCAGCTCGCCAGCATGGGAGCGAAAAGCGGGCCGGCGACGGCGAAGCGGACCTTCGGGGCCGGCACTCTGATCACCGTCGATGCAGCGCCGACCGTCGCCGCCCACGCCGACTCCATGTCGAGGAACCGGCTCAACCGGTCCGCGCTCGCCTTCGTCACGGGCGAGGCATCCGGCGCCGGCCTGCCGCAGCTCCAGGCGGGCGTCGTCGTCCGGATCGAGGGCGCCGGCACGCGGTTCACCGGCGCCTACTACGTCACCGCGGTGACCCACACCCTGGACGCCGACCTGGGGTTCCGTACGTCGTTCGAGGTGCGGAGGAACGGGTCATGAGCGAGAGCATCTTCGAGGAACTGTTCGCCCCGCCGCTGCCCTCCGGGCTCTTCCTCGGAGTCGCCGTCGGCGTGGTCACCAATATCAAGGATCCCGAGGGCCTCGGCCGGCTGAAGCTGAAACTGCCGTGGCTGGCGGCGGACACCGAGACCGGCTGGGTTCGGATGGCGAGCCCGATGGCTGGTGCTGGGCGCGGCCTGTATCTGTTGCCCGAGGTCAACGACGAGGTGATCGTGGCCTTCGAGCACGGCAGCCCGCAGGTGCCCTTCGTGCTAGGCGTGCTCTGGAACGGCAAGGACAAGCCTCCGGCGACCAACAGCGACGGCAAGAACAACATCCGGATGCTCAAGTCCCGCAGCGGGCACGTCGTCCGGCTGGACGACACCGACGGCGCCGAGAAGATCGAGATCATCGACAAGTCCGCGAAGAACAGCATCGTGATCGACGCCAAGCAGAACACCGTCACCATCACCTGCGAGGCAGACCTCGTGCTCGAGTCCACGAACGGGAAGGTCGTGCTGCGTGGCACGTCCGTCGAGGTCGCCGCCAAGTCCGCCCTGAACCTGGCCTCGAACGGTACGGCCGAGGTCAAGGCGAGCGGCCAGCTCACGCTGAAGGGCGCGATGGTGAACATCAACTGAGGCAACCGAATCGATTGCGCAGCCAAGTAGACCGGGCCGGCGACGGCAGAAGGGAAGGTGGTCGCAGTGGGTCAGCCCGCAGCCAAGCAGGGTGACCAGGTGGTCGGAGTCGACATCCATCTGGTGGTGCTCCCCCCGCCGGCGTCGGCGACCGTGCCCCTGCCGCACCCGTTCAACGGGTTGTTGAGCGGCGGGCTCAGCAACGACGTCAAGATCATGGGCAAGCAGGCGGCGGTCGTGGGCAGCACGGCCACGAACTCGCCGGCGCACGTGCCGACATCGCCCGGCGTCTCGTTCGCCAAGCCGCCGACGAACCAGGCGTCCGTGGCGATGGGCAGTGCCACTGTGAAGATCAACGGCAAGGCGGCCGCCCGCGCCGGCGACCAGGCCCGTACCTGCAACGACCCGGCCGACCTGCCGATCGGCGCCGTGATCGCCGTCGGCACCGTCCTGATCGGCTGATCGACTCATGGACAGCGGCTTTCGCGGCAGCGGCTGGGACTTCCCGGTCGCCCTGGCCTCCGACGGTACGGTCCGGGTCACGCCCGACGGCGAGGCGGCGGTCCGCAACTCCATCTGGATGATCTTGTCGACCTCCCCGGGGGAACGGCTGATGCGGCCGGACTTCGGGTGCGGGATCGGCGACCACGTCTTCGATCTGTCCGGCCCGGCGACGGCCGGCGCGATCGCCGACAGTGTGCGGGCGGCGCTGCTGGCGGCCGAGCCCCGGATCGAACTGCTGGACATCGAGGTCGCCCCCGACCCGCAGGACCAGGCCCGTCTGCTCGTCGCGATCGACTACCGGCTCCGGTCGAGCAACAGCCGGCTCAACCTCGTCTACCCCTTCTACCTGGAGTGAGCATGCAGTCCCCGCCGATCGACCCGCGCAGCCGCGCCGAGCTGACCGCGCACCTGCGCGGGCTGGCGCAGGAGTTGAGTGGCTGGCGACCGGCCCAGGACGGCCGGCCGGACCCCGGTTCGGCGCTGATCGGGGTTGCCGCCCGGTTCGCCGACATCGTCATCGAGAGGGTCAACCGCGTTCCCGAGCGCAATTACCTGGCCTTCCTCAACCTCATCGGCACTCGACCGCTACCACCTCAGGCCGCCCGCGTGCCGCTGACGTTCACCCTCGCCGAGGGGTTGCCCGCTGACGTCGTGGTGCCGGCGGGCACTCAGGCCGCCGCCGAGCCCGTCGGTGAGGACCCCGACGGGCACGACAGCATCGTCTTCGAGACCGAGCAGCCGCTCGTGGTGACCCGGTCGAAGCTGCGCAGCATCGTGGTCAGCGACCCGGTGCACGACACCCGCACCGATGCCCAGGCGGCACCCGGGGTCGCCGCCGGGTCGTTCGTTCCGTTCGACGCGTTCGTCGGAGCCGAGCCGGTGCCGCACGAGCTCTACCTGCGGGTCGAGGCCGAACCGCTCACTCCGGCGACCAGCGCGTTCGAGGTCGTGATGGCGGCGGACGACCTGCGGCACCTGACCGCCGTCGACGCCCTGTCGTGGAGCTTCTGGGACGGTGCCACCTGGACGCCGCTGCCGGGTGCCCCCGCCGTCGGCCGGGCCGACCCGGCCACGGGCAGCGCCGTCGTCGGCGTGCCGGCACTGCCCGCCGCTGTGCCGTGCGACGTCGAGGGCCTGACCGGGATCTGGTTGCGTGCCCGGCTCGAGATCGCACTCCCGAGCCCGAGGACCGGACCACCAGATTCGATCATGGTCGGGCGGCGGCCACCGCAGGACGTCGTACCCGGCACCGCCCCCTTCGGCGAGGACGCAGCGGCGCACTGGTGCTACCTCGACCTCGACCTTCCCCCCGGCGCGACCGGGGTCCTCGCGGTCGTGCTGAGCCAGCCAGGCGTGGCCGACCGCGGCGGGATCACGCTCGCCTACTCCCGGCGGACGGCGGCCTCGGATTGGGAACAGCTCGGGACGTCGACCGCAGCGGGGGTCGTCACCAGCAGCCCCGGTGCCGGGCTCACGGACAGCACGGCGGCGTTCACCCGCAGCGGCGAGGTCAGTTTCGCGGTCCCCGCGCAGTGGACCACGACGGTCTTCAACGGCCGGCCCGGGCGCTGGCTGCGGATCGCTGTCACGGCCGGCGGGTACACCACCTCGCCGGTGCTGGAGCGGCTCACCGTCACCTATCGCTGGAGCGGGCTGCCGATCGTCCGAGGCATCACCTTCCGGCAGACCCGGGCGGTCGCCTCGCTCGAGCCGGTGGCCACCGGCCTGCTCAACCAGCTGCCCGTCGACCTGAGCACCGACGTCCGGCTGTTCGGCGAGCAGCCCCGCTGGGGCGACACCGTTCACCTGGCCGGCCCGGCGGCGGCTGAGGGCTCGACCCGGCCTCTGACCCTCGCAGTGACGGTCGTCAACGCCGCCGGGAAGTCCGCCGGGGTGACGACGGTGTCGGCCACCCCCGATCTGCGCTGGGAGACCTTCGACGGCACGGTGTGGCGTGCGGCGACCGCGAGCCGGGCCGACGCGTTCACCAGGGACGGCGACGTCGTCCTCACCCCGGCCGCGCCGCTGGTGGCGTCCCAGGTCACGGGCGTCACGGCGCCGTGGGTCCGCGTGCGGATCGTCTCAGGCGACTACGGAGAGCCCACCTCGTACGCGCTTCAACCGGACAAGACCTACACCCCGGTGAAAGCCACGCTGGCACCGCCGGTGGTGACCGGACTCGCCTGGCGGCGTCCGGCTGCCACTGTGGTGAGCGCGCCCAGCGCCTGCGTGAGCCGTAACGACGACGGTGACGTCGTCCACTGGAGCGAGGCTGCCACCGCGAACACCGCGCAGGCCGTGCCGTTCTCGCCGTTCGTGATCGGCGGCCGGTACGACCCGGCGCTCTACCTCGGCTTCGACCGCCCGTTCGGCAGCGGGCAGGTCACCCTCTTCCTGTCGATCGAACCCCCCACCCCGGACGACGTCACGGCGGACCGGCTCAGCCGGCTCGATCCCGACCTGGCGGCCCAGGTGCAGTGGGAATACTCGGCGAGCGACGGCTGGCGGTCCCTGGCCGCCCTCGACGGCACCGGGACGTTCGGGGAGTCCGGCACCGTGACCTTCGTCGGCCCGCCGGACCAGGCGGGCGCGGCGTGCTTCGGCCGCGACGGGTTCTGGCTGCGCGGACGGTGGACCAACGGGGACTTCCCGGTGCCGCCGCGGCTGCGCGCCGTCCTGGCGAACACCTGCTGGGCGGCCCAGGTCACGACGGTGTCTCAAGAGGTCCTGGGGTCGGGCGACGCCACCCCCGGCCAGAGGTTCACGACCTCACAGAGGCCGGTCCTGCCCGGACAGTCGGTCGTCGTCCGCGAACCGGCACCACCGCCCGAGGCCGAGGCCGCCGCCCTGCGTGCCGCCGAGGGGGACGACGCCGTCATGATCACCCTCGACGACTCCGGCGCCCCCGACGAGGTCTGGGTGCGGTGGCAACCGGTGGCCGACTTCTACGCCTCAGGCCCGACCGACCGGCACTACACGATCGACCCGCTGGCCGGGCTGATCGCCTTCGGGGACGGACGTTCGGGCATGCTGCCGCCGCGCGGGGTGGGAACGGTCCGGGTCACGTACCGCACCGGCGGAGGCCCGCGCGGCAACCGCCCGCGCGGCAGTGTCACCCAGCTGCGGACCGCCGTCCCCGGGGTCGACGGCGTCACGAACGTCGAGGCGGCGGTCGGCGGCGCGCCTCGAGAGCCGATCGCGCGGATCAGCGCCCGCGGCCCGCGCGTTCTGCGGCACCGAGACCGCGCCGTGACCACGCAGGACCTGGAGGACCTGGCCTACGCCGCGGCTTCGGATGTCGCACGGGCACGGGCCATCCCACCGTTCGCGTTCGACCCGCTCGACCTGTGGCTCGACCTGGCCGCCCCGCAGGTGCTGGCGAAGCACACCTCGACGGACGCCGGTCAGGTGGGCGTCATCGTCGTCCCGGATTCGCCCGACGTGCGGCCCACGCCCAGCCTGGGCCTGCTGCGCCGGGTGCGGACGTACCTGCGGGAGCGAACTCCGGCGACGGGCGAGCTGTGGGTCGCCGGGCCGGAGTGGATGGGGGTCACGGTGACGGCGACCGTCGTGCCCCGGCCGGGTGTGCTGCCGGACGGCGTCCGCGCCGCCGTGCTCGGCGCACTGGAGCGGTACCTGCACCCGCTGACCGGCGGGGCCGACGGGCTCGGTTGGGCGTTCGGTCGCAAGCCACAGCGCTCCGACCTGTTCGCCCTCGTTCAGGGGGTGCCCGGCGTGGACCACGTGCCGTGGCTGGCGGTGGTGCACCGGCCCGAGTCGGCCGACCTCGGCGACCGGCTCACCCAGGCCCTCAACCGGCCGCTCGCCGAGCTACGGGCGGAGCCCTTCGCGCTGGACCTTCGACGGTGGCTGGACCGAGCACTGGTCTTCTCCGGCCCGCATGACGTGATCATGACGCTACGGGGGACCCGATGAGCATCCCGTTGCCCGAGCTCGACGACCGCTCGTTCGCCGATCTGGTCGAGGAGGCGCGCACGTTGCTGCCGGGGCTCGACCCCGGGTGGACCGACCACAATCCGAGCGATCCAGGAATCACCCTCGTCGAGATGCTGGCGTGGATCACCGAGATGCTGCTGTTCTCGGCCAACCAGATCCCCGAGAGCCACGTGCGCAGCTACCTGGCGCTGCTGGACGGTCCGGCGCCGGACGGCGTGGTGTCGCCCGGGTCCGGCTCGCTGGCGGACGCGACCGCCGCGACCATGCGCCGCCTGCACGAGCAATACCGAGCCGCGACGGCGACGGACTACGAGCAGCTCGCCCTGCACACCTGGCCGGGGACCGTCGAGGCGGCGGCGCTCGGCCCTACCGGCCGGGTACGGCGGGCCCGGTCCGTGCCGGGGCGCAACCTGGCGGCGTCCGGGGCGGCGATCACGGAACCGGCGGCGGACCACCTGAGTCTGGTGGTGCTGCCCGAGCCTGTGGAGGGGCAGGAGTACCCCGTGCCCTCGGCAGAGCTGCTGGCGGGCATGGCGGAGTTCCTGCGGCCGCGCCGGCTGCTCGGGACCCGCCACCACGTCGTCGGTCCCGAGTACGTGGACCTCAGGGTGAGCGCTCAGCTGTCGCTGCGGACCGACGCCCCGCCCGACCAGGCGCTGGCCGCCGCCGTCGACGCCGTGCGCGCCGCACTCAGCCCGATCACCGGGGGCCGGTGGGGCACCGGGCGCTCGTTCGGGCAGGACGTGCACGTCTCGGAGATCTACGCCGTGCTCGAGGCGGTCCCCCTGGTCGACTACTCCGAGGAGGTCACGGTGAGCGGGCCGGCTCCCGTCGTCACCGCGAGCGGCACGGTGTCCGGCGTCGCGCTCGATGACCATCAGCTGCCTCGGCTCGCTCGGGTCGAGTTGGTCGCCTACGACGGGCAGGCCCGGACGAAGCGGCGGACCTGGACGGCGAAGCCATGACCCCGCCCTCGACGTCGACATCGACCCTGACCTCGACCTACCTGGACCACCTGCCGGCGGCCTTCCGGACCGATGACTTCCTCGGCCGGTTCCTGCTCGCGTTCGAGGCCGTCTTCACCGGCCTGCCGGACGCCGAGCAGCCCGGCCTGGAGCAGACCATCGAGGGGATCGACCGCTACTTCGACCCGCTGCGTACCCCCGCAGAGTTCCTGCCCTGGCTGGCAGGCTGGGTCGCGCTGGGCGTGCGGGCCGACTGGGACGACGACACGACCCGCGGCTTCCTGCGGGAGGTCGTCCCGCTGTACCGGCTGCGCGGTACGGCGGCGGGGCTGAAGCGCATTCTGCAGATCTTCCTGCGCCCGCTCGGCGACGACGTCTCCGGCGACGCCGACGTCCTCGTGTACGACGAGTTCGAGGCACCGGAGCACTTCTTCCAGGTGAGGCTCAGGCTCAGCGACAACGACCCGGTCAGGCTGCGCACCGTCCAGGAGACCGCCCAGGCGATCATCGAGCTGGAGAAGCCGGCCCACACCGTGTACGCGCTGCGGGTGGTCATCCCGACCATGCGGCTGGTGTCGGAGGCCCTGCTGGAGAAGGAAGGCAGGGGCGAACTGCTCGTCCTCGGTCAGAACACGCGACTCGGCTCCGCCGAGTAGAGACCTGTACGACTCCGTGGCGCCGGGTAGTGATCCGGGAAGAGAGAAGGAGAGTTTCGATGACGGACTACAGCCAGCCGGCGGCGGTCACCAAGCGGGTGCGGTTCTTCGACGGCCAGTACCTGCAGGACCAGGACTTCGTCGACGAGCAGAAGTACCAGCTCGACCGGACCCGCCGGCTGTCACGCCTGCTCGGGTTCACCGGGATCGGCGAGGGCCTGGTGGTATCCGAGGTGGCGGGCACGGCCTACACCCTGAAGGTGACGGCGGGGACGGCGGTTGACCCGCTCGGGCGCCAACTGGTCCTGCCGGCCGACGCGACGCTCGTCCTGCCCGCTGACGGCTTCGCCCGCCAGCAGAACGTCGCCGTCCTGGTCGCTTTCCGAGAGTCGGAGACGGACGTCGCGCAGACCGGCGGCCGCAGCGCGCGCCGCTGGGACGAGACCCCAGTGGTCGCGGCGGTCACCACCGGTGGAGCCGTGGCGGTCTCACCGGCGGGCGCGTCCACGACGCTGGACAGGGTCACCGTGCCGCTGGCCACCGTCTCGATCAACGACCAGGGCGTGATCGTGGTCAGCCGGGTGGCCGGCCGGCCCACTGAGCTGACCGTCGGCAGCATTCTGACGACCGGGAGCGTCGGGATCGGCACCACCACCCCGGAGAACGCCGAGGACTGGGCCCGGACACTCGACCTGTACGGCAAGGCCAGTGCGAAGCTGTCGGTGCGGATGGACGGGATCGACACCCGGTTGATGGCGCACACCGGTTTCTGGGGGGCGCCGGCCGGGATGGTGCTGGGCACGAAGACCAACCACGCGGTGAGCATCGGCACCGGGCAGACCACCCGGCTGACGGTCACCGAGACCGGCCATGTCGGGATCGGCACGGCGACACCAGAGAACGCCGAGGGCTGGGCCCGGACGCTGGATCTGTACGGCAAGGCGAGCGCGAAGCTGTCGGTGCGGATGGACGGGATCGACGCCCGGTTGATGGCGCACACCGGTTTCTGGGGGGCGCCGGCCGGGATGGTGCTGGGCACGAAGACCAACCACGCGGTGAGCATCGCCACCAAGGCGACGTCCCGGGTGACGGTCACCGCGACGGGCGATGTCGGGATCGGTACGGCCACGCCGTCCGCCAGGCTCGACGTGGCCGGCAAGGGTGGTACGAGCATCGACCTGGTGGTGAACGGCCGGCTGAAGTCGAACAACCAGGACGGCGGGCTGTGGGTCACCGATGACCGCTTCATCGGGGGTCTCGCCGACGGAAAGGTCGGCTTCTTCAACAAGGACGCGGACTGGGGTCTGGTGATGGCCAAGTCCGGCGATGTCGGGATCGGCACGACGACACCGGAGAACGCCGAGGGCTGGGCCCGGACGCTGGATCTGTACGGCAAGGCGAGCGCGAAGCTGTCGGTGCGGATGGACGGGATCGACGCCCGGTTGATGGCGCACACCGGTTTCTGGGGGGCGCCGGCCGGGATGGTGCTGGGCACGAAGACCAACCACGCGGTGAGCATCGCCACCAAGGCGACGTCCCGGGTGACGGTCACCGCGACGGGCGATGTCGGGATCGGTACGGCCACGCCGTCCGCCAGGCTCGACGTGGCCGGCAAGGGTGGTACGAGCATCGACCTGGTGGTGAACGGCCGGCTGAAGTCGAACAACCAGGACGGGGGCCTGTGGGTCACCGATGACCGCTTCATCGGGGGTCTCGCCGACGGAAAGGTCGGCTTCTTCAACGAGACCGCGGGATGGGGTCTGGTGATGGCCAAGTCCGGCGATGTCGGGATCGGCACGACGACACCAGAGAATGGCGAGGGCTGGGCCCGGACGCTGGATCTGTACGGCAAGGCGAGCGCGAAGCTGTCGGTGCGGATGGACGGGATCGACGCCCGGTTGATGGCGCACACCGGTTTCTGGGGGGCGCCGGCCGGGATGGTGCTGGGCACGAAGACCAACCACGCGGTGAGCATCGCCACCAAGGCGACGTCCCGGGTGACGGTCACCGCGACGGGCGATGTCGGGATCGGTACGGCCACGCCGTCCGCCAGGCTCGACGTGGCCGGCAAGGGTGGTACGAGCATCGACCTGGTGGTGAACGGCCGGCTGAAGTCGAACAACCAGGACGGGGGCCTGTGGGTCACCGATGACCGCTTCATCGGGGGTCTCGCCGACGGAAAGGTCGGCTTCTTCAACAAGGACGCGGACTGGGGTCTGGTGATGGCCAAGTCCGGCGATGTCGGGATCGGCACGACGACACCGGAGAATGGCGAGAGCTGGAAGAGGGTGCTGGACGTCGTCGGGTCATCGAACACGAAGCTCTCGTTGCGGACCACGCAGGGCAGCGCCATCGACGGCCGGGTGATGGTCCACTCGGACGGCATCTACGGCGCCGAGAAGGGGATGATCGTCGGCACCACGTCGCAGCACGCGCTGAGCTTCATCACCAACGGCGCGAAGCGCATGTACATCGCCGCTGACGGGCAAACCTACTTCGACAAGACGATCTGGTTCCCGATTGTCTCGCTGAGTGGGTGGGGAGGGGAGGGACAGTACGGTGATGTGAACACCCGCTACTACTGGACCCTGGGTCGCTGGAAGTGGAACACCAACAACCCCGCTTGGGACTATGCCTCCTTCGGTGTAGGTAGCAAGATGCCCTCCGACTCGCGCCTGAAGGAGACCCTGGTCGAGCTTGACGGCGCCGCCTCCCAGATCGAGCGGCTCCGCGGGGTGAGCTTCACCTGGAACGAGCGCGGCCTGCGCTACCTGACGCGTTTCGTCGATGACCAGGTGAGCGCGGGCCCGGACGCGAGCGAGGAGGCTCACCAGGCCGCCCGGGACGACGTCCGTCGCTCTCTGTACCCGGCGCTCGCCCGGCCCACGATCGGAGTCATCGCCCAAGAGGTCGAACAGGTGCTGCCGGAGCTCGTGTACGTGGGCGAGGACGGCATCATGAAGGTCGACTACGGCAAGCTCAGCGCCGTCCTGGTACAGGCCGTCAAGGAGCAGCAGGGTGCGATCCGTACCCTGACCGAGCGGCTGGACATCCTGGCCACCACCCGACCCACCGACCCCGAGGAGAACTGACATGCGCGACGCATTGGAGCAGCGCCGCACCGAGCTCGCAGCCGAGCTCGAGTCCGGTCAGCGGATGCTCGCCGACCTCGACGCCCGCCGGAGCGAGGTGCAGCAGACCCTGCTGCGGATCAGCGGCGCACTGCAGGTACTCGGCGAACTGCTGGACGGTTCCGAGGGGGACGCAGAGGCCGTGCCGGTCGTTGCGCAGGCGGGATAGGGGCATCACGCGGCAGGTGCCGGACCATGGTCGCGCTTCGACAGCGTGCCGCAGGGAGCTCGCCATCGACCGCGAACCGATGCTCTGGCGGCACTCATCCGCGCAGCGCGCTCTCGACGGCCGAGAACCGGATGCGCTCCTGCTCCAGTCGGACCTGGGTGCCGAACCGGTTCTCCATCAGGTCCCGGTAGAGGGTCGCCTCGTCAGTGGCGAGGTGTCGGGGTGAGGCGGTGGCCTGCACCGGCTCGGTGTCCCAGTGCGGTTCGTGGGCGAGCAGGGCGTCGTGGTCCATCAGCATCGAGCGCACGTCCGGGAAGTGTGCGCGCATCCTGTCGAGCATGAGCAGGCCGTGGGTGTCGATGTCCCCCCAGTAGAACATCGACCGGTCGCGGAGCCAGGTGACCGGGGCGAGCCGGGTCACGGCGTAGCCCTCGCCCAGGACGGCCACCGTGCCCGCCACCTGGGGCAGGGCGAGGTAGGTGACCTCGTTCTCCACGACGACGACGCCGGCGCACTCGAGTGGCATCGCCGACACATCGGCGACGCGCAGTGCCAGTTCCGCAGGGCCCCCGCCATCGAGCAGCGGTGATCCGTCCAGACGGCGCATTCGGACGTAGGACGGCTTGCGGGCCAGTCGATAGCGCTCCACGAACCGGCTCCGCGGGTGCGTGACGTCCACCCGTTCGGCCGCGAGGACGACGTCCAGCAACTCGCCCAGCTCGCTGCGGTAGCGCTCCACGAACTTGGTGTCCACACCGGGAACGTCGATCTGACGCAGGTACACCTCGGGCCCGGCGTGATCGATCATCCAGTCGACCACGTCGAGCAGTCGCGTCCAGATCGGCGCCAGTCGCAGACCGGCCATCGGGTGTGTCACCAGCCACCCCGCAACCTCGGGTCGCCGCTCGAGACTCAGCGTATGCAGATCGAGGAAGCGGGCGACGTCCTCATCAACGCCGAGGAGTTTCCACAACGTCTCCTTGCTCGTCCACCCAGGCTCGAACCGGGAGCTCGTTGGAGCCGACGAGTCTGCCGCCGACTCGGGCGGTCTCGACCCGGAATCCCCGCGCCCGGCGCCACTTCTCGACCCAGGCGGTGACGGCGCCGAGGTCCTCACCGACCTTTCGTGCGCTGGGCGGGCGGAGCGGCACGGCGACCGCCTTCCACGCAACCCCCGTTGAGAGGTCGCGGAGATAGTCACCCTTTGCCCACCGGGCCCGCAGCACATCGACGGCGGCGGCCGGATCCACTCCGCGCCAACGGGCATGACCTGCATCGGGCACCGCTGATCAGCTCTCCAGCTGCACGAACCGGGCAGCGGCGGCGAGTCGGTGATGCTCGGCGTTGCGGTTGCGGAACTCCTCGATCGTGAGGGTCTGCAGCTGCGAGTAGCTGCCGGTGCGGTTGTCGACGAAACCCACCCGCTCCACATAGGGCTCGATCACGTGGATCTTCTGCAGCGGCGTCACGATGACCAGTTGCAGTCCGAGCCGCGCGAACAGGGCCAGGCCGAAACGGGTGGACTCGTCCGAGCCCCGACCGAACGCCTCGTCGATCACCACGAACCGGAACGCCTTCGACCGCTCCACGCCCCAGTCCAGTTTGAACTGGTACGCCAGCGACGCGGCGAGGATCGTGTAGGCGAGCTTCTCCTTCTGGCCACCGGACTTCCCGCCGGAGTCGGAGTAGCTCTCGTGCTCGACGTCGTCCTCGCGGCGGCGCTCGGAGGCGATGAACACGTACCAGTTGCGCACGTCGGTGACCCTGCTGGTCCATGCCCGGTCGGCGTCCGTCTGTCCCGTCCGCCCGCGGAACCGTTCGATGATGGCCTTGACCTGGAGGAACTTGGTCTCCGAGTACCGCTCGTCACGGTCACCCCCGAGAGCTCCCTCGGTGCAGGCGCGCAGGTCGGCCTGGAACTGGCGCACCTCCATGGACGGCGTGCGCTCGGTCTCCAGCCGGATGTAGCGGCCGGGGTTGTAGTCGATGCCGACCAGCGAGTCGTTGATCGTGGCGATGCGCTCGCGGATCAGCGACAGCTGTTTGTTGAGCTCCGCCTGGAACCCGGCGATGTCTCGGATGGTGTTGGTGTTCAGGTAGGCCTTGAACTCGGCCTCGAACCGGGGCAGGTCGTCCTGCACCAGGCGGGCGTGGAGCGCCCGGTACTCCTGGACCGCCTCGACCGCGGCGTCCATCTCGGCGGTCTGCGCCGGGAAGTCCTGACGGAATCGGATCATGGCCCGCTGCACCTGGGAGCCGAGGGTGACCTGGCGGGACCGGAGGGACTCGCGCTCGGCATCCAACGCGCCGCGGGTGGCACGTTCCCATCGGTCCCAGCCCTCTGGTGTGGCGGGTGGTGCGGAATCGGCCCGTGCCACCAAGCGATCACCTGTGGCCTGCCCGGGGGACGGATGGCCGTCCAGTGTTTCCACGCAGGCCCGGATCCGGTTCATCAGGGCCTGCTTCGGCCTCGCGAAGGCCGCCGAGTTCCTCGCTGAGCCGGTGCTGCTCACCGCCGAGCTCCTGCCTGGTCGGCCTCCACCTCGCGCAGGGTCTGTGCGATCCGGGCCAGCTCCCCGGATGAGGACTCCACCCGCCGGCGCTCCGACTCCAGGCTGGTGATCACGCCGACCGTCGACTGCCAGTCGATGTCCTCCCAGGAGCGGTGGTGGGCAAGCATCGTCAAGGTGGCCTCGCGTCGCTGCAGCGCCGCCTGCCGCTCGCGGGCCGCCTTCGCCTCGTCGTCCAGTCGCTGCAGGGTGGCGGTGACGGTCGTCGCCCGTGCCAGGAGTACATCGATCTTGGCCTTGTTGCTCCAGCCGAGCACGTACCGACTGCGGTCGTCGATCCGGTGTCGATCGTTCTTCTCGTGCCGCTGCCGGTCCTTGATCTGACCGGCCTGGGACACCGCCCTGTCTGCGCGGCGGAACTCCTCCAGGGTGGTCGCGCAGACCAGTCCGGCGCGGTGCAGGAGCTCATGCTCCAGCCAGTCGTACATGGGGGAGTCCTGATGGAGCTGGAGCTTGGTGTGCAGCAGCTCGCCCGAGCCCGGGTGCGGTGCCGGTCGGCTCACGACGCGATGAGGCACCCTGAAGTACACCAGGCGCATGCCGAGGTGGCGGCCATCGATCCAGTCCGAGACCGCACGGTAGTGCTCCTCCGGCACCAGCAGCGAGATCCCGAAGGCACGCAGCACCCGTTCCGCCGCTCCCTCCCAGGCGACCTCGTCCGGCCGGACCTGGATCAGCTCGCCGGCGAACGGGAGCTCCTCGGCGTCGATGCCCAGCTCGGCGCACAGGTTCCCGCGCAGGCCCAGGTTCTCGCGCGGCAGGTTGTTGCGTCGCGATCGCAGACTGAGCAGCTCGGCGTTGAGTTCGTCGCTCTCCGCCTGTACCTGTGCCTTCTCGTGGCCCACCCGGTCGACCACCTGCTGGGCGTCGTCCTGCTCCCGGCCGAGCCGCACCGTGGCCTGCGCCGCCGAGTCCAGGGCGGCCCGGAACTGCTCCTCGGAGGATGCCTCGGGCAGCCCGACGTCGGCCAACAGCTGCGCCACCATCTCAGCCGCCGACCGCCGGCGATCACGCTCGACTCACGGCCGCCTCGAGCTGTCGACCGATCTCCCCGATCCGATCACCGCCGGCGCCCGCCCGCTCCTCGATCAGGGCGTCCCGGCGGGCCGCCAGGTCCTTGGCCCGGCCGGCCAGCCGGGTCACGAGTTCGTGCGCGGAGGCTGACCCGATCGCGCACGGCGGCGAGGTCCGCCTGCAGGAGTGCCTCCTTGCGCGCCGCGACGAAGTACGCCAGGTGCGCCTGTTCGTCGGTCAGCAACGCGGCCTGCTCGCCCAGCGACTCGTGCCGTCGAGCATCCCGCAGCAGCGGGTCGAGCTGCTCCACCTGCCGGCGGGCGGTCAGGACGGCGTCGTGGGCGCGCGTGAGGTCCTCGAAGTGGCCGACCAGCCGGTCGATCCAGACGGCGGCGTCGAACGGCTCCAACATGTGGCTGCGCACGAAGTCGTTCAGGTCGGCGACCGACTTCATCGACACCGTCTGATGGAACAGCTCCATGGCCTGCTCGGACTCGATGCTCATCGCCCGCCGGTAGGCCTTGCCGTAGGGCGGGAAGGTGTCGTGCAGTTGCGCTCCGCGCTGGCGGAGCCGGCGCCTCAGCGCGCCCAGGTCGCCGCCGAACTCGGCGAAGTGCTCGGCGATCGACAGCTCCTCCTGCGCGACGGCGAAGAACCGGTCGGGCTGCCCCTGGCCGCCGCTGGTGGAGAACACCTGCGCCAGCGTGACGGTCGCGTCCAGGCCGACGTTGCGGAAGACGCCGAGGATGACCGAATAGGTCGTCGCTCCGGGACGCAGCGCGACCGGACGGGTCGAACCGGTGGCCTCGTTGCGCTCGCTGCGGTAGTAGCCGCGGACGTAGGAGCGCAGGTCGCGTTCGCGGGTCGTGCCGCCGGCGGCCTTGTTGTAGGAGACGCGGTGCGCCGGCAGCAGCAGCGTCGTGATGGCGTCCACCAGCGTGGATTTGCCGGAACCGATGTCTCCGGTGAGCAGGGCGGTACATCCTTCGACGGGGAAGGACCAGATCCGCCCGTCGAAGGTGCCCCAGTTGTAGACCTCGAGCCCGTGCAGCCGATAGCCGAGCGGCGCGTTCCCCTGCGGCGAGGCGACGTCGATGGCACTGAACAGGGTCATGCTCGCTCCTCAGGGACCTGGTCGTCCTCCGCCTGACCGTCGCACCGACCGATGGCGGCGTATCGGGCGAGTTCCTCGTCGAACCGGGCCAGCCACTGCGCGTCCACGAACGCCTTGAGGATGCGGCGGATCTCGTAGCGGTCGGTCTCCTCGCGTACCCGTCGCAGGTAGCCGAGATCCACGATCTTGGTGATCAGCGTGTCGACCTGGTCCACCAGCCGAGCCTCGTTGGACGTCTCCGGGATGAAGACCCGCAGGCTCTCGGCGATCTCCTCGCGGGACACGACGCAGCGCGCGCCGCCGTCCGAGGCATCGAACTCGGCAAGCCGCTTGCGCAACAGGGCGAGCGTCAGGCTCACGGCGAAGGTCAGGGAACGGCGGGCCACCAACCGCTGCGCTCCCGAACGCTCGTCGTCCTCGTCGTCCGCCTCCTCGGGGCGCGAGCGCAGGAACGCGAAGCCCTCTGCCTCGTCGACCACGACGACGAGCCCCATCACCGAGACATAGTCGCGGACCTGCGGTTGCAGCTGGAGCAGATGGCGCCAGGCCTTCGGATGGGTGTCCTCGTACACCACGCCCTTCATCAGCTGGGTGACGACGAACGGCAGATCGAGCTCGGACTGGGCCGGCGTCCCCGCGCTCATCGGAGTGGCTCCGGTGCGCTGCCCGAGCCGGCTCGCAGGTAGGTGACCACCGGCACGGTGGCTCGGTGCTCCTGGCCGTCCCCGTCCGACCAGGTGACGGACTGGCGTGCGGCCTCGTCGAACACGACCTCGAACCCCGGGTCGTCCAGGGCCAGGTACGAGACCAGTTCGGCAAGACCGAGTTCGAGAGGCCGGCTGTCGAGCACCTCGCCGAGGGTCGCCTGGCTGCGCGCCTGGAGCGTGCGGCGCACCTCACGGGCCAGCGGTAGGTGATCGACATACACCTGGTCGAACAGCAGGGCGGTGTCGGTGTCGGCGTGACCGACCTCGACCGAGGAACTGTCGAGCTGCCCCCGTTCTCGGACGGCGTACAGGGGCCGCTCGGTAGGCAGCCGCAGCTGCGGGCGGACGTCGTCCAGCTCCATGTGCAGGTCGATCGGGCCGTGTGCGCGCAGAGCCAGAGCCGTGCTCTCGATGCTCCGCAGGAGATCGCCGACGCGGCGGTTCTCCAGCCAGGCCCGGTCGTCGAGGAAGCGGCGCAGCTGTTCCGAGAGCAACCGCACCGTGGCCTGGGTGCGTTCCCCGGCATCGAGCCAGTCGTGGTGGATCCGCGCGACGTGGGGATCGGGGAAGGTGAGCGCTGCCATGGCCTGAACCTGCCCCAGCAGATCCTCGAACCGCTCCTGCCGGGAAGGGGAGAGCAGGAAGTCGTAGAAGGCGTGGAACGAGCGACCCTGATCGGAGTCCGTGATCAACGCCCGGTCCCCGAGGACGTCGTCCAACAGTTCGCCCTTGGACCCACCCCAGGAGGTCACCCGCTCACGCAGCTCGCGGTCGAGGGAGCGGAAGTTCTCCTCCACCTCCCGGAAGTCCGCGAGCAGTCCTCGGGCCGTCGCGCAGAACTGCTGGTACCGGTCTCGCAGCGAGGTGGCGTCGAGGACGTCGACCTCCCCCCGTCGGACCCGTTCGATCTGTCGGTCCAGTTCGGCTCGACGGCGTTCGAGGTCTCGCATCCGTACCTGCGGATCGGCCTGCGAGCCGAGGGCCATTTCCTCCAGTAGCTGCAACGCGACGCCGAGCCGTGACTCCGTGCCGACGAAGTCACGAGGCTGCAGGGAGACCACCCACGAGTGGGCTCGCTGTAGATCGGCGGTCGCGTCGACGTGGGCGACCTGACCCCCGATCGGATAATACTTGCGCAGCCAGCCGGCCTCCGGATGTGCCCAGGCGTCGAGGTAGGCCTCCGCCGTCCGCGGAAATGTGTCCTCACCAAGCCGTGCGTTGAGGTCCTGAAGCACGTCGTCCAGCCGTGAAGCGAGCTCGGCGAATGGGATGGAACGGGTGTTCTCGGCCACGAAGACCTGCCCCAGGAAGCTGATCACCAGTGCGGCGTTGTCGGACCGCAGTAGGCGCCACGCAGGCTGGCGACGGCGAAGCGCCTCAATCTGGTCAAAGTCCACGATTCTGCTCCCTCCCGCCGACCAGTTCGAAGGGTAGGGGATACCACCGACATCGGTGACGACGCCCGGCCCCGGCACCCGCGGCCCGATTCTCTAGAGGCGGACCGCTGCCAGACAGGAGCTGGATCCGCCTCTACCGTCCGGGTATGATTCGCGGCGGTTCCGGCCGACGTGACACCAGTTCTCGTCGCCGCCAGTACTTCTAGGAGCCCGTGATGACCGCCACTCCGCCCTCGGAGGTACCCGGGGTCGGTTCGTCCGACCTGGCGGACCCCGTTGTCGACAGTTGGTCGCGGCGCTTTCGCCATCCAGTGTGGGTGGCGTTCGGGCTCGCGGCGGCAGCAGCCCTGGTCAGCGTCGCGGTGGGCGTGGGACTCGACGCCGCGGCGCCCGGGACGGATGAGTACGTTCGGCGCCTCGTTGCGGTCCTGGTCGTCATGGTCGCGGCGCTCGCCGTCGTCGCGCGCACCCGCGGGTGGCGGCGGACCTCGACCCGTGGACCGGCCACGTGGCGGCACATCGCCTTGCTCGGTGTCCCGCTGGTGCTCGCCGTCGCCCCTGTTGTCGCCGGCTTCTCCTTCCCGGCCGTCGGCACGCTGACCATCTTCGTAACGGGCTATGTCGCCACGGGGATCTTCGAGGAGGTCTGGCACCGGGGAATCATCCTCGACATCCTGCGAGGCCTGGGGTTGCGCCGATCGGTGGTCATCGGCGCTGCCTTCTTCGGGCTGTCCCATCTGACCAACGTCGCCTTCGGCCAGCCGCTCGCGGTGTCTTTGGCCCAGGCGTTCGGGTCCTTCTGCGGCGGCATCGCCCTGGGGGTCCTGCGGTGGCGAACCGGGGCCGTGTGGGCCCTGGCGGGGATCCACGCCCTCGCGGATCTCATGTTCAAGATCACTGCGTTGCATGGCGGGGTGCTGTGGGGGTTCCTCGTGGGCCACGACACCCTGCTGCTCCTCTGGGGGCTGTGGTGCCTTCGGGGTCTGTCCGACGACGTGAGCGACGCCTGATGGCCGCCGGCCAGTCCCATGAGCGGCGCGGCGCGGCGCTAGCCTGACCGGCATGGCAGGCGGGGAGACCTCGGCGGAGCCGACGAGCAGGGACCGCGAGCCGCCTCGGGGCGATGCCGTGAGGTCCACGGACCGGCTCAAGGCGTTCACCGACGCGGTCGTGGCCATCGCCATGACCCTGCTGATCCTGCCGCTGCTGGAGCGTGTGCCCGAGGCGGCCGCCGACGACCTGACGACGATCCAGTTCCTCCACGACAACCTCGGCCGGCTCCTCACCTTCCTGCTCAGCTTCGTCATCATCGCGTCCTTCTGGTTGTCCCATCACCGGCTGTACGACCATCTGGCCGTTCCGTCGCCCATGCTCACGCGGCTCAACGTCGCGTGGATGCTCACCATCGTGTGGCTGCCGGTCCCGACGGCGATGGTCGGCGCCCTGCCGACGGACCGGCTCCAGGTGCTGCTCTACATCGGGACGATGCTGCTGACCTGCATCGTGGCCCTCGCGACCCATCTGATGGTCGCCCGGCAGCCGGCCCTGTGGGAGCCGGACAACCCACCCCACCCCGAGACGCTGCGGTTGTCGGTCGTCGTCACGGGCCTGTTCGCGGTCGCGCTCGTCGCCGGGCTGGCCATCCCCGGCTTCGGGTACTACGGCCTGATCGTCCTCGTCCTGGCTGCACCGGCGCGGCGATGGCTCGCGGCGCGAGCGGCTCGCAGCCGTCGGCCGTAGACCCGGGTCGCCGACGCCTGCGCGATGCAGTGGGGTGGCGTTTCGGGAGGAGCCGCGGGGGCTGGGCCTTCCGCTGGGCTGCTCCTCCGGCGCACTCTGATCCCAAACCTCAACAGACCTCGGCACGGAGGGATGAGGGTCATGCACAAGGATCGACGCGAGACCGATTCGGAGCGCTACGACCGAAACTGGGACGAGCTGATGCAGGAGCTGCGCGTCACACAGACCGGGGTCCAGATCCTGAGTGGGTTCTTACTGACCGTGCCGTTCCAGTCACGATTCGACCAACTCACCGAGCAACAGAGGATGTTCTATCTGGCGCTGGTTTCGAAGGCAGCTCTGGCCACGATCCTGCTCCGGATGATGATCCATCGTCGTCGGGCGGGTAGCGGCGATCACCGCCGCCGGCGCCGTCGTCCTGATATCCCTGGGCACGTGGTTCATCGTCCCCGTCCTGCGGGACCGCAGGACGGGGGACTGATTGTTCGCTCTGGTGCAGCACTGGGACGACGCCCCTCACCGTCCTACGTCAGTCGATCGGCGCCGTGAGGTCGTACACCGTGACGTCGTCGACCGTCTGGGCGGTGAAGTTCTCACTGACCCAGGTGGAGATCGACGAGGAGGAGCCTTCGCTCCCGCCGCCACCGGCCGGACCCCCGCCGCCACCACCACCACCACCGTCGCCGGCGTCGCTGGCGATGTAGTAGTGGATCTGCCCGTCGGCGACGTAGGTCTGGAACTGCTCCAGCGTCGGTGAGGGGTCGCCCCCGTTGAAGCCGCCGATCGGCATGACCGACTTCTCGGTCGGAAGCTGGTAGCTCGCGGCGTTCTCGGCGCCCGTCGTCGCCGCGACCCAGGTGAAGGAGTCGGCGTCCTCGACGAGGAGGGCGATGACGGCGTCGCTGACGGTCGAGGTATCGCTCGCGCCGGGGGGAGTGCCCTGACCAGTGGTGCCACCCGGACCACCGGACGTGCTGCCCTCGACGGCAGGACCTGTTGTGACGGCACCACCGGTGTGCGGTGTGAGCACGGTCTGCGCCGTCCACGAGGTCGGGCCCGCGAGCGCCGCGATGATGGCGAGCGTCACCCCCGCCCGGAGCATTGTCGACCCGAGCCGGCGGCCCAGAAGCAGGCCGGCCGCGGCGAGCAGACCGACGGCCAGGACCACCCAGCGCAGCCAGGGGTTCCACTCCGGGGAGCGGGCCAGGACGATCCAGGCCCAGCCCGTGGTGGCCAGCGAGACCGCGGCGAGCGCCGGGAGCGCCCACCGCTCGGCGCGACGCGTCCACAGCAGCCATCCTCCGATGCCGACGAGGGCTCCGATCGAGGGGGCGAGGGCCACGGTGTAGTACTGGTGGAAGGTGCCGTCCATCAGGGAGAACGTCAGGCCCGTGACGACGAGGGTTGCGCCCCACAGGAGCAGGGCGGCCCGCCGCACGTCGGTGCGCGCGACCCGGCCCACGATCCACAGGCCGGCGAGCCCGAGGATCAACGCCGCGGGGATGAGCCACGAGACGTGCCCACCGAGGTCACCGGTGAACATCCGTAGCACGCCGACGTTCGACGAGAACATGCTGCCGCCCGTGCCGCCCGTGCCGCCCGTCGGCCCGCCGGCGGCCCCGCCGGTGGTGGTCGTGCTCGTCGTGCGGCCGAAGATCCGGCCGAGCCCGTTGTACCCGAAGGTCAGCTCGAGGAAGGAGTTGGTCGTCGAGCCCCCGATGTAGGGACGGGCCGACGCCGGGGTGAGCTCGACGACGGCGACCCACCATCCGGCGGAGGCGATCATCGCGGCGACCGCGAGCAGGCCGTCGCGCAGACGCCGCCAGATCGAGACCGGTGCGGCGAGAGGTAGACCGCTGCGATGCCGGGCAGGACGAGGAATGCCTGGAGCTGTTTGGTGAGGAAGCCCAGCCCGACCAGCGCCCCGGCGAGCACCAGCCACCGGGTGCGTCCGTCCTCGACCGCCCGCAGCGTCACATACACCGCAAGGGTCAGCAGCAGCACGAGGAGCGCGTCGGGGTTGTTGAATCGGAACATCAGGGCGGCGACCGGCGTCAGCGCCACGACGGCACCGGCGAGCAGACCGGCCTGGGCGCTGAAGTAGCGACGCACCGAGGCGTACACGACGCCGACGGTGGCCACACCCATGAGTGCCTGCGGCACCAGCATCGCCCAGGAGTTGAGTCCGAAGATCCGCACCGACAGGCCCATCACCCACAGCGAGGCCGGCGGCTTGTCGACGGTGATCGACGCCGCGGCGTCCGACGCACCGAAGAAGAACGCCGTCCAGCTCTGCGAACCCGCCTGGACGGCCGCGGAGTAGTAGGAGTTCGCCCAGCCGGAGGCGGACAGGTCCCACAGGTAGAGCGCGCCGGTGACGAGCAGGAGGGCCAGGAGAGCCGGCCGCTCCCACCGCTGTCGGGGTTCCGGGACGGATCGTTCGGCGCCCGGACGCGTCGGGGGCACGACGGGCGCGACAGGCGACGGTTGCGCGTCGTCCTTCACGGCGGTGTTCGAGGAGAGAGTCATCGCAGGGTTCCTTCGGTGAGGCCGGCGCCTGCGCGGGCGCTGGTCAGGGTGGTCTCGGCGCGGACGCCGGCCGGATCGGGCACGCCGGCCGCTACGCGCGGTCGGAACACCCACTGCCGCAACAGGACGAACCGCAGGACGGTCGCAGCGAGGTTGGCGACCACGAGGGCGGCGAGCTCGATGGAGTGCGGTGCCGTCGGCGCGACGGCGGCGAGAAGGGCGAGGGCGGCGGAGGTCAGCCCCCACGCGAAGAAGAACACGAGCAGCCCCTGGCCCTGGTGTCGGGCGGCGTTCGTCGACCCGCGGAACCCGAACGTGAGGCGTCGGTTGGCCGCCGTGTTGGCGATCGCGGTGAGCAGCAGCGCACTGACGTTCGCGGCCTGCGCGCCCATCGGGTCGCGCAGCAGCAGGAAGATCATCGCGTAGGCCAGGGTCGAGGCGACGCCCACCACGGCGAACCGCACGAGCTGGTGCAGCAGGGCCGTCTGCGCCCGTGCATCGGCCGGCTCGACGACGCCCTGCACCACACGCGTCTGCGAGTCCCCGACCAACGGTAGGTGCTCGCCGATCTCACGCAGCGGCAGCGCGCCGCTCACCAGCTCGCGGCCGACCCGGACGACACCCTTGAGGTCCTCCAGCGCCGTGGCGACGACATCCACACGCGAGTCCGGGTCGTCGACCCAGTCGACGGGGACCTCGTGGATGCGCAGCCCAGCCCGCTCGGCGAGCACCAGCAGTTCGGTGTCGAAGAACCACCCGGTGTCCTGGACGAGCGGGAGCAGCTCACGCGCGACGTCGGCCCGGATCGCCTTGAACCCGCACTGGGCGTCGGAGAAGCGGGCTGCCAGCGAGGTCCGGAGGATGAGGTTGTAGGAGCGCGAGATGAACTCACGCTTGGGCCCGCGGACCACCCGGGAGGAGCGTGCGAGACGCGTGCCGATGGCGACGTGGGAGTGCCCGGAGACCAGCGGGGCGACCAGCGGCAGGAGCGCCGAGAGGTCCGTCGACAGGTCGACGTCGCAGTAGGCGAGCACCTGGGCGTTCGAGGTGGACCAGACCGTGTTGAGGGCACGGCCGCGACCCTTCGCGTCGAGGTGGGCGACCCTCACCTGCGGCAGCTCGGCGGCGAGACGCTCGGCCACGGCAAGGGTGCCGTCCGTCGAGGCGTTGTCGGCGATCGTCACCCGCCACGAGAAAGGCAGCTCGTCGCTCAGGTAGGCGTGGACGGCCCGGACCGATGCCTCGAGACCGGCGGCCTCGTTGTAGACCGGGATCACGAGGTCGAGGACGGGGCCCGCGGCAGCGACGAGGCCGCCACCCTCCGGTCGGGGGTCGATGGCGCTGCGGGGAGCGCTCCGTGTCGTTGTCATGATCGAAGACTCGCCGGACCGGTTGGGCGGAGCGTGAGGAGGAGCTTTGAATCACCTGTGCGTCGAGCGGTCCGTCGACTCCTGGGGCGGTGTCAGGTCGTGTAGTCGAGGCGGGTCATCATGCCGGCTTCCATGTGGAAGATGTTGTGGCAGTGCAGCATCCAAGGGCCGGGGTTGTCGGCGAGGACGTCGACGTCGATGCGGGTCATGGCCGGGACCAGCACGGTGTCCTTGCGGACGCCGCCGCCGTTGCGGACGGCGAAGGTGTGTCCGTGCAGATGGACCGGGTGCAGCATCATGGTCCGGTTGAGGAGCCGGAGCCGGGTCGACTGGCCGTGCCGGACGGTCAGTGGACGGGTCTGATCGTAGGTTCGTCCGTTGATGGTCCACCGGTAGGCCGTCATGTCCCCGCCGAGCACGACGTCCTGGACGGTGTCGGGGGAGCGGTCGGGTAGGCGCACCGAGTCCGCGGCGATCAGATCGGTGAGCTCGAGCCGGCGACCGCTCATCTCCGTGGGGACCAGGTCGGCCGGTGGGACGGCGCCGGCTGCGGTACGGATCAGGACCCGGGCCGCGGTGCCGCTCTTGGCGAGGGGAACGGCCACCACCGGGAACACTCCGTCGCCTGCGGTGAGGGTGGCGTCGTAGCGCTCACCCATCGAGACGCGGACGGCGTCCACGTCGACGGGGTGGACGGGGAACCCGTCGGAGTGGGTCACGGTCATCCGGTGTCCGCCCACGGCCACGTCGAAGGTGGTGTCCGCGGCGGCGTTGATGATTCGCAGCCGAATCCGCTGGCCCGGCTTGGCGTCCAGGCTGGTCGCCGCCTCGGGCAGGCGGCCGTTGGCCAGGTAGGCGGGGTAGGCGACGTCCCCGGCGTCGGACATGCCGCCCATGCCGCCCATCCCGCCCATCGAGCCGTGGTCCATCCCGCCCATCCCGCCCATGCCGCCCATGGTGGCGCCGTAGGCGCGGAGGTCGGCCAGGAGCTGTTCGGGGGTGGAGCCCAGGCCGGGGCTCCAGTCGTCGAGGACGACGATGAGTTCGTGGTCGTAGCGGCCGGGGTCGGCGGGGTCGTCCACGATCAGCGGCGCGGACAGGCCCCAGTCCAGTTGCAGGCCGGTGTGGGGGTGGAACCAGTAGGTGCCCGGGTCCGGCACCACGAACTGGATCGTGGTGGAGGCGCCGGCCTCGATCGGGGGCCCGGTCACCCCGGGCACGCCGTCGGCGTCGTTGCGGATGGCCAGGCCGTGCCAGTGCACGCTGCTCGGTTGGTCGAGGCGGTTGGTGATGGCCACCCGGAGCAGGTCCCCGGCGGTGGCCCGCAGGACCGGGCCCGGAAGCGTGCCGTCATAGGTCAACGCGGTCACCACGGGGCCGCCGAGATCGACCTGGGCGGACCGGGCGGTCACGGCGAGGTCGCGGACGGCGCCGCTGCGGGCCCGGGCGGCCTCCGCCTGCTCGATCAATTTGTGGTCGACCCCGGCTGGGCTGGTGCGGTCGCGGGCGGCATACCCGGCGTAGCCACCGAGCCCGGCCAGGCCCAACCCACCGGCCACCGCCGCGCCGAGCACGACTCGACGGCTCACCCGCCGCTCGGGCCGGGACGCTTCGGCCTCGGTGGCCGCGGTGACGGTGTCCATGGCTTCACCATCGTGGAACCGGGCGGGGTAACCGATGCAGAAGCGATGTAGTTTCGCTGAAGGCTGGAGCTCGAGTGCGTGCGGAGGCCAGCGTCCAGGCCGAAGCGTAGGCGCCGAACACCGCCGAGACCGCTGCGTTATCGCGGCATCCTTGGCCACCGGGCGGGAGTCGAGGCCGTCAGCAGGTCCGCAACTCCGCTGCGGGACCTCGCGACGACGGGCAGGCCCGCCGTCCGCGCCTCCAGCGCCGCCAGCCCGAACGACTTCATCACGCCGGGCGGACGGCGATGCCAGGGACCGTCATCTACGGGTCAGGTACATCTCGCCTCGTTGGAGCAAGGTCAACCCGGTGCGGACCTCTGGTGCGCCGCGGAGAACGCGCAATCGCCCGTCGCAGAACGGCTCGAGCGCTGTGGTCAGCATCAGCCGCGCCAGGTGGGCACCGAGGCAGGTGCGTTGGCCGGCCGAGAACGGGATGAAGCCCCATGCCGGCAGGGTGCTGGCGGCGAAGCGCGACGGGTCGAAGCGGCGGGGGTCGGGCCACAGGTCGGGGTCGTGATGGGTCAGCCACGGCGAGTAGAACACCAGGGTGCCCGGGGGGATCTCGACACCGTCGTGCTGCACGGTTCGGGTGGTCTCGCGGCTGCCGAGCCATCCGACCGGGTACATCCGCAGGGTCTCGTCGAGCACTTGGGGGAGGACCTGCACATCGGCCCAGGGCGGTGACGCCCCGAGGTGCCACAGCGCCCAGGCCAAGGTATGCGTGGTCGTGTCATAGCCCGCCGCGAACGAGACCCGCACCTCCTCGGCTGCGCGGTCTACCGAGTCCCGCACATGGGCGGCAAGGCTGCCCATCGGAGCGGTCGCCACGGCCTTGGTCATCGCCCGGGTCATCCGTCGGAACAGCAGGGGCCTGGGAAGTAGGGGGGCGGGCATCGGCAGGTCCAACGGGTGCACGAAGCCAGACAGCAGGGCAGGATCGATCGCGGGTCCGGCGCCGAAGAACGCGCGCTGCAACATCGCTTGGACGGTGCCGGACGCCCACGCCGATGCCTCGAAGTCGCCCGTCGGCACCCGGGCCGCGACCACTGCCCGCAGGTCCTCGCGCAGCGCGTGCAGCGATCGGGCGTGGAAGGCCGGGTTGAGGGCCGCCCGGCGAGGCCGATGCTCGGGCGCGTCGGTCAGGACAACGCCTCCGGCGAGGTAGCGGGTGCGCTCGCTGAGGCTGCCGCGGCTACGGAACGTCTCGATGTCCTTGAGCACGAGCCGGTTCCAGTCGGGGCTGTATCCCACGATGGCACGGCGCCAGAGCCGCAGCTCGAACACCTTGCCAAGTCGGGCGCCCTCCTCGATCAGCGCCAAAGGCTCGATACCGAACCGGCCGAGGTGTCCGGCGAGTCGCCGGCCGCGCGGCGAGGGGAAGCGTCGTGAGCCGGTCTGCAGGGGCCGGGTCACTGCACTGCCCTGCCCTTCCACCACTGGCGCCGGCGGATCGCGACGAGGTAGAGCGGCACGGCCGCGAGCGGCGTGCCCGGCACCAACAAAGCCTCCCACGGCGCTCCCCGGCCGGTCGATGCGTTGACGACGAGACGTTGCACCGGGCCCGCAGCGGCCGCCACGGCCCAGCCGCGGTCACGTCCGGCCAATGCCCAGGGCAGTGTGTAAGCGACCAGGTGCCCGGTCGCGGTCACTGCCATCAGCGCCCGCGACCCGCCGTGGGCCGCGCGCAGCGACTTGCCGAAGCCCCGGATGGTCTCGCGGTAGCCGTCGTACATCCGGGAACGGACCAGCCCGGCTCCGAGCGCCAGCCCGAGACGCAGACCGGCCTTGCGCGCCGTGTAGGCCAACCGCACGTCCTCCACCACGGCGGTCCGGACGGCGGCGTGGCCGCCGATCGCGTCGTACGCCTCGCGCGTGAAGGCGATCAGCTGCCCGTTGGCCGTGGCAGCAGCGGGTACCGGCATGCTGAGCAGCCGGTAGGGCAAGAACGCCAGCAGCACGTCATCGATCAGCGGGACGAGCAGGCGCTCCCCGACGCTGTGGGTGAGCTGACGGGGGAACACCGAGAACATGTCGGCATTCTGCTGCCGCGCCGCCGCCACGATCGACTCGACCGCACCGGGGTGCAGCTCGACGTCGGCGTCGCAGAAGACAAGCAGGTCCCCGCTGGCTGCCCTCCCCAGCTGCTGGCAGGCCCACGCCTTGCCGATCCAGCCTCCGGGCAGCCCCGCACCGGTGATGACACGCAGCCTGTCGTTCCGCCCCGCCAGGTGCCGCGCGAGCTCGGCCGTCCCGTCCGAGGACCCGTCGTCGAGCAGCAGGATCTCGGCCACCGGCTGCCCGAGCCAGGTCGGCAGCGTGCGCGGCAGGTTCCCGGCCTCGTCCCGGGCGGGTATCAGCAGCGACACTCGCGGCAGCGGGGTGGGCGGGGCGCTGCGCAGGCGCGGAAAGGCGGCCGCGTTGGCCACCAGGGACGCAGTCTTGACCGCGTGGAAGGCCAGGACGCCGGCCCTCAACGTCCGAAGAACGCTGCCCACCGCTGCAACCTCTCGTCCATGCTGCGCCGTCCGTGAACGACCTCGGCGAAGCCCGGCAGCGGCTCGCGTGGGTGAGTCGTCGTGATCGCCGTGTCGATCGTCGCGAGCCGTGCACCCAGGACGCGGGACAGCTCTGCCGTGGCGACGCTCACGTCACGGCGCGACCGTCCCGCCGGCAACGTGACCGTTGCCAGATCGACATAGGCCTCGCTCGCCTGGTGCCCACGCGCTGCTACCCGCACCGCGGCTGCCACCAACGGCACTCCGCCTCGGAGCGCGAACCAGGCGGCGCCCGCTGCAAGCGGTCGGAGTGGCCCGGCCGGCGCCAACTCGCCCTCGGGGAAGACGATCAGTACGTGGCCGGCAGCCAGGTGGTCCAGCCCTCGACGCAGCTCAGCCGTCCCGAAGACCCCGACGCGACGAAGGAAGCGGAAGTCCGCCAGGTTGTCCTGTTCCATGACCAGCGCCGGGATCCGGCCCGCGTCCTTCAGCGCCGCCGCCGCAACGAACGGATCCCACCAGCTCTGGTGCGGTGCCGCCCAGACGAAGCCACCCGGCGGCGCCTCCCCGCGCCGCCAGACGCCGCGCAGGCCACGCTTGACCAGCTCATCGAACCCGAGCAGCAACAACCCGCCGCTCGGCACATCGTGCGGCGCGTTCCTGCCTCGGACACCGGCGAGGCTCATGTGTGGACCGTAGCGCCTCGAGATGACGGGCGACCGGTCCCCGAGACCGACCCGCAGAAGAGCACCACCCGAGACGCCCAATCGGTGTCAGGACGACTGGGATGCTCCAGCGTGATCGAGCTTCGTGATCAACGCGCCGCCACCCCCGGCGCGGGTTCGCCGTCGGCGAAACGGGGCGGACTCAGCGGGCTGGACCTCCGTTGAGAGCTCATCGAAGAGGTGTGCCCAGCGGTGGTCGAGGCCAGCGTCCAGGCCGAGGCGTAGGCGCCGAACACCGCCGAGACCGCCTCGTGCCAGTCTGCGTCGGGAGTGACGGCGTGACAGTGCCGTGCCATGGTGTTGAGCCTTTCGCGGTCCATGACGAGATCGCGCAGAGCCGCTGTCATCGCGACGTCGTCGGGAACCAGGCGGGAGTCGAGGCCGTCGGTGAGCAGGTCCGCAACGCCGCTGCGGGACATCGCGACGACGGGCAGGCCCGCCGTCCGCGCCTCCAGCGCCGCCAGCCCGAACGACTCCATCACGCCGGGCGCCACGTATACGTCCGCGGTGGCGTAGATCTCGCGGATCCGTTCAGGGGTCAGGGTCCCCGGCAGCTCCACCCAGTCCATGCCGTGCCGGGCGACGTAGCGTCGAACCCGAGGCAGCAGGGGCCCGTCACCGATCAGGACGGCGCGCAGGGGCACGTCTGATGGAATGCTCTCCCGCACCGCGCGCAGCATGGCCAGCAACGGGACCGGACGTTTGCGGGTCGCCATGCGCATCGTGCTGACGACGGTGACCGGTTCCACCGGTTCCACCGGGCCGGCGGTGTCCCGCTGCGTCCAGGCGCCGGTCTCGATGGCGTTGGGCACCACCAGGACCGGAGCCTGCGGTCGGACCGCCTTGGTGACGAACTCGGCGGCGAGCGTGCTGACCCCGGCCCACTGGATCGGCAGGCCTGCCGACCCCTCCAGCCATGTCCACCCGGCGATCAGCGGCCAGGCGCGCCCCCACACCGAGTGCACGCTGGCCACGACCGGCACGCCGGTCGCCGCTGCGAGGACGGCGGCCCGCAGAGCCAGCGGTGAGTAGGCGGACACGTGGGCGTGCACGACGTCCGCCCGCTCGACCAGGTCGCTCAGCGACGCGGGTTCGCGGCTGATCCCGAAGGCCGCCAACGGGTCTCGCCCGGGCTGGGGGGTACGGGTCAGCACCTCGACGTCGTGACCGGTCCGCACCTGGGCCCCGGCCAAACCCGCGACCAGCGCCTCGATGCCGCCGACGGTGGGGGCGAAGGTATCGGTGACATGAAGGATTCTCACGCTGTGCTCCTGGGGCGAGTGGTGGCCTGGCTCCAGGCAGCCAGCCACAGGGCGCCGACCGGGATCTCCAGGACGACGGTGAACAGGCGGTACAGCAGGACGCCGGCCGCGGCGACGGCGGGTGCGCATCCCAGCGCGACCAGGACCGACACGGCGCCGGCCTCGGCAAGCCCGACCCCTGAGGGTGTGATCGGCACCAGCGTGGTCAGCCGCTCGACGGCGAACGCCGCGACGACGACGGTGATGGCGACCGGAGAGCCCAGGGCCGCGAAGCATGCCCACAGCAGCGCCGCCTGAGCGGCGAGGTAGCCGACCATGCCGGCGGTCAGCTGGGGCCAGCGCGCACCGGCCGTTCTCAAGGCCAACGGCCAGGCCCCACGTGTCGCGCCGACGGCCCGGTCGAGCCAGCTGAGCACGAGGTGCCTCGGCCGGGCATCGTGCTGCTCGAGTGCTGTGGCCAGCGGGGGTGGGGGTGGGTCCGACACCGGTCGCCGTGCCACGGCCCAGATCGTGGCGAGCGCGGTGACCAGAGCAAGGACGGCGACCGCGGCGCCACCGAGCAGAAGGGGCGGCAGGACGGCGCCCCCTGCCAGGACGAGGGCGACGGCGACCGCCGGCAACAGCAGCTTGGCGGCCACGTCCCAGACGTTGCTCACCACGGTGAAGGCCGTGAACGATGTCAGCGGGACCGCCCAACGGCGCATCATCACCAGGTTGGTGGCCACACCCGCCGCCCCGCCGGCGGGCAGCAGGTTCGACACGGCCGAACCGGTGAGATTCAGGGTCAGGGCGCGGCGATGGCTCAGGCCCGGCAGCGAGCTGGTGAGCACATAGGAGTGCAGGAAGAGGCCCACTGCCCAGAGGATCACCAGGCCGGCGACCTTCAGCGTCGTCACGGACAACAGCAGCACGGCGATGCCACTCCAGGGCGTCGCCGCCGCCGCCGGGATCAGCCACCAGGCCAGCACAACCGCCAGGAGCAGGACGGCGGCGCTGCGCAGAACGCCCATCAGACGACCAGCCTGCGGAGCCGACTCGGCGCATGAGTCTGCGGGGGCCGCGACGAGGGAGGTCATGCCACTGATAGTGCAGCGAGAGTCCTGAACGCTTCCTGAACCCGCGGAGCGGGTCTCATCCCGCCACAGAAGCCGTGAACACGTCCCGACGGCGGGCCGGACAGCGACGAACGCCGGGCAGGCCCACGGTGGGCTTGTCCCGGCGTTCGCATCCCTGCCCGAACCGGCTGGCCGGGGGCGGATGGGTCGGATCTCCGTCTTCAGGACCGTGCCGTTGCCGGCGTCGACGATCACCTCGCTCTGGATTCCCGCGGCGTCCTTGACCACCACCTCGTAGACGACGTAGCCGTCCTCGCTCTCCAGAGTCGCGGAGACGACGCTGGAGCCGGACACAGCGGCCTGGGCCGCGCTCTCGGCCTGGGATTGGCTGACCGTGGCCAGCGGCGCGAGGGCCTTGGCCTCGTCCGCCTCCGAGAGCTCGGTCTTCGACTCCGGGGCCCGGACCGAGCCGGCGACGTCGCCCTGTTCCGTGCCGTCCTTGGTCTCGGCGTCCTGACCGGCGGTGGCACCGGACGACGTCGATGTCGAGGGCCCGGGCGGGCTGGGGGCGGCGCTGGCGGCGCCGCCGTTGGCCGCGGCCAGACCACCGGCCAGGGCCAGGGCGGCGGCCCCGGACGCGAGCAGGGTCGCCTTGGTGCGACGCGGCTGACGAGGGTTGAGGGGGGTCTGCGGGGTGTCCGCTGAGGAGGGTCTGAACCCGTCCGGGAACTCTTGTGCCCCAGCCGATCGTGACCAGCTCGTTCAGGCTGGGCTCAGGTAGCTCTGCCAGGGTCCCGGCATGGCAACCGACGCTGCGGAGCTGCGGCAAACCCGCGCTGTGCGGCGATGAGCCTCGCCGGACCTCACGGCCCCACGCGCCGAGGCGTGCTGGCGGTGGCTGTCGGCGGGGTGCTCGGACCTGCCCTTCTCGCCGCATGCGGCGGACCCGGCGACAGTGGGTCGCCGGCCCGCCCGGGGCCCACGTCATTGTCACCAGCTGACGGGAGGACCCCCACAGCAGATGCGTCGCATTCGCCGGACGCCCTTCCGAGCACGTCCGCCGCTGGACCGCGGTCCGGGCCCGACATCATGCACGGCCCTTCGGGCCTGGCCGCGGTGGCGCTGACGTTCCACGGTGCCGGGGATCCCGGGCTCCTCCAACGGATGCTGGCCGAGCTGGCGGCCGGCGGAGCGCGGGTGACCGTTCTGGCCATCGGTCAGTGGCTCGCCGCGGAGCCTGCCATCGCGCGCCGCATCCTGGACGGCGGGCACGAGCTGGGTAACCACACCTGGAGCCACCAGACGATGCCCAGACTCTCCGTCTCGCAGATCCGCAGTGAGGTGAACCGAGCCGCCGAAGAGCTTCGCGGGTTGACCGGTGGCCCGGGACGGTGGTTCCGGCCGAGCGGGACGCCTCACAGCACTCCGGCGATCAGGGCGGCCGCCCGCGCCGCCGGGTACGGCGCATGCCTCGCCTACGACATCGACCCACTCGACTACACCGATCCCGGCGCAGCGACCATCGCCTCGCGCCTTGCCGCCGAGGTCACGCCCGGTTCTATCGTCAGCCTGCATCTCGGTCATCCCGGCACTGTCGAGGCGATGCCCCGGATCCTCGATTCTCTGCGGGCGCGGGGTCTGACGGCAGTGACGGCGAGCGACCTGCTGGCAAGATCATGAACCGTTCTGATCCACGCTGTGGCCGGGCCGGCCCCAGGGTACGGCGGCTGGCGTCTATCGGCGCTCTCCTTGTGGCCGGGTGCACGGCGGGGAGCAACGTCTCCGGGGTTCCCGGGGCGCCAACGGGTTCTGCCATTGTGACCAGCCCGCCGGCGTCCACACCGGGTCCGGTCTCCGTCGAGGCGTCGTCGGCCGGCGCAGCGGCGCGCAACGTCTACGCGGCCGCCCGCGCCGGGATGCTGTCCCCGCCAGCCGCGTCGGCGCGCGTGCTGGTGTACGTCCCGAACACCGTCAACGGGACCGTCGATGTCATCGACCCGGCCACCTACACGGTCATTCGCAGCTTCCGGACGTCGGCTGTGCCTCAGCACGTCGTCCCGTCCTGGGACCTGGCGACGCTGTGGGTCAACGAATCCACGGGCAACCAGTTGACCCCGGTCGACCCCCGGACGGGAATCCCGGGACGGCCTGTGCCCGTGGACGATCCGTACAACCTGTACTTCACTCCGGACGGGTCGCAGGCCATGGTGATGGCCGAGCGGCTGAACCGGATCGACTATCGCGACCCCCACACCATGGCTCTGAAGCACTCACTCCATGTGCCGTGCCACGGGATCAACCACGCCGACTTCACCGCCGACCTGACCTCGTTCGTGGCCAGCTGCGAGTTCAGCGGCAAGCTGATCGTTGCGCCCGCCGTCGGCACCCGGATCAGTAAGGTCATCGACCTGAACGCCCTGCCCTCGCCGGGGGCTCTCCCGCCCGACAGGGCCCGAGAGGGCAGGATGGGGCAGCTCGATGCCGGGGCCAGCGCCATGCCGCAGGACGTGCGCCTATCCCCGGACGGAGCCACCTTCCTGGTCGCCGACATGCTGCGCAATGGGGTCTGGCTGCTCGACGCCGGCACGTTCGCTGTCCGCGGCTTCCTGCCCACCGGTGCCGGCGCCCACGGCGTCTACCCCAGCCGGGACGGGGCCTCGATCTACGTCTCCAACCGCGACGAGGGCAGCGTGTCGGTGATCGATGCCGCCGGTCTGCGGGTTCGTGCCGTGTGGCGGCTCCCCGGTGGCGGTTCGCCCGACATGGGCGGCCTGAGCGTCGACGGCCGACAGCTGTGGCTGTCGGGTCGGAGAGACTCGGTGGTCTACGTCCTGGACACCACGACCGGAGGACTCATCAAGAAGATCACGGTGCACGCTGGACCGCACGGGCTGCTCTTCTGGCCACAGCCAGGCCGGTTCAGTCTGGGTCATACCGGGAACATGAGGTAGCGGGAGCATCGGCAGACGATCGCGCATGACCCCGGACCGCGTGGCCGGGCGCCGGGGCGCCCGGCCACCGGCCCTTCGCCGGCGTGCGGCCCCTACTTCTCGTTCGCTCCGCCTTCGTGCTGGACGTCGCCGGGCGGGTCTTCGTGCCCGCCGGGACCGTCGTCTGCTGTTGCGGACTCGCCGGCGCCCTCGGCTGCTGTCTCGTTGGCGCTCTCGTTGGCCTGCTCAGTGGCGGTGTCGGGCGTCGTCTGGTCGCCTTGCTGCAGGGTGTCGGTGTCGGTGTCGGCGCCGGTCGCCGTCTCGGTGGCGGTGCTGCCCGAGGGGGTCGGCGGGCCGCTCTGCGCGGAGGCGACGCCTCCGGTGAGAGCGGTGACAGCGAGTACGGCGGCGGCGATGCCGGCCAGCTTGGTCGGGGTCCTCATGGTTGGTGGCCTCCTGAGCCATCGTCGGGTTGATGTCCTTCGATGCTCGCGTCGAGGGCCTGAGACGATGGTGTGAGGATCATGTGTGCGTTCACATCCGGCCGGCGCGGACTGGCTGCACCGTCTGCTTCGCCCGGAGCGGGAAGCGCCACCTCGACCTCGGCGCCGCCGCCGGAGCGGTTTCGGGCGACGACCGTCCCGCCGTGCTCCTGGACCAGAGAGGCCACGATGGCCAGACCGAGCCCGGTCCCGGCCCCGCCGGTCCTGGCGACGTCACCACGGGCGAACCTGTCGAACGCGCGGGGGAGAAACTCGGGCGGGAAGCCGGAGCCTCGGTCCAGGACCCGGACGATCACACGTCGCGTGTCGCGCTCGGCGAACGCCTGCAGGGTGATGATGCCGCCGACCGGGGAGTGCCGGACCGCGTTGTCGATGAGGTTGCCGATAACCCGACGCAAGCGGTCCCGATCCCCCCTGACCCAGACGCTGCCAACCGTCGGGACGTTGAGGTGCACGCCACGACGCGTCGCCGCGCCCCGCGCTGACCGTGCCGCCTCGCGAACCACTTCATCGAGCCGTACCGGGCCGTGATGGATCGTCGCCGAGCTGTCATCGGCGCGTGCCATGACGAGGAGATCCTCGGCCAGTCGGATGAGCCGGTCTGTGTCCTGCGCGGCCGCATCCACGGACGCCGCGAGGCTGGCGCGGTCGCGCCCCGGTCGACCGGCGAGCTCGAGCTCGGTTCGGAGTGCGGTCAGCGGGGTCCGCAGCTCATGGCCGGCGTCGGCGACGAACCTGCGCTGGCGCGCCAGAGCATCCTGGAGGCGGCCCAGCAGTGAGTTGATCGTTTCCCCGAGCCGGGCGATCTCGTCGTGGCGTGCCGGCACGGCCAGCCGGGCTCCGGTGTCGCCTGCCGAGATCGCTGCGGCCTCGACCCGCATGCGCTCGACGGGCCGCAGCACGGCACCGGCCAGGAGCCACGCGCCCAGCCCTCCGAGTAGCGCCGCGACGGGCCCCCCGATCCAGGCCGCAGCCTGCGCCCGATGGACGGCCGCGACCACGACCTGCCCCCCTGTCCCCACCACGACGACGGCGGGTCGCGGGCCCGTTCCGGGGACCGGCATGGCCAGGAGCCGGACGGGGTCGGCCTGAGGCAGCGAAGCGGTGAAAGCGACGGGTCCGGACCGCGCACGTGCCAGTTGCGCCGTTGTCAGCAGCGGCACGGCACCGGCGCCTTCGGAGGACTCGATCGGTCTGCCGTCGGGTCCGATCACCTGGGCCAGGGTGTCGACCGGGGACAGGATCGAGGTCACCCCCGGGCCGTCCTGGAAGTCCGCGACCGTTCCGCCCGGTCCCACCTGTTGGGCCAAAGCGTCGGCGCGCACCGTGAGTGAGGAGTCCAGTGCGGCGTTCATGCCGATGACGAGCTGGTCGACGAGCAGCACGCCGCCGGCGAACGCGAGCCCGACCACAGCCGTCGAGAACAGCAGCGTCAACCGCATGCGCAGCCCCATCGGCTACACCGGCTCGCGGACCGACGCCGGGACGTCACGCAGCCGGTACCCGACTCCTCGCACGGTCTGGAGATCCTCGCGCCCGAAGGGCCGGTCGACCTTACGGCGCAGGTAGCCCATGTACTGATCCACGATGTTGGAGACGCCGTCGAAGGCGAAGTCCCAGACGTGCTCCAGGATGCGGGTGCGGGTCAGCGCCTGCCCGGGGTGGCGCATCAGGTACTCCAACAGGGCGAACTCCTTGGCCGAGAGCTCCAGTTCCGCCGTTCCCCGCCATGCCTGCCGGGTCGCCGGGTCCAGGCACAGGTCGCCGACCCGCAGCTGTGCGGGTCGATGGGAGGGGCCGCGTCGCATGAGGGCGCGAAGGCGGGCGGCCAGCTCGGCGAAGCTGAACGGCTTGGTCAGGTAGTCGTCGGCCCCGGCGTCCAGCCCCCGAACCCGGTCACTGACCTCGTGACGCGCGGTCAGCATCAGCACCGGCGCCCATCGGTCGGCGGCCCGGAGCCGGCGGCAGACTTCGAAGCCGTCCAGGCCCGGGAGCATGACGTCCAGGACGATTGCGTCGTAGGGATTCTCGGTCCCCTGCCACACGGCGTCATGACCCGAGCCGACCACGTCGACCGCGTACCCTTCCTCCTCCAGACCCCGTCGCAGCAGCGCGGCCGTCCGGGTGGCGTCCTCGACCAGCAGCACCCGCATGGACCGCAGGGTAGATCGGCTTCATGTGAACTCGATGAGAGCCACGACAGCACCGGTCCGTCCTGGCGGCCGGTCAACCGGTCGTCCTCTCAGGGTGCCTGTCCGGAAGGATCACGCTGAAGACCGGCGGTGTTCGGGCGGACAGGATGAGGCGTCCGCCGAGGGAGACGGCGAACTCCCGGGCCAGACTGAGGCCGATGCCGTGGGTGGTCCCGGTGCCTCGGCGAAAGACATCGCCGAGGTGCTCGGGGACGCCGGGCCCCTCGTCGCTGACGTCGATGGCGATCGCCTGCCCCAGCGACCGAGCGGTGAGCCGGACGCGGCCCTGACCGTGCCGAAGGGCGTTGTCCAGCAGGACGTCGAGGATTTGGGCCAGGGGTCCGGACGGGAGCGATCGGGTGGCCGTCCCGGGATCGCAGCCATGGCTGAGCCGTCGGCCGGCGGCGGCCAGGGGGCCGTGCCAGCGGGCGGCGGCGGATTCCAGAATCCCTTCGACATGGGACAGTCCATCTGTGGCCCGCTGGGGCCTTGGCGATGAACCGGTCGGGAGCGCGCTCTCGCGGTGCAGCGCGAGGACGTCCTCGACGGTCGCCTGAAGCCGGCATGTGGTCGCCAATGCCTCGTCCAGCGCGTCCCGCAGATCTGTGCGGTGCTGGCCCTGGTGGCCCTGGCCTTGAGTCAGGGCGGTCTCGAGTACGATCTGCAGCCCGGCCAGGGGGGTCCGTAGCTGGTGTGAGGCGTTCGCGGTGAACCGGCGTTCGCGTTCCAGGAGGGCGCCGAGGCGCCGGGTTGTGGAGTTCTGAGTGTCGGCCACGCGGTCGATCTCGGGGATGCCGCACTGCGGCACCGAGACGCTGAAGTCGCCCTGCCCCACTGATCGGCTTGCGGCGGCGAGCGCCTCGAGAGGCGTGGCGAGCCGTCGGGCGCCGCGGCGGGCGACACCGATCGCGGCGAGCAGTGCGGTGGCCATGGCGGTGGCGAGGATCGCCCAGCCAACGGCGGTGCGCCGCCAGAGCGTCGATGTCGGGGAGGCGGCACGCACCACCGCGGTGACCTGTTCGCCGGAGGCGGCGGGAAGGGCGACCACGAGCATCGAGCCGTTGACGCGTTGGGCGACGACACCGGTCATGGCCTGGACGGTGGCGGCGTCGGCCTGCGGGGGGCCGGTGCCGGTGCGGAGTCTGCCGGTGCGGTCGTACAGACCGATCTGGCTGCCCGGCTCGGGCGGCGGCAGCTCGGCGGGGTCGGCGGCGTTGAAGGAGGCGTCGACCTGGATGGCCGCGCGCAGGGCAACCCGTTCCAGCTCCCCGCGCTCGTCGCCCAGCACGAGCAGGTAGACCGCGATCGCCAACGGGACGGCGAGCACGGCCAGCGCGATCCATGCCGCGGTCACGGCCGCACGGGCCACTTCGCGTCGCATCGGCCCATCATCCCCGGACGAGCCCGCCCAGCCGACTCAAGGCTTCGGGCCAGGTTCGGGTTTTGCCGTGCTCTTGCCCTACCCGAAGCCGACGTGGACATAGGCGTCTTTAACGTCGAGGGATCGGCGTATCCCCGGTCGCGACGCCTCACAGGCGAGACGAGCTCAGGGGAGAGAGACGAGGTGGAACATGTCAGGTCACGTGCTCGACATCCCGGCCGCGGGCAGGGGCCGTAGGGGCGGACGGCGTCGCCCACTCGCGCAGGGCGCCGTGGTGTCCATCGCCGCGGTCCTGGCGATCAGCGCGTGCTCTGGGTCGACGTCCTCGGCAGCGCCCGCTGGGACGCAGCCCCCGTCCGCGGGATCGGTGGCTCCGTCGGTGGTTTCGTCCCCGTCGAGCCCGGGAGCGCACCAGACCGAGTCCAACCCTCCCGGGGACATCCCCGACCAGCAGGTCTTCGTCGACTACACCACCGCGGACGGCAAGGTCACGGTCAAGGTGCCCGAGGGGTGGGCGCGGTCGCAGACGAGCGGCGAGGTGAGTTCACCGACAAGCTCAACGCGATCTCCATCACCGGAGAGGCCGGCCGCGGCTGCCCTGACCGAGGCGGCGGCCACCTCGACCGTTCGTTCCGCAATTGGCCACGCGAGGTGCCGGCCTTCCAGAGCGGCAGCGTCGACCACCGTCACCCGAAAGGCCGGTCAGGCCGTCCTGGTCACCTACGTCGGAGACAGCGCGCCCGACCCGGTGACGAACAAGGTCGTGCAGGACGCCTTCGAGCGGTACTCCTTCTGGCGCGCCGGTACCGAGGTGGTGGTGACCCTGTCCGGCCCGAAGGGTGCGGACAACGTCGACCCCTGGAAGATCGTCACCGACTCGGTGCGGTGGTCGGGATGACCAGCATGGTCCCTCAGATGCTGACGAATGGCGCAGCCCTTCGGGCGGAGGATCTGTACCGGTTCTTTCGGTCCGGCGAGGAGGAGACCCTGGCCCTGCGTGGGGTGAGCATCGCCGTCGATCGCGGTGAGACCGTCGCTGTGGTCGGTCCATCGGGGTCCGGTAAGTCCACCCTCCTCGCGTGCCTCGCCGGGCTCGATGAGCCCGCCGGCGGCACAGTCTGGGTCGGCGGCGAGCGCATCAGCCACCGCCCGGAGGTCGAACGCGCCCAGCTCCGTGCCCGCCGCATCGGCGTCCTGCTGCAGACCGGCAACCTGGTCGCCCACCTCAGCGTCCTGGCGAACGTCCGGCTCGCCCAGGACGCAGCGCGGCGACCGGCGACGGTTCCCGCTGCCGCCCTCGTGGCCTCGGTCGGCCTGGCGGACCCGAGCCCACGCCCTGCCCCGGCAGCTGTCGGGTGGGGAGCAGGCCCGCGCCGGCCTGGCGGTCGCGATCGCCAATACTCCGGACGTCCTGCTGGCCGACGAGCCGACCGGTGAGCTCGACGGCGACACCGAGCTGCGTGTGCTCCACCTCATCCGGCAGCACGCCGAGGCAGGCGGCGGTGTCCTGATGGTCACCCACAGCCCGGACGTCGTCCGGTTCGCCGATCGGGTCATCGCCCTTCGCGACGGAAGGATCCACCAGTGAGCGAGCCGGTCGCCCCCATGCGCGCTCCCCTCGTCCTCTGCCAGGAGGTATCCCGGACCTACGGCAGCGGACCGACCGCCGTCGTCGCCGTGCACGGAGCGACATGCGAGGTCCATGCCGGCGACCGGATCGCCGTGGTGGGGGCCTCCGGCTCCGGCAAGTCGACCCTGCTTCACCTGCTCGCCGGGCTGGAACCACCCACCACCGGAACAGTGACCTGGCCCGGGCTCGACCGTCCTCCCACCGCGGAGCCGGGCACCGTCGGGGTGGTCTTCCAGGGCCCGAGCCTGATTCCCGCTCTGGACGTGACCGAGAACGTCGCGCTCCCGCTGGTTCTTGCGGGTTGGTCAGACCACGCGGCCCGTGGGGCTGCCCTCGAGGCGCTGAGCCGGCTGGACGTGGCCGACCTGGCAGGGCGGCTGCCCGACGAGCTGTCCGGTGGCCAGGCTCAACGCGCCGCCGTCGCCCGGGTTCTGGCGGCCCGGCCCCGTCTGGTGCTGGCCGATGAGCCCACCGGGCAGCTGGACCACATCACGGCAGCCCACGTCGTCGACGTCCTCATCGCGGCTGCCACGCAGGTGGGCGCCGCGCTCGTGGTCACCACCCACGACCCAGCCATCGCCGAACGGATGGACCAGGAGTGGCCGATGCACGAGGGCCGACTCCGCACCCCGTCCCTGAGCACGCGCCGACGCCCGACCCGGTAGGCCGGCCATGACCGGGACGTGGCTCGCCGGGCTGCTCCGGCACCGCGGCGGCCGCCTCGCGATGACTGCCACCGGCGTGGCGCTGGCCGTGGCGCTGATCGCCGCCCTCGGGACCTTCCTCGCCGCGTCGAAGGCGACCATGACGGCGCGGGCCACCCGATCGGTCGCCGTGGACTGGCAGGTCGAGGTCACCCCCGGCGCCGACCCCGCCGCGGCCCTGGCCGCGGTCAAGGCCGCGCCGGGCGTCAAGGACGCGCTTGCCGTCGGCTTCGCCCGCACCGCGGATTCCGGGCCACCACCGCGGGCACCACCCAGACGACCGGACCGGGCGTCCTGCTCGGGCTGCCCGACGGCTACCGCGCCGCCTTCCCCGACCAGATCCGCCAGCTGGCCGGGCGACGCGACGGCGTCCTGGTCGCCCAGCAGACCGCCGCCAACCTGCACGTGGCGCCCGGGGACGACGTGTCCATCACCCTGCCCGGCGCCGCCCCGGCCGCGACGGTCAGGTCGCCGGCGTCGTCGACCTCCCGCAGGCGAACTCCCTGTTCCAGAAGGTCGGCGCCCCACCCCAGTCCCAGCCCGCCGCTCCCCCGGACAACGTCATCCTCGTGCCACAGGCCACCTTCGCGACCCTCACCACCCCAGCGGTCCGGGTGGACCCTGCCTCCGTGGTCACCCAGATCCACCTGCACCGCAGCGCCGAACTGGCCCCTGACCCCGCGGCGCGTTCACCCAGGTCACCGGGGCGGCCCACAACCTCGAAGCCCACCTGGCCGGAACCGGTCTGGTCGGCGACAACCTCGGCGCAGCGCTGGACGCGGCCCGCAAGGACGCCCTGTACGCCCAGATCCTGTTCCTCTTCCTCGGCGCCCCAGGAGCGATCCTGGCCGCCCTCCTCACCGCGGCCGTCGCCGGTGCGGGCGCGGACCGCCGCCGGGGCGAGCAGGCCCTGATGCGGACCCGTGGGATCCGGCCGCGCCGGATCCTGGGCCTGGCCGCGCATCGAGGCCGCCGCCGTGGGAGTCGCCGGGGCCGTCCTGGGCCTCGCCGACCGCCGCTCGTCGTCGGACGTATCGCCTTCGGCAGCAACGGGTTCGGCGGGTCGACCGCCGCGCAGGTCGGCTGGTTCGCCCTGGCCGCCTGACCGGCCTGGTGATCGCCGCGACCACGTCCTGCTCCCGGCCTGGCGTGACCTGCGTTCGGCGACGGTGGCATCCACCCGCCGGACCGCCGCAGCAGGCGGGAGCCCGTTGTGGGCCCGCCTCGGCCTGGACGTCATCCTGCTCGCGGTCTCCGCCTTCGTGTTCTGGGCCTCAGGCAGCAACAACTACTCCCTGGTCCTCGCCCCCGAAGGCGTCGCCGCGATCTCGGTCAGCTACTGGGCCTTCCTCGGACCGGCCCTGCTCTGGATCGGCTCGGCCCTTCTTCTGTGGCGCATCACCACCTGGGCCCTGACCCACGGCCGGCGTCCGCTGACCCGGCTGGTCCGGCCCCTGACCGGGCGCCTCGCCGGCAACCACCGCCGCCAGCATGACCCGTCGCACCCGGCCTCTGGCCCGCTCGGTGGTCCTGCTCGCCCTGGCCGTGTCCTTCGCAGCCTCGACGGCCACCTTCAACGCCACCTACCGCCAGCAGGCCGAGGTCGACGCCCTGCTCACCAACGGAGCGGACGTCACCGTCACCGAGTCGCCCGGTGTCACGGTCGGTCCGGACGCCGCCGGCGCCCTCGCCGCCACCGCGGGTGTCCGCCACGTCGAACCCCTCCAGCACCGCTTCGCCTACGTCGGCTCGGACCTGCAAGACCTCTACGGGGTACGACCGAGCACCATCACCAGCGCCACGGCCCTACAGGACGCCTACTTCGTCGGCGGCACCGCGCGGCAGCTCATCGGCACCCTGGCCACCCGCCCCGACTCCATCCTGGTCAGCGACGAGACCGTCAAGGACTTCCAGCTCCGTCCTGGCGACCTGATCAACCTGCGGCTGCAGGACGCGAGACCCAGACCTACAAGACCGTCCCCTTCCACTACGCCGGCATCGTCAAGGAGTTCCCCACCGCTCCCAAGGACAGCTTCTTCGTCGCCAACGCCGACTACGTCGCCCGCGCCACCGGCAGCAACGCCGTCGGGGCCTTCCTGCTCGACACCGGGGGCAGCAACCAGGCACAGGTCGCCGCCCAGGTACGCGCCACCGTGGGGACGTCGGCCACCGTCACCGACATCACCCAGTCCAGGTCCCCCGTCGGATCGAGCCTGACCTCGGTCGATCTCGCCGGGCTCACCCGCATCGAGCTTGCCTTCGCCGTCGTCCTGGCCGCAGCCGCGGCCGGGATCGTGCTGGCTCTCGGACTCGCCGAACGGCGCCGAACCTTCGCCATCACCACGGTCCTCGGGGCGACGGTGCGGCAGACGCGCGGGCTCGTTCTCTCCGAGGCGGCCGTCGTCACCCTCGCCGGACTCGCCGGGGGTGCGTCATCGCCTGGGCCCTGTCCCGGATGCTCGTCACCGTGCTGACCGGAGTCTTCGACCCACCGCCCTCGGTGATCGCCGTTCCCTGGGCTCTACCTGGCCGCCACCCTGCTCGCCGTTCTCGCCGCCGTCACCGTGGCGGCACTGACCGGAGCCCGGCGAACGACCCGGCCGGCCGTCGAGGATCTGCGAGATCTGTGACGGGCCGCCCGGCGCATTCTGGGGCGGGCCCGGATACGGTGTCGGCGTGCCCGGTGGACCACCTGTCGACCACCCGGTCCTGCTCGTCGAGGACGACGAGACCATCGGGCGCAACCTGACCGCCGGTCTTACGGCGCACGGCTACCGCGCCGCATGGTGCCGCACCGGTAGCGCCGCCCTGATCGAGGCGCAGCGCCGGCACTTCGACGTGGTCCTGCTCGATCTCGGCCTCCCCGACGTCGACGGCACGGACGTCGCCCGCGACCTGCGCCAGCACGATCCCGATCTGCTGATCATCATGGTCACCGCCCGCAGCGACGACATCGACGTCGTCGTCGGCCTCGACGTCGGCGCCGACGACTACCTCGTCAAACCTGTCGCGCTCAGCGTGCTCCTCGCCCGTCTGCGCGCACACCTCAGGCGCAGCGAACGTCCCGCGACGCCTGCGTCGATGCGCCGATCCCATCCTGATCGTCGGGGACATCACCGTGGACACCGCCGCCAGGACCTGCGACCTGCGCGGCACGCAGATCCCGTTGCGGCCCAAGGAGTTCGATCTGCTCGCCGAACTCGCCTCGCGGCCGGGCATCGCGATACGGCGAGAGGATCTCATGGCGGCCGTCTGGGACGAGAACTGGTTCGGTTCGACCAAGACCCTCGACGTGACCATGGCCGCGCTGCGCCGACGCCTCGAGGAGGCCGCCGGCGCGGACGGGAACGTGCCGGTCATCACCACGCTGCGAGGGCACGGCTACCGTCTCGAGAGGCCCAGCTGACCGTAGGCGTCGAGCCGGCCCTCAAGGGTGTGCCCGATCGCGCATTACCACACGCCGGCCGCTGGACTGGGCGCCATCCCGGCTGCGGACTGTGGGCTCGTTCAGGCCTGGCTCAGACACCGCTGCCAGGGTCACGCCGTGGCGACGCTGGCGCACTACCGGTTCAACCTCGACGCGGTGCTCGCGTTCTGGATCGCCTACATCCTCACCCGTCCCCTGGGCGCATCGGTGGGTGACCACCTCTCCCAGCCCACCGGCGACGGCGGCCTCGGACTGGGGACCACGGGCACCAGCGCACTGTTCCTGATCACCATTCTCGCCCTGGTGGCTCACCTGACGATCAGCCGCGTCGACGTCACCACCACGCCCAACCGGTCGTCCCTCGAGTGCGGGTCCTGAGCCCCGTGGACCCGAGGTTGCCGCCTGTGCCTGCGGCGGATGGCTCTACGCTGCGGGTATCCGCTGAGGAAGGCCTTAGCCGTCGAGGGGACTCCTGGGCCGGGCCGACTCCTGGGGCCCGGGCCGAACGTGATCGGGCCGGGATGGCCGTCCGATCCGGAACGGACTCGGCGACTCGAGGGAGGTGGAGGGTGAGGGCCAGGTGGGCGCGATGGTCGCTCAGCCGGCGGGTGGTGACTGCCGCTGCCGCCGCGCTCGTGGTGCTTCTCGCTCTCGGGGTGGTGGCCTTCTCCTGGGCGCTGGACCGGATCCTCACTCAGGCCGCGACGGATGCCGCGCGGATCCAGGCCGACCAGTTGGTAGCGGCGGTCGATGCGGCCCAGTACACCCCGGCTGCGGCTGTGACGAGTCTTCCCGCGCGGGGATCCACGGTGCAGCTGATCGACGCCGCCGGCCGGGTGGTCGCCTCGTCCGAGCCGTCGCTGAGCTCCACGCCTGTTACCGACCAGCGTGTTCCGGTGGGGTCGGAGACGGTCAAACGCGTCTTTCAGATTCCGGACGAGCAGGAGCCCTACGCCGTCGTCGCCCGAGGGCTGGCGGCCCGTGACGGGCGCGCATACACCCTGGTCGTCGCCGCCCCTCTGGACGTCGAGACCCGCACGGTGGCAACGTCCACCGGCCTGCTGGCGGGAGGGTCGGCGCTGCTCGCGGGGCTACTCCTGTTCGCTGTCGGCCGGATCGTTCGAGGATCGCTTGCCCCGGTGGAGCGGATCAGCAACGAGGTCTCCCGGATCACCCGTGCCGGCGCCGTGGAAAGGGTCACGGTGCCGGATACCGGCGACGAGATCGCCACGCTGGCACAGACGATGAACGCGATGCTGGAACGGATCTCCCGCTCGGACGCCGCGAGTCGTCGCTTCGTCTCCGACGCCTCGCACGAGCTGCGAAGCCCACTGGCCACCCTGCGCACCCATGTCGAGACCGCCGAGGGTTCCGAGGAGGATGCCCGCGTCGACCGGCCCCTGATGCAGCAGGAGATCCTGCGCCTGCAGGGCCTCGTCGACGATCTGCTGACCCTGGCCAAGGCCGACGACCAGGGGCTGGCGCTGCGCCGGGACGAGGTCGACCTGGACGACGTGGTCTACGCCGAGGTGCGCCGATTGCAGGCCGTGGCCCACGGGGCGGTGGTCCGGGCCCACGTCGAGCCGGCACTCGTCGTGGGCGACGCCGACCGATTGGCCCAGGTGCTCCGCAACCTCACCGAGAACGCGATGCGGCACACCACCGGGGACATATCGCTATCCATGGAGACGGACGGCCAGGGACGGGTTCTCGTCCACGTCGACAACGACGGAGATCCGATCGCCGCGGACCAGCGGGAGGCGGTCTTCGACCGCTTCGTCCGCCTCAGTGACTCGCGGGCGCGCGACGGCGGCGGCAGCGGATTGGGGCTCGCCATCGCCCGGACCTTCGCAACGGCCCACGGCGGAACGCTCACAACGGGTGAGTCCCCGTCCGGGGGCTGCCGGTTCACGCTGATGCTGCCGGTGCTCAGCGAGGCCGCCGGTCAGGTCGAGACCGAGCGCAATCGATAGCCCATACCGCGCACCGTCTCCAGGCAGTGGCGGCCGAAGGCGACGTCGAGCTTCTTGCGGAGATAGCCGACGTACACCTCGACGATGTTGTCGCTGCCCTCGAAGGCCGGGTCCCAGACGTTGTCGAGGATCTCGGCCTTGGAGACCACGGCGTCCGGGTGGCGCATGAGGAACTGAAGTACCGCGTACTGCTTTGCCGTCAGGGGCACCGGTTCGCCGCAGCAGGTCACCGACCGGGCCGTGGGGTCCAGCGTGATGTCCCCGACGGTCAGCGTCACCGGTCGTTCTGGCGCCCCGCGGCGGGCCAGTGCGCGCAGCCTGGCGACCAGCACGATGAAGCTGAACGGCTTGGTCAGGTAGTCGTCCGCGCCGAGCTCGAACGCGTCGGTCTGGTCGTAATCGCCGTCCTTGGCCGTCAGCATGAGCACCGGCGCCCAGACCTTGAGCCCGCGGAGGTTGCGCAGCACGTCGTACCCGTTGCGACCGGGCAGCATGATGTCGAGAACGATGGCGTCGTAAGGGTTCTCGGTGGCCAGCCACTGGCCGGTCACCCCGTCGTGGGCGACGTCGACGACCATGCCTTCGTTGACCAAGCCGCGCCGCACGGACTCGGCCAGTCCCTTCTCGTCCTCCACCAACAGCACGCGCATCGCCTCTACACCCCCTCGGCTGTGACCATAGCTCTTCGGGCAGCATGCGTCGCCAGCGTCGTCCAGCCGAGCCCGGTCAGCGCGAGCAGGGTCAGTCCGATGCTCCGACCGGCCACCATATGGCGAGGAAAGGTGCTCATGATCTGGCCCATCGCGTCTCTCCAGGGCATGGGTTGTGGGGCAGTGATCCCCACCCTGACGGCTGAACCTGAGCGCTTCCTGAAGCCGCTCAGGGAGCAAGAGCCCGGTCAGGGGATCCAGGGGTCCCGTTCCGTCACGACCCAGGCCCGACCGGCGCTCGCGGTGCTGCGAACAGCCGCCTCGCAGGCACCGGTGGCCACCCGGCACCTGACCAGAGCGATCCGGGCGCCGTCCCGAGCGGTGGCCAGATAGACGCGGTCGGACTCCCAGGTCGCCGGGACGACGAACCGGGTGCCGTCGACCCGGGCGTGCAACGGCGCCAGCGCCGCAGTGCTGACGACGCGACCTGTGACCGCGTCCCGGACCACCATCCGGCCGAGGGAGACCAGCACCGCGTAGCGGCCGTCGGGGCTGAGCAGCGGCCGCGTCGCCGAGCACAGCGTGGGCTCGCGCACCACGCGTGGGGCGTCCGCCGGGGCGGTGCGCCAGCACCGGACGCCGGAGGCCAGGTCCTCGCCGGGCGCCGGGATGCCGAGCCAGCCGCGCCCGAGTCGTCCCACGCCGACGGTGCCGTCCGGCAACCGGGCGGGTCTGTGATCCGGGTGCCACAGGTAGCTGGTGACCCCGCCCGGGACGCCGTCCACGTCGTGCTGGTGGACGACGAACCGCACCCCCACCGCCTCGGCCTGGTCATTGGAGATCGGCAGTCCCGAGCGGGTGGGCAGGGCGGGCAGATCGGCGTAGGTCGCCCCGGACGGGCGGACGGCGCTGACCACGGACGGGGTGGCGACCAGTCCACCGGTGGAGACGTCGAAGACCTGAGCGGCGCCGGTCGTCGTCCGGATCCGACGCCAGGGCAGGGTGGCGGACACCCGGCCGACGTGGTGGATGATGTCCGCCCCGAACCCGTCGAACTGGGTGTAGGTGATGCCACGACTGGTCACGACCCGGTGCAGCTGTTCGGACGGCCGGACGCTGTCGCGCACGGCCGCCAGGTCCACGGACCGGACGGCCGGCCCGGCGGGGTAGTACAGCCGGGTGCCGAGCGCGTAGCCCACCGTCGGCGGGGACCCGATGCGCAGGTCCGATACCGACGGCGGCGGCGTCCCGAAGCCGCCGGGCTCGGCGTTGACCGCACCCACCTGCACCGGTGCCAGCAGCGCGGCCAGGCAGGCCACCGCCAGCCCCACCCGGACCCGTCCCCTGCCCACTCGGTGCCTCCAGGTTCGGCCCCCCGACACCGGGCGGCCCTGGGCCCGATGGTAGTCAAGCAGGCCCCCGAGCCTCGTCGTCCGAATGGCCGAAGGCGTCGGGCGCCCTCTGCGCCTCGGCGCAACGGCCCATTGTGGTTGAGGTTGATGCCGGCGGACGGCGTAGGCCTCACACTGGGGGTATGGCGAGTCACCCCCCGGCCCGGCGACGGGTCCTGTCCACCAGTCCGTTCGTCCGCAAGGAGGCCGTCCCGCCCTCCACCGCAGGCTTCAGCGTGGGTGACCGCGTCACCCTGGACAGCTGGGGCATGGGCCGTGTCCTGGAGGTCACCGAGGTCGACGTCCTGGTCGACTTCGGTGCGGCCGGCGAGCGCCGAATCCCGGCCGAGACCAAGGGCTTCTCCCGCTTGTAGCCCGGGTGCCGCGACGCCGACGAGTCCCGGCGGCCGTTCACCCATCGCCCGGCATGATCCTCGTGTCCTGGTATGCCCTCGACGTCCATAGGGCTGAGGGGGTGTAAGTCGAGGCGTTGATTCAGGGTCGCCGGTCCCTATCCGATGCGAACCAGCGACGGAACAACTCCTCGGGGCACCACAGCCTCCGGCGGGGATCCGCGGTGGTAGCTGAGGAGCGGTCGGGTGCGACGATTGCGGTGGTCATCGCTCGTGGTGCGGTTCGCCGTCCTGAGCCTGGTGGCACTCATCGGGCTGGGGACCGCGCTGGCTGTGGGCATGCACTCGATGATCGAGAGCCGGGCCAAGGCCGAGGCCGAACGGATGGGCGTCGTGACCACGCGGCTGATGTTCCGCGCGCTGACGGCCCAATCCGAGAACGGGTCCGCCACCGTGACCGACATGGCGGCCGAGCTGGCCCAGGGTGAGGGCGCCGAGGACGTCGCGTCCAGCATGGCCGCTCTCGCGGTGCCGGGCATCAACGAGCAACTCGCCGTCATCGGCGACACGATGAGCGATGCTCGCCTCCAGGCCGACCTGATGGGTGCGAATGCCTGGTTCCCGGACGGCACGCTGGTCTTCTCCAGCGATCCGACGCTGCGGGGACAGCGGCTCCCCCTCGAGCCGGGGGTGGTGCGAGCCCTGGCCGGCGAGGCGAACACCAGCGTGCTCAGGACCAGGCAGGCCGACGACAGTTACATCCGCGGGGAGGGCCCCGTCCTGCTGGTGTACGTGCCGATCGCCCTTCCGCTCAGCGAGCAGACCTTCGGCGTGGCCGAGCTCGCCTTGCCCTACACCCCGATCGAGGAAGCCGTCCGGCACGACACCGTTCGGACCGTCGCAGCACTCGCCATCGGGTTGGTCCTGCTGTGGCTCGTGCTGTTCCGGGTGGTCCTCGGCGCGAGCAGACGGCTGCGAGAGCAGGCCGAGACCAACCGGCACCTTGCCCTTCACGACATGCTCACCGGGCTTCCCAACCGGGTGCTGCTTCGCGACCGGGCGAGCGTGGCCCTGGCCAAGGCGCGGCGCAGCAGGAAGGTGACCGGTCTGCTGCTGCTCGACCTGGACCGCTTCAAGGAGATCAACGACACCCTCGGCCACGCCGTCGGCGACGGCCTGCTTCTCGGGGTGGCCGAGCGGCTCAGGCAGGCCTTGCGTGAGGGGGACACCGCCGTCCGTCTCAGCGGGGACGAGTTCGCCGTCCTCGTCACCGACCTGGGCGGGCCGGACGAGGTCCACGCCCTCGCCACCCGCGTCCAGGAGATGCTGCACAAACCCTTCCTGGTCGAGGGTGTCACGCTGGACGTGGAGGCGAGCATCGGCATCGCGCTGGCGCCCGTGCACGGAGACGACATCGACACGTTGCTGCGCTGCGCCGACGTCGCCATGTACGAGGCGAAGTCCTCTCGCTCCGGGATCGAGGTCTACGACTCCGAGCGGGACGAGAACACCCCGGCCCGCCTGGCCCTGCTCGGGGACCTGCGGCGAGCGTTGGAGGACGGCGGTCAACTCGGTCTGCACTATCAGCCGAAGGTCAGCCTGGACGGGCAGACACTGGTCGGGGTCGAGGCACTGCTGCGCTGGGCCCATCCCACCCGCGGCGCGATCTCGCCGTCCGAGTTCATCCCGGTCGCCGAGGGCACCGGTCTGATCCATCCCCTGACCCAGCTCACGCTGGATCTCGCCATCGAGCAGGTGGGGGAGTGGCTGCGGGCGGGGCACGAGGTCGCGGTCGCCGTCAATGTCAGCACCCGGTGCCTGCTCGATGTGGACCTGCCGGTGAGGATCGAAGCCATCCTGCGCCAGCACGCGGTCCCGGCGCGGCTCCTGCGCCTGGAGATCACCGAGAGCACACTGATAGCCGACCCGAACAGGGCGCTCAGTGTGCTCAACCACCTCGCCTCGCTGGGCATCCGGCTGTCCATCGACGACTTCGGAACCGGCTTCAGCTCGATGAGCTACCTGAAGCGGCTGCCGATCGACGAGCTCAAGGTCGATCGGTCCTTCGTCACCGACATGGCCTCTCAGCCGGCCGACGAGGCCGTCGTTCGGTCCATCGTGGAACTCGGTCACAACCTCGGACTGCACGTGGTCGCCGAGGGCGTGGAGACCGATCAGGCCGTCAGTGCGCTGCGCGATCTGGGGTGTGACGTCGCCCAGGGGTTCCTCTTCGCGCGTCCTATGACAGCCTGCGACCTCGAGTCGTGGATGGCTCAGCTCGCCGCCCGCGTCCCGGGTCTCGACACGGGCAGTGTCGCGAAGCCGGTCGCCTAGGTCGGCCACGCCGGGATGGGCTGCTCACACGGCCCGACCGAGATTCCCCTGCAGGTACTTCATGACGTACCAGCCGGCCTTCTCGTCCTCGTCGACGAAGGCCCTGAACTCGTGTTCGCGGTTCTGGTAGGCGTAGGGGATCTCGATGCCCTGCCCCTTGAGCGCGTCGATCAGGGCCTGCACGCGATCACCGTTGAGCTGCCCGCCGACGGCGATGATGTGGAAGTCCGCGGTGGTCTTGCCGGCCACGAACGGCAGGTAGTCCGCCGGATCGCCCATGGCGCCGTCCACCGACCAGACCGCGGCGAACATCTCCGGGTACTTCAGACCGAAACGCATCGCTCCGTGCCCACCCATCGAGAACCCGACCAGCAGCCGGTGCGACGGGCCGGGCTCGACCCGGTAGTTCTGCTCGACGTAGGGGATCAGCTGCTTGATGAAGTTGTCCTCGGCCGGGCCCGTGTCGCGGTTCTCCCAACGGCCGGTGAGGTAGCTGTCGGGCGTGACGATGATCGCCTGATCCAGCACCTCGGCAGCCATCGCCCTGCGCATCGACAGGGCAGGATCCATGAAGGTGATGTTGCTCTCGCCCTTGCCGTGCAGGGCGTACAGGACCGGGTAGCTCCTGCAGGCGGAGTAGTAGTCCTCCGGCAGGCTGACGCTGTAGTTCACCACCGTCTGGCGGCCGTCGTCCGCCGTGAACTGGGAGTCCAGCCGCAGCGGGCCACTCTCGCCGGCGACACAGGTCGGCTCCGGTACGGCGGCTGCCGGCGTCGAGGTGGAGGTCGGCGAGATGGACGGCCACGGGGTTGTTGCCGCCTCGGAGGCCGAGCTTCGACCGCGCCGGACGTAGTACCCGACCGCCGCTGCGGCGCCGAGCACGGCGAGCGCGATGATTGCCGCGAGGACCTTGGCGCGACCGGAGGACCCGACCTGGGAGAACGTCACGACTCACCGTAGCCAGCGATCGCGGGCAACGAGCAGCGAACGTCCGCACGTGAACCTGCGCGGGCCAGGACGTGTGCCGCGTCGTAGCCGCTGAACACGTTCGTCAACACGTGACTCCAGTCGGCGGCCGGAGCGATCGTGCGGCAGTGGGCGGCGAGGGCGAGCCGCGCGGGCGTATCGCGGACGAGCCTGGTGATCGCGGCCGCCATGTCGACGTCATCGGCCACCAGCAGCGAGTCGACACCGTGCTCGAGGACGTCCGCGAGACCGCTGCGAGCCATCGCGACCACGGGCAGTCCGGACGCACGTGCCTCGAGCGCTGCGAGCCCGAACGACTCCATCACGGCGGGCGCCACGTACAGGTCGGCGCCTGCGTACACCTCGCGCAGCCGGTCCTGTGCCAGGGCGCCGGGCAGGCTGACCCAGGCCATGTCGTGTCGCGCGACGAACCGCCGAACGATGGGGAGTTGTGGGCCGTCGCCGACCAGTACCGCTCGCAGCCGGACTCCGGCAGGCATCCCCGCCCGGACGGCGCGCAGCATCCGCAGCAGGGGCAGCGGTCGCTTGCGGCCGGTCATCCGCATCGTGCTGACCACCGTGATCACGTCGGGGGACCGGGTCGGCGGGCGTGGCGCCCACGCCGCGGTATCGATGGCGTTGGGCACCACCAGAACGGGAGCCGGGGGGCGGACGGCCCTGGTGACGAAACCGGCCGCCAGCCGGCTGACCGCCGCCCACTGGACCGGCAGGCGGCGGCACCCCCTGGCGCGGGTCCAGGCCGAGATCAGCGGCCAGGCAGAACCCCAGACCGAGTGGACCTCGGCCAACACCGGCAACCCCTGCGAAGCGGCGCGCACCGCGGCCCGGACCGCCAGTGGGGAGTAGGCCGACACGTGCGCATGGACGACGTCGGCCCCGTCGATCAGCTCCTCCATCCGGTGCGGGGCCCGGGACACCAGCAAGGGGCTGCGGACGCCCGGGTCCGGGCCGGGGGTGGACGTGAGCACGCTGACCCGGTGCCCGGCGGCCACCTGCGCCAGTGCCATACCGGCGACCAGGGCCTCGATGCCGCCCACGGTCGGCGCGTAGGTGTCCGTGACGTGCAGGATTCTCATGCCGGGCTCCTCTGACTCCTGGGAAGGGCGCTGACCTGCGTCCACGCGGCGAGCCAAAGGGCTCCGACGGGGATCTCAAGAACGACGGTGAACATGCGGTACAACAGGACCCCGGCCGTGGCGGAGGCCGGCGGACACCCCATGGCGATCAGGACGGTGACCGCACCGGCCTCGGCGAAGCCGGTCCCAGCCGGGGTGATGGGGATCAGCGTCATCAGCCGTTCCACGGCGAAGGCAGCGATCAGCGCCGTCGTGGTGACCGGCGAGTCCAGGACGGCCAGACAGGCCCACAGCAGCACCGCCTGGGTCGCGACGTAGGCGAGCATCCCCCCGGTCAGGCGGGGCCAGGCGGCCCTCGCCGTCCGCATCGCCATCGGCAGGGCCTCGCGCGTCGTCACCGCCATCCGCCTCGCGACGCGGTGCGCCGGGCCGGAATGCGGGCCGTCCTCGTCGCGCTCGCCGCCGCGCGTCGGCAGACCCCGCAGGGCGGCGAAGCCCACGACCGCGAGAGTGGCCAGCCCCGCGGCGGAGATCAGCGCGCCCACGAGGAGCACCGGGGTCGGTGCCGTCCCGCCGAGCAGGACCAGCGTCACGGCGAGGACCGGCAGGATCAACTTGGCGGCGACGTCCCAAGCGTTGCTGACCAGCGTGAACGCGGTGAACGAGGCCGTCGGGACGGACCAGCGACGCATCATCATCAGGTTCGTGGCCACACCGGCGGCCCCGCCTCCCGGCAGCAGGTTGGAGACCGCCGAGCCGGTGAGGTTGAGAGTGAGGGCGCGCCGATGGCTCAGCCCGGGTAGGGACCCGGTGAGCACCGCCGTGTGCAGGACCAACCCGATCGCCCAGAGGACTCCCAGTCCCGTCAGCGCCGCGCCGTCCACCGAGGCCATCAGGGCCGCGATGTGCGACCACGAGGTCGTGGCGACCCGGGGGACGAGCCACCAGGTCAACCCGGCGGACAGGGTCAGGATCGCCGCGCCGCGCAGCACTCGTCGCACCTGTGTGGTCGTGGTCACAGGTTCCACGGTGGTCCGCGGCGCGAGGATCCGGATCCGGCATCGTCCCTGGCCCGTCCCCGACAGATCCCTGACCGGGACCCTGGGCCCGACCTCCGCCGAACGGCTACGAACGGGTAATAAGCTCGTCATGCCGCCGCGCGAGGCTGCGGAAACGACTCGGGCAGGTGAACACTCTGCGCAGGCGTGGACTGGTGATGGCCCTGACGGCCGCCGTGATCGTTCTCGGCCTGGGCATCGGGTTGCACGGAAATCCGCGAAGCGCCGTCGGCTCCCCGGGCGCGTCGGCCACCGCGGACGGGCAGCCCCGGCTCGGTGACGGCCGCCCGAACATCGTCTTCGTCCTGACCGACGATCTGTCCACGGATCTGCTGCCCTACATGCAGAACGTCCAGGCGCTGCGTGCGCGCGGGCTGAGCTTCAGCCACTACTTCGTCACCAATTCCCTGTGCTGCCCCTCGCGCAGCTCCATCCTCACCGGCGGATACCCGCACACCACCCACGTGCTCACCAACGGCGGCCCGACCGGCGGCTACCGCGAGTTCCAGTACCGGGGCGGCGACCGGCAGACCTTCGCGACGAGCCTGCAGGAGGCCGGCTACACCACGGCCCTGATCGGCAAGTACCTGAACGGGTACTTCGTCAGTTCGGCCAGGGAGGCCCCCTCCGAGGCGATCGGCCCCGGCTGGGACGAGTGGTACGTGGCCGGGGGCCACGACGGCTATGCCGGATTCGACTACACGCTGAACGAGAACGGCTTCCTGGTCCGTTACGGCAAGGATCCGGCCGACTACATCACCGACGTCCTGTCGGAGAAGGCCGTCGACTTCGTCAACCGGCAGGCGGCCACGGGCAAGCCGTTGCTGTTGGAGGTGTCGACCTTCGCGCCGCACAGCCCGTACACCCCCGCACCCCGCGACGCCCGGCGGTACCCCGGGCTGACCTACCCGCGCACGCCGGCCTACGACTACGCCGGCGCGAACGCGCCGTCCTGGCTCGCCGGGCTGCCGCCCCTGCCTGATGCGACCAAGGCCAGTCTCGACAACGTGTTCCGAGCCCGTGCCCAGGCCGTGCACTCGGTCGACGATCTGGTGGGGGCACTGACCGAGGCCCTGCGCGCCAAGGGGATGCTGGACGACACCTACTTCGTGTTCAGTTCCGACAACGGGTACCACCTGGGGGAGCACCGTCTGCACGCCGGCAAGATGACCGCGTTCGACACCGACATCAGGGTGCCGCTGATCGTCGCCGGACCGGGGGTTCCCGAGGGTGCCGTCACCGACGCCCTCTCGGCGAACATCGACCTGTGCCCCACCTTCATCGAACTCGGCGGTGGCCGACCCACGTCCCTCGTGGACGGACGCTCACTGGTGCCCCTGCTCCGCGGCGAGTCACAGACCCCCCGGCGCCGCGCGGTCCTGATCGAGCAGCGGCGACCGTCGACGAACGCGCAGATCGGTCCCGACGAGAGGATGAGGAGCGAATGGCCGCCCACCTACGAGGCCATCCGTCTGCAGGACGCGGTCTACGTCGAGTACGCGGACGGCGAGCGCGAGTACTACGACATCGCCGCCGATCCCCACGAGCTGCACAACCTCGCACCCCAGCTCGGTACCGATCGCCTGGCCGTGCTGAGCCGATCGGTGGCCGCCCTGAAGGCCTGCCGGGGGACACAGGAGTGCGATCGGGCGAGCCAGGCCGCCGGTGCAGCGCTCGTCGGGCAGGCGCACCCCAAGTAGCCTGCGGCCCAGACGACGTGACTCGATAAGCGTTTGCCATCGTGGCTGCGACACCGCACCGTGAGGGGCGTGAACGTGTCGGCTCGGCTCCTGCAAGCCTATGACGAGCAGCTTCGCACCGACGCGGAGACCCCGAGCGCCGTCTCGGTCACCAGACACGGCCCGCTGCGCCTGGTGACCTTCGTCGGTGGGCGCGGTTTCGTCACCTACCGGGACCTGGGCGGAGCGGGCGTCGATGCGATCCGGCGCCTCGTCGGGCAAGCGCTGGCCCACTACCGGGCAGACCCCGAGATCCGCCGGGTCGAGTGGAAGACCCGCGGACACGACCATGCGCCGGGGTTGCACGAGGCGCTGCTGGACAACGGGTTCGCCCCGGATGAACCAGAGTCGATCATGCTGGGCGAGGCGCGGCTGCTCGCCGCCGACGCCTCGCTGCCCGAGGGGGTGATGCTGCGTCGGGTCACCACGGAGGACGACGTCCGAGCGATGAGCGCGATGCAGGACGAGGCCTTCGGTGACCCCGTCTGCGAGGAGATGGCCAACGCCCTCCTGCGCCGGCTGTCCTTCGGCGACGGGATGGAGCTGTGGGTTGCCGAGGCGCAGGGGCGGATCGTGAGCGCCGGACGACTGGAGCCGGTGCGTGGGACCGTCTTCGCCGGGATCTGGGGCGGCGCGACCCGGCAGGACTGGCGAGGGCGTGGGATCTACCGCGCGTTGACGGCCGCTCGGGCTCGATCAGCACTCGGCATGGGCAAGACGCTCATCCACAGCGACTCGACCGAGTACTCGCGCCCGATCCTCGAACGGTCCGGACTCGTCAGGGTGTCGACCACGACGCCCTACGTCTGGCGCCGGTGAGCGCCGCCCGGTGGGATCCAGCGCCAGAACCGCATGCCGAGATCCGCTCCAGATCATGCAGCGTGGACGGCGCGACGTGACGGGCAGGCTGGCCGGTCGATGAGGAATGGCCGGTCGATGAGGATGAGTCTGTGTCTGGATCCCGGGCGGGCGTGGCCCGAGGTGCGGGCGTTGGCGCAGCGGGTGGTCGCTGCGGGGGCCGGCTCGTGCTTGGGATCGGCGCCGGGACGAGGCGCTTGCCCAGATCGACGTCCTCACCGAGGCCGTGCTTCCCGGGCTGGACTCCTAGCTAGCACTCGCAGCACCTGAGCGGCCAGCTCGGGATGCGGGGGCGCGTGGCCCCGGCACATATCATCGGGCCTCAGGCGTGTCGGAGTACGAGGAGGTCTACGGGTGAGCAACCCCTACGCAGCGCCCGAGCCGCGTGACGACGATGCCGGCGGCCCGCCCCACCATGGATACGGTGGATACGGACCTGCGCCCGCCCACGGCACACCGCCGATCCACGGCACCCCGCCGACCTACGGCACACCGCCGATCTACGGCACGCCTCCGGCCTACGAGCAACCGGCCGTTCACGGGTATCCGACGCAGTCCACGGACTCGTCCGCGATCCTCGCGCTGATCCTGGGGATCCTCGGGGTCGTGGCCACGGGGCTGATCACCGGAATCCCGGCGATCGTGCTGGGCAACAGGGCCCGTCGCCGGACCCAGGCCGGTCAGGGCACGGGGGACGGCATCGCCCTGGCCGGGGTGATCCTCGGCTGGATCGCGACGGCGTTCAGCGTGCTGGCCCTCCTGATGGTCCTGGGGTTCCTTCTGCTCGTCGTGAGCTCCCCGTAGGGCCTTCCGGGACGCGTCAGCGGTCTCAGAACACGGCTCGCAGCCCAATCACGCCTAGAGCACCCAGGATCCCTGCCGCCGGCAGTGTGACCACCCAGGCCAGCGCGATCGGCCGCATCAGTCCCCAGTTCGTGTGGCGGTTGACCAGTCCGATGCCCAACACCGCACCGATCAGGATGTGGGTGCTGGAGACCGGCAGCCCCAGGATCGAGGCCCCCATCACGACGGCCGCCGCGGCCAGCTCCGCCGAGAAACCCGAGGCCGGGTGTATCCGGGTCAGGTTGTGTCCGACGGTGGCGATCACTCGCCGTCCGATGAACCACAGGCCGCACACCAGCGCGACGCCGAAGGCGATCAGGGCGGGCGGCGGCACCGGCGCCTCACCGTTGATCGTGCCGGACCTGAGCACGTCCAGGACCGCGGCGAACGGACCGATCGCGTTGGCGATGTCGTTGCTGCCGTGGCTGAACGCGAACCCGCAGGCCGTGAACACCTGCATCCAGCTGAAGAGCGTGAAGGTCGAGTGCGACAGCGGTTTGCCCGTGAGCCTCCTGGCGGAGAAGTACGTCGCCATCCACACCGTGGCACCGACCATGCCCATGATCGATACGTTGTTCAACGTGCTCAGCCCGAGGTCCAGGTTCTTGAAACCCTTGAACAGCAGCATGGCCGAGATGATCACCGCGCCCACGGCCGCCAGCGGTGGCACCCAGCTCTTGAGCGCCCGGTGCGCGTCGACGACGGCGAGCCTGGCCTCGATGTCGCCCAGCTCGCGGTAGTAGTCCGACTCCAGCAGGTGCGCCTCGGCATCGGGTCGCTGCAGCAGCTCGGCGTCGCGTTCCAGCGCGCTGGTGTAGGCGACCTGCTGGATCTCGCTCAGGCGCTCGAAGGCCTCCTGGTGACGCTCGCTGTGTGCCGTGCGCGCGCTCTGGAGCTCCTGCAGGATGACGTCTGCCCGGTCGTTGTAGTCCAGGACCAGACGCTTGATGGCTGAGAAGAGCAGGAAGCTGACCAGGCCACCGAGGAGCGGGGAGAGCACCCACGAGAGGGCGATCTGGCCGATCTTGTCCCACTGCACCATGTCCAGCGGAGAGCTCTGGGAGGTCAGGTACCCGAGGGTCACCGAGGCCCCGATGATCCCTCCGATGATCGAGTGGGTGGTCGAGACCGGGTAGCCACGATGGGTCGCGAAGAGCAGCCACAGGGCGGCCGCCGCCAGCGCCGCCATCATGATGAAGACGAAGTCGTCGGGAGCGACCGCGACCGTCGACAGGTCCACGATGCCGCCGCGGATCGTGTCGGTCACCTCTCCGCCGGCGATCACGGCGCCGCTGACCTCGAAGATGGCCGCCACGATGAGCGCCTGTTTGATGGTGAGGGTTCCTGCCCCGACGCTGGTCCCGAAGGAGTTCGCCACGTCGTTTCCGCCGATGTTGAAGGCCATGAACACGCCGAAGCAGATCGCCAGGACGAGCAGGATTCTGCTCGACGTGGACCCCAGGTAGCCGAAGCTCCACATCGTGAACAGGCCGACCGACACGACCAGGACCAGGCCGAACGAGAGATGCCACATCCGGTCCCCGCCCGGTGGATCGTCCGCGGGCGGCGGGGGGGCCGAGGGGGTGAGTCGAGCACCGGTGGTCGACATGGGGGTACTCCGATCGGGCCGTGAGAATCCTCCCCGATGGTCCTCGACCCGACGGCTCGCGGGGAAGGCCCAAAGCCCCTGATGATTTCCTCCCACCCTTGGAGCTCGAGTTGAACAGGACCCCTGCACGCCGAGTTGGGATAGTGGGGCAGGGCAAGCTCGACGGGGGCAGAGCCGGGGCAGGAGGACGGCGATGGACGACGCGGCGCAGCGGCTGCGGGTGGTGCCTGCCTACCGGCGACGGCTCACGGTCGAGCCCGTCCGTCAGGTGGGCGACAGGCAGGCCCTGATCGACCTGGTCGCCGCGGGTGGGATCGTGGTGCTCAGCGGCGCGGGACTGTCCACGGGCTCGGGCATCCCCGACTACCGCGGCCCGTCGGGGGCCCTGCGCCGACACGCGCCGATGACGTTTCAGGAGTTCATGAACGACCCCGCGGGGCGGCGCCGGTACTGGGCGCGCAGTTACATCGGCTGGCCGCGGATCGCCCAGGCCCGCCCCAACGCCGGGCATCGTGCGGTCGCTGCATTGGAGCGGTCGGGCCTGGTCAGCGCCACGATCACCCAGAACGTCGACGGTCTGCACCAGAGCGCGGGCGCCCGGTTCGTCGTGGACCTGCATGGGCGTCTCGATCGGGTCGTGTGCCTGACCTGTGGCGCGACCAGTGGACGCGTCGAGCACGGTCATCGCCTGGAGCGCGCCAACCCCGGCTTCGCCGGCGCCGTCGCGGCGGTGACCCGGTCCGCGCCGATCGGTGACGGCGCCGTCAACCCGGATGGGGACGTGGCCCTGCCCGAGGACCTGGTCGCCTCGTTCACCACCGTCGAGTGCACCTCGTGTGGGGCGGACGCGCTGAAGCCCGATGTGGTCTTCTTCGGCGAGGGCGTGCCGGCACCCCGAGTGAGCCGCGCCAAGAATCTCGTGGACAGGGCTCGGGGTCTGCTGGTGCTGGGCTCCTCCCTGACCGTGATGTCCGGCTACCGGTTCGTACTCCAGGCCTGTGCCCGGGGCGTTCCCGTGGCCATCGTCAACTCCGGGCCCACCCGGGGCGACGGCAACGCCGCCGTCCGGCTCGAGGAGGAACTCGGCGAGGTGCTGACCGATCTGTCCCGACGAGTGGCCGGCGGATGAACGAGCCCGCGCCGCCGTCCGGGCGGGCCGGCGCCGCGCGCGGCGGCGATCGTCAGCACGCAGATCGATCCGTCTCGTACCCTGAGCCCGTGCCGGGCCCACCACAGCAGGTCAGCGATCGGGTGCTGACCGTTCCGAACGCGCTCAGTGTGCTGCGTCTGGCGCTCGTTCCCCTGTTCTTCTGGTTGATCCTCGCCCGGCACGACGCCTGGGCCATCGCCGTGCTGGCAGTCAGCGGCGTCACCGACTACCTCGACGGGTGGATCGCCCGGCACTGGGGTCAGGTCTCGCGGCTGGGGCAGCTGCTCGATCCCCTCGCCGACCGTCTCTACATCCTGGCCACCCTGCTCGGGCTCGCCTGGCGCGACGTCGTCCCCTGGTGGCTGGTCATCGCGCTGGTCACCCGCGACGTGTTGCTGGCCGGCACCATCCCCGTACTCGCCCGTCACGGCTACGGGCCGCTGCCTGTGCATCTGCTCGGCAAGGCGGCGACCTTCAACCTGCTCTACTCCTTCCCCCTCCTGCTGCTGGCCGAGGTCCTCGGGACTGCGGGCACGGTGGTGCGGCCGGTGGCCTGGGCCTTCGCGTGGTGGGGCCTGATCCTCTACTGGTACACGGCGTGGCTCTATCTCGTTCAGGTCCGCCAGGTCGTCGGTGCCGATCGTGCCGAGGGGCGAGGGACGGCGTGACCCGGCCGTCCGCGCCCGCGGGGCCCGGCGCGAAGCGGATCGACGCGTCCATGACACTGCTTCGCGAGGTGATGGAGCGCCCACTCGATCCGAGCTACGCGGCCGCAGCCGAACGCCGGCGCGCCGGTGTGCGGCCCCGACGACGGACCAGGTTGGGGGCCTTCCTGGTGGCCGCCATGTGCGGAGCCGGCACCACCTGGGCGGTGGTCGAGTTGCGTCGTCCGGTGCCCGACGTGGTGGCCGCCCGCAGGACGCTGGAGAGTGAGATCCAGCGGCGCATCGACGCCGCCGACCAGCTGCGGGCCTCCAACGCCCTTCTGCGCGAGCAGATCACGATCGCCCGGCAGGAGGCGCTGATCACGGCCGGCGATCGTGACATGAACACCGAGCTGACCGAGTTGGCCCGGGCCGCCGGGGAGACCGCGGTGCGTGGACCGGGCGTCGCCGTCGAGCTGGTTGACTCCCCGGACGCGGCGACGGCAGGGGATCCGGTCGAGGCCGCCCGCGGCACCGTGCTGGACCGGGACATCCACGTGGTCGTCAACGCGCTCTGGGCGGCGGGGGCGGAGGCGGTGGCCGTGAACGGGCACCGGTTGACGTCGGCGACCGCGATCCGACGGGCGGGCGAGGCCGTGCTCGTGGAACTGCAGCCGCTCCTGCCTCCGTACCGGATCGAGGCGATCGGCGATCGAGAGACACTGCAGCGCCGGTTCTCCGCCGGCGTCGGCGGGGCGTACCTGGACGTGCTGCGCACGGACGGCATCTCGGCGTCGGTCACCGGCTCGTCGAGTCTGGATCTGCCGGCCGCGGGTGGGGCACTCGAGCTGACCCATGCCCGACCCGTGGTCGAATCGCAGGAGGTCAACAAATGATCGCGGTCCTCGGCCTGATCCTCGGCATCATCGCCGGCCTGGTCTTCGAGCCCACTGTCCCGGTCTGGTTGCAGCCCTATCTGCCGATCGCCGTCGTCGCCGCCCTGGACGCCGTGTTCGGAGGCCTGCGCGCCGTGCTGGACGGGATCTTCGACGACCGGGTCTTCACGGTCTCGTTCCTGTCCAATGTGGTCATCGCCGCGCTCATGGTCTACCTCGGAGATCAACTCGGGGTCGGCACGCAGTTGGCGACCGCGGTGGTCGTCGTCCTCGGGATCCGGATCTTCTCCAACGCCGCGGCGATCCGCCGGCACGTGTTCAAGGCATGAGCGGATCGTCGTGAACGAGCACGCCGGGCAGACGGGCCGGAGCAGGCTGATGGCCCTGTTGCGTCCCCGGGCCAACCGGGGACAGCTGCTCGCGGGGGCCATGTGCGCCGTCCTCGGCTTCGCCCTGGTCATCCAGGTGCGCCAGGAGGACGCCCCGCTCACCTCGCTGCGGAACAGCGAGGTCATCGCGCTCCTGCAGGAGGTGACCAAGAGGTCCAGTCAACTGCAGTCACAGGCTGCAGACCTGCAGTCGCAGTTGGAGGCCCTGCGTGGTGGCGCGGACAAGGAGGGGGTCGCCCGCCAGGTCGCGGCCGAGCGCCTGCAGACCTACTCCGTCCTGGCCGGTACGCAGGCGGTGCTCGGGCCGGGGATCGAGCTGTCCATCGAGGATCCGCGGGGAGCCATGACGTCGGCGTCACTGCTGGACGCCGTGCAGGAACTCCGCGGCGCAGGCGCCGAGGCGATCCAGGTCGGCGACGTCCGGGTGGTCGCCGAGACCGCCTTCCTCGACAGTCCCACGGGCGCGGGCCTGACGGTGGGCTCGCGCAGGGTGAGCCCGCCCTACACGATCCTGGCGATCGGGGACGCGCAGTCGCTGAGCAGGGCCCTGGCCATTCCTGGCGGGATCCTCGAACAGCTGCGGTCCCGATCCCTCGTTCCCCAGGTGGACGAGCGGGCCGAGGTGACGATCACGGCGGTCCATCAGCCCCCCGAGCCGCACTATGCTCGACCGGCACCGTCGGCCAGCGCGGGGAACTGACCTTCGCCGGGCTTCCGCCGACCCGACCGGACAGGAGGGCCAGATGGCTGCCACCCCCGATGAACTGCGCTACACGGCCGACCATGAGTGGGTTCGGCTCCAGGACGGCCGTGCCCGGATCGGGATCACCGACTACGCCCAGGAGGCCTTGGGCGACATCGTCTTCGTGTCCCTTCCCGGCGAAGGAGACCGGGTCAGCGCCGGCGCGGAGTGCGGTGAGATCGAGTCCACGAAGAGCGTCAGCCCGTTGATCTGCCCGGTGAACGGGACGGTGACGGCGGTCAACCAGGACCTCGACTCCGAGCCCGAGGCGGTCAACTCCGACCCCTACGGCAAGGGGTGGATGATCGAGGTGACCCTTGAGGACGAGGACCCCCTGGCCGACACCCTGGACGCCGAGGCGTATCGGGGTCTGCTCGGCTGATAGGAGGGCGACCTCACCGGGCGAACGACCGAGGCCCCCGGCACCCCGCTGTCTCGACCTGCCGTGCAGGGTTAGGCTTGACCATGCTCCACCTGATCGGCCGCTCACGGGTCGCCGACCGCAGTTCCGCCATTCTCAGACACCAACAGGAGCGATGCCATGACGGTTCCCCCAGGAGGCTCGGACCAGTCCGCGAGCCCCGAGTCGGGTCCCGCCGACGATCGTGATGCCGCGATCGGGCCAGACTCCACGCTGACGTTCCAGGCGGTCGGATCGACCGAGTCGGTCGAGACCGACAGCGGACCGAGCCAGGCGGACGTGGCCGCCATCGAGGCGCTTCCCGCCGGGTCGGCTCTGCTCGTCGTCCAACGCGGGCCCAATGCCGGGGCACGCTTCCTCCTGGACGCCGACCGCACCACCGCGGGGCGGCGGCCACAGAGCGACATCTTCCTCGACGACGTCACCGTCTCCCGCAAGCATGCGGAGTTCATCCGGCGGGACGGCGAGTTCGTGGTGCGCGACGTGGGCAGTCTCAACGGCACCTACGTCCAGCGGGACCGGATCGACGAGGCCGCCCTCAAGCCCGGTGACGAGGTGCAGATCGGCAAGTACCGGCTGGTGTTCCATCCCAGCCCCCTCGACAGCGGCCGGCGCGATCGGTGAGCTGCGCCAGACGTCACGGCTAGGGAGGTGATCGAGGCATGCCCGAACCGGCGTTGGGAAGGCGAGGTGCCGCGCGCTCGTCCATGAGTATCGGCGAGGTGCTCGAACGGCTACGTCCGGAGTTCCCCGAGGTGAGCATCTCCAAGATCCGCTTCCTGGAGGAGCAGGGGCTGGTCGATCCTGACCGCTCGCCGTCCGGCTACCGCAGATTCTCCCCGGCCGATCTGGATCGGCTGCGGTACGTGCTGTCCGTCCAGCGCGACCATTACCTGCCCCTGCGGGTCATTCGCGAGCACCTCGAGGCCCGCGATCGGGGCCACGACCCGGCGCCCCTTCCCGGAGCACCGGCGTTGCCCGATCCCGTCCGGCCCCACCTCGTCGAGGCGGTGCCCGACGTCGATCTGGGGCGCCGCGAACTCGGCGCAGCCTCCGGCGCCGACGAGCGACTGATCGCCGAGCTCGAGACCTACGGTCTGATCCAGGCCACACCCGGCACGAACACCTTCGACGCCGAGGCCGTCGAGGTGGTGCGGGCCGCCGGTGAACTCGCTGCCTTCGGCATCGAACCCCGTCACCTGCGGATGTTCCGTACGGCGGCGGAGCGCGAGGCGGCACTCGTGGAGCAGGCGATCGCCCCGCTGCGTCAGCAGCGCGCCGGGCGCTCACCCGGTCGTGCCGGTGAGGCCGCGCGAGAGATCTCCTCCACCGCACTGCGCCTGCACAGTGCCTTGCTGCGCAGTGCGATTGCCCGCGGCGGCGACTGATCGTCCTCCCCAGGCGGACCAGGCCGCCGGCTGCACCGGTCATCCTCGTCGTCCGTCGCGCAGCCCGTCGGGCCGGGGTACGGTTGCGATGTGCGAGAGCTGGATGTGGTCGGGGTACGGGTGGAGATGCCCTCGAACAACCCCATCGTGCTGCTTCGGGAGCGAGACGGCGATCGCTACCTGCCGATCTGGGTGGCCGGTGCCGAGGCCAATGCCATCGCGTTCGCCCAGCAGGGGGTCGTGCCGCCCCGCCCGCTGACCCACGACCTGCTCAAGGACGTGATCACGGCCATGGGTCGCTCCCTGGAGGAGGTCCGGATCGTCTCGATCAAGGACAACGTCTTCCATGCCGAGTTGGTCTTCGACGGCGGACTGCGAGTCGACTCCCGCACCTCCGACGCGATCGCTCTCGCGCTGCGCACCGGTTCACGGATCATGGGCACCGACGAGGTGCTCGAGGCCGGCGGGGTCGCCGTCCCGGATCAGGACGAGGACGAGGTCGAGAAGTTCCGCGAGTTCCTGGACCAGATCTCCCCGGAGGACTTCGAACGAGGGTCAGGCGGCGAGCGGCCTGCCGAGTGACCGGGTGCCCAACCCTCCGCCGACCGGCCGATGTCTGCTTGAACCGGTTGGGGGACACAGAGTGTCCGAACCGGGCGCGGGGCTGCCGAATGCCGATGGTTATGCGACACGCCGTGATGGCGACCTCCTCGTCGTTGACCCAGGGCAAGGCGCGGCCTACCGTTCGAGAAGGGAAAAGCCCTCGTTGTAGTTCCATCGATGTGCGGCCGATGCCTCTAGTCTCAACCTCAAGTTGAGGTTGAGAAGGTTTCGACGTGAACCCATCAGGCCATGCACTGAGGGCCCGGACAGGAGGTCGGCGTTGAGCGGCACCAACGACGCAACCGAACGCCGCACCAGCGCACACCCGGGCCCCGCACAGGGGCTGCTCTTCAACGACGACCTGCCGGTCCTGGACGATCAGATCGGATACCGCGGCCCCACCGCCTGCCGTGCGGCGGGGATCACCTACCGCCAACTCGACTACTGGGCGCGCACCGGTCTGGTCGACCCAAGCGTCCGGACGGCCACTGGGTCGGGTACTCAGCGTCTGTACGGCTTCCGGGACATCCTGGTCCTGAAGGTGGTCAAGCGCCTGCTGGACACCGGTGTCTCTCTGCAGCAGATCCGGGTCGCGGTCGGCCACCTGCGTGAGCGAGGGGTGGAGGATCTGGCGCAACTCACCCTGATGAGTGACGGCGCCAGCGTCTACGAATGCACGTCGGCCGACGAGGTGTTCGACCTGGTCCAGGGTGGCCAGGGAGTCTTCGGCATCGCGGTCGGCCGCGTCTGGCGCGAGGTCGAGGGAAGCCTCAGCGAACTGCCCAGCGAGCGCCCCGACGGCCAGGTGCCGGAGCTGGCGGGCGACGAACTGGCCAACCGGCGCCGCAACCGGGCCGTCTGAGCCGTCCCAGCCCCTCAGCGTGCTGCGCTGGCCGCGACACGCCTGGGCTGGCGACGTCCGGCCCGCAGCACCCGAGACAGGTGAGCGTCGAAGGCGTCCGTGAGATCCTTGGCAGCCGAACCGGGCCAACGGTGCACGGGCAGGCTGGCCCCCTGCGCCTGCTGCAGGGCAGACCGTTCCGGTACGGCCGGGGTCAGCACCAGCGGACCGAACATCTCGGACAGCTCCGCGAGTCGGTAGCGGTGCTCGGGGGACCGGTCACGATAACGATTGACCAGGACCCCGAGGGGCTGCAGCCGGGTGTCGTGCGTGCGCCGCAGCCCGTCGACGGCCCGCAGGGCCCGGTCGGCGGCGGCCACCGAGAACAGCGCGGGTTCGCTCACCACCAGCGCCCGATCGCTCGCCATCAGCCCGTTGCGGGTCAGCGAACCGAACGACGGCGGGCAGTCGATCAGGACCAGCCGGTAGTCCTCGACGTCGCGCAGCGCGGCCTGGATCCGGCTCAACGAGCGTTGGCTGCCACGGGGGCCGTCCAGGCCGGCGGCGTCCGAGGAACCGGGTACGACGTCCAGTCTCTCGGCGGTCCCCTCCGCCCAGCCACTCGGCACCGCGACCTCGGTGATGGGACGGCGGCGAGGGTGGCGCAGCAGGTCCAGCACGCCGGTCGGGGTGTCATCGAGAACGTCGAGTCCCACGGTCGCGTCGGCCTGCGGATCCAGGTCGATGACCAGGGTCGGGACCCCCCTGGCCATCGCCGCCGAGGCCAGACCGAGGGTCACCGAGGTCTTGCCCACTCCGCCCTTGAGGCTACAGATGCTCAGCACGATCACGCCTGAGACGGTAGCGCGCCCAGTGGGTTGGTACCGGCCGGACCACCCCGGGCGCTGATAATCTTCCCCTTCGATGAGCATCCCTTTTGACCAGCGTCACATCGGCCTTTCCGCCCACGACGAGAGGCTGATGCTCGACGCCGTCGGCCACCCCTCCGCGCAGGCCCTGCTGGACGCCGCCATGCCGCCGTCGATCCGCGCCCAGAAGCCTCCGGACCTGCCGGCGGCCGGCTCCGAGGCCGAGGTCCTGGCCGAGCTACGGGCTCTGGCCGACCGGAACACGCTGGCCGTGCCCATGATCGGTCTGGGCTACCACGGCTGTCATACGCCCACGGTGATCCAGCGCAACGTGCTGGAGGACCCGGCCTGGTACACCGCCTACACCCCCTATCAGCCCGAGATCTCCCAGGGTCGCCTCGAGGCGCTGCTGAACTTCCAGACGATGGTCGCCGACCTGACCGGCCTGCCCGTGTCCAACGCCTCCCTCCTGGACGAGGGCACCGCCGTGGCCGAGGCGATGACCCTGATGCGCCGAGTGTCCAGGGTCACAGGCCACCGCCTGATCGTCGACACCGACCTGCTACCCGCCTCGCGGGCCGTGCTGGGCACCCGGGCCGCGCCCCAGGGGGTGGACCTCGTCGACATGGAGTTCGTCGGCGAGACCCCCTGCGCGCAGGCGTCGGAACAGGAGCTGGACGTCCTGCTGGACGCCGCGTTCGGCGTCGTCCTGCAGTACCCGGGTACCTCCGGCGCCGTCCGCGACCTGGGCCCGCTCGTCGAGGCCGCGCACGAGCGCGGCGTCCTGGTGTGCGTGGCCGCCGACCTGCTGGCGCTGACCGTGCTCCGCCCGCCCGGCGAGTTCGGGGCGGACGTCGCGGTCGGCACCACCCAGCGCTTCGGGGTCCCGATGGGCTACGGCGGCCCCCACGCGGGGTACATGGCCGTCGGGACCCGTCTGCAGCGTTCCCTGCCCGGTCGTCTGGTCGGAGTCTCCCGCGACGCGGACGGGCGGCCCGCCTACCGGCTGGCCCTGCAGACGCGTGAGCAGCACATCCGCCGCGAGAAGGCCACCAGCAACATCTGCACCGCTCAGGTGCTGCTCGCCGTCATGGCGTCGATGTACGCGGTCTACCACGGGCCGCACGGCCTGCGCGCGATCGCGGCCCGAGTGGCCCGGCGGTCCGCGCTGTTGGCCGAGACGTTGCGCACCGGGGACGTGCACCTCGAGCACGAGGCGTTCTTCGACACGGTGCTGGCCCGCGTGCCCGGGCGTGCCGGACGGGTGGTTTCGGCGGCCGCCGCCGACGGTGTCCTGCTGCGGCTGGTGGACGCCGACCGCGTCGGGATCACCTGCGACGAGACCACCACCATCGAACACCTCCGGCTGGTGGCCAAGGCGTTCGGCGTGGCCGGGCCGGTCGGACACGCCGACGATCACGGCGAGTCGCCCGACCTGCCGCCGTCCGTACCGACCGGGCTGCGCCGCACCTCGGGCTATCTGGCCCACCCCGTGTTCTCGGCGCACCGCAGCGAGACCGCCATGCTGCGCTACCTGCGCCGCCTGGCCCAGATGGACTACGCCCTCGATCGCGGCATGATCCCACTCGGTTCGTGCACCATGAAGCTCAACGCCACGACGGAGATGCTGCCGATCTCCTGGCCCGAGTTCTCCGGCCTGCATCCCTTCGCCCCGGCCGAACACGCCGCCGGCACGCGCCAGCTGATCTCCACGCTGGAGGGATGGCTGGCCGAGATCACCGGGTACCACACGGTCAGCGTGCAGCCCAACGCCGGATCGCAGGGAGAACTGGCCGGGCTGCTGGCGATCCGCGCCTATCTCGTGGCGACCGGTCAGGAGCAGCGCGACGTCTGCCTGATCCCCGCCAGCGCCCACGGCACGAACGCGGCCAGCGCCGTTCTGGCCGGGCTGCGGGTGGTCGTGGTGGCCTGCGACGACCGCGGCAACGTCGACCTGGACGACCTGCGGGCCAAGATCGAGGCCCACGGCGGCTCTCTCGCGGCGGCGATGGTCACCTACCCCTCCACCCACGGCGTGTTCGAGGAGACCATCACCGACCTGTGCGCCGCCGTGCACGACGCCGGTGGGCAGGTCTACGTGGACGGCGCGAACCTGAATGCGTTGGTGGGCCTGGCCCGCCCGGGGCGTTTCGGTGCCGACGTGAGCCATCTGAATCTGCACAAGACGTTCTGCATCCCGCACGGCGGTGGGGGGCCGGGGGTCGGGCCCGTGGGGGTCCGTGAGCACCTCGCGCCCTATCTGCCGGGGCACCCCCAGGAGGCGGCCCTGGACGCCCGGCAGGTGGTGGGCCCGGTCAGTTCGGCTCCCTACGGCTCGGCGGGGATCCTGCCGATCTCCTGGGCCTACATCCGGCTGATGGGACCCGACGGGCTCCGCCGCGCCACGACGGCGGCCATCCTGTCGGCGAACTACGTCGCGGCCCGCCTCGCGGCGCACTACCCGGTGCTCTACACCGGTCGGGGGGGACTCGTGGCCCACGAGTGCATCCTCGATCTGCGTCCGCTGACCAAACGGACCGGAGTGAGCGCGGAGGACGTCGCGAAACGGTTGATCGACTACGGGTTCCACGCCCCGACCATGTCGTTCCCGGTCGCGGGGACCCTCATGGTCGAGCCGACCGAGAGCGAGGATCTGGCCGAACTCGACAGATTCTGCGACGCGATGATCGCCATCCGCGCCGAGGCAGACCGGGTGGCCGCCGGCGAGTGGCCCGCTGACGACAACCCGCTGGTGAACGCCCCGCACACCGCTCAAGGCGTGGTGGGGGACTGGACGCACCCGTACAGCCGTGAGGAGGCGGTCCTGCCCGGCGGGGTGGACCCGTCCGACAAGTACTGGCCGCCGGTGGCGCGGGTCGACGGCGCCTACGGCGATCGGCACCTGGTCTGCTCGTGCCCGCCGCCGGAGGCCTTCGCCGAGTAGGGCGCCGGCCCTACGACGCGACCGTGGTCAGGGTCGAACCCCGGTCGGACTTGCCCACCTCCAGGCGCACCCCGATCCGCTGCCGCAACTCGGCGAGGTGGCTGACCACCCCTATCGTGCGCCCCCCGCTGCGCAGGCCGTCGAGGACATCCATGACCTCCTCGAGCGTCTCCTCGTCGAGGGAGCCGAAGCCCTCGTCGATGAACAGGGTGTCCAGGTGGACCCCACCCGCTTCTTCGGCGACCACGTCGGCAAGTCCCAGGGCCAGGGCGAGGGAGGTGTAGAACGCCTCGCCTCCGGACAGCGTTGCGGCCTGGCGCTGCTGGCCGGTCCAGGCGTCGACGATGAGCAGGGACAGGCCGGATCGGCCACGACCCCGCTCCGCGACGTCGCTGTGGATCAATGAGTACCGCCCGGACGACATCTGGGCGAGCCGCTCGGTGGCGGCGGCGGCGACCTGCTCCAGGCGGGCCGCCAGCACGAACGCGGACAACGACATCCGCAGCGTGTTGTCACCACCGGTGCCGTCGACGCAGCGGGCCAGGTCGTCCAGGACGTCGAACCGGGCCCGGACCGGTGCGAGCACGCGGACATGCCGGTCGAGATCCTGACGCAGGCGGCTCAGCTCGCCGGCAGCGCCCTCGCACACCGCCAGTCTCCGTGACGCCTCCCCGTGGCGCATCACCGCGTGCTCGACGTCGGCCGCCAGGCCGGCCAGGCCCTCGGCGTCCAGCACGGCCACGGTCCCCTCGTGCAGAGCGGTGAACCGTTCGTCGGCGAGTTGTTCGTGGACCGTCTCGTACTCGACCTGGTGGTCGATCACGGTGCGCTCCAGCGCGGCCAGCGCCGCGTCGTCCAGCACCGCGGTCAGCGCCTCGTCGAGGTCGGTGAAGCCCCCGTCGCGAGCCGCCGCGACGGCGGCCCGGTGAACCTGGCCGAGGTGGCCCTCGGCGGCCTTCCGCTCACGGTGGGCGGCTTCGAGCACGTCCAGTGCCGTCAGGCGCGCGGTGAGTGCGGTCCGGCGGGAGGTGAGCCCGCCCGCCCCGCAGATATCGGTGAGGCGGTGCTCGATCGCGGCGATCCGCTCGCTGGTCGCGGTGTGCTGGGCCTGCAGGGTGGCGAGTTCGGCCTGGGCCTGCCGGGCCTGGGCCAGCGCAGGCTCGATCAGTGCCTGGGCGCGCTCGGCCGCCTCGGTGAGCCGTTCGGCCTCCGCGGCGGCCTCGTCGGCCCTGCGCGCCAGCTCGCGCGCCTGCTCCAGCTCCCGCGTCGCGGACCCGGCGTCCTGGTCGCCCGCGGCCCGGTCCACCGACAGGAGTTCACCCTGCAGGCCCGCGCACCGGACGGCCAGCACGGCCGCCTGCGCGGCGGCGGTCTCGGCCGCCTCGCGGGCCGCGTCCTCGGCGGCCGCATCGACGTGGTCCGGCCCGGTGGCGGCCGGCGCCGGGTGCGCGACGGCGCCACAGACGCGGCAGGGCCGGCCATCCTCGAGCGTGGCCGCGAGTTCCGCGGCGAGGCCGTCCAGACGCCGTTCGCGCAGGTCGAGGTGACGCTCGCGAGCGGTCACGGCGGTGGCCCGCGCCGTCTCGTGACCACGCTGCGCGATCTGGAGGTCGGCGCTGAGGCGATCGCGCTCGAGCACCGCCGCCGCGACCCGCTCCGCCTCGGCCAGGGCCGATCGCCGGCCCGAGGAGCCGGCGGCCAGCTCGCTGGCTGCAGCGGCCGCCGCCCGGTACTCGCCGTGCGCGCGCTCCGCCTCGCCGGCGCGGGCCTGGGCCGCCGCCATCGACTCGCTGAGCGCGGCGATCCCGGTCTCCAGCTCCCGGCGCCGGCCCACCAGTCGCCTCCGTTGCACCGCGTCCCCCTCGAGCCCGTCGAGGACGGCGACCGCCTGGCGCAGGTCGGCCGGCTCCGGCCCGGTGGGCGGATCGAGGTCGGGCAGGCCGGCGATGGCCTTCTCGGCCCGGTGCACCTCGTCGCCGGCCCTGGCCAGGCGCGCGCGTGCCGACCCGACGGCGGGAGCCAGGGGTGCCAGTGCCCCGGCACGATCGGCCCGCCGGATGCGCTGCTTCGCCTCCTCGATGTGAGCGGTCCGCGCCTCGACGGCGTGCTGGCGTGCGGTCAGGGACTCGAACTCGGCGTACAGCTGGGCCAGCGCCTGCGCCTGGTCATGGCGCATCTCGGCACGCTCGAGGTCGGCCTGTGAGCGCATCTGATCGGCCATCGTCTGCTCGCAGGCCTGGGCGACCTCGCCGATCAGCCGGGCCACCTCGGCACCCAGGTCAAGCGGAGCCGCCGGCGAGGTGGCCTCGACTCGAGCCCGGCCGCCTGCCCGATGCTCCGTCGGGGTCTGCGCGACATCGGCCTGCGGGCGAACCGGCGCCGGGGGAACGGGCAGGGTCGGGCGCAGGACGGGCGCGGCGGCCTGCTCGGCCTTGGCGAGCAGGTGCCGTCCGGCCTCCTCGAGCCGATCGAGCTCCACCCGGCGAGTGGCGCGCAGGCCGCGCATCCAGTCCTGGACGTCGGTGAACCGATCGGTGCCGAACAGACGCTCCAGCAGTGTGCGGCGCGACTCCGCGTCCGCCCGCAGGAAGGCGGCGAACTCGCCCTGCGGGAGCATCACGAGTTTGGTGAACTGCTCCGGTCCCAGCGCCAGCAGATCCTCGATCAGGTGCGCGGACTCGTCGATCCTCGTGGACCGGGTCGACCACCCATCGCCGGTGAGCTCGCGCACCTGCACCGTGGCCGGCGAGGAGGTGGTACCCCGGCCGCGCCGCTTGGGACGCTCCCAGCCCGGGCTGCGGCGGACCTCGAGACGCCGCGAACCGACCGAGAACTCCAGCAGCACCTCGGGAGGTTCGCTCGCCTCGGCGTAGTGGCTGCGCAGGTTGGTCAGGCCGGCGCGGGAACCCGGGACCCTGCCGTAGAGGGCGAAGCAGATGGCGTCCAGCACGCTGGTCTTGCCCGCCCCGGTGGGACCGTGCAGCAGGAACAGCCCGGAGGATCCCAGTTCGTCGAGGTCGACCACCTGCCGCTCCCGAAAGGGGCCGAAGGCGCAGACCTCCAACCGGTGGAACCTCATCCGACCCCCCGATCGCCCTCGGCGGCAACGCCGGCCGCCTGGGCGGCGTCCGGGGGGAGGGGGCGCCCGGCGGGGTTGCGGCGGGCGTCGTCGCGCAGTGCGGCCACGCCGGAGTCCTCACGGTCGTCGAGCCGAACGGCGGTCAGGGCCTCGGCCAGCCAGGCGAGTTCACGGGGGTCCGCCGCGCGGTGGCGGACGTGGTCGAGGAACGTGGCGCAGACCTCGATGTCGCTACGCCCGGTGGACCTGGCCCGGTAGGCCGTCGTCGTGCCCGCCGGCCGGCCGGCGGCGTCCAGCGGTTCGAAGCGCAGTTCCAGCGTGTGCGGGAAACGGGACCGCAGGCGTTCCATGGCGCGGGGGGGCCGGTCGGTGTCGGTGAGCGTCACCTGGCACCAGGACTGCTCGTGCTCGGCCAGGTCGCCCCGCCAGAGCAGTTCACCGAGGTCGCCGCGCAGGATCGCCAACGGTCGGGGCACCGGTGCCTCGACCTCGGTGACCGCCTCCAGCCCACCTTTGCCGAGCTCGACCAGCAGGGTGCCCTTGACGTGTTCGTGCTCCGAGAACGAGTACGCCAGCGGTGAACCGCTGTACCGGACGGCCGGTGCGACCTGCTGGAGGCGGTGCAGATGACCCAGAGCCGCGTAGTCGATGCCCCGGAAGACCTCGGCGGGCACGGCGGCCACTCCGCCCACCGAGATGTCCCGTTCGCTGTCGCTGACCTGCCCGCCGACGACGAAGGCGTGGGCGGCCACCACCGAACGGGTACCCGGCGGCCGCCTGCGCAGATCGGCGCGGACGGCGTCCATGGCCGCCTCCAGGACGGCCGCGTGGGTGGCGGGGCAGCCCAGGGCGGCGGCCACCAGACCGGGCTCGAGGTAGGGCAGTGGGTAGATGGCCACGCGACCGTGCTCGTCGTCCAGCATGACCGGCTCGGCGAGCCGGTCCGGCTCGCTGCGGATGTGCACGGTCGCCAGCTCCAGCAGGCGGGAGCCGAAGGCCAGACGCCGGGCCGAGTCGTGGTTGCCGCCGGTGAGGATGACCCGGGGTCCCGCGTCCACGAGCCTGGTCAGTGCCTCGTCGAGCAGAGCGACGACGTCGACCGGGGGCAGCGCGCGGTCGTAGACGTCACCGCTGACCAGGACGACGTCGACGGACTCCTGACGGACGACGTCCACCAGATGGTCGATGAACCTCGCCTGGGCCTCGAGCATGCCCACCCCGTGGAACGATCGGCCCAGATGCCAGTCCGAGGTGTGCAGGATCCTCACACCTGAGGACTCTAGGCAGTGCCGCCGACAGAACGGCGGAGGCGGGCCCCGAGGTGCCCCGCGCGTTGGGCGTGCCCCTTCCGGTTCGGGCGGCGGTGTGCTTCCTTGGTGGCGTGGGAGACGAGCTCAGGGCCGCCAGCTTCACGCGGGAGCAGAGGCTGCACTACCGCGACAAGGTGCGCCTCTGCCTGGATGTCTTCGAGCGGATGCTCGGGACCTGGGTCTTCGACGCGGACAAACCCCTGACCGGTCTCGAGGTCGAGCTGAACCTCGTCGACGCCGACTACCAGCCGCGGCTGGACAACACCTCGGTCCTGGCCGAGATCGCCGACGAGGCCTACCAGACGGAGCTGGGGGCCTACAACATCGAACTCAACGTGCCACCGACGGATCTGCTCGGCGACGCCATGCCGCGTCTGGAGGAGCGGCTGCGGGGCTCGCTCAACGAGGCCGAGGTCAAGGCGAACCGGCGAGGTGCGCACATCGTGATGGTGGGCATCCTGCCCACGTTGGCCGAGTCCCATCTGAAGGACTCCCACTGGATGAGCCCCTCCACTCGCTACGCGGCGCTGAACGACTCGATCCTGGCCGCCCGTGGGGAGGACATCCGGCTGGACATCCACGGCGTGGAGCGTCTGGCCACGTTCTGGCCGAACCTGGCCCCGGAGTCGGCCTGCACCAGCGTGCAACTCCATCTGCAGGTCGATCCCACCGAGTTCGCACCCGCCTGGAACGCGTCCCAGGTGCTCGCCGGCGCCCAGTTGGCGCTGGGGGCCAACTCGCCGTACTTCCTCGGGCATCAGCTGTGGCAGGAGACGCGGATCGAGCTGTTCGCGCAGTCCACCGACACCCGGCCCCAGGAGCTGAAGAACCAGGGTGTGCGCCCCCGGGTGTGGTTCGGCGAGCGCTGGATCACGTCGATCTTCGACCTCTTCGAGGAGAACGTCCGGTACTTCCCGGGCCTGCTCCCAGAGGTCAGCGAGGAGGACCCGGTCGCCGAGTTCGAGGCAGGCCGGCCCCCGACCCTGCAGGAACTACGCCTGCACAACGGCACCATCTACCGGTGGAACAGGCCGGTGTACGACATCGTCGACGGCCAGCCGCACGTACGGGTGGAGAACCGGGTCCTGCCCGCCGGGCCCACGGTGATCGACATCCTGGCCAACGCCGCGTTCTACCACGGCGCGCTGCGGATCCTGATGAACGAGGAGCGCCCGGTCTGGTCGAACATGACCTTCCCGACGGCCGAGGAGAACTTCACCACGTGCGCCCGGTACGGGATGGCTGCCAGCGTCTACTGGCCGGGCATGGGTGAGGTCACGGTGGACGAACTCGTCCTGCGCAGACTGTTGCCGATGGCCCATCGTGGCCTGGCGGACATGGGCATGGACGATCGGGCGATCTCGCGTTACCTGGGCGTCATCGAGGGCCGATGCCTCACCGGCCGGAACGGGGCGCAGTGGCAGACCGACACCGTGCGGCGTCTCACCGAGGACGGCGCGGACACCGCCACGGCCATGGCCGAGATGCTCCGCCTGTATTGCGAGGGCATGCACTCCAACGAACCGGTGCACACCTGGCCGGTGCCGTAGCACCCGCTGGACGCCGTCGCGCGTGAGGCGGTCCTCGGGCGCAGGTCACGATCGGATGTCGAACTCCGAGGCAGGTGAGATCGGCTTTCCCGGACAGTGTGGGCCTCCCTAGGGTGGGTTTTCCGCATCGATACCTGAATCGATACCTGGAGGATCTGCGCATGCGTCCACACCGCCTCGCACTCGTCGTCACCGCTGCTGCACTGGCTCTGACCGCCTGCAGCGGGGGAGAGGGAGTCGACGTCGGTGACTCCGCGTCCGGCGGGGGCGGAACGCAACTGGTCGCGGCGATCGCCGCCGAGCCCGACCAGTTGGACCCGCACAAGAGCAGCGCCTACGCGACGTTCCAGGTGCTGGAGAACGTCTACGACACCTTGGTCCAGCCCAACGCCGACCTCGAGATGGAGCCGGCGCTCGCCGAGAGCTGGACGACCAGCGATGACCAACTGACCTGGACCTTCACGCTGCGCGACGGCGTGACCTTCACCGACGGCGCACCGTTGACCGCCGAGGACGTGGCCTACTCCTACAACCGGATCATCGACGAGAAGCTCTCTCCCGCGTGGCGTCTGGGGTCGGTCGAATCGGTGACCGCCCAGGACGACACGACGGTGGTGGTCACGCTCACGCAGCCGGCGCCGAACCTGCTGGCCCAGCTCGGTGGCTACAAGGGCATGGCCATCGTCCAGAAGGCCAACGTCGACAGCGGCGACATCGCGACCAAACCGATCGGCACGGGACCGTTCTCGGTCGAGAGCTACACCGCCGGCGACTCGATCGTGCTCACGGCCAACCCGAACTGGTGGGGTGGGGCTCCCACCCTGGACTCGGTCAAGTTCACGTTCGTGCCCGAGCCGACGACGGCACTGGCCAATCTCACCAGTGGGGAGGTGCACTGGACGGACAACCTGCCGCCGCAGCAGGTCACCTCGCTCGAGGGTGACGACCAGCTGACGCTCGGCGTGGTGCCCAGCAACGACTACTGGTACTTCGCCGCCAACCAGGCCAAGGAGCCCTACAGCGACGTCCGGGTCCGGCAGGCGCTCGCGTGGGGCATCGACCGCGAGGCGATCACCGAGGCGGCCAAGTTCGGACTGGCGACGGTCAACCAGACCGCGATCCCCGAGACCAGCACCTGGTTCTACGACTACGCGCCCTACTCCCGCGACGTCGACAAGGCCAAGAAGCTGCTGGCCGACGCCGGGGTCAGCAACCTGACCGTGGACCTGATGGTGACCAGCGAGTACCCCGAGACGGTCCAGGCGGCCCAGGTGATGGCCTCCCAGCTCGCCGAGATCGGGGTCACCGTGAAGATCCGCACCGAGGACTTCGCCACCTGGCTGGACGACGAGAGCAAGGGCAAGTTCGACATCTTCATGCTTGGCTGGCTCGGCAACATCGATCCCCAGGACTTCTACTTCGCCCAGCACCACACCGACGGCGGGAGCAACTACCAGAAGTACTCCAACGCCGAGGTGGACGCCCTGCTCGAGAAGGGAGCGGTGGAGACCGACCCGGCCGCACGCAAGCAGCACTACGACCAGGCGACCAAGATCATCGTCGACGAGGCCAGCTACACCTACCTGTACAACCCGGACGTGGTCCAGGCCTGGTCCTCCAAGCTCGCCGGCTACACCGCACGGGGTGACCGGGCCATCCGCTTCGCCTCGGCCTCGCTGAACGAGTGAGGTCATGACCCGCTACGTCGTCCGGCGGGTCGGGCAGGCGCTCGTCGTCCTGCTCGGGGTGTGTGTCATCGTGTTCGGCCTGATGAAGCTGGTCCCGGGCGATCCGATCAGGATCGCCCTGGGCACCAGGTACGACCCGGCCACCTACGACGCCCTGAGGGCACGTTCCGGGCTCGACGATCCGTGGCCACTGCAGATCGTGACCTACATCGGCCATGCTGCGACGGGGGATCTCGGCGTCAGCTTCCGCAGCGGACGCCCGGTCACCGAGAGCATCCTCGAACGGCTGCCGGCGACCCTGTCCCTGGCCGCCGTGGCCCTGCTGATCGCCCTGGTGATCGCGATCCCGCTCGGCCTGCTCTCGGCACTGCGACAGGGCCGGACGGCCGACTACGCGGCGACCGTGTTCAGTCAGATCGGTGTGTCTGTGCCGGACTTCTGGATGGCGATCCTGTTCATCCTGCTGTTCACCTCGACCCTCGGCTGGCTGCCCCCCTCGGGCTATGTCGCCTTCTCTCAGAGCCCGTCCGGCTGGCTGAGCCACGTCCTGATGCCCGCCATGACCGTCGGATTGGTGTCCGGCTCGATCCTGACCCGCTTCGTCCGCTCGGCGGTGCTCGAGGCCCTCGGCAAGGAGTACGTGCGCACCGCGATGGCGAAGGGGATCCGGCGCCGCACCGTGTTGTGGCGCCACGTCGTCCGGTCGGCGCTTGTGCCGGTGGTGACGGTCACCGGCGTCCAGCTCGCGACCCTGCTGGGCGGGGTGGTGGTGGTCGAGGTGATCTTCGCCTGGCCGGGCATCGGACGGCTCACCCTGGACGCCGTCCAGGCCCGTGACTACCCGCTGATGCAGGGGGCGATCCTGATGTTCGCCGCCGTGTTCCTGCTGGTGAACCTTCTCGTGGATCTGCTCTACGCCGCCCTCGACCCGAGGATCGCGCTGCGGTGAGCGAGCCGACGCCCGGCGCCGGGCACCACGAGGCGGTCGCGGAGCAGGAACCGGTCCCCGAGGAGCGCTTCGCCGGTCTGCGGGCACTGCTGTCCAATCGGCTCGCGGTGGCCGGCCTCCTCGTCCTGGCCCTCCTGATCGTCGCGGCCGTGTTCGGTGAGGCGCTGGCGCCCTACCGGATCAACGACATCGACGTGTCGAACCGGCTCCAGCCGCCGAGTGGCGCGCACTGGTTCGGCACCGACGAGCTCGGTCGCGACATCTTCAGCCGGGTGCTCGTCGCGGCCAGGGTCTCCCTGCAGGTCGGCGTGATCGCGGTGGGGATCTCGCTGGCGCTCGGCGTGGTGCTCGGCCTGGTCGCCGGCTACTACGGCGGCTGGATCGACGACGTGGTGATGAGGGTGATGGACATGCTCTTCGCCTTCCCGGCGATCCTGCTGGCCATCGCGATCCTGGCGGTGCTCGGCCCCGGCGTCACCAATGCGATGATCGCCATCGGCATCGTCTACACGCCGATCTTCGCCCGGATCTGCCGGGCGAGCGTGCTCAGTGTGCGCGAGGAGGTCTACGTCCGCGCCGCCCGCGCGATCGGCGCCGGCGACGTGCGCATCCTGCGGCTGCACGTGCTGCCGAACGTGATGGCTCCGCTCATCGTCCAGACCTCGTTGAGCCTGGCCTTCGCGATCCTGTCCGAGGCGGCGCTGTCGTTCCTCGGCCTGGGAATCCAGCCGCCGGCGCCGTCCTGGGGCCGGATGCTGTTCGACGGTCGCGGCTTCATCGAGCAGGCCTGGTGGATCGTGGTCTTCCCGGGCGCCGCCATCTTCCTGACCGTGCTCGCGTTCAACGTGGTCGGCGACGCCGCCCGCGACGCCCTGGATCCGAAGCAGCGCTCGGTCATCGAGTCCCGGGGCGCTGCGTGAACGCCTCCACGGCCGGGGCGACGCCGCGCGCGACGTCCGTCGGGGCCGCCCTGCAGGTGCGCGATCTGTCGGTGCGATTCGGTACCCGGCACGGCATGGCCACCGTCGTGGACGGCGTCAGCTGGCAGGTCGACCGCGGTGAGACCCTCGCCGTGGTGGGCGAATCCGGCAGCGGCAAGAGCGTCACGGCGCTGGCGGTCATGGGGCTGCTGCCCGCGCCCCCCGCGCGGATCACCGGTGAGGTGATCATGGACGGGCAGAATCTGCTCATGTTGCCGGAGGCGCAGCGGCGGACCACCCGTGGCGCCAAGGTCGCCCTGGTCTTCCAGGACCCGATGACCTCGCTCAACCCGTATCTGACCATCGGTCGCCAGATCGGAGAGGGTCTGGCGCAGCATCTGGGGCTCACCGGCGAGGCTCAGCGCGCCCGCGCCGCGGAACTGCTCGCCATGGTGGGGATCCCTGCCCCTCGGGAGCGGCTGGGTGACTACCCGCACCAGTTCTCCGGCGGGATGCGCCAGCGCGTGATGATCGCGATCGCGCTCGCCTGCGAGCCCGCGGTGCTGATCGCCGACGAGGCCACCACGGCGTTGGACGTGACCACGCAGGCCCAGATCACCGATCTGCTGGCCACGTTGCAGGCCGATCTGGGGATGGCTTTGGTCTGGATCACCCACGATCTGGGCGTGGTCGCCGGGATCGCTGACCGCGTGGTGGTGATGTACGCCGGGCAGGTGGTCGAGCAGGCTGCCGTCGACGACCTGTACGCCGACCCCCGGCACCCCTACACGCAGGGACTGCTCGGGTCGTTGCCGGTGATCGGAGGGGGCCGACGGGACCTGTCGGTGATCCCCGGGCTACCGCCGGATCCGCTGCGGATGCCGCTCGGTTGCCGGTTCTGGCCGCGGTGCTCGCGGCGAGCCGACCCCCGCTGTGAGGGCGAGCAACCACCGCTGCGCGAGGTGGCGCCGGGCCACCTGGTGCGCTCCTTCTACGACGCGGGGCGGGACGGCGCGGCGACGCCGGGGGCGGGGTCGTGACCGGCGAACGGGGGGATGCCCTGCTGGTCGTCGAGGATCTCCGGGTGCACTTCCCGGTCAGCACCGGCAGCGGGCTGCGGCGTCAGAAGCGGTTCCTGAAGGCCGTGGACGGGGTGAGCCTGAGCGTGCGCCGGGGGGAGGCGCTCGGTCTGGTCGGCGAGTCCGGATGCGGCAAGTCCACCACGGGTCTGGCTCTGCTGCGGCTGGTCGAACCGACCGCCGGGCGGGTGTGGCTCGACGGTCAGGAGGTCACCGCCGCGTCCCGGTCGCAGATGAGGGCCCTCCGCCGCCGGCTGACCATGGTCTTCCAGGACCCCTATGCCAGCCTGAATCCGCGGCGCACCATCGCCGCCAGCGTCGCCGAGCCGCTCGAGATCCACGGGCTGCACCGCGGCGGCGCGGCCCGTCGACGCAGGGTCGCCGACCTGTTGGAGATGGTGGGCCTGGGGCCGCAGTTCCTGCGTCGGCACCCGCACGAGCTCTCCGGCGGCCAGCGGCAACGCGCCGCGATCGCCCGCGCGCTCGCCGTCGAACCCGAACTGATCGTCCTCGACGAGCCGATCGCCTCCCTGGACGTGTCGGTGCAGGCCCAGGTGATGAACCTGCTGGCGCGGCTGCAGCGTGAACTCGGCCTGACCTACCTGTTCATCGCCCACGACCTGGCCGCGGTCGAGCACATCAGTGACCGGGTGGCGGTGATGTACCTGGGCCGGGTGGTCGAGCAGGCCGACGCCGAGGACCTCTACACCGACCCTCGCCACCCCTACACGAAGGCGCTGCTCTCGGCGGTGCCGATCCCCGACCCGCCGCGGGAGCGTGCCAGGCAACGGATCGTGCTCACCGGCGATGTCCCCAGCCCGCTGGATCCGCCCAGCGGGTGCTCGTTCCGCACCCGCTGCCCCGAGGTGTTCGACCTGTGCAGTCAGCGCGAGCCGATGCTGATACCGCGTGCGCCGAGTGGTTCGGCGGGTGAAGCGGCGGGTGAACCGGCGGGTGGTTCAGCGGGTGAACCGGCGGGTGGGGCGGCCTCCGACGTCGTGGCGTGTCACCTCGCCGACGACGAGGTGATCAGTGGGGCCTCGAGATCACGGTGAAGATCACGGTGGGTGTCGGCGCAGAGGCGGAGCGGCGGCCTCGCGCATCGTGATCTTGAGGCGGGCGCCGACGTCCGCATCGTGATCATGTGCGGTTGGGCCAAGGGGACTCTTACGGACGGGGTCTCACCTATTGTGTGCCCCATGGGTCAGGTGAACACGCACAAGGTTGTGCTCGACGAGTCCGAGATGCCGACGCGCTGGTACAACCTCGTGCCGGATCTGCCGAGCCCGCCCCCGCCCGCGCTGCATCCCGGAACCCTCCAGCCGGCGGGGCCGGAGGACTTCGCCCCGCTGTTCCCGATGGAGCTGATCCTCCAGGAGGTCACCACCGACCGGTACGTGGACATCCCCGAGGAGGTCCAGGACGTCTACCGGCTGTGGCGACCCTCGCCGCTGTTCCGCGCGCATCGGTTGGAGAAGGCGCTCGGCACCACGGCGCGGATCTACTACAAGTACGAAGGCGTCTCGCCGGCCGGCTCGCACAAGCCGAACACCGCCGTGCCACAGGCCTACTACAACGCCAGGGCCGGCGTGCGGAAGCTGACCACCGAGACCGGCGCCGGGCAGTGGGGGACGGCGCTGGCGTTCGCCTGCTCATTGTTCGGGATCGACTGCGAGGTCTGGCAGGTCGGCGCGAGCTATGACCAGAAGCCCTACCGCCGCATGATGATCGAGACGTTCGGGGCCACCGTCCACCGCTCGCCGTCCTCGCTGACCGAGGCCGGCAAGGCGATCATGGCGCAGCAGGCGGATCATCCCGGTTCGCTCGGCATCGCGATCAGTGAGGCGGTCGAGGTGGCCGCCGGCAACGAGGACGTCAAGTACGCCCTCGGCAGCGTGCTCAACCACGTTCTGCTGCACCAGACGATCATCGGCGAGGAGACGCTGCTGCAGCTCGCGAAGATCGGCGAGAGCGCCGACGTGATCGTGGGTTGCACCGGCGGCGGATCCAACTTCGCCGGCCTGGCGTTCCCGTTCATCCGGGGCACGCTCGAGCGCGGAGGCGGCCCGGTGATCCGTGCGGTCGAGCCCGAGTCCTGCCCGACGCTGACCCGCGGCACCTACGCCTACGACTTCGGCGACACCGCCGGCACGACGCCGCTGATGAAGATGCACACCCTCGGCCACGGCTTCGTGCCCGATCCGATCCACGCCGGCGGGTTGCGCTACCACGGCATGTCGCCGTTGCTCTCGCATGTGCACGAACTCGGTCTGATGGAGTCGATCGCCGTGCCCCAGACGGAGTGCTTCGCGGCCGCCGTCCAGTTCGCCCGCACCGAGGGCATCGTGCCCGCTCCGGAGTCCGCGCACGCGTTGGCCGCGGCGGTCCGGGAGGCCGAACGGGCGACGCAGACGGGGGAGGAGACGGTGATCGTGACCGCGCTCAGCGGTCACGGCCACTTCGACCTGGCCGCCTACGACGCCTACCTGGGCGGGCGCATGATCGACGAGACCCCGGACGACGCGCGGTTCGCCGACGCGCTGGCACAGCTCCCCGAGGTGCCGAACGGGCAATGACCGACGGCGAGCCCTTCGACCCCGCTGACCCGGGGTTCCTCGCCGACCCGTACCCGACGTTCACACGCCTGAGGGAGCGGGGCGAGGTGCACTGGCACCCCGGCCTGGAGCAGTACGTGGCGGTGAGCCATGGGGCGTGCAACGCGATGCTGCGCAACAGGTCTCTGGGCCGCATCTGGCGGGACAAGGAGCCCGCGGAGGCGTTCAGGGCGTTCAACCTCCTGCACCGCACCTCCATCCTGGAGAGCGAGCCGCCCACGCACACCCGGCTCCGGCGGCTGGTCGCCGGCGCGTTCGGCCGCGGACACGTCGAACGGATGAGGCCCTGGATCGCCCGGCTCGCCGACGAGCTGGTCGCCGAGCTCGCCGAGCGGATCGACGGCGACGGCCGGGCCGATCTCATCGCCACCGTCGCGGAACCCGTTCCGGTGGAGGTGATCGCCGAACTGCTCGGCGTGCCGACGGCCGACCGCGCCCTGCTGCGCCCGTGGTCGAACGCGATCGTGAAGATGTACGAGTACGCGCCGGACGGCGAGACGCAGGGCGCGGCCGAGACCGCCGCGTCGGAGTTCGTGGCCTACCTGCGCGGCCTGATCGCCGAACGCCGGCGATCGCCACGACCCCAGGACCTGGTCGGGGACCTGATCGCGGCCGCCGACGACGGCGACCGGCTCGACGACGACGAGATCGTCGGCACCTGCGTCCTGCTGCTCATGGCCGGACACGAGGCCACCGTCAACGTCATCGGCAACGGCGCGAACGCGCTGCTGCACCGGCCGGACCAGTGGCGCCGGGTGGTCGCAGAGCCCGACCTGGTGACCACCGCCGTCGAGGAGATGGTGCGCTTCGACTCCTCGCTCCAGCTCTTCGAGCGCACGGCGAGGGTCGAGGTCGAGGTGGCCGGGACGGTCGTGCCGGCCGGGCGGAAGATCGCCGCCCTGCTCGGGGCGGCGAACCGCGATCCGGCGGTGTTCGAGGCCGCGGACACCTTCGACGTGGCCCGCGATCCCAATCCGCACCTGGGATTCGGCGCCGGCATCCACTTCTGTCTGGGCGCCCCCCTGGCGCGCGCCGAGATCTCCGGCGTCCTGGCTGCCCTGCGGTCGCGTCTGCCCGGCCTGACCCTGGCCGTCGAACCGGTCCGGCGTCCGGAGTTCGTGATCCGGGGCCTGTGCTCGGTCGAGGTGACATCGGCTGCGGCGACCGGGTGATCCCGTCCGGCCGGGTCCCCGCGCCCGCCGTGCTCGCGCGACCGAGGTGGCGGCGGACGCCACCGGCAGCGGGAGCCCCGACACCCACCGGGGGTCGACCCTCGCCCGGCCCGAACGGTGCTGGGTAGGTTTGGCTGTCTCAGCCCTGTGGAGGTCAGATGTTCACCAAGATCCTGGTGGCGAACCGCGGCGAGATCGCGGTGCGCGCCTTCCGGGCCGCCTACGAGCTCGGCGCGTCCACCGTGGCCGTCTTCCCCTGGGAGGACCGGGCCGCCGTCCACCGGATCAAGGCCGAGGAGTCCTATCTCATCGGTGAACGAGGTCACCCGGTACGGGCCTATCTCGACGTCGCGGAGATCATCCGCGTGGCCGTGGAGAGCGGCGCGGACGCCGTCTACCCGGGCTACGGGTTCCTCTCGGAGAACCCGGACCTGGCGGCCGCCTGCCGGCAGGCCTCGGTGACCTTCATCGGTCCTCCCGTCGAGGTACTCGAGGCCACCGGCAACAAGGTCCGTGCCGTTCGGGCGGCCCGCGAGGCGGGCGTGCCCGTGCTGAGCTCCACCGCGCCGTCCGCGGACGTCGAGGAGCTGCTTGCCGCCGCGACGGAGTTGACCTTTCCCGTGTTCGCCAAGGCGGTCGCCGGCGGGGGCGGTCGCGGCATGCGCCGGGTCGATTCGCCCCGAGACCTGGCCGACGCGCTGTCGGCGGCGATGCGGGAGGCGGCGGGCGCGTTCGGCGACCCGACCATGTTCCTGGAGCAGGCCGTGATCCGCCCCCGGCACATCGAGGTGCAGGTCCTCGCGGACGGCGCGGGCGAGGTCGTGCACCTGTTCGAGCGGGACTGCTCGGTGCAGCGCCGGCACCAGAAGGTGGTCGAGATCGCGCCAGCGCCGAACCTGGACCCGGCTCTGCGGGAACGTCTGTGCGCCGATGCGGTCGCGTTCGCACGGCGGGTCGGCTACGTGAACGCGGGCACGGTGGAGTTCCTCGTCGACACCGCCGGGGAGGCGGCCGGACGGCACGCCTTCATCGAGATGAACCCCCGGATCCAGGTCGAGCACACGGTCACCGAGGAGGTCACCGACGTCGACCTGGTCCAGGCCCAGATGCGGATCGCCGCCGGCCAGAGCCTGTCCGAACTGGGGCTGCGCCAGGACGCGATCACCCTGCGCGGGGCGGCTCTGCAGTGCCGGATCACCACCGAGGACCCGGCCAACGGGTTCCGCCCGGACACCGGGATCATCAACACCTACAGGTCCCCGGGGGGCGCCGGGATCCGGCTGGACGGCGGCACCGCCCACTCCGGCGCCTCGATCAGCCCGCACTTCGACTCGCTGCTGACGAAGCTGACCTGCCGGGGGCGAGACTTCCCGACGGCGGTGCACCGCGCCCGCCGGGCCCTGGCCGAGTTCCGCATCCGCGGCGTCAGCACCAACATCCCGTTCCTGAGCGCCGTCCTGGCCGAGCCCGCCTTCGCCGACGGCGACCTGTCCACCTCCTTCATCGACGATCGGCCCCAACTGCTCACCGCCACCGCCGGCGGGGACCGGGCCACCCGACTGCTGACCTGGCTGGCCGACGTCACCGTGAACCGTCCCTATGGCACGGCGCCGATCTCGATCGATCCGCGCGACAAGCTGCCCGTGCCGGTGGGCATCACCGCGCCCGAGGTCAGCTGGCGAGCCGTTCTCACCCAGGACGGCCCGGCGGCCTTCGCCGCGCGGCTGCGCGAGCACGGGCCGGTCGCGGTCACCGACACCACGATGCGCGACGCCCACCAGTCGTTGCTGGCCACCCGAGTGCGCACCCGCGACCTGGTCACCGTGGCCCCCGTGCTGCAGGCCAGCACCCCGAACCTGCTCAGTGTCGAGTGCTGGGGCGGAGCGACCTTCGACGTGGCACTGCGCTTCCTCGCCGAGGATCCCTGGGAGCGGCTGGCGGTGCTGCGCGAGGCGATGCCCGACCTGTGCCTGCAGATGCTGCTGCGCGGACGCAACACGGTCGGGTACACCCCGTACCCGACCGAGGTGACCGAGGCGTTCGTCGAGGAGGCCGCGAGCACCGGGATCGACATCTTCCGGATCTTCGACGCCCTCAACGACGTCGAGCAGATGCGTCCGGCGATCACCGCCGTCCGCGAGCGCACCGGGTCGGTCGCCGAGGTTGCGCTCTGCTACACCGCCGACCTGCTCGATCCGGCCGAACGGCTCTACACCCTCGACTACTACCTGGGTCTGGCTGAGCAGATCGTCGAGGCCGGCGCGCACGTGATCGCCATCAAGGACATGGCCGGGCTGCTGCGGCCCGTCGCCGCCGCGCGCCTGGTCACCGCCCTGCGGGAGCGATTCGACGCCCCGGTGCATCTGCACACCCACGACACCGCCGGCGGGCAGCTCGCGACTCTGATGGCGGCGATCGACGCCGGCGTGGACGCGGTGGACGTCGCCTGCGCCGCGATGGCCGGTACCACGAGCCAGCCACCGGCCTCCGCGCTGGTGGCCGCTCTGGCCCATACCGAGCGGGACACCGGGATGAGCCTGCGCGCCGTCCAGGACCTGGAGCCCTACTGGGAGACGGTGCGCCGCCTCTACGCCCCCTTCGAGTCCGGTCTGCCCGCTCCCACCGGCCGGGTCTACGACCACGAGATACCGGGTGGGCAGCTGTCCAACCTGCGTCAGCAGGCGATCGCGCTGGGCCTGGGGGAGAAGTTCGAGCAGATCGAGGCCATGTACGCCGCCGCCGACCGGATCCTCGGCCGGCTGGTCAAGGTCACCCCGTCCTCCAAGGTCGTCGGAGACCTTGCTCTGCACCTGGTCGCGGTCGGCGTCGACCCCGCCGAGTTCGCCGCGGATCCGTCCCGGTTCGACATCCCGGACTCGGTGATCGGATTCCTGCACGGCGAACTCGGGGATCCGCCGGGCGGGTGGCCGGAGCCGTTCCGGAGCAAGGCCCTTCAGGGTCGCGCGGCGCCCCGCCGGATGGCCGACCTGAGCGAGCAGGACCGCTGCGGCCTGCGCGAGGACCGCCGGAACACCTTGAACCGATTGCTGTTCCCCGGACCGGCCCGGGAGATGGCGACGGTCCGCGAACGCTACGCGGACGTCGCGGTCCTCGAGACCGTCGACTACCTCTACGGCCTGCGGCCCGGGCAGGAGCACGTGATCGAGCTCGACCGCGGACGGCGAGTGATCGCGGCGCTCGAGGCGATCGGCGATGCGGACGAGAAGGGGGAGCGCCAGGTCATGTGCACCCTGAACGGTCAGCTGCGCCCCGTCCGGGTCCGCGACCGTGCCATCGCCGTCCAGGTGGTCAGCGCCGAGAAGGCCGACCGGTCGAACCCCGGACACGTGGCCGCCCCCTTCGCCGGGGTGGTCTCGGTGGGGGTCGAGGTCGGCGCCGAGGTCGAGGCCGGCCAGAGCGTGGCGACCATCGAGGCGATGAAGATGGAGGCCGCGATCACTGCGCCGGTCTCGGGGACGGTCCGGCGCGTCGCGCTCGGCGCCGTCCAGCAGGTCGAGGGCGGCGATCTGCTCCTGGTCGTCGAGGCGTGACGGCCTCGACGCCGGATGCGCATCGCGGAACCGCACTGGTACGCCGCCCCGGACCCCGGCTCGCCGAGGGCATCGTCACGCACCGGGCGCCCACCGAGGTCGACCTCGACCTGGCCCGGGCTCAGCACGCCCGGTACTGCCAGGCCCTGGCCGGTCACGGGTGGCGGGTGCACGAGGTGAGCCCGGCCGACGACCACCCGGACGCGGTCTTCGTCGAGGACACCCTGGTCGTGATCGGCGATCTGGCGGTGCTGACCCGCCCCGGGGCCCCCCAGCGGCGGGGGGAGGTGTCCGGGACCGCGGCGGCGGTCCGCGAACTGGGGCTGCGCATGGTCAAGGTGGCTCCGCCCGGTGAGCTGGACGGTGGCGACGTCTTGCAGGTCGGCGAACTCGTGTACGTGGGCGTGGGCGGGCGCACGTCGCCGGCCGGCGTCGCCGCGCTTCGCGAGGCGGCACGACTGCAGGGACGCCGCGTCGTGCCCGTCGCCCTGCGCGGTGTGCTGCACCTGAAATCAGCGGTCACGGCCCTGCCGGACGGGTCGCTGATCGGGCGGGCCGACCAGGTGGACGCCAAGGAGCTGTCCCCGATCCGGGAACCGCCCGAGGAGGGCGGCTCGCACGTCGTGCCGCTCGGCGGGGACACAGTGCTGCTGGCGGCCTCGGCGCCGCGCACCGCCGCCCTGCTCGAGCGGGGCGGGTACGACGTGGAGGTCGTCGACATCGGCGAGTTCGAGAAGCTGGAGGGTTGCGTGACCTGTCTCAGCGTGCTGATCCCGGACCCCGCATCGTGACCGCCCTGGTGATCGGGTGAGCGCTCGTCCCTAGACTCGGCGATGTCCACCGCCTCAGCGCAAGGGGTCTCGATCGCATGGCTGCTCATCGGCACAGGGTCCTGATCATCGGTTCCGGATTCGGCGGCCTCTTCGCGGCTCAGAGGCTCAAGCGAGCCGACGTGGACGTGACCCTCGTGTCACGGACCAGCCACCATCTGTTCCAGCCCCTGCTCTACCAGGTGGCCACCGGCATCCTGTCGGAGGGCGAGATCGCGCCGAGCACGCGGGAGGTCCTCAGCCATCAGTCCAACGCCCGGGTGATCCTCGGTGAGGTCTCCGAGATCGACCTCGACGCGCGCACGGTGACCTCCGCCATGCAGCGCAGCGCGGAACACCTGCACAGCACGACCGTCACCGAGTACGACTCCCTGATCGTGGCGGCCGGTTCGGGTCAGTCCTACTTCGGCAACGACCACTTCGCGGAGTTCGCGCCGGGGATGAAGACCATCGACGACGCGTTGGAGCTCCGGGGCCGGATCTTCGGTGCCTTCGAGGTGGCCGAGGTGGCCCCGAACCAGGAGGACATCGACCGTGCCCTCACGTTCGTCGTCGTCGGCGCCGGACCCACGGGGGTCGAGATGGCCGGCCAGATCGCCGAGCTGTCGCAGCGCACCCTCAGGCGCGACTTCCGCAGGATCGACTCGACCATGGCCAGGGTCGTTCTCCTCGACGCCGACACCATGGTGCTCCGGCCGTTCGGCGAGGAACTCGGGGCGAAGGCCCGCCGGAAGCTGGAGGAGCTGGGGGTCGACGTGCAACTGGGCGCGAAGGTGGTCTCGGTGGACGTCGCCGGCCTGACGGTCGAGGACGTCGACGGCGGCCGCCGCCGGATCGAGGCGCTCGCCAAGGTCTGGGCCGCGGGGGTTCACGCCTCGGACCTGACCGCGACGCTGGCCGAGCAGAGCGGGGCCGAGCTCGACCGGGCCGGGCGCATCCTTGTGCGCGAGGACCTGACCCTGCCCGGGCGGCCCGAGGTGTTCGTGGTCGGCGACATGATCTCGCTGAAGAGGTATCCCGGCGTCGCCCAGCTCGCCATCCAGGGCGGGCGACACGCGGCCGACCAGATCGTGCGCCGCCTCGAGGCCGTGGCGGATGGCAGGGCGCAACGACCCGAGGACGTAGCGGCGGAGGTATTCCACTACGTCGACAAGGGCAGCATGGCGACGATCTCGCGGTTCAGCGCCGTCGCCCTGATCGGCCGGTTCAGGATGAGCGGCTTCATCGCCTGGGTCGCCTGGCTGGCCGTGCACCTCGTCTACATCATCGGGTTCAAGCACCGGGTGACGACCCTGTTGCACTGGGCCGTCAGCTTCCTCGGCCGGGGGCGTGCCGAGCGAGCCGTCACCGAGCAGCAGATCTTCGCGCGCAACGCCATCCGTCGACTTCGCCGAGCACCAGGCGGGGGAGGGGGCGCCGAACCTGAGGAGGGCGGCGTTTCCTCGTCTCAGATTGAGACGGCGGCCGACCCGCCGAGGGACTGAGATCCGACCCATCCCCGTCATTGGAGGCATCGATGATCTTCATCACCGCCAAGTTCCCGGTCAGGCAGGAGTTCGCCGACGACTGGCCTGAGATCTCCCGCGAGTTCACCGAGGCCACCCGCGCCGAACCGGGGTGTCTGTGGTTCGACTGGTCGCGCAGTCTGGCCGATCCGAACGAGTACGTGCTCGTGGAGGCCTTCGCCGACGACGAGGCCGCCGCGGCGCATGTCGGCTCATCCCACTTCAAGACCGCGACTGAGCGGTTGCCCGCCTACTTGGCGAGGACCCCGCGGATCATCAACGCGACGATTCCGCAGGACGACTGGTCGCTGCTCGGGGAACTCGCCGTCGATTGAGGCGGATGCCGGGGGAGTGACCTCGCCCGCGGCTCAAGGCCATTGGCCCCGTTCGGTCAGTACCTGCTTGAGCACGGCCGGGCGATCGGTCATCAGACCGTCGACCCCGAGGTCGAGCAACCGGTGCATCTCGCTCGGCTCGTCGATGGTCCAGACGTGCACGTGCAGCCCGCGCCGCCGCGCCCGGGCGAGGGTGCGGGCGGTGACCACCGGCAGGCCGCGGTGGGTGACGGGAACCTGGGCGGCGAGGGCCGCCGTCCGCTGGGGCAGTCCGAGGACCAGGGCGGCGACGCCTCGGGGCCCGAGGCTGGTGCACAGGCCCTCCCCGAGGCGGGTGCGGATCCGGCGCAGCCGGGCGTCGCTGAAGGCGCCGACACCCACGCGGTCCAGGGCATCGCAACGTCGCAGGGCGGCCACCAGCGCCTCGACCGCGCCGTCGGACTTGCAGTCGATGTTCACCCGCAGGTCCGGCCAGGTCCCGAGCAGATCCTCGAGCAGCGGGATCGGCGCGCGTCCGTCGACCCGGACGGCGCGCACCTCGCTCCACGGCAGGTCCCGGATCAGGCCCGGGCGGTCGCAGGTGCGCTGCAGGTCCTCGTCGTGGAAGGCGACCAGGACGCCGTCCGAGGTCACGTGGACGTCGGTCTCGACGTAGCGGAAGCCGAGCTGCACGGCCTGTTCGAAGGCCGGCATCGTGTTCTCGGGGGCGTCGCCCGCCCCGCCGCGATGGGCGAAGGCGATCGGATGCGGCCAGGCCAGGAAGGGATGCACCGGGGGAGTCGCGGAGCGGGCCACAGCCCCGATCCTAGGCGCCGAGACCGAAGGGATCAGCCCCAGATGGGCATCGGCACCCGGGCACGGGCCTGGGCCCGGGCCAGGGCGAGTTCCTGAGCGCCGGCGGGGGAGAGCACGCCCGACGAGTGCCCTGCCGCCGCGCGGATGCTCTGGAGGGGAGCCTGGATCGGCCTCCGGTCGAACGTCGTTTCGGCGTCGCGGCACCCGGCGGCCAGCGCGTCCAGGCGGGCGAGCGCGGAGGTGACCCCGTCCAGGCCGTCGTCGATGGGACCCAGGTGCGCGGCCACGCCCGCATACTGGCGCCGGCGCAGCACGAGCAGGCGCCACTGGCCGAGGAAGGCGCCGAAGTCCTGCATCAGCTCACCCGCCTGGGCGATCCGGCCATCCAGCGAGCCCAGCGTGCGATTGACGTCGTCCACGGTCGCCACCATGGCCTCCGTGCCGGCGTCGACGGCCGTGCACAGGCGCAGGATCTCGGTCAGGAAGCTGGCCGTGGTCCGGCCGTTGAGGACCTCGACCGCCAGAGCGACGATCATCTCGGCATGGTGACGCGCCAGGGCGACCCGCAACGTGAGATCGGCGACCTGGCGGCGCAGGGCGATCAGACCGGTGTCGATCTGCTCCAGGGAGGTCACGGCCAGCGACATCGGCTGATCCATGACGCGGGCGATGTTGGTCAGTGCGGGAACGTGATCGGTGACGTCCTGGGTGGAGGCCAGAGCGGCGGCGACGGCGCGCTGCAGGGCGAGTGCCTGGCCGATCACGGCCTCGGTGGCCGGGCCCAGCTGCAGGGTCAGGTTCCGGTATCCGTCGAGCCGGTGCAGCTGCGGGTGGAGTTCGCCGTCCAAGCTGGCGGCGGCGTCGAGGATCTGCTCGATCCGATCGCCTGTGGCGGGCCGGGGACCCACCGGTGTCTCCGGCCGGCCCCGGGTCAGGACCTCGTCCGGTAGGGCGGCGGCGACGAAGTCGTCGTAGTCGGTGAAGGAGAGGTCGGCCAGCCGGCGCTCGAGCTCGTCGGCCGAGGCCGCGGCGACGGTCGGCCGGGGCAGGTGCTGGCGCCAGGCCAGGTCCCGCTCGAATCCGACCAGATCGTCGTACAGCGCCCACACCTGCTCGCAGTAGGGACCGATCGGCGCCGACCGGACGCAGACGTGCTCCTCGCCCAGGGGCGTGTAGCTGGCGAAGGACCGGTAGGCCGTGCCGTCCTTGGCCCGGTCGATGACGTAGGCGGCGGTCGGGAGCCCCTTGTGCAGGCGCTGCCAGATGAGCCGGTAGACGCCCGCCGGCATGCCCGGGTGGCGCAGGATGCTGTGTGGTGTGCCGACCAGTTCCTCCGCGCGGTAGCCGCTGACCTGAACGAGGTCGGTGTTGACGGCCGTGATCACACCCCGGGCATCAGTGCGCGAGAACACCATCTCGTCGGGGGAGAGCGCATACTCGCGGCCGGGGCCGCAAGGGGGTGCCATAGCTGCCATGACACCAGATTGTGCACGAACGATCGCCCTCTGTGCACTTCTGACATGAACTATTAGTTATTGATCGACTACTTCAGGCAACTTTCAACGATCTTTGGCCGTCATGCCTGAGTGGACGATGCCGGAGACGCCGCCTTGCCTCAACGTGACGACGCGCAGTCGACGCACGCCCGGGCCGTCGGCCTCACTGCGAGGCGATCCTCGGGGATCGGTCGTCCGCACAGCGCGCACACCCCGTAGGCACCGCCGGCAAGACGGGCGAACGCGGCGTCGATCTCGATGAGGTGGTCGCGCGCCTGCTGGACGAGCGCGTCGAGCTGGGACCGCTCGAAGGCGATCGTCGCGCCCTCGGGATCGTGCTCGTCGTCATCGTTGCTGTCGCGTGATGCGGCGACGAGTCTGGCGAAGTCCTCGGTCAGGGTGGCCAGCCGGTCGAGCGTCTCCTGTCGTTCCCGATCCAGTCGTTCCCGATCCAGTCGTTCCCGATCCAGTCGCTCCCGATCCAGTCGTTCTCGATTCAGGTAGCCGCGGGCGTCGTCCACTCGTCCATGGTGGGGCCCGGGGGCAGCCATCCGGGCATCCGGGCCGTTGGCGGACAGCCTGCGTCTCAAGCCCGCGCGTATTCGGCCGAAACAGGACCCTTCGAGTCGGACGGATAGCATCACCCGGTGCCTGTCGAAGTGGTCGCGTACTCGCCGTCGTGGCTGGCGCAGTTCGAGCTGGTCGCGAGCCACCTGCGCCAGGCTCTGTCTGGATTGACCTCCGCACGGGTCGAGCACGTGGGATCGACCTCCGTGCCAGGGCTGGCGGCGAAGCCCATCCTCGATATCGACGTGATCGTCTCTGTCGAGGAGCTGCAGATGGCGATGGCCGCCATGGGCTCGGCTGGGTACGTCCACCGCGGCGACCTGGGAGTCGCCGATCGGGAGGCCTTCCGCCCTCCCGACGATTGCCCGAGGCGGAACGTCTATGTCTGCCGGGAGGGCACGCTGAACGTTCGCAACCACCTCGCAGTTCGCGATGTGCTTCGTACGCGGGAAGACCTGCGTGACGAGTACGGGGCCATGAAGCTAGCGCTTGCAGCAGAACCCGGCATGGACATCGATACCTACATCGCCCGCAAGTCTGCTGTCCTCCAGAAGGTCCTCGCGGAGTCCGACCTGACGGCCGACGAGTGCCTGCAGATCCTGTGCCTCAACGCGATGGTGGGCCTAGCCTTCCGCGCATGCTGATCCGACCCGCCGCCGTCCGTGATGCCGAGGCTTTGACCGATCTACACCTTGACGTCTGGGAGGAGACGTACGGCGATCTCATCGCGGTAGACATCTTGCAGGACAGGCGCAAGAGCCGTTCGGATCGTATCGCGCGGTGGCGTCAGATCATCCCTCAGCCAGAGAGCCAGACACTTCTCGCATGGGAGGACGATCGCAGTCGGTTGCTCGGCTTCGCCGGCACGGGGCCGGGCCGCGACGAGCCACAGGCAGGCCTTCCCGACCTGGAAGTCTGGGCTCTCTATGTTCGCGCCGAGGTGTATGGCCGCGGCGTCGGCTACGCCCTGTTGAACGAAGCGATCGGGACCGCGGCGGCTTACCTCTGGGTGCTTGACGGAAACGATCGCGCGATCGGGTTCTACGAGCGGCAGGGCTTCCGTTTCGATGGATCGTCGAAGACAGAACCCGTCGGGGTGGAGCGCCGGATGGTGCGCCGAAGTGTCACGGCGACCTGATGGAGCGGCCGGCATAGCGGGCCCAGGGCTCGGTTTCGTCGTTGTCTGCGGGGTAGTGGATCAGGCCGTGGCCGCCGTGCTTCATCTGATGCCGCATGTAGACGACAAGTTGACATAATGTAGATTATCGGCGTTTGACGGAAGGGGACTCCGCGGCGACGTCTCGCTCAACGCCACGGCCTGCGACGAGCAGGTGGCCAGGTGGTGCTGCAGGCCGCGTGTGCCGAACGGGTGATCCGACCCGGCTCGCCCGGGTCAGGTGACCCGTACGGCGCCATCTACGTGCTCAGGATGCCGGCTGAAGCGTCGACAGAGTAGCCATGACGTCTGGCCCCACGCAGAACTATGGGGACCCGACGCTCGGCGAATGGAAATCCCATCCCGGCCTGGCGCGGCTCGTCCGCGTCGTGATCTTCACGCTGCCGCTGACGGCCTCCCTGGCGTTCGGGGTGATGGCGGTGTACTGGTTCCCGCCGCACCGGTTGGGAGTGAACCGGTGGATCTGGTTGGCCGCCGAGATCATTCTCGCGTGGGTCGTGCTGAACCTGGGACGACGACTGGCCAGGTCCCTGTTGCCGCTGAGCACCCTGCTCGGGCTGAGCATGTACTTCGAGGACGAGGTTCCCTCACGCTTCCAGCTGGTGCTTCAGTCGCATTCCACCGCCCGGCTTCGGTCGAACCTGGATCATGACGGTGGCGGCGCGGTCGCCGGTGAACGGGACCATGCGGTCACCCTGCTGAGCCTGGTGACCGCGTTGCGCGATCATGATCATCTGACCCGGGCGCACTGCGAGCGGGTCCTCGCCTACGCGGGGATGATCGGTGACGAACTCGGTCTGGACGCCGCGGACAAGGCCAAGCTCCGCTGGGCCGCGCTCCTGCACGATGTCGGGAAACTCCACGTGCCGAAGGAGATCCTCAACAAGACCTCCCGGCCCGATGAGGAGGAATGGCAGGTGCTCTGCAGGCACCCGGCGGAGGGCGGCCACATCGCGCAGCCCCTGGCCGCCTATCTCGGGCCGTGGATCGGCGGTATCACCCAGCATCACGAGAAATGGGACGGCACCGGCTACCCCGCGGGTCTGTCGGGCGCGGCCATCAGCTTTGCGGCACGGATCGTCGCCGTCGCCGACACCTACGACGTCATCACCACCGCGCGGTCCTACAAGAAGCCCCTGCCGGCGGCCGCCGCCCGGGCCGAGCTCGCGCGCTGCGCCGGATCGCAGTTCGACCCTGCCGTCGTCCGGGCGTTCCTGGCCGTCGGGATCGGAAAGCTGCGGCTCACCGCCGGGCCGCTGGCTGCGTTCGCCAGCCTCCCGGGGATCCCGTTCAGCCCGCTCGGTTCCGTGGCCAATCTGGCCACCTCGGCCGGCGGAGCCGCCGTGGTCGCGGGCGCCACCGGCATCGCGGTGGGGCTGTCCCCCCTCGCCGCCGCCGCGCCCGTCGGGCCATCCCGGACCAGCTCGGCCGTGGTGGCGTCCAGGGTGCCGGGCACCGTCGCCCCGACCGTCGGCTCGCCGTCGGTCTCGCCGGCGGCGATCCCTGTGCCGGCTCCGGCTGTCGTGGTGACGTCGACGACGTCGCCCGCAAAGGAGCCGACCGTCGAACCGACGACTGAACCCCCTGCCGACAGTTCGGCTCCCGCGGTCGAACCGATCCCGGAGACGCCGACCACCTCATCACCGTCACCGGGTCCTGACCCCTCGCCGACCTCGTCGCCGACCACACACCCCAGCCCGAGCACCTCGCCGACGTCGTCGCCAACTCCCAGCCCCTCGCCTACCCCGTCGCCGACTCCCAGCCCCTCGCCGACTCCCAGCCCGAGTTCTTCGCCGACCCCGAGCCCCAGCCCATCACCCCCGTTCTCCGGGGCGAGTGACTGCGAGCAGGCCCAGGCGGGAGCCACCGCGATGGCGGGTGCCGACCTGCGGGGGTGTGATCTCGCGCTGCTCACCATCACCGGTGACTACAGCGGTGCCGACTTCACCGGAGCCGATCTCAGTCAGACGACCCTGACGGCGCTCGACCTGCGCGCAGCGATCATGGCCGACGCCATCGCGCCGTACGTCACGATGACCGATGTCGATCTGCGCGGGGCCCACCTGGAGCGGGCCGACCTCAAGAATGCCCAGTTCACCGACGTCAAGTTCGATGGCGCAGTGCTCAGCGGCGCCGACCTCCGCTCGGCCCGGCTGGTGGACGAGAAGCTCGACAAGGCCGATCTCAGCAACGCCGACCTGTCCGGGGCCGACCTGACCACGCCGACCTGAGAAGGTGAAGCGCCGGGCATGACGGCCGTGGGTGCGAAGCTGACGAACGCCGAATCTGGACCTGATGCGCTCCTGACCGGCGCCAACCTCATGAATGCCGATCTCACCTCGGCCAAGGTGAACAACGCGGACCTCTCCGGGGCGAACCTCTCCTGGGCCGACTTCACCTCCGCCTCGGGCACCCCGGTGACCACGATCACGACCCTCTGGCTCTTCGCCACGTGCCCCAGCGGCGCCCTCTACGCCCCGTGGGCCCCCTGCTGGTGACCCGCCGCTACAGCCGGCGACCCCGCCTGCCGAGGTGACAACCGACGGCTCCCCGACGCCGCCCGAGGAGAAGCACCCATGAGCGACGCCGCACCGACCATTCCCGCACAGTTCACGGGTGCATCCGAGGTCGCCCCGACGGCGCCGGAGACGACACCGCAGAAGGCCACGGCAGCGAAGAAGAAGGGCTTCGACGTCGACGAGTACCTGCCGAATCGACGCGAGGCGATCTTCCTCACCGCGGGCGGTCTGCTCGGGGCGGCCTTCGGGTTCACGGGGGCCACGGTCCGCAGCGGCGGCGCGGGGATGTACGGCGCGGATCGCGACGACGCCGTGGAGTTCACCTCGCGCCAGGCCAAGGACCTGCTCGAGGAGGGCAACGCCCGGTTCGTCGCGGGCGCCGCGACCCGTCCTGATCAGAGCCTGGCTCGGCGCGCCGTGGTGACCCAGGGCCAGAACCCCTTCGCCGTCGTCCTGTCCTGCGCCGACTCCCGCGTGCCGCCGGAGGTGCTGTTCGACCAGGGCCTGGGTGACCTCTTCGTCGTCCGCTCGGCCGGCGAGGTCCTGGATCGGGCCGTGCTCGGGTCACTGCAGTACGGGGTGGACCATCTGGCCACTCCCCTGCTCGTCGTCCTCGGACACTCCGCGTGCGGTGCGGTCGGCGCCACCCTCGAGACCGTCCAGGCCGAGGAGGCGGCCACAAAGAGCACCGAGGCACACTCCCCCTCGGCCGTGGACGATCTCGTGGCCGCGATCCGCCCCTCGGTCGTGGAGGCGATCGAACTCGGTGCGGACGAGGACGCGCTGCTGGACGTGGCGATCGGTATCAACGTCGAACGGGTCGTGGAGCAGCTCAAGGAGGACGCGGTCATCGGCAGGGCGGCCCAGCGGCGGGACACCAAGGTCATCGGGGCCGTCTACGACCTGCAGACCGGCCTGGTCGAATGGCTCTGACGGGCACCGCGCGCCGGCGACGCCACACCGGCGCGCTCTCGGGCGCCCCAGCCTCGATGATCGGCCTGTGCCTCACTGTCCTCGTGGTCCTCACGGCATCGGTAGCACCGGCGAGCGCCACCTCCCCCACCCCCAGCCCCACTCCCCCTTCGTCGGTCGAGGACCTGCAGGACGCCGTCCAGCAACAGAGCCGATCCGTCGAGGCCGCCACGACCGAGTTGAGCGCCACCGCCGCGGCCGCGTCCAAAGCGCTGGAGGCCTACAGCAGCGCGCAGCAGCGCTACCAGCTGGCCATCGCCGACCAGCAGGTGGCCGAGCAGCAGCTGGCGGACGCCGATGCCGCGTTGGCCGACAACCGCAAGGATCTGGGCCGGTGGGCCCGACAGGCCTACTACGCGGGTTCGGGCCTGTCCGCCAACCCCGCCGTGGTCAGTCTGCTCGGCGGCGAATCGGACGACGTCGCGCACTCCCGACGGGTCCTGGTGCTCCTGGGCGCCCGCCGGGAGCGGGTGACGACGCAGACCCGGCTCGCCGTGGAGCAGCACCGCGGTGCGGCAGAGGCCGCCCACGCGGCCGCCGATCGTGCGCAGGAGCTCCTGGCGGCTGCCGCCGCGGCCAAGATCGAGCGCGATGCGGCGGTCGAGACCCAGAAGGCGAAGCTGGCCGACCTGGAGAGCCGCCTGAAGGGCACCCAGGATGCCGCAGCCGAGGCGAAGCGACTCGCCGAGGCCCGCCGGCTCGTGTCCGTTCAGACCGGCACGTCGGGTGGAGGGCTGTTCGGCAACGCCGTCACCGGGGCCGTCGGCGACTGCGCCGGCGGCGACGTCCAGCTGTACTCCAACGGGCAGATCCCCCTCGATGCGCTCTGTTCACTCTGGGGTGCTCCTGGGCACCACCTGCGCGCTGACGCCGCCTACGCCTTCGACCGGCTGAGCGCCGCCTACGCACGCACCTTCGGCCGGCCGATCTGCGTGACCGACTCCTACCGCTCCTACGCCGAGCAGGTGGCGGTCAAGGCGGCCAAGCCGACCCTGGCGGCCACGCCCGGCACCAGCAACCACGGCTGGGGAACCGCCACGGACCTGTGCGGCGGCATCCAGTCCTTCGGCACCGTCCAGCACCAGTGGATGCTGCTCAACGCGCCCGCCTTCGGGTGGTATCACCCCTCATGGGCCGAACCCAGCGGCAGCCTGCCCGAACCCTGGCACTGGGAATTCGGCGGCTGAGCGGGTCGGGTTCGGCGGATGGGCGGGGCGATCTGCCGTCGAGAAGACATGATGACCCGATGGACTTTCCGGGGACGATCGACGGCGACGCCGCCACGGCCCGCGGACGTCGGCGTGAGCAACGCGCCTGGTACTGGTACGACTGGGCGAACTCCGCCTACGTCACCACCACCTCCACGGTCCTGCTCGGCCCCTACCTGACCGCGGTCGCCAAGCGTGCCGCCTGCCCCGGTCAGGACACCGCCCAGGCGTGCGGCACCAATCTGTCGGTGCTCGGCATCCCAGTGGCGCCGGGCTCCCTGGCTCTCTACACGGTCACCGTGGCGACCCTGTTGTCCGCCGTCCTGCTGCCGATCGTCGGTGCGGTCATCGACCGCACCGGACGCAAGCGCACGATCATGGCCGTCTTCGCCTGGGTGGGTGCGACCGCCGCCGCCTCGATGGTGGCGATCGCCGGGACCGATTGGGCGCTCGGGGTCGTCCTGCAGATCCTCGCCTCGATCTGCCTGGGCGCCTCCCTGGTCGCCTACGACTCGATCCTCATCGACATCGCCGAACCCGACGAGCGTGACCGGGTCTCCAGCCAGGGGTGGGCCCTGGGCTACCTCGGCGGCGGACTGCTGTTGCTGGTCAACCTGGCCATGCTGTCCGGTTTCGGTGGGCTGTCGACCGAGGCGGCGGTGCGGGTCAGCCTGTTCATGGCCGGCGTGTGGTGGGGCCTGTTCACCCTGATCCCCTATCTGGGCCTGCGCGACAGGCCACCGCCCGTCGCTGCGGTCGGGGCCACGGACGACACGGATCCGGGCTCGTCCCTGATGGCCGAGTCATTCGGGCAACTGATGCAGACCCTGCGACACCTGCGGGGCTACCCGCAGACGCTGCTGTTCCTGCTCGCCTACCTCTTCTACAACGACGGCATCCAGACGGTCATCTACGCCTCGAGCATCTTCGGCCAGGAGCAACTCGGCTTCAGCTCCGACCAGTTGGTGATGACCATCCTGCTCGTCCAGTTCGTCGCGATCGCCGGTGCGCTCGGTTTCGGCCGGCTGGCGATACGGATCGGGGCCTGGCGCGCCATCCTCGGCTCGCTGGTCCTGTGGCTCGTGGTGGTCGCCACCGGCTACGTGATACCCGCCGGGTCGTTCGGCCTCTTCCTGGCGCTCGCGGTACTGATCGGGGTCGTTCTCGGCGGCAGCCAGGCGCTGTCGCGGTCGCTCTTCAGCCAGCTCATCCCCCGGGGTCGTGAGGCCGAGTACTTCAGCCTGTATCAGGCGGCCGAGCGGGGCACGAGCTGGTTCGGCACCCTGCTCTTCGGGCTGGTCTTCCAGCTCACCGGCTCCTACCGCAACGCCATCGTCGCGCTGGCCCTCTTCTTCGTGATCGGCGGCATCCTGCTGGCCCGTGTCGACGTCCGGCGAGGGATCGCCGAGGCGGGCAACCAGATCCCCCGGGTGGTCTGAGGCGGCCGCCGGGCCGGCGGGGCAAGACATAGGACCAATCCGGAACACACCGCCGCCCGGACGCGTTGCCACGGTGGAGTACGCGTCGAGGTAACCCGGAGGGCAGCTGCCATGAGTGACCGGAGCATGCGGGGTACCCGGCTGGGTACCCAGAGCCTTGAGAGCGAGACCGGCGTCCGCCCGGCAGCTCGTCAGAACGTGACATTCGACTGCCCCAACGGCCACGTCGTGGTCGTCCCGATGTCCATGGAGGCTGACCTTCCGGCCGAGTGGGAGTGCCGTTGTGGGGCGATCGCCACCCGGGCGAACGCGGAGACTCCCGACGCCAAACCGGTCAAGCCGCCCCGCACCCACTGGGACATGCTCATGGAGCGGCGCACCACCGCCGAGCTCGAGGTGCTCCTGGAGGAGCGGCTGAAGCTGCTGCGCAGCGGCGCACTGACGCAGCGGCGCAGCGCCTGAGCAGCGCGCTCGTCGCTGCCGTGCGGGGAATCAGGGTCGGTCCGTATCGGGCCGACCCTGTTCGCCGTCCGTGGCCTGTCGATCCAGGGTCTGTCGATCCTGTTGATCCGCGAGGACCTCCCGTACCTGCACGTCCCTGAGACCTGCACGTCCTGGACCTGCACGTCGGTGATCACGATGTCCTGGGGCCGCACCAGATGCTGCTCGCGGATCCACCGGTGAAACCGGTTCCGCACGACGGACCGCACCGGCGGCGCCAGCAGTACCAGGCCGGCCAGGGTCGACAGCACCCCCGGCAGAATCAGCAGGAAGCCGGACAGGAGGTCGAAACCGCGCCCCGTGGCCCGGCGGGAGGCGATCACCACCAGCCCGAGCAGCGCCGAGCCGATCAGGAGGGCGAGGGTAGCTCCCGCTCCGATCAGACTCGCGATCCGGATCAGCAGCACGACCTCGGCAAGCGCCAGGAGCAGCACGAGGGCCAGCAGCCATCGCGGTGGGCGTACCGGCAGGGACCCCGGCGGGCCCGGCGGCCCCGTCGGCGAGGTCACCGTGACCACCTCCCGAGTCGACGCCGCAGACCCCATTGCGTGATCCGCCAGAGCGCCTCGACGATGATCGTCTGACTCATCTTGCTCGCGCCGATCTCCCGCTCGACGAAGGTGATCGGCACCTCCTCGATCCGCAGGCCCTGCTGCGCCGCCCGCCAGGTCAGGTCGACCTGGAAGCAGTAGCCCTGGGACTGCACAGCCTCCAGATGGATCCGTTCGAGCGCTGGGGCGCGGAAGGCCCGGAAGCCCGCGGTGGCGTCCTTGACGTCGATCCCGAGGGCCAGGCGCGTGTAGAGGTTCGCCCCGCGCGAGAGCAGCAGTCGGTGGCGTGGCCAGTTGACCACCGAGCCGCCGGGCACCCACCGCGACCCGATCGCCAGGTCGGCACCGTCGGCGATGCGTTCCAGCAGGAGGTCGAGCTGCTCGGGCTGGTGGGATCCGTCCGCGTCGATCTCGACCAGGACGTCGTATCCCCTGTCCATCCCCCACCGGAACCCATCGAGGTAGGCGGCCCCGAGTCCCTGTTTCCCGGGGCGGTGCTGCACGTGGATGTGCTCGTCGCCGGCGGCCAGCTCGTCGGCGAGGGAGCCGGTGCCGTCCGGGCTGTTGTCGTCGGCGATCAGCAGATGTGCCTCGGGCACCGCGGCACGCAGCCGCTTGGTGATCAGGGGCAGGTTCTCGATCTCGTTGTAGGTCGGCACGATCACCAGCACTCGGCCCGGACCCGGCCGGCCCGGGGCGCCGGGACCGTTCGTCGGCCGGGCGGTCACCGAGACCTCCGCTGACGCCTGGCCGTGGCGGCCACCAGGAGGCCGGCCATCGCCAGGCCCCATTCCGGCAGTGACCCGAGCCGGGTGGCCAGGGTCTGCTCGGTCCGCAAGGGCAACTCGGCCTCCAACAGGTCCGCGGTGAACAGGGAGGACCGCTGCACCATCGAGCCGTCCGGCTGGATCATCGCGCTCACCCCGACCGTGGAGATGTGCACCACCGCGCGGCCGCTCTCCACGGCACGCAGTCGGGACATCGCCAGCTGCTGCACGCTCTCGTCGGTGTAGCCGAAGGTCGCGTTGTTGGTCTGGACGACCAGAACCTGACCACCGTCTCGGACGGCGTCACGGACCAGATCGTCGTAGGCGACCTCGAAGCAGATGATGTCGCCCAGCCGGATGCCGGCGGCGGTCAGGACCGGGGAGGCCGAACCGGCCACGAAGTCGCGACGCACCAGATCGACCTTGTCGCTGAAGTTCCGGAAGAACGATCGATAGGGGATGTACTCACCGAAGGGCGCCGGATGGCGTTTGACGTACTGCTGTCCCGGCCCGGGATCCTCCCCCGTGCTCGGCCCCCACACGATCGAGGTGTTCGACAGGTGACCGACGGGCTCCTCCAGCAGGGTGCCCACGAGCACCGGCACGCCGACCCGATCGACCGCGTTCTGGATCACCACCGCGGCATCGGCGTTGCGCGTCGGATCGATGTCGCTGGCGTTCTCGGGCCAGATCACCAGATCCGGCTGCCGGGTCAGGCCGTCGGCGATCCGGTCGGCGAGTTCCACCGTCAGCCGGGCGTGGTTGTCCAGGACGGCGCGGCGCTCGGCGTTGAACTCCAGCCCCGGTTCGGGCACATTGCCCTGCACGGCGACGAACCGGGCGCTCTGCTGCCCGGTGACCGGGCGGGGCAGTAGGGCGGGCGTGCCGACCAGGAGCACCGCGCCGGCCATCGGCAGCGCGGCGGCGGCGAGCCGGCCCAGGGGGGGCCGGGTCACCCTCAGGCTCGCCAGGGAGACCGCGAGCAGTCCGCCGGCGGCCGCGACCAGGGCGGTGACCAGCGGCGCCCCGCCGATCGAGGCCGCCCCCAGCACCGGGCTGTCGGCCTGGCTGAAGGCCAGCCTCGCCCAGGGGAATCCGCCGAACGGGGTGCGGGCCCGCAGCGCCTCCTGGACCACCCAGAGGCCGGAGATGCCCAGCGCGATCGCCGCCGGGCCGCCACGCGCCCTCCAGATGCGTGGCATGGGGGCGGCCATCGCGGCCACGTAGAGCGCCTCCAGGGTCGCCAGCGCGAACCACGGCAGGGCCCCGACATAGATCCCGGACCAGGACAACACCGGGATGAAGGCGGCCCAGCCGGCGAGCAGCCCCAGCCAGAACGCTCGGCGAGCGGTCTGTCCCCGCACGGCCACGGCGAGCAGCGCCACCGCCACGGGAGCGAGGAACCACAGATCCGCTCCCGGGAACGCCGCCCAGAGCACCAGGCCCGATGCGACGGCCAGGACCGCAGCCATCAGCGGGTGCGCAGGCCGCTCGGTGGCGGTGGCCGGGACCGGATCGGGCTCGCCCGACATCACCCGGTCGTCGGCGATGGAGGTGCTCACAGAGGAAGCGTAGTTGGGTCCGGGGCCAGGCTGCCCATCCGTCGGGCAGGTGGGCGGCGGGGCCCGCGTCTCCCTTCGGGCCGGAACCGAGCCCGGCGGGATGCCGGGACGGCGCCGTTGTCTACTGGGAGCGCGGGCCGGACACGACGTTAGCCAGGCCTGCCAGGGTGTCAATTCGGCATCTGACCTGCAGACATGCCCGTTTCCTCGCAGGGCCGGCACGGTCCTGCACGGCGCGGCGCGCCCGATCTGCGGCCGATGTCGGCGTGTCGTGCCCGTCGCCGTCCGGGCTATAGGGTCGCGACGTGCCCTGGTCGGCACCGGTCGAGCCACCTCGATGCCGATGGGAGGTCTGCGTGGGATACGCGTTCACCCGCTGGGTGCTCGGCGTGCTGTTCCGTCTCATCTGGCGTCCCGCCCTCCACGGGGTGGAGCGGATCCCACCCACCGGACCGGTGATCATCGCCAGCAACCACCTCAGCTTCATCGACAGCGTCGTGATCCCGCTGGCGGTGCCCCGGCGGGTCCGGTTCCTGGCCAAGGCCGAGTACTTCACCGGTCGCGGACCCCGGGGCCGAATCGTGGCCGCCTTCTTCCGAGCCGTGGACGCCGTCCCGGTGGACCGGGCGAGTCAGTCCGATGCCATGGCCTCGCTCCGGCTCGCCATGAGCGTCCTGGAGGCCGGTCAGGCGTTCGGGATCTATCCGGAGGGCACGCGGTCACGCGACGGCCGCCTCTATCGCGGTCGCACCGGGGTCGGCTGGCTGGCCCTGGAGTCGGGGGCTCCCGTCGTGCCGGTGACCCTGATCGGGACGGACAAGGTCCAGCCGGTCGGCGCCCGACTCCCCCGCCGTCGCCCGATCGAGGTCCACTTCGGTGAGCCCGTCGACCCCGCCGACTGGGTGGAGCGGGTGGCGACCTCCGCCGGGGCCGGCCGGGCCCGCCGGGAGATCACCGACGCCGTGATGGCCCAGATCGAGAGGACCTCGCCCCAGACTCGGGCCGGGGTCTACAACGAGCCTGCGGCCGGCTGAGATCGGCCCGGGTCAGCCGGCTCGGTGACGGCGTCGGTCGTCTCGGTTGCGCCGGCCGCGCTCGACGACGTCGCTGAAGGCGAGGAGCAGGGTGACCGGGGCCGCGGCGGCCAGGGCGGCCAGGGGGTAGGTGGCGGCCGCCCGGACATGGTCGATGGTGATCCCCTGTCCGGCAGCCAGTGCGGGCAGGAGGGCCAGGCCGGAGGCCGGCAGGGCGACGGCGACGACGAGGCTCCAGCGCGTCCCAGCGGCCAGCCTCGACGCGGCGACGACCGCGGCGCACACCACCATGCCCGCCAGGGCGCTCCGCAACAGACCGGTCTCGATGCCCTGCAGTGAGTTCGAGACGACCCGCCAGGAGGCCACCAGGTGCGGCCAGGGTGCTCCTCCGTGCCAGGCCGCCAGGTCGGCGTTCTCGGCGGCACGACCCACGGCCACCGTGAGGAGTCCGACGGCCACGACGAGCGCCGACCGGCGCAGGACGCCCCGACCCTGCGCAACGAGCAGAGCGACGACGGCGGGCCAGGCCGGGTGGACCGACATCGCCACGGCCTGCCCCGGGATCGCCGGCAGTCCCTCGAACGGCCGAGGGGTCGCGGCGCCCAGGGATGCCGGAGCCTGGAGGAGAGGCAGCGCGTGCACGAGCAGCGGGGTCCCAACGACAAGGGCCGGCAGCAGGAACGCCGCCCGGCCGTGGCCGCTGGCGCGCAGGACGGCCGACTGGGCCAGCACCGCCACGGCGAACAGGGCGGTGACGGTGAGATGCCGAGCGAGTTCGGCGGGTTCGACCGGCAGCGCCGTGATCATCGGGACGGCCCGCGACAGGGCCCACCCGCTGGCGGCGATCCCCAGGCTGGTGGCGGCGAAGGTGACCGCACCCCGCGGGCGGCCGCGACGGCGGCGACGCAGCGCCGGCCGCCGGGGTCGGGCGTCCGCGGCCCGGGTGCGCACGACCTCGGGGGCGCTCAGCAGGCCGGACATGGCCTCAACGTCGTCGCACCGTGTCGCGACCTTGACCGTTGCCGGGCGACGATGCCGTGAACGGGACGACCAGCGGCATCTGCGGCTCGCGCCGTGGCGGGCCTACTCCGGCTCGAACCCATCCCCCAGCGGGCGGGCCTCGAAGGCGGTGGACAGCACGATCGTCGTCCGCGTGGCCGCGGACGCCTCGGTCCGGATCCGCGACAGCAACTCCTCCAGGGCCCGGGGTGTGGCGACCCGCACCTTCAGGATGTAGTTCTCGTCGCCCGCCACGGAATAGCAGGCCTCGACGCCCTCCAGCGCCGCGACCTGCTGCGGCACGTCGTCGGGCGCGGACTGATCGAGCGGGGTGACCGACACGAAGGCGGTGAGCGGCAGGCCGACCGACTCCGGGTCGACCACGGCCGTGTAGCCGCGGATCACCCCGCGCTCCTCGAGTCGGCGCACCCGTTGGTGCGCGGCGGAGGTCGACAGGCCCGTGGCCCTGCCGAGGTCGGTGTAGCTCATTCGGCCGTCCTGGCTCAGTAGGGTCAGGATCTTGCGGTCGAGGTGCGGCACGCGGGCAACGCTACGGCAGGGCACGGGCCTGAGGTGGAGTTCGTCCGGGCGAGGTTGGGCATCCGGACGGGTGCTGGCAGGATCGCGAGGATGTCCCCCACCGCCCCGGCCCCCGGCCGTCTGATGCTGCTCGATTCGGCCTCGCTCTACTTCCGGGCCTTCTTCGGCGTCAAGGAGACCTTGATCGCTCCGGACGGGACGCCGGTGAACGCCGTCCGCGGCTTCCTCGACATGATCGCCACGCTGGTCGCGAGGCGCCGACCCGACCGGTTGGTCGCCTGCTGGGACGAGGACTGGCGCCCCGAGTTCCGCGTCGCGGCCATCCCGTCCTACAAGGCCCATCGCCTCGCCGATCCGGTGGCGGGTACCGAACAGACCCCGTCCGAGCTCGACGTCCAGATCCCGGTGATCATCGAGGCTCTGCAGGCGCTCGGGATCACCCGGTCGGGGGGACCCGGGCTGGAGGCCGACGACGTCATCGGCACGCTGGCCGCGCGCGAGGTCGGCCGGGCCGGCGCTGCCGCCGACGTCGACATCGTCACCGGGGATCGGGACCTGTTCCAGCTCGTGGACGACGCGGCGGGGGTGCGGGTGCTCTACACCGGCAGGGGTGTGCGCAACCTCGACATCGTCGACCAGGCCCGGCTGGCCGAGCGTTACGGCGTCCGCACCGGCGCCCAGTACGCGGCCATGGCCGCGCTGCGCGGTGATCCCAGCGACGGCCTGCCCGGGGTGCCCGGGATCGGGGAGAAGACGGCTGCGTCCCTGCTCAACCGGTACGGCGACCTGGAGGCGCTGCGGGCCGCCGCCGCGGCCGAGGGCAGCGACCTGTCACCGGCCGTCCGTCGTCGGATCCTGGGGGCCGCCGACTATCTCGACGTGGCCATGCGCGTGGTCGAGGTGGTGCGGCAGGCGCCCCTGCCCGAGCTGGACGACGTCCTGCCGGCCACTCCCCCGGATCACGCGCGGCTGGTCGAGGTGGCCGACCGGTGGGGGCTGGCGACCTCGCTCGGCCGCGTCGTCGGCGCGATCAGCGAGCGGAACTGACGGTGACACCGGTGTCACCGGTGTCGGCCTCCTCGACCTCCTCGCGGGAGATGCCCAGCAGGAACAGCACCGCGTCCAGGTAGGGCACGTTCACCGTCGTGTCCGCCCGCTGCTGAACCAGGGGTTTGGCGTTGAACGCGACCCCCAGGCCGGCGATCGCCAGCATGTCCAGGTCGTTGGCGCCGTCCCCGATCGCCACGGTGCGGCTGAGCGGCACCTGCTCGAGCGCGGCGAACTCGCGCAGCGCGCCGGCCTTGGCGGCACGGTCGACGACCTCGCCCAGCACGCGACCGGTCAGCCGTCCGTCGCGGGTCTCGAGCCGGTTCGCGCGGGCGTGGTCGATGCCGAGGTCGGCGGCCAGCGGCCCGACGATCTCGATGAAGCCGCCGGAGACGACGCCGACGGCGAAGCCGAGTCGTTTCAGCGTGCGGACCAGAGTCCGTGCTCCCGGCGTCAGGCGGACGGCGGTGCGCACCTGCTCGAGGACCTCCGCGGGCAGACCGGCCAGTGCGGCGACCCGCTGATGCAGGCTGGCGGCGAAGTCCAGTTCGCCGCGCATCGCGGCGGCGGTGACCTCGGCGACCTCCCGCTCGCGGCCCGCGTGGGCGGCGAGCAGCTCGATGACCTCGTCCTGGATCAGGGTCGAGTCGACGTCCATCACCACCAGCCGCCGACCTCGGCGGGCCAGCCCCGCCGGGGCGACCGCGATGTCGACCCCCTCCTCGTGGGCCACGGTGGCCAGTTCGCGTCGCAGCTGCGGCGCCGGAGTGCCGGAGACGTCGAGCTCGACGGTGGTGACCGGGTAGCGGGACAGCCGTTTCACCCGGTCGATGTTCGCCCCCTGGCCGGTGATCCCCGAGGTGACCCGCGCCATCGCGCGTGCGGTCAGGGGGCGTCCCAGGATGACCACCACTGCGCGGCCCGCGCGTCGATGGCGGTTGTCCCCGAAGCCGGCGACCGCGGTCAGGGTCAGCTCGGCGGCCCCCGCCATGGCCTGCACCGCCTCGATCACGGCCTGGCTGTTCTCGGCCCGGGAGGGCACCAGCACAGACAGGGTGAGATGGCCGCGCAGGACGGCCTGCTCGACGTCCAGGACGTCAACGCCGTGGGCGGCGAGCGTCTCGAACAGCGCGGCGCACAGGCCTGGTCGATCCTGTCCGCGCAGCGTGAGCAGAAGGGTCGCGGTCTCGTCGGCGTCGGTCACGTCGGGCGAGCCTAGGCGACCTGTCGAGCCGGTCAGACCACGATGCCCCGCCGGACCGCGTCGACGGCGGCGAAGGCGGTCCGTCGCAGGGCGTCGTCGCCGGCCTCGCCCGCGGCCGTGCCGATCTGGCCGAGCAGATCGACGATCTGCCGGCAGCGGCGCACGAAGTCCCCGGGGGCGATCTCGGTGTCCGAGGCCTCCAGCACCTCGTGCAGGTCCCGGCCCCGGGCCCACAGATGGACGGCTCGGCACAGCCCGAGATCGATCTCGCGGGTCGTCTCCAGATGATGGGCTCCCTCGATGTCCGTGAGCTGCGACCACTGCCTGACCAGGTTCTCCAGCGCCGTCCGGACGTCGCCGCCCGGCAGCCGGGGGGTGAGGCCGCGCTCGTCGCGCCGGGACTCGTGCACGACGGCCGCGGCACACGCGGCCACGCCGGCGGCGTCCAGGCCGTCCCAGATCCCCTCCCGCAGGCACTGGGCGACGAGCAGATCGCTCTCGGCGTAGATCCGGCGCAGCGCCTGCCCGTGCGCGGTGACCACCGACTCGCCCTCGAGGTCCCGATCGGGCGTCAGGTAGCCCAGCTCCGTCAAGACCTCGCACACCCGGTCGAAGATCCGCGCGATGGTGTTGGTCCGGCTCTCGATGCGGCGCCTCAGCTGGTCGGTCTCCCGCTTCAACCGGCGGTGTCGCTCGGCCCAGCGGGCATGATGCTCCCGGTCGGAGCAGCCGTGGCAGGGGTGAGCCCGCAGGCGCGCGCGCAGGTCGCCCAGGTCATCGCCCGCCGTCCGGGCCGAGCGCTGCGCGCCACGACGGTCAGGGCTGGCCTTCTCGGTCAGGTCGACGGTGGGGATCACCGATCGCAGGGTGGAGGCGAGATCCCTTCTGGAGGAGGGGTTTCGGGCGTCGAAGTGCTTGGGCAGCCGGACCGTGGTGATCGCCTCGACACCGCTCGGGGCCTCGGCCAGGCCGACCCGGCGGACCTGGCGCTGTTCGGTCAGCACCCGTGGCCTGGGTCCGTCGGCGTCACCGTTTCCGCCCGGTTCGAGGACCACGGCCCAGGCGAGGCGCCGTCCACTGCCGTAACGGATCACATCCCCGGGACGGAGCCTCTCCAGGGCGGCGATCGCGTCCAGGCGGCGCACCCGCGACTCGGTTCGGGAGGCGTCCGCCTCGAGCGCGGAGATCCTGCGCCGCAGCGCCATGTACTCGCCGATGTCCCCGAGATGACAGGTCATCGCCTCCGCGTAGCCGGCCAGGGCCTCCTCCTGGCGCCGCAGCTCCCGCGCCAGTCCGACGACGTTCCGGTCGGCCTGGAACTGGGCGAAGGAGGTCTCGAGGATCTCCCGCGCGCGGCGGCGCCCGACCTGGGCCACCAGGTTGACCGCCATGTTGTAGGTCGGGCGGAAGCTGGACCGCAGCGGATACGTGCGGGTGCTGGCCAGCCCGGCCAGCGCGTGCGGGTCGAGGTCGGGGTGCCACAGCACGACGGCGTGTCCCTCGATGTCGATCCCCCGCCGCCCGGCCCGACCGGTCAGCTGGGTGTACTCGGCCGGGGTGACGTCTGCATGGGTGTGGCCGTTCCACTTGACCAGCTTCTCCAGGACGACGGTCCGCGCCGGCATGTTGATGCCCAGGGCCAGCGTCTCGGTCGCGAAGACGCACTTGATCAGTCCACCGGCGAACAGCTCCTCGACCACCTCACGGAACATCGGCAACAGGCCCGCGTGGTGTGCCGCGATGCCCCGCAGCAATCCCTCGCGCCAGCTCGCGTACCCGAGGGTGTGCCGGTCCGCGGGGGCGATCCCGCGCGTGCGCTCGTCGACGATCTGCTCGATCTCGCCTCGCTCGGCCTGCGTGGTCAGGCGCAGTCGGGAGGCGAGACAGCCGGCGACCGCCGCGTCGCACCCGGCGCGGCTGAACACGAACGTGATCGCCGGGAGCAGCCCCGCGCGGTCGAGCAGCGCGATCACCTCCGGGCGGCCCGGCGGTCGGCGCCGGCCGTTCTGTCGCGGGTCCGGTCCCCTGCCCCTGTGCACGCGGCCACGGTTGGTGCGTGCGGCGGCACCCCGCCGTCCGCCGCGCTCGCCCGTCGAGAAGCGCGCGCGCAGCTCGGGATTCACCCGGGCCGGTGGGACCTGCGACCCCAGCAGGTCGCTGCCGGTCTGCTTCTCGGGCTCGGCGAACAGGTCGAGCAACTCCGAGGAGACCATGACGTGCTGCCAGAGCGGCACCGGGCGGTGCTCCCAGACCACGACCTCGGTGGGTCCGCGGACGGCGGTCAGCCAGTCCCCGAACTCCTCGGCGTTGCTCACGGTCGCGGACAGGGAGACCAGCCGAACCGACTCGGGCAGGTGGATGATCACCTCCTCCCACACCGGTCCGCGCTCCCGATCGGCGAGGTAGTGCACCTCGTCCATGATCACGTGGCCCAGCCCGGCCAGGGTCGGTGAGTCCGCGTAGAGCATGTTGCGCAACACCTCGGTGGTCATCACCACCACGGCCGCCTCGCCGTTGATCGAGGTGTCGCCGGTGAGCAGACCGACCGATCCCTCGCCGTGACGCGCGACCAGGTCGGCGTACTTCTGGTTGGACAGCGCCTTGATGGGCGTGGTGTAGAACGCCTTGCGGCCCTGGGACAGCGCGAGGTGGACGGCGAACTCCCCCACCACCGTCTTGCCCGATCCGGTGGGTGCGGCCACCAGGACCCCGCGGCCGGCCTCCAGCGCCGTGCAGGCCTGAACCTGGAACTCGTCGAAGGTGAACGGATAACCCGCTGCGAACAGGTCGAGCTCGGAAGGTGCCGCCACCCGGGCAACGGTAGCCGTCCGGGTCGACGGCATGACGCCGCATCGTCAGCCCAGCAGCCGCAGCGCCCCCGGCACGACCTCGCAGGTGAGCGGAAGCGGACCCAGGCGCTCGCCGTCCGCGTAGGCGACGATCCCCTCGGCGTCGATGCTCACGCGGCGCACCCGGTGCCGGGTCACCGCCGGATGGTCGAGGTGTCGGCCCGACCAGACGGAGGGGTAGAGCCGCAGCAGGGCGAGGCGACTGATCGGTCCCGCGACCACGACGTCCAGCAGCCCGTCGGTCATCGAGGCCCCGTCACACATCCTCAGCCCCCCGCCGTAGGCGGGACCGTTGCCGGCGGCGACCAGGACGGCGCGGGTGCGCAGCCGGCGCCCGTCGAGGTCGAGGGTGTACTCCCGCGGACGGAACACCGGCAGTTCCCGGACGATGGCCAGGTCGTAACGCAACCGCCCGCGGGGCCAGGACCATCCGTTGGCCCGCTCGTTGACGATGGCGTCGAAGCCCGCCCCCAACACCCCGCAGAACCACCCGTTCGAACCATCCGCGCTCCGCCAGCGGGCGGCGTCCAGCGCCCGGCAGACCCCGGTGGACAGCGCGTCCCGGACCACCCGAGCCGCCGCGGCGGGGTTCTCGACCGGGAGTCCGAACTCCCGCGCGTTGTCGTTGCCGGTGCCGGTGGCGACGACCCCGAGCGGGATCGGCGTCCCGGCGACCAGGCCGGCACCCAGGTTGACCATCCCGTCCCCGCCGACCACGACCAGGGCGCGGACCGCGTCGGCGGCCGGGCCCAGTTCATCGATGAGTCGTCCGCGAAGCCGGGCGGCGTCGGCGGCGCGGCACTGCTCGACCTGCAGGCCGTCCCCGGCGATCACCTCGCCGACGAGGGCGGCCGCCTCGCTCGAGCGGCGCCGACCCGCCGCCGGGTTGACCGCGACGAGGACGCGCCCCCTCGGTCGCGACGGTTCGGGCACCGCCGGCTCAGGTCATGTCACCGAAGCGCGGCGGCGCGTCGGCCTCGTCCTCGATGGGGCTCGGTCCCGTGATGGGGGTGGGCGCCTCGATCTCGGAGCCCTCGTCGTCCGCGATGTTCCCGAAGGCGCCGCCCCGCTTGGCGCGACGGCGATCGAGAACGGTGGAGATCCCGACCGCCACGACGTACAGGCCCACCATCGGGAAGGCCAGGGCCAGCATGGAGCCCGCGTCCGGCGTCGGGGAGGCCACCGCGGCGAACAGGAACGTCAGGAACACCGCCACCCGCCAGCCCTTGGCCATGGTGCGCGCGCTGAGCAGCCCGGCCATGTTGAGCGCCACCAGGAACAGCGGGATCAGGAAGGCGACCCCGAAGACCATGACCAGTCTGGTCACGAAGGCGATGTACTCCCCCGCGTTGGGCAGCACCGAGGTGCCCGGTTCGGCGAACTGGGCGAAGAAGCCGACCGCGTTGGGCACGACCATCCAGCCGAGGTAGATGCCCGAGAGGAACAGCGGCACCCCGGCGGCGGAGAAGCCCATCGCGTGGCGCCGCTCCCGCTTGGTCAGTCCGGGCAGGACGAAGGCCCAGATCTGGTACAGCCAGACCGGGCTGGCGATCACGATGCCCAGGTAGACCGCGACCTTGAGGTGCAGGTTGAACGCCGACATGACGTCGCTGTAGTTGATGTTCGCGGTGATCCCGCGTTCGTCGGCGATCTGCTGGAGCGGTTCCTGGATCTTGCGGAAGACCCATCCGTAGGCGTACCACCCCACGACGGCGCCGAGCCCGATGCCCAGACCTGACTTGAGCACACGGTTGCGCAGCTCGGTCAGGTGGGCGCGCAGCGGCATGCGCCCATCGGGGTCCTTGTGCGGGCGCCGGCCGGTGGTGACGGCCACGACGGTGGGTCAGGCGTCGCGGCGCGGTTCGGGCGACGGCTCGGGAGTGCGCGGCCGCTCGTCACCGATCACCCGGCCCTCGACGGCCTCGGACGTGGAGCTGCCGGCGCTGCCGCCGTCGTCCTTCATGTCGCGGACCTCGGACTTGAGGATGCGCATCGAGCGGCCGAGACCCCGAGCGGCGTCGGGCAGTCGCTTGGCACCGAACAGCACCACGATGACCAACAGCAGGATCAACAGGTGCACGGGTGAGTCGAAGAGTTTCCCCATGGTGAATCGTCGTCCTCTCAGGATCCGATGGGACCCATGCTACGTCGCGAGTCCCTGCGTACCCTGCGCAGCCTCTGGCGTGCCTGGACGGGTTGGGTGAAGACGGCCATCTCGGGCTGCGCCGACTCGGCCGGCTCCGGCTGCTCCAGCCGCAGGGACAGTTCGTGCGTCTGGGCGCCGAGCCGGCTCAACTCGTCGAGGAGCGCCGTGGCCCCGCGCCAGAGCGAACGGACCAGCAGGAAGGCCACGACCACCGAGAACGCCGCGATGGCGACGAACACCGACAGCCACGCCCACCAGGTCACACCGGGCAGGCTAGCGGAGTGTTGCTCAGCTGGCGGTCTCGGCCCGGGTGTCCAGGGGCAGCGGTTGGACGGGGGTCCGCTCCGCGGCCGCGGCCAGCAGGTCGGCACCGTCGAGCCACAGGGCGAAGTCGAGGACGTCGTCGTAGCCCAGCGCGGGCCCGGTGTGCTCCTCGAGCGCCTCGGCGGGCACGCTCCACGGCTCGGCGACCACGCCTCCGGAGATCAGCAGCGCGACCACGTCCCGGCCGGCAGGCTTGCGCACCTCCTCCATGCAGGTGGTGCAGGTGAAGGCGTAGTAGGACCAGGCCTTCACCGAGCAGACGACCAAGCGCACCTGAGCCGGAGTGAGCTCGACATCGCCGCAGCTCGGGCAGGACGCCTTGATCGTCGTCATGGTGTGGTCTCCACTCGTCGCAGTTCGATGCATCCGGCCCCGTCGCCCGCCGCGGTGGGTGCCGCCGACCCTTGGCTCGGTCGGTTGCGGAGAGCGATCGCTTGAGCACTGTGCGTTAACAGTGATGCCATCGTGACACCTGTGACGGCTGTGATTAGCCCCGACACGGACGGCCGAAAGGGCCGTTCTCGGCATCGGGGGAACGGTCGAGGACAGACCCGGATCGGGCTGCCACGAGTGCGCAGCTCCGGGCGCGCTTCGGGCGCCCAGCAAGATCACGGTGCGCGCTTCGGGCGCCCAGCAAGATCACGGTGCGGGTGTTCGGCGTCCAACCATGATCACGATGCGTGGACCGCGCGTGTGACAAGGGCGATTCGGCGCATCGTGATCTTCAACGTGATCGCGGGTGCGGGTGCGGGGCGGGTGCGGGTGGCAGGGGGGTGGCGGATGGGCGGGCCCAGGTGCCGCGTGGCGAGGTGTTTGAGGCGTGAAGGGTGTCCAGGATCGGCGGTGCTGACCAGATCGCGTCGCGACCCTGCAGGGGCTGCCCGCAGTGGGCAGCAGTTCGTCAAACCCCTCGCCAGAGGACCGAGTCGATCTTCCGGACCGGCAACGGCCACCTCACCTGGAACCCCACGGGGGGCACGACCCAGGCGAGGCCCTGGTCCGCGTCCTGCAACGCCTCGTGGCCCTGACCGCCGCGATCTGGCACAACGACCACACCAGCCGGCCCATCAAACGATCACTGATCGCCTACGACCACTGACTCACCCTGTGGGATTTGCCGTCTGATACCTGGACAGACCCTGTCGAGCGAGTTCGCGGACCCGGTCGGCCAGTTCGGCGGGCCCGAGCACCCGGGCACCGCCGGCCAACCGCAGCACCAGCCGGGCGGGCCAGTCCAGGCTCGCCGAGCGCATCCGCACCAGGACCGACCCGTCCTCGCGCTCGGTCAGGTCCTCGACCGGGTAGTACTCGGCGACCCACCGCGCGTCCGGGGTCAGCTCGAGGGTGATCGTGAGGTCCTCCGGCTCGGCCCGGAAGAGCTCGCCGTCCCCCGCTGCCTCGCGCCCGCGGCCGGAGCCGGCGCCCGCGCCGGCCTGCGTGGGCGGGTTCGCCGCCTCGTCGAGGACCTCGATCTCGGCGACCCGGTCGAGCCGGAAGCGCCGCACGGCCTCCGCCCGGTGACACCAGCCCTCCAGGTACCACCGGTCCCCCACGGTGATCAGCCGGATCGGGTCCACGATGCGCCGGGTGGTCTCGTCCCGGCTGGGCACGACGTAGGTCAGGAACACCTGCCGCCGCCGCCGCAGGGCCTCCCGCGTGGCGCGCAGCGCCGGTTCGACGGCACCCGGGCTGAGATCGACGCTGAGGCTGGCCGCGGCGGAGGCGCCGTCTCCGGCGGCGGCGGACAACTTGGTCACCACCGACTCCACCAGGTCTCGGTCGTGCAGTCCCGGCACCTCGGCCAGGGCGCGCAGGCCGACCAACAGGGCCACCGCCTCGTCCAGGGAGAGGCGCAGGGGGCGCGCGATGGCGTCGGCGTTGCGCAGGTAGATCCGGCCCGACTCCCAGTCCGCCTCGATCAGATCGTCCGGCAGATGGCCCGGGGTGCCACACACGAAGAGCAGTTCGAGGTCCCTGATCACCTGCTGCTCGCCGACCTCGAAATGCGCCGCCGCCTCGGACAGCGAGGCGCCCTGGTGGTCCAGCAGCCACGGGACCATGGCGAGCAGTCGGGCCAGCTGTGAACTCGCCCCGAGACCGCCCGCGCGACCTGCCGCGCGGTTCACCCTGCCGCTCCCGGCATCCCGGTCGTGGCGGAGTGCCGGTGCAGCACCGCGCGCAGCCGACGCTGGACGGCCTCGGCGAGGTCGGGCGGGTCGAGCACCACGACGTCTCCCGCATAGCCGACCAGTTCCTCCGCGAGCCGCTCGAGATCCCCGACGGGCAGTTCGAGCACCTGGGGACCGTCCGGGCCGGCGCCCCCGGTGACGTCCGTCCCGGTGGGATCGGGCGAACCGATCCGCAGTCTCAGCGCGGCCGCCCGGCCCGGCTCGACCAGCAGTCGCGCGGTCCGGGGATCCCGTTCACCCTCCGGGTGCCCGACCATGGCGCCGGCGTCCACGCCGTCCGGCACGAGCACGCTGCCGGCCGGACCGATCCGTCGGATGCCGCCGACGATCCGGGACAACCGGAACACCCGGGGCTGCCCGCGTCCGCGGTCCAGCCCGACCAGGTACCAGCGCCCGGTGCGATTGGTCAGCCCCCATGGCTCGACCCGGCGCGCTTCGGTGGGCGCGCCGACCTTGCGGTAGTCGAAGCCGACGGGCGCGCCGTCCCGGGTCGCCGCGTAGAGGGGTCCGAAGGCCGCCTCGCCCGACCTCACCCGGGGTTCCAGGCCGGCCAGCAGGTCCTCGTCGACGCCGGCACCCAGCGCCTTCAGCTTGAGCAGCGCCCTGGCCGCCGGCCCGGCCAGGGTGGCGTGCTGCCAGACGCGACTGGCCAGGGCCAGGACGGACAACTCGGCCGAGGTCAGTTCCACCGGCGGAAGCGCGTAGGCCTCTCGGTCGATGCGGTAGCCGATCTCGTCCTCGAACCAGGAGTCGACGGTGCCGGTGACGAGCGGGACCCCGAGCTCGCGCAGGTCCTCCTTGTCGCGCTCGAACATGCGGTCGAACGCCTCGGTCGACTCGCACGCGGCGTAGTGCGGCACCGCGCGCCGGATCTGTTCCTTGCTCAACCAGCGGGTCGTCGCCGCCAGGGCGATGACCAGGTTGAGCAGCCGTTCGGTACGGTTCGTCGACATCGTCCACGACGCTACCCGAGCCCGGTTCGGCAGCGGTCATCCCGCGCAGGAAGGTGCCCCGTGATCGTCTGGCGGCAGGGCCGAGTGATCGGCCTCGAACGGCGGTGGGACGGCGCCGCGGAGTACGCGGTGGAGATCCTCGACCCGGACGACGGCACCTGGACGGCGGCCCGCGCGCTGGCCTATCCGGAACTGGTCGGCGAGCTGGCCCCCGGCGAGGCCGTGCTGCTCAACACCGCGACCCTCGAGGCGGGCCTGGGCACGGGCGGCTTCGCCCTGGTGATCGCCCCCGGCGACCGTGCGCCGCGCCTCGGACCGCAGGGGCCCGGCCGCCTGGTGAAGGCCCGCTACACCCCCCTGCAGGTCATGGTGGCCGGGGTCGACGAGGCCGGATCGGCCCACCACGAGACGCTCCGCGACGCCGACGACCTGACCGGGCTGCCGGTGGTCGTGGCCGACCTGCACTCGGCGCTGCCCGCCGTCCTGGCCGGAGTGCGGGCCCGTCGGCCCGGGACCCGGGTGGCGTACGTGATGTCGGACGGCGCGGCTCTTCCTGCCTGGTTCTCCCGCACGGTCGCGGGCCTGCGCGAGGCGGGCTGGATCGAGGGCTGCATCACCGCCGGGCAGGCCTTCGGCGGGGATCTGGAGGCCGCCACGATCCATACCGCTCTGCTCGCGGCCAGGTTGGTCCTCGGGGCCGAGGTCGCCGTCGTCGCTCAGGGGCCGGGCGTCCTGGGCACCGGTACCCGCTGGGGCTTCAGCGGCGTCCAGGTGGGCGAGGCCCTGAACGCCGCGGCCACGCTGCGCGGGCGGCCGGTGGCGGCGTTGCGGATCTCCGCGGCCGATCCGCGTCCGCGCCACCGGGGTCTGTCCCATCACAGCCTGACGGCGCTGGGCCGGGTGGCGCTGCTGCCCTGCGACGTGGTGGTTCCCGCGCTGGACGGCGAGCACGCGCTGCTCGCAGAGCAGGTCCGTGGCCAGGCCGCCTCCGTCTGCGGGCCCGCCGGCCGTCACCGGTTGGTCGAGATGGCGCTCACGGGGCTGCGCGAGGCACTGGCGAGCTCACCGGTGCGGCTGTCGACGATGGGCCGGGGACTGGACGCCGAGGAGCCGGCCTTCCTGGCCGCGGCGGCCGCCGGAGCGCACGCCGCCGGCCTGACCGGCTGACCCGCACGTACGGGCCGCAGGTTCGGGTGGCCCCTCGGGGTGAGATCAGGGCCGCCACCCCTGGCCCGCGCCCACGGATCGGGGCGAGCATGGGCTGATGACTCCCCAGCCGCCCGAACCGGACGACGCCCACGACGCACCGCCGCCGAACCGACCGACGGATCCCTCGCCCGCCTACGAACCGCCCGCTGCTCCCGCCACACAAGGTTCCGCCGGCTACCAGGCGGGGCCGCCCGAGCCCGGCGTGGGGCCGCCCGCCCGCCTGCCACGACAGGACGTACAGCAGCTGTGGGCCGTGCTCGGCGAGTCCACCCGCCGCGGGCACTGGCAGGTGCCGGCCCACCTGATGGTCACCGCGATCCTCGGCGAGAGCCGACTGGACCTGCGCGAGGCACAGCTCACTGCCGCAGAGACCACCATCGAGGTCCGCGGACTGTTGGCCGAGGTACGGATCATCGTCCCGGACGGATACCGGGTGGAATGCGCCGGCTCGGCGATCCTCGGCGAGTTCGACGAGCGCGACTCGGCGCCGACCCGCCCGGCCCCGGCAGGTGCCCCGCTGATCAGGGTGACCGGCGCAGCGGTCCTGAGTGAGGTCCGCGCCTACCGGACCGCCGCCCCGGTCGGGCAGGGTCGCTTCGCCGTGGACGGCATGACCGGGCTGCGCCACCGGCTGCGCCGGGTCAGGCGCTGACCGAGGCTCCGGCGACCCCGGCAGCCGCGCCCACGGGTCAGGACACCCCGATCAGGTCCACCACGAAGATCAGCGTCTCGTTCGGGCCGATCGCCCGGCCCGCTCCGCGGCTGCCGTAGGCCAGGTGCGGCGGGATGACGAGGCGGCGGCGGCCACCCACCTTCATGCCCGTGATGCCCTCGTCCCAGCCCGCGATGACCTGCCCCATCCCCAGGCGGAAGTCCAAGGGACGACCCCGGTTCCAGGAGGCGTCGAACTCCTCACCGGTGGAGTAGGCGACCCCGACGTAGTGGGCGCTCACGGTGACGCCGGCCTCGGCCAGGGGGCCGCTGCCCTCGATCTCGTCGACGATCTGGAGTTCGGCGGGCGGCTCGCCGCCCGGGAAGTCGATCTCGGGACGGTCTCGGTCCAGTGCCATGTGGGCGCTCCTCCTGATGTGGACGGATCTGTGGTGGTGGGGCGGTCAGGCCGCGTCGAGGATGTCGACGACGAAGACGAGGGTGTCGGTGCCCTTGATCCCGGCGTCCGGATTGCCCTCGGCGCCGTACCCGTCGTCCGGCGGGATGACCAGCAGGATCTGGCTGCCGACGGTCTGCCCGACGAGCCCGCGGTCCCAGCCTCCGATGACCCGCCCGGCGCCGATCGTGAAGGAGGGCGGCGTGGCCTGCTCCCACGACGAGTCGAACTGCTTGCCGCCGGGCCAGATGATGCCGGTGTAGCGCACCGTGATCTGCTGCCCGCGCGTCACGGTGGCGCCCGCGCCCTCGATCAGGGGTTGGACCACCAGGGTGGTCGGGGGGTCCCCCTTGGGCAGGGTGATCGTGGGGGCGCCGTTCTCGGCCAGCTTCACCCCCGGCAGGCCGGCCCTGGGTGTGACCGCCGTGCCGGCGGCCCGGGTCAGGGGCTCCTTCGTCGAGCGTACGTCCACGACGAGCACGATGGTGTCGGTGGGACCGATGCCGGCCGCGGGCAGACCCTCGAGCCCGTAGGCCTCGTCGGGAGGGACGGCGAGCAGCACCCTTGATCCGACGGGGACCCCCACCAGCCCGTTCACGAGCCCATCGAGGTTGTAGGTGGAATCCAGGATGAACGAGATCGCGTGCTTGCCGTAGGTGGTGTCGAACGGTTCTCCGTCGGTGCCGTTCACGCCCACGTAGTCGATGGTGACCCGCTGCCCGGGTGCGGCCTTCGGTCCCGTGCCCTCGGTGAGGATCCGCTTCTGGAGCGTCAGCACCGCCAGCGGGCTGGGCAGCGCGATCTCCGGTTCGGCGTCCGCCCCGCCGCTGACCTCGATCTGGTCGAAGGCGACGCTCGGCGCGACGGTGCCGGGGGCGGCACTCGAACCGTCCATCGAGCAGCCGGCCAGAGAGGTGCCGACCACCATGAGCAGGAGCAGGCTCCGGATCAGTGCGCGCATGATGGCGCCAGGGTAATGCAGGGTAACGCGGTCCCGGACGGCGATCGGCGGTGCTCACATGCTCTGGATGAGCCGCTCGACCCTCTCGTCCACGGATCGGAACGGGTCCTTGCACAGGACCGTGCGCTGCGCCTGGTCGTTCAGCTTGAGGTGGACCCAGTCGACGGTGAAGTCGCGCCGGCGCTCCTGAGCCCGGCGGACGAAGTCGCCTCGCAGCTTGGCCCGGGTGGTCTGCGGCGGCACCGCGGTGGCCTGGAACACCTCGATGTCGGCGCTCACCCGCGCGGCGAGGCCGCGCTTGACCATGAGGTAGTGCAGCCCCCGGTCGCGATGGATGTCGTGGTAGGCCAGGTCGAGGCGGGCCACCCGAGCCGAGGACAGCGGCAGGTCGTGCTTGGCGCGGTAGCGCTCGACGAGGCGGTGTTTGATCACCCAGTCGATCTCGCCGTCCACCGAGGACAGGTCGCCGCTCTCGACCGCCCTCAGCGCGCGCTCCCACAGGTCCAGGACCCGCTTGATGCCCTCGGTGTGCAGTCCCCGGGAGTCGACGAAGTCCTTGGCACACTCCAGGTAGTCGCCCTGGATCTCCAGGGCGCTCGCCTCGCGCCCGTTCGCCAGCCGCACCCGGCGGCGCCCGGTGAGGTCGTGGCTGACCTCGCGGATCGCCCGGATCGGATTCTCCAGGGTGTGGTCACGCAGCACGACGCCCGCCTCGATCATCCGCAGCACCAGATCGGTCGCGCCGACCTTGAGCATCGTGGTGGTCTCGGACATGTTCGAGTCCCCGACGATCACGTGCAGCCGGCGGTAGCGCTCCGCGTCCGCATGGGGTTCGTCACGGGTGTTGATGATCGGACGGGAGCGGGTCGTGGCGCTGGAGACGCCCTCCCAGATGTGGTCCGCGCGCTGGGACAGGCAGAAGACGGCACCGCGGGGAGTCTGCAGCACCTTCCCGGCGCCGGTCACCAGCTGGCGGGTGACCAGGAACGGGATGAGGACGTCGGACAACCGGCCGAACTCGCCGTGCCTGCTCACCAGGTAGTTCTCGTGACAGCCGTAGGAGTTGCCCGCGGAGTCGGTGTTGTTCTTGAACAGGAACACCTCGCCGGAGATGCCCTCCTCGTGCAGCCGCCGCTCGGCGTCGACCAGAAGGCCCTCCAGAATGCGCTCGCCCGCCTTGTCGTGGACGACGAGCTGCCGGACGTCGTCACACTCAGGCGTCGCGTACTCGGGGTGCGAGCCCACGTCGAGGTACAGCCGCGCACCGTTGCGCAGGAAGACGTTGCTCGAGCGACCCCAGGAGACCACCTTGCGGAACAGGTAACGCGCCACCTCGTCGGGAGACAGCTTGCGCTGCCCCTCGAAGGCACACGTGACCCCGAACTCGGTCTCGATCCCGAAGATCCGGCGGTCCATGCCTCCACTGTAGGTGGCTGTCGTCATCGCGCACACCGGTGCGCGGGTTGAGGACTAGGTGGGCTTGCCCTCATCGCCGTCCGGCTGGTCCTGCGCCACGGGATCGTGATGAACGGGCGTGTCGGTCAGGGTGTCGTGCAGGCCGGGCCGGGCGTCGTCGGTGTGCGGGGCGTCGGTCAGCGGGTCGTCGGGGTCCAGCAGGCGCCCGAGCAGCGGCCCGGCCAGGCGACGGAAGGCCCGGCGGGGGCGCTGGCGGTCCAGGATCGCCACCTCGAGCTGTTCGGGGGCCAGGGTGCGGGGGGTCCCGTTCGCCGTCCCGGCGGCGAGCTGGTCGATGGCCAGGGTGAGCGCCTCGGCCAGGGCCATCCCGGCCCGCCATCCCTCCTGCAGCCCCGTGCTGATCTGTTCGGCCGATCCGCCCATGGCCACGAACGGGCCCTCGTCGCCCACCGATCCGTCGTAGGTCAGCCGGAAGATCTGGTCCCGCTCCGGCGTGCTGCCGACCTCGGCGACCGCGATCTCGACCTCCATCGGCTTCGGCTCGGAGGTGAAGACCGCGCCGAGTGTCTGGGCGTAGGCGTTGGCCAGGCCGCGGGCGGTGACGTCGCTGCGATCGTAGGAGTAGCCACGCAGGTCGGCGTACCGCACCCCGGCCACCCGGAGGTTCTCGAACTCGTTGTACTTGCCGACCGCGGCGAAGGCGATCCGGTCGTAGATCTCGCTGATCTTGTGCAGGGACCGCGACGGGTTCTCCGCCACGAAGGCGATCCCGCCGGCGTAGCCGAGCACGACCACCGGCCGGCCCCGAGCGATGTTGCGCCGGGCGTAATCCGCCCGGTCCTTCATGATCTGCTCGGGCGAGGCGTAGTACGCGGGCATGTTCATCGCTCGGCCGGTCCTTCCAGGAGCTCGGCCGCCAGCCGGCCCAGCAGCTCGTCGTCCACCCGGCTGTACCCCGCGGCGGTCACCGTGGCCACGACCGGGTAGATCCGGCGACGCTGGTCCGGCCCCCCGGTGGCGCTGTCGTCGTCCGCCGCGTCCATCAGCGCCTCCAGGGCCACCCGCACCGCGCCGGTGGCGTCCAGGTCGGGGAGCCAGCGCTTCTTCAGACTCCCCCGCGCGAACAGCGAGCCCGACCCGACGCTGTGGTGGTGACGCTCCTCGTAACGCCCGCCGGTGACGTCGTAGGAGAAGATCCGTCCCACCCGGCGGTCCAGGTCGTACCCGGCGAACAGGGGGACCACCGCGAGGCCCTGCATCGCCATCGCGAGATTGCCCCGGATCATCGTGGACAACCGATTGGCCTTGCCGTCCAGCGACATCAGGGAGCCCTCGATCTTCTCGTAGTGCTCGAGCTCCACCTGGAACAGCCGGACCATCTCCACGGCGACCCCGGCGGTGCCGGCGATCCCCACACAGGAGTACTCGTCGGCCGGGTAGACCTTCTCCATCTCCCGATGAGCGATGAGGTTGCCCATGGTCGCGCGCCGGTCGCCGGCCATCACCACCCCGTCGGCGAAGGTCAACGCCACGATGGTGGTCGCGTGCGGCACATCGGCCAGCGGTCCGGTCGGCGCCTCCATCACGCCGGCCCGCCGTCCGGGCAGCAGATCGGGCGCGTGGGCACCGATGAACTCGGTGAACGAGGATGAGCCGGACGTGGTGAACGCCGCGGGCAGCCGGCCCGCGGCGTCCACCCCTGCACGGATGTCCTGGTGTGAGGTCACTGCCCGCCCTTCTGAACGAAGCCCTTGACGAACTCCTCGGCGTTGGTCTCCAGTACGTCGTCGATCTCGTCGAGGATGTCGTCGACCTCGTCGCCGGAGACCTGCGACTGCGGTGGTGCGGGTGGTGGTGTCGCGTCCTCCGGCTCGTCGCCCTCGCGATTGCGTGACGTCTTCTGTTCCTGACCGGCCATGGTGTGCCTCCTTCAGCCCTTGCCACGATCCTAGGCGCCCGGTGCCGTGCGGGTCTCGGCGGCGTCCGCTCCGATCTGATCAGGTCGCCAGCGCGTCCAGCAGATCCGCCGCCGTCGGGCAGGCCTCGAACAGCTCCTCGACGTGCTCGCGGGTGCCCCGATGGGGGTCCAGGGTGGGCACCCGCTGGAGGGCGCCGCGCCCGGGCACGTCGAAGATCACCGAGTCCCACGACGCCGCGGCCACGTGATCCCCGTACCGGGACAGGCAGCGCCCCCGGAAATAGGCGCGTGTGTCCGAGGGGGGCTCCTCCACCGCTCGGACGATCTCCTCGTCGCTGATCAGGCGCTCCACCTGTCCACGGGCCGCGAGCCGGTGGTAGAGCCCCTTCTCGGGGCGCACGTCGGACCACTGCAGGTCGATCGCCTGCAGCCGGGCCGAGTCCCAGCCGATGCCCTCCCGCTCGGCGAACCCGTTCAGCAGGCGCAACTTGGCGACCCAGTCGAGCTCGCGGGCGCAGGCCATCGGGTCCTGCTCCAACCGGGTGAGCACGCTCTCCCAGCGGCTCATCACGTGTTTGGTCTGCGGATCGGCGTCCGCGCCGTAGCGGTCGGCGAGGAAGGCGGCGACCTGCTCGTGATACGCCCACTGCAGCTGGACGGCGGTCAGGGTGGTTCCGTCGCGCAGCCTCAGAAGGTGCGTCAGGGAGACGTCGTGGGACACCGCGTGCAGGGCCGACACGGGCCGGTCGACGGTCAGGTCGCGGGTGAACGCCTTCTCCTCGATCAGTTCCAGTACCAGGGCGGTGGTGCCCACCTTGAGGAACGTGGCCACCTCGCACATGTTCGCGTCACCGATGATCACGTGCAGTCGCCGGAATCGGTCGGCAGTGGCATGCGGCTCGTCGCGGGTGTTGATGATCGGCCGTTTCAGGGTCGTCTCCAGGCCGACCTCGACCTCGAAGAAGTCCGCCCGCTGACTGAGCTGGAACCCGCTGCCGCCCCCGTCCTGGCCGACCCCGACGCGCCCGGCACCGGCGAAGACCTGCCTCGACACGAAGAACGGGGTGAGGAAGCGGATCACGTCGGTGAAGGGCGTCTGTCGGCGCATCAGATAGTTCTCGTGGGTGCCGTAGGAGGAGCCCTTGTTGTCGGTGTTGTTCTTGTAGAGATTGATCGCGCGCAGCCCGGGCGTGCGGGCGACGCGGCGGACCGCCTCGAGCATCACCGTCTCACCGGCCTTGTCCCACAGCACGGCGTCGCGGGGGTTGGTCACCTCGGGGGTGGAGAACTCCGGGTGGGCGTGGTCGACGTACAGGCGCGCACCGTTGGTCAGGATGACGTTGGCCAGACCGGGATCGTCCGGGGTGTCGGTGAGCTGGCTGGGATCGGCGGCCTCGCGCGGAAGCTCCCAACCCCGCGCGTCGCGCAGGGGGGCCTCGTCCTCGTAGTCCCACCGGGCCCGACCGGCCCGGCTGCCCAGGGGCGTCGCGTAGGCGTTGACCACCTGACTGGAGATGAGCATCGCGTTGGCGCTCGGGTCGCCCGGGACCGAGACCCCGTACTCGGTCTCGATGCCCATGACTCGTTGTGCGCTCACGGGTATCACCCTACGAGCCGGGTGCGACCCGGTCCGCGGCGCCCCACCGGAGCGGTCAGAACCCCCGCGCGAGCCGGATGCCGATGTGGGCCAGACTGGTGTGGTGACCAGGTTCGCCGCCGCCGATGCACTCGCCATCGTCGCCTTCGTCGTTCTCGGCCGTCGCGCACACGACGAGGGCACCCTGCTCACCGGGACCCTGGCTGTGGCCTGGCCGTTCCTGATCGGGGCCGCGTCGGCGTGGGCGGCGATGCTGGCCGCGCGGCGGCCGGACCCCGTCTCGCTGCGCGGTGGTCTGGTGGTGGTGGCGGCCACGGTCGTTATCGGCATGGCGCTGCGCGGGCTCACCGGCGGGGGCGTCGAGGTCTCCTTCGTCCTGGTGGCCACGAGCTTCCTGGCGCTGTTCCTGCTCGGCTGGCGTGAGATCGTGCGCCGCCGGGCCGGCGCCCGGGTCGCGGGCTGAGCGCCGACGTGGACGAGGAGATCGTCGCCCTCTACGACCCCGAGGACCGCGTCGGGAGGGCGACCGGAGCCGCGACGAGGTCACTCGTGCGGGAGCAGAACCTGCCGCACGCCGCCAGCGGTGTGCTGGTGCGCCGAAGCGACGGTCGCCTCTTGGTCCACCGGCGCAGCGCGGGCAAGGACCTGTGGCCCTCGATGCACGACGCCGCCTGCGGCGGGGTGGTGTTGGCCGGGGAGGACCCGCTGGACGCGGCTCGTCGGGAACTCGCCGAGGAGATCGGCGTCGAGGTGGAGGCCCGACCCGGCGCGGGGGGCGGGCCGGTGCTGCGCCCGCTGCTGACCGCCTGGTACCGCGACGACCGGACGCACTATCTGGCGCATCTCTACGAGACGGTCTGGGACGGCGGGATCCACTTCACCGACGGCGAGGTGGAACAGGCCTGGTGGTGGACCGAGGAGGAGCTCTACGAGCACCTCGCCGATCCCACCTGGCCCTTCGTTCCGGACAGCCGGTTCCTGCTGGACCTGCTACTGCCCGGACCGCGGGCCAGCGCACGGCAGGCCCATGATCCTCACAGGTCCCATGATCCTCACGGGTCCCCTGACTGTCACAGATATTGACCGGTGTTGGCCACCGTGTCGACGGTGCGCCCCGGTTCGGTGCCCTGTTTGCCCTGGATGATGGTGCGGATGTACACGATCCGCTCACCCTTCTTGCCGGAGATCCGGGCCCAGTCGTCCGGGTTCGTGGTGTTCGGCAGGTCCTCGTTCTCCTTGAACTCGTCCACGCACGCCGAGAGCAGATGGTCGAGGCGGATCCCCCGTTGACCGGTCTCCAGCAGATCCTTGATCGCGGTCTTCTTGGCCCGGTCGACGATGTTCTGGATCATCGCCCCGGAGTTGAAGTCCTTGAAGTACAGGATCTCCTTGTCGCCGTTGGCGTAGGTGACCTCGAGGAACTGGTTCTCCTCGGTCTCGGAGTACATCCGCTCCACGGTCCGCATGATCATCGCCGCGACCGCGGCGGAGGAGGACCCGCCGTTGGCCGCGAGGTCGTCCGCGTGCAGAGGCAGGTCGTCGGTCAGGTACTTCGAGAAGATGTCCTCGGCCGCCTCGGCGTCCGGTCGCTGGATCTTGATCTTGACGTCCAGCCGGCCCGGCCTGAGGATCGCCGGGTCGATCATGTCCTCACGGTTCGAGGCGCCGATCACGATGACGTTCTCCAACCGCTCGACGCCGTCGATCTCGCTGAGCAGCTGGGGGACGATCGTGGTCTCGACGTCGCTGCTGACGCCCGAGCCGCGGGTGCGGAACAGGGAGTCCATCTCGTCGAAGAAGACCACCACGGGGGTGCCCTCGGAGGCCTTCTCCCGAGCGCGGGCGAAGATCAGCCGGATGTGGCGCTCGGTCTCGCCGACATACTTGTTCAGCAGTTCCGGGCCCTTGACGTTGAGGAAGTAGCTCTTGGACTCGGCGACGCCGCTGACCTCGGCGGCCTTCTTGGCCAGCGACTTCGCCACCGCCTTGGCGATGAGCGTCTTGCCGCACCCGGGTGGGCCGTAGAGCAGAATGCCCTTCGGCGGCTTCAGCCCGTGCTCGCGGAACAGGTCGGGATGCAGGAACGGCAGCTCCACGGCGTCCCGGATCTGCTCGATCTGGGCGGCCAGTCCACCGATGTCCTCGTACTCGATGTCCGGGACCTCCTCGAGGACCAGTTCCTCGACCTCGGCACGGGGGATCTTCTCGAAGATGAACCCGGATCGCGGCTCCATGGTGAAGGCGTCGCCGACCCGCAGCTTCTGCCCGATCAGGCTGCCGGCCAGGTAGACGACCCGCTCCTCGTCGGCATGGGCGACGACCAGGGCCCGGTCCTGTCCCAGGACCTCCTTGAGCACCACGATCTCGCCGGTGCGTTCGAACTCCCGGGCGGCCACCACGTTGAAGGCCTCGTTGAGCATGACCTCCTGGCCGGGGTGCAGTTCGTCGACGTCCACCGACGGGCTCACCGACACCCGCATCTTGCGACCGGAGGTGAAGATCTCGACCGTGGGGGGCTCGTCGCCGCCGTCCGCGTCGGGCATGGAACCGACCACGCCGAAGGTGTTCGGAGGTTGTGCCAGCCTGTCCACCTCGGCCTTGAGTGCGACGATCTGATCCCGCGCTTCGCGCAGGGTCGAGGCCAACCGGTCGTTCTGCGTGGACAGCTGTGCGACCTGCGACCGAAGTTGGTTGACCTGCTCGGCCGAGGCGCCCTGCGGTCCGTTCTGACCTGCCGTGTCCTCGTTCGCGTTCACACCGGCACCTCCCGTCACTGTCCAGCGACCCTGTTCGACATTAACCCGACACCTGGATGGTGTGCCTGGCGAGCCGTGGACCTCACCGTCACGGTCCCGTGTGGAGGACGCCGGAAAGCTCGACACTAACCGCACCAAGGGTCTTGGGCCAGCGAGTCAGGGCGTGGCCCGCCGCACGTTTCGCCGGACCTTCTTCTCCGAGACCGGTCGTTCGCCGAGGTCTTCGGCCGTCCAGGTCTGCCAGGCCTCCTCGACCTGCTCGCCGCCCTCCCGGGTGCTCCCGGCCGGGCGCCGCCTGCGTACGGGCGGTACCACCCCGTCGGCGAGCCGGCGGGCGGTGAGCAGGAATCCGGTGTGGCCGACCATGCGGTGCTGGGGGCGCACGGCGAGGCCCTCCAGATGCCAGCCACGCACCATCGACTCCCACGCGGCGGGCTCGGTGTAGAGGGCCGACGCCCGCAGAGCCTCCGCCAACCGGGACAGCTGTGTGGCGGTCGCCACATAAGCGATCACCACGCCACCGGGGGCGAGGACGTCGCTGACCGCGTCCAGGCACTCCCAGGGGGCGAGCATGTCCAGCACCACGCGGTCCACCGAGCCGAGTCCGGCGGCGTCCACCTCGGCCAGGTCCGCCACGGTCAGCCGCCAGGCCGGGTGCGGGCCACCGAAGAACGCCTCGACGTTGAGTCTGGCCACCTCGGCGAAGTCGGCACGGCGCTCCACCGAGTGCAGTGAACCCCGGTCCCCGACGGCGCGCAGCAGCGACATGGTCAATGCGCCCGAGCCGACCCCGGCCTCCAACACCCGGGCGCCCGGATAGATGTCGGCCATCGCCACGATCTGCCCGGCGTCCTTGGGGTAGACCACGGCAGCACCCCGCGGCATCGACAGCACGTAGTCGGCCAGCAGCGGGCGCAGCGCCAGGTACTCCACCCCCGCGGTGTTGCGCACCACCCAGCCCTCGGGGCGCCCGATGAGTTCGTCGTGGGCGAATCGACCGCGGTGGGTGTGGAACTCCTTGCCGGCGACCAGGGTGATCGTGTGCATGCGGCCCTTGGGGTCGGTCAGCTGCACCCTGTCCCCCTCGCGCAGGACGCCACGACGTTCGCCCGCTCCGGTCGGCCCGTCCGTGCTCAGGGGTCCGGTGTCGCGCTCGACGGGCTGCTCGGGGGCGTCCATGGTGGCCGAGTCTAGGAGGCGCTCAGCCACGGGCCCGTCCGGACACCGCGGCCGCGACGTCCTGCAGCAGGAGGACGCCGCGCACCGCGCCCTCGTGGTCCACCACGACGTACTCCTGGTGGGAGTCGACCTGCAGGTGCTGGATCAGGGCGTCGCCGACGAGGGTGTCCGGGATCAGGGCCGCCGGCGGCAGCGCCCGGGCCACCGCCTGCGCCGGGGTGCTCGTCAACCGGTCCTCGGGCACCGCGGCGATCGCCGTGGCGTCGAGGACGGCGACCGGCTGGCCCCCGGCGGCCAGGACCACCTCGTTCACCTGGGCCAGATCAGCTGCCTGCAGGGCCTGCGCCAGCCCGCAGTCCGCCGGGACCGACACGGCCGGGCGCAGCAGGGCCACCGCCGAGACCCGGTCGGACCTGGTGCGCCACCTGGCCAGACTGATCGCCTGGCCGGCGCCCTGCCACAGCAGCGCGGCGATCATGCCCACCCAGATCAGCGAGGTCAGCCCGACGTTCTGGCCGCGGGCCAACGGCAGGACCAGGGCCCAGACCACCAGGGCCAGCACCACCGCGCGGCCGATCCAGCCGGCCGCCAGCGTGCCCGTGGCGCGCCGTCCCGTGATCTTCCAGATGAGCGCCTCCGCCGCCCGCCCGCCGTCCAGGGGTAGCCCGGGCAGGGCGTTGAACACGGCCACGAAGGCGTTGGCGAGCACCGCACCGTCCAGGAGCAGCGCGCTGATGCTGCCGTCGGTGAACACAGGGCGGACCAGCCAGCCCAGCACGGCCAGCGCCGCGTTGGTCCCCGGGCCCACGAGGCTCACCAGGGCGCTCCGACCGGGCGTGGTCATCTCCGACTCGAACGCGGTGTGCCCTCCCCACAGGTCGAGCACGATCCGGGTCGGCGGGCTGCCGACCGCGCGGGCCGCGATCGCGTGCGCGAGCTCGTGCAGGAAGACCGAGACGAGCAGAAGCAGCGCCGCACAGAAGGCGACCAGGTAGACCCCGGCCCCCAGACCCGGTGCCCGCGCCGCGATCGAGGGGGCGTAGAAGTAGGTGACCAGGGCCGCGATCAGGAACCAGGAGGGCATCAGCAGGACCGGTGCGCCCTGCACCGTCCCGATCCGTACACCTGAAGAACGAGCCACGCGAGGACTCTACGCGGCCGGGCTGTCAACCACCCGGCCACCGACCGACGCTCAGGGTTCGACGACGATCCACCCTCGCCGCTGAAGCTCGGCGGCGAGGTCGGCGGTCGAGATCCGCCGGATCGCCCGGTCGGCCTGGGTGAGCCTGTCGGGCGTGGGCGTGATCGAGGCATCAGGGCCTCCCGTCCCGTCGCGCCCCGCCTCGAGCTGAGCGATGAAGCTCGCGACCTCCTCGCGAGTGAACCTGCCGCCCGCCTGACGCTGCGTGAAGCGCATCGGACCACGAGCGTCGCGGAAGCCGGAGTGGCCTGCCTCGATGAGCAGATCGAGGAGCCTGTCGACCTCACGGGCCGACGCGGGGGGACCGGATGCTTGACCGAATGCCATGCCGGTCAGTGTCGCGCACGGGTGCGACAGCGCCGGCGTGCGAGGGGCGGGCGCCGGTGAAGGGGGCTTGAATGGAGGTATGGCCGACATCGAGGTTGACCCCACCGTCAGCGAGGCGGCGAACGGCGGCGACCGCGGACGACGGCCAGGGATGCGCGCCGGGCCGGACCGGGTCGCCGGGCCGCTCGACGAGGTTCAGACCGCCGAGCTGACCCGCACGCTCGACGGCCCGTGGGAGCAGGTACGCCACCGGATGCGCGCCCTGCTGCCCACCACCTCCTTCGGCCCGGTCCGCGAACGGCTGAGCGTCGCGGCCCACCGGGACCGGACCTTGCGGATCCTGCGCGAACTCGCCGCAGCGCGCCTGGCCGACCCGCAGGACCTGCCGACCGGTCTGCCCTCAGCGATCGGCGGGGACGACGACGTCGGCGGTTCCATCACCGTCGTCCAGATGCTCGGCCATGCCGATCTGTCGGTGATGGTGAAGGCCGGAGTGCAATGGGGACTGTTCGCGGGCTCGATCGCCGCGCTCGGCAACGCCGAGCATCATCGGCGCTATCTGCCCGCGGCCATCGACCTGTCCCTGCTCGGGTGCTTCGCGATGACCGAGACCGGGCACGGGTCGGACGTCGAGTCGCTGGGTACCACCGCCACCTACGATCCGGAGCACGACGAGCTCGTCGTGCACACCCCGACTCCGTCGGATCGCAAGGACTACATCGGCAACGCGGCCCTGCACGCGCAGCTCGCCGTGGTCTTCGCCCGGTTGATCGTGGCCGACGTCGACCACGGGGTACACGCCGTGCTGGTCCCGGTGCGGGACGCGGCCGGTGAGCCCGCACCGGGGGTGAGCCTGTCGGATGACGGCCCGAAGGGTGGCCTGAACGGCGTCGACAACGGACGGATCACCTTCGACCAGGTCCGGGTACCCCGCGCCAACCTGCTCAATCGCTACGGCGACATCAGCGCGGAGGGCGACTACGTCAGCCCGATCGAGAACCCCAAGCGCCGCTTCTTCACCATGCTCGCCACCCTGGTCCGCGGCCGGGCCTCCGTCGCCGCCGCCGCGGGCGCGGCCACCGAGAGCGCCCTGACCATCGCCGTCCGATACGCCCTGCAGCGCCGCCAGTTCAGCGACGGCGACGGCGAGGTGCTCCTGCTGGACTACCAGGCCCACCAGCTTCGGCTGCTGCCCGCCGTCGCCACCTCCTACGCGTTGCGGTTCGCCCAGAACCGGCTCACGCGCGACCTCGACGCCCGCATCCGGGGCGCCGACGCCCTGCACGGCGAGGACGCCGACCGGCGGCAACGCCAGCTGGAGACGCGCGCGGCGGGCCTGAAGGCGATGACCACCGACCACGCCAACCAGGCCACTCTGACCTGCCGGACGGCCTGCGGCGGAGCGGGTTTCCTTGCCGAGAACCTCCTTGTGCAACTGCGCGCCGACGTCGACGTGTTCGCCACCTTCGAGGGTGACAACACCGTGCTCACCCAACTCGTCGGCAAGGGACTGATCAGCAACTACTCGACCCACGTCGGTGAGCTCGACACTCTGGGCACCGTCCGCCTGGTGGCCGAACGGGTCGTCGAGGTGATGATCGAGCGGACCGCTGCCAAGTCCTTCATCGACCGCCTGCTCGGAGCGGCCCGTCGCGAGGGCCCCACCGCGATCGATGATCGCGCCTGGCATCTGGAGCTGTTCGAGTTCCGCGAGCGGCATCTGTTGGAGACCGTGGCGCAGCGGATGCGGGGGCGGATCAGGGCGGGCTCGGATCCCGGCGCCGCGTTCGTCGCCTGTCAGGACCATCTGCTTCTCGCGGCCCGCGCCCACGTGCACCGGGTGGTGCTGGAAGCCTTCCTGGAGGCCGTCGACGGCTGCGGTGACGCCGAGGTGGCGGCGCTGCTCGACGCGGTCTGCGACCTCTACGTGCTGGAGGAGATCAAGCGCGATCGGGCCTGGTTCATCGAGCACGGCCGGATGTCGGTGCCCCGCTCGAAGGCGGTGGTCGCGGCGGTCGAGGACCTCTGCCGGACCCTGCGCCCCCACGCCGCCACCCTGGTGGACGCCTTCGCAATCCCGGACGGGCTCGTGGACGCGGCCATGCTCACCTGACCCGGGCTCACCTGACCCGGGCTCACCAGGCACACCTCACTCGGTGGCGCGAGCGAGTCCCACCCCCGGGCGGGCGTCGGCGACGGCCAGCAGGGTCGCCGGGGTCAGCCCCTCCAGGGTGTGCAGGACCGGCCCGGCGACGTGCTCGGCCAGGGGCACCAGATGCTCGACGGCGATCAACGGCACCCCCGCGGCCCGCGCCGACGCCACGCCGCTCGGGCTGTCCTCGATGGCCACGCAGTCCTGCGGGCTCACGCCGAGCCGAGCCGCCGCCCTCAGGTACGGCTCGGGATCGGGCTTGCCGCGCAGCACGTCGTCGCCGGCGACCAACGCGCCGAAGGAGTGCGGTGGCAAGGCGCGGATCACGGCCTCGGCCAGGCGGCGGTAGGACATGGTGACCAGCGCGTTCGGGATCGCTTCGCGGACCAGGGCGGCCAGCAATTCCCGGGCTCCCGGGCGCCAGGGCACGTCCTCGCCGACGCGGGCGATCACTCCGGCGATCAGGTCGTCGATGATCTGGTCCGGCGGCAACGGCACCCCGCCGTCCCTGGCGATGATCGCCGCCGACGTGGGCAGGGCCAAGCCGACGAGGGAGTGCGCCTGCTCCATCGACCAGGTGCCGCCGAAGCGGTGGACCAGGTCGAACTCGCACTCGATCCAGTAGGGCTCGGTGTCCACCAGGGTGCCGTCCATGTCCCACAGGACGGCCTGGGGCAGCCGCGCCGTCCCGCCCGAGGTGGGCGTGCTCACGTCGCGTTGAAGTACTTCGCCTCGGGGTGGTGCACGACGAGAGCGTCGGTCGACTGCTCCGGGTGCAGTTGCAGCTCGTCCGACAGCTTCACGCCGATCCTCTCGGGGCGGAGCAGGGCGACCAGCTTCGACCGGTCCTGCAGATCGGGGCAGGCCGGGTACCCGAAGGAGTAGCGCGACCCCCGGTAGCCCTGACGCAGGATGCCGTCCAGCTCGGTCTCGTCGTGGCCGGCGAATCCCAGCTCCTCCCGGACCCTGGCGTGCCAGTACTCGGCGAGCGCCTCGGTCATCTGCACCGACAACCCGTGCAGTTCCAGGTAGTCCCGGTAGGCGTCGGCGGCGAACAGCTCCCCCGTGACCTCGGCGACCCTCGATCCCATGGTGACCAGCTGGAAGGCGACCACGTCCGGTCCACCCAGCTCCGCCGCCTCCTCCCGGCTACGGAAGAAGTCGGCAAGGCACAGACGCCGGTCGCGGTTCTGGCGCGGGAAGGTGAACCGGACGCGCTCGCTGCCCGGTGCGACTGCGGCCTCGGCGGCCGAGGCGTCGTGGTGCAGCACCACCAGGTCGTTGCCCTCGGAGACGCACGGGTAGTAGCCCGCCACCACGGCGGGTTCCAGGATCTGTTCGGTCTGAACGCGTTCCAGCCACATCCGCAGGCGGGGCCGTCCCTCGGTCTCGACCAGCTCCTCGTAGCTCGGCCCCGATCCCCCACGCGATCCCTTGAGCCCCCACTGCCCGACGAACGTGGCCCGCTCGTCCAGATAGGTGGCGACCTCGGCCAGGGCGACGCCCTTGATGATCCGCTCCCCCCAGTACGGGGGGGTCGGCACCGGCAGCGCCCGCTGGACGTCCGAGCGCCGCGTGGAGGGGCCTGCGTCGCCGGTCTCGGCCTGCTCCGCGGCCTGCGCCCGCTTGCGCACCCGGCGCGGACGCAGCGCGGGCAGCTCGGCTCCCGGCACCCCGCGCTTGACCGCGACGATCGCATCCATCAGCCGCAGGCCCTCGAAGGCGTCCCGTGCGTAGCGCACGTCGCCCTCGTACAGTGCGGCCAGATCCTCCTCGACGAAGGCCCGGGTGAGCGCGGCACCACCCAGGATCACCGGCCATCGCGCGCCGTCGTCCCGAGTGTTGATCTCCTCGAGGTTCTCCCGCATCACGACGGTCGACTTGACCAGCAGGCCGGACATCCCGATCACGTCGGCCTTGGCGTCCTCGGCGGCCCGGATGATCTCCGAGATCGGCTTCTTGATGCCGAGGTTGACGACGGTGTAGCCGTTGTTCGACAGGATGATGTCGACCAGGTTCTTGCCGATGTCGTGGACGTCGCCGCGGACGGTGGCCAGCACGATGGTGCCCTTGCCGACGTCGCCCTCCACCTTCTCCATGTGCGGCTCCAGGTGGGCCACCGCGGCCTTCATCACCTCGGCGGAGGTCAGCACGAAGGGCAACTGCATCTCACCGCGGCCGAACAGGTCGCCGACCGTGCGCATCCCGTCCAACAGGTGCTCGTTGATGATGCCCAGGGCGCTCATGCCGGTCGCGAGGGCCTCGTCGAGGTCATCGCTGAGGCCCTTGGACTCACCGTCGACGATCCGCCGGGAGAGACGTTCGCCCAGTGGCAGCGCCATCAGCTCGGCGGCCCGCTCGGCGCGCACGGACGCGGCGTCGACACCCTCGAACATGTCCAGCATCCGAGCCAGCGGGTCGTAGACCAGGGCGCCGGACTCGTCGTAGCGCCGGCGGTCGTGGATCAGGTCGAGGGCGACCTCGAGCTGGTCGGCCGGGATCCGCGACATCGGCAGGATCTTGGCCGCGTGCACGATCGCCGAGTCCAGTCCCGCCCTGACCGCCTCGTCGAGGAACACCGAGTTCAGGACCACCCGGGCGGCCGGGTTCAGGCCGAAGGAGATGTTGGAGACGCCCAGGGTGGTCTGTACCTCGGGGTAGCGGGCCTTGACCTGCCGGATCGCCTCGAGGGTGGCGACGCCGTCGCCGCGGGTCTCCTCCTGTCCCGTCGCGATCGGGAAGGTCAGGCAGTCGACCAGGATGTCCTCGACGCGCATCCCCCACTGCCCGGTGAGCGTCTCGATGAGCCGGGTGGCCACCTCGACCTTGTGCTCCACCGTGCGGGCCTGCCCGGTCTCGTCGATGGTCAGCGCGACGACGGCGGCCCCGTGCTCGCGGACCAGGGGCATGATTCGGGCGAAGCGACTGGTGCCGCCCTCGCCGTCCTCGAAGTTCACCGAGTTCACCACGGCGCGCCCGCCGATCAGTTCCAGACCGGTCTGCAGGACCTCCGGCTCGGTGGAGTCCAGCATCAGCGGCAGCGTGGAGGCCGTGGCCAGCCGCCCGACGACGGCCTTGGTGTCCGCGATGCCGTCGCGGCCCACGTAGTCCACGCAGACGTCGAGCAGGTGCGCGCCGTCCCGGGTCTGTCCGCGGGCGATGGAGACGCACTCCTCCCAGTTCTCGGCAAGCATGGCCTCGCGAAAGGCCTTCGACCCGTTGGCGTTCGTGCGCTCCCCGATCGACAGGAAGGCCGTGTCCTGCCGGAACGGCACCTGCTGGTAGATGCTCGCCAGCCCTGGCTCGGGCTGCACCTCGCGCGCCGTCACCTCTCGGCCGGCGACCCGCTGCACGACCTGGCGCAGGTGCTCGGGCGTGGTGCCACAGCAACCGCCCACCAGGGCCAGACCGAAGTCTGCGGTGAACACGTCGTGGGCGTCCGCGAGCTGCTCCGGGGTCAGCGGGTAGCGGGCGCCGTCCGAGGTCAGTTCGGGCAGGCCGGCATTCGGCATGCAGGTCAGCAGGACTCGGGCGTGTCGCGCCAGGTGGCGCAGGTGTTCGCTCATCTCCGCCGGACCGGTGGCGCAGTTCAGTCCGAGCGCGTCGACGCCGAGCGCCTCCAGCGCGGTCAACGCCGCGCCGATCTCGCTGCCGACCAGCATGGTCCCCGTGGTCTCGACGGTGACCTGGACCAGGATCGGCAGGTCGGCACCGGTGGCGGCCAGCGCACGCTGGGCCCCGAGCACGGCGGCCTTGGCCTGCAGCAGATCCTGGCAGGTCTCGATCAGCAGGGCATCGGCACCGCCGTCGACCAGGCCGACGCAGCAGGCCTGGTAGGCATCGCGCAGATCGGCGAACGGGGCGTGACCCAGCGAGGGCAGCTTGGTCCCCGGACCGATCGAACCCAGCACGAATCGAGGGGCTTTCGCGGTGGAGTAGGAGTCGGCCGCATCGCGGGCGATCCGGGCTCCCGCAGCGGCCAGTTCAGTGATCCGGTCGGGTATGTCGTACTCGGCCAGGTTGGGCAGGTTGGCCCCGAAGGTGTTGGTCTCGACACAGTCGACGCCGACGTCCAGGTACGCCTCGTGCACCGACCGGACGACGTCCGGTCGGGTCACGTTGAGGATCTCGTTGCAGCCCTCGAGTCCCTGGAAGTCGTCCAGACTCGGGTCGGCCGCCTGAAGCATTGTGCCCATCGCGCCGTCCGCCACCAGGACGTGGTGGCCGAGGAGTTGACGCAGGGACGGGGTGCGCTCATTCATCGCCCGCGATTCTACGGGTCTTCGGCGCTCCCGCGATCCGCCATCCGGGCCCGTCGGGCGGCGAGGAATTGCTGCGCGGTGCCCCAGATGCCCCGCCGGAAGGCCAGCACCACGACGACGAACACCGTGCCGGTGATGATGCCGATCCCGTTGAAGCCCGAGGTGACCAGCCGGTCCTCGAGCAGGACGACCAACGCCGCGCCGATCGGGCCACCCCACAGGGTGCCCATGCCCCCGAGCACGGTGATCAGGACCACCTTGCCGGACGTCGTCCAGTACAGCTCCTGCAGCGAGGCGAAACCGTGGCTGATCGCGAACACGCCGCCGGCGAGCCCAGCGAGTCCGGCGGAGGCGATGAACGCGATCTGCTTGTACACGTCGACGTTGTAGCCCAGGGCCCGGGCACGCGCCGGATTGTCCCGGATCGCCACGATCACCCGGCCGAACGGGGAGTGCACGATCCGCCAGGCGAGCCACATCCCGGCGAGCAGGATCGGCAGTGCCGCATAGAAGAAGTAGAACGAGTCCGTCTCCACGGCCTCCACCCCGAAGAAGGAGGTGGGCACCGCCTGGAGGCCGTTCTCGCCGCCGGTGACATCGCGCCACTGGTTGGCCAGGAAGTACAGCATCTGGGCGAACGCCAGCGTCACCATCGCGAAGTAGATGCCGCTGCGCCGCACGGACAGGAAGCCGATGGGCACCGCCAGCACCATCGCCGCCACCGTTCCGGCGAGGACGGCCAGCGGGAACGGAGCCCCGGAATGGATCGCCACCAGGGAGGTGGCATAGGCCGAGATGCCCCAGAACGCGGCATGACCGAACGAGAGCAGACCGGTATAACCGAGCAGGATGTCCAGCGCCATCGCGAACAGGCCCCAGGCGACGATGTCCAGGGCGATCGGCGGGTAGACGAACCAGGGCAGTGCGAGCACCACCGCCAGTCCAACGGCCGGCGGCAGCCACCGGAACCGCCGTGCGGCCGGCGGAGTTACCTCGGGCGGAGCATCGGTCTCCAGGGCCATCAGGTCTCCTCTCGCCCGAGCAGGCCGGCCGGGCGGGCCAGGATGACCAGAGCCATCATGAGGAAGATCACCACTTGGGCGAAGGCCGGCGCATAGGCCTGGCCGAAGGCCTCGACCAGGCCGACGAGGAAGCCGGCGAGCACCGCACCGAGGATCGAGCCGAGCCCCCCGATCACCACCACCGCGAACAGGATGATGACGAAGTTCGAGCCCATGTCCGCGGTGATCGCCCGGAACGGCGCCGCGAGCACCCCGGCGAGTGCAGCCAGGGCCACGCCGAAGGCGAAGACCGGGCTGACCCACCGGTTGACGTTCACCCCGAGTGCGCCGGCCAGCTCAGGGCGCTCGGTGGCGGCCCTGACGATCATGCCGATCCGGGTGCGTGACAGCAGCAGGTAGACCGCCAGGCAGATCAGGAGCGAGAACGCGAGGACGAAGAGCTGATACACGGGCAGCCGGACACCGCCGACCTCCACTTGACCGGTCAGCGCCTGCGGGCGGGTATACGGGAGCCCGGAGACGCCATAGCGCCGTTTGACCAGGTCGACCAGCACGAGCGTCAGCCCGAAGGTGAGCAGGAAGTTGTACAGCGGGTCCAGGCGGGCCAGCCGCCGGACCAGCAGCCGCTCCATGGCCAGCCCGAAGCCGAACATGATGAGCGGAACGACGATCAGCGCCGGCCAGAAGCCCAGGCCGGTCTCGGCCAGCAGAACGGCGGAGATCACGGCGCCGAGCATGTAGCAGGCACCGTGGGCGAAGTTCACCACGCCGAGCACTCCGAAGATGATCGCCAGGCCGAGGGCGGCGAGCGCGTAGAAGCTGCCCGCCGCCAGGCCCTGGACGACGTACTGGGTGAAGGCGTTCACGCTGTCCCGCCGCGGCTCAACCGAGCGAGCAGCCGGCGGCCTGGGAATCGGCGACCGGCCGGAACGCCTCGTCAGCAGGGATGGTGGTGAGGATCGTCTCGTAGTCCCAGTCCCCGCTGACCTCGTCGGCCGACTTGACCTGGGCGAGATAGACGTCGTGGATCACACGGTGGTCCTCGGCGCGGATCGTGCCGTTGCGCAGGAACACGTCGTCGACGTCCTTGCCGTCCATCTCGTCGACGACCTTCTCGGCGTCGTCCGATCCGGCGGCCTGGACGGCTTCCAGGTACTGGGTGGCCGCGGAGTAGTTCGCGGCGTGGGCGAAGGAGGGCCGGGTGCCGGTGCGCTCCTGGAAGGCGTCGGCCCACGTCCGGTTGGTCTCGTCGAAGTCCCAGTACCAGGCGTCGGTGAACTGGGTCCCGGCGAACTGGTCGACGCCCAGGGAGTGAATGTCGGTGATGAACATCAGCCCGACCGACAGGCCGATCCCCTGGTCGCGCAGGCCCGCCTGGTTGTACTGCTTGACCAGGTTGATCAGGTCACCGCCGGCCTGCATCGTGCCGATCACGTCCGGCTTGGTCGAGGCCGCCTTGGTCAGGAACGTGGCGAAGTTGTCGTTCGGGAACGGGGTCGGGATCGACTGGGAGACCGTGCCGCCGGCCGCGGTGATGGCCGAGGTGAACGACTTGTTCATGTCCTCGCCGAAGGCGTAGCTGGGATAGATGATCGACCAGTTCTTCGCCCCGTTCTCGGTCACCGCGGTACCCGTGCCGTTGGCGAGCATGTAGGTGTCATAGGCCCAGTGGTAGGTGTAGCGGTTGCACTGGGCGCCGGTGAGTTCGGTGGTGGCCGCGCCGATGTCGATGAACAGCTTCTTCTTGGTCGCCGCCTGCTGGGCGACCGCCAGCGCCGCCGAGGAGGTGGGCACGTCCAGGATGACGTCGGCCTGCTGCCGGTCGTACATCTCCTGGGCCTTCGTGTTGGCGATCTCGGGCTTGTTCTGGTGGTCGGCGCTGATCACCTCGATGGTCGAGGCGACGGCATCGTTGCCGTGCTTGGCCTCGTAGTCCTCGACGGCCATCCGCACGGCCTCGACGCTGTTGGGTCCGGACAGGTCCTTGTAGACCCCGGAGGCGTCGTTCAGAACGGCCAGCACCACCTTGTCGTCGGACAACGCCGAGTCGGCGGTTCCCGAGGGTCCCCCCTGTCCGCAGGCTGCCAGAGCGAGGGAGGTGGTGGCCAGCAGGGCCAGGGTCACGTGGGTCGTACGCATGAGATGGCGGTCCCTTTCATCGTTGGCGCTGGTCACATACCGAGGTGTTCGAGCAGGTCGGCGCGGCGTCGGATGAAGTCGTCGTTGGTCAGATGTTCGACGACTTGCCCCTGAGCGAGCAGGTAGTGGCGAGTGGCGACGGTGGTCGCGAACCGGCTGTTCTGCTCCACGAGGAGAACAGCGAGGCCCTCGGCGACCACGCTGCGCAGGATCTCTGCGATCCGGGCGACGATCACGGGGGCCAGACCCTCGGTCGGCTCATCGAGAAGGAGCACCCGCGCACCGCTGCGCAGCACTCGCGCGATGGCCAGCATCTGCTGCTCGCCACCGGACAGCGTCGTCCCCCAGGCGGCGCGCCGGTCGGCGAGCACGGGGAAGGTCTCGAACACCCGCTCCAGGGGCCACGCCGCCGAGGACACGATGGGTGGCAGCGTCAGGTTCTCCGTCACGGTGAGAGAGGCATAGATGCCCCGGTCATCCTGCACCCAGCCGAGCCCGGCCCTGGCTCGCCCATGCGAGGGTCTGGCGGACAGGTCCTGTCCGTCCAGCACGACCTGTCCGTTGCAGTGAGCGTGCAACCCCATGATCGATCGCAGCAGGGTGGTCTTGCCGGCGCCATTGCGTCCGACGAGGGTGACCACCTCGCCGCCGCGCACCTCCAGCTCCACATCGCGTAGTGCCTGAGCGTGGCCGTACCAGGCGGAGAGTCCCCGCACCCGCAGTTCCGCGCCCGGTGTGATCATTCCTCCCGAGGAGGGTTCGGGTTCCTCGGTCCGTTCAGGCATCGTGGGTCTCCCCCAGGTAGGCGGCGATGACCCGGGGATCTTGACGCAGTTCCTCGTAGGTGCCCTCCGCCAGCACCTCTCCGGCCTGCAGAACCGTCACCCGCTGGGCCAGGCTGCCGACGACGTGCATGTTGTGGTCGACCAGCACCACCGTGCGTCCCTGCGCGACGCGCCGGATCAGCTGCACCGTGCCGTGAACGTCCTCGGCGCCCATGCCCGCTGTCGGCTCGTCGAGCAGCAGCAGCCTGGGCTCGAGCGCGAGCGCCAGCGCCAGCTCAACCGCCCGTTTGCGCCCGTAGGCGAGTTCGGAGCATGGTCGGCCGGCCACGTCGGTCAGCCCGACCTGCTCGAGCAGCTCCAGCGCGCGGCCGCGGAAGCGGCTCATCCGCCGCTGCGAGGCCCAGAAGGCCAGGCCCTGGTGGGTTCCGGCCTGCAACGCGAGCTCCAGGTGCTCCAGGGGAGTGAGCTGGTCGAACAGACTGGTGATCTGGAACGAACGAGCGATGCCGAGCCGCGCGATCCGGTGCGGCGGCGTACCGGTGATGTCGTGGCCGGCGAACTGCACTGTCCCGGCGGTGGGGGTGAGAAAGCCGGTGAGCAGGTTGAAGAGCGTGGTCTTGCCCGCCCCGTTGGGACCGACCAGGGCGTGCACGGTGCCCTCGGCGACATCGAGGTCGACCCGCTTGACAGCGGTGAAGCCGCGGAAGCTCTTGGTCAGTCCCCGCGTCCGCACCAGTACCGGCTGCGGGGTCCTGTCCTCCACCGGCAATCCTTTCGTCGTCGGCCTGACCGACGGGTCGCGAACCGCTTCACGGAGGGCACATCCTCCTGAACCCGGCGATTCAGGTGTGGGTTTGGCAAGCGGGCATATCTCACACCCCGATGGGCTAGACAGCGTGACGCGCGGGCGCCAAGGCGGTCGGTCCCGGTCGGGACCGACCGGCCTCACCGCGCCGAGCCGGTCGGTTGACCTAGGCTGAGCCGGCACGGGTGGGCGCTGGTCCCGCCGCACGGGTGTGGGAAGGAGTCGGCGTGAGTGAGTCGGTCCCTCGATCGGCGCTGCGCGACCCGGTCGTGCTGGCCGCCTTCGAGGGCTGGAACGACGCCGGAGAGGCCGCAAGCGGCGCGCTGGCCCACCTGCAGCGGGTCTGGCAGGCCGAGCTGATCACCGAGCTGGACCCGGAGGAGTACCACGACTTCCAGGTCAACCGGCCAATGGTCTCCATCGGCGAGGACGGACGCCGCCGCCTCACCTGGCCGACGACGCGGATCTACCTCGCCCGGCCTCCCGGGGGGCGTCGCGACGTCGTGCTGGTCTGCGGTGTGGAGCCCAGCATGCGCTGGCGTTCCTACGTCGCCGAACTGTTGGGTCTGGCGGAGGAGTTCGGTGCGAACACCCTGATCACGCTGGCGGCCCTGCTCGCCGACGTGCCGCACACCCGCCCGATCCCGGTGACCGGAACCAGCGAGGACGAACGGCTTCAGAAGCGCCTCGGCATCGAGCCGTCGACCTACGAGGGACCGACCGGCATCGTCGGGGTCCTGCAGGAGAGCGCCGCCCTCGCCGGGCTGGCCGCCATGTCCCTGTGGGCGGCGGTGCCCCACTACGTCGGCCAGCCCCCCTCACCCAAGGCCACCCTGGCCCTGCTGCGCCGCGTCGAGGAGGCCCTGGACGTCACCATCCCGCTGGAGGACCTGCCCGAGGACGCGCGGGCCTGGGAGCACGGTGTCGACGAACTGGCGGAGGAGGACGGCGAGATCGACGCCTACGTTCGCCAGCTCGAGGACGCCAAGGACACCGCCGACCTGCCCGAGGCCAGCGGCGAGGCGATCGCGCAGGAGTTCGAGCGGTACCTGCGCCGCCGCGGCGAAGGCGGACCGCCCGGCCGCTGAGTCTCAGCGCGGCGAGGCCAGCAGTCTCACCCCGAGCAGCGCGTCGACCATCTTCGCGGCCAGGGCCGGTGACCGGGGGACGTCGCCACCGGACTCCAGCGCCCGCTCCACCCATTCGTCCATCGCCCCGATCGCCCCGGGCGCGTCGAGATCGTCCGCGAGCCGTTCCCGCGCCTGCTGGATCAGACCTTTGGCGTCCGGACCCCGCACCAGACGTGCCGCGGAGCGCCACCGTTCGAGCCGCCGGGTGGCCGAGTCCAGCCCCTGTTCGGTCCACTCCCAGTCACTGCGGTAGTGATTGGCCAGCAGCGCCAATCGGATCGCCATCGCGTCGACCCCCTGCTCACGCAACCGTGAGACCAGCACCAGGTTCCCCCGGGACTTGCTCATCTTCTCGCCCTCGTACCCCACCATCCCCGAGTGCGCGTAGACCCGCGCGAACGGCCACTTGCCGGTCAGTGCATGCCCGTGGGCGGCGCTCATCTCGTGATGGGGGAAGAGCAGATCCGACCCGCCGGCCTGCACGTCGAAGGACATGCCGAGCTCGGACAGCGCGATCACCGCGCACTCGATGTGCCACCCCGGTCGACCGCGGCCCAGGCTCGAGCCGTCCCAGGCCGGCTCTCCGGGCCGTTCCGCGCGCCACAGCAGCGGGTCCAGCGGATCCTGCTTGCCGGGCCGGTCCGGGTCGCCCCCGCGCTCGGCGCTCAACTCGAGCATCGTGGGGACGTCGAGGCCGGCGACCGACCCGAAGCGCGGGTCGCTCCGGGTCGCGAAGTACACGTCGCCGTCGAGGACGTAGGCGGACTTGGCCGCCAGCAGCCGGCGCACGGCGGCCACGACCAGGGGAACCGAGTCGACGACCCCGACGTAGACGTCCGGCGGGATGACCCGCAGGGTCTGCATGTCGTCGGCGAACAACTGGATCTGGTCGGTGGCCAGTTCCAGCCAGTCGACTCCCGTCTCCCTGGCACGCTCGAGCAGGGGGTCGTCGACGTCCGTGACGTTCTGCACGTAGCGCACCTGATGGCCGCCGTCGACCCAGGCGCGGTTGAGCAGGTCGAAGGAGACATATGTCGCCGCGTGTCCCATGTGCGTGGAGTCGTACGGGGTGATGCCGCAGACGTACATGCGGGCGACCGGTTCTGTCGTGGAGGGCACCTTCCGGTGGGTGGAGGAGTCCCACAGACGAACCGGCGGTCCATGACCGGGCAGGGTGGGCAGGATCGGCGCGCGCCAGCGTGTCACTCAGGGAGCCTAACCGCACCACACCGTCGCCGCGGACCCTCGCGGAGCGCCCGGGTCGGTCCGGGGCCGGCGGCCGGTCAGAGCGGCGGCCAGGGGATGGCCGGGTACCGGCCCGGCTGGGGGCGCGGGTGGCGCCGGGCGCTGAGCAGGCGTTCGACCCGTCGCCGGGTCGACTCGACCTCCGCGTCCGTGAGCAGATCGGCCAGACGCCCCGCCAGGCCGGCGTCGCCCCCGTCGTCCAACAGCGTGGACAGGGTCTGCAGCCGGTCCAGGTCCGCCCCGGCCAGCCCTGACCCGGCCCAGCCCCAGAGCACGGTGCGCAGTTTGTGCTCGATGTTGAAGGTGAGTCCGTGATCCACGCCCAGCAGCCGCCCGGTCACGCGGTCGCGCAGCACGTGACCGATCTTGCGATCGGCGTTGTTCACCACGGCGTCGAAGACCGCCATCGATGCCAGCTCGGGGTCGTCGGCGTGCGCCAGCACGAGCGGGGAGCCGTCGTAGGTCTCGGCCTCAAGCACCGTGAGCCACCCGGACGGCACCTTGTCGGGAGCGCGGACGTCGAGCACGCCGCCGCCGACGTCCCCGTCATCCACCCAGATCTGCACGCTGCCCAGCCCGTGCGGGCCGTCGCGCAGCAGGGTCGGCGGGACGAGGTGCCAGCCGACGGCCGCCGAGACCTCATAGGCGGCGACCTCACGCCTGCCCAGCGTCCCGCTGGGGAAGTCCCACAGTGGCCGCTCGCCGCGGATGGGCTTGTAGACGCACCGTCGGACCCGCTCGTCCAGACGCACCTGCGCCAGCAGGGTGGCGTTGCTGGCGTCGACGAGCCTGCCGAGCACCTCGAGTTCGCCACGGGCGAGCAGGTCGATGAGGTCGTCGTCCGCGGGTGGTCCGGCCGGCTGCCCGACTGGCGAGACGCCGTTCAGCGGCGGTACCCGTTCGCTCGGGGGCAGATATGTCCCTCGGGGTCCAAGGGCCCGGCGCAGAAGGGGCACGGCGGGCGTCCCGCAGCGACCACGGCGAGCGCGCGCCTGGCGAAAGCCCGGGCTGCGGAGCTGGACAGGGCGACCCGCAGCACTGCGCCGTCCTGCTCCTGCGGATCCTCGGCGGGGGCGTCCTCGCCCTCCTCCGGCTCCTCGGGATCGATCCCCTCGGAGAAGCACTCGATGACCACCCGGTGGGTCTCGGACTCCCAGGCCAGACTCATCGCACCGACCCTGAACTCCTCCTCGATGGGGGTGTCCAGCGGGTCGGTGTCCTCGGCGTCAGCCGGCGTGGGGGGCGCAACGTCGTCGCCACCGCGGCGCACCACGTCGTCGAGCAACTCCTCGACCCGTTCGGCGAGGATCGAGACCTGCGCCTTCTCCAGCGCCACGCTGACCAGCCGGCCGCCGGAACGTGCCTGGAGGAAGAACGTCCGGGATCCGGGCTGGCCGACGGTTCCCGCGACGAAGCGCTCGGGCGGGTCATAGTCGAAGAGCTGACGGACCATGCTGATGACCCTATGCGCTGCCCGTTGTGCCCGTCTCGCCACCGGGTACCGCGTCGGAGGACGGCGGGCGCCGCCGGCGGCGGGGCGGGGCGGCGAGAGCGGCGAGATCGCCTCCGGTGTCGTTGATCCGGACGACGAAGGGCCGCAGCGGCGTGTAGCGCACCACCGAGACCGACGCCGGGTCGACCACGAGGCGCTGGAAGGCGTCCAGGTGCATGCCCAGGGCGTCGGCCAGGATCGCCTTGATGACGTCGCCGTGCGAGACCGCGACCCACACCGCGTGTTCGCCCGCCGACCGCCCCACGGCGGCGTCGTGATCCCGCACGGCGGCCACCGCCCTGCCCTGCATCGCCGGCATCGACTCCCCCTGCGGGCCGGGGAAGGTCACTCCGGACGGGTGGGCCTGGACGACCCGCCAGAGCGGGTCCTTGGCCAGGTCCTTGAGCGGGCGTCCGGTCCAGTCGCCGTAGTGGCATTCCCCGAGGCGGTCCTCGGTGACCGGCTGTGGACGGCGCCGGGCCGGGCGCCCGTCCACCAGGGCCTGGGCGGTCTCCAGGCATCGCTGTAGGGGGCTGGACACCAGCGCCGCCAGTTTCAGGACGGCCATCCGCTCGGCCAGGGCCGTCACCTGTGCACGGCCGACGTCGTCCAGCCCGACCCCGCTGGTCCACCCGGCCAGGGTGCCCTCGGCGTTGGCCGTGGTGCGGCCATGACGGACGAGCAGGACGGTGGGCACGATGCGAGGGTAATCGCCCGACCCGCGCGGGCTGACCGTGGTCAGCCGGGTGCATCAGGTGGCGCTCAGCCAGCCGGCGGCGAGCGCGACGACGACGGCCAGGCCGAGCGCGACCCGGTAGCCGACGAACACGGTGATCGGGTGCCGCGCGACGAACCTCAGCAGCCAGGCGATCGAGGCGTAGGCGACGACGAAGCTGACGGCGGTGCCGACCGCGAGCTGGCCCCAGCCCACCACCGAGGTGTCGACCGAGCGCATCTCGAACAGTCCGGCCCCGGTCAGCGCCGGGATGGCCAGGAAGAACGACAGCCGGGTCGCGGTGACCCGATCGATGTCCTGCAGCAGGCCGGCACTGATCGTGGCCCCGGATCTCGAGACGCCGGGCGCCAGGGACACGCACTGCACGAGGCCGATGATCAGCACGTGCCGCAGCGTGAGATCCGCCTCGGTGAGTTTGCGGCGGCCGCGCTTCTCGGCGACGTACATCACCGCACTCCACAGGATCAGTCCCGCGGCGACCACCCACAGGCTGCGCAGCGGGCCGGCGATCACGTCCCGTAGGACGAAACCCACCAGCGCCACCGGCGTCGAGCCGGCGATCACGTACCAGGCGAAGCGTGTAGTCGCGCTCCGCGCGAGCCGGTGCGCTGACCAGGCCGCGGAACCATGCGACCGCCAACCGGGAGATGTCCTGGCGGAAGTACAGGAAGGTCGCGCCGATCGCGCCGAGCTGGATGATCGCGGTGAAGGCGGTCACGGCGCGGTCGTCCACCGGAAGCCCGAGCAGCTTCTCCGCGATGGTCAGGTGACCGGTCGAGGACACCGGCAGGAACTCGGTGAGCCCCTCGACCACGCCCAGGATGACCGAGTCGACATAGTCGAGGGTGACCGTCACGCGAGGATCCCGGCTGCGTCGGCGGCTTCGGCGATGGTGCGGATGGTCTCGAGCCGGGAGGGCAGGTCGACGGCCGCCGGGGCGACGTTCAGCGTGGTCACCCCGACCTGCGCGTAGGCCTGCAGTCGATCGGCGATCCGGTGCCGGTCACCGAGCAGGCTGGTGGCGTCGATGAGCTCCACCGGCAGCGCGGCGGCGGCCTCCCGGCCCCTGCGGCTCAGGTAGAGCTCCTGGACCGTCTCGGCGACCTCGTCGTAGCCCATCCGGCGGACGAGCGCGTTGTAGAAGTTCTGGCTGCGGCTGCCCATTCCGCCCACGTAGAGCGCGGTGTAGTCCCGCAGCGCGTCGGCGGCCACCGCGACGTCCGGGTGCAGACTGGCGCCGACCGTCACCGCGACGTCGAATCCGGCCAGCAGGTCCTCGCCGGCTGGCCACCACCGCGCGGCCGGCCCGCAACGGGGCCAGGCTCACCTCAGCGTGTTCGGGGCTGAAGAAGATGCCCAGCCACCCGTCGGCGATCTCGCCGGCCAGTTCCAGGTTCTTCGGACCCACCGCGGCCAGGTAGATCGGCAGGTGGTCCTGCGCCGGGCGCACCGTCAGGTGCAGCGCCTTACCGGGGCCGTCCGGCAGCGGAAGCGTGTAGTGCCGGCCGGAGTAGCTGACCGGTTTGCGACTGAGCGCAAGTCGGACGATGTCGACGTACTCTCGGGTCCGGCCCAGCGGTGACGCGAACCGGACGCCGTGCCAGCCCTCGGACACCTGTGGACCGCTCACGCCCAGTCCGAGGCGGAACCGGCCGCCGGACAACGTGTCCAGCGTCGCCGCGGTCATCGCGGTCATCGCCGGCGTCCGCGCCGGAATCTGCATCACGGCCGCGCCGACGTCGATCCGCCGGGTCTGCGCGGCGACGAAGGCCAGAACGGTGGGGACGTCGGAACCGTAGGCCTCCGCGGCCCAGCAGACCGCGTACCCCAGTCGGTCGGCCTCCTGGGCGAGAGCGAGGTTGTCCGCGTCGTTCCGTCCGCCCCAGTAGCCGAGGTTCAGTCCGAGTCGCACGGGCGCCGACACTACCCGCGTTGGCTGAGCTGAGGCTGAGAACTCCGGCGTGCCGGTAGGTTTTCCAGCGTGGAACAGCGCCTGGTCGGACATAGCGGACTCGCCGTCTCCCGTCTGGGCCTGGGGACCCTGACCTGGGGCAGGGACACCGATGAGGCCGAGGCCGGCGAACAGCTGAAGAGCTTCGCCGACGTCGGCGGAACCCTCGTGGACACCTCGGCCACCTACGGGGACGGGGTCGCCGAGGAACTCCTCGGGTCGCTGATGGACTCCCTGCTCCCCCGGGAGGACCTGGTCATCTGCACCAAGGGCGGGGCGGCCTGGCGCGACGGGACCCCGTCGACCTTCCCCTCCCGCGGGCGACTGCTCGCCGATCTGGATGCCTCGCTGCGGCGCCTGGACACCGACCACGTCGACCTGTGGCTGGTCCGCGGCTGGAGCGACGTCGTCCCGATCGCCGAGACCCTGTCGGCGCTGGAGACCGCCGTGTCCTCGGGGCGCGCGCGGTACGTGGGTGTGTCCAACTACACGGGGTGGCAGGTGGCCCGCGCGGCGACCCTGGCGGCCGGCTCCGGCTCGGCCATCGCGGCGAACGAGGGGTCGCTGGTGGCGGCGCAGGTGGAGTACTCGCTGCTGCAGCGCGGCGCCGAGCGAGAGGTGGTCCCGGCCTCCAGGGCCCTCGGACTGGGGATCCTGGCCTGGTCCCCGCTGGGGCGGGGGGTGCTCACCGGCAAGTACCGGACCGGCACGCCCTCGGACTCCAGGGGCGCCTCGGCGCACCTGTCCGCCTTCGTCGGTGCCTACCTGAACGCGCGCGGACGCCGTGTCGTCGACGCCGTGGCCACCGCGGCCGACGGCCTGGGGTGCTCGGCGATGGACGTCGCCCTGGCCTGGGTGCGCCAGCGGCCCGGGGTCGCCGCGGTGCTCCTGGGCGCACGGACCGGACCACAGTTGCGAGAAGCGCTGGCCACCGACGAGGTCGACCTGCCGACCGAGATCATCAAGGTGCTCGACGAGGTGTCCTCAGACGGTTGAGGGTTCGTCCTCGAGCTCGTCCTCGGAGTCCTCGTCCTCGTCGTCGGAGTCCTCGTCCTCGCTCGGAGTCGTCGTCGTCTCGTCGTCCTCGGAGTCGTCGTCGTCCTCGTCGGAGTCGTCATCGTCCTCGGGTCGTCGTCGAGATCCTCGTCGTCCTCGGCGTCGTCGTAGAGCACGAAGGGGGTGACCTCGTCGAAGGCCGTGTAGAGCGCCTCGTCATAGGTCTCGAAGGCATCGGCAAGGGTCTGGTAGGCGGAGACCACGGCGGGGTCGGCCTCGCCCTGCCGACGGCTCGCGGCCTCCAGATGTGCCTCGAGCGCCGCAGTGAGCCGGTCCAACGCGGCGCGAGGTTCGGTCGTCATGACCCGACCGTAGCGTTTCGCGGTACCGGCGTGATGACATGGGTGCGATGACGGAGCCAAGTCCATGATCGATCCGACTCTGCGGCCACCCCTGCGCCGGGTCGATCCGCTGCCCGAGGGGCTGCCCGGCGGCGACTACGAGTACCGGGTGCTCGTGGTGCCGCGGCGGGTCGGCCGCGGCCAGGTCCAGCGGTTGCTCGCCGACCTCGCCGAGCACGACCACTGGGAGGTGGCCAGGGTCCGCGTCTCCTGGGGAGGCCGCCGCCAGGTCTGGTTGCGGCGACGGATCATCCGTGTCGTCCGGACGGCGTGAGGCGGCGCGGCGCTCAGCAGTTGTCGACGAACCGGGCGAGCGTCCGGACACCGAATCGCAGCGCCTCCAGGGGCACCCGCTCATCGACGCCGTGGAACATGCCGGCGAAGTCCAGGTCCGGGCGCAGGCGCAGCGGCGCGAAGCCGTACCCGGTCACACCCGAGTTCGGACAGGGACTTGTTGTCGGTGCCGCCGGACAGGCAGTAGGGCAGGACGGTCGCGCCGGGGTCCTCGGCGAGCAGCGCCGCCCGCATGGCATCGACGAGGTCGCCCGAGAACGGCGCCTCCAGGCTTGTCGCCTCCTCCACCACCTCGACGTCGATGCCCGGACCGGCCAGTTCACGCACCGTCGAGACCAGTTCCTCCAGGCGCCCGGGCAGGTAACGCCCATCGACGAGAGCCGTTGCGGTCCCAGGGATCACGTTGTGCTTGTAGCCGGCCTGGAGCATGGTCGGGTTCGCCGTGTTCTGGATGATCGCGCCCACCCAGCGGGCCGTGCTGCCCAGCATGGCGACCAGGGCGTCGGGATCATCGACGGGGAGGTCGGTGCCGGTGACCTCGCGGACCCCGTCGAGGAAGGCCCGCACGGTCGGCGTGATCTCGATCGGCCAGGTGTGACCACCGATCCGGGTCACCGCGGCCGCCAGGGCGGTGACGGCGTTGTCGTCGTTGATCTGCGAGCCGTGTCCGGCGCGGCCATGGGCGACCAGACGCAGCCAGGCGATGCCCTTCTCGGCGGTCTGCAGCAGATAGAGGCGGCGACCTCCCACGTCGACGGAGAAGCCGCCCACCTCACTGATCGCCTCGCTCGCCCCCTCGAAGAGTTCTGGATGCTGCCGGACCAGGTACCGGGCGCCGTACTCACCCCCGGCCTCCTCGTCCGCGAAGAAGGCGATCACCAGATCACGAGGCGGTTTGCGGCCGCTGCGCACCAGGTCGCGGACGACGGCCAAGATCATCGCGTCCATGTCCTTCATGTCCACCGCTCCACGACCCCAGACGCAGTCGTCGGCGATCTCGGCGGAGAAGGGGTCGATACGCCAGTCGTCGGCCTCGGCCGGCACGACGTCCGTATGGCCATGGATCACCAGGGCCGACCGGTCCGGGTCGGCGCCGGCGATCCGGGCGACGACATTGGCCCGGCCGCGTGCCGATTCGATCAGGGTGGGCTCCAGCCCCACCTCGCTGAGCAGTTCTGCCACCAGTTCGGCGGCCTCGCGCTCCCCCGGTCCGCTGTTGTCGCCGAAGTTCGACGTGTCGATACGGATCAGGTCCCGGCACAGGTCGACGGCCTCCTGCTCGGCCCGCGAGCTGCCGACGGCCGCTGAGGGTGCGGTGGGATCGCTGGGCTGGTGCACGGCTGACCTCCGCGGTTGGCCTGACCCGGTGGACGGCGGTCCGGGCGGCATGTGGGACTCAACGCTAGCCCCGATCGGCGTTCGGGCGGCAAGGTGGCTGCGTGATAGCCTCTCCTGCGCCGACGCGGCCCCCCGGACCGCGTTCCGGCGAACCTCGTCCGGGTGGCGGAATTGGCAGACGCGCTAGCTTGAGGTGCTAGTGCCCGAAAGGGCATGGGGGTTCAAGTCCCCCCTCGGACACGGTAGATCCACCCGGCACACCTGGATCAGTACAGCCGGATCAGTACACCCAGACCCGAGCCCCGATCGGCATCACGTCCTGCTCCCAGATCCAGTCCATGGCGGCCAGGCTGACCCGGGCGCAGCCGTGCGAGGCCGGATACGGGGGGACCGACGGGTAGCCGTGCACGGCGATGCCCTGGGAGTTGAAGTACCGCGGCCGGTACAGCCGGCCGAGGGGACTCGGATCCCAGGCATCGACCTCCCGGTAGACGCGCCAGTGCCCGCGCGGGGTGTCCGCCAGATGTGTGACCCCTTGGGAGACATAGTTCTCGAAGGTTCCGGTCGAGGTGCTCAACACGACGCCGACCTTCCCGTCGTCCACGACCAGCAGCAGCTGACGATCGAGGTCGATCTCGATCACGTGGCCGGCGGTGCTGCGGGCCGACGGCCTGTCCCCGCGCGCCAGGGCGGCACGGGTCTTCGGACCGACCACCCCGTCCCGAGACAGGCCGGCCGCCTTCTGCAGGGCGTAGACCGCCTGCTGGGTGAGATCCCCGAACCGACCGTCGCGCGGTCCCAGCCAGTAGCCCAACTCGCCGAGTCGCTGCTGCAGCGCGGTCACCGTGGGACCCTCGGCACCCCGCCGCAGCACGGCGGGCGAGGTCGGCGTGGGCGATGCCTCTGGGCCGGCGGCGGACGAGCTCGTCGGTGCCGAGGTGGTCGAGGCCGTGATCGACGCATCGACAGGGGGCTGCGTGCCGCCGCCGGTGCCACATCCGGCGAGCAGGACTCCGAACAGGCCCAGCGTGGCCAGCCGGCGGACGGACCGATGCACGGCACTCCCTCCTGCCCCGGAAAGTGACGCGAACCCTGGCGTCGAGGCTAGGCGTCCGAGCCGCCCACCGCGACCGCAGAGGACCCACCCGACCCGGTCAGCCGGGGCAGGATCGCGGCGCGAGCACCATGCCCAGAGCGGCGGCGATCCGCCCCTTGTCGTGCACGTCGTCCCAGGTTGCGGCGCCGGTGGCCGACCCGGTGTGGTTGTAGGCGCGCACGTACCCGTAGGCGTTGACCCCGTAGAGGACCCCCCGACCCGCCGGCACGAGGTCGCTGAACCGCCACCCGCTGCCGACGGCGCGTGCCCGCCAGGTCACAGGCCCACCCGAGGGGTCGGAGTGCTTGTACCAGTAGAGCTTTCCGCCGTACTGCCGGTACAGCACGCCGGTGCCGGTCGGCGCGAGCACCTGCGGGTCGCGCCAGCCGGAGCCGATCGTCCAGACGCTCCAGGACGGCGTCCCGCTCTGCCACCCGTTGTGCCGGTAGAGCTTCAGGAGTCCCGTCGAGGTCACCACGTAGAGGTCGCCGCCCGGAGCGACCTCGATGGTCCTCAGGCCCCGGCCGAGGTTCCAGCCGGTCCCGATGATCCTGCCGGAGCCCGGTTGCCACTGGCCGTCCGCGAATCGGTACCACCGCAGTTCGCCGGTCTTCGAGACGAGATACACGACCCCGTCCCCCGCGGTCCCGTACCAGGCGTGGCGCGACGTCGACCAGCCCGAGCCGACGACGGTGTGGGTCCGCAGGCTGCCCGAGCCGGTCAACACCGAGAGATCGTCCAGGGTGTACAGGGTGCCGGTCGAGGACGCGACGAAGCCGTCGGCGACGGCGCAGGCGGGCGAGGTCGCCGTCGGGGACTGGAGCACGTCGGATGACGAGGCGGAGTCCCCGGCCGGCCGGACGGCACCGGCGCGCCCCAGCTGGGCGAGTCGCTCGGCGACGGTGGTGTGGACGCCGTCCGCGATGCTGACGTCGGCGGGGTGCTTCGAGCGCAGCACCGCCATCACGCCCGCGACATGCGGCGCGGCCATCGAGGTCCCCTGCAGCGTGGCCAGGGCGTTGTCCGCGCCGATCCATGCGGATCGGATGCCGACCCCGGGCGCCCAGACGTCCAGTCCACTCCCCCGGTTGCTGAAGGAGGCCGCTGTGTCGGCGCTGTCCACGGCTCCGACGGTCACCGACGTCGTCTCGGAGGCGGGGCTGTAGCCCGCCAGGTCGGCGCCGTTGTTCCCGGCCGCCACCGCCACCGCGATGTTCGCCTGGGCCATCCGGGTCACCGCGTCGTTGAGGGTGGCGCTGCGGTTGCCGGCGAAGCTCATGTTCGCGACCGCCCGGTACCCGGCGTTGGCCGGTGCCTGGGCCTGGGCGATCACCCAGTCGATCGCGGACAGCACCGTGATCAGGTCTCCACTGCCGTTGCAGTCGAGGACCCGCACCGGCACGATGCGGGCCTGCTTGGCGACCCCGCTCACCGTTCCGGCGGCGGTCCCGGTGACATGGGTGCCGTGCCCGTTGCAGTCCGAGACGTCCGAGTTCGGCACCGCCTCGTCGGGATCCGTGTGGGCGATGAAGTTGCGCCCGGGCTGAACCCGTCCGGCGAACTCGTTGTGGCTGGTGCGCAGGCCCGAATCGAGCACGAAGACGTTGACCGAGGCACCCTGAGCGTCGTCGGCGTAGGTGTAGCCGTTGTCCAACCTCGTGCTCGAGGAGCCCTGGTCCAGGCGGTCCAGGCCCCACGGGGGGTTCACCTGGGTTCCGACGGCACGAAGCTCGATGTTGGGCTCGATCCTGAGGACTGTGGGGTCGAGGGCCAGTGCCTGCCTCTGGGCGGCGGTCAGGTCCGCCGAGATCCCGTTGACCGCGTGGAGGAAGCGCTCCTTGGGCGCGATCTGGGCCGCCGAGAACGAGCCCTGGGCCATCGTGCTGGTCACGCCGGGGCGGTAGACGACGACGTACTCGGCCGTGTCCGCCGCCGCAGAGGCGGGTACGCCGCCGGCGAGGACCGATGTCGTGAGTCCCAGGGCCAACAGGCCCAAGCCAGATCGGCGCATGCGCCCTCCGCTGCCTCGCCGGACGTGGCCGTGCCCGGTCCGGGGGCAGGCGGTCACCACCGGCAGCTCGCCGGTGGTGCACCTATCGGCTGTTGGGGGCAGATCTGAGCACTCGCGCCGATCTCCACCCGTTCGGGGCACCGCGGAGCGTCACGATGACCCTCAATTGAGGGGGTTTGACGGCTCATCCGGCCTGTGGCTAGCCTCCTCACCAACCGTGGTCGTCGGGGAACACAGAGCAATGTGGCTCCTGGCGATCGAAAGACTCTGAGACGTCGAGGTCCCGCCATGGCCTGTCCCCACGCGTCGGGGTGTCCGCTCTTCCCGTACCTCAATGCAAGCCTGGGTGCGTGGCGCGTCTCCTATTGCGACAGCGCCGACGGCTGGCGCGGGTGTGCCCGATTCGTCCTCTCGGGGCAGGGCAAGCCCGTTCCGCTGGCGTTGTTGCCCAACGGCCGGATGCCGGTGGCGATGCTCCCCAGCACCGAGGCCGGGCAGAGCCTGGCGATCAGTCATGATCTGCACAACGGCGATGCGCAGACGGCACGACGGATTCTGCCCCCCGCAGAGCGCCGACGGCCCACACGCCCGGCCCCCGTCCCCTTCGGCGGGGTCGTGGGCGGGCCGAGGGACGGCGTCACCGCTCGGGTGACCTCACAGGCGACCCGGCCCCGCACGCACGTCGTCGATCTCACCGATCAGAGCTGGTCGCCTCCGCAGCGGCGCTCGCGGTGGGAACGCCTCAAGGCCTGGCTTGGAGAACCCCTATGAACGACTACTGGCCCTGGTGGCTCGGGGCACTGGCCCTCGGGTTGATCACCTCGGGCTACGCGATCTGGACCCGGCACGGTCTCGGCGTCTCCGGGGCCTGGAGCCGGGTGCTGACCTGGCGAGCCTCCCGCGAGGTCGATCGGATGGACGCCCAACTCGACGTGATCGACCTGCGTGAGGTTCTGGCCGCGGCGACGGTGGATCAGTTCGGTGCGGCTCACCGTGCATCCGTGGCCATCGGTCCGACGCCCGAGCCGGCCCACGTCGCGCCCCAGCACGCGGCGTCCGGCTTCTCCGAGAGGGGCACGTCGCAACGGATCGAGACGGTGTCGCGGCCCCTGCCGTCGCTGTTCTCGGCCACCCTGCTCGGTTCGATCTTCGTGGGTGGGCTGATCGCCTCGCTGACGTCGGGTCGGTTCGAGGTGCGCGGGGACATGGGCGCGGGCTACAGCCGCATCGTCACCGACGACCCCGTGTGGATGGCCGGGCTGCTCCTCGTCGGCGGGATCATGGTCGGCTTCGGGACCCGGATGGCCGGTGGCTGCACCTCCGGGCACGGCCTGACCGGATGCAGTCGGCTGCAGCCGGTCAGCCTGGTCGCCACGGCCGCGTTCTTCGGCGCGGCCGTCGTGGTGTCGTTCCTGCTCTGGAAGGTGATCTGAGATGGCCCGGACCCGGGGCGGGATCCTGCTTGCCACCATCGTCTGCGGACTCGCCTTCGGCTACTCCCTGACCAACATCGGTTTCGGTGACTTCGCCGAGCTCAACGCCATGTTCACCTTTCAGGATCTACGGATGCTGTTCACCTTCGCCGGCGCGGTGGCGGTGGCCATGGTGATCACGCTGCTGTTCCTGCGACGGCGGGGGCCCGCTCCCCCGTTCCACCCGGGCGTGATTCCCGGAGGCATCCTCTTCGGGGCCGGTTGGGCCATCTCCGGCGGGTGTCCCACCATCCCGATGGTCCAGGTGGCGGCAGGCTACCTGCCCGCCGTGATCACCCTGATCGGGATCGCCCTGGGCATGGGCCTGTACCGCAGGGTCAACGCCCGCTACCTGCACATCGACAGCGGGTCCTGCGGGATGTGACGACCGGCGGGGGACGCCACCTCGGTCTCAGTCGCGCAGCGTCGCCAGGTAGTCGCCGATCCGCCCGACCGCCTCGGTCAGGTCATCGCTCGACGGCAGCGTCACCAGCCGGAAGTGATCCGGCTCCGGCCAATTGAACCCGGTCCCGTGGGTGACCAGGATCCTCGTCGCGCGCAGCAGATCCAGCACGAACGCCTCGTCGTCCTTGATGTCGTACACGCCCGGGTCGAGGCGGGGGAAGCAGTACAGGGCGCCCTGCGGCTCGACGCAGCTCACCCCGGGGATCTGGTTCAGCAGCCGGGAGGCCAGCTTGGTCTGCTCGTAGAACCGACCGCCCGGCACGATCAACTCGTTGATCGACTGGTAGCCGCCCAAAGCGGTCTGGATGGCGTGTTGGGCGGGCACGTTCGCGCACATGCGCATGTTGGCCAGCAGCGTCAGCCCCTCGATGAAGTCGCTCGCCAGGTGCTTGGGGCCCGAGATCATCACCCATCCGGCCCGGTATCCGCAGACCCGATAGGCCTTGGACAGCCCACTGAAGGTCAGGCACACGACATCGTCACCGGCGAAGGCGGCCGCGTGATGGTGCACGGCGTCATCGAAGAGGATCTTCTCGTAGATCTCGTCCGACATGACCACCAGATCGTGCCGGCGGGCGATGTCGACGAGGGCGCGCACGTGCTCAGCCGGGTAGACGGCGCCGGTGGGGTTGTTCGGGTTGATCAGCACCAGGGCGTGCGTGTTCTCGGTGATCTTGGACTCGACGTCTGCGAGGTCGGGCAACCAGCCGTTCTCCTCGTCGCACAGGTAGTGCACCGGGGTACCGCCGGCCAGCGAGACCGCGCCGGTCCACAGGGGATAGTCCGGGGCCGGCACCAGGATCTCGTTGCCGTCGTCGACGAAGGCCTGCAGAACCATCGAGATCAGTTCGCTGACCCCGTTGCCGATGTAGACGTCCTCGACGGCGACATCCTTCAGGCCCCGCGACTGGTAGTACTGCGCCACCGCGGTGCGCGCCGAGTAGATCCCGCGGGAGTCGCTGTACCCCTGGGCGTCCCGCAGGTTGTGGATCATGTCCAGAGCGATGGCCTCCGGGGCCTCGAAGCCGAACGGGGCGGGATTACCGATGTTCAGCTTGAGGATCCGGTGCCCCTCCGCCTCCAGCCGCTCGGCCTCGACCAGGATCGGACCCCGGACGTCGTAGCGGACGTTCTGCAGCTTGCGGGACTGGACCACGGGACGACGGCGCATGAGCGAAAGTGTGCCAGGGGTGGGCCCGTGACCGCGTCCCGTTTCCTGTGGGGTCTGTCGCGAGCGTGCCGTGCGAGCTGAGCACGGGGCCGAGCGGTCGGGTGCCTCAGCGTCGTCCGGTGCCGGTCAACCGCCGCCAGATCCAGCCACTGCTCAGCTCGTGCCCGGTCCGCACGTAGTCCAACGCGTTCAGGTTCTGCACCGTCAGGGACTGTCGACGAGCGGTGCCCCCGTCACCGGCGAACAGCAGCCTGTCCCCCGCCCGTACCGCCTGGTCCAGATCCGGCAGGTACTCGGTCGAGCCGTCCCGCTCCAGCAGCAGGGTCAGCACCGGGAGCTGCTCGCGGTCGCCGCTGTCGCGCGACAGGTGCCCGAGCAGGACTTCCTCCTTCAGCCGCAACGTCTCGTGCACCGCGGCGGTCTGTTCGGGGTCGATGGTGAGGTCCCAGATCTGCGGCACCCTGCCGTGGCCGACCTCGAGGAGTCGATCGACCACGTCGGCGCACCAGGGTTCGGGTCGAACACGCGCCTCGCTCAGGAAGGTGCCGAGCAGCGGGGTGGTCACCGCTGTGAGGCACTCCTCGGCGACGATCCGGGTGGAGACCATCTCGAAGTCGGACTCGAACGCGTCGAACAGCAGGTTGTTGGCGGCCTCGTTCTGCCGGCAGACGACGAACAGGTTCGGGTTGAGCTGGCTTGCGGTGATCGCGATCGACAGGTTGTTCACGTCGACGTCCGTGCCCGCGACGATCCCGACCGCCGAGTCGACGCCCGCCGCGACGAGGGAGTCGGCCTCGGTCCCTCGTCCGATCTGGGTGTGCACCCCGATCCGGGTGAGTCGGTCGATGGCCTTCTCCTCGAGCAGGGGGTCGATCACCGTCACCCGCAGACCCAGCCGGTGCAGCTTGGCGACGACCGCCTGGCCGAACCGCCCGTACCCGCAGACGATCCAGCGGCCGAACGGCGACCGGTGGGTCTCGGGGACGACGCCGCCGGGTAGGGCGGTGAGCAGCTCGATCAGCCGGGACCGGTCCGGCGAGGCGATGGACAGGGCCAGATCCTCGGCGAACCGGGTGAAGGGATTGATCACGTGGTCGGTGCCGAAGGAGGCCATGTTCGCCGCGACCGCGGGATCGGTGGTCCGGGCCAGCACCGCATTGCCGCGATTGAACAGCTTCGAGGCGATCGCCACCGCCAGGTTGACCTCGTCGTCGTTGGTCACAGCCATCACCCCACGACACTGCGGGTGGCGGACCCCGGCGCGCAACAGCGTCTCCGGGAGCGAGGCATCCCCCTCCACGAGCAGCGGGTTGGTGGACAGATCCTGCAGCTCCAGCTCCTGCACCCGCAGTGTGTCGCTCTCGACGATGACGAATCGGCGGTTCAGATCGTCCAGACCACGGGCGATGAGGGTGCCGGTGTTGCCCGCCCCGCACACGACGTAGAAGGGCTCGGTGATCCGTCGGACCTGTCGGCTGAGCTTGTTGGCGGTCAAGGCGATCCGGAAGGCCCGGTCCTGGAGCAGCGCCAGGATGGTCACGATGGCGTAGGACCATCCCACGACGGCCAGGTAGATGCACAGGGTCACCCAGAGCCGCTGGCCGTCTGAGAAGGGCACCGGGATCTCGCCGAATCCGATCGTGGTGGCCGTGAAGCTGACGAAGTAGAAGGCGTGGAACACGCTCAGCGGCGGGCCCGGGTTGCCGTCGGCGTCCACACCGGGGATGACGATCAGTCCCGTGATGGTGACGGTGTAGATCGCGATCAGCACGATCAGGGGCGCGCGCATCCGACGAAGGACGAGGAAGAAGGTGCTGCTCACGGGGCCTCCGCTGCTCGGGCCGGCGAGGACGTCGGTGGTCAGCGCCGCATCATGACCGTCTCGACGATGAGGATGATCAGCGAGACGATGTTGGCCAGCAACGCACCCCCGGACAGGGACACCACGCTCGAGATGACATGGACGGTCATCCCGGTCTCGGTGACGTGGACGGCGATGACCCAGACCACTGCGGCGGCGATCAGTTGCAGGTCGGCGACCAGGCTGGTGGCCAGGTGCACGGCACCGATCTGGGTCCGGTCACCGAACTTCAGCACCGTGGCGATCATGCTGACCACCAGGGCGCTCAGCAGTTCGTAGATGTTGTGCAACTCGGGTCGGGACGGATCACCGATGAAGTACCCGAAGTTCAGGGTGGCGGCGAGCACGATGAAGAAGCCGAAGACCACCTTCTCCAGGTTCATCGCGGCTCCGGGTCCTCGTCGGCGACAGGTGTGTGCCGAGCCTAGACCCCGCCACGCTCGGCGAGGGAGCGGCAGGCGATCTGAACGGCCTCCCAGGTCGGTGAGAACGGCGGTGCATACGACAGGTCGAGGTAGGCGACCTCGGCGACGGTCATCCCCGCGGACAGAGCCGTGGCCACGGTGTCGATTCGCTTGGCCGTACCCGCACCCCCCGCCAGTTGGCAACCGAGCAGGCGAGACGTCGCGGCGTCCGCCATCACCCACACGCTCATCGGTGCGGCCTGGGGCATGTAGCCCGACGCGGTCGTCGATTCCAGCCGCTTGACCACCACGTCCAGGCCGAGTCGCTCGGACGCCCAGGCGGGCAGGAGCCCCGTGCGGCCCAACTCGACCTCGCCCGCGCGGGTGATCGCCGTCCCGACGATCCCGGGGAAGCTCGCCGCGCCACCGCCGATGTTCGTCCCGGCGACCCGGCCACACTTGTTCGCGTGGGTGCCCAGGGGCACGTACCACTCGGTCCCGAGCAGACGGTCGTGGACGGCGGTGCAGTCCCCCGCCGCCCAGACGCCGTCGGCGACCTGCTGGGCGGAGTCGGGCACCAGCGCCCCGCCGACGTCCTTGCCGCCGATCGGGATCCCGGCCGCGGCCGCCAGCTCGACTCGGGGACGCACCCCCAGGCCGACGGCGACGACGTCGGCCTCGAATTCGTGCCCGTCGACGCAGACGGCGTGCGCTCGCCCGCTGCCGTCCTCGTCGATGCCCGAGACCTCGACGCCGGTCACCACGTGGACGCCGAGCTCGGTCAGGCCACGGCGGGCCGCCTGCGCCGTACCGGGTTCGAGGGTAGCCGACATCAGCTCCTCGCCCCGGGTGACCAGAGTCGTCTCCAGCCCGCGCCGGACGAACGCCTCGGCGGCCTCGACGCCGATGTAGCCGCCACCGACCACCAGGGCACTGCGCGGTCGCTCGGCGATCAACCGCCGCCAGATCGCCCCGTCGTCCAGGGTCTTGACCGGATGCACGCGACGGTGCCCGACGGCCCAGCCGGGCTGGACCGGGGCCGCCCCGGTGGCCAGCATGAGCAGGTCGAAATCCACTGTCGTGGAACGCTTTTCGCCTGGGCTGACGACTTCGCAGCGTCGTTCTGCCAGATCGATCCCGACCGCCTCGTGCCCCATCCTGAGATCGATACCGGCCGATCGGTGCTCAGCCGCGGTACGGGCCACGAGGTCGTCGGCGTCCTCGACGTCGCCGGCCATCCAGTAGGGGATGCCGCAGGCACTGTAGGAGGTGTGCCCGCTGCTCTCCAGCACGACGACCTCGAGGTCACGACCTCGCGCGCGTGCGGTGCGCAGCGCCTGGTGCGCCGCCGACATGCCGGCGGCGTCGGCGCCGATGACCAAGAGCCGTTGCGTCATGGGTCAAGAGCATGCCGCATGCACGCGGCGACCGTGCACCGGGTCAGTTGCCCTTGAGCATGGATTTCCTCAGGTCGGAGTTCAGCTGGGAGATCACGTCGAAGGGGATCTCCTTCGGGCAGGCGTCGGCGCAGGCACCGACGTTGGTGCAGCCGCCGAAGCCGTCGTGGTCGTGCCGGGCGAGCATGTTGACCACGCGGCTCCAGCGTTCCGGCTGACCCTGTGGCAGCTCACCGAGGTGCGTGACCTTGGCGCCCACGAAGAGCATCGCGGAGGCGTTCGGGCACGCGGCGACACACGCACCGCACCCGATGCACACCGCGGCGTCGAAGGCCCGGTCGGCGTTCTTCTTCGGCACCGGCACGGAGTGCGCCTCCGGGGCTGCTCCGGTGTTCACCGAGATGAAGCCACCCGCCTGGATGATCCGGTCGAAGGCGCTGCGGTCGACCACCAGGTCCTTGAGCACCGGGAAGGCGTCGGCGCGCCAGGGCTCGATCGTGATCGTGTCGCCGTCCGAGAACGAGCGCATGTGCAGCTGACAGGTCGTGGTCACCTCGGGGCCGTGCGCGTGACCGTTGATCACCAGGCCGCACATCCCGCAGATGCCCTCCCGGCAGTCGCTGTCGAATGCCACGGGCTCCTCGCCCTTGGCCTGCAGATCCTCGTTGAGGACGTCGAGCATCTCCAGGAAGGACATGTCCGGGGACACGTCGTCCTGGGTGTAGGTCACCATCGACCCCGATGCCTTCGGGCCCGGCTGGCGCCAGATCTTGAGGGTGATCTTCACTTGTAGCTCCGCTGCTTCATCTCGACGGACGTGTAGACCAGGTCTTCCTTGTGCAGGACGGGCGGCGTGTCCGGGCCGGACCACTCCCAGGCCGCGACGTATGCGTACTGATCGTCGTGGCGCAACGCCTCGCCGTCCTCGGTCTGGGACTCGGAGCGGAAGTGACCGCCGCAGGACTCGCGGCGGTGCAGGGCGTCGATGCACATGAGTTCGCCGAGTTCGAGGAAGTCGGCCACCCGGCCGGCCTTCTCCAGTGACTGGTTGATCCCCTCGGCGTCACCGAGCACCCGCAGATTGGTCCAGAACTCCTTGCGCAGCTCGCGGATCCGTTCGATCGCCTTGATCAGGCCCGGCTCGTTGCGGTCCATCCCGCAGTAGTCCCACATGATCTGGCCGAGCTCTCGGTGGAGGGAGTCGACCGTGCGGGTTCCGTTGCAGGACAGGAAGTGCTCGATCCGGTCGTGGACCGACCGTTGTGCCTCGGCGACCGCGGGGGCGTCCTCGGCCACTGCGGCGAAGGGCCCGTCGGCGAGGTAGTCGCGAATGGTGTTCGGCAGCACGAAGTACCCGTCCGCCAGGCCCTGCATGAGGGCCGAGGCACCGAGCCGGTTCGCGCCGTGGTCGGAGAAGTTGGCCTCCCCGGCCACGAACAGGCCCGGGATGCTCGACTGGAGGTCGTAGTCGACCCACAGCCCACCCATCACGTAGTGCACCGCCGGGTAGATGCGCATCGGGGTGGCGTACGGATCCTCCCCGGTGATCCGGGCGTACATGTCGAAGAGGTTGCCGTACTTCTCCTCCACGGCGGCCCGGCCCATCCGGGCGATCGCGTCGGCGAAGTCGAGATAGACACCGAGGCCACCAGGACCGACGCCCTTGCCGGCGTCGCACTGGTACTTCGCCGCCCGGGATGCGATGTCCCGCGGAACGAGGTTGCCGAACGCGGGGTAGATGCGCTCCAGGTAGTAGTCGCGGTCGGACTCCGGGATCTGGCGGGGATCCTTGTCCTTGTCCTCGATGTTCTTGGGCACCCAGATCCGGCCGTCGTTGCGCAGGGACTCACTCATCAGCGTGAGCTTGCTCTGGTGATCGCCCGAGACCGGGATGCAGGTCGGGTGGATCTGGGTGTAGCAGGGGTTGCCGAAGTAGGCGCCCTTGCGGTGGGCCCGCCAGGTCGCGGTCACGTTGCAGCCCATGGCGTTCGTGGACAGGAAGAACACGTTCCCGTAGCCGCCGCTGGCCAGCACCACCGCATCGGCCAGGTGGGTCTCGATCGCGCCGGTGACCATGTCACGCACGATGATCCCGCGGGCCCGGCCGTCGACCACGATCAGTTCGAGCATCTCGTGCCGGGTGTGCATCGTGACCGTGCCCGCCGCGATCTGGCGCTCGAGCGCCTGGTAGGCGCCGATCAGCAACTGCTGACCGGTCTGCCCGCGAGCGTAGAAGGTTCGGGAGACCTGCACCCCGCCGAAGGAACGGTTGTCCAGCAGCCCCCCGTACTCGCGGGCGAACGGCACGCCCTGGGCGACGCACTGGTCGATGATGCTCGCGCTCACCTCGGCGAGGCGGTACACGTTCGACTCACGAGAGCGGTAGTCACCGCCCTTGACGGTGTCGTAGAAGAGGCGGAAGACGGAGTCTCCGTCCTCCTTGTAGTTCTTGGCCGCGTTGATCCCGCCCTGGGCGGCGATCGAGTGAGCACGTCGCGGAGAGTCCTGGTAGCAGAAGGAGGTCACGTGGTAGCCGGCCTCGCCCAGGGTGGCCGCGGCCGCCCCCCCGGCCAGACCGGTGCCGACGACGATCACGGACAACTTGCGGCGGTTCGCCGGGTTGACCAGCTTGGCCTCGAAACGCCTCCTGGTCCAACGCTGTTCGATGGGACCGTCCGGCGCCTTGGTGTCGCGGACGGGGGATCCCTCGGCGTAGTAGTCCTGATTCGCGGTGTCGGTCATGTGCGGCTGCTCCTACGCCTCGACGATTCCGAACAGGATGGCCAGCGGCGGCAGTGCGAATCCGACGACGACCAGGGCCGCGATGAACACCGCGGTCAGTCTGGCGTTCTCGCGTGCCCGCACCGAGGTGGTCCACCCGAGGGTCTGAAACGCGCTCCACGTCCCATGGTGCAGGTGCAGACCGAGCGCCGCCAGCGCGACGAGGTAGATGAGCACCACCCACCACAACTGGAAGCTGGCGACGACCAGTTGGTAGGGGCTGTCGTCGATCTGGTCCTCGCTCACCGCGGAGTTGAAGTTCACCTTCGCGATCGTGAACTGGATCAGGTGGAAGATGATGAACAGGAACAGGGCGACACCACCCCAGCGCATCCACTTGGCGCGCCAGGCCACCAGGCCGGCCTGGCGTACCGCGTACTTGGTGCTGCGGGCCCGTGAGGCCTTGTTCCACAGCACGAACGCCGAGTAGACGTGCGCGACGAGCGCGAGCAGCAGCAGGGCCCGGAAGACCCAGAGGAAACCGGAGTAGGGCAGGATCGGCTCACCCAGGGTCCGCAGGTGGTGGGCGTAGGTGTCGAACGCCTCCTGCCCAGCGAAGATCTTGAGGTTGCCGTACATGTGCACGAGCACATAGAAGACGAACAGTGCGCCACTGACCGCCATGATCAACTTCATGGCTATCGTGGTGCGCCCCGCCGTCGCCGTCGCGGGATTCGCAGTCTGTTGGCTGGCCACGGGCTCACCGTAGCGCGTGGCACACCCGCGGCAACGGAGGGGTTCGTCACGTTCACCGGGCCGCCTGCCGGTCACCGTCCGTCGGCGTCCTGGGCCGGGCTGCCGTGCGCCAGAGGAAACTTCACTATCCTCGGGCCGGTGAAATGGCGACGCTCCGGCACAGACCGGTTCCGGACCCTGACGCTGCACGTGGGCACGCCGAAGTCGGCGACCACGTATCTGCAGGCGGTGCTGTGCGCGGCCCGACCCGAGCTGACCAGGCGCAGGATCCTGTATCCGGGCGCGGCCTACCTGCCCGCGGCCGGTCTGAATCAGCAACCGGCGGTCTATGCCTACGCCGGGCCGGAGGTGCGCTGGATCAGTGACGCGGTCCGCGAGCGCGGTCGGGCGCTGATGCCGAAGGTCGCCGAGGAGCTCGCCAAGACCCCGGGTGACGTCCTGATCTCCGCCGAGGCCCTGGCCTCCTTCTCCTCCCGCGGCGCCCGGGAACTGGTCGATGCGCTGGCTTTCGCCCCCGAACAGTCCAGGGTGGTGGTGACGGTCCGCGACTTCGGACGACTGGTCTCGAGCGTCTGGCAGGAGAACGTCAAGAACGGCGCGACGAGCACCCTGAGCGACTATCTGGACTCGGTGGCCGGCCTCCGGGGGGCGGGTGAGAGCCCGTTCTGGAACGCCTACGGTCTGCCGGGGCTGGTGGACCGCTGGGCCGAGGTGGTCGGGCTCGAGAACGTGTCCATCGTCACCGTCCCGCACGCCGACCGGCGCGAGGAGCTCTGGCCGAGGTTCTGCCGCGCGATCGGTGCCCCGGACCTGCCCCTGCCGCCCACCTCCCATGAGCACAAGCGCAACAACGTCTCGCTGACGGCGTCGCAGTCGGAGTTGCTGCGCGAGATGAACGCGATCCTCGAGATCGAGGACCTCACCCACCGCGACCGGCAGAAGGTCCGCGAGCGGCTGCTGAACGCGTGGATGGCCGCCCCCGACAGCCCGGGGCGGCAGCTGAGCCTGCCCGCGCACCTCGTCGAGCCCGTCGCCCGGTGGGCGGAGGAGGACATCGCCGGGCTGGCGGAACGGGCCGACCGGGGCCTGACCGTCGAGGGCGATCTCGAGGAGCTTCGCCCCCGTCCGCCGGGCTCCGGGCCGGGGACCGCGCCGACCCTGGCCGAGGCCGCTCAGGACCTGCTGACCCTCGTGCGCCACGGTCAGTCCCCGACCGGACAGGGCTGAGGGCGCCCTCGGCGCGCCGCCCCGCGTGGGGGCGCCCCGCACGACAAGATCGGTCACGGCGCGTAGTGTCTTCGCCACTCACCGCGGAACGAGGAGGACCGATGGACCTGGGAGAGGACGACCCGGGCCGGTCTGGCCGGGAGAGCGCCGAGACGCCCGTCGCCACTCCCGAGGTGCTCGCCGAGCGGCTCCGCGCGTACGGGGTCGTGGTGGTGGCCGGGCGCGCGCTCACGGCAGGTCGACCGGGGGGCGTGGACCTGCTCGGCGCGCTGCCGGTGCTGGCCCGACAGATCGCGAGCGAGTGGTCGCAGGCCGCCGAGAGCCTCCCGCCCCTGCATCCCGACCGGCTGCAGCTGCGTTCCGCCGCGGCTCTGCTCACGCACGCCGCGTCGGTGGCCGAGGGCGGATCCGACGCCACGCGCGGCGACCTGGACGTCGAGACGGTCGCTCGGGCCGTGACCCTGCGCGGCGAGCTCCAGAACCATCAGGCGAGCGACGAGGTGGGCGCCCGCGAGCCGGATGCCGCTGCCGCGCTCCTGGACCGCACCTGGGCGGTGCTGTGTGACCTGCGCCGGATGGTCGCCGGTACGCCCCCGCCCGAACCTCCCGGCGAGGGCGCTCTTGCGCGGCGTGACAACGGTGTGGTGCCGAGCGCCGCCCAGGTCGACCACGAACAGGCCCGGGCCCTGGGTCCGGCCCTTCACCGGGCCGCCTGCGCGGGGGCCCTCGTCGGCCTGCTGGCCGCCTGGCTGCCTCCTGCCCGCCCGGACTGTCTGACCTCGGTGGACGGCCTGCTGGAGGCGGTCAGCTCCATGGCCAGATCGGCGCAGGACGGTCCGTGGTGGTCGGCGATGATCACCGTCGGTCAGGTCGCCGCGTCGCTCTCGGTGGCCGCGGCCCATGCCGAGGCGCGGCATGACGGGCCGGACGGCGAGGCGGCCTGCCTCATCCTGTCCGAACCCCCGATGCACCTTCTCATCGAGCAGGCGCGGGCAGCCGCGGCGGCCACCCTCGTCGGCGGGGCATCGCCACGGCTCGACGAGACCCGCCCGACGGCGATCGGCGGGCCCCCGCAGGCGTCTCCGTCCCAGCAGGCCCGGGCGGCCGCCGAACGCGCCGCAGCCGAACGACGGGCCACCCAGCAGGCCTTCATGGAGCGGGCTCAGGCGACTCGGACCGCCCGCGGTGCGGTCGACCCCGGATCGGACCCGGACGAGTCGCTTGGGCCGCAGCAGGCCCGGACCCCCGACCCCGTCGGAATCGAGCGGTCGGCCTCTTCCGCCGAGGATCAGGCCGCCGAGGTCACCAGAGCCGGCCGAGGATCAGGGCGATCCCGACGACCCGGGCGCGCCGGAGCAGGTCAAGACCGTCGACGTGGGCGTCTGGGACACGTTGATGCGCCGGCGGTAGGCCGGGGCCGCCGCACGCCCCGACCGGGCGCCTCAGCGGCGCCTGCCCTGACCGGTTCCCCCGACCTGCCAGCGCAGGGTGCGGGTCTCGGCGTCGTCGAGGTCCTGCAGCAGCCGGTCGGCGCCCGAACGGGTCCCGACGAGGGGTTCCCAGTCACCCACCCTCTGCGTGGCGACCCAGACGAAGCCGATCGGGGCCTGTCGGGGCCCGACGGCCACGATGTGCAGGGTCACCGGACGTCGCTGACCGTCCTTGGCGATCAGGTCCCACTCCTGCTGATTGGGTAGGCCGGACCGAGTGATCTCCAGCAGCGGGTCGACGTGCGGCGGGGAGCCCAGTTGATCGGCCACCGAGTCCAGGTCGTCCTGGTCGGACAACACCGCCACGGGCCGACCGGCCACCTCCTCGACGCGGTAGCCGAGCAGTTTCTCCGCCGCCCGGTTCATCTGCACGATGTGACCGTCGACGTCGAGGATCCAGATCGCCCGGTCGCGCACCGCGCGACCCATGGCGGCGATCGTCTCGCGGAGTCCGGACACCTCCTCGCGCAACGCCGACTGTGCGAGGGCCCCAGCCCGGGCCATGGTGAGGTCCCGCACCGTCAGATACACCCCCAACCGGGGTCCGCTCAACGCCGGAGACAGCCAGACGGCCACCGGGAAGCGCGCCCCGTCGGCACGCACGGCCGTCGCCTCGATGCCGGGACCGACCGGCCCGGAACGCAGTTCACCGCTCCGGCGTCGGTCGACGGCCTCATCGATCACCTGGGCCAGGCCGGGCATCAGCGACTGGGCACCGAGCCCGACCAACTCGGTCCGGGCCCGTCCGAACATCGACTCGGCCACGCTGTTGGCCGTGATGCAGGCTCCCTCGGCGTCCAGTCCGAGCACGCCGTCCGAGCAGGCGTCCAGCATCGCCCGGATCGTCTCGTCCTCCGTGGTGGACCAGGCCCTGCGGCCCCTGCCCAGGAATCGCAACAACCCCCGTTGTGCGCGCGCCACCCGACACACCCTCCGCCCGACGAAAGGCGCACGTCAACGAACCCCTGACCGCGCACCGAGAAAATGATGAACCTGAGGGACATCGTCCCGACCGTCGTCTTCGTCGTCGGTCAGCCACCCCGAGCCTCCCGACCGAGCACCCGCATCGTGCTGCCCGGTCTGCCCAAAGACTACATGAGGTACACGGTCAATCACTTTCCGTAAACGGTGTGTCGGTGCGCGAATGGGACCGACGGCACGACGGGGCGCGACCCGCTTGAATAGAGGTGTGGCAACGACTCCCGCTGGCATCGGTCCGGGCGGAGACGACCGTCCGCTCGGTGATCGCACCGGCGATCAGGAGGTGGCCAAGCTACTCCGTCGTCCGGAGACACTGCGCTGCGTGTACCAGCCGGTCGTCGACCTGCGCACCGGCGAACAGGCCGGCTACGAGGCCCTGGCCAGGGTGGCCGACTGGCCCGCGCGGTCGCCGCAGCCCTGGTTCGCCGCGGCGGCCAAGGCGGGCCTCGGCGGTCAGCTCGAGGCCGCCTCGCTGCTCAATGCGCTCCGCATCCGCAACGAGCTCGGGCCGGAGCAGTTCCTCGCGGTCAACATCGCCGTGCCCTTCATCGACGAGGAGGCGGTGATCAGCGTGCTGCGCGAGCAGCCGGACCTGGCCGGGCTGCTCGTCGAGCTGGAATGGCCGGACGGCGGCACGGGTCTGCCGGCCGACGCCGATTCCGGCGGTGCCCTGGGTTCGTTGAGGGTCGAGGGCCTGCGGGTGGCCTGCGACGTGGTCGAGGCGGGCCGCGTCGAACTCGAGCGCCTGGAACGGTTGCAGCCCGATCTGGTGAAACTGGACGGCGCCCTGGTCAATGGGGCCCATGCCGATCCGGTGCGGGACCGGCTGATCCGCCTGGTGGTGTCCATGGCGTCCGACATGGGCGCGGTGGTGCAGGGAGAAGGGGTGGAGAGCCTGGACGACGCCCGCCACCTGCAGGTGGTCGGCGTCCGGTTCGCGCAGGGCTGGTTGTTCGGCCGGGCCAGGCCGTCCCTGATGTCGGCACCACCGGAGGTCTCGACCTGGCTGCGGGCCAGTTGGCAGGAGACCGTGCACCTGACCCGCACCGGACGCCTGGCACAGCAGATCCCGGTGCGCACCCCCGACGACCCACCGGTGGGCGATCCGGTGCTGGACGATCGTCGAGCCGACGGGGGGAACGGCGGCTGGACCGCCGAGGTCGACGGCGAGGGCCGGCTGGTGTCACTCCGCGCGGGCGACGGTCGGACGGTCCCGGCCAGTCGACTGCTACGGCTGCGCGCGGCTCAGGACCTGCGCGCCGCGGCCCTGAGGGTGCTGGCCTCGGGGGTCGAGCGCCGACTGGCCGGCCCGGTGGTCATCGCCGGCGAGAACGGCCGCTACCTGGGTGTCACCGACGTCGACACGGTGATGCGCGCGGTACTGGCCGAGGTCAACGGGCGCTGACCGGATACGCTCGGTCAGCGGGACTCAGGGCCGCACCGCCCAGAGCGCGACGGCCGAGGCCGCCGCGACGTTCAGCGAGTCCACGCCACCGGCCATGGGGATCCGCACCCGCAGATCGGAACCGGCCAGGGCACCCCTGCTGAGTCCGTCCCCCTCCGTGCCCAGGACCAGGGCGAGTCGATCGATGCTGCGACCCGCGAGGTCGTCCAGCGTCACAGCGTCCTCGGTCAGGGCCAGCGCCGCGACGGTGAAGCCCGCCTCCCGCAGCGTTCCCGCCTCCTGTGGCCAGAGCTCGAGTCGGGTCCAGGGCACCTGGAACACCGTCCCCATGGAGACCCGCACGGCGCGCCGGTACAGCGGGTCGGCGCAGCGCGCCGTGACCAGGACGGCGTCCGCGCCGAGTCCGGCGGCCGAGCGGAACACGGCGCCGACGTTGGTGTGATCGACCACATCCTCCAGCACCAGGATCCGGCGGGCCGCGACGAGGATCTGCGCGAGCGGGAGCGGCACCGGTCGGTGCATCGAGGCGATCGCGCCCCGGTGAAGGTGGAAGCCGGTGAGTTCGCCGAGGATCTGTTCCGTTCCGGTGAACACCTCACCCCCCTCGCCGAGGACGCGATCCACCAGGGAGGCCATGGGCTCCAGCCAGCGGTCGGACAGCAGGAGCGCCCTGGGCCGATGGCCGGCCTGCAGCGCGCGGCGGATGACCTTCTCGCTCTCGGCGAGGTACAACCCCCGTTCCGGCTCCAGACGTCGTCGCAGGGCCACGTCCGTGAGCCGGGTGAAATCGTTCAGCCGCGGGTCGTGCAGGTCCGTGATCCGCCGGGGACCGCTCATCCGGTCAGCATCCGGACGATGGCCACCACGGCGACCACCACGATCACCGCCCGCAGCACGGGGGCGGGCAGCCAGCGCCCCACTCTGGCGCCGAGCACTCCCCCGGTGAATGCGCCGACGGCGATCAGGGCGATCACGGTCGGGTCGGCGTCACCCGGGCTGACGGCGAGGAACGTCACCGCCGCAACCATGTTGACGAGCGTGGCCAGCACATTCTTCAGGGCGTTCAGCCGTTGCAGGTCCTGCGGGATCAGCGACCCGAGCACCCCGATCAGCAGGACCCCCTGGGCCGCCCCGAAGTACCCGCCGTACACCCCGCTGAGCCCGGTGGCTCCGGTGGCGACCCTCCAGCGGCGGGTGCTGGGGACCTGGTCCGGCCCGGTACCGCCCGGGGTCCGGCGCGCCCTCGCCCGGGTCAGCCGCGGCTGGATCAGCACCAGCACCAGGGCGATGGCGATCAGAGCGGGCACGATGGCCTCGAAGGCCGACTCGGGCAGCCACAGCAGCAGCAACGCGCCCGCGATCGCGCCCAGGACCGAGGCCGGGGCCAGCCGGCGGACGGCGTCCCGCTGCCCGGTCAGCTCCGCGCGATACCCCCAGGTGCCGCTGATCCCGCCGAAGACCAGCCCGATGTTGTTGGACACGTTCGCGGTCACCGGGGGGTAGCCGAGGGCCAACAGCGTCGGGAAGGTGATCAGGGTCCCCGAGCCGACCACGGTGTTGATCGTCCCGGCACCGACCCCGGCCAGGCAGATCGCGACGGCCCTCGTCAGCTCCACCGGGGAAGGCTACCTGCCGGTCAACCCGGCTCCCGCGGGAGCCGAGAGTGAGTGGGTGGAGAAGATGCGCTGGAGTCGGCGTGCGGTCGCCGTCGCGGTCTGCGCGGCGGTTCTCACCGCGCTCGCCGCACCGTCGACGTCCACGGCGGCCCCGAACGAGGACGGCGCCGACGCCCGCGCCGTCCGGGAACAGGCCCGCGAGGTGGCCGCCCAGGTGAGCGCCCTGACCGCGCAGTACCAGCGCCGCGAGGCGGCAGCCGCCCAGGCGGCCGCTGAGCTGAGCGCGGCCTACGCCCAGGTGACCGAGGCCGAGATGGCCGAACGCGACGCCGTCACCGCCCTCGGCCGGGCCCGGGCCCGGCAGACGGCGCGGGTGCGCGCCCTGTACGTCGAGGGCCACATCGGCCCGGCCCTGTCCATGCTCGCCGCGGACTCGCCCAGCGACGCCCTGTGGCGAGCCACTGTCGGCCGTCGGATCGGGGCCGGGGTGGTCCGAGAGGCCGGTGAGCAGGTCGGTCTGACCAGACGACTGGAGAGCCGGGCCCGCGGGCAGACCCGGGCCGCCACACGGGCCAGCGCTCAGCTCCGCGATGCTCTCGAGGAGTTCCGCGCTCAGGCGCGGGCCGCAGCGTTGACCGCCGAACGGGCTCGCACACGTCTGTCGACGCTGTCCGCCCGGGCCCGCAGACTGGCCGAGGCCGAGCGAGCGGCGGCGGCCCTGGCGGCGGCCCAGGCGGCCGCCACGACGTCCCGGGCCCAGGTGTCGGCGCTGGACGTCCCGCCCGCGTACGAGAGCGCCTACCGCGCCGCCGCCGGGCGGTGCGCCGGACTGCGCTGGACGCTGCTCGCCGCGCTGGGCCAGGTCGAGAGCGGCCACGGCCGCAGCAACGGACCGTCGGTCGCGGGCGCCCTCGGCCCGATGCAGTTCATGCCCGCGACGTTCGAGCAGTACGGCGTCGACGGTGACGGGGACGGCGTCCGGGACGTGTGGTCGCCGGCCGACGCGATCCCGAGTGCTGCCGCCTACCTGTGCGCCAGCGGTCTGGACGCCACCGTGGCCGGGGTCCGCGCGGCGCTGTTCGCCTACAACCGGGCCGACTGGTACGTGGACCTGGTCCTGTCCACGGAGCAGGCGATCATCGTTGCGTACGCCGATCGCTAACAGGCCCGCGCGCCTGCCGGCGACCGGTCAGCTGTAGTCAGGGGGCGGGTACCCACCCTTGGGTCCGAAGTCGGAGGAGTCCGAGGACGTGGCGGGCAGTTCCCGGACGGGCGGGGTGACCGGCTCGGGCCTGGCACCCCCCGGACTCGAGACCCGCGCTGCGCCGGCCGCGTCGTCCGCCGCACCGGCCGCCTCGGCGCGAGCACGCCGGAGCGCCGCTCCGGGATCTTCGAGGGTGGCCGCCTCGAGGTCGTCGGCGCCCTCGTCCTCGTGCCGTCCGGGGACCCAGGTGCCGGTCCCGTCGGTGTCGCCACCCAGGGCGGAACCGATTCCCTTGAGAGCCTGGGTGAGCTCGGTGGGCACGATCCACACCTTGTTCGAGGGGCTGTTCGCGATCTGCGGAAGGACCTGCAGGTACTGGTAGGCAAGGAGTTTGGAGTCGGGGTTCCCCCGGTGGATCGCGTCGAACACCTGCTGGATGGCACGCGCCTCGCCCTGCGCCTGCAGGATGGCGGCCTGAGCCTGTCCCTCGGCCCTCAGGATCGAGGACTGCTTGTCGCCCTCGGCGGTGAGGATCTGGGACTGCTTGACGCCCTCGGCGTTCAGGATCGCCGCGCGGCGGTCCCGCTCGGCGCGCATCTGCTTCTCCATCGAGTCCTGCACGCTCGCCGGGGGGTCGATCGCCTTGAGCTCGACCCGGTTCACCCGGATCCCCCACCGGCCGGTGGCGTCGTCGAGCACCCCCCGCAGCTGGGCGTTGATGTTGTCCCGGCTGGTGAGGGTCTGCTCGAGGTCGAGCGAACCGATCACGTTGCGCAGAGTGGTGACGGTCAACTGCTCGATGCCCTGGATGTAGTTGGCGATCTCGTAGACCGCCGCCTTGGGATCGGTGGGCTGGAAGTAGATGACCGTGTCGATGTTGACCACGAGGTTGTCCGAGGTGATCACCGGCTGCGGCGGGAAGCTGACCACCTGCTCGCGCAGGTCGACCACGGCACGGGGCCGGTCGACGAAGGGCACCAGGAAGTGCAGCCCGGGGGTCAACGTCCGCGAATAGCGCCCCAGCCGCTCGACGATCACCGACGTCGCCTGAGGCACGATCCGGATCGCTCGCGAGAGTGTGGTGAGAACGAACAGTACGAGCAGGAGCAGCACGACGAGTGCGACGAGATTGGATGCGTCCATCGTGGACAGGTGTCCCTTCGGGTCGGCCCTTCGTCCATCGGGGCGAACGGCGGGTTCAGGCGGCCACGACCGGCGCCACCGGGCGCCGGACGTGGACCATCACTAGGTGGCGGGGGTCGACGGAAGGAGGACGACGATCGCGGTCGCGCCGTCGATCCGGGTCACCCGCACGGTGCTGCCGGCCGGCGCCGGCTCGTGCCCGTCCTCCATCCTGGCGCTCCACAGCTCGCCGGCGAGCTTGACCTGACCGTTGCGCTCGATCGAGGTCAGCGCCTGGGCGGTGCGGCCGACGAGGGCCTCGGTGTGCATGCTGACCGCCGGCACCTCACGCTGCATGTAGGCCTTCAGGGAGGGCCGGGCGGCGAAGAGCAGCAGGACCGAGGCACCGGCGAAGCCGAGCACCGACAGGGTGAAGCTGCCACTGAGGGCGGCGACGAGGGCCCCGATCAGGGCCCCACCGGCGAGCATCAGGAAGATGAAGTCCAGGGTGAACATCTCGAGCACCCCGGCCGCGATCGCCAGCGCCACCCATGCCAGGCCGAGCGCCTCACGTCCCCAGTCCACCGTCCACCTCCTCGGCCACGGCCCCCATCGGGTTCCGAAGCCGTCCTGCGCCTGAGCCTAACGGCTCGGCGGCGTCTTCACTGATTCAGACGCTTGTAGGCGGTCCATCGGTTCCCGGTCCGCTGGACCGTCAGGGGGACGCCGAAGGTGTCGCTGAGGAGATCGTCGGTGATCACCTCCTGCAGGGGGCCGGCCGCGGTGACCGCGCCCTGGCGCATCAGCAGTGCGTGGGTGAAGCCCGGTGGGATCTCCTCCACGTGATGGGTGACCAGGACGATCACGGGCGAACGAGTGTCGCCGGCGAGCTCGGCCAGGTCCGCGACCAGGGTCTCGCGGCCGCCCAGGTCCAGCCCGGCGGCCGGCTCGTCGAGCAGCAGCAGTTCAGGATCCGTCATCAAAGATCGGGCGAGCTGGACCCTCTTGCGCTCCCCCTCGCTGAGGGTGCCGAACCTGCGGTGGCCCAGATGCCCGACGCCGAAGGCCGCCAGCAGATCACCCCCGCGTCGGTGGTCCTGGCCCTCGTAGTCCTCCCGCCAGCGACCCGACACCGCGTAGGCGGCGGTGAGGACGACGTCCTCGACCTTCTCGTCACGGGGCAGGGTGTCGGCGAAGGCCACGCTGGACAGTCCGATGCGTGGTCGCAGCTCGAACACGTCGACCTCACCCAGACGTTCCCCCAGCACCTGGGCGCTGCCCTCGGTGGGGTGTATCCGCGCACCGGCGACCTGCAGGAGGGTGGTCTTCCCGGCGCCGTTCGGACCCAGCACCACCCATCGCTGACCCTCGGCGACACGCCAGGTGACACCGTCCAGCAACTTGGCCCCGTCGCGCACGACGGTCACCCCGATCAGGTCGAGCACGTCCGTCATTCTCCGACCCTAGGGGATGGTGCCCGTGATTGGCGCCGTACCCTGCAGGTGTGCTGCACGTTCCGCGCTCGGTCTCCTTCGCGGCGTGGGGAACCGCTGTCGTCCAGGGCCGCGAGGACGTGTCCCGGCTGGTGCGCGCACTCGCCCGGCCGGACGACGACGAGCACCGTGTGGACGGCGCGGAAGACCTTCCGGCGCTGATCGCGCTGGCGGCCGAGCGGGGCGCCACCGGATTTCGACCCGTGCTGCCGGTGCCCGGCGACGTGAGCGGCCTGCCCGGGCCGGCCGAGTTCAACGTCCGGGTCTGCGCCGTCGGTGAGGCGGCGATCACCACCGGGGCGGCCCGCGCGCTGGGCATCGTCCCGGACGTCGTGGAATACGGGTCCGAGCTGGAGCCCGGCCATCTGGTGACCTGGACGGCGCGGGACGTCGAGTCCCGCCCCCACCTGGACGCCGGCGACCTCGGCGAGGCCGACCGGGGGTTGCGCCGGGCCCTGGCCCGGACCACCGAGGTGCTCATCGAGCTGGACGTCGCCCGGTGGCGTCCCGATGTCGCCGAGCTGTGGGTCGACCTCACCGACGCCGCCCTGGATCCACTGGCGCTGCCCCCGGGCTGGCCGGCACGGGCGGTTCAGATGCTGACCTCGGCGCTGCGCCTGCGAGCCGTCATCGCCCTGGCCACGGACGACGACGGCGGAGCCGTCAGTACCTGGGAGGCCCAGCGACGGCGCGCGACGCTGCGCGAGCTGGACGTCGCCGCGCGGCATGCGATCCGCGCCGCCGCGACACCGTCGACACCGGGCCGGGCCTGAACGCCGGTGCGGGACTCACCGCTGGACGGAGCGGTAGACGTCCACGGTCCGGTCGGCGATCGCCTCCCAGGAGAAGTGCTCCTCGGCCCGCACCCGCCCGGCCCGCCCCATCTCCCGCGCCCGAGCCCGGTCCGAGGTGACCTCGGTCATCACGTCGGCGAGATCGGCGACGAAACGGTCGGGGTCGGTGGGGGTCCCGGTGCCGTCCTGCATCTGGTCGATCGGCACCAGCCGGCCCGTCTCGCCATCGACGACGACCTCGGGGATGCCCCCGGTGATGGTGCCGACGACGGCCGCCTCGCAGGCCATCGCCTCGAGGTTGACGATCCCCAGGGGCTCGTAGACCGACGGGCACACGAAGGTGGTCGCCGCAGAGAGCACCTGGCACAGCTCGTCGCGCGGCAGCATCCGGTCGATCCAGACCACGCCGCTGCGTTCGCTCTGCAGCTGCTCGACCAGGCCGGAGACCTCGGCCATGATCTCCTTGGTGTCCGGGGCACCGGCGCACAGCACCAGCTGGACGTCGGGCGGCAGCATCCGGGCCGCGCGCAGCAGATAGGGCAGCCCCTTCTGTCGCGTGATCCGTCCGACGAAGACCACGCTGGGCCGATCGGGGTCGATGCCGAGGGCACGCACCGCGTCCGGGTTCTCGTCGCGCGCCCAGCCGGACAGGTCGATCCCGTTGTGGACGACACGGACCTTGTCCGGATCGATGTCGGGGTAGCTGCGCAGGATGTCCTTGCGCATCCCGGCGCTCACGGCGATGACGGCCGCGGCACCCAGGTAGGCGGTCTTCTCCGCCCACAGGGACAGCGCGTAGCCGCCGCCGAGCTGCTCGGCCTTCCAGGGTCGCAGCGGCTCCAGGCTGTGCGCGGAGATCACGTGTGGAACGTCGTGGAGCAACCCGGCAAGGTGTCCGGCGAGGTTGGCGTACCAGGTGTGGGAATGGACGACGTCCGCGCCTCCGCAGTCGGCCGCCATGGCCAGGTCGACCCCGAAGGTCTGCAGGGCGGCGTTGGCCTCGGCCAGTTCGGCGAGCTCCGAGTAGCCGGTCACCCCCTCCTCGGCGCGAGGGGTCCCGAAGGACCGGACGCGGACGTCGACTCGGCTACGCAGCACGGCGGCCAGGTTCTCGACGTGAACACCGGCCCCCCCGTAGACGTTGGGCGGGTACTCACGGGTCAACAGGTCAATGCGCACGCGAGCAACCGTAGTGCGACAACCACCCGAGGCCATAGGGTTCCTGCCATGGCGAATCCAAAGGTGCTGGCCATCGTCCTGGCCGGCGGCGAGGGCAAGAGACTGATGCCGTTGACGGCCGACCGGGCCAAGCCCGCCGTCCCGTTCGGAGGCGTCTACCGACTGGTCGACTTCGCGTTGACCAATCTGATCAACGCGGGGTATCTGCGCATCGTCGTCCTGACCCAGTACAAGTCGCACAGTCTCGACCGGCACATCTCGATGGCCTGGCGCCTGTCGACGATGCTCGGCAACTACGTGGCGCCGGTCCCCGCCCAGCAGCGGGTCGGCAAGCGCTGGTACCTGGGTAGCGCCGATGCCATCTTCCAGAGCCTCAATCTGCTGCGCGACGAGAAACCGGACATCGTGGTCGTGGTGGGCGCCGACCACGTCTATCGGATGGACTTCTCCCAGATGGTCGACGCGCACATCGCCTCTGGCGCACCGTGTTCGGTGGCGGCCATTCGCCAGCCGATCAGTCTGGCCGACCAGTTCGGGGTGATCCAGACCCGCGAGGACGACACCCGGCTGATCTCGGAGTTCCTCGAGAAGCCGACGGATCCGCCGGGGCTGGCCGACGCGCCGAACCAGGTGCTGGCCTCGATGGGCAACTACGTCTTCGACGCGGACGCGTTGATCGAGGCGGTCACCCGGGACGCCGAGTCGGAGACGTCCACGCACGACATGGGCGGCGACATCGTGCCGGACTTCGTCTCGCGCGGCGAGGCCGCGGTCTACGACTTCAAAGAGAACACGATGCCCGGCGCCACCGATCGGGACCGGGACTACTGGCGCGACGTCGGAACGCTGGACGCCTACTTCGAGGCCCAGATGGACCTGGTGTCCGTGCACCCGGTGTTCAACCTCTACAACTACGAGTGGCCGATCTACACCCATCTGGGTCCTTGGCCGCCGGCCAAGTTCGTGCACGGTTGGCACGGCCGGATCGGCCACGCGATCAACTCGATCGTGGCCCCCGGCTGCGTGGTCTCCGGTGCCCTGGTGGAGAACTCGGTGCTCTCACCCAACGTCGAGGTGCACTCCTGGGCCACGGTCAGCGATGCGGTGCTGATGGACAACGTCGACGTCGGCCGGCATGCCGTCGTGCGCCACGCGATCCTGGACAAGAACGTGGTCGTCTCCGAGGGTGCCCGGGTCGGCATGGATCCCGAGGAGGATCTCTCGCGCGGGTTCGTGGTCACCGAGAGCGGGATCACCGTTGTGCCGAAGGGCCACGTGATCGAGGCGTGAGCGAGCCGCAGCGGCCACGTCGTCCGGTGCGGATCGGGGTTCAGCTGCAGCCCCAGCATGCGGACTACGCGGATCTGCGGCGTGCGGTGGCCGCCGCGGAGCAGGCCGGAGTGGACATCCTGTTCAACTGGGATCATTTCTTCCCGCTCTACGGCGAACCCGACGGCAAGCACTTCGAGTGCTGGACGATGCTGGGAGCCTGGGCCGAGGCGACCACCCGCGTCGAGATCGGCGCGCTGGTGACCTGCAACAGCTATCGGAACCCCGAGCTGCTCGCCGACATGGCCCGGACCGTCGACCACATCAGTGGCGGACGCGTGATCCTGGGGATCGGGGCGGGCTGGTTCGCGCGCGACTACGACGAGTACGGCTACGACTTCGGGACGCCCGGTACGCGACTGGCCGACCTGGAGCAGGCGCTGCCGCGGATCGAGAGGCGTTGGGCCGCACTGAATCCGCCGCCGATCCGGGACATCCCGGTGCTGATCGGCGGTGGCGGTGAACGCAAGACCCTGCGCTACACCGCCCGGCACGCCGATATCTGGCACGGCTTCGGATCACCGGACCAGCTGCGCCGCAAGGTCGAGATCCTGGGCGACTGGTGCCGCGCCGAGGACCGCGACCCAGCCGACATCGAGCTCTCGACCGGCGTCAGCGACCCACCGGACAAGGTCGCGGACTCCCTGTCGGCCGCGGGATTCACCCTGTTCACGGTCGGGCTGAACGGTCCGGACTACGACTTGTCCCGGGTCAAGGACTGGCTGGCGTGGCGCGACCAGACGAATCGGTCCATGGCCTGAACCGGTCCTGGCGGCACCCGCCGCCCGATCAGGCGCGTGGGACGGCGAAGATCTCGAGGGCTGCGGCACCGGCATCCAGCCGGTGCCAGGGACGGTCCAGACGCAGGACGGCGATGCCGCTGGTGGGGAACTTCACGCTCATCCGTTCCAGAGCGGCCGGATCGGATCCTGGACCGGCCAGCAGCAACCCGGTGGCGGACATCGTCGGTTCGTGACCGACCACGACCACGGTTGCCGGCCGCGTGCCCACCCCTCGCAGGAGCTCGATCACCTCGCCCGGGCCCGCCGAGTAGAGCGCCGACTCGGTCCGCAGCCGCGGGCTCGCGGTCAGGCAACCGGCGAGGACCTCCCAGGTCTGGCGCGCCCGGACGGCGTCCGAGCAGAGCACCAGATCGGGTGTGGGTCCCTCGTTGCGGAACCAGCCACCGGCAGCCTGGGCGTTGCGCAGTCCCTTGCCGGCCAGTGGGCGGTCGTGGTCCGGCACCCCGGACGGGTAGGCGGACTTGGCGTGGCGCACCAGCACGATCCGGCGCATCCGGCCACCCTGGGGCGTTCGTGAGCCGCTACCCGACAGCATGGAACCCGCCGTCGACGTGCACGATCTCCCCGGTCGTCGCGGGGAACCAGGACGACAGCAGCGCTGCGCACGCCTTGGCCGTGGGCTCGGGATCGGTGATGTCCCACCCGAGCGGGGCACGTCCGGGCCAGGACTCCTCGAAGGCCGCGAACCCCGGGATGGACTTGGCCGCCATGGTCCGCAGCGGACCGGCCGCCACCAGGTTGACCCTGATACCCCGAGGCCCGAGGTCGCGGGCCAGGTAGCGCGAGGTCGACTCGAACGCCGCCTTGGCCACGCCCATCCAGTCGTAGACCGGCCAGGCACGCGACGCGTCGAAGGTCAGCCCCACGACCGAGCCGCCCTCGCCCATCAACGGCAGGCAGGCGACCGTCAGCGAGGTGAGCGAGTAGGCGGAGATGTGCACCGCGGTGGCCACGTCGTCCCACGGGCATTCCAGGAAGCCGCCACCGAGGGCCGACTGCGGAGCGAAGCCGATCGAGTGCAGCACCCCGTCGATCGTGGGCACGTGATCGCCGACGGCAGCGGCGAGGCCGTCCAGATGCGTCTGATCGGTGACGTCGAGATCGACGACCGGCGCCTCGACCGGCAGCCGGCGGCTGACCGCACGGGTGAGCCTCATCTGCCTCCCGAACGAGGTCAGCACGACGTTGGCGCCCTCCTCCTGCGCGATCCTCGCCACGTGGAAGGCGATGGAGGCGTCGGTGAGCACTCCGGTGATCAGCAGGTTCTTTCCGTCGAGCAGCGCCATCAGGGCTCCTTCGTGGCAACGGGTGTGCGTGGTCCGCAACGTCGAGTATCCGGCGGGCGTGGTGTCAGTGACCCATGCCGAGGCCGCCGTCGACGGGCAGGACCGCACCGTTGACGTAGCCGGCCTGGGGTGAGGCGAGGTACTGCACGGCGTGGGCGATCTCCTCCGTGACGCCGAACCGGCCCGCGGGGATCAGCGAGGCATAGGCCTGGCGTCGTTCGGGCGGCAGGGCCGCGGTCATGTCCGTCTCGATGAAGCCCGGTGCCACGACGTTGGCCGTGATCCCCCGTCCCCCCAGCTCGCGGGCGATCGATCGCGCCAGCCCGACCAGACCGGCCTTGCTGGCTGCGTAGTTGGCCTGCCCCTGGCCGCCGTACAGGCCGATCACACTGGAGATCAGGATGATCCGGCCACGCTTCATCCGGACCATGCCCATGGCGGCCCGCCTGACACAGCGGAAGGCACCGGTGAGGTTGGTGTCGAGGACGGTGTCGAAGTCCTCGTCGGTCATTCGCAACAGCAACTGGTCCCTGGTCACCCCCGCGTTGGCGACCAGCACCTCGACCGGCCCCTGTTCGGCCTCGACCGCCGAGAAGGCGGCCTCGACCGATGCGGTGTCGGTGATGTCGCAGGAGACCCCGAAGAGCGCGTCCGGCGGGGTGCCGGTGCGGTAGGTGACCGCCACCCTGTCCCCCTGCTCGGCCATCGCTCGCGCGATCGCCAGGCCGATGCCACGGCTTCCGCCGGTGACCAGGACGCTGCGGTTCATGGCTCCTCCTCGCCGTCGTGCCGCCAGCGACCGGGGACGGCAGGACCAGCCCCTGGGTGCGTCGCAGATCGGTGGGACCTACCGTAGAGGCATGGCGAACCGCGCGGGCGACGAGCAGCAGGTCCACAGCATCAGCGGAGCCGCTCGGCCGCACAGCGAGGACCTCGACGGCCGCGTCCGCCGATACGTGATCTCCATGGGCTTCCGCACCGGCTGTTTCCTGCTCGTGCTGGTGATCGATCACCCGGTGCGCTGGGTCCTGGCCGCCGCCGCGGTGGTCATCCCCTACGTCGCCGTGGTCATGGCGAACGCGGGCGCCCGGCGCCGTATCGTCGCGCCCGTACCCGTCGACCGGCTGGCCCTGACGGGAACCGTGCTGCCTGTGCAGCGGACCAAGGTCGACAGCTGAGTGGACGTGCTCACCGCCGACCGCGACGAACCGGCGGCCGGCACCGGACGCGCCGCTGAGTTCAGGGCCGCCGCCGCACTGTTGCGCGAGGGTGGCTGGGTGCTGGCCCTGCTGGGCGTGATCGTGCTGTCGCTGGTCTTCGTGCTGCTGGGTCGCTGGCAGTTCTCCCGCCACGAGGACAAGGTCGAGCGGCGCGCTCGGATCGCCGCCAACTACGACGCCGCACCGGTGGCGCTGGCCGAGGTCCTGGCCACGCCCGAGCAGCCGCTGGCCGCGGCGCGGGAATGGACCCCGGTGCGGGTGTCCGGCACGTACCGGGTCGAGGACACGGTTCTGGTCCGCAACCGTCCGCTGGACACGCGGTACGGATTCGAGGTGCTGGTCCCGCTGGTCACCGACGACGGCCGGGTCCTGATGGTGGACCGCGGCTGGGTCCCCAACGGGAGCACGAGTGCGCAACCCGATCGCGTCCCGGCCCCGCCGTCCGGGCGCGTCGAGGTCAGTGCCCGACTGCGACCCGGCGAGCCCGGAGTGGACCGGCAGCCTCCACCCGGTCAGCAGCTCCGGATCGATCTGGACCGCATCGCCGAGCAGATCAGGGCGCCTCTGGGCACCGTGACGTATCGGGCCTACGGCCTGCTCGCCACCGAGCGGCCCGCGCCGGCGGCGACCCCGCAGGCGCTGCCCCGGCCCGAACCCGGCCTGGGCATCAACCTGTCCTACGCGCTGCAGTGGTGGGGCTTCGCCGCGGCGGCCTACGTGGTGCTGGGGCACTACATGCTGCGCGAGGTCCGCCGCCGCGGCGGGCTGCCGTCCACGCACCGATCCGGTCGCCACGGGGTCGACGAGGAGTTCGAGGACCGGCTGCAGGGTTGACCCACGACGGTGAGCCGGCTCAAGGCCACGGCTGGATCGCTCGATATCCGATGGGTACCGGGCTGCCCATATCGGCCCGCCGAGCGTCCTGGGGGTCTGCGCATGGATCTTGGGCTGAGCGATCGCGTCTACGTGGTCGCGGGGGCCTCAGCCGGATTGGGCCGGGCATGCGCACTGCAACTCGTCGCCGAGGGCGCCCGGCTCGTCCTGTGCGGGCGCGACGAGACCGGGCTCGCCGAGACCGCGGCGATGGCCGGCGGACCGGGACGGGCGATCGCGGTCAGCGGCGACCTCAGCGCGCCGGGCCTGGAGACCTGCCTGAGCGCGGCGGCCATCGCCCGCTACGGGCGACTGGACGGCGCGCTGATCGGGCTCGGCCTTCCCGAGCCGGGACCGTTCACGCAGATCGGTGACGAACGCTGGCGCCTGGCCTTCGAGTCCAACCTGCTGGCCCCGCTGAGGCTGGCCCGTAGTGTCTCCGGCAACGTGTCCACCGAGGGTGGATCGGTGCTGTTCCTGCTCGGGCCGGGCGCCCGAGAGGCACAACGCGACCATGTCCTGGCCAACGGACTCCTGCCCGGCGTGGCGATGACGGCGAAGGCGATGGCCGACGAGCTGGGCCCGGCCAACGTGCGGGTCAACGTGCTGCTCGCGGGTCATCTGGACACCGAACGGACCAGAGCGCGCGACGGCGCCGGCGAGGAGGAGGACCAGCGGCGTACCCGCGAACGGATCCCGCTGGGCCGCTACGGCGACCCCTGGGAGCTGGCCCGTCCGGCGGTGTTCCTGCTCTCCCCCGCCGCCAGCTACGTGACCGGCTCGGCGCTCGCCGTGGACGGCGGCCTGGCCCGCGCCGTCTGACCGGTCGGTTCCTCGGCCGCCTCCTCAGCGCCCCGGGGTGCGCCGGTGGCCCGCCGGTCCTGATCGGCGAACTGGGTGCGATACAGCACCGCGTACAGACCACCGCGCGCGAGCAGTTCCTCGTGACGGCCCTGTTCGACCACCCGCCCGCCGTCCACGACGGCGATCCGGTCGGCCGCCCGGACGGTCGACAACCGGTGGGCGATCACCAGAGCGGTGCGCCCCATCAGGGCACGGTCGAGAGCCCGCTGCACGGCCACCTCGGACTCGGAGTCCAGGTGGGCCGTGGCCTCGTCGAGGATGACCACTCCGGGCGCCTTCAGCAGCAGCCGGGCCAGGGCGACCCGCTGCTTCTCGCCACCGGAGAGTCGATGTCCCCGGTCCCCCACCACGGTGTCCAGCCCGTCCGGAAGCGAGTCGACCAGGTCCCACACCTGGGCGTCGCGCAACGCCTTGACGAGCTCTGCCTCGGTGGCGGTGGGCCTGGCGTAGAGGAGGTTGGCCCGGATCGTGTCGTGGAACAGGTGGGCCTCCTGGGTGACCACGCCGACGACGTCGTGCAGGGAGGCCTGGGTGACGTCCCGAACATCCTGACCACCGATGCGGACCGCCCCCGAACTGACGTCGTGCAGCCGTGCGACCAGCCCCGTGATGGTGGTCTTGCCCGCACCGCTGGGCCCGACCAGCGCCAGCATCTGCCCGGGCTCGGCGCGCAGGCTGACCTCGTGCAGCACCTCGCCGCCGCTGCGTTCACCGGCGGAGGACTGCTCCAGGGAGGCCAGGGAGACCTCCTCGGCGCGTGGATAGGTGAACGAGACCCGGTCCAGTTCGACCGCGAGTGGACCCGTCCCGAGCCGGCGGGCTCCGGGGCGGTCCGTGACCAGCGGCACCAGGTCGAGGACCTCGAAGACCCGCTCGAAGCTGACCAGGGCGGTCATCACGTCGATCCGGACGGTCGACAGCGCGGTCAGCGGTCCGTAGAGCCGCCCGAGCAGTGCGGCCAGGGCCAAGAGGGTGCCCACGGTCATCTGTCCGGAGATGGTGAGCAGCCCGCCCGCGCCGTAGACGAGTGCGGTGGCCAGGGCGGCGACGAGCGTCAGGGCGGTGATGAAGAAGCGGTTGGCCATCGCGATCTGGACCCCGACGTCGCGCACCTGCCCGGCGCGTCGGGCGAACTGCTCGTCCTCCTCGGCGGGGCGTCCGAACAGCTTCACCAGCAGGGCCCCGGCGACGTTGAACCGTTCGGTCATCCGGCTGCCGAGTTCGGCGTTCAGCTGCATCGAGGTTCGCGACAGCTCCGCCAGGCGTGCCCCGACCCGTCGGGCGGGCAGCAGGAACAGCGGCACCAGCAGCAGCGCCCCCACGGTGATCGGCCAGGACAGGTACAGCATCGCCGCGCCGACCAGCGTCAGGGAGACCAGGTTGGACACCACGTTCGACAGCGTCGAGGTGAACGCCTGCTGGGCGCCGATCACGTCGTTGTTCAGGCGGGAGACCAGCGACCCGGTCTGCGCCCGGGTGAAGAAGGCGATCGGCTGGCGCAGGACGTGACCGAACACCTCGGTGCGCAGGTCGTAGATCAGCCCCTCACCGATCCGGGCCGACAGGCGGCGTTGCACGAGGGACAGACCGGCGTCCAGCAGGGCCAGCGCCGCGATGACCAATGCCGTGCTCACCACGAGGGCGCGATCACCGGCGAGCACGCCGTCGTCGACGATCCGCTTGAACAGCAACGGCGTGAGCACCACGAACATCGCGTCGAGGATCACCAGGACCAGGAAGGCGATGATCGTGCGCCGGTAGGGGACGGCGTAGGTGAGAACCCGGCGCCAGGTGCCGGGGGCCAGGGTGTGCTGGGCCAGCTCCTGATCGCGCCGATAGGACCGCAGAGCGGACCAGGCGGTGTGACCGGACACGTGCCTCCCTCGGTTGTGTAACCGGGCCAACCGTTCGAGGGGCCGAATCACTTCCCGTCGCCCGGCAGAACCGGTCGCCCGGGTCGCGGAGACAACCTAGGACCGGATGGCGGCGGTCAGCGCCCGAAGCCGCTGCATCTGGGCGGCGCGCTCGGCCGCGAGGTGATCGGCGATGTCGGCACGGGCCTGGCGCAGCAGGGCGAGAGTGGCGATCACCGCGGCGGCGCGCTCGCCCAGGAACGGCGCGGCCGTCTCGTCCACCGCCATGGCGAGGTCCGCGCCGGGGACGACGCGCTGGACCAGACCGAGCCGCAGCGCCTCCTCGGCGTCGATCGGCCGTGCCGAGGCGCAGATCTCCAGTGCGCGTGCGTAGCCGACCGCCTCGACCAGCCGGGCGGTGCCGCCCAGGTCCGGTACCAGCCCGAGCAGGGTCTCCCGCATGGCGAACGAGGCGTCGCTCGCCGCAACCCGCAGGTCGCAGGCGAGGGCGAGCTGGAAGCCCGCCCCGATGGCGTGCCCCGCCACGGCGGCGATGCTGACGAAGGAGCTGTCCGACCAGAGGGTGAACGCCTCCTGGTAGGAGGCGATCTCGGCATCGGCCTGGGCCGGCGGCAGGCCGACGAGCCTGACCGGACCGTCCGCGGCGCCCGGTGCCAGCAGCGCGCGGTCCAGGCCTGCGGAGAAGGACGGACCGGACCCGCGCAGCACCACGACGTCGACCTCGCCGTCGAGTTCGCGGCCCACGCGCGCCAACGCCCTCCACAGGGCGGGTGTCTGGGGGTTGTGCCGATCCGGGTCATCCAGGACGACGTCGGCCCGTCGCCCGGTTCGCTCGATCCGCATCGGCACGTCCACCGACGGGACCGGCACGCTCGGAGAGCCGGCAGGCTCCGGATCTCCGAGCGGCACGTCGCTCAGCGCTTCGACTTGCCGCGGGTGGCACCGCCACGGCCGCGCAGCGTGACCTCGTTCTCGGTCAGAATCCGATGGACGAATCCGTAGGACCGTCCGGTCGATTCCGCCAGCGCTCTGATGCTCGCGCCGGCGCTGTACTTCTTGGTGAGCTCGTTCGCCAACTTGGTGCGATCCTGGCCAGTGATTCGAGCGCCCTTCTTGACAGCGTCCGCCACTATTCCTCCTCGGCTTTCTTTCGATGCGGGACCATTCACCGTCAGAGACGTCGATCGCGGCGCTCGGGCCGCGACGCCGTCCTTTCTGCCGATGTCACCGGGCATCCGATGATCACGTGCACCGGATTATGCCACCATCCGTTCCGGCGGCGGTCCGTTCACGGCCCACAATCCTGCCGGTAGCCGATGAAAAAAGCCGGATCCGGGGCCAAACGACCATTCGGCACCGAACGGCGAATCAGGCGAGCGCCACCAGTTCCAGGTAGTCGGTCCCCCACATGTCCTCGTCGCCGTCGGGCAGCAGCACGACGCGTTCGGGGGCGAGCGCCTCCACGGCGCCCTCGTCGTGGGTGACCAGGACCACCGCCCCGGCATATCCGCGCAGCGCGGAGAGGACCTCCGCGCGGCTGGCGGGGTCGAGGTTGTTCGTCGGCTCGTCGAGCAGCAGCACGTTCGCGCCCGAGACGACCAGGGTGGCCAACGCCAGGCGGGTCTTCTCACCACCGGACAGGACACCGGCCGGTTTGTCGACATCGTCCCCCGAGAAGAGAAACGACCCGAGGACGGAACGGACCTGGGTGTCGGCGAGGTCCGGCGCCGCCGTGCGCAGGTTCTCCAGCACCGTACGGTCGAGGTCCAGCGTCTCGTGCTCCTGAGCGTAGTAGCCCAACCGCAATCCGTGACCTGGCACGACCTCACCCGTGTCCGGGGGCTCGATCCCTGCCAACAACCGCAGCAGCGTCGTCTTGCCCGCACCGTTGAGCCCGAGCACCACCACCCTGCTGCCGCGGTCGATCGCCAGATCCACGTCGGTGAAGACCTCGGTGCTCCCGTAGCTCTTGGACAGGGCGGTGGCCCGCAGCGGAACGCGACCGCAGGAGACGGGGTCGGGGAAGCGCAGCCGGGCGACCCGGTCGGCGCGCCGCTCCTCCTCGACCCCCTCCAGGAGCCGGTTGGCCCGGCGGGCCATGTTCGCGGCGGCGCTGGCCTTGGTGGCCTTGGCCCGCATCCGGTCGGCCTGAGACAGCAGCACCGAGGCCTTCTTCTCGGCGTTGGCGCGCTCGCGGCGGCGACGGCGCTCGTCCGTCTCCCGCTGGGCGAGGTAGGCCGACCAGCCGAGGTTGTACACCTCGAGTTCGCACCGGTTGGCGTCCAGGTGGAAGACCTTGTTGACGCACGCGGCGAGCAGGTCGACGTCGTGACTGATCACGACCAGACCCGAGGTCCACCCGCTCAGCACCCCGCGCAGCCAGGCGATGGAGTCGGCGTCCAGATGGTTCGTCGGTTCGTCCAGGAGCATCGTCTGCGCGCCGGAGAACAGGATCCGGGCCAACTCGACCCGGCGTCGCTGGCCGCCCGACAGGGTTCCCAGGGGCTGGGCGAGCACCCGTCCCGCCAGCCCCAGACTCGAGCAGATGGTCGCCGCCTCGCTCTCGGCGGCGTACCCACCGCGGCTGGTGAACTGGGCGTCCAGCCGGCCGTACCGGGCCATCGCGGCGTCCCGGGTCTCCTCGACGGCGCTGGCCATCTCCCCCTCGGCGCGGCGCATCCGCCGGACGATGTCGTCCAGTCCGCGGGCCGAGAGCACCCGGTCCTGGGCCAGTTGCTCGAGATCGCCGGTGCGAGGGTCCTGTGGCAGGTAGCCGACGTCGCCGCCACGGCTGACGGTGCCGTTGGCCGGCTGGGTCAGCCCGGCCAGCACCCTGGTCAGGGTGGTCTTGCCGGCCCCGTTGCGGCCGACCAACCCGACGCGGTCCCCCGGCCCGATCCGGAAGCTGGCGTGCTCCAGGAGCAGGCGGGCGCCGGCACGCAGTTCGACGTCCTGCGCGACGATCATCTGTGGACCTTCCCCGCTGCTGTGTTCCGGACGCCGACAGACGATTCTACGGTCGCGCCGGACGACGTCGTGACGATCGGTACGCCGGACCGTTCCCACGCACCCGGGATACGGTAGGTCCCCGGTTGTGTGCACCGCCCGACCGGGGCTGACGTGGAGGCGTGACGTGCCCATCGATTTCGAGAACAACACCGTCGACGTGCGGGGTGTCGACGACCGTCGCGGCCGCGGCGGCGGGAGCGGGCTGGCCATCGGGGGTGGTACTGGCATCGTCGGGCTCGTCGTGGCGTTGCTGTGGATGCTGCTCGGCGGCGGCAACACCTCCACCAGCCTGACCCCGGTCGACACCGGTCAGGCCGGGCAGTCGACCGAGTCCGCCGAGCAGTTGAGGGCGCGCTGCAACGCTGACGGAGCGCTCGATGAGTACACCGACTGCCGGTTGATCAAGGTCTACAGCATCGCGGACGACGTGTGGAGCGCAGAGTTCGCGCGACGCGGCATCGAGTACGCCAGCCCCCGGCTCGCCTTCTTCTCCGACACGACCCAGACCGGCTGCGGGCCGGCCAGTGCCGAGGTCGGTCCCTTCTACTGCCCGGCCGACCAGAGGATCTACTTCGAACTGGGCTTCCTCGACGTGTTGCAGCAGAAGTTCGGTGCCAACGGCGACTACGCGCAGGCCTACATCGCAGCCCACGAGTTCGGCCATCACCTGCAGACGTTGCTCGGCATCGAACCGCAGGTCCGGCGGATCCAGCAGAACAATCCCGACATGGCCGACGAGTTCTCGGTCGCCATGGAACTGCAGGCAGACTGCTTCGCCGGTGCCTGGGCGCACCTGTCCACCGAGGTGGAGGGCAACAGCATCAGGCTGACCGAGGACAACATCACCGAGGCGCTGGCCGCGGCGGAGGCGGTCGGCGACGACCGGATCCAGCAGAAGACCACGGGCCGCGTGGACCCGGAGGGCTGGACCCACGGGTCGGGAGAGCAGCGGCAGCGGTGGTTCACCACCGGTCACCAGAGTGGCGACATCGACTCCTGCAACACCTTCCAGTACTACAAACTGACCACGTGAACCCTTCCGTAGGTGCGCGCGACCTGGCACTGGTCGCCGCCTTCGCCGCGCTGATCGCCGTCCTCGGCCTCGCCGGGTCGCTGTACCCCCTGGGCGCCGCCGTACCGATCACGGCCCAGACACTCGGCGTGATGCTGGCCGGTTCGGTGCTCGGTCCGCGACGCGGCGCCGCGGCCGTGGCGGTCTTCCTGATGCTCGTGCTGGCCGGTATGCCCTGGCTCGCCGGGGGCCGCGGCGGGCTCGGGGTCCTGGCCGGGCCGAGCGCCGGTTTCCTGCTCGGCTGGCTGCCCGGGGCGGCCGTGGTCGGGGCCCTGGTGGCCCGACGACCGGTCCTGAACCGGCGCTCGATGCTCGCCTGGCTGACGCTGGCCAATCTCGTCGGGGGGATCGCGGTCGTCTACGCGATCGGGGTCCCGGTGCTCGCCTGGCGCTCGCACCTGCCGCTGGACGCCGCCGCCGTCGGCTCCGCCGTGTACCTGCCCGGCGACCTGATCAAGTCGATGATCAGTGCGGTGGTCACCGCCGCCGTGATCCGCGGATACCCCGGTATCGTCCCGGCCCGGTGGGAGCCGACCAGGACGTGAGCACGCAATCCCTGACGCAGGACCTCGTGGCCGACGCCGAGGCGCGCCTGGCCGGGCCGAACGACGCGGTCATGACCTTGAGCACCTCGGGGTCGACCGGTATCCCCCGTCTGGTGCGGCGCACCGTGGGGTCGTGGCGGGCATCGCTCGACCCGCTGGCCCGGATCATCGGGCTCGGTGACGACGACGTGGTGTGGGCCACCGGGCCGTCAGCCTCGACCATGACCCGCTACGCCGTCTGGCAGGCCGTGGCCGCCGGGATACCCGTGACGGTCACCGGTCCCTGGCGTGGTGTCCCGGCGCATGCCGGGCAGGCCACGGTGGCGCACTGCGTGCCCGTCGTCGCCGAGGCCCTCGCTCGGGCCGCGCACAGGCAACACCGGGGCGTGACGCGCTGGCGGTTGCGTGCCCTGGTGGTCGCCGGCGGCGCCCCTCGGCCCGGTCTGCGGCAGCGGGCCGCGGATGCCGGGCTGACACTGATCGAGTACTACGGGGCCGCCGAACTGTCGTTCGTGGGGATCGACGTCGACGGGCGAGGTCTGCTCCCCTTCCCCGGGGTGGAGGTTCAGATCTGTGAGGGTGCGCTACGAGCGCGCTCGGGCTACCTGGCCGAATCGGTGGACGGCAGACCGGTGGCGGGCGCCGACGGTTGGGCGAGCGTCGGCGACCGCGCCCGGTGGAGTGGATCCGGCCGCTTCCGGGTGCTCGGGCGGGCCGGGGCGGCCACGGTCGGCGGGACGACGGTGCACCTGGCGGAGGTGGAGGCGGTGCTGGCTGAGACCCCCGGGGTGCAGGAGGTGGTGTGTGCGGCGGTGCCGGATGGACTCCTGGGCGAGCGGGTGGTCGCGATGGTCCACCCGCTGCCCGGTCACGACCCCGTGCCGGCTCTGCGCCGGACGGCCCTGCGGTTGGCGCCGGCGGCGCGTCCGACACGCCATCTCGTCGCGGACGCTCTGCCGCGGCTCAAGGGTGGCAAGGTCGATCGCACGGCGCTGCCCGGTCTCTTCGCCGGCAACCGTGGGGCGTGATGCCGTGAGCCGGGTCCCGGTGATCGTCGCGGCGCGCCGGACCCCGGTGCTGTCCGTGGCTGCCGATCCCGCGGCCCGCCGCCGGCAGCTGGCCCCGCACGAGCTGGCGGCACCCGTGCTGTCCGCGGTGGTGGCCGATCTGCACCGACCCGAGGCGAGGGTGGACGACGTCGTGCTGGGGTGTGCGCGCGGGCCCGGCGGGGACGTCGCTCGGGTGGCCGCGATCGCCGGGCTCGGGGCGCAGGTCGCCGGCGTGAGCGTGGACCGACAGTGCGGTTCGGGTTTGGAGGCCGTCCGGGTGGCTGCCGCCCTGGTCGCCGCCGGGGTGGCCGATCTCGTCCTGGCCGGCGGGGTGGAGAGCGCGAGCACCGGCCCCGATGGCCGGGCGGCCTTCGCGCCCCCGGGCTTCCCGGATCCGGACATGGGCCGGGCCGCCGAGGATCTGGCCCGCCGCCGAGGCATCGGACGTGATCGCCAGGACGCCTACGCGCTGCGGTCGCACGCGCTGACGGTTCAGGCCCAGGACGCCGGCACGTACACCGCCGAACTGGTCGCCGTGAACGGGGTCGCCGTGGACGACAGGCCACGGCGGGCGATGTCCGCCGGTCTGCTGGCTCGGGCCCCCGCGGCGTTCGCCGAGGGTGGCTCCGTCACGGCCGCCAATTCGTGCGGGGTCAGCGACGGCGCCGCCGTGCTCGCCGTGGTCCCGGAACAGGTCCGGGCCGGCTGGGGGGTGCCGGGGCTGCGGGTGCTGGACAGCACCGTCGCCGGGGTGGATCCCGCCCTGCCCGGACTGGGCCCCGTGCCCGCGGTGCGCGAGCTGCTGCGGCGCAACGGCCTGGGCATGGACGACATCGGCGTCCTCGAGATCACCGAGGCGTTCGCGGCCCAGGTGCTCGCGGTCACCGACGACCTGGGGTTGGACCCACTCGGCGCGGACTCCGCACGCCTGTGCCCGCAGGGCGGGGCGATCGCGATGGGGCATCCGTGGGGGGCATCCGGGGCCCTGCTGGTCACCCGGCTGTTCGCCCACCTCGTGCGGGATCCGGCACCGGACGGGCGGTTCGCGGTGGCGACGTGCGCGGTCGGCGGGGGCCAGGGGATCGCCGTCCTGTTCGAGCGGGTGCCCGCGGACCGAGCCGGCTGACGTGCGGATCCGGGTGGAGGAGGTGACCCACCGCGCCGGCGGGCGGGTGGTGCTGGACGGCGTCGACGTGCAACTCGACCAGCACCGGGTCGGAGTCGTCGGCCTGAACGGATCGGGCAAGTCCACGTTCGCCAGGCTGCTCAACGCGTTGGTGGTGCCGACCTCGGGGCGCGTCCTGGTGGACGGGCTGGACACCGCGCGACGGGCGGCCGCGGTGCGGCAACGGGTCGGATTCGTGTTCACCGACCCGGACGCGCAGATCGTGATGCCCACCGTCGGCGAGGACGTGGCGTTCTCGTTGCGGCGCAGCGGATTGCCCAAGGACCGACTGCGTTCGAAGGTCGAGCAGGTGTTGACCTCCTACGACCTGGCCGGCCGGGCCGACTCCCCCGCCCACCTGCTCTCGGGGGGCGAGAAGCAGCTGCTGGCCCTGGCGTCTGTGCTGGTGACCGAGCCGTCGCTGGTGGTCTGCGACGAGCCCACGACGCTGCTCGATCTGAGGAACGCCCGCCGGATCGGCGGGCTGCTCGCCGGCCTCGACGCCTCGGTGGTGCTGGTGACCCATCATCTCGACGTGCTGTCGGGCTTCGACCGGGTGCTGGTCCTCGATCACGGGCGACTGGTCGCCGACGACGAGCCCGGGCCCGCGCTGGCGTTCTACCGTCGTCTGGCGCGGGAGGAGCGATGATCGGGCTCTACGTGCCGGGTGACTCCCTGCTGCACCGCACCCGGGCCGGGGTGAAGCTGGCGGGGCTGCTGACCGCTCTGGCCCTGGTGACCGCCTTCGCCTCGGTGCCGGTGGTGCTCGGCGCCCTGGCCGCGACAATCGGGCTCGGCCGGCTCAGCGGCCTCGGATGGTCGGTGCTGGGCCGCCAGGCGCGCCCCGTGGCGTGGGTGCTGGTCCTGGTCGGCGCCGCCCAGGTGTGGCTCGCCGGGACAGCGGCGGCGGTCGTCGTGTGCGGGTCGATCCTGCTGGCGGTGCTCGCGGCGGGACTGGTCACCCTGACCACGCGTACCGAGGATCTGATCGAGGCCCTGGTCCGGGCGCTGGCGCCGCTGCGCCACGTCGGGATCCGTCCGGAGCGGGTGGCCCTCCTGCTGGCCCTGGTGATCAGGACGGTGCCGGTGCTGGCACGGATCGCCACCGAGGTGCGCGAGGCTCGGGCCGCCCGCGGTGCCCAGCGCTCGGTGCGCGGGTACGCCGTCCCGATGGTGATCAGGACCGTCCGTCACGCCGATCGGATGGGCGAGGCACTCATCGCGCGCGGCGTCGACGACTGATGCGACGACCGGTCAACGACCGCCGGTGACGTCGACGATCGACCCGGTGAGGTAGCTCGCTGCGTCCGAGAGCAGCCAGACCACCGGCTCGGCGATCTCCTCGGGCCGGGCCGGTCGGCCCATCGGCATGCTGGGACCGAGCGACCTGGCCCGCTCGGGGTCTCCGCTGTCGGCATGGATCCCGGTGTCGACGACGCCGGGTCGCACGCCGTTCACCCGGACCCCGTCGCCGGCGGTCTCCTTGGCCAGACCGATCGTGATCGTGTCGACGGCGCCCTTGGACGCCGCGTAGTCGACGTACATCTCGGCCCCACCGCTGCGCGAGGCCCTGCTCGAGAGGTTGACGATCGCCCCGCCCACCCCGCCGAACCGCGTGCTCATCCGACGCACCGCCAGCTGCGAACACAGCATCAGGGCGATCACGTTGACCTCGAACAGGTGCCGCCACCGCGCCGGGGTCATCCGGTCGAGGTCGTCCAGCCGGCAGCCCTGTGCGACGATCCCGGCGTTGTTGACCAGCCCCGCGAGGGTGCCCAGCTCGGCGTCGACGCGCTCGAACATCCGCCGCACGGCGCCCTCGTCCGCCAGGTCGGCCTGGACCGCGACGGCGCGCCGGCCGGCAGCCCGTACCGCGTCGACGACGCCCTCGGCGCAGTCGTGGTCCCTGGCGTAGTTCACCGCCACGTCCCAGCCGTCGCGCGCCGCCGATCGGGCCACCGCGGCGCCGATCCCGCGACCGCCGCCGGTGACCAGCAGGACTCGGGGACCGCGCGAAGCGCTCTCGCTCATGACTCTCCACGTGATGCGGGTGGGTGCAGGGTGATGGTCAGCCGGCTCAACAGGTCCGGCAGCGCCGCGATCGTCTCGCGCCCCGGATCGCCCACGGCGAGGTGGGGCAGGTGCGGCAGCGTGTGCAGGCGGGCCAGTCGACGATCCTGGAGCGCCCGGGTGGTCAGGGCCCGGTCTCCCCCGGTGGCCAGCCAGATCTCGGTCCGGCCGTCGCCGGCGCGCTCGGCAACGGCCCTCGGCAGCCGGTCGACGGCCACGGCGACCGCCGCCTCAACCAGTCTGTCCGCCTGCGCCTGACGCCGTCGCGCATAGCGCTGCTGCGACCAGCCCCCGGCGGCGGTGCGCCCCTGCACGTACCGCGAACCGACCTTGGACGACGTCACCGCGGCGCCCGGCGAACCGTGGCCTGATCGGGAATCGACCACCGCGCAGGCGAAGCCGCCGCGCCGGATGATCAGTACCAGGGTGCGACGTGGGCGCGCCAGGTGCGCCTCGGCGTCCTCGACCGATGCGCCGTCCCAGGGCAGGAAGGGCAGCGTGAGTTCGGCACGTTCGCCGTCGCCGCCGACCAGTTCCAGACCGTCGGCGGTGCCCGTCACCTCGAAACCCCGGTGTCGTACACCGAACCCATCGACCCACCGGGCGAGACGGGTGGCCGCCACGGTCACGGTCCGCGCGGCCGACACCTGATCGTCCGACGCGTCGCTCAGACGTTGAACCCCAACGCGCGCAACTGGTCCCGGCCGTCCTCAGTGATCTTGTCCGGGCCCCACGGCGGCATCCAGACCCAGTTGATCCGCATCCCGTCCACGAGACCCTCCAGGGCCTGGTTGGCCTGGTCCTCGATGACGTCGGTCAGCGGGCATGCGGCCGAGGTCAGGGTCATGTCCACCACGGCCTGGTTGTGCTGGTCGATGGTCACGCCGTAGACGAGGCCCAGATCGACCACGTTGATCCCGAGTTCGGGATCGACGACGTCGCGGAGGGCCTCCTCGACGTCGGCCACGGTCACCGGACCCGGCCGGGCGGAATGTGTCTCAGTCATCTTCGGTCTCCTTGGTCGTCGCAGCGCGGGCGGCCAGGACGGCAGCCTCGAAGGCCGTCCAGCCGAGCATCGCGCACTTCACCCGGTTGGCGTGGCGGCCGACGCCCTGGAACGCCGTGCCGTCACCGAGCAGTTCCTCGTCCGGTTCCCCCTGGCCGCGCGAACGCACCATGGTCCGGAATGCCTCGACCACCTCCTCGGCGCGCTCCAGCGGCATCCCGCAGACGAGGTCGTACAGCACCGAGGTCGAGGCCTGGCTGATCGAGCAGCCCTCGCCGTCCCAGGACAGGTCTCGGACCACGATCGGCTCGGCCCCGTCGTCGACGCCGGACAGCGCCACCCGGACCGTGATCTCGTCCCCGCACAGCGGATTGAACTGGCGGCTCTCCCCCAGGGCGGCATCCGGGCAGTCGCGCAACCCGCTGCCGTGCTTCTGGCGGTAGTGATCCAGGATCACCTGCTGGTACAGCTGGTCGAGGGCGTTCATCGGTCGGCTCCGAAGTAGGCCCGGACCTTGCCGAGTCCGGCGACGAAGGCGTCGACCTCGTCCGGAGTGTTGTAGAGGTACACGCTGGCCCGGGTGCTCGCGGTGGCCCCGAAGCGGCGGTGCGCGGGCTGCGCGCAGTGGTGACCGACCCGGACGGCGATCCCCAGATGGTCGAGGAACTGGCCGACGTCGTGGGGGTGCACGCCGTCCACGACGACGCTGACGGCACCGGCGCGGTGATGCGCTCGCCGGGGGCCGAGCACGCGGACGCCGGCCACCTCGGCGACCCCCTCCAGCAACCGCTCGGTCAGCGCATGCTCGTGCGCGGCGATCCGGTCCAGCCCGATCGTCTCGAGGTAGTCGACGGCGGCGTGCCAGGCGACGGCCTGACTCACCGGGGGCGTGCCCGCCTCGAAGCGCTGCGGCGGCTCCCGGAAGGTCGCCGTGTCCATCCAAACCTCGGCGACCATCGAACCCCCGGTCAGGAACGGCGGCAGCTCCGCGAGCACCTCACGCCTGCCGGCGAGCGCCCCGATCCCGGTCGGCCCGAGCATCTTGTGTGCGGAGAACACCGCCAGGTCGACGCCCAGCGCGGCCAGGTCCACCCGCTGGTGCGGCACGGACTGGCAGGCGTCCAGCACGGTCAGGGCGCCGACCGCCTGCGCGGCCGCGACCAGCTCGAGGCACCGGGTTGATCGTGCCCAGCACGTTGGAGGTGTGCGTGAACGCCACCACCCGGGTTCGCTCGGTGAGCAGAGGGTCGCCGCCCGCGGTCAACCCGGACAGGTCGAGCCGTCCCTCGTCGGTCAGCCCGATCCACCGCAGCCGGGCCCCGGACCGCGCGCAGGCCTGCTGCCAGGGCACCAGGTTGGCGTGGTGCTCCATCTCGGTGATCAGCACCTCGTCGCCCGGCCCCAGGGCCAGCGGCCCGGCACCCGCGGACAGCCCGTACGCCACCAGGTTCAGGGCCTCGGTGGCATTGCGCGTCCAGACGAGTTCGTCCTCGTCCCGGCCGACCAGGGCGGCCACGGCGGCCCGGGCGTCCTCATACGCCGTCGTGGCCTCCTCGGCCACGGTGTGCGCCCCGCGGTGCACCGCCGAGTTGGACCGGGCCAGGAACTCGCGCTCGGCGTCCAGCACCGCGTTGGGGCGCTGCGCGGTCGCCCCGGAGTCCAGGTAGACCAGCCGCTCCCCGCCCACCGTGCGGGCGAGCAGCGGGAAGTCGGCGCGGATCCGCTCCAGAGCGGACTCGTCCAACCCCCCCGCCTGGCTGCCGGCCGGAGGGCCGTTCGTGCTCGGTCTCGATCACGTCGACGCTCAGACCGCCGCGGAACTGAACCGGTCGTAGCCCTCGGCCTCGAGACGCTCGGCCAGTTCCGGGCCGCCCTCCTCGGCGATGCGGCCGTCGACGAACACGTGCACGAAGTCGGGCCGGACGTAGGACAGGATCCGGGTGTAGTGGGTGATCAGCAGGACGCCGACCTCGCCGGTGGCCCGAACCCGGTTGATCCCCTCGGCGACGATCCGCAGTGCGTCCACGTCCAGACCCGAGTCGGTCTCGTCCAGGATCGCGAGCTTCGGCCTGAGCAGTTGCATCTGCAGGATCTCGTGCCGCTTCTTCTCACCGCCGGAGAAGCCCTCGTTGACGTTGCGCTCGGCGAACGCCGGGTCCATCCGCAGTGACTCCATCGCGGACCGGACGTCCTTGACCCAATGGCGCAGGCTCGGCGCCTTCCCGTCGACGGCGGTCTTGGCGGTGCGCAGGAAGTTCGACACGGTGATCCCGGGTACCTCGACCGGGTACTGCATGGCCAGGAACAGCCCGGCGCGGGCACGCTCGTCGACGCTCATCGCCAGGACGTCCTCGCCGTCCAGCGTCACGCTGCCGCCGGTCACGGTGTACTTGGGGTGCCCGGCGATCGAGTAGGCCAGGGTCGACTTGCCGGAGCCGTTCGGCCCCATGATGGCGTGGGTCTCGCCCGACCTGACGGTCAGGTCGACCCCGCTCAGGATCTGCTTGGCGCCGTTCTCGGTCTCGACGCTGACGTGCAGGTCGCGGATCTCCAACGTGGTCATGGAGTCTCAGTTCTCCTCTGAAGGGTTGAGCGGATTGGCGACGTCGACGAGGACCTGACCGTCGTCGATCGTCACCGGGAAGACGGGGATCGGCCGGATGGCCGGCAGCGCCAGTGGCTTGCCGGTGCGCAGGTCGAAGGTCGATCCGTGCAGCCAGCACTCGATCTCGCAGTCGGTGACCTCGCCCTCGGACAGCGAGACCTCGGCGTGGGTGCAGGTGTCCCCGACGGCGTGCACGTCGCCCTGCTCGTCGCGCACCACGGCGACCGGCGTGCCGTCCAGGACGACCCGGACGGCGCCCACGTCGGGCAGTTCGGTCAGGGCCAGGGCCTTCTGCAGGCTCACCGAGAGGCTCCCATCGAACGGTCCAGTTCCTCCTCGATCGCCGCGGTGAGCCGATCGGCGACCTCCGGCACGCCGATCCGCTGCACCAGTTCGACGAAGAAGGCCCGGACGACGAGACGGCGCGCCTCGTCCTCGGGGATCCCTCGCGAGCACAGGTAGAACAGCTGCTCGTCGTCGAACCGGCCGGTGGCACTGGCGTGCCCGGCGCCGACGATCTGGCCGGTCTCGATCTCGAGGTTGGGCACCGAGTCGGCGCGGGTGCCCTCGGTCAACAGCAGGTTCCGGTTCAGCTCGTAGGTCTCGGTGCCCTCGGCCTCCGCCCTGATCAGCACGTCGCCGATCCAGACGGTGTGCGCCGAATCGCCCTGCAGCGCACCCTTGTAGACGACGTTGCTGCGGCAGTTCGGGACCGCGTGGTCCACGAACAGCCGGTTCTCCAGGTGCTGGCCGGCGTCGGCCAGGTACAGACCGAGCAGCTCCACCTCACCGCCGGGGGCCGTGAACCGCGCGGACGGCGCGATGCGCACGACGTCCCCGCCGAACGTGACCACGGCGTGCTTCAGCCGGGCATCGCGGCCCAGCCTGGCGTGGTGCGCCGACAGGTGCACCGCGTCGTCGTCCCAGTCCTGGATGCTGACCAGGGTGAGCGAGGCGCCGTCCGCGACGTCGATCTCGACGTTCTCGGCGAGGACGGCCTTTCCGCGGAAGTCCAGGACGACCACGGCCGACGAGCCGGCCTCGGCGGTGATCAGGGTGTGGCCGTACTCCAGACCGCCCCGCCCGGTCAGGGTGACCTGGACCGGCGTCGGCGATCACGGCCCCCTGGGGCACCGTCAGCACGAGGGCGCGTTCGAAGCCCGCCCAGGCGCGGGCGGCGACGCGGTCCTCGGGCGTCCCGGCACGGCCCAGGCGTGGATCGTCGCGCCCGACCCTCTCCGCGCGGACGGCCGAGGCCCGGGACAGGTCGACGTCCAGGGCGGGCCCCGCGGCCGGCGCGCTGACGTGTACCTCGTGCAGACGGTCCATCGGGGTGAACCGCCAGTCCTCCTCCCGGCCGCCGGGTACGGCGAAGTCGGCCGGGTCGAAGCTCTTGCGTCGTTCGGCCCGCGACTGGTCCGGGATGACGTGGTCCGGCAGCAGTGCTCCGGGTTCGGCGGTGGTGGCTGTCATCAGCCGACGGCCCCTTCCATCTGGAGTTCGATGAGGCGGTTCAGTTCGAGCGCGTACTCCATGGGCAGCTCGCGCGCGATCGGCTCGACGAAGCCGCGCACGATCATCGCCATCGCCTCCTCCTCGCTCAGCCCGCGCTGCATGAGGTAGAAGAGCTGGTCGTCGCTGACCTTGGAGACGGTGGCCTCGTGGCCCATCGTGACGTCGTCCTCGCGCACGTCGACGTACGGATAGGTGTCGCTGCGGCTGATCGTGTCGACGAGCAGCGCGTCGCAGCGGACCGTGGACGCCGAGTGGTGCGAGCCCTCGAGCACCTGCACCAGACCGCGGTAGGAGGTCCGGCCCCCGCCGCGGGCCACCGACTTGGACACGATCGTGGAGGACGTGTGCGGTGCCGCGTGCACCATCTTCGCCCCGGCGTCCTGGTGCTGGCCCTCGCCGGCGAAGGCGATCGAGAGGGTCTCGCCCTTGGCGTGCTCCCCGAGCAGGAAGACCGCCGGGTACTTCATGGTCACCTTGGAGCCGATGTTGCCGTCGACCCATTCCATGGTCGCGCCCTGCGCCGCGGTGGCCCGCTTGGTCACCAGGTTGTAGACGTTGTTCGACCAGTTCTGGATCGTCGTGTACCGGACCCGTGCGTCCTTCTTGACGATGATCTCGACGACCGCCGAGTGCAGGGAGTCGGACTTGTAGATGGGCGCGGTGCAGCCCTCGACGTAGTGCACGTACGAGCCCTCGTCGGCGATGATCAGGGTGCGTTCGAACTGGCCCATGTTCTCGGTGTTGATCCGGAAGTAGGCCTGCAGCGGGATGTCGACGTGGACGCCCTTGGGCACGTAGATGAACGAGCCGCCGGACCACACCGCGGTGTTCAGGGAGGCGAACTTGTTGTCCCCGGCGGGGATCACGCTGGTGAAGTACTCCCGGAAGAGGTCCTCGTGCTCGCGCAGCGCGGTGTCGGTGTCGACGAAGATGACACCCTTCTCCTCCAGGTCCTCCCGGATCTGGTGGTAGACCACCTCGGACTCGTACTGGGCGGCGACCCCGCCGATCAGACGCTGCTTCTCCGCCTCGGGGATGCCAAGGCGGTCGTAGGTGCGCTTGATGTCGTCGGGGAGCTCGTCCCAGGTGGCCGCCTGCTTCTCGGTGGACCGCACGAAGTACTTGATGTTGTCGAAGTGGATGCCGGTCAGATCGCTGCCCCAGGTCGGCATCGGCTTCTTGTCGAACAGCCGCAACGCCTTCAGCCGCAGCTTCAGCATCCACTCCGGCTCGTTCTTCTTCGCCGAGATGTCACGGACCACGTCCTCGTTCAGCCCGCGGCGGGCGCCCTCGCCCGCGGTGTCGGAATCGGACCAGCCGTACTCGTACTGCCCCAGGCCCTCGAGCTCTGGGTGCATGGTGGTCGGCTCGGAGGTCATCGGATCTGCCTTTCGCTGGGGGTCTCGTCACGGACGGACGTACTGACCGGCGGTTCGGCGTCGGTCGGATCTAGCTGCTCGATCGGTTCGGTCGGTATGTAGGTCGTGCACACGTGCTCGCCGTGGGCCAGGGTCGCCAACCGCTGCACGTGGACGCCGAGCTGCTCGGAGAACATCTCGGCCTCGGCCTCGCACAGCTCGGGGAACTCGCGGGCGACGTCCTGGACCGGGCAGTGACCCTGGCACAGCTGCACCCCCTGGCCACCGATCGGCCGGATGCTCGCCTCGTAGCCGTCATCGGTCAGCCCCGCAGCCAGCGCTTGGGCCCGGGCGGCGACCGAGGGGCCGGCGACAGAGACCTGCGGCGCGGTCCGCTCGGCGAGCTCGCGGGCCCTGCGGGCCGCGAACGAGCGAACCGCCGTGCGCCCGACGGTCTCGTCGATGAACCGCAGCGCCTGGACGGCGAGGGCGTCGTACTCGCTGTTCATGGCCGCGTGCCCGGCATCGGTGAGCACGAACGATCGGGCCGGGCGCCCGCGCCCGCGCCGTTGACGCGGAGGAACGCTCCACTCGCTGACCAGTCCGGCCGCCTCGAGCAGTTCGAGATGACGCCGGACGCCGGCCGTGGTCATGCCCAGGTGCTGCGCAAGCTGGGCCGCCGTCACCGGACCGCTGCGCAGGATCTCCTGCGCAATCCGGTCGCGAGCACCGACGGCTATTTTCACAACACAATTATTGCGTAAATGCCGGGCACGTCAAACCGAGCACCCATGACAGACTCGGGAACCGTGGAGCCAGCGGTCGACGTCCAGGATCTCACGATGCGCTACGGGGGTCGGACGGTCCTCGACTCCCTCTCCTGGCGGGTGATGCCGGGGCAGCTGGTCGCGCTGCTCGGTCCGAACGGAGCGGGCAAGACCACGACGGTGGAATGCTGCGAGGGGCTGCGCCGCCCGGACGCCGGACGGGTGCGCGTCCTGGGCCGGGACCCACGGTCGGCCACCCCCGCACAGCGTGCCCGGGTCGGGGTCATGCTGCAGGACGGGGGCCTGCCGACCGGCGCCCGCTGCGGCGAGGTCGTGCGGCACCTCGCCGCCCTGCACGCCGCGCCGCACGACCCCCAGGTGCTGCTCGACCTGCTCGGCCTGACCGAGCACGCCCGTACCCTGGTGCGCCGGCTGTCCGGTGGTCAACGGCAACGGCTCGCCCTCGCCGTGGCCCTGGTCGGGCGCCCCGAGGTGCTCTTCCTCGACGAGCCGACCGCGGGGCTGGACCCCCAGGCCCGTCACGTCGTCTGGGACCTGATCACCGCGGCACGCGCCGCGGGGGCCACGATCGTGCTCACCACCCATCACCTGGACGAGGCCGAGCGGCTCGCCGACCTCGTCGTGGTGGTCGACGCGGGCCGGGTGGCGGCGCAGGGCAGTCCGTCCCAGCTGACCCAGAACGGCAGCAAGAGCCTGGAGGACGTCTTTCTCGACCTCACCGGACGGCAGCTGCGATGAGTCTGGACCTGACCCCGGCACCCCGGCCCGCCGACGCGGTGAGCCGGGTTCTGGCCCAGGCGCGCTTCGACGCCCGGGTCATGCTGCGCAACGGCGAGCAGGTGCTGCTCACCCTGGTCCTGCCGGCCCTGCTGCTCGTCGCCCTGACCCGGGTGTCCTTCCCGGATCTGGGCCCCGGGCGCCGGATCGACGTGGTCGCCCCCGGGGTGCTGGCTCTGGCGGTGATGTCCACCGCCTTCACCGGGCAGGCGATCGGCACCGGTTTCGACCGTCGCTACGGCGTGCTGCGCCTGCTCGCGACCACGCCGCTCGGTCGCACCGGGCTGCTCGCCGGTCGCGTCCTCGCGGTGCTGGCGGTCGAGGCCGTGCAGGTCGTGGCCATCGGGGCCCTCGCCCTGGCGCTGGGCTGGCGACCCGCACCCCTGGGACTGCTCTGGGCGCTGCCCCTGGCGGCCGCGGGCACCGCGGCCTTCGTGACCCTCGGCCTGCTGCTGGCCGGCACGCTGCGGGCCGAGGCGGTGCTCGCCGGAGCCAACCTGGTCTGGGTGCTGCTGTTGGCCGGGGGCGGGGTCGTGGTCCCATCCACCCTGATGGGCGGCTGGGGTCAGGTCGCCCGGTGGCTCCCGTCCGGGGCTCTCGGCGACGGCCTGCGCGCCGCCCTCGAGGCCGGGCGGCCGGACGGCGCCGCGCTGGCGCGTGCTCCTGGTGTGGGCCGGACTCGGGTCACTGGCCGTCGCCAAGACCTTCCGCTGGCACTGACGGGCCCGCGCCGGTCATGACCGGCGCAGGCTCAGCAGGGACGAGGGCGCCGTCGCCCGCCGGCGGACTCTATGCCGATTCGCTCCGGTTCGGTACTTCTTGTCGGCACGCTGACCAGGCCTCTGCCAACACCCCGCACGCCACCCTCGGAGCACCGGCGCAACGGCGTGGAGGCCCCCATGGAGCTCCATCTGGTGCATTCCGACGTCGGGTCCCTGACGACGCCGCCGTTCACCGAGGGCGTCTCCTGGGTGGTCCTGGACGAGCCGATCACCCTGTCCGCCGAGCAGATCGCTGCGTTCACCGCGCTCTTCCCAGAGGGGAACACCCGCGAGACGCAGCCCCTGAACGACCGGGAGATCCTCACTGACGTCAGACCCGGCTGCTGCCATCGCGGGGAGTCATCGCGGGACCGGTCCGGCCGGTCGGGCTGAGGTCCCGTCGGGAGCTGCCTCGACCGGATCTACGCTAGGCCCATGGCAAGCGTCGCGATGGGTCCTACCGCCCCGTCGGCCTCGGTCCGCTGGGGGCGGGTGCGGGTCGCGCTGTGGGTGAACCTCGTCCTGGAGATCCTCATCGTGGTGACCGGGGGCCTGGTCCGGTTGACCGGTTCGGGGCTGGGCTGCCCCACCTGGCCCCAGTGCGTCGACGGGTCGCTGACCCCGGTGGTCGAACAGGCCGAGGGCTTCCACAAGTACATCGAGTTCGGCAATCGCACGCTGACCGGACTGCTCGGGCTGGCCGCGCTGGCGGCCCTGCTCGCCGTCCGGCACGCGGTGCGGGGCCGGCCCGACCTGCCGGGACGCCGCGGCCTGCTCACGCTCGGCGCGATGCCGCTGGTCATGGTCGTCGTCCAGGCCGTGCTCGGCGGGATCACCGTGCTGACCGAACTTCACCCGGTCACCGTCGCGGCCCACTTCATGCTCTCGATGGTGACGATCGCCCTGTGCACCTGGCTGGTGCTGGTGGTGGTCCCCGGCAGCGAGCGAGCCACCCGGCCGGGGCACCCACTCACGCTGGCGATGGCCGCCGCCCTGGCCCTGGCGCTGGCCCTCGGCACCGTGGTGACCGGCGCCGGTCCGCACTCGGGCGACGCCGACCAGCCCGCCCGGTTCGGAGTCGACGCGGAGGCTGTGAGCCGGGCGCACTCGGCGTCCACCTGGCTGTTCCTGGCGTTGGCCGCGACCGCCTGGTTCGTGTCCCGGCGGCGGTCGGGCCCGCTGATGTGGGTGGTCGTCATCAGTGTCGCTCAGGGCGCCGTGGGGTATCTGCAGTACCTCAACGGGCTGCCCGAGCCACTGGTACTGACCCACATGCTGCTCGCCTCGCTACTGGTCGCGGCGACCACCACGGCGGTCCTCGCCCCGGGGGGCCGGTTCGGGACCTCTGCGGCTCACCCGGCCACGGCTCAGAACAGCGACAGCGGCACGAACGGATCGATCGCGACGGCCACGAACAGCACCGTCAGGTACGTGATCGAGTAGTGGAACAGGCGCATCGGCGCCAGTTTCACCCCGGGGTCCACCTCCGCCTGCCGCGCCCGCGCGAGCAGGCGGTGCGCCTCGACGACGAACGCCCCACCGGCGAGCAGCGCCGCCGCCAGGTAGACCACCCCCGTGACCGGGGCCAGCAGCAGCGAGACCGCGACCATCGCCCAGGAATAGCCGACGATCTGTCGACCGACCACGACGTCGGAGGCCACCACGGGCAGCATCGGCACCCGGGCGGCCGCGTAGTCGCGCCGGAAACGCATCGACAACGGCCAATAGTGCGGCGGGGTCCACAGGAAGATCACCAGGAAGAGGACGAACGGCTCCCAGGACAGCGAACCCGTGACCGCGGCCCACCCGATCAGCACGGGCATGCAGCCGGCAGCACCGCCCCAGACGATGTTCTGCGGCGTCCGCCGCTTGAGCAACATGGTGTAGACCAGCACGTAGAAGGCGATGGCGGCCAGGGCAAGCATCGCTGCCAGCACGTTCACCGTGACGGTGAGCAGCACGACCGAGGTCACCGCGAGCACCGAGGCGAACACCAGGTTCTCCATCGGCGTGATCTGTCCAGTGACGGTCGGACGGTTCGCCGTCCGGTTCATCACCTTGTCGATGTCCCGGTCCAGATAGCAGTTGAACGCGTTGGCGCTGCCCGCGGCGAGTGTGCCGCCGAGCAGGGTGAACAGGCTGATCCGCAACGGCGGCAACCCGCCCGCGGCGAGAACCATGGTGGGCACGGTGGTGACCAGCAGCAACTCGATGATGCGCGGTTTGGTCAACGCCACAAGCGCCCGCACGATGCCCTTCGGACGACGCCTGATCGGCATCAGGAACAACCCGGTCGGGGCAGCCGTCGGCGTCCTGGCGTGGGGATCGACAGTGGTCAACGGCGTCCTAACCGTGGAGCGAGCGACAGGGGCGGCCCAACTCTACGCGGCCCGCCGTCCGAGGCGGGGCACCGGGTGCGCGTACGGGTGGCGACCCCACGTCCGGGCTATAGGCTCGACGGGGCAGCCACGTGGACGTGGCGTGCGACGTGGGCCGGACCCGGGGCCGCAGAACCGACCGCTCCGGTCATGCCCCGTCCGGACGAACACAGAACCCTGAAGGATCGAACCTCGGTGTCGAGGGAAAGGTGGGGCGCGTGAGCCCGCTCGAGTGGACCGATGACGACGGGCGCGCGGTGGACACCGCGCGGATGCTGGCCATGGACGCCGTCCAGAGGGCCGGCAACGGGCATCCCGGCACGGCGATGAGTCTGGCTCCCCTGGCGTACCTGCTCTACCAGCGGGTGATGCGACACGACCCGAACGACCCCGGGTGGGTGGGCAGGGACCGTTTCGTGCTGTCCGCGGGTCACGCCAGCCTGCTCCAGTACGTGCAGCTCTACCTGTCGGGCTACGGACTGGAGCTGGAGGACCTCGAGGCGCTGCGCACCTGGGGTTCGCTGACCCCCGGGCACCCCGAGCACGGCCACACCGCCGGTGTCGAGATGACCACCGGTCCGCTGGGTCAGGGACTGGCCGGTGCCGTCGGCATGGCCGCCGCCGCGCGGCGCGAGCGCGGCATGTTCGACCCGGACGCCGCCCCCGGGCAGAGCCCCTTCGATCACGCCGTGTGGGTGATCGCCAGCGACGGCGACATCGAGGAGGGCGTGAGCGCCGAGGCGTCGTCCTGGGCAGGCCGCCAGGAACTCGGAAACCTCGTGGTCGTCTACGACTCGAACGAGATCTCGATCGAGGACGACACCGACATCGCGCTCGGTGAGAACGTCGCCGCTCGCTACGCGAGCTACGGCTGGCACGTCCAGACCGTCGACTGGACCTCGGGTGAGGGAGGCACTGCCGGCAGGACGGGCGACTACCACGAGGACATCCCTGCCCTCCACGAGGCGTTGACCGCTGCCCGGGCCGAGTCCGCGCGGCCCTCGCTGGTGGTGCTGCGCACCGTCATCGCCTGGCCCGCCCCGAGTGCGATGAACACCGGTGAGGCCCACGGGTCGGCCCTCGGCGCGCAGGAGGTCGCCGCGACGAAGGAGGCCATGGGGTTCGACCCCGGTCAGAGCTTCCAGGTGGAGCAGACCGCGCTGACCCGTGCCCGGGAGGTCATGGCCCGGGGCCGGGCAGCCCACGAGGCCTGGCAGGGCGACTTCGACACCTGGCGCAAGGCCAACCCCGAGCGGTATGCGCTGTGGCAGCGGCTGCGGGACCGCAGACTGCCCGAGGGCTGGGCGTCGGGGGTGCCGACGTTCGAGGCCGGCACCGAGATGGCCACGCGCAAGGCGTCCGGCGCGTTCCTGAACTCGGTCCAGGAGGCGCTGCCGGAACTCTGGGGCGGCTCGGCCGACCTGGCAGGGAGCAACAACACCGCGCTCAAAGGACAGGCGTCCTTCGCCCCCGACACGGTGAGCACCCCGCAGTGGGGCCAGGGCGACCCGTACGGCCGGGTGCTGCACTTCGGGATCCGCGAGCACGCGATGGGCGGGATCATGAACGGCATCGCGCTGCACGGAGGGACCCGGGTCTTCGGCGGCACCTTCCTGGTGTTCAGCGACTACATGCGTCCCGCCGTCCGGCTGGCCGCACTGATGAGACTGCCGGTCACCTACGTCTGGACCCACGACTCGATCGGCCTCGGCGAGGACGGGCCGACCCATCAGCCGGTCGAGCACCTGGCCGCGCTGCGCGCCATCCCGGGACTGAACGTCGTGCGACCCGCCGACGCCAACGAGACGGCGCTGGCCTGGCGCACCGTGCTGGAGCACGACGACCGGCCCGCCGGTCTGTGCCTGAGCCGGCAGAACCTGCCGGTGCTCGATCCGCAGGCCGTGGACGGCGTGCCGCGCGGCGGGTACGTGCTGGCCGAGGCGACCTCCGGCGGCTCCGACATCAACCCGCAGGTGATCCTGATCGGCACCGGCTCCGAGGTGCACATCGCGCTGGCGGCCCGTGATCTGCTCCAGGCCGAGGGGATCGGCACCCGCGTGGTCTCCATGCCCTGCCGGGAGTGGTTCGACGAGCAGGACGACGCCTATCGGGCCGAGGTGCTGCCGACCGGCGTCCGTGCCAGGGTGAGTGTCGAGGCCGGGGTCGCGCAGGGGTGGCGCGAACTCGTCGGGGACGCCGGGCGGATCATCAGTCTCGACCACTTCGGTGCCTCCGCCGACTACCAGCGGCTCTACGCGGAGTTCGGCATCACGCCCGAGGCCGTGGCGAAGGCCGCCAGGGACAGCCTGGCCGCGGCGTCATGATGTAACGGCTGACGTGACCGGCCGACGTGGTCGGCGCGAACGCACCGAGTCCACGGAGGATGAGCATGACCCAGACGACGGACGGCACGGCACCGGCGGCACTGAGCGCCAACGGTGTCTCGATCTGGCTCGACGACCTCAGTCGTGAGCTGCTCGAGACGGGTGAGCTGACCCGGCTGATCGAGCAGTCCCACGTCGTGGGCGTGACCTCGAACCCGACGATCTTCGCCTCCGCCCTGGCCAAGGGGGAGCGGTACCAGGAACAGATCCGTGCTCTGGCGAACCGCGGCACGGATGTGGACGCCGCGGTGCTGGAGCTCACGACGGACGACGTCCGGTCGGCCTGCGACGTCTTCATGGGCGTCCACGAGCGCACCGACGGCCTCGACGGGAGGGTCTCGATCGAGGTCGACCCCCGCCTGGCGCACGATGAGGCGGGGACGGTCGAGTCCGCCCGCACGCTGTGGTCCAGGGTCGATCGGCCGAACGCGATGATCAAGATCCCGGCGACCCTCGAGGGTCTGCCCGCCATCACCGCAGCCCTGGCCGACGGGATCAGCGTCAATGTGACCCTGATCTTCAGCCTGCAGCGCTACCGGGCGGTGCTCAACGCCTGGCTCACCGGCATGGAACGCGCCCACCGGGCCGGACTCGACCTGTCCCGGATCGGTTCGGTGGCCTCGTTCTTCGTCTCCCGGGTCGACAGCGAGGTCGACGCGCAGCTCGACCGGATCGGCACCGACGCCGCGAAGGCGTTGCGCGGCAAGGCGGCCGTGGCCAACGCGCGCCTGGCCTACCAGACCTTCGAGGAGGTCATGGCGACGCCGCGCTGGCAGGTGCTCGCCGAGGCCGGAGCCCGGCCCCAGCGGCCGTTGTGGGCCTCGACGGGCGTCAAGGACCCGGACTACCCGGACACCATGTACGTCACCGAGTTGGTGGCGCCGCAGACCGTGAACACCATGCCCCGCAAGACCCTGGACGCACTGGCCGACCACGGCCGGGTGGGCGCAGACACGATCCGCGCGCACTACGCCCAGGCCGCGCAGGTGCTCGACGACCTGGCCGCACTCGGCGTCGACTACACCCAGGTGGTGGACACCCTCGAACGCGAGGGGGTACAGAAGTTCGAGAAGAGCTGGGAGGAGCTTCTGGCCACCGTGAACGACGAGCTCGCCCGCGCCGCGGCGCTGGACGACGAGGAACGCCACGCGTGAGCCCGGCCACGATCTCACGGGATCGCAACCCCCTGCGGGACGAGCGCGACAAGCGCCTGCAGCGCATCGCGGGTCCCTGCGGGATGGTCATGTTCGGGGTCACCGGCGACCTGGCCCGCAAGAAGCTCATGCCGGCCATCTACGACCTGTCCCAGCGGGGGCTGCTGCCACCGGGTTTCTCGCTGGTCGGTTTCGCCCGCCGGGACTGGGCCGACGAGGACTTCGAGAAGGTCGTGCACGACGCCGTCCGCCAGCACGCCCGCACCCCCTTCAAGGAGGCCGTATGGCGCCAGTTGGCGGAGGGTTTCCGCTTCGTGCCCGGCGAGTTCGGGGACGACGACGCCTTCGACCAGCTCGCCCGGACCGTCGCCGAGCTCGATGAGAGCCGGGGCACCGGGGGCAACCACGCCTTCTATCTGTCCATCCCGCCGAGCGGCTTCCCCGTGGTGACCAAGCAGCTGGCCCGCTCGAGACTGTCCGAGTCGAGTCAGGACTCCTGGCGCCGGGTGGTGATCGAGAAGCCGTTCGGCCACGACCTCGCCTCGGCCCGCGACCTCAACAGGGTGGTCGAGGCGGTCTTCTCTCCGGACTGCGTCTTCCGGATCGACCACTACCTCGGCAAGGAGACGGTCCAGAACCTGTTGGCGATGCGGTTCGCGAACCAGATGTTCGAGCCGATCTGGAACGCCCACTACGTCGACCACGTGCAGATCACCATGGCCGAGGACATCGGCATCGGCGGCCGGGCCGGCTACTACGACGGCATCGGGGCGGCGCGGGACGTCATGCAGAACCACCTGCTGCAGTTGCTCGCGCTCACCGCCATGGAGGAGCCGGTCTCCTTCGAAGCGCAGGACCTGCGGGCCGAGAAGGAGAAGGTGCTGTCCGCGGTCCGGGTGCCCCGCGACCTGGCCAGGCACACCGCCCGCGGCCAGTACGCCGCCGGCTGGCAGGGCGGGCAGCCGGTGATCGGCTACCTGGAGGAGGACGGCGTCGCTGCGACGTCCATCACCGAGACCTACGCGGCGATCCGGCTCGACATCGACACCCGGCGGTGGGCCGGCGTGCCGTTCTACCTGCGCACGGGCAAGCGCCTGGGACGACGGGTCACCGAGATCGCGATCGTGTTCAAGCGAGCCCCTCACCTGCCCTTCGAACGCACCGCGACCGAGGAACTGGGGCAGAACGCGGTGGTGATCCGCGTGCAGCCGGACGAGGGCGTCACCATGCGCTTCGGCTCGAAGGTTCCCGGCACCCAGATGGAGGTGCGCGACGTGACCATGGACTTCGGTTACGGTCACGCGTTCACCGAGTCCTCCCCCGAGGCCTACGAGCGACTGATCCTGGACGTCCTGCTCGGTGATCCGCCGCTGTTCCCCCGGCACGAGGAGGTCGAGCTGGCCTGGCGGATCCTCGACCCGATCATCGACTTCTGGGCCGGACGAGGGAGCCCGGATCCCTATCCGTCCGGCGGTTGGGGACCGGACTCGGCCGACGCCATGCTGGCTCGTGACGGGCGCACCTGGCGGCGGCCGTGATCATCGACCTGCCCGACACGACGACGTCCGCGGTCGACGGGCGGCTCATCGAACTGCGCGAGAGTGGGGGCGCCATCGCCCTGGGGCGAGTGCTCACGCTGGTCATCGTCACCGACGACGGCGAGTCCGAGAGTGCGATCGAGGCCGCGAACGACGCCAGCCGGGAGCACCCGTGCCGGGTGATCACCGTGGTCCGCGGCAGCCGGCGCGGCAGCAATCGGCTGGACGCTCAGATCCGCATCGGCGGGGACGCCGGGGCCAGCGAGGTCATCGTGCTGCGGCTGTACGGACCCCTGTCCGAGCACGGGGACAGCGTGGTGGTTCCTCTGCTGCTGCCGGATGCGCCGATCGTGGCGTGGTGGCCCGGGGCGCCACCGGAGAACCCGGGTGCGCACCCGATCGGAGCGATGGCCCAGCGCCGGATCACCGACGCCGCCCAGGCCAGGAGGCCCAGGGCCTCGCTCGAGCACCGGGCCACCCACCACCTGCCCGGTGACACCGACCTGGCCTGGAGCCGGATCACGTTGTGGCGTGGGCTCCTCGCGGCCGCGCTGGACCAACCTCCCTACGAATCCGTGCGTCGGGCCACGGTGACCGCGGGCTCGGACAGCCCGAGCGGCGATCTGCTCGCCGCCTGGCTGGCGCTGTACCTGAAGTGCCCGGTCAAGCGCTCGCGTGGCAAGGCGGGCTCGGGGCTGACCGCCGTGGTCCTCGAACGCGCCTCCGGCCCGGTCGAACTGGTCCGCTCCGACGGGAAGGTGGCGTCGCTGAATCAGCCGGGCAGTCCGGAGCGGCGGGTCGCCCTGGCCCCCAGACAGGATCGCGACTGTCTGGCCGAGGAGTTGCGTCGCCTGGATCCGGACGACGTCTACGGCGACGTGATCGTCAAGGGCCTGCCACTGGTGAGCAACGGGTCGACACCGAAGCGGGCACGCACCGCCGCACCCAGGCGGTCGGGTGCCGGCCGGGCCGGGAGGGCGTCGTGACCGCGGAGGTCGTCGTGATCCGCGACGCCGGACTCCTGGCTCACGTGATCGCCGCTCGGACCATCACGGCGCTGATCGACGCTCAGGCCCGCACCGGCACGGCGCATCTGGTGATCACCGGCGGCGGCCTCGGTATCGCCTGCCTGGCCGCGATCGCGCAGTCCCCGGCCCGGGACGGCGTCGACTGGTCCAGCGTGCACGTCTGGTGGGGCGACGAGCGGTTCCTCCCGGCGGGGCACCCCGACCGCAACGCCTCGCAGGCCTGGGCGGCGCTGCTCGACCACGTGCCCGTCCTGCCCGAGCGGGTCCATGAGATGGCGCCGAGCGACGGCCCGTTCGGGGACGACGTGGACGCCGCCGCGGCGGCCTACGCCGCCGAGCTCGCCGCGTATGCGGCGCCCGGCGGTGCGAGCGCGGCGCCGGCGTTCGACGTGCTGATGCTCGGGGTCGGACCGGACGGGCACGTGGCGTCGCTGTTCCCCGACCACCCGGGTCTGAGCGTCGAGGGACTGACCGCGCTGGGGGTCAGGAACAGCCCGAAGCCGCCGCCGGTACGCATCACGATGAGCCTGCAGACCATCGCCTGCGCTCAGGAGGTGTGGCTGGTCGCGGCCGGTTCGGCGAAGGCGGAGGCGATTGCCCGGGCGATGTCCGGTGACTCGGCGCTACCGGCCGCCCGCCCCGCAGGACGGCGAGGAACCGTCTGGCTCCTGGACGCCGAGGCGGCCGCTCGACTCAGCGGATGATCCGGCGGTTGCGCAGCGATTCCAGGGCCTCGGCCAGGATGGCCTCGCCGTCGGCGTCACTGCGCCGCTCCTTCACGTAGGCCAGGTGCGTCTTGTACGGCTCGTTGCGCGGGGCCGACGGCGGATTGGCCTGGTCCGTACCGGCGGGGAATCCGCACCGGGGACAGTCCCAGACCTCGGGCGGAGTGCCGCCGACGTCCTCGGCGAAGCTCGGCTGCGTCTGGTGGCCGTTGGCGCACCAGTAGGAGACGCGGAACCGTGGAGCCGACTCCCCGCGCTCCGCCTCCCCCATCGGGCCGGCACCGACACGACTACCTCGGATGGCGTTGCCACTGGCCAAGGAAACGACTCCTTCTGTCTGGGCCTGTCGGCCCGGTGCTGTCGGGGCCGGCCAGGGTGGCGGACCCGGTCGGGATCTACTCGGAGAACCGCTCGATCACGCCGAGAAGCACGATGACGGCCGTCCAGACCAGAGCGATCCCGATGGTGAACCGATTCAGGTTTCGCTCGGCCACACCGCTGGAGCCCATGGACGACGAGGCGCCTCCACCGAACATGTCCGACAGGCCCCCACCGCGTCCCTTGTGCAGCAGGATCAGCAGGGTCAGGATCAGACTGGTCAGGAGGAGCAGCACCTGCAGAGTGAGCCGGGCCGCAGTCATGGCCTTAGCCTAACCCAGCGCGAACGACGCACCGTTCACCCGCATCACCCTCGATCCGTGCCTCAATCCGCCGTGACGTGGCTGCGGTATCGGGCGATGGCGGCGAACTCGGCGGCGTCCAGACTGGCCCCGCCGACCAGGGCGCCGTCGACGTCCTGCTCGGACATGATCGCCGCGACGTTGCTCGACTTGACCGAACCGCCGTACAGCACCCGGACACCGTCGGCGAGTCCGTCGGAGTACAACTGCGCCAGCCGGGCCCGGATCGCCCCGCACACCTCCTGCGCGTCGGCGGGCGTGGCCACCTCGCCGGTGCCGATGGCCCAGACCGGTTCGTAGGCGATGACGACGGACGCCGCCTGCTCGGCCGGCAGGTCCTGCAGGCCGCCGTCCAACTGGGCCAGGGTGTGCTCGATGTGGCGGCCCTCCTTGCGGACCTCGAGCACCTCGCCGACGCACAGGATCGGGGTCAGCCCGTGCCGATAGGCCGCCTTGACCTTGGCGTTGGTCACCGACTCGTCCTCACCGTGGTACTCGCGCCGCTCGCTGTGCCCGACCACCGCGTAGGTGCAGCCCAGCTTGGCCAGGAACTCCCCGGAGATCTCTCCGGTGTAGGCGCCGCTGTCATGGGCGGACAGGTCCTGCGCACCGAACCTGAGGGCCAGCTTGTCCCCGTCGACCAGGGTCTGCACCGAGCGGATGGCGGTGTACGGGGGGATGACCGCGACCTCGACCTGCTCGTAGTCGTGCTTGGCGTCGGACAACGTCCAGGCCAGCTTCTGCACCAGGTGCGTGGCCTGCTGGTGGTCCAGGTTCATCTTCCAGTTGCCCGCCATGAGCGGGATCCGGCTGCTGGCCATATCGGGGCCTTCTCCTTCGGTTCGTGAGGTCAGTTCTGCAGGATGGCGATACCGGGCAACGTCTTGCCCTCGAGGTACTCCAGGGATGCGCCACCCCCGGTGGAGATGTGGCCGAACGATGCCTCGTCGAATCCGAGCTGACGGACCGCCGCCGCCGAGTCCCCGCCGCCCACGACGGTGAGACCGCCGCCGGCAGAGACCTCGGTGAGCGCCTGTGCGACGGCTTTGGTGCCGGCCGCGTACGGCTCCATCTCGAACACGCCCATCGGGCCGTTCCAGAAGACCGTCCTGGCGTCGGCGAGCTTGGCGGCGAACAGCTCGGCGGAACGCGGGCCGATGTCGAGACCGATCCGGTCCGCCGGAATCGCCTCGACGGGGTAGACGTCGTGGTCGGCGTCCGCGGAGAAGGCCGTGGCGGCGACCACGTCGACCGGCAGAACGACCTCGACACCCTTCTCCTTGGCCGTGGCCAGGTAGCCCTTGACCGTCTCGATCTGGTCACCCTCCAGCAGACTGCTGCCGACCTCGTGTCCCTGGGCGGCCAGGAAGGTGAAGACCATGCCGCCGCCGATGACCAACCGGTCGGCGGTGCCGAGCAGGTTGGCGATGACACCGAGCTTGTCGCTCACCTTCGATCCGCCGAGCACGACCGCGTAGGGGCGTTCGACGTTCTCGGTGAGCCGGCGCAGCACCTCGACCTCGCCCGCCACCAGTCCACCCATGGCGTGCGGCAGCCGCTGGGCGACGTCGAAGACGCTGGCCTGCTTGCGGTGGACGACGCCGAAGCCGTCGGAGACGAACAGATCGGCCAGGGCCGCGAGCTGGTCGGCGAAGGCGCCACGTTCGGCAGCGTCCTTGCTCGTCTCTCCCGCGTTGAAGCGGATGTTCTCCAGAACGGCGACCTGGCCGTCGGCCAGGGAATCGACCGTGGCCCGCGCCGACTCCCCCACGGTGTCGGTGGCGAAGGAGACCGGCGCACCGAGCAGTTCGCCGAGCCGTGCCGCGACCGGACGCAGGCTGAACTTGGGATCCGGGGCGCCCTTGGGCCGGCCCAGGTGGGCGACGACGAGCACCTTGGCACCGGCGTCCGCCAGGGTCTTGATGGTCGGGATGGAGGCACGGATCCGGCCGTCGTCGGTGATCTTCGTCCCGGTCTCCTTGTCGAGGGGGACGTTCAGGTCCGACCGGACCAGGACTCGCTTGCCTCGCACGTCACCGAGGTCGTCGAGCATTGTCATGACTGCTCCCAGGTGTGGTCGGCCCGCCACCGGGCGGCCGCCCGTCGTGCGACGGCCGGCCGCCCGGTGGAGTGGGCCTGGTGACGATCGGTCAGGCGCCGACGATCATGGTCAGGTCGATCAGCCGGTTGGAGTAGCCCCACTCGTTGTCGTACCAGCCGATGATCTTGGCCTGGTTACCCTGCACCGTGCTCAGCGAGGCGTCGAAGGTGCACGACGCCGGGGAGGTCACGATGTCGCTGGAGACGATCGGATCCTCGGTGTACTCCAGGATGCCCGCCAGGGGGCCCTCTGCGGCCTTCTTGAACGCGGCGTTCAACTCGTCCTTGGTGGTCTCGCGACCGAGTTCGACGGTCAGGTCGGTCGCGGAGCCGGTCGGGATCGGCACCCGCATGGCGAACCCGTCGAGCTTGCCCTTGAGCTCGGGGATCACCAGCGCGATCGCCCGTGCGGCGCCGGTGGTGGTCGGGATCATGTTGGTGGCGGCGGCCCGGGCCCGACGCAGGTCCTTGTGCGGGAAGTCCAGGATCACCTGGTCGTTGGTGTAGGCGTGGATCGTCGTCATCAGGCCCTTGACGATCCCGAACTCTTCGAGGAGCACCTTGGCCATCGGCGCCAGGCAGTTCGTCGTGCAGGAGGCGTTGGAGATGACGTGGTGGTTTGCGGCGTCGTAGTCGCCCTCGTTGATGCCGATGACGAAGGTGGCGTCCTCGTTCTTGGCGGGCGCTGAGATGATCACCTTCTTGGCGCCGGCGTCGATGTGCGCGTGAGCCTTGGTGGCGTCGGTGAAGTGCCCGGTCGACTCGATCACGACGTCCGCGCCGAGGTCCTTCCAGGGCAGCGCGCTCGGGTCACGCTCGGCCAGAGCCTTGAAGGAGACGTCGCCGACGCTGATCGGCGTCGTCACTGAAGGTGACGTCCTGGCCTAGACCGACCGAGGATCGAGTCGTACTTCAGCAGGTGTGCGAGCGTCTTGTTGTCGGTCAGGTCGTTGACTCCGACGACCTCGACGTCGGCGCCTGCGGCGAGCAGCGCACGGAAATAGTTGCGGCCGATGCGGCCGAAGCCGTTGATGCCAACCCGAACAGTCACTGAGGCACCCTCCCTGGGTGTCGCTGACCCGAGGGCCAGCTGTTGTCGTTCCTGCAGACGGCCCCGGTTGGGGACCGCTGGTCCTGGCTGAGGGCCGGCGGGTCGATGCTGGCCTACCGCATCGATCGGCGACATCCTCGTCCCGCTCACCCTATGGGCAGAGCACATGCCGACCCAATCCCGTGGGCCAGGCAAAGTTGAGACGGGTTTGCCGCAGCAGGGCCGCGGCCGGGCACAATCCGGCCCAAGGTCCCGGCTTCAGGCGTCGAGCATGTCCGCGGTGAGGTTGGCGTCGGTGCCCGGCATGCCCATCTCGAGTGCGCGCTTGTCCGCCATCGCGAGCAACCGCCGGATGCGACCGGCGACCGCGTCCTTGGTCATCGGCGGGTCCGCCAGCTGGCCGAGTTCCTCCAGCGAGGCCTGCTTGTGGGCCAGCCGAAGCGTTCCGGCGGTGCGCAGGTGGTCCGGGACGTCCTCGCCCAGGATCTCCAGCGCTCGCTCGACCCTGGCGCCCGCTGCCACGGCCGCGCGCGCGGAGCGGCGCAGGTTGGCGTCGTCGAAGTTCGCGAGCCGGTTCGCGGTGGCGCGCACCTCGCGGCGCATCCGCCGCTCCTCCCAGGCGAGGACGGCGTCGTGCGCCCCGAGCCGGGTCAGCATCGCGCTGATCGTGTCCCCGTCGCGGATCACCACCCGATCGATGCCGCGAACCTCGCGGGCCTTCGACTGCACGCCCAGCCGCCTGGCCGCACCGACCAGTGCGAGCGCGGCCTCCGGACCCGGGCAGGTCACCTCGAGCGCGGAGGACCGGCCCGGTTCGGTCAGCGAGCCATGAGCCAGGAAGGCCCCGCGCCAGGCTGCCTCGGCATCGCACGTCGCTCCCGAGACCACCTGCGGGGGCAGGCCGCGCACCGGGCGGCCGCGGCCGTCCAGCAGACCGGTCTGCCGGGCCAGGGACTCGCCGTCCTTGACCACCCGGACGACGTAGCGGCTACCGCGACGCAGCCCGCCGGGGGCCATCACGATCACGTCGCTGGTGTGCCCGAAGACCTCGGCGACGTCCTTGCGGAGCCGGCGGGCCGCGTTGCCGGTGTCGAGTTCGGCCTCCACGACGATCCGCCCGCTGACGATGTGCAGGCCGCCCGCGAACCGAAGGGTCGCCGAGACCTCGGCCTTGCGGCAGCAGGGCTTCGTCACGGTCAACCGGCTCAGTTCGTCCTTGACCACCGCCGTCAACGCCATGTCGCCCATCCTGCCATCGGGTCGAGCCTCGTGTGGCGAACAGGGTGGTTCCAAACGGTGACTCCGGGCATCCCCCGTTCGACGGACCGGGGCGCGCCCGCCGACGCCGAAACCGCCCGCGAGGTGAGGAGTCTCGCGTTCGGGTACCGTCGCCCGTGCCGTGCAACGCCCTCACGCCCTCACGCCGACGCCGTTCGCTCTGGGCCGACGTCCCCGACCGTCCCGGCGACCACGTCTCCGTAGGCGGCCGCCAGCCGTAGCGCGTCGTGGCACCCGGACCGGTCGCCACGACCGACCTGGCGCATCAGCAGACGTCCGCCGAGTGTGGCGACCGTGCCGGCCAGGGCGTCGGCGTCCTCCACGGCACTGGGGTCGGCGATCACGACGTCCACCGTCAATCCCGGTGCGTGCTCGGCCAGGATCTGCAGATGCTGCTGCGCGCTCAGACCCTCGGTCTCCCCCGCCGGCGCGCTGAGATTCATCGTGATGCAGCGCCGCGCCCGGGTGTCGCGCAACGCGTTGGCCAGGTCGGGCACCAGCAGATGCGGCAGGACGCTGGTGAACCAGGAGCCGGGACCGAGCACCACCCAGTCCGCCTCGTCCACGGCCCTCAGGGCCTCCGTACAGGCGGGCGGTTGATCGGGCAGCAGGCGAACATTGATCACGTCCCCCGGCGTTGTGGCGACCGCGACCTGACCCCGGATCGTCGCCGCCGCCTGCGGATCACGGTCGTCCAGACCGCGCACCGTCGCCTCGATGTCCAGCGGGACGGCGGCCATCGGCAGCACACGGCCCCGGGCACCCAGCAGGCGGGCCACCCAGTCGAGGCCGGTGACCGGGTCCCCCAGCAGGTCCCACAACGTCACGATCAGCAGATTGCCGAGGGCGTGGTCGTTCAATTCGCCATCGGAGGAGAACCGGTGTTGCAGCACGTCACGCCAGAGGTGGCCCCACTCGCCGTCGTCGCACAGTGCGGACAGCGCCATGCGCAGATCTCCCGGGGGCAGGACTCCGAGCTCCTTGCGCAGCCGGCCGGAGGACCCCCCGTCGTCCGCGACCGTCACGACGGCCGTCAGCCGGTCGGTGAGGTGACGCAGCGCCTGCAGCGAGGCCGCCAGACCGTGGCCACCCCCGAGGGCCACGATGGCCGGGCCCCGGCGACCTCCGGCGCCCGGAGCCGTCACTGTCGTCCCACGTCTCGATGAACGGTCGTGGGTTCGACACCGAGCTCGCCGAGCATGTCCGCCAGGGCCTCGCTCATCGCCACCGATCGGTGCTGACCGCCGGTGCAACCCAGGGCCACCGTGGCGTAGCGCTTGTTCTCGCGGGCGTAGCGCTGCAGGACCACCGACAGGGCGTCCCGATAGGCCTCCAGGAACTCCTTCGCGCCGTCCTGGGCCAGCACATAGTCGCTGACCGGTCGGTCCAGCCCGTTGTGCGGGCGCAGGTCAGGGACCCAGTAGGGGTTCGGTAGGAAGCGCACGTCGGCGACGTGATCGGCGTCGAGGGGCAGACCGTGTTTGAAGCCGAACGACATCACGGTGACCCGGACGACGTCCTGCCGGCCCTCCGCGAAGACGTGGTTCACCTTGGCCGCGAGCTGGTGGATGTTGAGGTTCGACGAGTCGATCACGGTGTCCGAGATCGAGCGGAGCGGGCCGAGTCGTTCACGCTCCCGCTGGATGGCGTCCAGCAACCGGCCGGAACCCTGCAGCGGATGGGGGCGCCGCACGGACTCGAACCGCCGCACCAGGGCCTCGTCGGTGGCGTCGAGGAAGAGCAGTCGATGACTGTGCCCCTGCCGTTCCAGTTCGCCGAGGGTCTCGGTGAGCCGGGCGAAGAACGAGCCGCCGCGCACGTCGGTGGCCACGGCGACCCGATCCGGCCCGGCGCCGCCGCTCTCTCGCCGCTCACCGGCGAGGTCGACCAGCGACGGGATCAGCGCCGGCGGCAGATTGTCCACCACGTACCAGCCCACGTCCTCGAGCACGTTCCCCGCGGTCGACCGGCCGGCACCGGACATCCCCGTGATCACCAGTAGCTCAGTCAAGAACCTCTCCCGTCGATGCGTCGAAGGCCACCGCCCGACCCGGCCCGCGGTCCGCCGGACCGTTCAGCGCGGCCGCCACCGATGCTGCCACGGCCGGGCCGATGCCGGGCACCTGGGCGATCTCGGCGGCACCGGCCGCGCGCAGGCGCTTCAGGGAACCGAAGGCCTTGAGCAGCGCACGCTTGCGGGCGGGCCCGAGTCCGGGCACCTCGTCCAGTTCGCTCGCGGTCATCGCCCTGCTGCGGCGCTGCCGGTGATGGGCGATCGCGAACCGGTGCGCCTCGTCGCGAACCCGCTGGAGCAGGTAGAGGCCCTCGCTGCTGCGGGGCAGCACCACGGGCAGGTCCTCGCCCGGTAGCCAGACCTCCTCCAGGCGCTTGGCCAGACCGCACAGCTGCACGTCGTCGATGCCGAGTTCGGACAGCGCTCGCGCGGCGGCGGAGACCTGGGGAGCCCCGCCGTCGACCACGACGAGATTCGGCGGGTAGGCGAATCGCCGGCGCCCGCCGTCCTCGGGTGCGCCCTCGCCGGACCCGTCCTCGCCGGACCCGTTCTCCGGGCCGGCGACGGCCGACATCTCCTCGCGGTCAGCGAGGTGACGGCGGAAACGCCGGGTGATCACCTCATGGATGGCCGCGGTGTCGTCCGGCCCGCTCGCCGGCAGATCCGGCTGCACGCCGTCCGGCGGCTGCGCAGGGTCTGTGGGGCCCTCACCCCGGACGGTGAAGCGACGGTACTCGGACTTGCGGGGCAGACCGTCCTCGAAGACCACCATCGAGGCCACGACGTGCCGGCCGCCGATGTTGGACACGTCGTAGCACTCGATCCGCAGGGGTGCACTGGGCAGGTCGAGAGCGTCCTGGATCTCCTGAAGGGCCTGGCTCCTGGTCGTCAGGTCGCCGGCGCGGCGGGTCTTGTGCAGGGTCAGGGCGGCGGCCGCATTGTGCTGCACCGTCTCCTGGAGCGCACGCTTGTCCCCGCGCCGGGGCACCCGGACGGCGACCCGGGCACCACGGCGCTGGGCCAGCCACTGCTCGATCCGTTCGCCGCCCTCGGGCAGCACCGGCACGAGCACCTCTCGTGGGATCGGGCCGTGGGCCCTGGCCCTGCCCCCCGGCGCCGCGGCCTCGGGATCGTCCTCGCCGTAGACCTGCTGCAGGAGATGCTCCACCAGGCCCGCGGTGGTCACGTCCTCGACCTTCTCGACCACCCACCCCCGCTGGCCCCGGACCCGGCCGGCGCGGACGTGGAAGACCTGGACGGCGGCCTCGAGGTCGTCCTCGGCGAGCGCGAACACGTCGGCGTCGGTGCCGTCCGGCAGCACCATCGCGTTGCGTTCCATCGCCCGGTTCAGGGCGGCGACGTCGTCGCGCAACCGGGCCGCCCGCTCGAAGTCGAGCTCCTCCGCCGCGGCGTGCATCTGCTCCTGGAGTCTCTGGACGAACCGATTGGTCTGGCCCGACATGAAGTCGCAGAAGTCCTCGGCGAGGTCGCGGTGCTCCTGGGCGTCCACCCAGCCCACGCAGGGGGCCGAGCACTTGTCGATGTAGCCGAGCAGACATGGTCGTCCGGATTGCCCCGCCCGCTTGAACACCCCGTTGCTGCAGGTGCGCACCGGGAAGACACGGAGCAGTTGGTCCACCGTGTCCCTGATGGCCCATGCATGCGCATAGGGCCCGAAGTACCGGGTCCCCTTGCGCTTGGCACCGCGCATCACCGTCACCCGGGGGAACTCCTCCCCCAGGGTGACCGCGAGGAACGGGTAGGACTTGTCGTCCCGGTACTTCACGTTGAACCGCGGATCGAACTCCTTGATCCAGGAGTACTCCAGTTGCAGGGCCTCGACCTCGGTGCCGACCACGGTCCATTCCACGCCGGCCGCCGTGGTCACCATGCTCAGGGTGCGCGGATGCAGCGACGCCGGGTCGGCGAAGTAGGACGTGAGCCGTTGGCGAAGACTCTTCGCCTTGCCCACGTAGATCACGCGGCCGTGCTCGTCGCGGAAGCGGTAGACACCCGGGGAGTCGGGGATCTCGCCGGGACGCGGACGGTAGGTCGTTGGGTCGGCCACGCGCGGACCTAGGCGCCGGCCGCGGCCCGGCGACGGCGGGGCGCAGCTGAGGTGGACCGGACCGGCGCACGCTTCTTCGTGGCCGTCGGCGATGCGCGGTCCACCCCCAGCGCGGCCGCCAGGAAGGTCCCGGTGTGACTGCCCGGGGCGGCCGCGACGGACTCCGGTGTACCGGTGGCGATCACCCGGCCCCCACCGGAGCCGCCCTCGGGACCGAGGTCCACCAACCAGTCCGCACTCTTGATCACGTCGAAGTTGTGCTCGATGACGATGACCGTGTTGCCCTTGTCCACCAGGCCCTGCAGAACCCCGAGGAGTTTGCGGATGTCCTCGAAGTGCAGTCCGGTGGTCGGCTCGTCGAGCACGTAGACGGTGCGCCCGGTGGAGCGCTTCTGCAGTTCGCTGGCCAGTTTCACCCGCTGCGCCTCCCCGCCGGACAGGGTCGGCGCGGGTTGGCCGAGGCGGACGTACCCCAGACCCACCTGAACCAGAGTCGTCATGTGCCGCGCGATGGCCGGAACGGCCGCGAAGAACTCCGCGGCCTGCTCGATGGGCATGTCCAGCACGTCCGCGATGGTCTTGCCCTTGAAGTGGACCTCGAGCGTCTCGCGGTTGTACCTGGCCCCGTGGCAGACCTCGCACGGCACGTACACGTCGGGCAGGAAGTTCATCTCGATCTTGATCGTGCCGTCACCGGAGCAGGCCTCGCAGCGCCCGCCCTTGACGTTGAAGGAGAACCGCCCCGGCTGGTAGCCGCGCACCTTGGCCTCGGTGGTCGCCGCGAAGAGCTTGCGGACGTGGTCGAACACCCCGGTGTAGGTGGCCGGGTTGGAGCGGGGAGTCCGTCCGATCGGGCTCTGGTCCACGTGCACGACCTTGTCGACGTGGTCCAGCCCGGACACGCTCTTGTGCCGTCCCGGCACCTGGCGCGCGCCGTTGAGCTTGTTCGCCAGCACGGTGTAGAGGATGTCGTTGATCAGCGTGGACTTCCCGGAACCGCTGACGCCGGTCACCGCGATGAAGCAGCCCACCGGGAAGGACACGTCGACGCCGGCGAGGTTGTGCTCGCGCGCACCGTGCACGGTGAGCTGCCGGGCCGGATCGACCGTGCGGCGCTCGGCGGGCACCTCGATCTGACGACGCCCGGACAGATACGCGCCGGTGAGGGAGTCGGGATGGGTGAGCAGATCGGCCACGGGCCCGGAGTGCACCACCTGCCCGCCGTGCTCGCCTGCTCCCGGACCGATGTCGACCGCCCAGTTCGCCGCGCGGATGGTGTCCTCGTCGTGTTCGACGACGATGAGGGTGTTGCCGAGTTCGCGAAGTCGGGTCAGCGTGTCGATCAGCCGCCGATTGTCGCGCTGGTGAAGCCCGATGCTGGGCTCGTCGAGCACGTAGAGCACCCCGACCAGACCCGAGCCGATCTGGGTCGCCAGCCGGATCCGCTGCGCCTCGCCACCGGACAGGGTTCCGGCGCCGCGGTCCAGGGACAGGTAGTCCAGGCCGACGTCGAGCAGGAAGCCGAGCCGGGCGTGGATCTCCTTGAGGACCCGCTCGGCGATCTGTCGCTCGCGCGCGGTGAGGTCCACGGTGGTCAGGAAGTCTGCGGCCTCTCCGATCGGCAGGGCGCACACCTGGGAGATCGAGCGACCCCCGACCAGCACCGCCAGCGACTCCGGCTTGAGCCGGGCCCCCTGACAGACCGGGCAGGGGATCTGGCGCATGTAGCCCTCGTAGCGTTCACGGCTCCAGTCCGACTCGGTCTCGGCGTGCCGGCGCTGGACGAACGCGACCGCTCCCTCGAACCCGGTCGAGTACGAGCGCTCACGCCCGTACCGGTTCCGGAAGCGCACATGCACCTTGTGGTTCCGTCCGTGCAGCAGGGCGTCCCGGGCCCGCTTGGGCAGCGCCCGCCAGGGCGTGTCGACCGAGAAGCCGAGGTCCTCCCCCAGAGCCGTCACGAGGCGCATGAAGTAGTCCGAGGATCCGTTGCTCCACGGCGCGATCGCGCCCTCGGCCAGGGTCAGGTCGTCGTCCGGGACCACGAGCTCGGGGTCGACCTCGAGTCGGGTGCCGATCCCGGTGCACTCCGGGCAGGCGCCGTAGGGATTGTTGAACGAGAAGGTGCGCGGCTCCACCTCGAAGGAGGACAGCTGGTGCTCGTTCGGGCAGGCCATCCTCTCGCTGAATCGGCGTTCCCGGTCCGGCGAGTCCGCCGCCTCGTCGACCAGGTCCACCGTGAGCAGCCCCCCGGCCAGGGCGAGCGCGGTCTCGACCGAGTCGGTGAGCCGGCGACGCACCGATCCCTTGATCACCAGCCGGTCGACGACGACGTCGATGGTGTGCTTGAGCTTCTTCTCGAGCTGCGGAGCCTGCGCCAGTGACATGGTCTCGCCGTCCACCCGGGCCCGGGAGAAGCCCTTGGACTGCAGTTCCCGGAACAGGTCCGCGTACTCGCCCTTGCGGTCGCGCACGACCGGGGCGAGCACCTGGAACCGCGTGCCCTGCGGCAGCTCCAGGAGCCGGTCGACGATCTGCTGCGGAGTCTGCCGCTGGATGGGCTCGCCGCAGGTGGGACAGTGCGGCCGCCCCGCCCGGGCCCAGAGCAGACGCAGGTAGTCGTAGACCTCCGTGATCGTGCCCACTGTGGAGCGAGGATTTCGGTTGGTCGACTTCTGGTCGATCGAGACCGCCGGGGACAGCCCCTCGATGAAGTCGACGTCCGGCTTGTCCATCTGACCGAGGAACTGCCGGGCATAGGCGGACAGTGACTCGACGTAGCGCCGCTGGCCCTCGGCGAAGATCGTGTCGAAGGCGAGCGAGGACTTGCCCGACCCGGACAGGCCGGTGAAGACGATCAACGCATCGCGCGGCAGGTCGAGGGAGACGTCCTTGAGGTTGTGCTCACGCGCCCCGCGCACGATCAGGCGATCGGTCATGCCCAACATGCTAAGTGCGAGGGCCGACAGTCACCGACCGAGCAGTCCCTGCCCCCAGTACTCCCCCTCGGTGACGCCGGGCGCAATCGCGTAGACCGCCGATCCGACGTGGGTGATCCATCTGTTGAACAGGTCCGAGGCCGCCAGCCGGGTCTGCACCGGCACGAACGACGTCCGCGGATCGCCCTGGTAGGCGGCGAACAGGAGGCCGGCCTCCGTCCCTCCGTCGGCGTCCGGCCCGACCTCATAGGAGTAGGGCCGGCGCAGGATCGTCTCCCCGTCCCGGGCAGCCGCCAGCCGGATGTGGGCATTGGGCTCGATCACCGGGAACCCCGCGTCGTCGAGTGCGTCCAGGTCGGGGGTGTCATGCTCCCGCGTGCCGGTCAGCGGCGCCCCGTTGTCGAGCCGTCGCCCGATCACCTGCTCCTTGCCCGGGCGTTCGAAGGCGTCCCAGGCGTCGAGGTCCATCCGGATCCGGCGAAGCACCAGCACGGTGCCCCCGGCGAACCATCCCGGCTCGGGGCGGCCGCCGCCTCCCGCCCAGACCGCCGCGTCGAACGCCGGGGTGCCGGGGACCGGGTTGACCGTCCCGTCCACCTGGCCCATCAGGTTGCGCGGTGTCGCCGGGCCCACGGTGCTGAACCCCCGCTGCGCCCAGCGCAGGGAGGCGAACGCCCGCGAGTCCTTGATCAGCATCCGGGCGGTGTGGGCCAGAGTCAGCGGGGAGTCGGTGCACACCTGGAGCAGCAGATCGGTCTGCCCCCATCGCTCGCTGAGCCGGTCGGTCGGGAACGCGGGCAGCGCGGCGACGCCCCCGGGACGCAGCTCGGCCAGCCCGAGCCGATCGAAGGCGGACGGTCCGAGCCCGAACGTGACCGTCAGCCGGGCCGGTTCTCGGGCGAGTTCCGGCTCGGTGTCGCCGAGCGCCGGACGACCCTGGGTGAGCCGGGCGGCGTCATCGGTCAGCAGCCGCAGCATCCGGACCGCTGCAGCACGGTCGGTGGCGGGCAGGAGGTCCAGCCCCAGGAAGACGGCGTGCGCCTGGTGCGCCGTGGCGATCCCGCTCTGGTGGGTGCCGTAGAACGGTTCCACCAGGAGACCGGGTGGATCCTCGAGGGTGGGCGCGACGTCCGGGCCGGGCGTGGACGCCGTGGAGACCGCGGGTGCGGCGGCCGCGGCGAGCCCGAGCCCCACCGCGACCGCGCCACCGGCCGAGGAGGACAGGAGCTCCCGGCGAGACAGCCCCGTCACGACGACGAGGACGCTGCCGGGCTCATCGAGCCGCCCGTCGACGGCTGATAGTCCTCGTTGCCGGCGGCGAACTCCTTCGCGATGACGGCGACGACGACACTCTGCCCGTCCGCCGTGATCAGGGTGACCTCGACCATGTCGCCGGGCGAGAGCGCCCCGGTCAGGTTCATCAGCATCAGGTGGTCGGCGCCCGGAGCCAGTTCGTGGGTCCCCCCGGCCGGGACGACGAAGCCCCCGGCCTTGGGCCGCATCGTGGAGGCGCCCGCCTCGGTCACCACCTCGTGCAGTTCCACCATGCCGGCCGCGGGGCTGGAGCCGGCGACCAAAGTGATGTCGGCGTCGGTGGTGTTGCGCAGGGTGCCGAACAGCGCGGTCATCCCGGAGGGCGCCGCCTTGACCCAGGCGTCGTCCAGGGTCAACGGGGCCTCGGCGGTCGCGCTCGAGGTCGCCGTGGCGGTCGAGGCCGGGTCGGCAGCAGCACCGGTGGAGGCGGTGCTGCTGCCGCAGCCGGCGGCCATCACCAGGACGGCGACGGCGAGCAGGGGCTGGTAGCGGTTCAGGGGTCGTGCCATGGGTATCGAGGCTCCTTCCGGGCGCGGCGCACCCGCGGGCTCGCGGCAGCGGCCACGAGCGAACTGTGGATGGTCTGGCTGCGGACGACGGACCGGGCGAGAGCGGCAGTCGTCAGATCGGTGTCGCGACGCAGCACGCGGGCGGCCCGCGCAGGCCCACACCACAGGCACGGAGCAGGCGGTACAGGGGCCGAGGGCCCGTGGGGACGGTCCATCGGCGGATCCGGGTCGGCACGGCGGCCGGCGTGACGGCCGGGGTCGGCGCGAGCCAGGACAACCAGGTCAGCATCAGGGTCACGACGTGTTCGCCGTGGCCGAGCAGGGCGGCGGTGACCAGGGCCGCCAGCAGGTGCCCCGCCGCCATGGTCACCGAGTGGTGACCGTGTCCGGACTGGCCGGCCACGATGATCCCGGCTCCACCGGCCGTCGCCGCGTGGCCGCCATGACCGCCGTGGGTCAGTGCCGACACGTCGGCTGTCCCGGAACCCGCCGTCAGCAGGGCCAGGTGCTGGACACCTTGAGCGAGGATCAGGACGAGGACGACGACCCACGCCGGACGGCGGCGCCAGCCCAGGACACCCACGGCGGCGGCGGTGAAGATCACCGAGCCGGCCAGGGCGACGGGCGGGGTCGCCGCGATCAGATCGCCCGGCAGCCGGCCGGCCCCGAGCGAATGGGCCAGTGCGGCGAGGACCGTGCTGATCGTCGCGAGGACGACCAGACGAACGCTGCGCAGCGCCATGGTATCGATGGTATTGCGCACCATGTTCGGGCTCCGTCGGGGGGCAAGGTGTTCCTCGCCCCGGCCGGACCTGCGACTGTTGGCGGTATGACCTACTCCGGCGCCGTCACCCCGTTCGGTCCCAGCGCGGCCCGGGTGGTCGCCGATGTCGCGATCCGCAAGGCGAGCGTCTCCGAGCAGGACAACAACGCCTACCTGCTGACCTGCCGATCATCCGGGGAGCAGCTGCTGGTGGACGCCGCCGACGCGCCCCAGCGCCTGCTGGAGCTGGTCGGCGAGGGTGCCGCCGACGGCGGCCGGGGGCTGGCCTCGATCGTCACCACCCACCGGCACTGGGACCATCACCGCGCCCTTGCCGACCTGGTGGAGGCGACGGGGGCCCGGACCCTGGCCGGTGCGGACGATGCCGAGGCGTTGCCCGTCGCGCCGGACCAGAGGCTGCGGCACGGGGACGTGATCGGTTTCGGGGATCACCGGCTTGATGTCGTCCAGCTGCGCGGCCACACCCCTGGCTCGGTGGCTCTGCTGCTCACCGCCGCCGACGGCTCGAGGCACCTGTTCACCGGTGACAGCCTGTTCCCCGGTGGTCCGGGCAAGACCTCGGACCCGCAGGCCTTCACCTCGCTCATGGACGATCTCGAGGAGCGGGTCTTCGGGGTCCTGTCCGACGCGACCTGGGTCTATCCCGGCCACGGTGACGACACCACGCTCGGCGCCGAACGGCCGCACCTGCCGCAGTGGCGCGACCGCGGCTGGTGAGGGTCGGGACCAGCTTCGCGGGATCTCGTTCGGCAGGTGGGCGCGGTCGTCGAGGCAAACGGGTCGAGAGCCAGCTCTCGCTGTTCGGCGCGGACCCGCCGCTCGCTGCGGTGCCTGTGCACCGAGTACGTCACGGCGGCGCCCCACCCCAGGAGGAGGACCGCGTACACCACCCACCGCTGCGGTGAGGAAGCCGCGAGCCAGTCACTGTTCAGCAGAGTGCGGGAGTTGGTGACCACGATCAGTCCCCCCACGGCCGGGCCGAGCACTCGAGGGGGCAGGTGCCGAACCAACCATGCGGCGATGGGGGCGGCCAGCGCGCCGCCCAGCAACAGGCCGAGGACCCAGACGGGATTGACGCCGCTGCTGCCGAGGGCGAGCAGAAAGCCGGCGCTGGCCGCGACGGACACCGCGAATTCGCTCGTATCGATGGAGCCGATGACCTTGCGTGGCTCCAGCCGTCCGCTGGCCAGGATGGCCGGGGTGCCGACAGGGCCCCAGCCACCGCCGCCGGTGGCGTCGAGGAATCCGGCGAACAGCCCCAGGGGGGCCAGGAAGCGCTTGCGCAACGGCTGGCCGAGCCGGTCCTGGCGAAGGTCCTGCACCGTGAAGCGGACGAGCACGTACAACCCGAGCACCAGCAGGACCGTGGCCATGACGGGCGTGGCCGCCGCCGTATCGAGTTGAGACAGGAACGTGGCCCCGGCGAAGGCGCCGACCGCCCCTGGAAGCCCGATCTTCAGCACCACCGACCAGTCCACGTTGCCGAATCGGTGGTGGGCGGCGCCCGACATCAACGTGGTGCCGATCTCGGCCAGATGCACCATCGCGGAGGCGGACGCCGGGTTGGTGCCCAGGAACAGCAACAGAGTCGTCGACGTCACGCCGTACGCCATCCCCAGGCTGCCGTCGACGAGCTGGGCGGCGAAGCCGACCATGGCGAGCAGGACGAGCTTGCGCACGCGGCCTCCATAAAGAGCTATAAATCCTATAGATTTAATAGGAGATTAGACAGGGCCGGCCCGACGGGTCAACTCACCTCAGTGGGGCGAGGCCGGCCGTGGGAGAATTCGCCGGTGCACATCTCGGCGAAGAGCGACTACGCCATCAGGGCGATGCTCATGCTGGCCGAGGAGCAGGCCGGCGACGGCCGACCGCTGTCCAGCGAGGATCTGGCCACCCGCCAGCATCTGCCGCGCAAGTTCCTCGAGGCGATCCTGGCCGATCTGCGCCGGGCGGACCTGGTGGCCAGCGTCCGGGGACCGGCCGGGGGCTATCTCCTGTCCCGTGAGGCTTCGGAGATCATGCTGGGCGCAGTGATGCGGGCGGTGGACGGTCCGCTCGCCGAGGTGCGCGGGTTGCGCCCGCACCAGACGACGTACGAGGGTGCCGCGGAACACCTCCCGGTCGTGTGGGTCGCCGTCCGAGCCGCCCTGCGTCAGGTGCTCGACGAGGTGGACCTGGCCGGGCTGCGGGCCGGTCGGCTGCCGGGGCATGTGCGGCGACTGGCCGACGCCCGGGATGCCTGGGTCAACCGCTGACCGGCCTACTCCTCGATCCGGACCGGGGGCGAGGTCACGAAGCGCCGGGACGTTCGATCGTCCCGCACACGGATCGGTCGCCGGGTCGAACTGCGTCAGTGGTGCGGGATCGCGGTGATCCTCGGTGCCGCCGGCGAGGTTCTCACCGCCGGTAGCGAGCGGCCGTCCCCTTGAGCTCCGCGCCGAGACTGCTGAGTAGCGCGGCGCTGGCCAGTGCGGCTCCGACGGCATCGGCGGCGGTACCCGCCGCCTCCGCGACCGCGCGGATCGTCCTCGCCACGTCCTCGGATCCGTCCGCCGCGGTGGCGACCCCCTCGTTGATCACCGACGTGGTCGCGGTCTGCTCCTCCACCGCCCCGGCGATACTGGCCTGGAACTCGGTGATCCGGGTCATGACGCCCGCGATGCCGGCGATGGCCTCGCCGGCCTGGGCCGTGTTCGCCTGGATCGCGTCGACCCGCTGGGAGATGTCCTCGGTGGCCCGGGCCGTCTCCTGGGCGAGCTGCTTGACCTCGTCGGCGACGACGGCAAACCCCTTGCCCGCCTCACCGGCGCGCGCGGCCTCGATGGTCGCGTTCAGGGCGAGCAGGTTGGTCTGCTCCGCGATCGAGGTGATCAGCCGGACGACGTCGCCGATCTCGCGGCTGGACTCGGCCAGCTCGCTCATCCGCGCCGTCGTGGACTCCACGGAGCTGACTGCGCCCTCGGCCACGCGCACCGCCTCCTGGGCGTTGCTGGCGATCTCCGAGATCGAGGTTCCCATCTCCGCGGAACCTCGGGCGACGTCGTTCACGCTGCCGGAGACCGTGTGGGCCACGGTGGAGGCATGCTGCGCCTGGGCGGCAGCCCCCGAGGCGCTCGAGGATGCGCGAAGGGCCACCTCCTCGAGGGCCGAGGCCTCGGCGGCCAGCCGCTGCCCCGTGGTCACGACGCCCGAGACCACCGCCGCGATGGACTCGAGAGCGGTGTTGGTGGCCTGCCCCATCTGGGCCAGTTCGTCGTCCCCGGTCACCGTGACGCGCGCGGTGAAGTCACCGTCGGCGGCCGTGGCCAGCACCGCGGACACCTCTCTGAGACGGCGCATCAGGGTTCGCCGCACCGCGACGGTGGCCGCCACGACGCCGACCAGGGCGACCACGCCCACGAGCAGGGCCGCGACACGCAGCCGCTGAGACCAGACGGCGAACTCCGCCTCGGTGTCCACCGCGATGACGTCCAGTGCGCCGATGGCCTGCCCCACAGCCTCGCCGGTGGTGTCGTCGGCGGTCTGGATGGCCGCGACGTTGCGCTGGGCACGCGGCTGGTCGTCGACGGCCGCCCGCACGACGGCCTCGATGCCGCCGACGTGGTCGGCGAAGGCCGGCCGCAGGCCCGCGACGGCATCCCGCTCGGGCGCGGTCAGCGGGAGCGCCTCGAGCCGGTCCAGCAGCGTGGCGACCGCGCCCGCATCGTCGGCGAGCCCCTCGAGCTCATCGCGCGGGGAGGACAGCAGCAGGGCCTTGTAGCCGTCCACCGTGAGCTGGCCGGCCCGAGTGTCGAGGGCGCGGGCCAGGTTGCGCGCCTCGGAGTTGGTCACCAGCCGGGCGTGCGCGTCGACCGCCGTGCTGCTGGACACCACGGCCGCGGTGACCGCGGTGCCGGTGGCGAGCAGACCCACCGTCCCGAGCAGCAGCAGACAGCGGCCCACGGACAGCTGATGCCCCATAGTGATGTCCCTCACTCGCGGATACGACCTCGGTACAGGGTCGGCCGCCGTCGGTGAGAACTTGATCCGTGCAGGTGTGGTCGGCCTCAGCCGGCACCGGCGGCGCGCATCCCTCGCAGCTCCTTCTTGAGCTCGCCGATCTCGTCGCGCAGCCGAGCGGCCAGCTCGAACTGCAGCTCCGCGGCCGCGGCCTTCATCTGATCGGTCAACTGCTGGATCAGGTCGGCCAGGTCGGTCGCCGGCAGACCCTGCAACGCGGTCCGTGATCCGCCCGCGGCCCCTTCGGCACGCGTGGACCCCATACCGGGCACCGGGGCCTTGCCCCTGCTGCGCTGGCGACCGCCGCCGATCGCGGCGTCCAGGAGGTCCGCCGTGTCCTGCTCCTCCTTGGCGATCAGGTCGGTGATGTCGGCGATCCGCTTGCGCAGCGGCGTGGGGTCGATGCCGCGGGCGGTGTTGTACGCGACCTGCTTCTCGCGCCGCCGGTTCGTCTCGTCGATCGCCTGCGCCATGGACGCGGTCACGTTGTCGGCGTACATGTGCACCTCCCCCGAGACGTTCCGGGCCGCACGACCGATCGTCTGGATCAAGGACTTGCTCGAGCGCAGGAAGCCCTCCTTGTCGGCGTCGAGGATGGAGACCAGCGACACCTCGGGCAGGTCCAGCCCCTCACGCAGCAGGTTGATCCCGACCAGGACGTCGTAGGTGCCCTGGCGCAATTCGCGCAGCAGCTCCACGCGACGCAGGGTGTCGACCTCGGAGTGCAGGTAGCGCACCCGGACCCCCTGCTCGAGCAGATAGTCGGTGAGGTCCTCGGACATCCGCTTGGTCAGCGTGGTGACCAGGACCCGCTCGTTCCGCTCGGCCCGCGCACGGATCTGCTCCAGCAGGTCGTCGATCTGGCCCTTCGGCGGCTTCACCACGACCTTGGGGTCGACCAGTCCGGTCGGACGGATGATCTGTTCGACCACCCCCCGGGACCGGCTCAGTTCGTAGTCGCCGGGCGTCGCCGACAGGAAGACGGTCTGCCCGATCCGGTCCAGGAACTCCTCCCACTTCAGCGGGCGGTTGTCCATCGCGCTCGGCAGCCTGAACCCGTGGTCGACCAGGGTGCGCTTGCGGCTCATGTCACCCTCGTACATGGCCCCGATCTGCGGGACGGTGACGTGCGACTCGTCGATGACCAGCAGGAAGTCCTCGGGGAAGTAGTCGAGAAGGGTGTTGGGGGCCGTTCCCGGGCCGCGGCCGTCGATGTGCCGGGAGTAGTTCTCGATCCCGGCGCACGAACCCACCTGGCGCATCATCTCCAGGTCGTGGTCGGTCCGCAGCCGCAGCCGCTGCGCCTCGAGCAACTTGCCCTGCCGCTGCAGTTCCTCCAGACGGTCGGCGAGCTCGATCTCGATCCCGGACAGTGCCCGCTCCATGCGCTCCGGCCCGGCCACGTAGTGGGTCGCCGGGAAGACGTACATCTCCTTCTCCTCCCGGATCACCTCTCCCGTCATCGGGTGAAGCGTGTAGATCCGGTCGATCTCGTCGCCGAACAGCTCCACCCGCAGGGCCAGTTCCTCGTAGACCGGGATGATCTCGACCGTGTCACCCCGCACCCGGAACGTGCCCCGGGCGAAGGCCAGGTCGTTGCGCGTGTACTGCATCTGTACGAACTGGCGGAGCAGATCGTCACGTTCGATCTCCTGGCCCACCCTGAGCCGGACCATCCGGTCCACGTACTCCTGGGGCGTACCCAGACCGTAGATGCACGACACGGACGCGACCACGACCACGTCCCGGCGGGTGAGCAGCGAGTTGGTCGCGGAGTGCCGCAGACGCTCGACCTCCTCGTTGATCGAGGAGTCCTTCTCGATGTAGGTGTCCGACTGGGGGACGTACGCCTCGGGCTGGTAGTAGTCGTAGTAGGAGACGAAGTACTCCACCGCGTTGTGCGGCAACAGCTCCCTGAACTCGTTCGCCAGCTGGGCGGCCAGGGTCTTGTTCGGCGCCATCACCAGGGTCGGGCGCTGCACCTGCTCGATCATCCAGGCGGTGGTCGCCGACTTGCCGGTACCCGTGGCACCGAGCAGGACGACGTTACGTTCGCCGGCCTCCACTCGGCGGGCGAGGGCGGCGATCGCCTCGGGCTGGTCACCGCCCGGTTGGAAGTCGGAGACGACGCGGAACGGGGCCACGCGGCGCTGCAGGTCGGTCGTCGGACGCATGGACCCACGGTAAGCGCGAGCACCGACATTCGGGTCGTCGGCGTGGGCGTCGACCCGGGTCCTCACTACCCGCCGGGACGCTCGTGGGGTCCGCGCAGCCGCACCTCGGCGGCCAGCCCCGGATCAGCGCTGACGTGGTCGGGGGCCCAGGGGTCCAGCGACGTGGGCGCGGGGACGAAGCCGGCCGGGGTGAGGTCGAGCAGCGCGGCGCCCGGTCCGCCGGGGGCCGCGCCGGCGGCGAGTTCCACCTCGAGCCGGATCGGTCCCATCGGCTCCGGCAGGCCGTCGCCGTCGGTGCCCTGCGACCGGACGGTGCGGATGTGCGCCGCGCGATCGGCCAGGTGGCGCTGCAACCGCGCGACGACCCTGGCGGCCGCTTCGCGACGCCGGGGACCGGCCGGCAACGCCTGCGGGGCGGGGTCCGGTGGCCTGGCCTCGATCAGGTTGCGCGCGAAAGGGACGAGGCGTTCGGTCCAGAGCCGGTCCACCTGATCGTTCAGGGCATCCAGACTGCCGTCGTTGTCCAGCCAGGCGTCCGCCGCCCGGTGGCGCTCATCGTGGTCCGCCTGGGCCGACATCCGTGAGCGGGCATCGGTCTCGGACAGCCCGCGGGTGATCAGGCGCTGCACGCGGATCTCGGCAGGGGCGTCGACCACGACCACGAGGTGATAGGCGGCGCCCATCCGCTTCTCGACCAGCAGGGGCACGTCGTGGACGGCGATCCCGGCCGGGCCCAGATCACGTTCGGCCTGCCGGATCAACTCCTCCGTCAGGGCCGCGATCCGGGGATGGGTGATGGCCTCCAGGCGTTGCCGGGCCTGTATCCCGGCGAAGACGATCGCGGCCAGGGTCGGGCGGTCGAGGGCCCCATCCGCCCCGATCACGGAGTCACCGAACGCCTCGCGGATCGCGGCCAGACCCTCGGTGCCGGGTGCGACCACCTCGCGGGCGATCCGGTCCGCGTCCACCACGGCGGCGCCGAGGACCGCCAACCGATCGGCGACGGTCGATTTCCCGGCGCCGATCCCTCCGGTCAGTCCGACCCGCAGCACACCGTCAGCCTACGCTCGGGGCCTCTTCCTCGGACGCGTCAGCGAAGCGGATCAGTAGGCACCGCGCCGGGCCAGCACGGCCACGACGGTCCGGGCGATGATGGCCAGGTCCAGGCCGAGCGACCAGTTCTCGACGTAGGACAGGTCCAGCCGGACGGACTCCTCCCAGGTCAGGTCGGAGCGACCGGAGACCTGCCACAGCCCGGTGATGCCCGGTTGGACCTGCAGTCGCCGGTGGACGTCGTCCTCGTAGGCCGCGACCTCACTGGGCAGCGGTGGACGCGGACCCACCAAGGACATCCGGCCGACGCAGGACGTCGAACAGTTGCGGGAGCTCGTCCAGGGAGTAGCGGCGCAGGACCGCCCCGACCGGCGTGATCCGGGGGTCCTGACGCATCTTGAACAGCGGCCCGGCACCGTGCTCGTTCTGGCCCGCCAGCTCGGCGAATCGCTGCTCGGCGTCGACGTACATGCTGCGGAACTTGGTCATCCGGAAGGTCTGCGACCCGCTGCCCACGCGCACCTGACGGAAGAACACCGGCCCGGCCGAGGTCAGCCTGCACGGCCAGGGCGATGGCGGTCATCATCGGTGCGAGCAGGAGCAGTCCCAGGCGTGGCCAGGGTGAGGTCGAGCAGCTTCTTGGCCACGCGACGCAGGCCGGTGAACTCCGGCTCGTCCACGGCCAGCAGCGGGACTCCGGCGACGGTCTGCAGGTGCATCCTGGGCGCGGAGACCTCGATGAGCCGGGGCGCGACCAGCAGGTGGTAGCCGCTGCCCTCGATGTCCCAGGACAGTCTGCGCAGCTCCTCCTCGCTGACGTCGGACCAGGCGGTGAGCAGGATCGTGTCGGCGTAGTGCCGCCGGGCCACGCTGGTGGCCTCCTGCGGCGTGCCGGCCACGGGGATGCCGCCGATCCGGTCCCCGCCGGCCCGGGACACGCACGCGGCCACCACCTCCAGGCCGCCGTGCCTCTCACGGGACAGTCGTGCCAGGAGCTCGTCCACCGAACGCTCCAGCCCGATCACGACCACCCTGCTCGAACAGCGGCCGCGACGGCGGAGCGCGAACAGTCCCTGGCGGGCCGCCACGTGCCACGTCCAGGCGGTGAGCAGTCCGAGCGGAGCACCGACCAGGACGAGTCCGCGCAGGTCGACCTGGATCGCCTGCGTCGCCATGCTGGTCGCCGCGAGCAGCACCAGACCGGAGGCGACGACCCGGCGGTACTCCTCGCCACCACCGCCGACGAAACGGTGCTCGTAGGCCCGCCCGAGCGCGAGCACGACCACGAAGGCGACACCCCAGCCGAGGGCGAGAAGTGTCCCGCCCCAGCCTGATCCGAGCCCGCCCAGGGCCAGGCCGACGCGGGCGGCGGCCGCGGACGCGATCAGGTCGCCGGCCACCAGGACGGCGCTGTACCGCCGCCGCCAGAGCGGGCTGATCCGCCGTCGAGCGACGAATCCGGCCCGATCCCGGTCCCCGCACTCACGTCGGCCGTCGAGGTAGCGGCCGCGGTCGAGCAGGTCGTGCTCGCCGGCCCGGACGGCGTCCATCCTGGCGGACAGCGCGCCCCGGGGAGCGGGGACCGAGGGTTCTGCGTTCGAGGAGCCGGCCCGAGGGGGGCCGACCTTCGGGGGGACGTCGACCGCGGGCTTCCGGGAGGCCTGCTCGGTCATCTGTCCCCATCGTCGCGTCCCTCGTGGTGCCCAAAGGACGCACCACCCGTCGACCAGGCATCGGTCGACGGGTGGTGCGACTTGACCTCGCGGAGGCCTGAGGGATCAGTTGCCCCCGGTGAGCTTCTCGCGCAGAGCGGCGAGGGCCTCGTCGGTGGCCAGGGTGCCCTCGACCTCGGCCGGCGGGTCCGAGCTGTACGTGGACGGCGCCTGGCCGGTCTCGGTGCGCGCCTCGGCGTCGGCCTTCGCGGCGTCGTCGATCTGCTTGCGGTGGGCCTCCCAGCGCGAGTGGGCCTCGGCGTACTGCCGCTCCCACTCCTCCCGCTGGGTCTCGTACCCCTCGAGCCACTCGTTGGTCTCGGGGTCGAAGCCCTCGGGGTACTTGTAGTTGCCGCCCTCGTCGTACTCCGCGGCCATGCCGTACATCGACGGGTCGAACTCCCCGCCGGCCTCGACGGCGCCCTCGTTGGCCTGCTTGAGGGACAGCGAGATCCGCCGACGCTCGAGATCGATGTCGATGACCTTGACGAAGATCGAGTCGTTGACCTGGACGACCTGCTCGGGGATCTCGACGTGCCGCTCGGCCAGTTCGGAGATGTGCACCAGACCCTCGATGCCCTCGTCCACCCGGACGAACGCACCGAACGGGACCAGCTTGGTGACCTTGCCCGGCACGACCTGACCGATGGCGTGGGTGCGGGCGAACTGCTGCCAGGGGTCCTCCTGGGTCGCCTTCAGCGACAGCGAGACGCGCTCGCGGTCCATGTCGACGTCCAGCACCTCGACGGTGACCTCCTGGCCGACCTCGACGACCTCACCCGGGTGGTCGATGTGCTTCCAGGACAACTCGGAGACGTGCACCAGGCCGTCGACCCCACCGAGATCGACGAACGCACCGAAGTTGACGATCGAGGAGACCACACCGGAGCGGACCTGGCCCTTCTGCAGGGTCTGCAGGAAGGTCTGGCGCACCTCGGACTGGGTCTGCTCGAGCCAGGCACGGCGGGACAGCACCACGTTGTTGCGGTTCTTGTCCAGCTCGATGATCTTCGCCTCGATCTCCTTGCCCACGTAGGGCTGGAGGTCGCGGACCCGGCGCATCTCGACCAGGGAGGCGGGCAGGAAGCCGCGCAGGCCGATGTCCAGGATCAGGCCGCCCTTGACCACCTCGATCACCGTGCCGGTGACGATGCCGTCCTCCTCCTTGATCTTCTCGATCGTGCCCCAGGCGCGCTCGTACTGGGCGCGCTTCTTGGACAGGATCAGCCGACCCTCCTTGTCCTCCTTCTGGAGGACGAGGGCCTCGACCTCGTCGCCGACGGTGACGACCTCGCTCGGGTCGATGTCGTGCTTGATCGACAGCTCGCGCGAGGGGATGACGCCCTCGGTCTTGTAGCCGATGTCGAGCAGCACCTCGTCACGGTCGACCTTGACGATGGTTCCGGCGACGATGTCACCGTCGTTGAAGTACTTGATCGTCTCGTCGATCGCGGCGAGGAAGTCTTCGGCACTGCCGATGTCATTGATGGCGATCTGGGGGGTGGCCGGCTCGCCGGTGGCGTCGCTGGTACCGAGAGTGGGGCTGATCGTCGGGCTGGTGGTCATGTAGGGAGGGCTCCGTCGTGGACAGGGGTCGATGGTGGATGTGGAGTTCTCGGGGTGTGTCATGCGATGACATCCCCGTGGCGATCGCCGCGTGCGGTCCAGCAGGCCCCAGTCGTGGCGTGCCGCCAGCACATGGCTGAAGGATCGGCCAAAGAGATCGAGGACAGTCACAGTCCGCACACGACGTGCGCCTTTTCACACCCTACCGTCGGCGACGAGGGACGGTCAAAGCCCGGCTGCGGGGTCAGTGGCCCGCCTCGTGCCAGGACCGGCCCACCCCGACCGAGACGTCCAGCGGCACCGACAGCGGGGCCGCGCCCGCCATCGCCTCGCGAACCAGCGCCTCGACCGAGGCACGCTCGCCCGGGGCCACCTCGAGCACCAGTTCGTCGTGCACCTGCAGCAGCATCCGGCTGGCCAGGCCCCGCTCGGCCAGGGCGCCGTCCACAGAGAGCATCGCCACCTTGATGATGTCCGCCGCGCTGCCCTGGATGGGGGCGTTCAGCGCCATCCTCTCGGCCATCTCCCGGCGCTGGCGGTTGTCGCTGGTCAGATCCGGCAGATAGCGACGGCGACCCAGGAGCGTCTCGGTGTAGCCGGACCGGCGAGCCGCCTCGACCACGCCGCGCAGGTAGTCCCGGACTCCGCCGAAGCGGTCGAAGTAGTCCTCCATGAGCGTGCGGGCCTCGTCGACGGCGACGCCGAGCTGACGGGACAGCCCGAAGGCACTCAGTCCATAGGCCAGCCCGTAGGCCATCGCCTTGATCTTGGAGCGCATCGCAGGGGTGACCTCGCCGGTGCCGACCGAGAACACCCTCGAGGCCACGAAGTTGTGCAGGTCCTCCCCCGAGCGGAACGCCTCGATCAGCCCGGCGTCCCCCGACAGGTGCGCCATGATCCGCATCTCGATCTGGGAGTAGTCGGCGGTCAGCAGGCTCTCGTAGCCCGGGCCGACGACGAACGTCTCGCGGATCCGCCGCCCCTCGTCGGTCCGGATCGGGATGTTCTGCAGGTTGGGGTCCGCGCTCGAGAGCCGGCCGGTGGCCGCGATGGTCTGACTGTAGGTGGTGTGGATCCGCTCGTCGTCGGACACCGACCGCAGCAGCCCCTCGACCGTGACCCGCAGCTTCGAGGCGTCCCGGTGGCGCAGCAGATGCAGGAGGAACGGATGCTCGGTCTTCACGTACAGGTCCGCGAGGGCCTCGGCGTCGGTCGTGTACCCCGTCTTGGTGCGCTTCGTCCTGGGCATGCCCAGCTGCTCGAACAGCACGGTCTGCAGCTGCTTCGGCGAACCGAGGTTGATCTCGGAGTCGATGACCGAGAACGCCTCCTTCGCGGCGACGGCGACGGCCTCGGCGAAGTAGGCCTCCAGATCCGACAGCGCGGGCACGTCGACGGCGATCCCGGCCCGTTCCATCCGCCCGAGCACCTCGATCAACGGCAGTTCCACGTCGCGCAGCAGGTCCTGCCCGCCCCGATCGGCGAGCTCGCCGTCCAGGGCCGTGGCCAGCTCCAGGACGGCGCGGGCCCGTACCGTGGCCGACTCGGCCGCGGCCAGTGCGTCCCCGCCGGAGTCCACGTCGAGGGACAACTGCTGCTCCGCCCCCGCGGCACTCGGTTCGTGCTCGACCCGCAGGTCCCGGCCGAGGTGCCGCAGGGTCAGATCGGCCAGATCGTAACTGCGCTGGTCGGGACGGCACAGATAAGCGGCCAGCGCGGTGTCACTGATCAGCCCGGCCACCGGCAGGCCCCGGGCGGCCAGAGCGGCCATCGGACCCTTGGCGTCATGGAAGACCTTCTCGCAGTCGGGGTCCGCCAGCCAGGCCGCCAGAGCGACGGTGCCCGGCGCGTCCACGGCCAGCAGATCGATGTAGCCGGCGGCGCCGTCGGCACAGGCCAGCGCCAGGCCACGGGCATCGCCGGTGCCACGAGCCCACTGACCCACCACGTGCACGCCGCTGCGCCCGCCGGACGGCGCGTGCTCGCCCAGCCAGGCGGCGACGTCCTCCCCGTCGAGTCGGGTCACCTGGAGATCGAACCCGCCCTCGGCCTCGGGTTCGGGGGCGGCGAGATACTCGAACAACCGGTCGCGCAGCACCCGGAACTCCAGGCCGTCGAAGACCTGGTGAACCTGTTCGCGATCCCAGGTGTGCCACCGCAGGTCCTCCAGGCCCATCGGCAGGTCGAGATCGTCGACCAGCCTGTTGAGGCGGCGGTTGGTCAGCACCTGGTCGAGGTGGGCGCGCAGGTTCTCACCCGCTCTGCCCTTGATCTCCGGGGCATGCGCCACGATCCCGTCCAGGCCGCCGTAGGCGGTCAGCCACTTGGCGGCGGTCTTGTTGCCGACGCCGGGCACGCCGGGCAGATTGTCGCTGCTCTCCCCGACCAGCGCCGCCATCTCGGGATAGGTGGCCGGAGCCACTCCGTAGCGGTCCTGGACCACCTCGGGGGTCATCCGGATCAGCTCGGAGACCCCTCGCACCGGATACAGGATCGTCACCTGATCGCTGACCAGCTGGATGGCGTCCCGGTCACCGCTGCTGATCACCACGCGCCATCCGGCGGTCTCCGCCTGGCGGGTCAGCGTCGCGATGATGTCGTCGGCCTCGTAGCCGTCCTTCTCCAGAACCGGGATCTGCAGGGCGGCCAACACCTCCTTCACGAGCGCCACCTGGCCCGAGAACTCCTGGGGGAGCTGGACCGATTGGCCTTGTAGTCCGGGAAGGCCTCGCTGCGGAAGGTCTGCCGCGACACGTCGAACGCCACGGCGACGTGGTCGGGCTGCTCGTCACGCAGCACGTTGATGAGCATCGAGGTGAACCCGTAGACCGCGTTGGTCGGTTGCCCGGTGCGGGTGGAGAAGTTCTCCACCGGCAGGGCGAAGAAGGCACGGTAGGCCATCGAGTGACCGTCGATCAGCAGCAGCCGGGGTGCGGTCCCTACCCGGGTATCGGTGGTCTGGCTCACGCCTGACACCCTATGGGGCATGACGGACAGCGCATCGACCACGGACGAGGCCGGGCCGTCCGATTCCCCGGTGTCCGGGTCGGCGATCTCCGGCACCCTCATCGAACGGATGGGCATCGCCGTCGTCGAGGCCAGCGCCGACCGGGTGGTCGCCACGATGCCGGTGGCCGGCAACACCCAGCCCTACGGTCTGCTGCACGGCGGCGCCTCGTGCGTGCTGGCTGAGACGGTGGGCTCGATCGGAGCCGCCCTGCACGCCGGATCCCTGGACAAGGTCGCGGTGGGGATCGACATCAACGCGACGCATCATCGCGCCGTCCGCGACGGATCGGTACGGGCGATCGCGACGGCCCTGACCCTCGGCTCGGGCGTGGCCTGCTACGAGATCGTGATCGAGGCGGCGGACGGCGTGCGCGTCTGCACCGCGCGGCTGACCTGCGCGCTGCGACCGAGCCCACCGCGCTGATCGCGTGACCCGCCTGACCGCCTGATCGAGGCCGACGCCGAGGACGCAGACGAGCCCGGTTCAGGACATGGTCGCGACCTGGACCAGAACCTCCTGGCCCTGGGTCAGCTGCAGCACCGAGACGTCCTGGGTGAGCACGTCCCCGGTCTCCGGGTCGATCCGGATCTCCCGGCCGATCGCCGAGTCCTCGGCGGGGATCGTGATGCCCTCCCCACTGAAGATGGCCTTCCGCACGCCCTCCCGGGTGCCGTCGGAGGACGCGACCGCGGCGAGGATCACCTGCAGGGCCGCGACCCCGTAGAGCGAGTAGCTGGTGATCGCCGCGTCGGGGTACTCCTCGGCGTAGGCGTCGAGCAGGTCCCGGGTCTGCCCCCCGGCGTTGACCAGTTGATCTGCCGACAGGCCGGCGAAGGTGAGATACATGCCCTCGCCCTGCGCCAGGGCCTGCAGGTCGGCATACCCGGCGAACCCATCGGGTCCCATCAGCTTGACGCCCTGATTGTTGCCGAGCACGGCGACCTTGTCCTTGATCAACTGCGCACCGTTGTTGCCGAAGATCCCCGCGAGGTAGACCAGTTCGGGCGCCTGCTCCTTGGCCGCCGCGAACTGCGAGGTGTAGCTCTTCTGCTCCCCGTCCCAGACCTCCTCCGCGACCACCTCGAGCCCGAGGCGCGCGGCCTCCTTCTTGAAGGAGGCCGCGACGCCCTCACCGTAGGTCTGACCGTCGTTGAGGATCATCACCCGGCGAACGCTGAGCCGCTCGGAGGCGAACCGTGCGGCCGCGGTGCCCTGGGCGTCATCGGTGGCGATCACCCTGGCGAAGTTCCGCTCCCCGGAGGGGTAGTGGACCTCGGGTTCGCCCTCGGCCCAGGCCTTGGTGAGTCCCGGGTTGGTGTTCGCATGCGACACCATCACCATCGAGCCACCCTGCGCACGCTCCAGGATCGGCAGCATGACCTTGGTGCACTCGGAGTTGTAGGTGCCCACCACCGCGATCTCCGCGGCGTTGGCGGCGTGCTTCTCCGCGTTCGCCGAACAGGTCGCCTCGTCCCAGGACCCGTCCTCGGAGGCCGAGTCGTCGTAGGTGGCGAACTGGACGGAGTGGCTGCCCGCCCGCCGGCCGACTCGGTCCAGGTACACCTGCAGCATCCTGTTGGTCGACTGCGAGGTCTCTGCGGCGGTTCCGCGCAACGGCAGATCGCTGGACACGACCACGGTGCGCCCGCCGGTACCGCCATCGCCGCCGTCACCGCCATCGGTGCACGCGGACAGGACGAGCGCGCCCGCGACGACGAGCATCACCATGGTCCGACCGGACCGCCGCATGCAGACTCCCTGGACTTTGATCACTGAAAGCAACGACTTGTGAACATATCGTCACAGGCGCCGCGGACCAAACTCGCCTCAGACGGAGGACGGACCCGGCTTGCCCGGCCCCTGCCGCAGCGCGGCCGACCCCTCCGCCGGAGAGGTCGTGTTCAGGATCGCCCCGGCCACCTCACGCATGGTCAGGCGCTTGTCCATCGAGGTCTTCTGGATCCATCGGAAGGCCTCGGGCTCGCTCATGCCGAACTTGCTCTGCAGCATGCCCTTGGCACGGTCGACGAGCTTGCGGGTCTCGAAGCGCTCGGCCATGTCGGCGACCTCGGATTCGAGCGCCCGGATCTCAGCATGGCGACTCAGCGCGATCTCGAGTGCCGGCAACAGGTCCGCCGAGCTGAACGGCTTCACCACGTAGGCCATGGCGCCGGCATCGCGCGCCCGCTCGACCAGTTCCTGCTGGGAGAAGGCAGTGAGGAGGACGACGGGGGCCAGCCGGGCACTCGACGATCCGCTCGGCGGCCGTGATCCCGTCCAGCACCGGCATCTTGACGTCCATCACCACGAGGTCCGGCGTGAGTTCGGTGGCCATCCGCACGGCCTCCTCGCCGTCGCCGACCTCGCCGACCACGTCGTAGCCCGCCTCGCGCAGGATCTCGACGATGTCCAGTCGGATCAGGGCCTCGTCCTCGGCGACGACGACACGACGCGCCTGGGCGGGGACGTCGGATTCGCTCTCGCGCTCGGTGTGCGACTCATCGCCATTGATGGAGTTCTCTTCGGATGTCACGGGGCCAGCCTAGTGACTCGACGCGATCGAGCGGGAGTTGATGGTCACGAGGGCCGGGTGCAGCGGTAGCATCCGTGCCGAGCCGGGTTGGTGGAATCGGCAGACACAGCGCACTCAAAATGCGCCGCTGAAAGGCATGCGGGTTCGAGTCCCGCACCCGGCACCACCGTCGTCGACCTGGGCGGGCGCGCCACTGTGCGCACCGCCCGGTCGGTCAGGCCTCGTCCCGATCGGTCAGACCTCGTCGGGGTCGGCGTCGATGGCGTCCGACCTGTAGCCCGCCAGCGGGCCACCGCGCGCGGCATCACCCATCAGGTGCACGCGCATCGCGTTCAACGAGCCCGGGATCCCGGGCGGCGACCCGGCGACGATCACCACCGGGTCACCGACCTGACAGTGGCCGGTCTCCAGCAGCAGCTCGTCGACCTGGACGACCATGTCGTCGGTGTGCTCCACGGACGCGGTCAGGAACGTCTCCACCCCCCAGGCGAGGGCGAGCTGGGAACGCACCGCCGGGTCCGGGGTGAACGCGAGCAGGGGGATCCTCGAGCGAAGCCGCGACATCCGCCGCGCCGAGTCGCCGCTGGTGGTGAAGGCGACCAGGTACTTGACGTCGAGCAGGTCACCGACGGCCGCGGCCGCGAAGGTGATGGCCCCGCCCTTGGTGCTCGGACGGGTCCCGAGGGCCGGGATCCGCTCCAGCGCCTGGTCCTCGGTGGTCTCGATGATCCTCGCCATGGTGCGCACGGCCTCGAGGGGGTACTTCCCGACGCTGGTCTCACCGCTGAGCATGATCGCGTCGGCACCGTCCAGGACGGCGTTCGCGCAGTCGGACGCCTCGGCCCGGGTGGGACGCGGAAGGGTGATCATGGAGTCGAGCACCTGGGTGGCGACGATGACCGGTTTGGCGGCCCGGCGGGCCATCTCGACGGCGCGCTTCTGCACGATCGGAACCTGCTCCAGCGGCAGTTCCACGCCGAGGTCGCCGCGCGCGACCATGATGCCGTCGAACGCCTGGACGATCTCCTCGAGGTTGTCCACCGCCTGCGGCTTCTCGATCTTGGCGATCACCGGAACCCGGCGACCGAACTCGTCCATGATGCGGTGCACGTCCTGCACATCCGCGGCCGAGCGCACGAAGGACAGCGCGATCATGTCGGCGCCGACCCGCATCGCGAAGCGCAGGTCCTCACTGTCCTTCTCCGACATCGCCGGCACGCCGACCGCCACCCCGGGCAGGTTGAGGCCCTTGTGGTTCGACACCGGACCCCCGACCTGCACCTCGGTGATCACGTCGGTGTCGGTGACGTCTACGACGGTCAGCGCCACCTTTCCGTCGTCGATCAGGATCGTGTCTCCGCGGGCGCAGTCGCCGACCAGACCCTTGTACGTCGTGGATGCGCGCTGCGGCGTCGCCCGGCACATCCTCGATGGTGATCGTGAACCGTGCCCCGTCCTCGAGCGCCACCGGGTCCGTCGGGGAAGACGCCCAGTCGGATCTTCGGCCCCTGCAGATCGACGAGCACGCCGACCGCCCTGCCGGCCGCGTCCGAGGCCGCTCGCACCTCGTTGTAGCGCTTCTGATGCTCCTCATAGCTCCCGTGGCTGAAGTTCAGCCGGGCGACATCCATCCCTGCACGCACGAGTTCCTCGATACGCCCAGAGACAGCGGGACCCAGCGTGCAAACGATCTTCGCGCGACGCACGTGGCGCCTCCTCGAGGTCGGGTCGAACGTCGGTCACCGAAACCGTAGCGTCTGGCCGGTGCAGAACCGCACCGGCTCGACCGACTCATGGCAACCTCGACGAGCGATCGCCGGCTCAGACCACGAGCGGCCGCGCCGTGGGCGGGATCGGCGAGGGCAGGACCGTGTCACCCGTGAGCCAGGAGTCGACGGCCGCGGCGCACGAGCGGCCCTCGGCGATCGCCCAGACGATCAGGGACTGGCCGCGCCCGGCATCCCCGGCCACGAACACCCCGGGCACCGACGTCGCGTAGTGCTCGTCGCGGGCGATGTTCCCCCGCGGGTCCAGTGCGAGTGCGGACTCGTCGATGAGCTGTTGCACCAGCCCGGTACGTTGCGGTCCGACGAAGCCCATCGCGAGCAGGACCAGTTGCGTGGGGATCTCGCGCTCAGTGCCCTCGACCGGACGGAACGCGCCGTCCGCGAACTCGACCTCGACCAGGCTCAGAGCCCGGACGCGGCCCGCCTCGTCACCCAGGAAGGCCTGGGTCTGGACCGAGTAGACGCGCTCGCCGCCCTCCTCGTGCGCACTGGCCACGCGGTAGATCATCGGGTACGTCGGCCAGGGCTGACCGGCGGGCCGGTCCTCGGGCGGGTGCGGCATGATCTCCAGCTGGGTGACCGAGCGGGCACCCTGCCGCAGCGAGGTGCCGAGACAGTCGGCGCCGGTGTCACCGCCACCGATGATCACCACGTCCAGGCCCTCGGCGCTGACCAGGGGTGCGTCGGGCAACTGCGGTTCGGCCAGGGCGGCGCGGTTGGCCGGTGGCAGGTACTCCATCGCCTGCATGACGCCGTCGAGTTCCCGGCCGGCCACCGGCAGGTCCCGCCAGTCGGTCGCGCCGATCGCCAGCACCACCGCGTCGTAGCGATCCCGAAGGGCCTTGGCGGTGATGTCCGAACCGACGTCGACCCCCGGGCGCATCCGGGTGCCCTCGGCCTCCATCTGCGCCACCCGGCGGTCGAGGTGGCGCTTCTCCATCTTGAACTCGGGGATGCCGTAGCGCAGCAGCCCGCCGATCCGCTCGGCGCGCTCGTAGACGGCCACCGTGTGGCCCGCGCGGGTCAACTGCTGCGCTGTCGCCAGACCGGCCGGGCCGGAGCCGACCACGGCAACGGTCTTGCCGGACAGGCGATCCGGCGGCTTGGGGGTCACCCATTCCTTGGCGAACGCCATGTCGATGATCGACACCTCGACCTGCTTGATGGTCACCGCGGGCTGGTTGATGCCCAGCACGCAGGCCGTCTCGCACGGCGCCGGGCACAGACGCCCGGTGAACTCGGGGAAGTTGTTCGTGGCGTGCAGTCGCTCGATGGCGTCCTTCCAGTCCCCGCGCCAGGTCAGGTCGTTCCACTCCGGGATCAGGTTGCCCAGCGGGCAGCCGTTGTGGCAGAAGGGGATGCCACAGTCCATGCAGCGCCCGGCCTGTCGCTTCACCATCGCCTCGAGCTGTGGGCCGTCCTCCTCGTAGACCTCGCGCCAGTCCGGAGTCGCAGCGGGATCGGACGGCGCGCCGGCAACTCCCGCTCACGGTCGGTCAGGAATCCCCTCGGGTCAGCCACGGGACGCCTCCATGATCCGGGACCAGACGACATCGCCGTCCAGGTCGAGCCCTTCGTCCTCCGCCTGCCTGCGCACACGCACCACCCGCGCGTAATCGCGCGGCATGACCCGGGTGAACCTGGCCAGGGCCGTGCCCCACTCCTCCAGCAACCGCCGGGCGACGGGCGACTCGGTCTCCTCGTGGTGACGGCGCACCAGGTCGTGGAGCTCGGCGGCGTCCTCCGCCTCGGAGGTCATCTGTTGCAGATCCACGAGTTCCGGGTTCACCCGTTCCGCACGCAGGTCCAGCACGTAGGCGACCCCTCCGGACATGCCGGCCGCGAAGTTGCGGCCGGTCCGGCCCAGGATCACCACCCGGCCACCGGTCATGTATTCGCAACCGTGGTCGCCCACACCCTCGACGACCGCGCGGGCGCCGGAGTTGCGCACGCAGAACCGCTCACCGACCTGGCCGCGGATGAACAGCTCGCCCGCCGTGGCGCCGTAGGCGATCACGTTGCCCGCGATGATGTTCTGCTCCGCCGCGAACAGGGCGGCGCGATCCGGGCGCACCACGATCCGGGCACCGGACAGGCCCTTGCCCAGATAGTCGTTGGCGTCACCGAAGAGCCGTAGGGTCATCCCGCGCGGGGCGAAGGCCCCGAACGACTGACCCGCCGACCCGCGTCAGCGTGATGTCCATGGTGCCGTCGGGCAGCCCGTCGGCGCCCCACCGCTTGGTCAGCTCGTGGCCGAGCATGGTGCCGACCGTACGGTTCACGTTGCGCACCGGCATGTCGATCCGGACCTGCTCGCGCACGTTCCAGCGCGTCCTGTGCGGCATCGATCAGGGTGTGGTCGAGCGCCTTGACCAGACCGTGGTCCTGCGCGGTGACCTGGCGGCGCTGCTGTGGCCGACCCCTCGGGCGGCTCGCACCTGCGCCAGCACCGGCGAGCAGGTCGAGCCCGTGGCCTTCCAGTGCTCGACGGCCTCGGCCGCATCCAGCAGATCGCTGCGTCCGATCGCCTCGTCGAGGGTGCGCAGACCGAGGCCGGCCAGGTATTCGCGGACCTCCGTGGCGATGTACTCGAAGAAGGTCTGCACGAACTCGGGCTTGCCGCTGAACCGCGCGCGTAGCTCCGGGTTCTGGGTGGCGACCCCGACGGGGCAGGTGTCGAGGTGGCAGACGCGCATCATGATGCAGCCCGCGACGACCAGCGGGGCGGTCGCGAACCCGTACTCCTCGGCACCGAGCAGCGCGGCGATCGACCACGTCGCGGCCCGTCTTGAGCTGGCCGTCGGTCTGCACCACGATCCGGTCGCGCAGACCGTTCATGACCAGGGTGTGCTGGGTCTCGGCCAGACCGAGTTCCCAGGGCGCGCCGGCGTGCTTGAGCGAGGTGAGGGGGCTCGCGCCGGTGCCGCCGTCGTGACCGGAGATCAGGACGACGTCCGCGTGGGCCTTGCTCACGCCGGCGGCGACCGTGCCCACCCCGACCTCGGCGACCAGCTTGACGTGGACCCTCGCCGCCGGATTGGCGTTCTTCAGGTCGTGGATCAGCTGGGCCAGATCCTCGATGGAGTAGATGTCGTGATGCGGCGGCGGAGAGATCAGCCCGACGCCCGGCGTCGAGTGCCGGGTGCGGGCCACCCACGGGTACACCTTGGGGCCGGGCAGCTGGCCGCCCTCGCCCGGCTTGGCCCCCTGAGCCATCTTGATCTGCAGATCGTCGGCGTGGGTCAGGTACATGCTGGTGACCCCGAACCGGCCGGATGCCACCTGTTTGATCGCGCTGCGCCGGCTCGGGTCGAGCAGCCGGTCGACGTCCTCGCCGCCCTCCCCGGTGTTCGACTTCGCACCGATCGCGTTCATGGCGATCGCCAGCGTCTGGTGCGCCTCGAGGGAGATCGACCCGTAGGACATCGCCCCGGTGGAGAACCGCCGCATGATCGACTCGACCGGCTCGACCTCGTCGAGAGGGATGGGCCGGTTGACGGTGTCGCGGAAGCGGAACATGCCGCGCAGGGTCATCAACCGGCGTGCCTGGTCGTCCACCCGCTCGGTGTACTCGCGGAAGATGTCGAAGCGGCGGCTGCGGGTCGCGTGCTGGAGCCGGAAGACGGTCTCGGGGTCGAACAGGTGCGGCTCGCCCTCGCGGCGCCACTGGTACTCCCCGCCCACCTCGAGACGACGGTGGGGGCTGCGGATGCCGTCGGCCGGGTAGGCCTTGGCATGCCGGAGGGCGACCTCCTCGCGCCACCTCGGCCAGATCGACACCGCCGAGCTGCGAGGTGGTACCGGCGAAGTAGCCGGTCGATGAGCTCGCTGGCCGAGACCGATCGCCTCGAAGACCTGGGCACCGGCGTAGGAGGACACCGTCGAGATGCCCATCTTGCTCATCACCTTGAGCACGCCCTTGCCGAGCGCCTTGATCAGGTTCTGCACCGCCTGCTCGGCGCTGACGTCGGTGATCACGCCGGCGCGGACCATCTGCTCGACGGACTCCATCGCCAGGTACGGGTTGATCGCGGCGGCGCCGTAACCGATCAGCAGGGCCACGTGATGGACCTCGCGCACGTCACCGGCCTCCACCAGCAGCCCGACATGGGTGCGGGTCTTCTCCCGGATCAGGTGGTGGTGGACGGCCGCCGTCAGCAACAACGACGGGATGGGGGCCAGGTCGGCCGTGCCGTCCCGATCGGACAGCACGATGAACCGGACGCCGTCCGCGATCGCCGCGCTCACCTCGGCGAAGATCTCCTCGAGGCGTCGGCTCAGCCCCTGCCCACCCTGGGCGACCGGGTAGAGGCCCTTGATGGTCATCGTCGCGTAGCCCGGCAGGTCGCCGTCCGCGTTGATGTGGACGATCTTCGCCAGGTCGTCGTTGTTGATCACGGGGAACTCGAGCACCAGCTGGCGGCAGTGCAGCGGTGAGGCGGCCAGAACGTTGCGCTCCGGCCCGATGCTGGTGCTCAGGGCCGTGACGAGTTCCTCACGGATGGCGTCCAACGGTGGGTTGGTGACCTGGGCGAACAGCTGGGTGAAGTAGTCGAAGAGCAGCCGGGGCCGTCGGGACAGCACGGCGATCGGCGAGTCCGTCCCCATCGACCCGATCGGCTCGGCGGCGGTGCGCGCCATCGGCGAGAGCAGGATGCGCAGTTCCTCCTCGGTGTATCCGAAGGCCTGCTGGCGCCGGGTGACCGAGGACGGGGTGTGCAGCACATGCTCACGCTCGGGCAGGTCGGACAGGAAGATCCGGCCCGCGTGCAGCCACTCGTCGTAGGGGTGCTGACCGGCCAGCTCGCCCTTGATCTCCTCGTCGTCGACGATCCGGCCGTGCTCGGTGTCCACGAGGAACATCCGGCCGGGCTGGAGCCGGCCCTTGCGCACCACCCGCGCGGGATCCAGGTCGAGCACGCCGACCTCGCTGGCCAGCACGACCAACCCGTCGTCGCTGATCCAGTAGCGCGCCGGGCGCAGGCCGTTGCGGTCCAGGACGGCGCCGATCAGGGTCCCGTCGGTGAACGCGACACAGGCCGGGCCGTCCCACGGCTCCATGAACATCGAGTGGAACTCGTAGAAGGCCCGCCGCGCCGGATCCATCTCGGCGTGGTTCTGCCACGCCTCCGGGATCATCATCAGCACCGAGTGCGGCAAGGACCGACCGCCCAGGTGCAGCAGCTCCAGGACCTCGTCGAACGTCGCCGAGTCGCTGGCGTCCGGGGTGCAGATCGGGAACAGCCGCTGCAGGTCGCCCGGGATCACCTCGCTGGCCAGCATGCTCTCGCGGGCCTGCATCCAGTTCCGGTTGCCCTGAACCGTGTTGATCTCACCGTTGTGCGCGATCATGCGGAACGGGTGCGACAGCGGCCAGGACGGGAAGGTGTTCGTGGAGAACCGCGAGTGGACGATCGCCAGCTCGGTGGTGAAGCGGCGGTCGGACAGATCGGGGAAGAACGGCTCGAGCTGGCCGGTGGTCAGCATGCCCTTGTAGACCATCGTTCGCGCCGACAGCGACGGGAAGTAGACCTCCGCCTCCTGCTCGGCGCGCTTGCGCAGGCAGAACGCCATCCGCTCGAGGGCCATGCCGACGACCCGCCCCCGGGCGGAGGCGACGAAGACCTGGCGGAACCGGGGCTGACAGGATCCCGCGGTCGGACCCACCATGCCGCCGGTGACGGGCACGTCCCGCCAACCGAGCACGACGAGGCCCTCGTCGGTCGCGATCTGCTCGATCGTGGCGACCGCCTTGTCGCAGGTCTCGCCGTCCGCGGGCAGGAAGGCCGTGCCGACCGCGTAGGCACCCGGGGAGGGCAGCTCGAAGTCGACGACCTCGCGGAGGAACCCGTGCGGGATCTGGGTCAGGATGCCGGCTCCGTCACCCGTGTCGACCTCGGCGCCGACGGCCCCGCGGTGGTCCAGGTTGCGCAGCGCGGTGAGGGCGTGCTCGACGATGTCGTGGCCGGGTTCGCCGCGCATCGTGGCCACGAAGGCGACACCGCACGCGTCGTGCTCCTGCTTCTCGTGGTAGAGCCCGGTCTCCAGCTCCGGCGTCGGACGTGCGGAGAACCGGCGGAAGGTCGACGGCATGGGCACCTCACCTCGTCGTCGATACAGGTCATCGAAACAGGTCATCGAAACAGGACGGCGAAACGGGGCATCGATGTGGCATCGGCACGGTTCGTGGATGCCGCGTCGATGCAGCTGGAGCTTGCCGTAATGCGGCAGGAACCCAGAGAGGCACTCATGGTGCCGCACCGGCAGGGGACGTCTATGGCCCGAAGGAGTGTGTAGACACTCTAACGGTTGACCGCTCTCTCGACCACGGCCTCCCTGCCGGGGCGCAGCCTCGAACTGATGATCAGGTAGGCCAGGGCACCCAGCCCGACCAGCAAGGACGTCCAGACGTTGACCCGGACCCCGAACACGAGTTCCGCGGGGTCGATCCGCAGCATCTCGATCCAGAACCGCCCGACGGTGTAGAGCAGGACGTACAGGGCGAACACACGTCCGTGGCCCATCCGCCACCGCCGGTCCGCCCACAGCAGGACCCCGCACACCGCCAGATTCCAGAGCAACTCGTAGGCGAAGGTCGGGTGGTAGGCACCCGGCAGCAGGATCGCCCGGCCGTCCGCGTCGGTCACCGCCCGCCCGAGGCCGGTGTCCCATTCGTGGATCTTCAGCCCCCAGGGCAGGTCGGTGGCCCGGCCGTACAACTCGTTGTTGAACCAGTTGCCCAGCCGTCCGATGGCCTGGGCGAGGACGATCCCCGGGGCGATCGAGTCGCCCAACGGCGCCAGGCGCACCCCGCAACGACGGGCGCCGATCCACGCGCCGAGCGCGCCGAAAGCGACGGCTCCCCAGATGCCGAGCCCGCCCTCCCAGATCCGCAGGGCCCGTGCCGGGTCGCCGCCCGGGCCGAAGTACTCCGGCCACGAGGTGACCACGTGGTAGATGCGACCCCCGATGATCCCGAAGGGCACCATCCAGGCCGAAACGTCCATGATCACCCCGGGCCGTCCGCCCCGAGCCTGCCAGCGGCGCTCGCCGAGCCAGATGGCGACGACGATGCCGGTCAGGATGAACAGGGCGTAGGCCCGCAGCGGGAACGGGCCGATGTACCAGACCGCCTGCTCCGGGCTCGGGATGGTCGCCACCCTCACCGGGTCGACCCGCGGCGGACGCCCGCCGCCAGTGCCTCGGCGAGGCGCCGGACGGCGTCCACGCCCTCGGCGGGACCGGCGGCATCGGTCAAGGCACGCACGAAGGCGGTGCCGACAATCACCCCATCGGCGTAACCGGCCACCTCGGCGGCCTGCTCGGCGGTGGACACCCCGAGCCCGACGCAGACCCGCTCGGCGCCGGCCGCCCGGGTGCGCTCGACCAGGTCACGTGCGTGATCGCCGACCTGCGTCCGCAGACCGGTGACCCCCATCGTCGAGGCGGCATAGATCCAGCCCCGACCGGTCTCGACCGCCAGCCGCAGGCGCTGCGGAGGTGAGGACGGCGCCACCAGGAAGACCCGTTCCAGGTCGTGCGCATCGCTGGCCGAGACCCACTCGGCGGCCTCGTCCGGGATGAGATCGGGGGTGATGATCCCGCACCCGCCCGCGGCCGACAGATCCTTGGCGAAGGCCGCGACGCCGTAGCGGTCCACGAGGTTCCAGTAGGACATCACCAGGACCGCGGCGCCGGCGTCGGCGACACTCTCGATCATGCGGAAGGTGTCACTCACCCGCGTCCCCGCGCGCAGGGCGGCGTCCACGGCCCGGGCGATGACCGGCCCGTCCATCAGCGGGTCGGAGTAGGGCGGGCCGAGTTCGAGGATGTCCGCCCCACCCTCGACCGCCGCTCGGGCGGCCGCGACCGAGGTCTGCAGGTCGGGGAACCCGACCGGCAGGTAGGCCACCAGGGCCGCGCGACCCTCACCTCGTGCGGCGTCCAGGGCCTGGGCAGAGCGACGCGTCGTCCCCGGCGCGGCACCGTGCCCGCCAGGGCTCACTCGGTCACGTCCATCCCGAAGTATCGGGCGGCGGTCGCGACGTCCTTGTCTCCCCGACCGGACAGGTTCACCAGCACGAGGCCGCCGGGACCGAGTTCCCGGCCGACCCGGACGGCGCCGGCGAGGGCGTGCGCACTCTCGATGGCGGGGATGATCCCCTCGGTGCGGCACAGCAGCCGGAACGCGTCCATGGCCTCGGCGTCGGTCACGGGCTCGTACCGGGCCCGCCCGGTCTCGGCCAGCCAGGAGTGCTCGGGACCGACCCCGGGATAGTCCAGACCGGCCGAGATGGAGTGACTCTCGATCGTCTGACCGTCCTCGTCCTGCAGCACGAAGGTCCTGCTGCCGTGCAGCACCCCGGGGGCTCCCCCGGTGATCGAGGCGGCATGCCGCCCCGATTCCACGCCGTCGCCGCCCGCCTCCAGACCCAGCAGGGCGACGTTCGGCTCGTCGAGGAAGGCGTCGAAGATGCCGATCGCGTTCGAACCGCCACCGACACACGCGCAGACGACGTCCGGGAGCCGCCCGGCCAGTTCGAGCACCTGCCTGCGCGCCTCCTGCCCGATCACCCTCTGGAAGTCGCGCACCATGGCCGGGAAGGGGTGCGGGCCGGCGACGGTGCCGATCAGGTAGTGGGTGTGCGCCACGTTGGTCACCCAGTCGCGCATCGCCTCGTTCATCGCGTCCTTGAGGGTGCGCGAACCCGATTCGACGGGGATCACGGTCGCACCCAGCAATTCCATCCGAGCCACGTTGAGCGACTGACGCCGGGTGTCCTCGGCCCCCATGTAGACCACGCACTCGAGGTCGAACAGGGTGGCCGCGGTCGCCGTCGCCACACCGTGCTGGCCGGCGCCGGTCTCCGCGATCACCCGGGTCTTGCCCATGCGCCTGGTCAACAGGGCCTGCCCGAGAACATTGTTGATCTTGTGGGACCCGGTGTGGTTCAGGTCCTCGCGTTTGAGCAGCACCCGCGCCCCGCCGGCGTGCTCGGCGAACCGGGGCGCCTCGGTGAGCAGGCTCGGCCGACCGGTGTAGGTGCGGTGCAGATGGTCGAGTTCGGCGGCGAAGCCGGGATCCTGGCGGGCCGTGGCGTACTCGGCGGACAACTCGTCCAGGGCGGCGACCAGCGCCTCCGGCACGAAACGCCCACCGAAGCGCCCGTAGTACGGCCCCGCCGCGGCCGACAGGGGACTGTCCGGCCGACCACCCAGCGAGATCGGGACGGTCGGGGTGCTCACCTGCGGGCCGTCCGCAGCGCCGGGTGAGCGCCCGCGGCGACCAGATCCGCCACGGCCCCCCGCGGGTCGCCACCGAGGACCAGGCTCTCGCCGACCAGCACCGCGTCCGCACCGTCGCGTGCGAACGAGAGCACGTCGTGGGGGCCGCGGACGCCGGACTCGGCCACGCGCACCACCTCGTCCGGGATCAGCGGAGCCACCCGGGCGAACTGCTTGCGGTCCACCTGGAGGGTGCGCAGGTCGCGGCAGTTGACCCCGATCACCCGGGCCCCGGCGTCCAGCGCCCGCGGGACCTCCTCGGCGTCGTGCACCTCGACCAGGGCCGTCATGCCGAGCGAGTGCGCGCGCTCGACCAGGGAGACCAGGGCCTCCTGTTCCAGGGCGGCGACGATGAGCAGGACGACGTCGGCCCCCGCTGCTCGGGCCTCCCAGACCTGATAGCTGGTGACGATGAAGTCCTTGCGCAGGACCGGGATGTCCACCGCGAGGCGTACCGCCTCGAGGTCCTCGATGCTGCCGGCGAACCTGCGCCGCTCGGTGAGCACGCTCACCACGCTGGCACCGCCCGCCTCGTAGTCGCGGGCGAGGGCGGCGGGATCGGCGATCGCGGCCAGGGCACCCTTGCTGGGGCTGGATCGCTTCACCTCCGCGATGACGCGGACGACGTCGCTGTCCTGCAGCATCGACAGGGCGGCGAGCGCCGGCGGCCGGCGGTCGGCGCGTTCGCGCAGTTCGTCCAGCGAGACGACCTGTCGGCGTTCGCCGAGGTCTTCCAGTACCCCCGAGATGATGTCGTCGAGGACTGTCACCAAGACCCCCTAGGCGCAGTGGTCAGAACGCGTTGATGGTACCCAGGCGAACCGGCGGCCCGTGAATCCACCTGGGCCTGACGCACTGTCAATCCTCGGAGTCGATCCCTGGTGTCGGCTCGTTGCCGTAACCCATCGTGGTCAGCACCTTGCCGGCCACGGCACCGAGGACCACGACGACGGCGCCCGCGACGAACAGGCCGACGCTGCTCATCAGCACGGCCACCGACGAGATCAACGAACCGACCATGATCACGATCACGCTGGTCCATGCCGCGACGGAGTGCCCGTGGCCGCCGTGATGCTCCTGCGCCGCCCCGGTCGTCTCCGGTCGGCTCACCTTCTCGGTCATCGCGCTCCCTTCGCCGTGGCCATTCTGGCAGGTCCGTTCCTCACCCGGAACTCCGGTCACCCCGTGGCGGCGGCTCCGTCGGGTCCTCGCCCCGGTCCAGGGCGGTCCAGGCGTCGAAGGGGTCCGGCTCGCGCTCGGCGGCGGGCGCGTCCTCGGGGCGCCGGCCGGACGGCCGGCCCCAGCCGGCGGCCCCTGACCAGGCCAGCACCCCGGCTGCAACCATCATCGCGGCGGCGAGGGCGCTGGCCCACAGTGACGCGGTCGTCCCCGGGTCCGCGACGCTGAGTCCGTCCACGCCTGCCAGCCGGGCGGCGTCGCGCGCCAGGACGGCCGCCGGGTCGGCCGCGACCCCCAGCACCAGGGCGATCGTGCCCAGACCGGTCAGGACGAGGACGACGGCCAGGAGGCGGACCGGACGGGGACCGGACAGGGCCAGCGACACGGCGGCGGCCGCGGCCACCAGGGCCAGAGCTCGCACTCCGGGAGCCGCCTCGCCACCGGACAGCACGACCGGGGCCCCCGCTGCAGCGGCCAGCGTCTGATCGCTCAGGACGCCCCGCACCCAGTCGCGGCCCGCGAGCAGGACGACGAGCCCGGACCCGACCAGGGCGAGCAGGGGCGCCAGCCGGCGTGCGCTCACGTCGGGGTGCTCAGGGTGGAGGCGGTGGCGACCGCCCGCAGGACGGCGGCGGCCTTGTTGCGGCATTCCTCGTGCTCTCGCTCGGGCACCGAGTCGGCGACGATCCCGGCCCCGGCCTGCACGTGCGCCACGCCCTCGCGCAACAGGGCCGTGCGGATGGCGATCGCCATGTCCATGTCGCCGGCCAGGTCGAAGTACCCCACCACTCCCCCGTACAGGCCGCGCCGGACCGGCTCGAGATCCTCGATCATCTCCATCGCCCGCGGCTTGGGGGCGCCGGACAGGGTGCCGGCCGGGAAGGTGGAGGTGAGCACGTCATAGGCGCTGTGGGCGGCGTCCAGATCGCCCTCGACGACCGAGACCAGGTGCATCACGTGGCTGTACCGCTCCACGGTCATGAAACCGGCCACTTCGACCGTACCCGGCACGCAGACGCGGCCCAGGTCGTTGCGGGCGAGATCGACCAGCATGATGTGCTCCGCACGCTCCTTGGGGTCGGCCAGCAGGTCGTCGGCGAGGGCGTTGTCCTCGGTGACGGTGCCGCCCCGCCAGCGGGTCCCGGCGATCGGGTGGGTCACCACCCGGCCCGCCTTGACGGTGACCAGCGCCTCGGGGCTGGACCCGACCACGTCCATGCGTCGTCCCTGGGCGTCGAGCGTCCGGTAGAGGTACATGTAGGGGCTCGGATTGGACGCCCGCAGGATCCGGTAGACGTCCAGGGCGTCGGCGGGACAGTCCAGGTCGAAGCGCTGCGCGAGCACGACCTGGAACACCTCACCGTCGCGGATACCGGCCTTGCCCGCCTCGACCGCCCGCAGGTACTCCTCGGGGGTGCTGCGGCACGCCGGGTCCGCCCCGCTCGCCCGTTCACCCGTGGCGTGCACCGCGACCGTGCTCGGCGCGGGCACCGCGATCTGGCGGGTCATCCGGTCCAGCCGGGCCACGGCGTCGGCCCACGCGTCGTCCACCCGCTGGTCGCTGTCGTCGTGGTTGACGGCGTTGGCGATCAGGACCAGCGTGCCGTCCGAATGGTCCAGCACCGCCAGGTCCGTGGCCAGGCTCATCGACAGTTCCGGCACGCACGAGTTCGTCCACGGGGGGCTCGGGCACCGGCCGGGATCGGCTCCCAGCGCCGCACGGCGTCCCAGGAGACGAAGCCGACCATGCCGCCGGTCAGCGGCGGCAGCGCCGGTGCCCCGTGGCCCAGCCTCGGCGTCCGCAGCACCTCGAGCGTGCGCTGCAGGGCCCGCATCGGATCGCCCTCGCGGGGGAGGCCGACCGGGGGCTCCCCGATCCAGTGCGCCACGCCGTCGCGACTGGTGAGTGTGGCCGCGCTGGCGGCACCCACGATGCTCCACCGCGACCAGACCCCGCGTTCGGCCGATTCCAGCAGGAAGGTGCCGGGGCGATCACCCGCGAGCTTGCGGTAGACCCCGATCGGGGTCTCCCCATCGGCCAGGAACCGGCGCGTCACCGGAATCACCCGCCGCTCGCGGGCCAGTTCCCGGAACGTGGCCAGGTCGGGCCAGGTGATCCCGAGCCCCTGCGCCTGCGCCGACCCGTTCATCGACCGTCCTCGTCGCCGCGGCGCCGGCTGTCCTCGACCACACCGATCACGGCGGGCAGCACGGTGGACTCGAAGCACGACCGCAGCCCGGTGTGGCAGGCCGGACCGACCTGGTCGACGGCCACCAGCAGGGCGTCGCCGTCGCAGTCCAGGCTCACCCTCTTGACGTACTGCACATGGCCGGAGGTGTCACCCTTTCGCCAGTACGCCTGGCGGCTGCGGCTCCAGAACGTGACGCGGCCGGTGGTCAGGGTCCGGTTGAGGGCCTCGTCGTCCATCCAGCCCACCATGAGCACCTCACCCGTGTCGTGCTGCTGAACGACGGCGCAGACCAGACCGGCACCGTCGCGGCGCAACCGGGAGGCGATGTCGGGAGCCAGTGACGTCACGGTTGCGATCCTGTCATCCGCGGCCCGGGGACCGCGCATCGACCGGCACGACGGCGGCCCGACTGGTAGACAGATCGCATGAGCGGATTCAGCGCCCAGGAGCGGCAGGCACTGGTCGAGGCCCTGATCGAGGCGGGGCCGGACGCGCCCACCCTGTGCGAGGGCTGGACGGCCTACGATCTCGCGGCCCACCTGGTGATTCGCGAGCGCCGCCCGGAAGCCGCTCTGGGGGCGGTGATTCCCCCGCTGGCCCGCTACACCGAGAAGGTGCGCCGCGACGCGATGGCCCGGCCCTTCGCCGCACTGGTCGAGCAGATCCGCACCGGGCCGCCTCGGCTCAGTCCGCTCTCGCTGCCCGGCGTCGACGAGAACGTCAACCTCCTCGAGCACTTCATCCACTGCGAGGACGTTCGCCGGGGGCAGCCTGGTTGGCAGGCGCGAGCGCTCTCGGAGGAGCTCGAGGAGGCGCTGTGGAAGCGGTTGTCCGCCGTGGCCCGAATGGCGATGCGGCGCAGCCCGGTGCCCACCCGGCTGGTGCGACCGGACGGCGCGGAGATCGCCACCGGCGGCACCGGGGTGCCGGTGAGACTGCACGGCGCGGTCGGCGAACTGGTGCTCTACGTCGCCGGCCGGACGTCGGCCTGCGATGTGGAACTCACCGGCCCGGACGACGCGATCAAGGCGTTCGAGGCCGCGTCGCTGGGGTTCTGATCAGGGGCCTCACGCGGCGTCGTCCGGTCAGCGAACGGTCACACCGGCCCGTGCCAGAGCCTGCTTGACCTGGCCGATCCTCAGCCGGCCGAAGTGGAAGACGCTGGCGGCGAGCACCGCGTCGGCACCGGCGGCCACAGCGGGTGCGAAATGGTCGAGTTCGCCCGCCCCACCGCTGGCGATCAGGGGCAGGGTGACCTCGCGACGGACGGCGTCGATCATGGCCAGGTCGAAGCCGGCGGTGGTGCCGTCGGCGTCCATCGAGTTCAGCAGGATCTCGCCGGCGCCCAGTTCGGCGGCGCGAACGGCCCACGCGACGGCGTCGATCCCGGTGCCCCGCCGGCCGCCGTGGGTGGTGACCTCGTATCCCGAGTCGGTTTGCGCGCCGTCGGGGCACCGGCGGGCGTCCACGGACAGGACGAGCACCTGCGCGCCGAAGGTGTCCGCCACCTCGGCGATCAGTTCCGGACGGGCGATCGCGGCGGTGTTCACCCCGACCTTGTCCGCACCGGCGCGCAGCAGTCGGTCGACGTCGGCCACGGTGCGAACGCCGCCGCCGACGGTCAACGGGATGAACACCTCCTCCGCCGTGCGCGAGACCACGTCGTAGGTCGTGGCCCGGCTGTCGGCCGAGGCGGTGACGTCCAGGAAGGTGAGCTCGTCGGCGCCGTCCGCGTCGTAGCGGCGGGCGAGTTCCACCGGGTCCCCCGCGTCGCGCAGCCCGGCGAAGTTCACCCCCTTGACGACCCGTCCCGCGTCGACGTCCAGACAGGGGATGACCCGCACCGCAAGTGTCACGCGCCCAGCGTAGGGTGCCGTGCCATGGCTCGCGGCGCGCCCGGTCCGGTGATCGCGATCGACGGGCCGAGCGGGTCCGGCAAGACCGCCCTGGCCGCCGATCTCGCCGGAGCCATGAGGCGGCGCGGCGTGGGCGTGCTCGTGGTGCACATGGACGATCTCCACGCCGGATGGGACGGCCTGGAGGCCGCCGTCGACCACCTCGTGGACGGCGTCCTGGGTCCGTTCTGCCGCGGCGAGCGCGAGATCCGGATGCATCGGTGGGACTGGACCGCGGACCGACGCGGACCGGTCGTGACCGTGCCGGTACCGCGACACTCACCGCTGCTGGTCGTGGAGGGCGTCGGCGCCGGGGCCCGCGCGGCCGCTCCGTTCCTGTCGGTGCTGGTCTGGATGCAGGTCCCGGACGACGTCCGCAAGCAGCGGGCGCTGGCCCGCGACGGAGAGGTCTTCGCCCGCAACTGGGACCGATGGGCCGATGCAGAACGTCGGCACTTCGGTCGAGAACGTACCCGTGAGCGCGCGGACCTGCTCTGGCAGACCCAGGTCGAGGTCGTACCCTGACCGGGTGAGTCCGCCGCAGGTCACCCGCAGGGTCGACGCCCGCCTTGGCCGGGCGCTGGCGATCGCCGCGCTCACGCTGCCGGTCATGGTGTTCGCACACCTGTCGACCGCCGCCCACCTGCCGAGCCCGTCGGCCCTGATCGCCGCCGCGGCGCTCGTCGTGGGCCTGGTGTGTCTGGTCGGGGGGCCGGGCCGCGACGGTGAGCCGCGCAGCGGGCGATTGCTGATCGCGGTGGCCCTGGCCCAGATCGGCGGTCAGGCCGCCTTCTCGGCCTCCGCCGGCGGCGGCTGTCTGCCCGTCGTGGGCCGGGGCGCCGAACTCGGGGTGCGGTTCGCCCTGCTGCGTCACGACAGCGCCTGCCCGCAGGGCACGTTGGCGATGACCGAGGCGGCCGCGACCTCGGCGTCGCTGGCGTACGCCGCAGCGCTGGTCCTTCTCGTCCACGTCGCGGCGGCCGGGCTCGGCGCGCGGACCGTGCTGGGTACCGAACGCGCCCTGCGCTCGGCGAGGATCATCGCGTCCCAGGCCGCCGCCCGGGCCCTGTCCCAGGTGAGCACCCGCCTGATCGGCCTCGGCTCGGCGCTGCGCGGGCACACGATCCGGCCGGAGAGTCTGCTCCCCAGGGGGTCGGTCGCGACGGGTCCTGCGACCGCGCCACGGCTGTTCACCCAGTGGTTGCCGATCAGCGGCGTGCGACGCGGGCCACCGGCCCTGTCGGTCTGACCGCCCCGCGTCACCCACCACAACCCCACGGAGAAGACCGTGTCCGCTCTCATGCGGTGGCAGCCCTGGCTGGCCACTGCCTCACGGGGAATCCTCGCCGCCGTCTGGCTCTGGGCCGGCTGGCCGAAGTTCCTCGACACCGAAGGCACCGTGCGCAGCGTGCGGGCCTTCCGACTGCATGCCCGAGGTGCTGGTCCGTCCGTTCGCCTACGGCCTGCCCGCCCTCGAGCTGGTCCTCGGCGTGCTGCTGTTGATCGGTCTGGGCACCCGGCTGGCCGCGGCCCTGACCGCGGCGCTGATGGCGATGTTCCTCTTCGGCATCGTCATGGCCTGGGCCCGCGGGCTGAGCATCGACTGCGGCTGCTTCGGCAGTGCCGGGCAGCCGGTCACCGACCCGGTTCCCGGCTATGTCCGCGACATCCTGCGAGACGTCGGGCTGCTCCTGCTCGCCGCCTTCCTGGTGTGGCGGCCGTTCAGCCGGGTGTCCGTGGACGGCGCGCTCGGCGTCACCGGACCTGCACCTCGCACCGACCTCGACATCGAATCGACCTCTGGAGTCACGACATGACGAACGCCCGTACCGCCAAGAACACCCGCGAGAAGGCCGCGCAGCTGCGGGCCGAGGCCGCGCGGGCCGAGGCCCGACGACGGACCATGACCATCTCCGCGGCGGCCGCCGCCGTGATCGCGGTCCTGGTCGTCGGTGTCATCCTGATCAAGACAGCCGCGGACGATCAGCAGGCCCGCGAGACGGCCGCCTCGTCGCCGCCGGCCAACCTGTACCAGGACGGCATCCTGTACGGCACCGCCACGGCGCCGGTCACCATCGAGGTCTACGAGGACTTCCAGTGCCCGGTCTGCAAGACCTTCGAGGACGAGAACGGCGCGCAGATCGACGCCTGGGTGGCCGAGAACAAGGTCAAGGTGATCTATCGGCCGGTGTCCATCCTCGACCGGTTCTCCAGCAACGAGTACTCGACCCGGGCTCTGAACGCCGTCGGCGTGGTCGTGGACACCGCCCCGGAGGCGTTCCAGGAGTTCCACACGGCGCTGTTCGCCAACCAGCCGCCGGAGAACGCCGACGGCCTGAGCGACGCCACACTCATCGAACTCGCGGTCGCGGCCGGCGCCGACGAGCAGGCCATCACACCCGGGATCACCGACCGCAAGTTCGCCACCTGGGTCGCCTCGACAACCGATGACTTCTCCAAGAAGGGCTTCACCGGCACCCCGACCATCCTGCTCGACGGCACCAAGGTGGAGGACTGGAGCGCGGCCACGTTCAAGAAGGACGTCGAGGCAGCCCTGGGCTGATCCGCCCGGCGGTCCCGCTACCGCGTCACGGCGGGGAGTCGCCGCGGCTGCCGAGGACGACCAGCGTCGCGAGGCGTCTGGCCTCCTCCTCGGCGGCCGGGCCGTCGGCCCGCTGGACGGCCATCACGGTCAACGTCTCCCCGTCGTCCAGGTCGAGGCTCACCCAGGGGGCACCGCCGCCGAAGTTGACGGCGACGATCTCGGGCCAGGTCAGCCGCGTCGTCCGGATCAGGTTGCGCACCACGAGGTGGGTGGCGTCCGGACGGGCCCTGACCTGACCGAACCGCCAGAGCACGACGAGGATCAGCAGCGAGAAGAAGACCATCTGCGTCCGGTCGTACCAGTTGAGGGTGATGGAGGAGACGCTGGGCAGCACCAGGGCGCCGCCGGCCAGGACCAGCAGTTGGAGCCCGCCGACGATCAGCGCGACCTGGCGGGCGCGGCGGGGCACGAAGTCCCGGTACAGGTCCGGCGAGCTCATGGGGTCATCACCCGGTCATCCCCGATCGTCGATGGGTCACAGTCGGCAGGCGTGGATGCTGGTCACCAGGATGGCGCGGGCGCCGAGCTCGTACAGGTCGTCCATGACGTGGTTGGTGCGGTGGGCCGGGACCATGGCCCGCACCGCCACCCAGGCCGGGTCGTGCAACGGAGACACCGTGGGCGACTCCAGGCCCGGGGTGATCCCGCAGGCCTTCTCGACGAGCTCGGTGGGCACGTCGTAGTCGAGCAGAACGTACTGCCGGGCCACCAGGACCCCGCTCAGCCGGCGGATCATGACCTGGACGCCGGCGCTGCGCGACGACTCCATCTCTGCCTGATCGCCGGTCGCCTGCGGCACGGCCGGGCCGATCAGCACCGCCTCGGAGCGCAGGATCGGTTCGCCGAAGATCTCCAGGCCCGCCGCCCGCAGCGTTCCCCCGGTCTCGACCACGTCGGCGATGGCGTCCGCCACCCCCAGGCGGACGGCGGTCTCCACCGCGCCGTCCAGGCGCACCACCTGCGCATCGACACCGCGCTCACGCAGGTAGGTGTCGACCAAGCCGGCGTAGCTGGTGGCCACGCGCCGTCCGGACAGGTCTTCCGCGGCGGCCAGGCCTCCGGGGCGCGCGGCGAACCGGAACGTCGAGTCGCCGAAGCCGAGCGGCATCACCTCGCCGGCGGACGTCGCCGAGTCCAGCAGCAGGTCCCGGCCCGTGATACCGAGGTCGAGAGTGCCCGCCCCGACGTAGACGGCGATGTCACGGGGGCGCAGGTAGAAGAACTCCACGTCGTTGTCGGAATCGGTCAGCACCAACTCGCGCGGGTCGCGGCGCTGCCGGTACCCGGCCTCCTTGAGCATGTCCACCGCGTCGGCGGACAGCGAGCCCTTGTTCGGGACGGCGACGCGGAGCATGGGGTCCTTCCAGGGGTGTCGGAGGCTGGTGAGCGGTGGCGGCCCGGGCGGGTCAGAGGTGGCGGTAGACGTTCTCAAGGGTCAGACCGCGGGCCAGCATGAGGACCTGCAGGTGGTAGAGCAGTTGGGAGATCTCCTCGGCGGCGCGATCGGGGCCCTCGTGCTCGGCCGCCATCCAGACCTCGGCGGCCTCCTCGACGATCTTCTTGCCGATCGCGTGGACGCCGGCGTCCAACTCCCGGACGGTGCCCGAGCCCTCCGGTCGGGCCGTGGCCCTCTGCGACAGCTCGGCGAACAGGGAGTCGAACGTCTTCACGGCCTCAAGGCTAGGCCCTGCCCGCTCTCGCCGAGCACGTGGTTCAGCGCAGTGGCTGTGGCGATGGCGGCGCTGGCCGCCTCGTGGCCCTTGTCCTCGGTCGAACCGGGCAGCCCCGCCCGGGCCCGCGCCTGCTCCTCGGTGTCACAGGTCAGCACCCCGAACCCGACCGGGACGCCGGTGCTCACGCCGACGTCCGTCAGACCCTGGGTCGCGGCCTGGCACACGTAGTCGAAGTGCGGAGTGTCCCCCCGGATCACGACGCCGAGCGCCACGACGGCGTCCACCCGGCCGCTGCGGGCGAGGCGGGCTGCGGCCACGGACAGTTCGAAGGTGCCGGGCACGCCGACGTCGATGACCTCCGCGACCGAGGCCTCGGCCAAGGCCCGGCGGGCGCCGCCCGCCAGGCCGGCCATCACCTCGGCGTGCCAGGCGGCGTGGACCAGACCCACGCGAAGGCCGGATCCGTCGGACGTCAGGTTCGGAGCTCCGTGTCCGCTCATCGTGTGCCGGTCCCGTCCTCTCCCGATCGGCCCCCCGGCAGGAGGTGGCCCATCAGATCCCGTTTCGCCTCGAGGTATACCTGGTTGTACTGGGAGGGCGGCACTTCCAGTGCGACCCGTTCGACCACCTGGATCCCGTGCCGTTTCAGCGCCTCCACCTTTGTGGGGTTGTTGGTGAGCAGCCGGATCCGGTGCAGGCCCAGGTCGGCGAGTGCGGCGGCCGCGGCGCCGTACTCGCGGGCGTCGGCCGGCAGCCCCTGGCGGGTGTTGGCCGCCACGGTGTCCAGCCCGCCGTCCTGGAGCTGGTAGGCGGACAGCTTGGCCAGCAGGCCGATGCCGCGGCCCTCGTGCCCACCGAGGTAGACCACCGCGCCCCCCTGGTCGGCGACCATCTCCATCGCGATCGTCAACTGTGGGCCGCAGTCGCAGCGCAGCGACCCGAGCGCGTCGCCGGTGAGGCATTCGGAGTGCACCCGGACCAGGGGCGGCCGGGCGGCGTCCGGGTGGCGGCCGGTGCAGCGCAGGACGACGTGCTCGGCCGCGGTGTGCCGGTCCCGGTAGCCGATGGCCTCGAACGTGCCGTACCGGGTCGGCAGCCGGGTGATCGCGGCGCGGGCGACCCGGTGCTCGCTGCGCTCCTCACCGAGGTCGCGGCGGTGAGCGATCAGGTCCTCGATGGTGATCAGGGGCAGGCCGTTGTCGTCGGCGAGCCGGCGCAGCGCGGGCAGGCGCATCAGGGTCCCGTCGTCCTCGACCACCTCGGTGATCAGTCCCACCGGGGCCAGCCCGGCCAGACGGCACAGGTCGACGGCGGCCTCGGTGTGTCCCGCTCGTTCCAGCACTCCCCCGGGCCGGGCCCGCAGCGGGAAGACGTGACCGGGACGGATCACGTCGTCCGGGCCCGACTCCGAGGCGGCGAGCACGGTGACGGTGCGGCAGCGGTCGGCAGCGCTGATCCCGGTACCGATGCCCGACGCCGCGTCGACCGACACCGTGTAGTCGGTGCGCCGGGGGTCCTGGTTGTCGGTGACCATGGGCGGCAGCCGCAGCCGGTCGGCCCACTGCTGGGGCATCGGCGCACACAGCAGCCCGGAGCCGTGGCGGACGGCCCAGGCCACCCACGCGGGTGTGGCCAACTCGGCGGCGAGGATCACGTCGCCCTCGTTCTCGCGGTCCTCGTCGTCGACGACCAGCACCGGCAGGCCCGCGCGCAGCGCCTCGAGGGCGGTCTGCACGGCGTCGAGCGGCACCCGGTCGCGGTGCGCCGGCTCCTGCTCGGGGTGCACGGCGGCGGGCCGGGTCACGTCGGAACCGTTTCGCGGGTCGCCGGGGTCGCCGTCCTGGTCAGGCGGAGCCAGACCACGAATCCCCAGATGACGAAGGCGCCGTAGACCAGATAGAGCAGGGCCGACGGGTACAGGTGCGCCCGCAGGAGCAGCGGGACGCCGACCACGTCGACACCGATCCAGATCAGCCAGAAGTCGACCCAGCCGCGGGCCATCGAGTAGGTGGCGAGCACCGAGCCGGTGAAGATCCAGGCGTCGGCCCAGACCGGCTCGAACGATCCGAGCGAGCGGAAGATCGGGGTGAGCACCGCGACCCCGATCAGCGCGGCGAGGGCCAGCAGACCACGCTCGCGCCACGTGGCCCATCGCGGTTGCACGGCGGCTCCGTCGCCCGTCTGGCCGTCGGGGCGTCTCTGCGCGGCGACGCGGGCCTGTCTCGCCGTCCGCCATCGCCACCAGCCGTAGGCGGACACCGCGATGAACATGACCTGCCGACCGGCCTGTCCGAGCAGATTGGCGCCCTGGGGGGTGTTGAATGCGGCGCCGAGGAAGACCGTGAACAGCAGCACGTTGCCGACGATTCCGATCGGCCATGCCCAGATCCGGCGGCGCATCCCCCCGACGGCGCTGGCCAGTCCGAAGGCGTTGCCGACGATCTCACGCCACAGGATGTGGTACTCCCCGAAGGTCAGTTGCGCGTCCGCGACCCGGGTGAGCCATTCGGTCAGAGCGCTCATGCCAGAAGCCTTTCCACGTACTTGGCGAGGATGTCCACCTCGAGATTGACCTGCTCCCCGACCGCCCGGGAGCCCAGCGTCGTGTCCTCGAGGGTCTGCGGGATCAGGCTGACCGTGAAGGCCGGTCCGTCGTCGTGTCCGTCGTGTCCGTCGTGTCCGTCGTCCACGGTCACCACGGTCAGCGAGACGCCGTCCACAGCGACCGATCCCTTCTCGGCCAGGTAGCGGATCAGCGACTCGGGGCAACCGATTCGGACCACTTCCCAGCGCTCGCCCGGGGTCCGTTCGAGCACTGTGCCCACGCCGTCCACGTGGCCCTGGACGATGTGCCCGCCGAGTCGTCCGTCCACTGCCACAGGACGTTCCAGGTTCACCTTCGATCCGGCCCGCAGACCCGCGAGGGCACTGCGATGCAGGGTCTCGGCCATGACATCGGCGGTGAACACGCCGGGCGCCGGGCTGTCGGGCGCCGGGCTGTCGGGCCGGGTCACGGTCAGGCAGACACCGTTGACGCTGATGGAGGAGCCGGTCCGAGCGTCCGCGGTGACGGCGGGCCCGTGGATCGTGAGCCGCGCCGAGTCGCGGCCGTGCTGGACGGCGACCACCTCGCCGAGTTCCTCGATGATGCCGGTGAACATCTAGCCGTCCCTACTCTCGTGACTCTCGTGACTCTCGTGGCCGCCTCGGGCAGTGGCGGGTGTCGGTGTCTGTGGGTGCGCGACGAGCAGCACGTCCTCGCCGATGGTGCTCACGTGGTCCGGTGTCAGCCGGACGATGTCGGCGATGGTGGTGACCCCCAGGTCGCCCACGGCGGCAGCGCCGGCCCCGAGCAGCGCCGGCGCGAGGTAGGCGATCACCTCGTCGATCACTCCCGCGCGCCAGAACGCAGCAGCCAGCTCGGGGCCACCCTCGAGCCAGACCGTGCGGATCTGGCGCTGGTGCAGAGCCTCGAGTGCCGCCGCGATGTCGCGGGTGCGCAGGTGCAGCGCGGGTTCGGCGCCGTCCTGAGCCGCCAGCACCCTGGCGCCGGTGGGTAGCTCGCGCCGGCCCACGACGACCCGGAGCGGTTGCCGCACAGGGGCTTCGGGGGTGGCGCCGCCGTCCCCGGAGGCGGTTGGTCGGACGGTCAGCACCGGGTCGTCGGCGATCACCGTCCCGGTGCCCACCAGGATCGCGTCGACCTCGGCTCGTCGGCGGTGCACATCGCTGCGGGCGGCCGCACTGGTGATCCACTTGCTGGAGCCGTCGACGGCCGCGCTGCGCCCGTCGAGCGTTGCGGCGAACTTCCAGATCACGTAGGGCCGGCCGTTGCGGACGGCGGCGAGCCATCGCCGGTTCAGGGCCTGACAGGGTTCGGTCAGCACGCCGGTGACGACTTCGACACCCGCCTGACGCAGCCGCTCCACTCCTCCGGCGGCTTGCGGGTTCGGATCGGGCGCGCCGACCACGACGCGCGCTATCCCGGCCGTCAGGAGGGCGTCGACGCACGGTGGAGTCCGACCGGTGTGGGTGCACGGTTCGAGGGTCACCACGGCGGTGCCACCGGCGGCCGCCGATCCGGCCTCGGCCAGGGCGCGGGGCTCCGCATGCGGGGTACCGGCCCCGTGGTGCCAGCCCTCCCCGATGGTGTGGCCTGCGGCGTCCAACACGACACACCCGACGCGAGGATTCGGGCCGGTCACCGGGCCGGCGGCGGCCAGTTCCAGGGCACGCCGCATGGCCGCATCCCAGCGCCCGGGGTGTCCGGTTCCGGTGGTCACTGACCCTCCTGCCGCGTGACGTGGCGCCACGGGCTCCGGGTCGACGGACGACGACGCGACTCCGGCACGCCTCACGGGCGCGACGGAGACGTCGGCCGGCGTGCACCTCCCATCCGGACTCTCACCGTCGGTCCTGGAGTTCCACCAGGTCAACCGACCGCTGGCTGCGGTCGGGTCGCGGACTGTCACCGCCGGTTCGGATTTTCACCGACCCCGGAGCACGCTGCGTTCATCTCTGTGGTGCATTCGTTCTTCGGGTCAGTATGCACCCTGAGGCGCGGCTGGGGCCTTCCGGGTCCGTGCGGCTCACTCGATGGTGATCGCCTGGAGTTCGCCGATCGTGCGGGTCGTGGTGGCGACCAGATCCAGCGGGATGGTTCCGGAGGTCCGCGAATCGGTCCAGTCGACCTCCCAGTGGGAGGTTGCCGTGATCGTGTAGGGGGCACCCTGCTTCTGGTAGACGTGCCCGCAGGTCGGCGACTCATCCAGGTCATAGGCGTCCACGTACGGCGTGCCCCGTGCGGCCGACCCCGAGCAGTGGACGACGGTGCCATCACCCATGTCCCAGTCGATCGAGGTCACCCGGGCGGTGATGGTCACGGTCAGGCCGCCCGCGGTCTCCGCATCACTGATCGGCCCGAACGTTCTCGGGGAGGGCTCATCGACCCAGAGCCACACCGGCACCCCCACGGCCCCGATCCTGTCGGGGCCCTCCTCGGGCACCATGCCCATCGTGATCGGTTGGAGGTCCAGTCTGGCCAGCACCTGTTGGGCCAGCACCGCCGGCCCGAGACCGGCCGCCGCAGCGCGGTTCGGCACCCACACCTGCGTCACGACCCGACTACCGTTGACCCCATCAAGCGCGCAGGCGAGTGTGATCACCGAACCTGTGGTGTTTCCCTGCCAGGCGGGATCGCCTTTTGGCGGCTCGTGGGCCGAGGGGACGGGTACGCAAGGCGGCGGTAGTGACGGCCCCTTGTCGGCCCGTCGAATTGCCCCCGTTCGTGGAGCGATCGAGGATAGGCCAGCCGAGAATGCCGTGTCCGAATCGGTGGCGACGCACGCCGATCCGTCGCACCTGCCAATCATGGGGGGCGGCGGCGCCATCGGGGCAGGAGACAGAAGGATAGCCATGAGGCCGATCGAAGCGATCAACAGCGATCGACCCCCTTGTTGGAGGAAAGCGCCGCAAACCAGCCGCTGGCTTCGCCCGGCGTATCCGGGTAGTAGCGCATGACTGTCGTTGCGCTATAGCTCGTAGGGTTGTCCTGCGGTGTAACGATCTCCCCGGACGCGTCTCTAGCCACTCGATTGAGGGTGACTCACATGAGGCGATCTCGACCTCTGGAACGGCATCGCTCGTCGCATCCGCGTTCAGGTCGACGCGACGGACCTCAACGAACGGGACGTTTGTCAGTCCCTCTATATGCCAACCCTTCTCAACGAAGATGCTCGCGATTCGAGTGGTGTCCGTCAAAGCGCTGTCTATGGCGACGGTCATCATGCCGCTCAACAGCGTCGGTGCCGCCGTTCTGGACGACCTCGTCGTACACCTCGACGAAGCGCAGGTACCCGGCGACGGCGTTCTCGGCCGCCGTCCGCTCCTCGTCGGTCAGCCCCTGCGGGTAGGTGATCTGCGTGTCCGCCGCCGAGGGCTCCGGTGAGGGGCTCGGCGACGAGGCCGGCACCGAGACGGCACTCGAAGAGACGGTAGTCGTCGGAGCCGCTGGCCCGTCGTCCGCCCCGCTGCAGCCCGTCACGGCCAGGGCGATCACCACCAGCCAGGCACGGCCCGTCGCCCGCATTGGTCGGCCACCTCGACCGCGCATGCCTCTCCTCGTCGCTCCAGGGCGCCCGGTGCATGGACGCCTCACATACGAAGGTCTCCTCGGAACCGGCTCTGTGACCGGTGCCCTCAAGCTCAGGAGACTGCCCGGACAATACCGCTTCGTCCGGATCCGGTGAGCGCCAAGCCCCAAGATCACACGTGGGTTTGTGCGGGCACCCATGATCACGATGGCGATTGCGCACGGTTTCATGATCACGTTGAAGACGCGTGCGCGACGGTCCATGATCACGATGAAGGCCCTGCTTGCTGCGCCGTCCACGCTTCGCACACCGTGATCTTCACCGTGATCATGCGATCAGGCGCGAGGGCGTGCGATGGGGGCGGGGGCTGGTGCAGTGGGTGCAGCAGCGGCGGTCACTCATGATCACGATGCGGATTTCGTGCGGTTTCGTGATCACGTTGAAGACGCGTGCGCGACGGTCCATGATCACGATGAAGGACCTGCTTGCTGCGCCGTCCACGCTTCGCACACCGTGATCTTCACCGTGATCATGCGCGGTCGTGCGATGGAGGTGGGGGCTGGTGCGGGGGCTGGTGCGGGGGCTGGTGCGATGGGGTGCAGTGGCTGCGGGCACTCATGATCACGATGCGGGTTGCGTGCGGTTTCATGATCACGGTGGAGATCCTTACCGACGGTCCATGATCACGATGAGGACCGTCCGTGCTGCGCCGTCCACGCTTCGCACACCGTGATCTTCACCGTGATCATGCGAGGGCGCGCGAAGGGGGCGCGCTTGGGGCTCGAGGGCGCGCGAAGGGGGCGCGCTTGGGGCTCGAGGGCGCGCGAAGGGGGCGCGCTTGGGGCTCGAGGGCGCGCTTGGGACGCTTGGGGCGCGCAGAAACGCTTGGGGCGAAGCAGGGGTCGAGGAAGCACGCGCAGGTGGCGAGAGGCTGCCCGCCGTCAGCACGCCCCCGAGTAGTCAGCCCCGGTCTGCCGACCCCGCTCGAGCTCTGGCCGCCTGCACCGCGGTGATGGCGATGGTGTTCACGATGTCGCGCACGAGGGCACCTCGGGACAGGTCGTTCACCGGCCGGTTGAGCCCCTGCAGCACCGGGCCGATGGCCAGCGCGGACGAACTGCGCTGGACCGCTTTGTAGGTGTTGTTGCCGGTGTTCAGGTCCGGGAAGATCAGGACGGTCGCGCGACCGGCGACGCGGCTGTCCGGCAGCTTCGTGCGAGCGACCTCGGGCTCCACCGCGGCGTCGTACTGGATCGGCCCCTCCACCAACAGGTCCGGCGCCTTCTCCCGCACGATCCTGGTGGCCTCGCGGACCTTCTCGACGTCGGCTCCGGCCCCGGACAGGCCCGTCGAGTACGACAGCATCGCCACCCGCGGGTCGATGCCGAAGTCGGCGGCGGTGCGGGCGGAGGAGATGGCGATGTCGGCCAGTTGCTCGGACGTCGGGTCCGGATTGACGGCGCAGTCCCCGTAGACGAGAACGCGGTCGGCCAGGCACATCAGGAACACGCTGGAGACGACGGAAACCCCTGGGGCGGTGCGGATCACCTCCAGCGCGGGCCGGATCGTGTTCGCGGTCGTGGTGATACAGCCCGAGACCATCCCATCCGCATGGCCGGCCCGGACCATCATCGTCCCGAAGTAGGACGGGTCGACGACCCGGTCGTAGGCCATGTCGAGGGTGACGCCCTTGTGGGCCCGCAGGGACGCGTAGTCCTGGGCGAACCCCTCACGCCATGGGCTCTGCGCAGGATCGACGATGTGGGCCGCGGAGACGTCCAGCCCCTGGTCCCTGGCCACCGCCCGTACGGTGCCCGCATCTCCGAGCAGGGTCAGCTCGGCGATCCCGTGATCGAGGATCTGACGGGCAGCTCTGAGGATTCGTGGCTCGGATCCCTCGGGCAGCACGATGTGCGCCCCGACCTGCTTTGCCCGCTCCATGATGTCGTGCTCGAACATCAGCGGAGTCACCACGGCGTCCCCGGTGCGCCGGCGTCCGATCACGTCGGCCAGCCCGTCGGCCTGCTCGACCAGGGCCACCGCCTCCCTGATCTTGCGGGTGGACTGCGGGGTGATCCGGCCCTCGACCGCGCTCAGGTCGGCCGCCACCTGCATCGTCGACCCGGAGGTGCGGATCATCGGTAACCGGATGTCGAGCCCGTCGATCAGACGATCGATCTGCGGCGACAACCGGAACCCACCGTTCAGGATCAGCCCGGACAGGTTGGGCAGTGTCCTGGAGTGGTGGGCGAGCAGCACCCCGAGGACGACGTCCTCCCGGTCGCCGGGAACGATCACCACGCCGTCGTCGAAGAGGTGGTCGATCACATGCCGCATGGACATGGCGGCGACGACCATGCCGAGGCACTCCCGGTCCATCAACTCAGGGTCTCCGTGCACCAGCCTGCCATGACAGGCGGCCGCCAGCTCGGCCACGGTCGGGGCACCCAGGGATCGGGACTCGGCGATCGACCATACGTCGACATCCGTTGTCCGAGAACGTATCCGGGCGTCCAAGCTACTCTTGAGCCGGGGCGCAACGTGGTTGAACACCACTCCCACGACGTGCGCGTAGCGGGCTCGGGCGGCGGCCAGGGCCGCCGCTGCGCTCTCCACGACGTCGTGCTGGCTACGCTCCCCGGCGGGGATCACGAGCAGGAGAGGGACGCCCAGGTCCGCGGCGAGCTGGGCGTTCGTGGTGAACTCCGTCGGGTCGGGGGCGTCGTCGTAGTCCGACCCCACCACCAGCATGGCGTCCTGCCCGCGGGCCACGTCGTGATAGCGGTCCAGGATCGTCGCCATCGCCGATTCTGGATCGGCGGCCAGGGTGTCGTAGGTGACGCCCCAGGCCTTCTCGGCAGGCGCGTCGGTGGTGGCCAGACCGGTCAGAACGGTGAGCAGTTCGTCCGGCTCGCCCTCGCGCACGACCGGGCGGAACACACCCACCCGGCCCCGCCGCCGGGTGAGACCGGCCAGCAGACCGACCGCGACCGCCGACTTGCCGGACCGCGGTCCCGCGCCCGCCAGGTACAGACCCTCAGTCAGAGCAGGCTCCTTCGGCGAGCCCGCGAAGCACCTCGACCTGCGCCGCGGCGTCCTGGGCCCCGTACACCGCCGAGCCGGCCACGAACACGTCGGCGCCCGCTTCGGCGCAGGCCTCGATGGTCTCGGCTGACACGCCGCCGTCGACCTGGACCCAGACGTCCAGACCGCTCGCCCGGACGGCGTCCCGGGCACGTCGGACCTTCGGCAGGCAACCCTCGAGGAATCGCTGTCCCGCGAAACCCGGTTCGACGGTCATCACCAGCAGCATGTCGAACTCGGGCAGTAGGTCGAGGTAGGGCTCGATGGGGGTGGCCGGACGGACGGCGATGCCCGCCCGCGCCCCGATCTCGCGCAGGCGTCGGGCGAGCCGGATCGGTGCGGTGGCGGCCTCGGCGTGGAAGGTCACGTTGCCGGCGCCGGCCTCGGCGTAGCCCGGCGCCCACCGGTCGGGGTCCTCGATCATCAGGTGGCAGTCGACCGGGACCGGGCTCACCTTGACGATGGCCTCGACCACGGGCAGCCCCCAGGTGAGGTTGGGCACGAAGTGGTTGTCCATGACGTCGACGTGCGCCCAGTCGGCGTGCGAGATCCGTCCCAGTTCCTCGCCGATGCGAGTGAAATCGGCCGAGAGCAGGGACGGCGCGATCTGTAGACCCATCAGCCGACCCTATCTGCGCCGACCGTGCCCATCGTCCCCGCCTGCCCAGCGCTCCCACGCGGTGAGCCATACCGACTCGGTGGCGGAGAACTCCCGGTGACGCTCGCGCGCCTGGTCGGGGTCGCTCGGCAGGGGCGTCGTGGTCAGCGTCCACACCCGGCCCCACCACTCCTGGGCGCGCCGACTGGGGACGTCGGAGTCGAAGACGGTGTAGCGGGCCATCTCCTCGACCGCCCGCACCACGCGGCTGCGGTCGTTGAACCAGGACGATCGGTCGGCGAGGTGCATCGCCTGGTTGACCATGGCGGCCACGGAGGCGCTGGCATCGGACTCGTTCTGCTTGGCGTAGTGCGCCTGGGTGCGCAGTGCCGCCTCCCACATCCTGATCTGGTCGGTACTGCCGCTGGCGGGACCGACGATGCCCGGCTCCGGTGCGCCGGGCGGCAGTTCCTGGCGGGTCGCCAGCCAGCTGCGCACCAGCGCGATGTGCGCGTCCAGACCCTGCGAGGGAACCTCGGACACGGCATTCTCCGGCCGCATGAACGCGGCGGCGGCCACCGCCTTGAGCTGGTGCTCCTCCCAGGCGTTCACATAGGGCCGCAGATCGGCGACCTCGCCGAGCTGCAGCGTGCCGGGATCGACGCCGCGGGCGACCACCGTGACCACCCGTCCCGGGCTGACCGTGATGTGACCGGCCCACAGGCGGCCCTGCCGGCGTAGGTGCGCGGGGACCGGCAGGCCCTCGACCACGATCAGGCCGTCCGCCTCCATCGGCACGTTCAGCTGCAGGCCGCCGGCGGGGGTCAGCTCGGGAGCCGTCGGCGGATCCTGGGTGACCTCCTCACCGAGACGCACCGCCTCGGCGGCGATCAGATCGGCCAGATCGTCGAGCGTGCGGTCCGGTCGCCCGGAGACGGTCAGCACGAATCGGCCGGCCGAGCCCAGGGCGTCGCCGTAACCGAGGGAGAGCCGGTGGACATCGCCCGCCGTCTCCTCGATCTCGACCAACCGGGACGGGGTGAGCGCGGGATGGGACAGCCCCATCACGGGAAACGGCACGGGCTGGCGCAGGACCTGGCGCACGTGATCGACGTAGGCGGCGCGCACGATCGCGTCCTCCGCCCCGCCGGAGGCGTCCCGCATGGTCATGACCGAAACCCTACCGCCGCAGGCCCTGTGCCGAGCCGCCGGATCGACCGGGTGAGATCAGGTCGAGCACCCGGGACGGCCTCTCATTCCCGGCGAAGCAGGGCAAGGTACATCGCGTCGGTGCCGTCGACGTGCGGCCACAACCGGACGTCGTCCGACGCCCGGCCCACGTCGGCCCGGTGGCCGATGACGTCCTCGACCACCTGGACGGTCTCGGCCGGATGCGGGGAACAGGTCACATAGCCGACCAGGCCACCGGGCCGGGTCAGCTCGATCGCGGCTCGCAGCAGCTCCCTCTGCAGTGGTCCGAGCCGGCCCAGGTCGGCCGGACGGCGCCGCCACCGCGCCTCCGGGCGACGCCGCAGGGCGCCGAGCCCGGTGCACGGCGCATCGACCAGCACCCGGTCGAACCCGCCCGGTGCCAGGCGTGCCAGCTCCTCGACGTCCAGCCCGTCCCCGGTGCGCACGTGGACCTCGCCGACCAGAGAGGCATCGGGCAGTCCGGCGCGCACCAGATCGGCGCGATGGGTCGAGATCTCGTTGGCCACCAGGCGAGATCCGGCCGGCAGGTCCCCGGCGGCGCGGCGCTCGGCGTGGACGGCGGCGAGCAACGCCGTCTTACCTCCGGGGCCGGCACACAGATCGAGCCAGCGGCCCCGGTCCGGCCCCGTCGGCGGGGAATCGGCCAGGGCGAGGGTGACCACCTGGCTGCCCTCGTCCTGGACCCGTGCCCGACGTTGCCGGACGGCCCGCACCCGCGAGGGATCGCCGTCCAGTCGCACCGCGACGGGGCTGAGGCTTCCCGCCCGCCCTCCCAGGTCGAGCAGTTCGGACGGGTCGCACAGTCCGGGCAGGGCGCTCAGGCAGACCCGGGCCGGGGTGTTGTCGGCCTCCAGCAGGGCCTCGAGTTCACCGACGTCGCGGCCGGCGATCGCCAGCGCGTCGCGTAGAGCGCGGACGACCCACTCGGGATGAGAGTGCCGCAGTGAGAGCCGGAGGTCACGATCGGCGCCGGCCGGCACGATCGCCGTCAGCCACTGCTCCCGGTCGCGCTCGGCGACCCGCCGCATCACGGCGTTGGCGAAACCCGCGGCACCCTGGCCGACCTCGGCCCGCACCAGGTCGACAGTCGAGCCGACCGCGGCGTGCGGCGGCACCCTCATGGCCAGCACCTGGTGCACGCCGAGGCGGAGTGCGTCGCGCAACGGTGGGTCGATCTGCTCGGGCGGCCGGTCGCTGCACTGCTCGATGACGGCGTCGTAGGTACCACGCCCGCGCAGCGCACCATAGGCGAGTTCGGTCGCGAAGGCGGCGTCGCGCCCGCGCAGCCCCGCCCGACGCAGCCGCCCGGGCAGCACCAGGTTGGCGTAGGCGTCGTCCTCATCGACCGCTCGCAACGTCTGCCAGGCGACCTGTCGGACCGGATCGACGTCGGCGCGCGCCCGGTTCCTGGTGGAGGGGCGCCGACCGCGTCGCGGAGTCTCCTGAGAACTCACGCGAACCTGTCACCTGCACTCGGCCGCGCACCCCGCGCCCAGTCGACGGCCCGCATCGGACGGCGCCCGGCCGGCGTGACCTCACCCAGCACCACCGGATCGCTCCCGGTCCCGACGATCACCGCATGCCTGGTCACCACCAGCTCGCCGGCCACCGGATCACGGTCGAGCAGCCCGTCCGGGACGGCGCTGGAGACCGGGCCGACCCCCAGACGGTCCGCCCGCCAGGTGGTCCAGGCCCCCGGGTCTGGGGTGCATCCGCGGATCCGGCGCTCGATCGCGCTCGCCGGTGTCGCCCAGTCGATCCGGGCGTCCTCCGCGGTGATCTTGGGAGCGAGGCTGACGCCGTCCTCGGCCTGCGGCCGGGCCTGCACGGTGCCGTCCTCGATCCCGTCGAGGGTGGCCACCAGGAGCCCGGCGCCGGCCTGCGCGAGCCGGGTGAGCAGCTCACCGGCCGTGTCGTCGGGGCGCACCCGCTCGGTGAGCACCCCGTAGACCGCTCCGGTGTCCAGCCCCTGCTCGATGGCGAAGGTCGTGGCCCCGGTGATCTCGTCCCCGGCCATCAGCGCATGCTGGACAGGGGCCGCGCCGCGCCAGGCCGGCAGCAGCGAGAAGTGCAGATTCACCCAGCCGTGGCGCGGCAGATCGAGTGCGGCGACGGGGATCAGGTTCCCGTAGGCGACCACCGGCGCGCAGTCCGGTCCCAGGTCTCGAATGGCGGCCAGGGCATCGGGTTCGGACAGCCGGCGAGGCTGAAGGACCGGCAGCCCGGCGTCATCGGCCCACCGGGCGACGGGTGAACGCAACACCCGGCGCCCGCGACCGGAGCGCGCGTCCGGCCTGGTGAGCACCGCCACCACCTCGTGCCGTGAGGCGGCCAGGGCGTCCAGGGCGGGGACGGCGATCTCAGGCGTGCCGGCGAAGAGCAGGCGCATCAGCAGGACGCCGCGCGGCCGTCAGAGTGCACGGCCGAACGTCGGGTGGGGACTGGTCCTGACCGTCGGTGCCGGCTGGCCGGCCCACTCCGCCTCGCGGATCGCCTTGAGCGCGAGCTTGCGCTGTTCGCGGTCCATCCGGTCGATGAACAGGATGCCGTCGAGGTGATCGGTCTCGTGCTGGATGGCGCGGGCCAGCAGTTCACTGCCCTCGATGGTGACCGGCTCACCGTGCTGGTTGACGCCCTTGGCCACCACCCGCAGCGCGCGCGGGGTGTCGAAGACGATCCCGGGGAAGGACAGGCAGCCCTCCTCACCGTCCTGCTGCTCGCTGGACAGGTCCAGATCGGGGTTGATCAGGTGACCCAGTTCATCGTCCACGTGGTAGGTGAACACGCGCAGGCCGACTCCGAGCTGGGGGGCGGCGAGACCGGCGCCGGGGGCGTCCAACATCGTGTCGGTGAGGTCCTTGACCAGACCCCGCAGCTCCTTGTCGAAGTCGACGACCGGCTGGGCGGGGGTGCGCAGGACCGGATCGCCGAAGAGTCTGATGGGCTTGATCGACACGTGGTTCCTCACCCTGCGCGGACGGTTGTCATCAGAAGTCTATCGAGGTACGGGCATCCGGGCCGACCCGTCGGGGTTTCACCCGGTCGACCCAGCAGGACGTCGCCGGTGTCCGGCTCAGATCAGGTCGAGGGCGATGTCCAGGGAAGGCGCCGAGTGCGTGAGCGCTCCGATCGCCAGATAGTCGACGCCGGTCTCGGCGACCGCTCGGGCGTTCTCGAGGCGCAGTCCCCCACTGGCCTCGGTGAGCGCCCCACGGCCTCGGGCGATGGCGACGCAGGCGCGCATCTGGTCAGGGGTCATGTTGTCGAGCAGGATCAGTTCCGCGCCGGCGGCGCTGGCCTGCTCCACCTCCTCGATCCGCGTGCACTCGACCTCGCACGGGACGTCCGGGGCCAGTCGGCGGACAGCCTGGAGGGCGGGCACCACTCCCCCCGCGGCCAGCACGTGGTTGTCCTTGATCAGGGCCTGGTCCGACAACGACATCCGGTGGTTGAGCCCACCACCGCAGCGCACCGCGTACTTCTGCACCGCGCGCAGGCCCGGGGCGGTCTTGCGGGTGTCCCGGATCTGCGCGCCGGTCCCGGCCACCGCCTCGACCCAGCGCGCGGTGAGCGTGGCGATCCCGGAGGCCATCGTGAGCACGTTCAAGGCGTTGCGTTCGGCCACCAGGATCTGTCGGATCGAGCCGGTCACCTCGGCGATCACGTCACCTCGGTGGATCGCCTGCCCGTCACCCACCCGCTCGTCCAGCGTGACGTCGGCGAAGCGGGCGAACACGGCACGCGCCACGGGCATGCCTGCCAGCACCCCGTCGGCCCGCGCGACGATCTGCCCCCTGCCGATCGCCTCGGCGGCGATGGTCGCCTCCGTGGTCACGTCCCGCCCGCCGGCCAGGTCCTCGAGGACGGCGAGTTCTGCGATCCGCTCGGCCTCTCCGTCCGGCAGGGGCTCGATCGTGGGTGCACTCGTGGACGGCGTGCTCATCGGCCGGCCTCCGCCGGCGCGTGTGCATGGGTGTCCTCGGCGGCGATGTCCTCGGCGGCGATGTCTGCTCGGCGGCGGTGCGGTGCAGGGACAGGTCGGGCCCCACCACCAGCTCGGCCGGCTCGGAGCTCAGCAGCCCACCCTGCGAGGTGGACAGGATCCGCACGAGCCAGTCGTCGAGCGGGCCGTCGACGTCGCTGCGCCGGTGGCAGCCGCGGCTCTCGGCCCGCATCCGGGCCGCGTGGACCAGGGCGACGGCCACGGTGTGCAGGTTGGTCGCCTCCCAGGCGTACATGCCCGGCGCGACGTCCTCCCCGCCGTCGACCAGGCCTTCCAGGTGATCGGCGAGTTCGTCGAGTTCCTCCGGACGGCGCACCACGCCCGCGAGCCGGACCATGTTCTGCGCCATCTCCTCGCGGCGGTCGGGATCGATCAGCGCCGCCGGGCGCGGATCAGGCTCGCCCGGGTGCCGAAGGGGTGGCTCGGTGAGCAGCAGCAGCGCCAGGCGCCGGGCGACCACCATGGCCTCGAGAAGGCTGTTCGAGGCGAGCCGATTCGCCCCGTGGACGCCGGTGCAGGCGACCTCCCCGAGCACGTACAGCCCGCGCATCGAGGTCCGCCCGGACATGTCCGACCGCACGCCGCCGCACGCGTAGTGGGCGGCCGGGGCCACCGGGATCGGCTCGGTCACCGGGTCGACACCCGCTGCGCGGCAGCCGGCCACGATGGTCGGGAAACGGCGCAGCAGCTTGGCCTCGCCGATCCCGCGGGCGTCGAGGTAGAGGTGGTCCACGCCCAGTTCGGCCATCCGCTGCGCGATCGCGCAGGCCACCACGTCTCGGGGGGCGAGATCCTCCTGCGGGTGGCGGCCGGCCATCACCCGGTTGCCGTCGGCGTCGACCAGCACGGCCCCCTCGCCGCGGACCGCCTCGGAGATCAACATCTGCCGGCCGCTGTCGTCGGTGGCGTCGGGGCGGGCGAAGACCGTGGGGTGGAACTGGACGAACTCGAGGTCGGCGGCGACCACGCCGGCGCGCAGTGCGGCTGCCAGGCCGTCGCCGGTCGAGACCCAGGGGTTGGAGGTCTTGCTGAACACCTGCCCGTAGCCGCCCGTCGCCAGAACCGTTGCCCGAGCGTGGATCTCGCCGATCTCATGGCTGGCGTCACGGTGGTGCGCACCGGTCCACCGAGACACCCGGGCGCCGGTCACCCGCCGTCCACCGGGAGCGCCCGGATCGGTGGCCGTCAGCAGATCGAGCAGGAAGGTCTTCTCCCACAGCCCGATGTCGTCGGCGGCACTGACCGCATGCTCCATCGTGCGCTGGATCTCCAGTCCGGTGGCGTCACCTCCCGCGTGCACGATCCGGGCCTTGGAGTGGCCGCCCTCCAGGGTGTAGGACAGCGCCCCGTCGGCGTTCCGGTCGAAGGCGGCACCGCTGGCCAGCAGTCGGGCCACCGCGGTGGGCCCCTCCTCGACGAGGATCCGCACGGCGTCCACGTCGCACAGTCCGGCCCCGGCCACAAGGGTGTCCGCCAGATGCTCCTCAGGATGGTCACCGGGGCCTCCGGCCGTGGCGACACCACCCTGCGCCCAGCGGGTGCTGCCGTTGCCGCAGCAGCGCCTTGGTCACCACCTCGACCCGCAGGCCGTGATGGCTCAGGGCCTGGGCGAGACTGAGCCCCGCGACACCGGACCCGATGATCAGGACGTCGGTGGTCCGGGTGAACGTCGGCTCCTCACTGGCCAGCCGAGCGACGACCCGGGGACCGGACGGCTCAGGCCAGGCCTGCATCACTCGCCGCCGCGCGACGGCGTGCCGATCGCGATCATCCGCTCCACGCTGGCCCGGGCCGCCGCCGCGATGTCCTCGGGAACGGTGACCTCGTCCTGGCCGGTGCGCAGGCAGTTCAGCAGCCGCTCGGGCGTGATCATCTTCATGAAGCCGCAGACCGCCCGGTCGCTGACCGGTAGGAACGTCGTGCGCGGGTTCTCCTTGCGCAACTGGTGCAGAAGCCCGGTCTCGGTCGCCACCAGGACCCGGGGCGCCTCGGCCCGACCCGCCGAGGTGACCATCCCGCCGGTGGACAGGATCCGGACCCGGTCCGCGTCGACGGCGCCCGAGGCGACCAGTTCCAGCGCCGGCGTGGCGCAGGCGCACTCCGGATGGACCAGCACGTCGGCCTCGGGGTCGGCCTCCATCTGCTCGGTCAGCATCTCGCCGGTGATGCCCTCGTGCACGTGACACTGGCCCTGCCAGATCTTCATCTTCCGGCCGGTCACCCGCTCCACGTGGGCGCCGAGATGGCGGTCGGGCAGGAACAGGATCTCGGTGCCCTCGGGGATGGATCGGATCACGTCCGCAGCGTTCGAGGAGGTGCAGCAGATGTCGGTCTCGGCCTTCACCGCCGCACTGGTGTTCACGTACGAGACCACGACGGAGCCCGGGTTCGCCCTCTTCCAGGCTCGCAGTTCCTCGGCGTGGATGGTGTCCGCCAGGGAGCACCCGGCCCGGGCGTCGGGGATCATCACGCGCTTGTCGGGCGCGAGGATCTTGGCCGTCTCCGCCATGAAGTGGACGCCGCAGAAGACGATCTCCCGTTGGGAGGCCGAGGCCGCGATCCGGGACAGGTACAGCGAGTCGCCGACATGATCGGCGATGTCCTGGATCTCGGAGACCTGATAGTTGTGCGCCAGGATGACGGCGTCGCGCTCCCTGGCCAGACGCCGGACCTCCTGCGCCCACTGCTCCTGGTCGAACTGCTGCTGGTCGAACTGCTGCTGGTCGGACTGCTGCTGGTCGAGCGGCTCGGCCTGCGCAGCGCCGGCCTGCTCCGGAATGCTGGGCATGATCGCCCCTCCTATTCCATCACCGGCGGTGGACCGGGTTTTCGTCCGTTGATCGAGAAATACTCCGGATGAGGCTACCATGCGGGCGTGGGCACCCCGGAACCGTCGCCGTCGTTCGGGTTCGCCCATGAGGTGCTCGCGGCGGTGCTCCAGGTCCGTCAGGGCTGCCTGCACGTTCTGCTCTGGCAGCGTGCGCGCGAACCCGAGGCCGCTCGGTGGGCGCTCCCTGGCGGGGCGCTCGGACCCGAGGAGGACCTGGACACCTCGATCCGGCGTCAGCTCGCGGAGAAGGTCGACGTGCGGGAGCTGAGCCATCTGGAGCAGCTGGAGAGCCTCGGGGCCCCGGACCGGGTCCCCGGCCACCGCACGCTGGCCACCACCTACCTCGGGCTGGTGCCCGCCGGGGCGGAGCCCGAACTGCCGGACGACGCGAGCTGGCACGCCCTGCAGGCCCTGCCCCCCGCGGCGTTCGACCATGAACGGATCATCGCGGCGGGGCGGAACCGATTGCGTTCCAAGCTCTCCTACACCAATCTCGGGTTCGCCCTGGCCCCCGCCACCTTCACCATGTCCGAGTTGGTCGGCTACTACCGGGCCGCACTCGGCCACGACGTCGACGCGACCAACCTGCAACGGATCCTCCTTCGCCGCGCCCAGATCGAGGCCACGGGTGACCGGGTCCGGTCGGGACCGGCCGGCGGACGGCCCGCTGCGGTGTTCCGGTTCCGCGTCCCCTCGCTACAGGTCACCGACGCCTTCGCGGTCCTGCACCCGCCCCGTCCGGGGGGCACACCGGACACCTGAGCCGCAGACCGCTCAGCCGAGGTCGACGGGGTCCACCCGCACCCGCAGCGCGCCGGCCTCGCGGCGTGCGCTGCGCGAGCGGACGGCGTCGCGAACCGCCGCCGCCAGGGCCGCCCGGCCCTCCGGGCGGCTGCGCAGCAGTACCCGGACCGGGTCCGGATCGAGTTCGAAACCCGAATCGAGCAGCTTCTCCGGCTCGCGGCGCCGGACCGGCAACGGGATGGGCCCCAGGACGTCGACCCGCTGGGGCTGCTCGAACTCGACGGAGCTGACGTGCCGGACGACGGCGGCGACAGCCGCCGGATCGCCCTCGAGGCTGATCGTCGCGCTGGCCGGCGGTAGGTCGAGCTCGGATCGCTGGGCCAGCTCCCGGTCGGCGAAGCCGGTCGGGTCCACGCGCACCAGGGCCTGAACGGCCGGGGCGGCCGGGTCGGCGCCGACGACCACCTCGCCCCCCTCGGTGGCCGGACGCACCAGGGCGGCCGCCGCCAGCCAGCGCCGCAGAGCCTCCTCCCCCGCCCGCAGGTCGGGCCGGGCCAGAACGAGGTCGCCGTCGAGCAGAGCTGCTGCGGCGTAACCCTTCTCGGCGGGCGGCTCGACCCCGCCGGTGGCGACCACGATCGCGGACCGATCGCCCACCCGAGGCGTGTGCCCTGCGCGTGAGAGCACCACCGGGACCCCGGGGAAGGACCGACCGAGTTCCTCCACGGAGCGCAGGGCGCCGGTCTGGCGCGCCCGCAGGCTGGTTCCCTCGCAACTGGGGCAGACCCAGGGCACGAGCCGTCGGGCGCACCACCCGCACGAGGTGACACCCTCGGCATCCACCTGCACGGGCCCGGCGCACTGCGGGCAGCGCGCGGGTCTGCGGCAGGTCTGGCAGGACACCGCCGGCAGGTATCCGGTCAACGGCACCTGCACCAGCACCGGGCCCGTCGTCAGGCCGCGCTTCAGGACACGCCATGCCCCGCTCGGCAGGCCGGTGCGCGAGACCGGCGCCGCCGCCGGACCTGCGGCGTCCTGTTCGACGAGAACCCGTGGCCAGGCGAGTCGGCGCGTGGTCCGATCGGCCTCGATGGGGCGGGCCCAGCCGCTGCGCAGCCAGGCCGCCGACTCGGCGGTGACCGCCCAACCGCCGACGAGCATCGCAGCCTCACCCTGCTCGGCGCGCAGCCGGAGCACCTCGCGGACATGGGGGTACGGCGCGCGTGGCTCGACGTGGGAGTCGTCCCCGTCGTCCCAGATCACCACCAGGGCCAGGTCGTGCACCGGGGCGAAGGCGGCGGACCGGGTGCCGATCGCGAGTCGGACCTCGCCGCGCAGGCACGCCAGGAACGAGCGGTAGCGGGCGGCGGCGCCCAGATCGGCCTCGAGGCGCGCGTGCCGGTCCGGCCCGAACCTGTCGGTGACGGCCCCCTCGAGCACGTCCGCATCGCGTCGATCCGGTACCACGACGACGGCGCCGCGCCCCGCGGCCAGGACGGGCTCGCAGGCCGCCACGATCGCCTCGGCCCAGTGACGCGCACCGGGGAGGGCGGCCCACACCGCGCGCGGCGCCTCACCGGCTGCCAGACGGCCGATGAAGGCGGCCCCGGCGGGATAGGCCGACCAGGGATCGGGCGAGTGCCTGCCGTCCGAGTCCGTGCTCCGCTCCGTCCGAGTGCGTGCCGTCCGAGTGCGTGCCGTCCGAGTGCGCCGCAGAGGGGTCCGCATCGCCGCCGGATCTCTCCGGCGCTGCGCCCGGGGTCCGCTCGCGCTTCTCCGTGGTGGCATGCCGGGGGGGCACGGCAAGTCGGAGCACGTCGCTGAGCGTGCCCACGTAGCGATCGGCCACCGCCCTGGCCAGCCGGGCCACCTGACCCGTGAGCACCGGCTCGGCGGAGACCACCCGGCGCAGCGGCAGCAGCCTGCCCTCGTGGTCGGTGTCGTCGCGTCGCTCCAGCACGTACGCGTCCAGGTCCTGCCCGGCGAAGCGCACCTTCACCCGGGCCCCGACCGCGGCCGCGCCCGCCATCGAGGCGGGCACGGCGTAGTCGAAGGGTCGATCCAGGTGCGGCAGGGGCGAATCGATGACGACCCGGGCGATCGGCTGCTCGACGGGGTCCTCAGACCTGACCTCGACCGGGCCGGGTCGGTTCACGCAGGCTCAGGCGAGCGCCGACCGCAGTGCCTCGACGCGGTCGGTGCGCTCCCAGGGGAAGTCCATTCCGTCACCGGTCCGGCCGAAGTGCCCGTAGGCGGCGGTGCGCCGGTAGATCGGACGGAGCAGGTCGAGGTCGCGGATGATCGCCGCAGGACGCAGGTCGAAGACCTCGCGCACCGCCTTCTCGATCCTGGCCGCATCGACCGTCTCGGTGCCGAACGTCTCCAGGTAGAGGCCGACCGGGTGCGCCTTGCCGATCGCGTAGGCGACCTGCGCCTCGCAGCGCCGGGCCAGTCCGGCGGCGACGACGTTCTTGGCCAGCCAGCGCATCGCGTATGCGGCCGAGCGGTCGACCTTGGACGGGTCCTTGCCGGAGAAGGCACCGCCACCATGGCGGGCCATACCGCCGTAGGTGTCGACGATGATCTTGCGACCGGTGAGTCCGGCGTCCCCCATCGGGCCACCGATCTCGAAGCGCCCGGTCGGGTTGACCAGCAGGCGGTAGCCCGCGGTCTCCAGCCCGGCCTCGTCCAGCACGGGCGCGACGACGTGCTCGGCGATGTCCGGGGTGAGCAGGTTCTCCAGCGACACGTCGGCGGCGTGCTGGCTGGACACCACGACGGTGTCGATCGCCACCGGCCGCTCGCCCTCGTAGACGACGGTCACCTGGGTCTTGCCGTCGGGACGCAGGTAGGGCAGTTCGCCCTTGCGCCGGACGTCGGCCAGACGCTGGGCGAGCCGGTGCGCCAGCCAGATGGGCAGCGGCATGAGCTGCTCGGTCTCGTTGCTCGCGTAGCCGAACATCAGGCCCTGGTCACCGGCGCCCTGGGCATCCAGCGGGTCGATCTCGCCCTCGACGCGGGTCTCGTAGGCGACCTCGACGCCCTGGGCGATGTCCGGGGACTGGGCCCCGATGGACACCTCGACACCACACGAGTTCCCGTCGAAGCCCTTGGTCGAGGAGTCGTAGCCGATGTCGAGGATGGTCTGCCGGACGATCGCCGGGATGTCGACGTAGGCCTCGGTGGTCACCTCGCCGGCGACGTGGACCAGGCCGGTGGTGACCATGGTCTCCACGGCCACGCGGCTGGCGGGGTCCTTGGCGAGGAGAGCGTCGAGGATGCCGTCGCTGATCTGGTCGCAGATCTTGTCGGGGTGGCCCTCGGTGACGGACTCGGAGGTGAACAGGCGGTGGGTCACGATGCTCCTGTCGGGTGCAGCGGCTGCTGGCTGGGCCGGCCCGTGCGGCGCGGCTCGAGCCAAACTGTACCGAGGCCTGGGGACGGTATCGGCCACCCAGCGCGCATACACGCTCACGGCAAGAAGGCCCCGCCAGAGGATTCGTACCGGTCCGTTGCGACTCGACCCGATTCGCCGAACGGACCGGAGGGATCGATGGAGCGGGACGGGAGCCGGGTCAGACCTGCACGAACCGCGGTCGGCGGTCGGGGCGCGTCTGCCAGGCCAGAACGGCGTCCCAGACCGCCTCGGCGATCTCGTCCTTGCCCGCCGCCGGGACCGGGTGCTCGTGGCCGTCGGCGTCCAGGATGGTGACCTCGTTCTCCCCGCGGCCGAAGACCCGGCCCTGCGACACGTCGTTGACCACCAGCAGATCGCATCCCTTGCGAGCCAGTTTGGCCCTGGCGTGGGTGAGCACGTCGGCTTCCGCATCACCGGTCTCGGCGGCGAAGCCGACCACCACCTGCTCGCCGGCGCGCCGTTCGACGAGTTCGGCGAGGATGTCCGGGTTGCGCACCAGCCGCACCGTCGGTGCGTCGTCGGCGGCCAGGTCCTTCTTGATCTTGTGTTCGGCGAGCTCGGCCGGTCGGAAGTCCGCCACGGCAGCGGCCATCACCACCACGTCGCAGTGCGGGGCGGCCTCCAGCATGGCCTCGCGCAACTGCAGGGCGGTCTCCACCTGCACCAGGCTCACGCCGGCGGGCGGGGGCAGGGCGACGTTCGCCGCGATCAGATCGACCCGGGCGCCGCGGGCGGCGGCCGCCGCCGCCAGTTCGAAGCCCTGGCGGCCGGACGAGCGATTCCCGAGGTAGCGCACCGGGTCGAGCGGCTCCCGGGTGCCGCCGGCAGAGACGGCGACCCGCCGCCCGCTCAGATCTGTCGGCCGCCCCGCGCGCCGGAGCAGCCGAACGGCCGCGTCGTGGATGGCCTGCGGCTCGGGGAGCCGGCCGGGGCCGCTGTCGGTGCCGGTGAGCCGACCCGACGCCGGGTCGAGGACGACGACCCCGCGCTCGCGCAGGGTGGCCACGTTCGCCTGGGTCGCCGGGTGCTCCCACATCTCGGTGTGCATCGCCGGGGCCATCAGGACCGGGCACCGCGCGGTGAGCAGGGTCGAGGTCAGCAGATCGTCGGCCTGCCCGGTGGCGGCCCTGGCCAGCAGGTCCGCGGTCGCCGGGGCCACCACCACGAGGTCGGCCGTCTGCCCGAGACGCACATGCTGTACTTCGTGGACGTTCTCGAACACGTCGGTGACCACTGGCCGCCCGGACAGGGCCGCCCACGTGGTCTCGCCGATGAAACGCAGTGCGGCCGCGGTGGGCACGACGGTGACCTCGTGTCCGGTCTCGGTGAGACCTCGCAGCAGGCTGCACACCTTGTAGGCGGCGATGCCGCCACAGACCCCGAGCACGACGCGCGGGCGCGCGTCGGCCGAGGTCACCTCACGCCTCGATGGGCTCGGCGGTCAGCAGGTCCTCGTTGATCTCGCGCAACGCCACCGACAGGGGCTTCTCCTGGACGTGGGTCTCGACCAGCGGACCGACGTTCTCGAGCAGGCCCTCGCCGAGCTGGGAGTAGTAGGCGTTGATCTGACGGGCGCGCTTCGCGGCGTAGATCACCAGGGCGTACTTGGAGTCGGCGGCCTTGAGCAGGTCGTCGATGGGGGGGTTGGTGATGCCTTCGGGGGCCGCGACGGTACCGGACACTCAGGTTCTCCCTAGGTCTGTCGTGCTGTCTGTCGGGCGCACGTCTGTGCACGCTCACGCCTGCTGTGCGGGGCGTAGTCCCATGCATTCTACGAGTGCATCGGTGGCTCGGCGCACATCGTCGTTCACGATGGTCATGTCGAACTCGCGCTCGGCCGCCATCTCCTCGCGCGCAGTGGCCAGTCGACGGGTGCGCTCCGCGTCGTCCTCGGTCCCCCGGCCGACCAGACGCCGGACCAGTTCCTCCCACGACGGCGGAGCCAGGAAGACGAAGTGCGCCCCGGGCATGGTCCGACGGACCTGCCGGGCGCCCTGCAGGTCGATCTCGAGCAGTGCCGGCCTGCCGGCCGCGAGGGTGTCGAGCACGGGCCGGCGCGGCGTGCCGTAGCGGTGCCGCCCGTGCACGACCGCCCACTCGAGCAGGTCGTCGTCGGCGATCATGCGGTCGAACTCGTCATCGGAGACGAAGTGGTAGTGGACGCCCTCCACTTCCCCGGGCCGTCGGGGCCGGGTCGTCGCGGAGACCGAGAGCCACAGCCGCGGGTAGCGGCGGCGGATCTCCGCCGACACGGTCCCCTTGCCCACAGCCGTCGGACCTGCGAGGACCGTCAGCCGAGGGCGTCGCCCCGTCGGCGTGTCGACGCCGCCCGAGCCCTCAGAACCCCCGAGCCGTCCGCCGTCCACCCGGCCGGGTCAGCGGGAGAAGCGCTCGACGAGCGCCGCGATCTGGTTCGAGCCGAGGCCTCGGACCCGGCGCGATTCGGAGATGCCGATCTCCTCCATGATCTGCCGAGCCCGCACCTTGCCGACCCCGGGCAGGGCCTCGAGCAGTGCGGAGACCTTCATCTTGCCGACGATCTCGTTGGACTGCCCCTCCGTGATCACGTCGCCGAGGGAGCCCTGCGAGTACTTCAGCCGGTTCTTCACCTCGGCCCGGGCACGTCGGGCAGCGGCGGCCTTCTCGAGCGCGGCGGCGCGCTGCTCGGGTGTCAGCGGGGGCAGTGGCACGGGTCACCTCGGTCGATCAGGTCTTGGGGTCGAGCTCGCAGGTCCGAACCTACCTACACCCAACGGTGCTGGGCAACGCGGACAGCGCAATCAAGCTGACGGACGGTATCGGGCCGTTCACCCTGGGAAGCACCCTCTCCGGCGCTCCCAGGCGCCGCCCGGGGGGCGTCTGTCTGTACGCCGATCAGGCCAGCGTGGCGCCGTCCTCGACGGTCTGGGGACCGTCAAGGGCCTTCAGACTGACCTTCCCGGTGACGCTCACCGCGGCGCCGAACGTCCAGTCGCCCTCGACGCACAGGCTGTCGGCGCCGATCAGGGACGGCGCACCGACCGGGAAGCGCTTGTCGAAGTCGGCGATGGCCTTGTAGTGCCCGTCCAGGTCCACCTCGGGCAGGGTCGCCGCCACCTGGATGAGCCGACCGTCACCGCCGACCTCGAAGACGTCCGAGCGCACCAGCAGCAGTTCGTTGGTCGTCTTGACCGGCAGGAAGCGGCTGCGGTCGACGGCGATCGCGGTCGCGCCGGGGAAGGTCTCGATCGCGGCACCCATCGCCGATTCGATCTGGATCACCTCCGGCGAGGACGGGTCGGTCGGGTCGACCGTCTTGACGTTGCGGATCAACGGCAGCCCGAGCACCGCGTTGCGTTCGTTCAGGGTCTGCTGCACGGCCTGCAGATCCCACCAGAGGTTGTTGGTGTGGAAGTAGGGGTGACGGGTCTCGTCGGTGAAGAAACGCATGTCCTCCGGCGCCGTCTGCGCGGTGTCCCTGAGGATGATCTGCTCGTCGGCGATGCGCACCGCGAGGTGGCCGCCCTTGCGGTCGTTGACGGTCCGCCGGCACACCTCGGCCGCGTACGGGGCGCCGGATGCGGCGAACCAGCCTGCGATGCGCGCGTCCGGGCCGGCCCCCAGGTTGTCCGAGTTGGACACCGATGCGTAGCGGAAACCCTTCTCGATCAATGCGTCCAGCAGCCCGGAGGTCAGCAGCGAGACGTACACGTCGCCGTGCCCGGGTGGGCACCACTCGAGGCTCGGATCGGCCGGCCACTCGACCGGGCTGAGGTCGTCGGCCCGCAGCTTGGGCTCCGAACTCTGCACGAAGTCCAGGGGCAGACCGTCGACGGGCAGATCCGCGTACGGGGCAAGCGCCGCGAGGGTGTCGTCACGGGTACGGAAGGAGTTCATGAAGACCAGGGGCAGCCGCGCGCCGGTCGCCGCGCGGGCGTGTCGCACCTGGGCCACGATCAGGTCCAGGAAGGTGCGTCCGTCGCGGACCGGCAGCAGGGATTTCGCCCGGTCCATGCCCATCGAGGTGCCCAGTCCCCCGTTCAGCTTGATCAGGACCGTTCGGCCGAGGGCCTGGGCGGCGGCCGTCTCGTCGATCTGCACGTCCGCCAGCCGGGGAGGGTCGGTGAGCGGGCGGATCGAGTCCTCCCGGATCAGTCCTGTGGCGCCTCGCTCCAACTCACCGTAGTAGTGCGTGAAGACCTCGATCGTGCGCGGATCCGCTCCGGCGGCACGCATCTTGTCCTGGGCCCTCTCGAGTCCGTCGACGCTCATGGGGGTCGATGGTAGAGGGCCGCGGTGAGGCAGGGCAGAGCAGCGCAGGATCAGAACAAGCCCTCCGGCCGTTCCAACTCGAGCAGTGCGCGCTTGCGGTCGAGTCCTCCGGCGTAGCCGGTCAGGTTTCCGTTCGCGCCGACGACCCGGTGGCAGGGGATGACGATGGGGATCGGGTTCGCGCCGTTCGCCAGGCCCACGGCGCGCGCGGCGGCGCCGGTGCTGCCCAGTCGTGAGGCCAGGTCGCCGTAGGTCGCGGTGCTGCCGAACTCGATGTCCTGCAGCAGTGCCCACACCCGCTTCTGGAAATCGCTGCCGGCCGGCGCCAGGGGCAGGTCGAACCGCGTGCGCCGCCCCGAGAAGTACTCGGTCAGTTGGTCACGGGCGGCGGCCAGCACCGGATCGTCGTCCAGGCGGGGCCCTCGGTCACGGGCCGCCGCACGCGCCGCCGCACGATCCGCCGACACCGGCATCCGGCCGGCGGGCTCGTCGTCGAACTCGATCGCCCTCACGGCCCCGTCGTCGGCGACGATCCTCAGTCGTCCGACCGGGGTGTTCATCTCGGTCCACATCTCAGTTCAGCTCCTGCTCGATCGACGCTTCACGAACTCCGCTGCCGGAATCGGCCAGCGACTGCCAGAGGTGCATCTGGGCGTACGAACGCCAGGGGCGCCACGCGGCGCCGAATCCCTCGACCTCGGCCACGCTCGGGCCTGCTCCGTCCGCACCCGACAGCCGGGCGACTGCGTGGCGCACCCCGAGATCCGCGACCGACAGGACGTCGGGATCGCCGAGCGCCCTCATCGCGATGTAGTCCGCCGTCCACGGACCGATGCCGGGTAGGGCGAGCAGGGTGGTGCGCACGTCGCCTCGGTCCTCGCCCCGGTCCAGCCGGAGCCGCCCGTCGGCCAGCGCGACAGCGAGGGCGCGCAGGGTTCTGCCCCGCGCCCGGGGCACGGGCAGGACCTCGATGGGCACCTGGGACAGGGTCGCCTCGCTCGGGAAGACCCGGTCAGGGGCGGCGGGTTGCGCCACGGCGGGATCGAGCGGGTCCGCGTGCTCGGCGACGAGTCGGCCCAGCGTCGTCCGCGCCCCGGAGAGCGAGACCTGCTGTCCCGCAACGGCCCGCACGGCCAGCTCGCCGCCGTCGACGTGCCCCGGCACGCGCAGCCCTGGGTGCGCGGTCACCAGGGGGGCCAGCAGCGGGCCGGAGCGGAGTTCGGCGTCCACCGCCACCGGGTCGGCGTCGGCGTCCAGCAACCGGCGACACCGCTCGACCGCCGCCGACAGGTCGCGCAGTTCGGCCAGGCGCAACGAGCACCGGACGAAGTCCGTCTCGATCGGCACCTCCAGGTCCAGCGTGACCAGACCGTGCCCGTGCGGCAGCCGCAGTGTCCGGGTGTAGGTGCCTGCGGTGACCTGTTCGATGCCCGGGACCGCCCTGGCGGCCAGGAAGCCCAGCAGCGCTGCGGCGTCGAACGGACGGCGCACCGCGAGTCGCAACTCCACCGTGCCACCGCCGGATCGCCGCTCACCGGACCGACCGCGCAGCTCGCTCGGTGTGCTCGCATAGATCTCACGGATCGTGTCGTTGAACTGCCGGATGCTGGCGAATCCGGCGGCGAAGGCCACGTCCGACATCGGCATCGCGGTGGTCTCGATGAGCACCCGCGCGGCGTTCGCGCGGCGCGCGCGGGCCAACGCCAGCGGGCCGGCGCCGACCTGGTCGACCAGCAGCCTGTTGAGGTGGCGCGAGGTGTAGCCGACCCGGGTGGCCAGGCCATCGACGCCCTCGCGTTCGATCACCCCGTCCGAGATCAGGCGCATCGCCCGGCCGGCGACGTCGCCCGCGACGTCCCACCGCGGTGAACCGGGTACGGCGTCGGGTAGGCAACGCTTGCAGGCGCGGAAGCCCGCGCCCTGGGCCGCGGCGGCGGTGCGGTAGAACCGCGCGTTCGCGCGCTTGGGGGTGATGGCCGGGCAGGACGGGCGGCAGTAGATGCCCGTGCTGGTCACCGCTGTGTAGAACACGCCGTCGAAGCGGCGATCCCGACTCTTCACCGCCCGGTAGCAGGCCTCGCCGTCCTCGATGTCCATGACGCCATCCTGTCCGTCCCCACCGGTGGATGCTAGCGGGAATCAGACATGACGATCACGCGGCCGGAAACGGGGCCGCACGACGTCGTCATCGTAGATCCTGGCCGTCGTCACCTCGTTCTGAGTTCAGCCGGGTCGACGGCCGATCACGTAGAGCCTGTTGGTGGTCTCCTCCCGGGCCGCGATCGGCGACCTGAGGTACCACTCGGCGTCCTTCAGCCCGGCCGCGACCACCGCATCGACGACGTCGTGCGGATCGTGCAGAACGACGTCGATCTCGACGTCCTGCTGCAGCCAGGACGTCAGGCGGATGACCTGCTGACCCGAGTGCAGACCGAGCACCAGAAGCCCGCCGGGGGCCAGCGGCCGTGCCAGGGCGTCGATCGCGGCGGGCAGTTCCGACCCGGCGAAGTGGATGAGCGAGTACCAACCCAGGACGGCGCCCCAGCCCTCGGCCGTCGTCGGACGCATCAGCCTGAGCAGATCGCCGACCTCGTACCGGAGGTCCGGGAACCGCGAGCGAGCCTGTTCGATCATGGCCGGCGTCAGGTCGAGGCCTTGGGCCGCAACGCCCTTCGACGCCAGGTGGGCCGTCACGTGACCAGGTCCGCAGCCCGCGTCCATCACCGGTCGGCCGGCGCACTCGTCGGCGATGCGGTCGAGCAGCCACCGCTCGAAGGGCAGTTCCGCGAGCTCGGCGGCGAACCTGTCGGCATACATCGGCGCCACGGCGGAGTAGGTCGCCCGGACCCGCTCGTCGCGCCGGGGCGCGCCGTCCGCGATCACACTCTCGCGGTCGACGACGGACGACTGCGCGGCCACGGTGGTCGCGGGCGCGCCGTCCGCGAGCAGGTGCACCCAGCGATGGTCCTGCTGGCCCGGGCGCCGCTCGAGCTGCTTGACGAGCGCAGGTGTGCGTTCGGCCAACCTGCGCAGGCAGGACTCGGTCTCAGCGCGGTCGGCGAACCGGTGCAGGCGCTCGGTGCGGGTCTTGAGCTCCCCGGGCGACTGGGCCCCCCGCAGCAGGAGAACCGTGATCAGCGCCCGCTCCGCCTCGTCCAGCGGGATGACCTCGTCGAGGATCTGGTGGCACTTGCGGGTGCGCCGGCCGGAGTCCGCCCAGACGATTCGGACCAGACCCCGCTCCCGTAGGCGGCGGGCGGTCGTCTCGACCGTCGCCTCGTCCAGCTCCATCACGGGATCGCGGCTCGACGTCTGGTTGCACGCCATCTGCAAGGCGTTGAACGACATCGGATAGGACGAGGGAACCGTGACCTGCTTCTCCAGCAGCGCCCCGAGCACCCTCTGTTCGACGGCGTCCAGAACGGGCGGCTCGCTCATGTGGTCACCCTAGGGTGTTGCCCATGTTGCCACGCACCCTGGAGGACCTGCCGTTCGCGCAGTACCTGGCGCAGCACGACGGGAACCTCGTCCGCGAGGAGGCCTACGACACCGTGCACCTGTCGGGCATCACCATCGAGGACGCCGATGCGGGGCATGCCCGGTTCCTCGAGTGCGCCTTCGCGGACGTCACGATGGCCGGCGGCAGCCTGCGGCGGGCCCGCTTCAACGACGTGTGGATGCACGCCGTGCGCATGGTCACCATCGATCTGGCCGAGACCCACTGGTTGGACGCCGAGGTGATCTCGAGCTCCTTCGCCGGGATCGAACTGTTCGCCGCCGAGCTGCGCGGCGTGACCTTCCACGGGTGCAAGTTGGACTCGGTGAACCTCAAGGGTTCGACCCTGATCGGCGTGCGATTCGAGGACTGTCTGCTGCGCGAGGTCAATCTCGGTGAGGCCACACTGGACGGCGTCAGCTTCCCCGGCACGCGACTGGAGTCGGTGAGCCTGGGCAAGGCGCGGATGAAGGACGTCGACCTCACCGGCGCCGAGGAGATCGGTCTTCAGGACGGCATCGAGGCGCTGCGCGGTGCGAAGATCACCTACGCGCAGTTGATGGGGCTCGCGCCGTGGTTCGCCGCATCCGCCGGCGTGGAGGTGGTCGAATGAGCTGGCAGACGCACCCGGTCACGCCGGAGCGGTTCGAGGACTTCGCCGATGTGATCAACCCGAATCGGCGGGCGAGCCATTGCTGGTGCCTCAGCCACCGCCTTCGCGCGCGTGACATCGAGGAACTCGGCGGAGGTGATCGCGAGCGGGCGATGCGCGAGCTGTGCTCTCGAGAGGATCCGCCCGGGGTGGTCACCTACCGCGACGGGGTGCCGGTGGGCTGGTGCAACATCGGCGACCGCTCGAAGATCCCGCGCCTGGCCGGATCGAAGCTCATCCGGCCGGTGGACGACGTGCCGGTCTGGAGCATCGTCTGCGTCGTCGTCCGCGGCGGACACCGGCGCCAGGGTGTCACCGGCCCCCTGATCGAGGGCGCCGTCGCCTACGCCGCCTCACGTGGGGCTCCCGCCGTCGAGGCCTACCCCGTGGACCCCCTCGGGCGAATGGATCTGACCATGGCTTTCGTCGGCACCCGGACGATGTTCGAGCGGGCAGGATTCGAGCGGATCGGAGTGACCGACGCCGTGGCGAGCAAGATGCCGCGACTGATCATGCGCCGCGACCTGTGAGCCGGCAGCAACCGTCATCCCTGTGTTCGCCCCGCCTGACCCGTCGGGCCATGTCCGCCTCGGGCATGCCGAGAGGGCGCAACGGCGTGGCCGTGCGCCTACAGGGCGGTGCGCTGACTACTCGACGTTCAGAACGGTGGTGGATCGCCGTATCGGGGTTGATCACGATGAGGGGGTGGATCGGCGGTCACCGGCAGCGGGTACTCATGACCCGCGGTGTAGCGATGTCCCGTTGGCGTGGTCCAGCTCACGCTCCCGGTGACGGGATCCAGCTCAGGGGTGAACCGGGCGTGGGTCTTGAGCCGGTGGTGATGGCGGCACAGCGGCATGAGGTTGCACGAACACCTCACGCCGCCGTGTGCGTGCGGACGGACATGGTCCAGGTCGCAGGCCCGCGCCGCGCGACGACACCCCGGAAAGCGGCAGTGCCGGTCCCGTGCCCGCACAAGCTCGGCCATCAACGGCGGCGGCGTGTACCCGGTGTCATGGACGACGGATCCGACCCCCACCACCGCCCCCGGAGCGGGAGAACCGGGACGATCGTCGATGTAGTGGCAGCGCCACGTCGCGCGGGCGCCGTGCTCGACAATGATCTGCCGAGCCAGCGCGGCGGGTATCAGGCCGTGCCCCTCGAGTTCGACGAGCCCGAGCGCGGTCGAGGGGTGCTTCTCGCCCTCGGCGAGGGCACGCAGGACGCTGAGCGGCACGGTCACGTTCAGACACACGGAGGGAACCGCGCGGACGTGCTCCTGCCCGCCGTCCGGTGGGGTGTCATCCGGTGGGGTGTCATCCGGTGGGGTGTCGTCCGAGGTCGCGTCGGCGGGCCGGTCGAAGATCGACGCCTGGCGGACGGGGCCGGACAACAGGTCGATCACCGCTTCGGCCTGACGGTCGCCGCGATCCCCCGGATCCGTCGGCACGGTCGCAGGGCCGGTGCGGTGGTTCACGGTGGCCCGGACACGGGCGATCGTGTCGGCGTCGGCGGTCAGCGTCATCGCGGCCTGCCCATGGCTCAAGGCCCGGAAGGACACCTGCGCGGCCTGCTCATCGACGTCCCGGGCATATCGGTCGGGATCTGCCTGCGCGACGAGTCGCTCCAACCGGCCTCGGAGCGAGGCCAACCCGAGGGTCTCGGCCACCGGGAGGATCTGCCGCTGCACCCAGGCCCTGTTCAGATCGTCGAGGATCAGCGTCTCATCGGCGATGAGCCGGGCTCGTGCGGTGCCCACCCGACCGTCCGTCAGGGCCCGCCAGAGCACGGGGTGGTCCTGCGGGTAGTCCTCGATCATCTCCAGCCAGGAGCGCACCCGGGCCTCCCCGACCCTGCCGGCGAGGGCGACCTGCGCCACCGCTGACCTGGTTCCCAGATCGTCCGCCGATTCGAGCGCATCGGCACGCGGCGGGTCGTCGTCGCACGTCAGCAGGTCACGTTGACGACTCATGGCACGGACGACCAGTTCGCGGGTCAGCCGGGCCTGGGTGAGCTCCAGCCACGTGGTCAGCCGCCCGCACGCGGCGGCCGCATCGACCAGGGTGGTGTCCGGCTGGCAGGCGCACGTCTCCTCCACCAGCGCGACCGCTGCGGCCTGGGCCAGGCCGGCCACGCCGTTGCCGAACCTCGCGCCGGTCTCCAGCCCGTCCCGAGGCGCCGGTACCGGGGCGTCCCGTACGAGAACCGCCGACGTCACCTGCCGAGCCAAACGGCCGCGCGGGCCGCCCTCACCATCCCCCGCGTCGTCGTCCGGACCACCGGTCGGCGAACCAGTCCCAGAGCTGCCGTTCCGCGTCGATCCGCGCGGCCCGTACGGACAGCTCGGCGTTCTCGGCCTGAAGGTCGGCCACCTGCTGGGACAACCGCGCGATCTCCGCGTCGGTGTCGTGCAGGAGGTCTGGCGTGAACATGCTTCCATTGTAGTCGAACATATGTACGAATCCAAGCCGCTTCGGTGCGCGGCACCGACCTCACGGGCGGCGAGATCACCCAGCCGGTTGGCTGCGCGGTCGGACCAGCGGGAGCACGGCGCGCACCGTGCCGCCGGACGGGGTCTGCGCCGCGGTGAGCGTGCCGCCCAGCGCGGCGGTCCGTTCCCGCATCGAGGTGATGCCGACGCCGGGGGTCCAGGCGCCGTTGCCCGGACCGCCGGTGTCCTGCACGTCGATGACCAGTCCGTCCGCGCCGGCGTTCAACCGCACCTGCACGGTCCGGGCCCCGCTGTGCCGGGCGACATTGGTCAGCGCCTCCATCACGATGCGGTAGGCCGCCACCTCGACGGCCGCCGACAGCGTCGCCGGCAGGGGACCGGCGGTGATCGTGACCCGGAGCGGATCGCCGTCGGTCGCCCGCAGCACTGCAGCCTGCTGGCGGAGCGCCGGTACCAGGCCCAGTTCGTCGAGTGCGGGCGGTCGCATCGCGTAGACCAGCCGGCGGATCTCCTCGATCGCGGTCACCGTCTCGGCGCGCACGGTCCCGAGCAGTGCATCGGCGCCGTCCGGATCGGAGCGCAGGGTGTTGCGGGCGGCGTCGGCGGTGAACGCGATCCCGGACAGGCGGGGCCCCAGACCGTCGTGCAGGTCGCGGCGCAGCCGCCGCCGCTCCTCCTCCAACGCGGTGATCGTGGCCTCCCGGGAGGTCTGGACGTCGGCGGCGAGGGCGTTCGCCCGCAGGGTCTGCGCGAGCAGGGGGGCCACCAGGCGCAGGACGTGCTCGTCGCCGTCGGACAGGCGCAGGTCGCCGGCGCGGAGTCCGACGACCAGTTCCGCCTCCCGGCCGGCGCCCAGTACCAGGGGCATCCGGCGGGTGTGGGTGACCGGACTGCCGGACTCGGCGACCGGCTCGCCGTCCACCGTCATGGCGACGTACGGCAGCACCAGCGCCTCCCGGATCGCCTGGACGGCGAGCGCCGGGTCCTCGCCGAGGTGTCCGGCCACCTGCGAGGCGGCATCGAGCGGGTCGGGGCGCCGCCCGAACAGCAACTCGTCCACCACGCCGCGCAGGATGACGCGCAGGGGATGCACGGTCAGGGCGACGGCCAGGCCCATGACGGCCAGGACGCCGACCCGGGGAGCCGTCCCCCCGGCGATCTCCAGCAGCGACGCGAGCGTCACGAAGCCGGCGACGTAGACCACGGCGGCCACCGCGAAGACCACGCTCTGCACGATCAGCCCGCGCACGTCCACGACGTCCGGCAGCGCGACCCCGACATACATCGCCGGCCCGACGGCGATGAACGCCGAGCTGCCCACGACCGCGCCGGCGGTGGTGGGGGCCAGGAAGAGCAGGAGACCGGCCACCAGCGCGGGTACCCCAACGGCCAGGGCCATCCAGGCCAGGGTCCGCCGCTCCTGCGGGGAGGCGGTCTCGATCCGCCACCAGGTGTGCGCGATCAGCGTGATCCCGATCACCAGCCCCATCAATTCGGTTGTCGCCGAGTCCGTCCAGGGGGCGACGGTCAGCACCCCGGCTCCGCCGATCGTCGCCAGAGCCACGAAGTCGACGGGGTGTCTCCACCGCGGCCGGGGATAGGTGCTCAGCGCGAGGGGAAGGATCAGCGCCCCCGCGGCGGCGAACATCAGCCCGGAGGCCGAATGCAGGCCGGCCCCGTCCATCACGGTCGCGACGGTGAGCAGCGCTCCACCCAGAACGAGCAGGGACGCCGAGATCCGGACCCGGCGAGTGAACAGCATCACCCCGGCGGCGGCCAGCGAGAACCCGACCAGGGCGAGCGTCACCAGGACCGCGGGAGCTGTCACGACCCCCGCCCCAGCCCGCCCTCGCGGGCACGGATGATCGCCGCAGCCCGGTCGGCGACCTCGAGCTTGGCGAAGATGCCGGTCAGGTTGTTGCTCACGGTCTTGGGGGACAGGAAGACCCGCTCTGCGATCTCGGCCGTCCGGCAGCCGGCGGCCAGCAGGTCGAGGATCCCCCGTTCCCGGTCGGTGAGCTGGGGGAACGGCTCGGGAACCGGCGGCGGTGGCGCGGTGAAGTACCCGAGCACTCGGCCGGCGACGCCCGGCCCGAAGATCACCTGCCCGGCCGCCACCGCCCGGATCGCGCCGACGATCTCCTCCTGCTCGGCGCCCTTCAGCAGGTAGCCGCGGGCGCCCGCCTGCATGGCCGAGAAGACACCGGCGTCGTCGTCGAACATGGTGAGCATCAGCACGGCTGCCTCCGGGACGGCGGCCCGGATCCGCCGCGTGGCCTCCACGCCGTCCAGGCCGGGCATCCGCACGTCCATCAGGACGACGTCCGGGCGGGTCAGCTGCACCTCGCGGACGGCGGCCTCCCCGTCCGCCGCCTCGCCCACCACCTCGAGGTCCTCGATCGTCCCGATCAGCGCCCGCAGCCCGCCACGCACGACCGGATGGTCGTCGGCGAGCACCACGCGCAGGGTCATGCCCTCATGATGGCGCCATGGTCGCGTGCCGGGGCCCGGGAAAGCCTTCCCGGAGCCCGGGAAGTCGCCGGATCCGGTCGGGAACGATCGACCTGGTCCGGGGAACCTCGCCGGCCGGACGGTTGGGTCGTCCACTTCTCATCATGGAGGCTCCGATGAACCCCAACTCCACCCGCCAGAAGGTCGGCCTCGTCCTGGCCGGCCTGCTCAGCGCCACGTCCATACCGAGCGTCCTGTCCTCGACCCCTGCCGGCGAGGTCGGCCCGCCCTTCGCGATCCTGCTCACCGACACCGTGTTCGGCGTCGTCGGTCTGGTGGCCGTCCTCATCGCCTGGCGCACGGCGAACCGGACGGCGATCCGGGTCGCGGCCGGTTCGCTGATCCTGGTGCTGCTCACCGCGCTGCCCGCGTTCTTCGTCGACGTCCCACCGGTGATCAAGGCGCTCACCGGCCTGAGCGTGCTGGTGACCGTCCTGGCGGTGGTGCTCATGTTCTCCGCCGGCCGGCGGTCGGTTGCCGGGCCAGAGCAGGAGCTCGTGCGGTGATCGCCGTCGTCACGGTCCTGCTGGCCGTCCCTCTCGGCTACCTCCTGGCCTCGCGGCTCGCCGCCAACACCTTCTACGCAATCGTCTACCTGTGGGCATTCACCTTCCAGACCCTCTACCTACTGCTCGACTCGTTGGGCGGCGGCAAGGAGCCGGCCTTCCGGGCTGGAGAGTTCCCGTGGTCCTACGGACTGGTCACCGCAGGGGTCTTCGTCGGCGGGTTCGCCCTGGTGGCGCTGGGCGCCTGGCTGCGGACCCGGCGGGCGGCGTCCCGGGCCGTGGAACCGGTTGCCGCACCGGCGTGATCGGCCTCCTACCGGGTGCGCCCGGCGCGAGCCACTCCTAGGGTCGGACCATGAAGCCCGCGATCGCCCTGCCCGGACCATTGCGCCGACTGCCGCTGCGTCGTCCGGACGGCTCGTCCGCGCCGCTGCCGGGGACCCCCGACCGCGTACTGCTCGAACTCGACCTGTCCCGCGGACTCGCCGAGGCTCCCCCCGGCAACCCGATAGAGGCCCTGCGGTCGATGCACACTCCGCTGCTGCGGACCCTGGTGGAGCATCTGCGCAGGGCGGGCACCGATCCGGAGGTCGTGGGTCTGATCGCAACGGTCGGGGTCGGTCCCGGGCTGACGCTCTCCCAGTCCGAGGAGTTGCGCGATGCCGTGAACGTCTTCCGCCGCACCGGCAAACCCACCCTGGCCTGGGCATCCACGTTCGGGGAGTTCTCGAACGGGACCGTGTGGTACCACCTGGCCGCCGCATTCGACGAGGTGTGGCTGCAGCCCAGCGGGGACGTCGGCCTGATCGGTTTCGCCGCGCAGTCCCTGCACCTGCGTGCGGCGCTGGACAAGCTCGATGTCGAGCCACAGATCCACCAGCGCCACGAGTACAAGAGCGCAGCAGACCTGTTCATGCGCAGGGAGATGTCCGATCCGGTCCGCGAGATGCTCACCCGGCTGGTGGGCTCGGCGACCGAGACCGTGGTCCGTGATGTCGCCCGCGATCGATCGATGACCGAACAGGGCGCACGCGCCCTCCTGGACGACGCTCCGCTGACGGCAGGCCAGGCCCGTGACCACGGCCTGATCGACCACCTCGGCTACCGCGACGAGGCCTACGCCGCGATCAGGGCCAAGCTCGCCGGGGCGGATCCGGACGAACCCACCCTGCGTTTCGTGGAACGCCACCACGCCGGCCGGCTCGACGCGGTCCTGGAACGGGTGCGCTCGGTCTCGCCCAGACGTCCGGGCACGCCCGGCCATGGCCGACCGGTGATCGCCGTCGTCCAGGCCTCGGGCCCGATCCTGGCCGGCCGCCCCGCGGGCCCCTTCCCCGGCGGCGGCCAGGTGGTCACCGCCGACCGGCTGGGAGCCGTCCTGCGAGCCGCGGGCCGCGATCGGCGCGTGCGGGCCGTCGTCCTGCGCATCGACAGCCCGGGCGGCTCCTACGTGGCCTCGGACGCCATCCGCCGCGAGGTTCTGCGCCTGCGCGAGTCGGGGACCGAGGTGATCGCGTCGATGGCCTCGGTGGCCGCCTCGGGCGGGTACTACATCGCGATGGGCTGTCGGCGCATCCTGGCCGGCGCCGGCACCGTCACCGGCTCCATCGGGGTGCTCGCCGGCAAGCAGACCCTGGCCCGCACCCTGGAGCGGATCGGCGTCACCCAGGAGACCGTGCCCGGATCCCGGCACGCCGACATGTTCTCCGCCGCGGTGCGCTTCGACGAGGACCAACTCGCCCTGCTCGATGCCTGGCTGGACGACGTGTACGCCGACTTCACGGGCAAGGCGGCCAGCGACCGCGGGATGGACGTCGAGGACCTGCGGCGCGTGGCCCGCGGCCGGGTCTGGAGCGGCGCGGACGCCCTCGACCGCGGTCTGATCGACGCCGTCGGCGGACTGTCACAGGCGGTGGACGCCGCGTGCGAGGCCGCCGGGTTGTCGCGGACCGAGTGCGCGGTGAAGGCCTACCCCAGTCCGAACCCGCTGCAGTCGCTCCTTCCTGCGAAGAACTCCGAGGACATCGGGTCCACCTCCAGCAATCTGGGTGGTCCGGGCGGCCTGAGCGGTCTCAGCGGTCTGGGGCTGGAGGGCCCCACGATCTGGACGGCCGTGCTGGCCCACCTGGCCGGGGTGCCGGCCGCATCGGGCGCTCTCGCGCATCACGTGGCTCCGGTCGGTCTCGGGGTGCTGTCGCTGCCGCCCGTGCGGCTGACCGGGCTACTGCCCGAGGGCTGAGGACACGTCGTCCAGGGTCTTCAGGGCGGCCGAGCGCAGACCCTCGACGGACGGGCCACCGCGCAGCACCTCCCGGCTGGACGCCGGCAGGACGGTGGCCAGCGCCGACCCGAACACCTGGCGCAACTCGGCCGGCCCCGCGCCCTGCGCACCGATCCCCGGCGCGAGCAGGGGTCCGTTGACCGCGAGGTCGTGTGCCGCCCCGGCCTCGCCGATGGTCGCGCCGACCACGGCACCGACCGAGCCGAGCGGTCGGGCGCCGGCGTTCTCGGCGGCGATGGCGTCGAGCATCGACTGGGCGACGGTGCGCCCGTCGGCCCCCCGGGCGTGCTGGACCTGGGGGCCCTCGGGATTCGACGTCAGGGCCAGCACGAACACCCCGCGGCCGGTCGAGGCGGCCAGCTGCAGCAGCGGTCGCAGGGACTCGAATCCGAGGTACGCCGATGCCGTGACCGCGTCCGCGGCAAGGGGAGAATCGTCGCCGGCGAAGGCGTCGGCGTAGGCGGCCATCGTCGAACCGATGTCACCGCGCTTGGCGTCCGCGATGGTCAGTGCGCCGGCCGAACCCGATTCGCTCAGAACGCGTTCCAGCACGGCGACCCCCCGCGAGCCGTGCCGCTCGAAGAACGCCGACTGCGGCTTGAGCACGGCCACCCGGTCCGCCAGCGCCTCGACCACGGTCAGGGCGAAGCGCTCCAACCCCGTCACGTCGTCCGGCAGACCCCATTCCTCCAGCAGGCTCGGATGCGGGTCGATCCCCACGCACAGCGGGCCGCGCTCGGTCATCGCCCGGTGCAGCCGTGCCCCGAACGACTCGCGCAGCGTGGCCGGGGCCGAGCTGCCCGACTCACTCATCGTGTGCCCTCCCGATCGCCTCCACGAACCGGTCGAAACCGCGTTCGACCAGGGCCTGCGCCAGTTCGTCGGCCACCCGGGCGGGCGAGGACGGGTCGTGGAACGTCGCCGTTCCGACCTGCACCGCGCTCGCTCCCGCGGCGACCAGCTGCAGGGCGTCCAACCCGGTGAGCACTCCCCCGATGCCGACGATCGGCGCCGACGGGATCCGTCCGGCCCGCATCGCCGCATAGGTCTGGTGGATGCACCGGACGGCGATCGGCCGGATCGCCGGACCCGACAGACCTCCGGTGATCCCGGCGAGCACCGGCCGTAGCGTGTCGGTGTCGATCACCATGCCGAGCGTCGTATTGATCATCGACAGTCCGTCGGCCCCGGCCTCCAGGGCCGCGCCCGCGATCTCGACGATGTCGGTGACATCCGGACTGAGCTTGGCCAGCAGGGGGATCCGTCCGTCGACCACCTCGGCGACGGCGGAGATCACCTCACGGCTCGACCCGGTCGCGCAGGCGAACACCAGGCCGCGGTTGGCCACGTTGGGGCAGGAGATGTTCACCTCGATGGCGCTCACCCCCGGTTCGTCGAGGAGGCGCTTGGCCAGCGCGGCGAAGTCCTCGGCGTGCCCGCCGGCGATGGAGACCACCGCCCGGGCCCCACGCTCGCGCAGCCAGGGAAGGTCGTGGGCCAGGAACGCGTCGATGCCCGGCCCCTGCAGGCCGATCGAGTTGAGCATCCCGGACGGCGTCTCCGCCATCCGCGGCGTCGGCCGCCCGTGCCGCGCGGTCAGCTGGATCGACTTGGTGACCACCGCCCCGAGGGCGGCGACGTCCAGGTAGGGGTCGAGCTCGCGCCCGGCCGCCGCACAGCCCGAGGCCGTCATCACCGGGTTCGCGAGCTCCAGGGCCCCGACCCGCGTCGAGAGGTCGACCGTGACCGTCCGATCGTTCACGCGGGCAGCACCTGCCCGATGGCGTCCCAGGCGATCGAGGAACCGGCGAACGTCGGCCCCTCGACGCAGGTTCGCGCCATCCGCACCGAACCGTCCCGCTCGTACACCGGTAGCACGCAGGTCATGCACACCCCCACACCGCAGGCCATCGACTCCTCGGTGGCGCACCAGGACACGCCGCCCTCGGCGGCGGCCACGTCCTCGCAGGCCCGCAGCATGGCCATCGGCCCGCATCCGTAGACCTCGACCGCCGCGTCGCCCCGCACGGAGTCCATCGCATCCGTCAGCACGTCGGTGACCCGGCCGTGCACCCCCAGGCTGCCGTCGTCGGTGGTGACGAACACCAGCCCGCCGACCTGCCTGGCGGCGTCGGCCTCGGCGACCCTCTGTCCGGTGGCGGCACCGAGCACGAAGGCCACCGGATGACCGGCGGCCACCAGCTCTCTGCCCCACCACACCAGGGGTGCCGCCCCGTACCCACCGCCCACGAGGACACAGCCGGCCGCCGGGTCGGGTTGCGGAAAGGGCCGTCCCAGAGGGCCGATCAGGTCGACCACGTCGCCGGGCGAGCGTCGGGCGAGCCACCGGCTGCCCGCCCCCACGGCCGAGACCAGCAGCGACAGATCACCGCGCTCGGGAGAGACCTGGGCGATCGAGAAGCAGCGGCGCAGCAGGGTCGCCGTCGTCTCCTCACCCACCGCCAGGGCGACGAACTGACCCGGCCGCGCCGTCGAGGCCACCTGCGGCGCGTGAAACCCGATCCGGACGTAGGCCCCCTCGGGGCAGACCCCCCGCACCTCGGCGCGGTACTGACCCGGCCCGGTCACGAGGGGCTGCCCGGCACCGGCGGGGATGCCTCCGCGATCTGCTTGGCCCGGCCGCGGCGCAGCGTCTCGCCGTGCTCCTGCAGCGAGGCCACCGACACCCCGCCGACCCGCGCCGCCTCGATCGCCTGAACGGCGGCGGCCAACTGCTGCACCGTGGTGATGATCGGTCTGTCCACCGAGGTGATCGCCGCCCGGATGTCGTACCCGTCGAGCAGCGCGGCCGGCCCGCTCGGGGTGTTCACCACCATGTCGACCTCGCCCGCGTGGATCATGTCGACGACGGTCGGCTCCCCGTTCGGGCCGGGGCCGGAACTGTGCTTGCGGACCTCCGTGGCCGCGATCCCGTTGCGGCGCAGCAGGTTCGCCGTCCCCTCGGTGGCCAGGATCGTGAACCCGAGCTCGACCAGGCGCTTGACCGGGAAGATGATCGAGCGCTTGTCCAGGTCGGCGACCGACACGAACACCGACCCGCTGTCCGGCAGGCCGCCGTAGGCGGCGAGCTGCGACTTGGCGAAGGCCGTCGGGAAGTCCGCGGCGATGCCCATCACCTCACCGGTCGAGCGCATCTCCGGGCCGAGCAGGGTGTCGACCACCTTGCCCTCGAGGGTGCGGAAACGGCGGAAGGGCAGCACGGCCTCCTTCACCGAGACCGGTGCGTCCTCGGGCAGCGTGCCCCCGTCGCCGCGGGCGGGCAGCATCCCCTCGGCCCGCAGCTCACCGATGGACGCGCCCAGCATCACCCGCGCCGCGGCCTTGGCCAGCGGCACGCCGGTGGCCTTGGACACGAAGGGGGCCGTCCTGCTGGCGCGTGGGTTCGCCTCCAGCACATAGAGCCGGCCGGCGGCCAGGGCGAACTGGACGTTCAGCAGACCGCGCACACCGACCCCGCGCGCGATCGCCTCGGTGGCCTCGCGGACGCCGTCCATCTCACGCCGGCTGAGCGTGGCGGGGGGCAGCACGCAGGCGGAGTCGCCGGAGTGCACCCCCGCCTCCTCGATGTGCTCCATGATGCCGCCGAGATACATCTGCTCACCGTCGAAGAGCGCGTCGACGTCGATCTCGATCGCCTCGCCGAGGAAGCGGTCGACCAGCACCGGATGCTCCGGCGAGACCTTGGTGGCCCGCTCGATGTAGTCGGCGAGCATCGTCTCGTCGAAGACGATCTCCATCCCCCGGCCGCCCAGGACGTAGGAGGGCCGGACCAGCACGGGATATCCCACGCGGTCGGCGACCAGCTTGGCCTCCTCGAAGCTGCTGGCCATCCCGTGCTCCGGGGCCATCAACCCGGCCTGGGCGAGGACCCGCCCGAAGGCTCCGCGCTCCTCGGCGAGGTGGATCGCGGCCGGGCTGGTGCCCACGATCGGCACCCCCGCGGCCTCGAGCTTGGCCGCGAGCCCGAGCGGGGTCTGGCCACCGAGTTGGACGACGACGCCGATCACCTCGCCGGCCGCCTGCTCGGCGCGCACCACCTCGAGCACGTCCTCCAGGGTCAGCGGCTCGAAGTAGAGCCGGTCGGAGGTGTCGTAGTCCGTCGAGACGGTCTCGGGGTTGCAGTTGATCATCACCGTCTCGAAGCCGGCCTCCCGCAACGCGAACGAGGCGTGCACGCAGGAGTAGTCGAACTCGACTCCCTGGCCGATCCGGTTCGGTCCCGACCCGAGGATGATCACCTTGCGGCGATCGGAGGCCGTGACCTCGCTCTCGGAGTCGTAGCTGGAGTAGTGGTACGGCGTGGCCGCCGCGAACTCCGCCGCGCAGGTGTCGACCGTCTTGTAGACGGGGCGCACGCCGAGGGCCTGCCGCACCCCGCGCACGACGTCCTCGCTCATCCCCCGCAGGACGCCGAGCTGGGCGTCGGAGAAACCGTGCCGCTTGGCCTCCTGCAGGATCGGCGTGGTCAGGGCCGGCGCCTCGCGGAGGCGGACCGCGATCTCGTGGATCGCCAGGATCTGATCGAGGAACCACGGATCGATGCCGGTCGCCTCGTGCAGTGCCTCGACGCTCGCGCCGCCCCGGATCGCCTGCTGCACCTGGACCAGCCGGTCCTCGGTCGGGGTGCGCACCGCTTCCAGCAACGCCTCGAGCGCGGGGCCGGCGGGATCGGGGCCGGTCCAGTGGAATCCGGCGTCGCGCTTCTCCAGGGACCGCAGGGCCTTCTGCAGGGCCTCGGTGAAGCAGCGCCCGATCGCCATGGCCTCCCCGACGCTCTTCATCGTCGTGGTCAGCGTCGGGTCGGCCGCCCGGAACTTCTCGAACGCGAACCGGGGCACCTTCACCACGACGTAGTCCAGCGTCGGCTCGAAGCTGGCCGGCGTCTTCTGCGGTGATGTCGTTCGGGATCTCGTCCAGCGTGTAGCCCACCGCCAGACGGGCCGCGATCTTGGCGATCGGGAACCCGGTGGCCTTGGACGCCAGGGCGCTCGAACGCGACACCCGTGGGTTCATCTCGATGACGATCACGCGACCGTCGCGGGGATTCACCGCGAACTGGATGTTGCAGCCACCGGTGTCCACGCCGACCTCGCGGATCACCGCGATGGCGATGTCACGCAGTCGCTGGTACTCCCGGTCGGTCAGGGTCAGGGCCGGCGCCACCGTGATCGAGTCGCCGGTGTGCACGCCCATCGGGTCGAGGTTCTCGATCGAGCAGACCACCACGACGTTGTCGGCCCGGTCGCGCATCAGTTCGAGCTCGTACTCCTTCCAGCCGAGGATCGACTCCTCCAGAAGCACCTCGGTGGTCGGCGAATGGTGCAGTCCGGCACCGGCGATCAGCCGCAGCTCGGTCTCATGCCGGGCGATCCCCGATCCCAGACCGCCCATCGTGAAGGAGGGCCGGACGACGACCGGGTAGCCGAGATCCTCGGTCGCCTCGAGACAGTCGGCCATCGTGTGGCAGATCCTCGACCGCGCGACCGCCGCGTCCAACCCGTAGGTCGCGGCGACCCTATCGACGACGCCCTTGAACTGCTGGCGGTCCTCACCCGCCTCGATCGCGGCCACGTTGGCGCCGATCAGTTCGACGCCGTACTTGTCCAGGACACCGTTGGCGTGCACCGCCATCGCGGTGTTCAGTGCGGTCTGCCCCCCCAGCGTGGCCAGCAGTGCGTCGGGGCGTTCCTTGGCGATGATCGCCTCGACCACCTCGGGCGTGATCGGCTCGACGTAGGTGGCGTCGGCGAACTCGGGATCGGTCATGATCGTCGCCGGGTTCGAGTTGACCAGGATCACCCGCAGGCCCTCGGCGCGCAGCACCCGGCACGCCTGGGTGCCGGAGTAGTCGAACTCGCAGGCCTGGCCGATCACGATCGGGCCGGACCCGATCACCATCACGCTGCGCAGATCCTCGCGACGTGGCATCAGTTCTCCTCAGACATCAGGACGTGCCCGCCATCAGGTCGGCGAAGCGGTCGAAGAGATAGGCGGCGTCGTGCGGACCGGCCGCGGCCTCAGGGTGGTATTGGACGGAGAAGGCCGGGACGTCCAGGCAGCGCAGACCCTCGACGACGCCGTCGTTGAGACAGACGTGACTGACCTCGGCCAGACCGAAGGGTGTCTGGAAGGGCTCACCGAGCGGGGCCTGCACCGCGAACCCGTGGTTGTGCGCCGTGACCTCGACCCTGCCGGTGACCAGGTCCTTGACCGGCTGGTTGATCCCGCGGTGCCCGTAGGTCAACTTGTAGGTCGCCAGCCCCAGGGCCCGGCCGAGCATCTGGTTGCCGAAACAGATGCCGAAGAACGGGATCCGCCGCGCCAGCACCTCACCGAGCAGGGCGACCGGGCCGGTCGTGGCTGCCGGGTCGCCCGGACCGTTGCTGAAGAAGACCCCGTCCGCGCCGGTGGCCAGCACGTCGTCGATGGTGGCGGTCGCGGACAGGACGACCGTGGCGATCCCCCGCTCGGCCATCCGGTGCGGGGTCATCGACTTGATGCCCAGGTCGATCGCGGCGACGGTGAACCGTTGCCCGCCGATCGCGGGGACCGTGTAGGACCGCTCCGCGGTGACCTGCCCGGCCAGGTCGGCACCGGCCATCGACGCACTGGCGCTCACCTGGGCGAGCATCTGGGCCTCGGGCAGGGCGGCGGCCTCACCCGAGAAGATCCCGGCCCGCATCGCGCCGCGCTCACGCAGGTGGCGGGTGATCGCCCGGGTGTCCACCCCGCTGATGGAGACCACCCCCGCGTCGGCCAACTCCTGGGCCAGCTCCCGCTTCGCGCGCCAGTTCGAGGCCCGCCGCGCCGCGTCCCGGACGACGTAACCCGCCACCCAGATCCGGCGGGACTCGCCGTCCTCGTCGTTCACCCCGGTGTTGCCGATGTGCGGGGCGGTCATCACCACGATCTGCCGGTGGTAGGAGGGGTCGGTCAGGGTCTCCTGGTAGCCCGTCATCCCGGTCGCGAAGACCGCCTCGCCGAGAGCCACGCCTCGGGCGCCGTAGGCGTGCCCGTGCCAGGCGCGGCCGTCCTCCAGGACGAGCACCGCCGCCTGGCCGGCCTCCTGCCCGTCGACTGTCACCTCAGCCCTCCCGCTCGATGGGGTGGCCGTCGAGCACCGTCGGTCGCCCGCCGAAGAAGGTGGCGACCACCGCCCCCGGCAGTTTGCGCCCTCGCAACGGAGCGTTCCGGCCCTTCGTGGCCATCCGCGCCGGGTCGACGACGCGCTGGACGCTGGGATCGACCAGCGTCACGTGCGCCGGTTCGCCCTCGGCCAGCGGGCGGCCCTGCCCGGCCAGGCCGCCGATCTGCGCCGGTCGCACCGACATCCGCTGCGCCACCCCCGCCCAGTCCAGCCGGCCGGCGTCCACCATCGTGGCCTGGACGACGGACAGCGCCGTCTCCAGGCCGGTCATGCCCATCGCGGCGTTCGCCCACTCGCAGTCCTTGTCCTCCACCGGGTGCGGCGCGTGGTCGGTGGCGACGACGTCGATCGTGCCGTCGGCCAGGGCCTCGCGCACCGCCTCGACGTCCGCGGCCGAGCGCAGCGGCGGATTCACCTTGAACACCGGGTCGTAGCTGCGCACCTCCTCGTGGTCGAGCATGAGGTGGTGGGGGGTGACCTCGGCGGTGACCCGCACCCCGCGCTGCTTGGCCCAGCGCAGGATCTCGACCGAACCCGCGGTGGAGACGTGGCAGACGTGCAGCCGCGACCCCACATGGTCGGCGAGCAGCACGTCGCGGGCGATGATCGCCTCCTCGGCGACGGCCGGCCACCCGGCCAGGCCCAGCACGGCGGAGACCTCGCCCTCGTGCATCTGGGCCCCCTCGGTCAGTCGCGGCTCCTGGGAGTGCTGGGCGATCACCCCGCCGAAGGCCTTGACGTACTCCAGCGCGCGGCGCATCAGCACCGGGTCGGACACGCACTTGCCGTCGTCGGAGAACACCCGCACCGCCGCGGCCGAATCGGCCATCGCGCCGAGTTCGGCCAGTCGCTCTCCCGCGAGGTCGACGGTCACCGCGCCGACCGGGCGCACCTCGACCCACCCCGCGCGGCGCCCCAGGTGCCAGACCTGCTCGACCACTCCCGCGGTGTCGGCCACCGGATCGGTGTTGGCCATGGCGTGCACCGCGGTGAACCCGCCGAGTGCGGCCGCGCGGGTTCCGGTCTCGACGGTCTCGGCGTCCTCCCGGCCGGGCTCGCGCAGGTGCGTGTGCAGGTCGACCAGGCCGGGCAGGGCGATCAGGCCGTCGGCCTCGATCCGGTGTGCGCCCGCGGCGTCCAGTCCGGCTCCGATCGCGGTGATCACGCCGTCGGCGATCAGGACGTCGACCGGGTCGCCACCGAGTGGCCGGACGCCGCGTAACAGGTGACTCACTGGGTCTCCTCCTCGCCCTCGCGGGCGCCGGACATCAAGAGATAGAGCACGGCCATTCTCACCGCGACGCCGTTGGCGACCTGCTCCACGATCGTCGAGCGCGCCGAGTCGGCGGCCTCGGCCGAGATCTCCAGGCCGCGGTTCATGGGCCCGGGGTGCATCACGATCGCGTGATCGGGCAGCATCGCCAGCCGCCGGGCGTCCAACCCGTAGCGCCGCGAGTACTCCCGGGCGCTCGGGAAGAAGGCGGAGTTCATCCGCTCGGCCTGCACCCGCAGCATCATCACCGCGTCGAGCGGCCCGGCGGCCTGCCCGGACAGCACCGCGTCGAAGTCGTAGGCCACCGTCACCGGCCAGCCGTCCGCCCCGACCGGGAGCAGCGTCGGCGGGGCCACCAGGACCACCTCGGCCCCGAGGATGGTCAGGAGCAGAGCGTTGGAGCGGGCCACGCGACTGTGCAGCACGTCGCCCGCGATCGCCACGCGCAGGCCGCGGAGGTCACCCCCCAGCCCGTCGCCCAGGTGTCGGCGCAGGGTGAAGGCGTCCAGCAGGGCCTGCGTGGGGTGCTCGTGCGTCCCGTCGCCGGCGTTGACCACCACCGTCCGGGTCCAGCCCGCGTGGGCGAGCCGGTGCGGCGCCCCGGACGCGTGGTGACGCACCACGACCGCGTCCGCGCCCATGGCCTGCAGGGTCAGCGCCGTGTCCTTCAGGCTCTCCCCCTTGGACAGGCTGGAGCCCTTCACAGCGAAGTTGAGCACGTCGGCCGACAGTCGTTTCGCGGCGGCCTCGAAGGAGATCCGCGTCCGGGTGGAGTCCTCGAAGAACAGGTTGACCACCGTCATGCCGCGCAGGGTGGGCAGCTTCTTCATCTCCCGCTGCTGGGTGTCCGCCATCCGTTCGGCGACGTCCAGTACCGCGCACCGCCTCGTCGCGGTCCAGGTCTGCGGCGCTGAGCAGGTGGCGCATCGGACTCACCGTCCACCCTCGATCCTGACCTCGTCGACGCCGTCCACCTCGACCAGGGAGACGCCGACCCGCTCGCTCAGCGACGTCGGCAGGTTCTTGCCGACGTGGTCGGCCCGGATCGGCAGCTCCCGGTGTCCCCGATCGACCAGGACGGCGAGCCGGACGGCGCGGGGGCGCCCGAGGTCCGAGAGCGCATCGAGCGCGGCGCGGATGGTGCGTCCGGAGAAGAGCACGTCGTCCACCAGCACCACGGTGCGGTCGTCGATCCCGCCGTCCGGCACCGCGGTGACCCCGGGTTCTCGGACCGGTTGGCGGCGCAGGTCGTCGCGGTACATCGTCACGTCGAGACTGCCGTGGGGGACCGGGCATCCCTCGATGCCGGTCAGGCGATCACAGAGCCGTTCGGCCAGGGCCACGCCTCGGGTGGGGATCCCGAGCAGGGTCAGGCCCTCGACACCCTTGTTGCGTTCGATCAGTTCATGAGCGATCCGGGTCAGAGCCCGATCCAGCTCGACCCCGGCGAGTACCACCCGGGCATCGGACATCACACCCACCCTTCCCCGCCTCACCGGACGGGCCTTAAAGGACTGGTTCGGTCGCCCCGCGTGGGCCGACCCGCTGGGCAGGTTAACAGGCTGGGTGGCGAGCGGCCGACGCCGACCCTCCGTCGCCGTTCGGGTGACCCATATCGGGCAAATCGGACCTTCAACCCTCTGTAACCAGATTGATCGCCGCTAATTTCGGCGATCCGGCTTGACGAGCTAGATAACTCTCCGTAACCATCACCGCATGGCCTCTGACTACGCACGGGCACTCGGCGCCCGCCTCCGCGCTATTCGCACCCAACAGGGTCTGTCGCTCCACGGAGTGGAGGAGAAGTCGGAGGGCCGTTGGAAGGCCGTCGTCGTCGGCTCCTACGAGCGCGGCGACCGTGCCGTGACCGTGCAGCGCCTGGCTGAGCTCGCCGATTTCTACGGGGTGCCCGTGCAGGCACTCCTGCCCGACGCGGCGCCGACCGGCAGCAGCGAGCCCCCGCCGAAGCTCGTTCTCGACCTTGAACGGCTGCAGTCGGTTCCGGCGGAGAAGGCCGGCCCGCTGGCCCGCTACGCGGCCACGATCCAGGGCCAGCGCGGCGACTACAACGGCAAGGTGCTCTCCATCCGCACCGACGACCTGCGCACGCTGGCGGTCATCTACGACGTGCCGCCGGCGGTGCTCGCCGAGCAGCTCATCGCCTGGGGCGTGCTGAACGCCGATGCCCGCCGTGCGGTGGCCGCCGACGAGTGACCCACGGTGAAGCCGGTGCGAGCGTGCCCGAGCCCCGATCGGTCACAGCCCGTGCCGCCCTCAGCTCTGCAGCAGGCTCGGCTTCACATCCAGCAACCGCGCAAGCAATCCGTTGATGAAGGTCGGCGACTCGTCGGTGGACAGATCGCGGGCGAGCTCGACGGCCTCGTCGATGACCACGGCGTCCGGCACCTCGTCGTTGTAGAGCAGTTCCCAGGTCGCCAGGCGCAGGATCGCCCGGTCGACGGCGGGCATCCGAGCCACGCTCCAGCCCTGCGCGTAGGTGTCGAGCAGTTCGTCGATGCGGGTGCCTCTCGTGGCCACGCCCTCGACCAGCCGGGCGGCGTAGGGCCCGATCACCGGTTCGGACGGCGCCCGCTGCGTCCGGCGCACATCCGCCTCGGCCAACCGTTGCGCCAGCAGGTCGGTGGCCGCCAGTCCTCGCGCGTCGGCCTCGAACAGCAGGTCCAGGGCGCGTTTGCGGGCCTTGCTCCGCGATCCCATCGAGCGGCCGGTCAATCGTTGACTCGGCCGAGGTAATCCCCGCTACGGGTGTCGACCTTGACCCTGGTGCCGGTCTCGAGGAAGAGGGGGACCTGGATCTGATAGCCGGTCTCGACGGTCGCCGGCTTCGTGCCGCCGGTCGAGCGGTCCCCCTGCAGGCCCGGCTCGGTATAGGTGATCTCGAGCACCACGGAGGTCGGCAGCTCGACGTACAGGGGGCTGCCGTCGTGCATGGCGACGGTCGCCGACTGGCTCTCGAGCAGGAAGTTGGCGGCGTCGCCCACGACGGCCTGGCTGACCGGCAGCTGGTCGTAGGTGTCGGAGTCCATGAAGACGAAGTCCTCGCCGTCCTTGTACAGGTACTGCATGTCTCGCTTGTCCACGGTCGCGGTGTCGACCTTGGTGCCGGCGTTGAACGTCTTGTCGACGACCTTGCCGGACAGCACATTCTTCAGCTTGGTGCGTACGAAGGCACCACCCTTGCCGGGCTTGACGTGCTGGAACTCCACCACGGCCCACAACTGGCCGTCCAGGTTGAGCACCAGGCCGTTCTTCAGGTCGTTCGTCGTCGCCACGTTTTCGCCTTCGTCGTCTCGCCGGACCGTCGTCTGTCGGATCTCGTCCCGCGGGGATGCCGTCTCGCCGGCATCAGTGCCCGCGCGATCGCCGGCCCCGCTCCGACACGCGGGCGATCCTACCCACTGGCCGAGCTGTGCCCGGCGCTGCCCGCGCCCTCCTTGATCCCGGTGAGTGGTGGAGTACCGCCCTGAGACGCCCCGGATGGGATCGGTTCGCCACCACTCGAGGGGATCTTGAATGCGCGGGACGAGCGATTCCGGTCAGGGGGCCGCGATCAGGGACCTGGCGCCGGCCAACAGGTCCTCCCCGGGCGCGACCAGTCGGCCGGGGCGCGCCAGGTCGTCCAGGACGACGAAACGCAACGTCGAGCCCCGGCTCTTCTTGTCCCGACCCATCGCGGTCAGCAGCGCCCGCCACCGGGCGTCGTCCGCGGCGGCCGGGTAGGACGTCGGCAGGCCCAGCGCCCGCAGCACCTGGCCGTGCCGGGCGGCGACCGGCTGCGGGGTCCGGCCGGCCAGCCGGCCGAGTTCGGCGGCGAACATCATGCCGACGGCGACGGCATCACCGTGGCGCCAGGTGTATCCCTCGACCTGCTCGACGGCGTGACCGAAGGTGTGCCCGTAGTTGAGGATCTCGCGCAGCGAGGACTCCCTGAGGTCCTCGGTGACCACCCGGGCCTTCATCGCGATCGCGCGCTCGACCAGTTCGGCCAGGACCGGACCGGTCACCTCCAGCGCCGCGGCCGGGTCCGCCTCGATCAGCTCCAGGATCCGCGGGTCGTCGATGAATCCGGCCTTGATCACCTCCGCCATGCCGGCGACCAGGTCCGCGCGCGGCAGGGTGGCAAGGACCTCCAGGTCGCAGAGCACCCCGGCCGGCGGATGGAAGGCGCCCACGAGGTTCTTGCCCTCGGCGGTGTTGATACCGGTCTTCCCGCCGACGGCGGCGTCGACCATCGCCAGCAGCGTGGTCGGGACGTGCACGACCCGGACGCCGCGCAGCCAGGTGGCCGCCACGAACCCGGCGAGGTCGGTCACCGCTCCCCCGCCGACGGCGACCACGGCGTCGGTCCGGGTGAACGATGCCCGGCCCAGCAGCGACCAGCACTCGGTGAGCACCTCGGAGGTCTTGCCCGCCTCGGCGTCCGGCAGTTCGTGGATGTGCACCTCGACGGCGTCCGCGCGCAGTCGATCGACGAGCGCCTCGGTCAGGCGGGTGACCGCGGCGCTGTGCAGCACGAGGACCCGGCGGGCGCCGTCGAGCAGGGACGGCAGCTCCGCGTGCACCGCGCGTCCGACCAGGACGTCGTAGCGGCCGTTTCCGGCCGCTTCGCCGACCTCGCCGCCGCCGACGCGGATCCGCGTGGGCGCGCTCATCGCTCCTCGCCGCCGTCCGCCAGCGCCGTGCACACAGCCTCCGCGACCTGCTCGAGCGTGCGTTCGTCGGTGGAGACGGTCACCGTGGCCAGGTCGCGATACACCGGACGGCGTAGCTCCATCATCCGGATCCACTGAGCGCGAGGGGCGCCGATCCCGCTGGGCCGCTCGGCGTTCAGACCGCAGCCGGCGGGCGGCGTCGCCGATCGTCACGTCCAGGAAGACCACGGTGGCGCCGACGGCCGCGCGAGCGCGCAGGGCCTCGGCGACGACAGGATCGAGTACGCAGCCGCCACCGAGCACCAGAACGCCCCCACGGTCGTCGCGATCGGCGGCCGGTCGGATCAGGGCGTCCAGGGCGATCTCCCGCTCCACGTCCCGGAAGGCCGCCTCCCCGGCGTCCAGGAAGATCTCGGGCAGGCCCGTCCCGAACCGGGACTCCACATCCCGGTCGGTGTCCCGCAGCGGCACGCCCCAGCGTCGGGCCAGCAGCCGGCCGACGCCGGAGGCACCCGCCCCGGGAGGGCCCACCAGGATCACCAGGTCAGGGGTCATCGGATCACGATCGGGGCGTGCGGAGCAGGTCGGGCAGTGAGTCCAGGTAGCCCGCGCACGTTCCGCGCCGTCTCGCTCACGCTGTCCCCGCCGAACTTCTCCAGCACCGCCTCGGCGAGCACCAGCGCGACCATGGCCTGCGCCACCACCCCGGCCGCCGGGACGGCGCAGACGTCGGAGCGCTGGTTGATCGCGACGGCGGGCTCGCCGGTGGAGACGTCGACGGTGTCCAGGGCCCGGGGCACGGTGGAGATCGGCTTCATCGCGGCACGCACCCGCAGCACCTCCCCGGTCGACATCCCGCCCTCGGTGCCGCCGCTGCGCCCGGTGCGCCGCCGGACCAAGCCCTCGTCGTCCCGCTCGATCTCGTCGTGGGCCGCCGAACCCCGCCGTGCGGCGGTCGCGAACCCGTCGCCGAGTTCCACGCCCTTGATCGCCTGGATGCCCATCAGCGCGCCCGCGAGACGCGCGTCCAGGCGCCGGTCGCCGTGCACGTGCGAGCCGAGACCCGGCGGCAGCCCGTAGCCGAGCACCTCGACCACGCCGCCCACGGTGTCCCCGGCCCGTCGGCAGTCGTCGATCTCGGCGACCATCGCGGCGCTGGTGGCCGGATGGGCGCAGCGGACCGGGTCCTCGTCGAGTGCGCTCACCGCGTCCGGGACCGGCAGCGGGGCGTCGTCCGGGACGGCGACCGCTCCGATCCGGACGGTGTGGGCGATCAGCGTGATGCCGGCGGCCTGGGCGAGGAACGCCTCGGCGACGGTGCCCAGCGCCACCCGCGCGGCCGTCTCCCGGGCGGAGGCCCGTTCCAGGACCGGACGGGCGTCGTCGAAGGCGTACTTCTGCATCCCGACCAGGTCGGCGTGTCCGGGACGGGGACGGGTCAACGGCGCGTTGCGCGCCTGGGCGGCGAGCAGCTCCGGCGGGACGGGGTCGGCCGACATCACCGTCTCCCACTTGGGCCACTCGCTGTTGGCGACCTCGATGGCCACCGGTCCGCCCTGGGTCACCCCGTGCCGCACCCCGCCGAGGATGCGGACCTGGTCGGCCTCGAACTTCATCCGGGCCCCCCGGCCATGACCCAGGCGGCGACGCCAGAGGGCCTGCTGGACGTCCGCCGAACCCACCTGGACCCCGGCCGGCAGCCCCTCGAGGACACCGACCAGGGCGGGGCCGTGGGACTCACCAGCGGTCAACCAGCGCAGCATGGCTCGATCCTGCCATGGCGCGTGGACGCCCCGAGGTCAGCTCAGCTGGACCGCGTCACCGGCGCAGGCCCTCTTGCGGCTGGAGTCCGCGGCCCCGGCGACCTTGAGCAGCACGCAGGTGTCGGTGGTGTTGGCGTCGTCGCTGACCGCGACGCCGTTGACCGTCCCTCCGGTGGTCGCCGACACCTCGTCCGAGTTGACGATGAGCGTCCCGCTGCTGCCGGCCCAGGTCTTCACATAGGCGTAGACCGGCTGGGCGGTCACGGTGCTGGTGACGGTCGACAACTTGGTGCTGGTCGCGGTGACGGTGGACACCACGGGGACGGTGACGGTGGAGGTCACGCTCTGGACCGTGGTCGCGGTGACGGTGACCGCGCCGCCCTGCACGCCGCCGTCCGCGCTCGCCCCGCCCGCCGAGGCGGTGCCCGCGCCGGCGAACGGGTTGCGACCGGCGATCCCGGCCCCCGGCGAGGTGGTCACCGACGGGGCCGCCGAGATCGAGGCCGAGTCGGACGGCGCCACCGACGTGGTGACGGTGGGCGCGGCCACGTCGGACGGCGAGGAGCCGCCGAGCAGGAACCACGCCAGTCCACCGGCGAGGACCAGACCGCCCGTGACGACGCCGGCCAGGTGGATCGGCTTCAGGGAGCGGGCGCCGTCGCCGGCCTCCGCCTCGCCCGGCCCGCCGGCTCCCGGTGCTCCGCCGGCGACCCCACCCCCGATCGGGGTGCCCTGCTGGGGAAGGATGCTCGTGGCCTCGCCCGGTTCGGCGGTCTCGTTGCGGCCGAAGGTGTTCAGCTGGCTCATGACGTCGAGGCCCCTTCAGCGCTCGTCGTGTCCGACGCGGTCCCTGCGTCGGCCGTGGTGCCCTGCTCGGTGCCGCCGTCCACGCCGCGCAGCGCGAACACGCTGCCACTGATGTGCAGCGCCACGACGCCGTCGACCGCGCCCGTGCCGTCGGAGTGGGTGACCTTGATCGAGTCGACGAGGGCGACCCGCGGGATCTCGGTCTGCAGCTTCTTCAGGAAGGCCACCGTCTCGAAGTAGTCGCCGGTCACCGAGATGCTGATCGGGATGGCGATCACCGTGGGGCCGGTTGCGACCGGGGTCGCTCCCGGCGTGGCGGCCGCGTCCGTCGCGGCCGCGTCCGCCTCGCCGGAACCGCTGGCGGTCTGCCCCGCCGCGGCCTGCCCGGTGCCCGCCGTGGGCGCCAGGACGACCGCCGTCGCGGGGGTGACCTCGTCCAGGCTCACACCGGCCGCGCCGGCGATCTGGTCCAGGGAGCGGACCAGGTCGGGCATGGCCGCCGACTCAGGCATCTGGGTCTGGATCGCGGCCAGCTCCGCCCGCTTCTCGGGCAGTTCGGCGTACTGGGCCTTGAGCTGGGCGATCTGCAGTTCCAGCGCATCGTTCGCCGAGCGGCTCGACTCGGCCTGCTCGCGGACCTGCGAGGCGTTGGCCAAGCGGGGCGAGACCAGCAGGAACCAGGTCGCCACGGCCAGGACCAGGCAGGCCAGGACGGTCATCGCCGCCCACCGTGAGGTTCTCGTCGCAAGCATGATCAGCCGACCTTCCGGTCGTAGCGGTGGGACAGTGCGTCCGCGGTGATACCGATCGCGGTGGTGAAGTTGATGTCATCGCCCGCCGTGTTCTGCTCGCTGGACTCGCGGGCGGCCGTCTGCAGCCGGGAGGTGTCCAGGCCGTGGACGGAGCCGACGGAGGTCAGCCAGCCGGCCACGTCGGGCATGCTCGTCGTGGTCCCGTTGACCACCACCTCGCCGAGCGAGGTGTCGCTGAGCGGATCGGCGTTGCCGGAGGCCACGGTGCCGCCGGTGGCCATGGTCACGTCCAGATCGGCCAGGTCCACCTTCGCCGGCGTCGCCAGGGCCAGCTCGTCGAGGAAGCGGTACCAGAGCACGTCGGTGCCCATGGCCGTCTCCCGGGCCGCCTCGGCGGCGTCCACCTGGGCCAGCACCAGGGGGACCTCGGCGTAGGTCGCCGCCTCCTGCTGCAGCGCGGTGGTCTGCGCGGTCGCCAGGGCCAGCTCCGATTCGGCTCCCCGCACCTGGTAGTGGGCCCAGACCGTGGCGCCGAGACCGGCCACGACGACGCCGACGACGACCGCGGCGAGGCGGGTCTGCACGGTGCGGAACCGGCGGCCCTCGAGGATCTCCGGCGGTAGCAGGTTCACCTTGGGGACGGTGGCCCACTCCACCCGGTTACGGGTGAGGATCGGTTCCTGTTCCGTCACGGTCATCAGATCGCTCCCAGCGCGAGACCCACCGGCACGGCGGCCAGGGGTTTGACGAACTCCAGCTGTGCCTCGTCCAGCCCGGTGCGGCCGATCCGGAGGTTGGCCATCGGGTCTCCCTGGACCACGGGCAGCCGGGTCGCGCCCGACAGCCGCTCGCGCAGTCCGTCGAGCCGGGAGCCGCCACCGGAGATGAGGACCCGCTCGATCGGCACACCCGGGTTCGAGGCGGCGTAGTAGTCCAGTGACCCTCGCACCTCGTCGACGAAGTCCTGCGCGGTGACCGCGACGACGCGACCCACCGCGGCCAGGTCCTCCGAGCTGCCGGCATGAGCCACCTGCTGCTTCATCGCCTCGGCCTGGCCGAGCGGGACGCCGAGACGTTCCGCGATCGCGTCGGTGACGTCCTGGCCACCCATCAGCAGGATGCGCACGAAGCGGGGCATGCCACCGCTGTAGACGACGATGTTCGTGACCCGGGCGCCGATGTCGATCAGCGCCTCGGTCTCGATCTCGGCCTGGGTCTGCTTGCCGAGGGCCCGCAGGACGGCGAACGAGGTCAGGTCGACCGAGACCACCGTGAGGCCGGCGTTCTCGGCGCACCGGACGTTCGCCAGAACCGTCTCGCGGGCGGCGGCGACGAGGAGACCGCGCAGGGTCCGCCCGCCCTCGCTGCCGGAGATCTCCTCCAGCGGGAAGAAGTCGAGAACGGCCTGATCGGCGTCCATCGGCAGCAGGTCCTGGACCTGGAAGGCGAGGGAGCTGCGCAGCTCCTCCCGCTCCATCCAGGGCAGGTCGACCTGGCGCACGATGACCCGTTGGTTGGCGACCCCCAGGACGACCTTCTTGTGGGTGAACCCGGTCGCCGTCCAGAGCTGGCGCAGCGAGTGCGTCGTGGCCTCGAGATCGACCACCTCGCCGTCGCGGATCGCGCCCTCGGGCAGCACGACCTGCCCGAAGCGCTCGAGGGTGATACCCCCGCGACCGTAGGAGAGCTCGACCGCGCGGACGACTGACGTCCCGATGTCGAGCCCGATGGCGGTATTGCCGGCCATGGCCAACCCCTTCGACTCTCCGTCCGTGGATGCGCCCCCGCGCCGCGACCTGCGCCGCGAATGTGTGATCGGCCCTGGGGGTTTGGTGCTTGACGTCGGCGACGGCAGCGTCCCCCGGACGGGTGCACGGCGACGGGTGAGGACGAGCGAGTCGGAACCGGTCGCAGGACGGGTCGGTCAGTACGGGTCGGTCAGGACGGGTCGGTCAGGACGGCTCGGTCAGGACGACAGCCCGGCCAGGCGCACGTAGGCGCCGGCCAGCGGCTCACCGACGACGAGGCCGATCCACAGGCCCGCCAGCATGTACGGCCCGTACGGGATGGTGTTCCGGCGGCTCGCTCCGAGGCGGATGGCCACGATCCCGCCGAGGGCACCGAGCAGGAAGGCGGCGAACGCCCCGACGGCGAGTTGTGGGTAGCCGAGCCAGGCCAGGTATCCACCGATGAGCGCGGACAGGCGGACGTCGCCGTAGCCCATGCCCGCGGGGTAGACCAGGTGCAGCACGCGGTAGAAGGCCCACAGCGCGGCGGCGCCGATCAGCATTCGGACCACGGCGGACCGCTCGCCGGCCAGGACCGCGGACGCCGCGAGCAGGACCGCCCCCACGGCGACCGAGGGCGCAACGATCCAGAACGGCAGACGCTTGGTGTCGATGTCGATCAGTGCCAGGGCGATGCTGACCGCCACCAGGTAGAGCATGGCCAGCAGGGCCACAACGGCCGGCGGCGAGGGCAGACCCTGGCCGGCCAGGGGCCATGCCGCCGTGCCGGCCGACCCGGCGACCCACCACCCCACGAGGACGAAGGCGAGCCCGGTGGCGCCCTCCACCACGGGATATCGCGCGCTGATCGGCTCCCCGCAGCAACGCCCCCGACCTCGCAACAGCGCCCAGGACAGCACCGGGACGTTGTCGCGGGCAGCGATGGGCGTCAGGCAGCGGGGGCAGCGGCTGCCGGGGTGAGCCACGGACTGCCCGGCCGGGACGCGGGCGACGACGACGTTCAGGAAGGAGCCGATCAGCAGGCCGAACCCTCCCAGGGCGACCAGCGCCAGGGTCAAGAACACGTCGCAGACCGTACCGTCGTCAGACCGCTGCCGGACCGCTGCCGGACTGCGCCCCGACGGCCGGCTATCCGTCGACCAGCGACTTGACCGACCACGGGGATCCCTCGGGCTTGAGGAAGTACGGGGGCTGCAGCGTGAGCAGCCGCGGGTCGTACTGGTAGTTCTTGCGGTATCCGCTGACCATCGTCCCGTTGGAGTAGGCGGTGGCGACCGGGCCGCGGTACTTCTGCGCGATCGAGCCGGTGACGTTCAGCATGGTGCTGGCCGAGCCGGTGCTCAGCGGCGAGCCGTAGGCCCAGTTCTGCACGATGAAGGAGTGGCGCAGGGCGAGCAGGGCCGCCTCGATCCGGTAGACCGGGGTGACCCCGCTGAGGTTGTTCCCCGAACTGGTGACCGGGTGGTAGACCCAGACGTTGTTGCCCGCCACCAGCCCCGTGATGTCGGTGCCGGAGGTGCCGCCGGTGTAGGTCAGGTCCCCGGTGACGACGATGTCGTCCAGGGCGGCGACGGTCACCTGGCCGGTGACCGGCCCCTGCACGAACGCGGTGCCGCGATGGCAGTCGTAGTCCGTGGTCACGCCGCCGGTCCACTCCCCCGACCGGGGATAGCCGACGCCGGAGCAGGAGCCGCTGACCTGGTCCACGTAGATCACCTGGGGGATCGGGCTGATGGTCTGGGCGTTCGCGCGGTTCGCCGTGTTGAGGCACCGCGAGGGTGCGGACGTGGTGTTGGGACTCAGCACGGTCATCGAGGAGCCGGTGAAGGTGATCCTCGTGGCGCCGGTGTAGTAGCACCCGACGTTCTTCGTGGTGTCCTGCGCGATCGACTTCAGAGCGGAGTTGCTCTGCGGCAGGGCGAGTGGGGCCGCGTAGTACGGCTTGTTGTTGGACGGGGTGCCGGCGCCCGTCCAGCAGTTCGCCGTCGGGTTGCTCTGGCAGTAGGGCCACGAGGACTCGGTGACGGGATCGCTGAAGTTCACGCCGCCGTTGACCAGCAGGGTGTCGTTGCTGTGCAGGCCCCCCGCGACCGTGTCGCCGGTCCCCCAGTTGATGTCGAGGCAGGAGATGTTGTTGACGGAACCGGAGGTGATGCTCCCGGGAGCGCTGGACCAGCTGTTGGTCGACGTGTTCCACACCCCGACCGCCGGGTTGGAACCGGCCAGGGTGAACCCGCCGACACGTCCCTCGTAGTAGTGCAGGCCGCACGCCGCATCGGGCAGCATCGCGTAGCGGCGGCCGCTGCTCGGCCCGGAGCTGCCGTTCACGGTCACGTAGACCGGCGAGGACATCAGGGCGGGATCGAGCACCTCGATGTCGCTGAAGTACACGTACCGCACGAATCCGGCCGGTTCGAGCAGCGCGCTGATCGTCTTGGTCACGGTCTTGCCGTCGCCGGTCGTGCCGGCCTGGCCGGGTCCACTGATGCCGGTGACCCGCAGGTGGATGACGCCCGTCGAGGCGATGTCGGCGGGGTTGAGCACCTGATAGCGATACCGGGCGCCCGAGGTCCCGGTGCCCTGGATCCGTTGTCCCGCACCGGAGGCGGCCAGTGCCGGATTGGCCGGGTCGGTGTTGCCCTTGGTCCAGTAGTTGCCGCCGGTGGCGTTCAGCCGGGCGACGTACTCGTCCAGTCCGGCCTCCGCTGCCGCGTAGGCGGTCTTGGCGTCCTGCCCGCTGCGGGCTGCACCGCTGTTGCTGAGCACCGCGTAGAGCCCGATGGTCAGCAGAATCATGACCAGCGACATGGAGGCGACCACGGACACCAGGGCCATGCCGTCGTCCTGGCCTGAGCGTGTGCGAGCGGTGAAGCGCTTCACGGCGGGTGACCTCCTGTCGGATCGGGTGGACGGCCTCATGAGGCGTTGTTGAGGGTGACGCGGTCGAGCACCGTCGAACCGTTGACCGAGGTGTCGTTCGGATCCTGGGCGACCAGCGAGACCTCGACGCTGCGGATCGTGGCGCGGGTGGCCTGGTTCAGGCCGAGGGAACTGGAACCGAGATCGGCCACGGTGGAGCCACCCTCGGTCAGTTGCGGCCGGTCGAAGTACCGGAAGGCGGGTGGCGTCGTCGTGGTCATGGCGCAGCGTTGGACCGGCGTCCCGCTCCAGTCCCACCGGACGCCGCTCGGCAGCGGCGTGGTCAGCGGCGTCCCCACCACCCTGCTCTGCATCAGGCACTTGGTGGTCGAGTCCCACCAGTAGCGCACCAGGGTGGGTGCCTGCGTCGGCGACGGGGAGGCGCCGGTCCGGTTCATCAGGGAGTAGAAGGAGATCTCGCTCGGTTTGGCGGTGACGACCGCGGCGGGTATGCCGTCCGGGCGGACCCCCACCCGAAGGGATGCGGTGATCACCTCGGTCGCCCCGCGCACCTGACGCGAGTTGCCCGCGCGCACCGTCGCGTCCCGGGTGGCCTGGGTGACACCGATGATCACCGTGGCCACCGCCGTGAGCAGCGTGATCGCCATGGCGCTCGCCAGCAGCAGCTCGACCGAGGTCAGTCCGTCGTCGCGTCGTCGCGTCTTCACCGGGGCCCTCATTCCGAGACCGTGGCAGTGGACGGCGAGGCGCCGAGGGTCACGGTGGTACCACCGGTCCCGGCCGTGTTGGTGGCGAAGGTCCACTCGCCGTAGGGCAGCAACACCTTGACGCCACCGATCTGGCTGTTCGGCAGGGTGAACGTCTCCCCCGCCGGACAGGCCGGGTAGGGCGTGCCACCGGCGTCCGCGGCGTGCACGGCGTACAGGGGCCGACCAGCCGCCGGGGTCCCGCCGACCAGGACGTCCACGGTGACCAGCGCCATCGGGACCTCCACCGCCGGCGAGGTGGCGCCCATGTCCGGCGGCGCCACCAGGACGGTGGAGCCGGTGGTGGTCCGGGCGTCGTGACAGGTTCCGGTCCAGAAGGTGCGCTGGGTCGGGAACAGGCGCTTCACCTGGCCCGGGAAGCTGTCCGCGCAGGCGACGTCGGCCCCGCAGGTGGGCAGCACCTGATCGCCGGTGTACGAGCTGCTCATCATGATCGCCACCCCCGCCGGGACCGTGGCCCCGGTCACGGTGGGTGTGGTGAGGTTGACGGCGGTCGCGACGTCGTAGAGCACGTCGGCATGGATCACCGACCCGCTGGTCACCCCCACGCTGCCGACGGATTCGGCCTGGGAGTCCCGCGCCCCCACGTACCCGGTGGTGTTCAGGTTCACGGTGTAGGTGCCGACGGCGACCTGGCTGAACACGGCGCACCCGTCGCCACCCGTGGTCACGCTGGCCCCCGAGGGGCTCAGGGTGACCGCGACGCCGGACGCGGGCTGACCGTCCGCCTTCGAGACCTGCACGGCCAGAGTGCCCTTGGTGCCGTCCAGCACGTTGGTGCCGACCGCCTTCAGGGTGTCCGCGCGGACCGGGGCCACCGTGCCCATGCCCGGCCAGGTGACCGTGATGGTCACCAACTTGTAGGCGAGCTCACTGCTCGTCGAGGCGCACAGGCTCGAGGAGGCGCCGGAGGCAACCAGGGCCGCGTTCTGGCTGACGGTGAAGGTCGTGGCCCCGACCACGGCGGTGCTGGTCTTCAGGCCGTCCGGGATGTCGACCAGGTTGGTGCCGCGGATCGCCTCGATCTGACGGTTGGCCAGGCTTGCGGCGGCCACGCGCAGCTCGTTCTGCCGCGAGCCCTGGGTGATCCGGAGCAGCAGGCCGAGGGAGATCACCACGACGATGGAGAAGACGGCCATGGCGACCAGGACCTCCATCATGGTGAAGCCGTCCTCGTCGCGGTCCCGACGAATGCAGTGATCACGTTGATCGCCGCGCATGTTCTCCCCCCTCCGGGCGTCGTGGGTTTCCTCATGTCAAGTCGGCGCACCTGTGGTGCACCTTGAGAACGGCGGGCACTGCGCGCCGGCCGGTCTACAGGCCGACATGCAGGAGGGGGCGGCCACCATGGCCGCCCCCTCCCGCCGGGTTCAGATCACCCTGTGCAACACCGATCAGCAGGCGCCGTCGGCGTCGCTCTCCAGGCCGCCGGAGGCCGTGTACTTCCAGTACTGGGTGCTGCCGGCGGTGTTCTCCAGCATCACGCACCAGTTGGTCGCACCGGTGAAGACGGTCTGCTTGACCGAGATGGTGGCCTGACTCACGCGGGCGATGTCGTTGCCGTTGAGCTGGTACTTGCCGGAGGCGATGGCCACCGTCGGGGCAGCGGTCTGGTCGACGTAGTAGGTGGCGACCTCCTTGCCGATCGCGGTGACGTCGGCCTTGGTCGCGGTGTCCTGGGCCTTCTCGCGCTGGCTCAGGAAGACCGGGATGGCGATGGCCGCCAGGATGCCGATGATGATCATGACCACGAGGAGCTCGATGAGGGTGAAGCCCTCGTCCTTCTCGCGCATGGACTTGTGGATGCGAGCGAGCATCTGGGTGCTCTCCTTCACGCTCGGGTGCACGGCGACCGGACGGGGTCGTAGCGCGGGCAAGTGCTGCGATGACAAGTGGGGTATCGACGCAGGGTGACCGCCCCTTGAGGCGAATCCCCCATTCGGCTCAGGGCGATGTCGTGGACGTGCACGCGCCGACCTCGAGGGAGGCGATCGCCGAGAACCTGAAGGTGCCCAGGGCGCCGTCCGGGTTGGTCAGGCTCAGGCACCACGCCCGCGCCGTCCACCCCGTGGTGTCCACGGTGACGGGGTCGGCTCCGGTGACGGCGGTGCCGTCACTGACGGCAGCCACGTCGCGCCCACCCACGAGCAGGCGCCCGCCGCTGAGTTGGATCGCCGGCGGGGCCTGGTTCACCATGAACCACTCCTGCACCGCCTGACCCAGGGTGCGGGTGTCGGCGCGGACGGCGGTGTCACGCGCCTTGCCACGTTGGCTGGCGATCACCGGGATGGCGATCGCCGCCAGGATGGAGATGATGATCATCACGACCAGCATCTCGATGACGGTGAAACCGCTGCTGTCTCGGCGTGGATCGCCGGGCGGGACGACGCTCACGTTCCCCGGCACGTCTGCTCCAGTCCTACTTGATCAGGTTGAACACGGAGAAGATCGGCATGTACATCGCGATGATCATCGCGCCGATGATCCCGCCGAGCACCGCGATCATCAGGGGCTCGATCAGACTGGTCAGCGCCTCGGCGGTGGCCTCGACCTCCTGGTCGTAGAAGTCGGAGATCTTGTGCAACATGGCGTCCATCGCTCCGGTGTCCTCACCGACCGACAGCATCTGCACCACCATCGGGGGGAACACCGGGTGCTCGGCCAGCGGGGCGGTCAGCGACTCGCCACGGCGCACGTTCTCCTCGACGGCCTTGGCGGCATCGCTGATGACGATGCTGCCGCTGGTGTCGCCGACGATCTCCAGACTCTGCAGGATCGGCACACCCGAGTGCAGCATGGTGCCGAGGTTGCGGGTGAAGCGGCTGATGGCGATCTTTCGAGACAGCTGACCGAAGATGGGCAGCTTCAACTTGAGCGGGTCGACGACCCGGCGCACCCGTTCCTCGTGCCGGACGCGCTTCCAGACCGTGAAGGCGACGATCCCGATGATCAGCAGCACCGGACCACCCAGGCGCAGGGCGTCGGAGAGCCAGACCAGGACCCGGGTCGGGGCGGGGAGCTCCCCACCGAGGTCGTTGAACATCTTCGCGAAGATCGGAACGATGAACAGCAGCATGCCGATCACCGCGAGGATGGCGATCACGAAGACCACCACCGGGTAGGTCATCGCGGACTTGATCTTGCCGCGCAGCCGTACCTCACCCTCGTAGTTGGACGCGAGTTGCAGCAGCACGCCGTCCAGGAAGCCGCCGACCTCGCCGGCCCTGATCATGTTGACCATCAGCGGCGGGAAGACGTCCGGATGGCGAGCCAACGCGGTCGACAGCGCCTGCCCGCCCTCGACCGTCGTCCGCACCTCGCCGATGGTCTTGCGCAGCTTCTGGTTCTCGGTCTGTTCCGCGAGGATGGCCAGGGCGCGCAGCAGGGACAGGCCCGAGCTGATCATGGTGGCGAACTGGCGGCTCATCACCGCCAGGTCCTTCAGCCCGACGCTGTTGCCGAAGGGCAGCGAGATCTCCCGGTTCATCCCGGCGTTGGTCTCGCGCACCGAAACCGGCGCGTAGCCCATCCCGCGGAGCTTCTGCACGAGCGCAGCCTCGGTGGCCGCCTCGAGCTTGCCGTTGACCAGTTTGCCCTTGCGGTCACGGACCGAATACTCGTAGGTCTTGATGGCGGTACTCATCTGGTGCCTCCCGGCTCGCTCAGGCCCGCCCGGCCAGTCGGTTGAAGTCCTCGAGGTGGTGGCACTTCTCCCGGCCCTGCTCCAGGGTGATCCGTCCGGTGCGGACGAGCTCGGCCAGGTGCTGGTCCATGGTGTGCATGCCGTGCTGCGCGCCGGACTGCAGCGCCGAGTAGATCTGGTGCGTCTTGCCCTCGCGGATCAGGTTGCGGATCGCGGGCGTCGCCACGAGGACCTCCGTGGCCGCCGCCCGTCCACCATCGCCGGTCTTGCACAGGCTCTGGCAGACCACACCCTGGATCGCTCCGGCCAGCTGCACCCGGACCTGCTGCTGCTGGTGGGGCGGGAAGACGTCGATGACCCGGTCGATGGTCTGGCCGGCGTCCTGGGTGTGCAGGGTCGCGAAGACCAGGTGTCCCGTCTCGGCGGCGGTCAGGGCGACCGAGATCGTCTCCAGATCGCGCATCTCACCGACCAGCAGGATGTCGGGGTCCTGACGCAACGCGTGCTTCAGCGCGTTGGCGAAGGACCAGGTGTCCTCGCCGACCTCGCGCTGGTTCACCATGCAGGACTTGTGCCGGTGCAGGAACTCGATCGGATCCTCGACGGTCATGATGTGGTCGCGCCGCGTGCGGTTGACCAGATCGACGATGGCGGCCAGCGTGGTCGACTTGCCCGAGCCGGTGGGACCCGTGACCAGCACCATGCCCCGAGGTAGCGTCGCGAACTTCGACACCGACGGCGGGATCCCGAGCTTGTCCAGGGAGAGGATCTCGTACGGGATCCGCCGGAAGGCGGCGCCCACCGTCTCCCGTTGCCGGTAGAGGTTCACCCGGAATCGGGCATGCCCGGGCAGGGAGTAGGCGAAGTCGAGTTCCAGCTCGGACTCGAAGCGCTCGCGCTGCTTCTGGGTCAGGATCGAGTAGATGACCCGCTGGAGTACCGGCGGCGTCAGCATCTCGTAGCCCTCGACCGCGGTCAGGTCACCGTTCAGCCGGAACAGCGGCGGCGCCCCGCTGGTCAGGTGGATGTCCGAGGCCCCGATCTCGATCGAGCGCTCCAGCACCGTGGACAGGTCGAGGTCGCCGTCCTCGGGGCGTTGCTCGGTGGAGGACCGCTCGAAGCCGCCGGAGGTCTGGCTCGATGCGCCGCTCGGTGCAGCCTGCGACGCGACGGACACCGTCTGCGGAGCCAGGGCCGGCGTGGGCACGCTCTGCTGCGGCACCGGGGGCGGTGACGCGAGCGGCACGGTGGCCGGTGTCCCCTGCGACGCCGTGGGCGGCGACGACTGCGGCGCCTGTTGGGGTGGCACCTTCCTGGGGGGTGCGAGCTGCGGGGTCTGCTGCTGCGCAGCTGCGGCCTGACGCACTGCGTCAGGGCGCGGCTGTGCCGACGGCGCCGGTCGGTTCGGCGGCGGTGCGGGATGGTCCACGAAGCGCTCCTCGGCTCGGCGGTCTGTCGATGCATCGGTTCGCCGCCGCGACCGCTTGAGGGCCGGTCCCCCTCAGTTGCTCGTGTCGAGCCTGCCCCGACGGTCGAGCTCGGCCTGCCCGGCGCGACGCAGCACCGTCACGTCGACCCGCCGACCGGTCATCAGCCGCACCTGTCCCTCGGCCTGATGGACGAGCATCTCGAACCCGCCGACGGAGGGAGCCCCCTCGCGGCCCCACGCCTGCGCCAGCGGGGTGGGCCAGGGGTCGTAGACGACGTCGAGCAGCATGGGCGGCTGCCGGCCCGCCCGCCGCCGGGCCACGGGGCCTGCGGCGACCAGGGCGCCGGCGAGCCGGCGGCCGACCTCCGCCGGTACCGTCGAGACCACCACCGAGGACGGAGGCAGGGCCGAGACCGCCGCGGACAACGAGTCCACGTCCAGCCCGCGCAGCTCCACCTCGACCCCGAGGCGCCCGGCGGCCTCCAGCAGGGGCGCTGCCCGCGCTGCCGAGCGCACCGCGACGACACTGCGCCGGCATCCGGCCTCCCGCAGAGCGGCGAGCGCGGACGCCGCGGTGGCGCCGCCGCCGATGACCACGGCGGAGGCGATCCGCTCCGCCCCGGCCTCGGCCAGCGAGCGGACGATGCCGTGCACGTCGGTGTTGTAACCGTGCCAGCCGCCCTCACCGCGGATCACGGTGTTGACCGCGCCCACCTCGGTCGCCAGCAGGCTCTCGTCGAGCAGCAGGGGGCGCACCGCCCGCTTGAGGGGCATGGTCACCGAGAACCCAGCCCACTGCGGGCCGCAGCCGGCCACGAAGTCCGCCAGTCGGTCCTGCTCGAGCTCGAAGGCGTCGTACGTCCAGTGCAGCAGGCCGAGCGCCTCGTAGGCGGCCCGGTGCATCACCGGCGACAAGGAGTGGTCGATCGGGCTCCCGAGGACGGCGGCGCGCCGTGGCGGGTCGGCAGGCACCACGGCACCGGTCGCCCGCGGCGCGCCCCGGCTCGTCGCACCGGGCAGAGGTCGTGGATCGTTCACCGACCCGGGTTCGCCGCCAGCCACTTGTTCAGCTCGGCCTTCAGCAGCAGGAACTCCTCCTGTGTGGTGGCGAACTTCGTCTCCCCCGAGTCCGGATTGACCGAGACGAAGTAGAGCCAGTCCCCCTCGGCCGGGTTGCGGACGGCCTGGATCGCCACCCGACCCGGGGAGCAGATGGGGCCCACCGGCAGGCCGGTGCGGGTGTAGGTGTTGTAGGGCGAATCGACCTTGGTCTCGGCGATGCTGACCGCGATCTTGTAACGGTTCAGGGCGTAGTTCACCGTGGCGTCGAGCTGCAGTGGCATGTCCTGCGCGATCCGGTTGTCGAGCACTCGTGCGATCTTCGCGGCGTCCTCGTCGTTGCCTCGCTCGGCCTCGACCAGGCTCGCCTCGATGATGGTGGCCTCCCACTCGGCTCGGGGAACACCCAGGTTGGTGAGTTCCTGCTCGGTTCGCCTCACCATCCGGCCGAGGAGGTCGACCGCCGTGGTCGAGCCGGACGTCTCGTAGGTCGCCGGGAACAGCCACCCCTCGAGCCTGCCGTCGGCCTCGTCGGGCAGACCGATCCCGGTCGGATCCTTCGCCACCGCCTCCAGGTCCGCCAGGGGGATCGAGGTCGCCGCCGCGATGGCGGGCAGGATGTCGGCCGCTCGCAGCCCCTCGCGGATGGTCACCCTGGCCACCTGACGGTTGGTCGGGTCGATCAGGACCTCCAGCGCCCCCGCAGCGCTCATCTGCTCGCGCAGGGTGTACTCGCCCGGCTGGATGCTCGCCGCGCGGGTGTCCTTCGCCGTGGCGCCGACGAAGGCGTCGACCGACTTGACCACCCCGGCCTCCTTGAGGACCTGCCCGATGGCGGTGCCGGTGGCCCCGTCGGGCACCACGACTGTCACCTCGCCGGTGCCCGGCCCGGCGAAGTCGTTGTCCTCGGTGAAGGAGGAGATCAGCGGACGCAGGGCCGTCCAGGCGACCGTGGTGGCCAGGACCAGGACGGCCACGCTCGCCAGGACCACGATCCAGGTGCGGCGGGTGCGAACCTGGCTGCGGCGCTGCCGCTCGCGGTCCTCACGACGCGACGTCGGCGTGCCCGTCCTCATATCGCTCACCGCTGCTCCTCAACCCCCGACCTGGTCTGGTCCGGCCTTGTCGGCACCGGCTCGCCCGGCGGTCGACCGGACACCCGCTCGGCATCCAAGGCGGACTGGAGGATCACGACCGCGGCGGCCTGATCGACCACAGACCGCTGCGAGCGTTCCCGTCGGCCCGCCTCGCGCAACGAGCGGCTCGCGGACACCGTCGACAGGCGTTCGTCCACCAGACGGACTGTGACCGGCGCCACTCGACGCGCGACAGCCTCAGCGTAACCTCGCGCCGTGGCGGCCGCTCGTCCCTGCCCACCGGACAGGCTGAGCGGAAGGCCGACGACGACCTCGACCGCGTCCACCTCGCGGACCAGGGCGGCGATCTCGTCCAGCTCGGCCGGACCGGGCTCGTCGCCCTCGCGGTGCAGCGTGCGTTCGGGGGTGGCGAGCAGGCCGTCGCGGTCGCTGCGGGCCACACCGACCCGCACCGACCCGACATCGATCCCCAGGCGTACGCCCGACCGCATGGTCGCCGCCCGCTCAGCGGTCGGACGTGACGGTCTCGCCCACCGCGTGCTCGACGCGGTGCAGCGCCTCGCCCAGCCGCGTGGGATCGCTGCCTCCGCCCTGGGCCAGCTCGGGTGAGCCGCCGCCGCCCCCGCCCAGGATCTTGGCCGCCTGGCGGACCAGGTCCACCGCCGAGACCCGCCAGCGGCGGGCCTCCTCGTTGGTGGCGATCACGATCGCCGGACGGTCCTTGGCGCACCCGCCGATGGCGATGACGGCAGGGCGCTCGCCGCCGAGTCGACCCCGCACGTCCAGGGCCAGCGCGCGCAGGTCGTCGGCGCCCACCGCGCCCGCATCGTGGGTGACCACGCGGACGCCGAACACCTCCGCCGGGGCGGACGCCAGCTGCGCGGCGGCCGCCATCACCTGGCCGGCGCGGACGGCGTCGATCTCGCGCTGCGCATCGCGCAATTGGGTGAGCAGGCTCGCCACCCGTTCCGGCAGCTCCTCCGGTCGGACCTTGAGGGCGTCGGTGAGCTGAGCCACCAGGACGTGCTCGCGGGCCGCGTAGTCGTAGGCGTCGGCAGCCACGAGCGCCTCCACCCGACGCACCCCCGCCCCGATGGAGCCCTCACCGAGCAGCTTGACCAGGCCGAGATGGCCCGATCGGGGGGCGTGTGTCCCGCCGCAGAGTTCGCGGGCCCAGTCCCCGACCGAGATGACCCGGACCCGGTCGCCGTACTTCTCGCCGAACAGCGCCATCGCGCCCACGGCTCGGGCCTGCTCCTGGGTCATCACCTCGGCGTGTACCTCGAGGTCCTCGATGAGTAGGGCGTTCACCCGGGCCTCGACGTCACGCAACGCGCTGGCCGGCAACGCGGCCGAGGCGTGGAAGTCGAAGCGGAACCGGCCGGGCGAGTTCTCGGACCCGGCCTGGGTCGCGGTGTCCCCCAGGGCCTCACGGATCGCCTTGTGCACCATGTGGGTCGCGGTGTGGGACCGGCTGATCGCCTTGCGGCGCTCGACGTCCACGTCGGCCCGCGCCGCCGCGCCGACCTTCACCTCGCCGTCGAGCACCCGCGCCCGGTGCACGACCAGGCCGGTGATCGGGCTCTGCACGTCGCGCACCTGCAGGACCGCGCCGTCCAGCTCGATCCGGCCCGCGTCGGCGAGCTGACCGCCGCCCTCGGCGTAGAACGGCGTGCGGTCCAGGACCACCTCGACCTGCTGGCCCTGCTGCGCGACGTCCACGGGTTCGCCGTCCACCAACAGGCCGCGCACCGAGGCCTCGGAGGTGAGTTCGTCGTACCCGGTGAAGGTCACCGGCTTGCCGAGTGCATCGGCCAGCTCCCGGTACAGCGAGGTGTCGAGGTGACCGGTCTTCTTCGCCCGGGCGTCGGCCCGGGCGCGCTCGCGCTGCTCGTCCATCAGGCGGCGGAACTCGCCCTCGTCCACGGTCAGGCCCTGCTCGGCGGCCATCTCCAGGGTGAGGTCGATCGGGAAGCCGTAGGTGTCGTGCAACTGGAACGCCTTGGCTCCCGACAGTCGCGCGGGTTCGCCGGTGCTCGTGCCCGTCGTCCTGGCGTTGCGGACGGCCACGTCGAGGATGGTGGTGCCGGCGTTCAGCGTCTGCCGGAAGGAGTCCTCCTCGTTGGCGACCACCTGTCGGATCCGGGAGAACTCCCCCTCGAGCTCGGGGTAGGAGGCCTTCATGACCTCCTTGGAGACCGTGGTCAGGTCGACCAGGGTGGGTTCGTCGACGCCGAGCAGCTTGACCGCCCGGACGACGCGGCGCAGGATCCGGCGCAGCACGTAGCCGCGCGCCTCGTTGGACGGCGTGACACCGTCGCCGATCAGCATCAGGGCGCTGCGCACGTGGTCGCCGATCACCCGCATCCGGACGTCGTCGCCGTGATCGGCGCCGTAGCGGCGTCCGGTGAGCTCCTCCACCCGGGCGATGACGGGGAACACCTCGTCGATCTCGTACAGGTTGTCCTTGCCCTGCAGCAGGTAGGCCACGCGCTCCTGACCGAGCCCGGTGTCGATGTTCTTGGCGGGCAGCTCGCCGAGGATCTCGTACCCCTCCTTGGCCGGGCCCTCCCCGCGCAGGTTCTGCATGAAGACCAGGTTCCAGAACTCCATGTAGCGGTCGCCGGCCTCCCAGTCACCGTCGGCGCCGAACTCGGGGCCCCGGTCGATCAGGATCTCGCTGCACGGTCCGCACGGCCCGGGCACACCCATCGACCAGTAGTTGTCCTTCATCCCGAGCCGGATGATCCGGTCCTCGGGCAGACCGGCGATCCGCTTCCAGAGCGCGATCGCCTCGGCGTCCTCGACGTAGACCGAGACGTAGAGGTCCTTCTCGTCGAAGCCGAACCCCCCCTGCGAGCGGGGCTTGGTGGTCAACTCCCAGGCCAGCTCGATGGCACCCTCCTTGAAATAGTCGCCGAAGGAGAAGTTGCCGTTCATCTGGAAGAACGTGCCGTGCCGCGTGGTCTTGCCGACCTCGTCGATGTCGAGGGTGCGGACGCACTTCTGCACGCTGGTCGCGCGACGGTAGGGCGGGGTCTCCTGGCCGAGGAAGTAGGACTTGAACGGCACCATCCCCGCGTTGACGAACAGCAGCGTGGGGTCCTCGTGCAGCAGCGGGGCGCTCGGCACCACGGTGTGGCCGTGCTCCTCGAAGAAGCCCAGCCAGCGGCGGCGGATCTCTGCCGACTCCATACCAGCGATGGTCCCTTCCGTGTCGGTGCGTGTCGCGGGGATTACCTCAGGCCTCGTCCCGGGAGGCGTCCCGCGTGCGGCCACCGGGATCGCGCAACAGGTCACGGCCCCGGTCGGGGTCGAGGGTGCCGGTGTCCACGCCCAGGGCCACCCGCAACTCCGTCTCCCGCTGGGCCATGGCCTCGCGGACGACGGCGGTCAGTTCCCGCATGCCCTCGCCCAGCGAACCGTCGCCGGCGGGGGCGAAGCTGCGCACGAACACGGACGTGCGATGGACGACGACGGCCCCCACGACGGCCCCGGCCCCGAGCCAGAACAGACGCTTCACCGCCGGTTCACCGGCCCCGACGGGTGGACCTGCGCCCGCTCATCGCCTGGCGCACCCCGTAGCTGAAGGCGGCGACCTTGACCACGGGCGAACCGAGGGTCGCCGCGAACAGAGAGGTCAGCGCGGAGGCGTTGGTGGACATCTGAGCCACGTTGGAGGTGATCGTGTCGACCTTGGTCAGTTGCTGGTTGGTGCTGGCCACGGTGGTGGTCACCTCGGTCAGCAGCGGCGTGGTGCCGTCCGACAGCCCGCGCACGGTCACCCGGGTCTCGTCCAGCACCTTGCCCAGCTTGATCAACGGGATCCCGAGGAAGCCGACCAGGATCAGGAATCCGATCGCCAACATGAGCAGAGCGATATCGCCCACAGACATCGTGGTGTCCTCCCGATCGTCGCTTCGAGTGTTCGCGCCGACGTCGCGTCCCGTCGAATGCCGGCGCGGCGACCCTATCGCGGCTCACCGACGGCGCAGCACGGCCCGCAGCCGGTCCAGCCGGGACGCCAGCTCACGCTCGTGTCCCCGCTCGGTGGGCCGGTAGTACTCGCGTCCCTGCACGCCGTCCGGGGCGTACTGCTGCTCGAGGACCCCGCGCGGGTCGTCGTGCGCGTAGCGGTAGCCGTTCCCGTGTCCCAGCCCGCGGGCGCCGGGGTAGTGCCCGTCGCGCAGATGGGCCGGAACCTCACCGATGTTCCCGGCGCGGACGTCGGCGATCGCCTCGTCGATGCCGAGGTACACGGCGTTGGACTTGGGCGCCGTCGCCACGTGCACGACCGCCTGGGCGAGGATGATCCGCGCCTCCGGCATCCCGATCAGGGCGACGGCCTGTGCCGCGGCGACGGCGGTGGTCAGAGCGCTCGGATCGGCCATGCCGACGTCCTCACTGGCCGCGATCATGATCCGCCGGGCCACGAACCGCGGGTCCTCACCGGCCTGCAGCATCCGAGCCAGATAGTGCAGGGACGCGTCCACGTCACTGCCGCGCATCGACTTGATGAACGCGCTGGCCACGTCGTAGTGGGCGTCTCCGGCGCGGTCGTAGCGCACCGCGGCGACGTCCACCGCCCGTTCGGCGGCCTCCAGCGTGATCTCCGCGGGCTCCGCGCCGTCGAGGTCGGCGGTCGAGGCGCTGCGCGCCTGGGCCGACAGCGCGGCACCGGCCGCCGCCTCCAGGGCGGTCAGCGCCCGGCGGGCATCGCCCCCGGAGAGCCGGACCAGGTGTGCCCGGGCCTCATCGGACAGGTCCACGCTGCCGGCGAGCCCCCGGGGGTCGCTCACCGCCCGCTCCAGCAGCGCGGCGAGGTCGTCATCGCCCAGCGGGCGCAGGGTCAGCATCAGCGACCTGGACAGCAGCGGTGAGACGACGCTGAACGAGGGGTTCTCGGTGGTGGCGGCGATCAGGATCACCCAGCGGTTCTCCACCCCGGGCAGCAGGGCGTCCTGCTGGGCCTTGGAGAAGCGGTGGATCTCGTCCAGGAAGAGCACGGTCTGCCGGCGTTGCATCGTGGCCGCCTCACGGGCCGCCTCCATCACCGACCGGACGTCGCGGACCCCGGCTGTGACGGCGGACAACTCCACGAACCGCCTGCCGGTCGCCCGCGAGATCACGTGGGCGATCGTCGTCTTGCCGGTCCCGGGCGGTCCCCACAGGATCACCGACGACGCTCCGGCCCGGCCCAGGTCCTGCTCGGCCAGACGGGACAGCGGAGCCCCCTCGCCCAGCAGGTGCGACTGCCCGAGGAGTTCCTCGACCGATCGCGGCCTCATCCGAACGGCCAGCGGGGCGATCCGTGATCCGGACGGGTCGTCGCAGGACACCTCGGGTTCGGCCAGTCCGTTTGAGAACAGGTCATTCACCCTGACACGCTAGCGGGCGTGCTGAGAGCTCTGGGTCGAGCCTTGCACCGGCACGCCCTCTGGTTCGCCCTCGGCTGGCTGGTGCTGACCTTCCTGGCCTTCGCACTGGCCACCGGGTCGCTCGGCAACCAGTCGCTCTTCGATCGTCTGAGCGCCGGGGCCGCGCCCACCGTCCCGGGAGACAGCCAGATCGGCTGGGACCTGCTCACCGAGACCAGTCCCACCGCGGCACCGGTCATCCTCATCCTGAGCGGCATCGACCCGGCCGACGCGGAGGTCACCGACGAGGTCGAACGGACCCGCGCGAAGGTGCAGGCCCTGCCGGGGGTCGCGTCCGTCGCGGACCCCTACCAGGCGCCCGCCGGTCCCGAGCGCTCGCCGATGGTGGCCACCGACGGCCGGGCCATCCTGGTCAGCGTCTCCCCCGAGAGCGCCCTGAGCCGAGTCCGCGAACGATGCGGTCCGGGTGGCGGTGACCCAGCAGCTGAGCGGCCTCGGGGACGCCCTGGCCCCGGCCGGCGCAACCTACCGGGTCGGCGGGGTGCCCGAACTCGTCGACGAGATCAACGATCACGTCGAGACCGACCTGCGGGTCGGCGAGGCCGTGGCCCTTCCGCTGAGTCTGCTGGTCATGGTCGTGGTCTTCGGTGGTCTGCTCACAGCCGGGATGCCGATCCTGGGCGCGATCGCCTCGATCGGCGGCGGGCTCGCCGTCCTGCTCGCCTTCTCCTACGCGATCGAGTTGGAGGCCAGCGTCCCGAGCGTGGTGACCGTCCTGGGTCTCGGCCTGTGCATCGACTACGGGCTCCTCCTGGTCAGCCGCTTCCGGGAGGAACTGCGCACGCTCGGCGCGGGGGCCGCGGTCGCCGGGCGGCGGGGGCGCCCGGACCCGTCGGTCTTCGCCGCGGCCATGGAGAACACCCTGACCACCGCGGGGCGGACGGTGGCGTTCAGTGGGCTGACCGTGGCGATCAGCCTGGCCGGTCTGATGTTCTTCACATCAGAGGTACTGCGCGCCATCGGCGCCGCCGGGGTGAGCATCGTCGTGGTCGCCGTCCTGGTGGCTCTGACCCTGGTCCCCGCCCTGCTGGCCCTGGCTGGACGCAGACTGCTCAGACCCGGCGTCTCTCATCGGGTTCCGGGGCTTCGCCGGCTGGCTCGCCGCCTCGGTGACATCGCGCCGGAGCACGGCGCCTTCTCCCGGCTGGCGGGTCGGGTGCGCCGTCGTCCCCTGCTGGTGGCCCTGGGCTGCCTCGTCGTCCTGGGCTCGGCCGCCGCGCCGATCCTGCGGATGGAACTGGTCAGCTCCGGTGTCTCGCTGCTCCCGGTGACCAGCGAGCAGCGGCTGCTGCTGGAGGATCTCGCCGAGCGGTTCCCGGCCACCTCCGATGCGCCGATCCTGCTGGTCACCCGCGCCTCTGCGGAGGCGAGTGCCGCGTGGGCGCAGACGGAACTGCCCGACACGCCCGGGCTGGCCTCCGTCGATCCGGTGCAGACCAGGGGTAGCGGCGCTGAGGCGATCTCGGTGATCGGGGTACGCCCCGACACCGACCCGAGACTGACCCCGGCGCGTCAGGTCGTGGACGAGATCCGAGACACGGTGACCGCCACGGGCGGCATCGACGGCGAACGGGTCTGGGTGACCGGCGAGACCGCCCAGGTGCACGACGTCATCGCGGACATCAGGGAACGCGCCCCGCTGGCCGTCGGCACGGTCGCGATGGCGACCCTGGTCCTGCTGTTCCTGATGACCGGTTCGGTGCTGATCCCGATCAAGGCCCTGTTCATGAACGTGGTCTCGCTCGGCGCCTCACTGGGCGTTCTGGTCTGGGTCTTCCAGGACGGCCACCTACAGGGCCTGCTGGACTTCAGCTCCAACGGAGGCATCGACCAGAACGTCCCGCCGCTGGCGCTGGCCTTCGCGTTCGGCCTCTCGATGGACTACGAGGTGTTCCTGCTGTCGCGGATCAAGGAGGCCCGCGACGGGTTTCTGACCGAGGGCAGCCACACCCGCCGGGTCTCGATCAACGACGCCGCGGTCGCCCGTGGTCTGCAGCGCTCGGGCAGGATCATCACCTCCGCCGCGCTGATCATCGTGATCGTCTTCCTGGGGTTCGTCGCGGGCCAGCTCCTGCTGATCAAGCAGATCGGCGTGGCCATGGCGGTCGCCGTGGCCATCGACGCCACCATCGTCCGCATGCTGCTGGTGCCGGCGACCATGACCCTTCTCGGCGAGTGGAACTGGTGGGCACCAGGGCCACTGCGTCGACTCCACGACCGGTACGGGGTCAGCGAGGGCTGACCGGCCGTGGAGCGACGCGGGGGCGCCGGATCAGATGAACAGCAGCTGCGCGCCCTTGGTGAGTTCGATGAAGTCCGCGGCGGTGATGATGCCCTCGACGTCCTCGCGCAGGTCCGGCTCGGCGACCTTCATCATGTCCGCGCTCATCTGGCAGGCCCACAGATGACCACCGGCCGCCACGATCAGGTCGAGGAACTCGGGTACCTCGGGGATGCCCAGGTCGGCGATCTGCTTCTTGAGCATCTTGGTCGCCATGCCGGTCATCGCCGGGGCGAGCGCCTGCGGCATGTGCAGGTCGCTGCCGGGCAGATGCATGGCGGCGTTGCCGGCCGGGCTGAACTGCAGGTTGTGCATCCGGGACTTGATGATCATGTCAAAGCCCCAGAAGGTGAAGAACAGGTGGGTCTCGACACCCTCTCCCAGAGCGGCATTGCCCATGACCAGGCCTGGGTAGGCCATGTCCAGGTTGCCCTTGGAGCAGATGATCGCAAGTGTGCGGTCGTCGTCCTCGTCGTCGTCGAAGGACGGGATGATCGGGGCGTCGTTCATGATTGCTCCTTCTTGGTCTCTGCCACGGTCAGACGCAACCGTGCGGCTTGGGCACACCGGCGATGTAGGACATCTTCCGGCCGGGCTTCTTCGGGAACAACGCGAACTGCTCCTTGATCGGCACTCCGGCGATCTGCTGCACCCGCCGGGTGGTCGGGGTCTCGCCGCGCTCGGCGAAGTCCTTGCGCAGGAAGCGGATCACGGTCCAATGCGCCTCGGTGAGCTCGATGCCGATGTTCTTGGCGAGCACCGCGGCCAGATCCTCGTCCCACTCGTCGAACTCGGTGAGGTAGCCCTCGTCGTTGACGGTGACGGTCTTGCCGTTGATGGTGGTGGCGGGCATGTCGGTCAGCCTCTTCTCCTGGTCGTGTGGTGCCTAACCCTGGGTGGACGGTCTACTGGCGGTGGCGGCGCCCAGGTCGCCGACGACCGTCAGGGTGCGCGACATCCCGCGGCGCACCTGGGGATCTCGCAGCTGGCGCAGGAGGTGCAGCATGGACGGCGGCGGCGCGGTGTCCGCCTCCGCGAAGGAGGTGACCATCTCGTCGAGGACGCCGGCCGCGGTCCGGGCGAAGGCGAAGTAGCCCCTCTGCTCGGCGTTCGCCAAGGTCTGCGACAGCGTGGACACCCCGGCCCCGGTCAGCGAGGTGGCCTCGTGCGCCAGCTCGGCGACGCTGTCCAACTGCGCCAGAAGGGCTTCGAGGCGAGGCAGCGCACGCACGGCGGCCCGCAGGAATCGCACCGCGTCCTCGACCGTGACGTCCTGGCTGAGGTCCTCCAGTTCCGTCGAGGCCAGGGTCATCGCGCCCTGGGCCACGGGCATGAGTTCGTGGGTGAGCTCGCGCCAGCGATCGCGCTCGCGGCGGGTGGCCTCCAGTTCGGCGACGATGCTCGCCACGTGGGCCTCGATGCGATCGAGCTGTGCGGTCTCGGCCATGGTGGGGGCGCTCACGACAGGTCCTCGGTCTGCTTGCCCGCCATCGACATCAACGCCGGAACCGGCAGTTCCTTGCCGGGCAGCAGGACGTTCCAGTAGATCCAGCGGAACATGACCTTGCCCCAGTGGTTCATCTCGGTCTCCTTCAGAAGGCTGAAGGGGCCGATCCCGGGCAGCGGGTACTTGCCTGGCAGTGGTTCGGTCTCGTAGTTGAAGTCGATGAGAAGACCCTTGCCGTGGCCGGTCTCGATGAAGCAGTTGGCGTGCCCGTCGAACTTGTTGACCATCGCCAGTCCCTGGACGTGCCGCAGGAAGTTGTCCGGGAACAGGTCCATGGCGAAGTGCGCCACCGAACCGGCCTTCGACGCCGGGATGTCACTGGCGTCGCCGAGGGCGAAGATGTTGTCGTACTTGGTGGACAGCAGCGTCTCCTTGTCCACCGAGACGTAGTTCAGCTCGTCGCCGAGACCGGATCGAGCGATCATCTCCGCGCCCATGTTCAGCGGCACGGTCACCAGCAGGTCGAAGGGCACCTCGCGCTCGTCGTAGGAGACCAGGCTGGACGTGTCCGGATCGATCCGCTCGACCATGAAGTCCGGCTCGAGCGCGATGCCGCGCTCGTCGAGCATGTCGCCCAGATACTTGCTCGCCACCGGCTTGGTGAAGGCACCCTCGAGCGGCGTCACATAGGTGATCTCCACCTTGTCTCGGATGCCCTGCTCGGTGAAGAAGGCGTCGGCCAGGAAGGTGAACTCCAACGGCGCCACCGGGCACTTGATCGGCATCTCCGTGATGTGGACGACGAGTCGCCCGCCCTGCCACCCGCGTAGCGTCTCGGCCAGGGCGACGGCGCCCTCGTAGGTGTAGAACTCGTGAACGCTTCTGCGCCAGAGGCTCTCGTCGTCCATACCCGGCGTCTGGTCCGGACGGGAACTCACGCCGGTGGCGATGATCAGATAGTCGTAGTCGATCCGGCGGTCGTCGGTCAACAGGACGTGGTTCTCCTCCGCCACGATCCGATCGACCGCGGTGCTGACCAGCTCGACGCCGCTGGGCAGGAACCGCTTCCGTGGTCTGGTCACGTCACCCGGCTGATAGATGCCGAACGGGATGAACAGGTATCCCGGCTGGTAGTAGTGCGTGTCGTCGGGGTCGACGACGGTGATCTTCCACTCGTCCGCCGGCAGGCGCGGCCGTAGCTTGTTGACCGCCATCGTGCCCGCCGTACCGGCGCCGAGGACCAGAAGCCGTTTCATAGTGCCTTCCTCTCCGATGAGGTGGCGCGGGCGTCCACGTCGGATGCCGCGGCCGTGTCGTTCGGGGTCGATCGCGAGTGGACGCCCGCCGCCTGCCGTGGGTCCGCGTGGGACAGCGAGGCGGCCACGCCGGGCAGGGCATCCAACACCCTGCGTCGCTGTTTCGCGCCGAGTCGGTACAACCCGTCGGGCATGTCTGCGCTGTCGCCGTCTGGTGGATCCGGCGCGATTCCCCCGGCCAGGACCATGGCGACCAAGGACGTGCCCGAGCGGACGAACGCCCGGGCGCACTGGAAACCGAACGGCCCGGTGTGGAATCTCGGCTCCAGCACCACGTCGTCGGCGAGTTGACGCCACTCCTGGATGCAGGCCGTCAGCAGCGCGGGATCATCGAGCCGGTCTGCGAACCACGGGCAGGGGTTGCTGACCTCGATCAGCGGACGTCCCTGCATGTCGGTGAGAACCATCATCACGCCGAGCAGGTCGGCGGCGACCTGGACGACGGCGCGGGCCACGGCAGGATCCGGCAGCGGCGCACCCTGTGCGACGTGAGCGTTCCCTCGCGCCTCGGGCGGGAGACCGTCGGCCGTCCGAGGGGGGTCGGCCTGCTCGTCGGTCCCGCTCAACAGGGCGTCGATCCGAGCGGCCGGGAACCGCCACTGCCGACCCACCTTGATGGCGGGCAGCCGGCCGTCCTCTGCCATGCGATAGACGGTGGAGCGGTCGACATGCAGCAGGTCCTGCACCTGCTGAGCACTCAGCAGTGCCTGCCCTGCCGTCTCCTGCCGCTCCTGCATGCTCTGCAGCCTAGGCAGCGAAAATGCGGGGCAGGCGGGCGATAGGTCCCTGCCGAGGTCGGTCCGGCCTCGGTCAGGCGCTCGGTGCGCCCGGAACGCGGGGTTCTCGACCCGTGCGACGACGTTGGTCCCAACTCGCCGGCGCACCGCGGGGCAACCGTTGGCGGTGAACGGCCTGGCCCGGTGGTGGTCAGCGCTCGGCGAGGAGGGCAGCGGTCGCCATGCCGGAGCAGCGGGGGGTCCTCGCGGGCGACGAGTTGGCGGGACTGACCTCGGCCGAGGCGGGTCGGCGGGCGGCACGTGACGGCCCGAACAGCCTGCCCTCGCCGGCTCGCACCCCGGCCTGGCGCAGGTTCCTCGGTCAGCTGACCGGGGTCTTCGCGGCGCTGTTGTGGTCTGCGGCGGTGCTGGCCTGGATCGCCGGCCTGTCGGAATTGACCGTCGCCATCAGCCTCGTCGTCCTCGTCAACGCGTCCTTCGCCTTCGCCCAGGAGAGCCGGGCCGATCACGCGGCGGACAGGCTGCGTTCCCTGCTACCCGCCCGCGTCACGGTGCGCCGTGACCGAGTGCCGAGACTCATCGACGCCGTGGACGTGGTCACCGGCGACGTCCTGGTCCTCGAGGCGGGCGATCGCGTCCCGGCGGACGCCCGGGTGCTGGTCGCCGGCGGGCTGCTCCTGGATACCTCCACTCTGACCGGTGAGAGCGAGCCCACCGCCCTCGAGGAGGGCGCAACGGTCTATGCGGGGACGTTCGTGGTCGAGGGCACGGCCGATGCAGTGGTCGTCGCCACCGGCCCGCGAACGCGGCTGGCGGGTATCGCCCGCGACACCGTCTCGACCTCGACGCACACGACACCGCTGACCCGCGAACTGCGCCGCGTGGTCCGCAGCATCGGCGCGATCGCGGTGGCGACGGGCGCGGCGTTCTTCGCCCTGACCATGGCGATCGGGCGTGACCTCGGCGAGGGGTTCGTTCTGGCGATCGGGGTGACCGTGGCGCTGGTGCCAGAGGCGCTGCTGCCCACCGTCACCCTCGCTCTGGCCTGGGGCGCCGAGCGGATGGCCCACAGCAACGTCCTGGTGCGCTCACTCGATGCCGTGGAGACGCTGGGGTCGACCACCTTCGTCTGCACGGACAAGACCGGCACGCTGACCCGCAACCAGATGGCTGTGGTGCAGGCGTGGGTGCCCGCCGGCGCGGCCCGCGTGGCGGTCGCCGGGTACGCCCCCGACGCCCCGGTCGAGATCTCGGACCCGGGCGCCCGCCGCGAGCTGGAACGGCTCGCCCAGGCGGGCGCCCGATGCTCCCGCGGATATGCCGAGTGGGCTCCGGACGGCGGATGGCGCGCGCACGGCGACCCGATGGAGGCCGCGATCGACGCGTTCGCGCGACGCCTCGGGCTGGACACCGATCTACCTCGCACGCGAAGTCACGCCGACCGTGGCTTCGCGTTCGACCCGCACCGGCGCCGGATGTCGGTGCTGGCGGACGGCGACGTGATCGCCAAGGGGGCGCCCGATGCCGTTCTGCCCCTGTGCCTCTGGGCGCGGGGCGATGAGAGGGCCCGGGCAGAGGCGGCCGTGGCCGAGCTGTCGGGCCGCGGGTTGCGGGTGCTTGCGGTCGCGGGCCGGACGGGGGTCGAGCAGATCCCCGCCGGACTGGGCCGAGGCGGAACGGGGCCTGACCCTGTACGGGCTCGTCGCCCTGCAGGACCCCCCGCGCACCGACGTGGACCGCGCGCTCGCCTCGTGCCGGGCCGCCGGGGTCGCCGTGGCGATGATCACGGGTGATCACCCGGTCACCGCCGCAGCGATCGCCACCCAGGTCGGCCTGCGCCGGGACGGAGACCCGGTCGTGGTCGGTGCGGATCTGCCCGCCGACGCAGCGGCGCTCGGCGCGTTGCTGGACCACGACGGCATCGTCGTCGCCAGGGTCTCTCCCGAGGACAAGCTGCGGATCGCGGGGGCCCTGCGGGCCCGCGGGCACGTGGTCGCCATGACCGGGGACGGAGTCAACGACGGACCCGCCCTTCGTGAGGCCGACATCGGGATCGCCATGGGAGCCTCGGGCACCGACGTGGCGCGCGAGGCCTCCGACCTGGTGCTCCTGGACGACGACTTCGCGTCCGTGGTCGCCGGGATCGAACTGGGCCGGGCGACCTACGTCAACATCCGGCGCTTCCTGACCTATCACCTGTCGGACAACGTCGCAGAGCTCGCGCCGTTCCTGGTGTGGGGGCTGAGCGGCGGCTCGGTGCCGTTGGCACTCGGGGTGCTCCAGGTACTGGCACTCGACATCGGCACCGACACCCTCTCGGCCGTGGCGCTGGGGGCCGAACCACCGGCGCCGCACCTGCTGCAGCGCCCTCCGGTGTCGGGTCGGCTGCTCAACGGCTCGGTGCTGCGGCGGGCGTTCGGGTGCTCGGTCCGACCGAGGCCGTGCTGTCGCTGCTCGCCTTCGTGGTGACCTTCCTCGCCGCCGGATGGCGGCCCGGCGAGGCGTTCCCGACCGGCGACACGCTGGCGGCGGCATCGGGGGCGACGTTCCTCACCGTGGTGTTGGCCCAATCGGCCAACGCCTTCGCCTGCCGAAGCTCCAGTCGCACCCCCTGGGCGCTGGGATGGTGGACCAACAGACTGCTGCCGGGCGCCATTGCGGTCGGACTCGCCTTCTCCCTTGCGGCGCTCCTGATTCCGCGGCTCGCCGACACCCTGGGACAGGCCTGGCCCACGCCGGCGGGACTGAGCGTCGCCGTGCTGTCGATCGGCGTGCTGCTGGGCGTCGACGTCCTGGACAAGCGGCTCCGCCGGGCCCGCGGCGGCCCCCGCGCCCGCTCGTGAGGACCGCAGGGATTGGCCCCCGAGCGCTCAGAGGTGGCGGCACATCCCCTTGATCACCAGATCGGTGTAGCTGACGATACCCAGGATGCATCTGTCCTTGACGACCGGGGCCCGGGACAGATCGACCTTGTCGAACAGCCTGGCGCAGTAGCGGATGTCCATGTCCGGATCGACGGTGACGACCGGCTTGGACATGATCTCGTAGATGTCGACACGCTCGGGGGACCGATTGCGCGCGAGCACCTGGCGGGCGATGTCGGAGATCAGCACGATGCCGTACTCGTCGTCGTCGTGGCGCCTGTCGATGATCAGGCACTTCGTGTCGACGTGCTTCATGGTCCTGAGGGCCTCGGCGACGTTGGTGAGGCCGTCGACTATGTCGACGTGATGCTTCATCACGTCCCTGACCCGGGTGACCGGGGGGGTGCTCATATCTCGTCCTCAACCCTTTGCCGCAACTCGAGAGCCTGCCGAGCGACGCCAACGGTGTCCTCGACGTCGATCTGGAAGGCGATGCCCAGCCCGGGCCGCTCGTCGAAACGGCCCGTCCGCGCCACCTGCTCGAGGATACGCCGACTCAGGTGCTCCTCCACGAGGAGCAGCACGACGTCGCGCTGGCTCTCCAACGAGAGACCGAAGAAGGTCTTCGCGGGTGCCAGGCCCTCCCCCCTGGCCCCGTTCAGGACGGTTGCGCCGGTGGCCCCACAGGATCGGGCCGCGTCCAGGACACCCTCGGTGAGGGTGTCCTCGACCATCACGATGATCAGTTTGAAATGCACGTCAGCTCGTCCTCTCCTTCTCCCGCGGGGCGTCCCGCTTCTGCCGGTTGGTCGTGTTCTGCCGGCGTTCGCGCCACTGTCCGACCTGCGCGTAGCCCATCACCGTCACCATCGGGAACAGGCTGGCGAAGGCGATCAGGCCGAATCCGTCCAGGAGCGTGCTTCGCCCGGGGATCGCCGCGGCCAACCCCAGGCCCAGGGCCGCGACCAGGGGAACCGTCACGGTCGAGGTGGTGACGCCGCCGGTGTCGTAGGCCAGGGCGATGATGCTCCGCGGAGCGAACAGGGTCTGCACGGCGACGAGCACGTAGCCCGCGGTGATGAAGTAGGGCAGCGGCGCGCCGATGACGATCCGCAAGGTGCCCAGGCCGAGCCCGATCGCCACTCCGACGGCCACGGCGATCCGCAGCCCCCACGCGTTGATCGTCCCGCCGGAGACGCGTTGCGCCTTCAACGAGACCGCGATCAGCGCGGGTTCGGCCACCGTGGTGGCGAAGCCGATCATCGCCCCGAACAGGTAGACCCAGGCGTACTCCAGCCAGGGAGACGCCGTCCGAGCCGGCGTCGGCGTGGGCGTGCTCGGTCAGCTGACCGGCCATCAACCGGCCGAGGGGGAACAGCGCCCGTTCCAGCCCGGCCAGGAACAGCACCATTCCCGCCACCACCAGGACGAAGCCGATCAGCACCTGCCGCAGGTTGGCGATCGGACGGCGCAGCACGAACACCTGGAAGCCCAGCAGGATCACCGCGATCGGCAGCACGTCGCGCAGGCGTGGCCACCAGGGTCGACGCCACGTCGCTCAGCAGGGAGGTCATATCAGGATCCCGTAGACCATCACGAAGATCATCGGGGTCAGCGAGGCGAACGCGATCAGCCCGAACCCGTCGGTCATCGGGTTGCGTCCCTTGATCGAGGCGGCCAGGCCGACGCCCAGCGAGGTGACCAGGGGCACCGTCACGGTCGAGGTGGTCACCCCGCCCGAGTCGTAGGCGATACCGATGATCTCCGGCGGCGCGAAGAACGTCATGATCACTACCCCGAGATAGCCGCCGATGATCAGTCTCTGCACCGGCCAGCCCTTGATGATCCGCACCACGCCGACGATCACGGCCAACCCCACCGACACGGCCACGGTCAGGCGCAGCCCGAAGGCGTAGGAGTCGCGCGCGGCCGGGGTGTCGTCGATGACCCCACCCTCGGCGGCGACCGTGGCCGCCTCCCCGGCGATGGCGATCAGGGCCGGTTCGGCGACCGTCGTCGTGAAGCCCAGCGAGAAGGCGAACAGGCTCAACCAGAGTCAGGCTCCCCTTACGGGCGAAGCCCGTCGCCATCGCCTCGCCGATCGGGAAGAGCCCCATCTGGAGTCCGCGGACGAACAGGGCCAACCCGAACACCACCATCACCGCCCCCACGGCGATGCCCACCAGATCGGGCAGCGGCTGGCGCAGGACTGCCAACTGGAAGAAGGCCACCACGATCACGATCGGGAGCAGATCACGGATGCTGTCCGACAGGTCGCTCGCCAGTTGGCCCAGCAGACCGCGCAGCGGGACCGTGACCGGCGCCGCGCCGCGCTGAGGGGCTCCAGGCATCATCGACCGTCCTCGTGGTGGCGATCGGACGGCGCACCCACTCCAGGGTCGGCATGCGGACCCGCCTGGGTTCGCCCTGACGCGTGCGATACCCGGTCAGCCGGAACCGGCACCCATGGGGTGGGCAGGCCGAGCCTGATCGTCAGACACGTCGCAGGGTCGCACGTCGCCGGGGTGACGCGGTCAGGACGTCGGTCCTCCCGGCTGCGTCTCGATCACCGCGCGGGTTCCGCGCGCACCGGCGGGCGGGCGTCGACGCCGGCCTCCTTGCGCTGCTCGGGGGTGATCGGGGCAGGCGCACCGGTCAGCGGATCCTGTCCGCCACCGGACTTCGGGAAGGCGATGACGTCGCGCAGCGAGCCGGCGCCGGCCAGCAGCATGACGATACGGTCCCAGCCGAAGGCGATCCCGCCGTGCGGTGGGGCTCCGTAGGAGAAGGCCTCGAGCAGGAAGCCGAACTTCTCCTGCGCCTGCTCCGGCGACAGACCCATGACGGCGAACACCCGTTCCTGCACGTCCCGACGATGGATACGGATCGACCCGCCGCCGATCTCGTTGCCGTTGCAGACCAGGTCGTAGGCATGGGCCAGGGCGGAGCCGGGATCGGACTCGAAGCGGTCCATCCACTCGGGCTTGGGCGAGGTGAACGCGTGGTGCACCGCCGTCCAGGCGCCGGAGCCGACCGCGACCTCGCCGCTGTCGCGCGCTGCGGCGCTGGGTTCGAACAACGGGGCGTCGACGACCCAGACGAACGACCAGCTCCGGTCCGCGCCGTCCTCGTCGAGCCGGCCGGTACGCCGGCCGACCTCCAATCGGACGGCGCCGAGCAGCGCCCGCGCGGCCGCGGGTTCCCCCGCCGCGAAGAACACACAGTCGCCGGGCTGCGCACCGACGTGCGCGGCGAGGCCGGCGCGCTCGACGTCCGAGAGGTTCTTGGCCACCGGACCGCCCAGCTCGCCGTCCTCGCCGACCAGCACGTAGGCCAGGCCCTTGGCGCCACGCTGGCGCGCCCAGTCCTGCCAGGCGTCCAGGGTCCGGCGGGGCTGGGAGGCACCGCCGGTCATCACGACGGCCCCGACGTACGGTGCCTGGAAGACCCGGAAGGGCGTGCCCGCGAAGAACTCCGTGCACTCGACGAGTTCGAGGCCCAGCCGCAGATCGGGCTTGTCGGTGCCGTAGCGGCGCATCGCCTCGGCGTAGGTCATCCGCGGGATCGGCGTGGCGATCTCGTGGCCGATCAGGCGCCACAGCGCCGACGACGATCCGCTCGCCCAGGGCGATCACGTCGTCCTGGTCGACGAAGGACATCTCGATGTCGAGCTGGGTGAACTCCGGCTGCCGGTCGGCGCGGAAGTCCTCGTCCCGGTAGCAGCGGGCGATCTGGTAGTACCGCTCCATCCCGGCCACCATGAGCAGCTGCTTGAACAGCTGCGGGCTCTGCGGCAATGCGTACCAGGACCCCGGGGCCAGCCGGGCCGGGACGACGAAGTCGCGCGCGCCCTCGGGCGTGGAACGGGTCAGGGTCGGTGTCTCGATCTCGACGAAACCGTGCCGGTGCAACACGTCCCGGGCGGCGCGGTTGACCTCGCTGCGCAGCCGGATGGCTGTCGCCCTGACCGGGTCGGCGCAGGTCCAGGTACCGGTGCCGCAGCCGCGCCTCCTCGCCCACCTCGATGTGCTCGTCGATCTGGAACGGCAACGGGGCCGCCTCGCCGAGGATCTCGACGTCCTTGGCCGTCGACCTCGATCTGGCCCGTGGCCAGGTTCGGGTTCTCGTTGCCCTCCGGCCGCCGGCCCACCTCGCCGGTGACCCGCAGGCAGGACTCCGGGCGCAGTCCGGAGGCCACCGATCTCGTCGCGCACCACGACCTGCGCCGTGCCGCTGGCGTCGCGCAGGTCGATGAAGGCGACCCCGCCGTGATCACGCCGGCGCGCCACCCAGCCGGTGAGAGTGACGGCCTGGCCGATGTGGTCGGCGCGCAGCGAGCCGGCCTCATGGGTGCGCAACACGGAGAAGGGTCCCTTCCAGCGCGAAATGGTGCTCGCCGATCCTAACGCTGGACCGCGTCGCTCCGGCGCCGCCCGCGTTCGCTCCGGCGCGGGCGCGCCAGGTTCACCAGCGGTCGTGCACGTGCTCCCGGATGTGCTTGTCGTAGACGGCCCGGACGGCGTCCTGCTGGTCCGGCGTCAGCGGGTCCAACGCGACCGCCTCGGTGTTGAACCGGGACTGCCGCGGCGTGCGGGCACCGGGGATCACGGTGGTCACCCCGGGCTGATCGATGATCCAGCGCAACGCGAAGGCGGCCATGGACACACCCTGGGGCACGATGCGCGGACAGCTCCCGGGCGGCCTTGACGCCGACCTCGAACGGGACGCCGGAGAACGTCTCGCCGACGTCGAAGGCCTGACCGTCGCGGTTGTACGTGCGGTGGTCGTCGGCGGCGAAGGTGGTGGTCTCGTCGTAGCGGCCCGACAGCAGACCGCTGGCCAGCGGCACCCGCGCGATGACGCCCACCCCGGCCTCCGCCGCCGCGGGCAGCACCTCGTCCAGCGGCTTGAGCCGGAAGGCGTTCAGGATGATCTGCACGCTGGCCACGTTGGGCCGGGCGATCGCCGCCAGCGCCTCGTCGCAGGTCTCCACCGAGACGCCGTAGGCGGCCATGACGCCGTCGTCGACCAGTGCGTCCAGCGCGTCGAAGACCGCGTCGTCGGAGAACATGGCCGTCGGCGGGCAGTGCAGCTGGACCAGGTCGAGGGTGTCGCAGCGCAGGTTGGCCCGACTGCGGTCGACCCAGGCGCGCAGGTTCTGCGGGGTGAAGGCCTCGGCCGCGAACGGGTCCGCGCGCCGGCCGAGCTTGGTGGCGACCATCACCTCGACGTCCGGCTGGATGGCCAGGAAGCGGGCGATCATCTGCTCGCTGCGACCGTCGCCGTAGACGTCGGCGGTGTCGAAGAACGAGGCTCCGGCACCGACGGCGGCGTCCAGGATCGCCAGGGCGTCCCGGTCCTCGATCTGACCCCAGTCGGCTCCCAGCTGCCAGCAACCCAGACCGATCACCGAGATATCGCGGCCGGTACGGCCCAGTCGACGGCTCTCCACGGACCCACCTTAGGACCTCGATCGGCCTCCGTGGTCAACTCACCGGCCCTCGGGGTCGATGCAGTACCGGTGAGCAGACCGCCCGCCTCCGCTGAGCCGCCCGCGACGACCGTGGGTGACCACCCGCCAGGGGGAGGTGGACGAGGCGCCGCAGCCCGGTGCCACCGTCCCCGGGCCGCGCGGCGCCGCGGAGCTGCTCGCCCGCTACCGGATCGGGGGGGCCGTGCCGGCGGATCTGGTCGTCTTCGACGCCGCCTGCCCGGCGTGCGGCGGTGACGCTCGAGTGGCTCCAGGAGCGTGAGGACACCCGGATGCGCAGCACCGTCATGTGCCCTGATCCTGCCTGCCGCTGACCACCTGCGGGGCGCAGATCCGCGGCGTCCGGGGCCCATTCGGCCGCCTGGGCGGGCAGCTGCTCCCGCTTCGGATGTCCTTGACCTCGCCGGCCAGGTCGTCGGCGGGGCCTCGCAGGGTCGTCGCCGACATCGCCGGCCCCGGGGAACCAGACGAACGGGATGCCCCGCCGGTCCGCGTAGCGGATCTGCTTGCCGAACCTCTGCCGCCTTCGGTGCCACCTCGGCGGCGATCCCCCGGGCCCGCAGCGCCGCGGCGACGCTGCGGCTGCGCGCTCGTCCCGCCTCGGTCCACCACGGCCACCAGGACGCAGCTGGGCACCTGCCGGCTGGCGCGACGAGTTCGCCACGGGCGAACAGCGGGCCCAGTGCGCGCGTCACGCCGAAGGAGATGCCCACGCCCGGGTAGCTCTGGGCGCCGTCGGTGGCCAATGAGTCATACCGTCCGCCCGAACAGATCGACCCGAGCTGCTCGGCGCCGCTGAGCCGGGTCTCGTACACGGTTCCCGTGTAGTAGTCGAGGCCGCGGGCGATCCGCAGGTCCGCGGTCACGCCGATCCGGTCGCTGTTGACCTCGGTGGCGCCCTGGACGACCTGGGTGAGCTCTTCCAGTCCCTGCTCGAGCAACGGGTCGCTCACGCCCAGATCCCGGACGCGCTCCGCGAACGAGAGATCCGGGGTGACGATGTCCGCCAGGGCCAGCGTCGCCTTCGCCTGGGCGCCCGACAGCCCGGCCTGCTCGATGAGTTGCTCGGCCACGGCGTCCGGCCCGATCTTGTCCAGCTTGTCGACCACACGCATCACCGCGGCGGTGTCGCTCAGCCCAGGCCGCGGTAGAAGCCCTGGATCAGGCGGCGGTTGTTCAGCTGCAGGCGTCATCGGCGGCAGGGGCAGTCGCGGACAGCGCCTCGGCCATCACCTGCGCAACCTCGACGTCGTGGTGGAACGGCAGGTCCGTCCGGCGCCACCACGTCGATGTCGGCCTGGAGGAACTCCCGGTATCGGCCCTCCTGCGGGCGCTCCCCGCGCCAGACCTTCTGGATCTGATAGCGGCGGAAGGGGAACTGCAGCCTGCCCGCGTGCTCCACCACGTACCGGGCGAACGGCACGGTCAGGTCGAAGTGCAGGCCGAGCCGGCGGGACGCATCGGTGGCCTCGTCCTCCCCCGGCTCGGCGTGCAGCCGGCGCAGCACGTAGACCTCCTTGTCGATCTCCCCCTTGCGCAGCAGCTCCCCCAGCGGTTCGACGGCCCGCGTCTCCAGTGGGGCGATACCCCCACAGCTCGAAGGTGTTCCGCAGGGTGTCGATCACCCGCTGTTCGACGATGCGCTGCCCGGGCAGCCACTCGGGGAACCCCGACAACGGGGTGGGTCTGGCCACGTCATGCCTCTCGTGGTTCGAAGACGACTCTGGTGGAAGGGGTCCGATCGCGGTCGCGATTCCTCAGCCGAGGCCCCGCAGATAGGGGTTGCTCGCCCGCTCGTGCGCGATCGTGGTCGCCGGACCGTGCCCGGGCAGCACGAGCTCGCCGTCCGGGCGGGGCAGCACCTTGTCCCGCAGTGAGGCCAGCATCGCCGCGTGGTCGCCGCCGGGCAGATCGGTGCGCCCGATGCTGCCCGCGAACAGCACGTCGCCGCTGATCAGGGTCGAGGAGATGTCCAGTCCCTGCACCCGGGCTCCGGTGGGCACGCCGTCGAGGGTGAACATCACCGATCCCTCGGTGTGGCCGGGCGCATGCACCACCGAGACGGCCAGACCCGCCAGGTCCAGGACGTCGCCGTCGGCCACGGTGCGGACCTCCTCCGGCTCGGCCCACCGGGCCGACTCGCCGAACTGCGCCTCGAGCATCCCCACCAGTTGCGGGTCCAGGGTGGCGATGGGGTCGGCCAGACGGTAGAGGTCCTCCCCGTGGATCAGCGCGGGGACGTCGTGGGCACCGCACACGGGCGTCACCGAGTACACGTGGTCGATGTGGCCGTGGGTGAGCAGCACGGCCGCCGGACGGAGCCGGTACTCCTGCAATGCCGACGAGAGGGTCTGCAGCACGCCGATCCCAGGGTCGACGATCAGACACTCCTGCCCGGCCTCGGCGGCCAGCAGGTAGCAGTTGGTGCCGAAGGCGGCGGCCTCGAAACCGATGACGAGCACCCGAGGAGCCTACCGAGACGCCGGCGCCTTCGACGCCGGTGCCTAGACTGGCGCCCGCGGACCCGTGTCCGCGCAGGTCCGGAACCGACAGGGAGGGTTGGGTGTCGCCGTCCAAGCGCGAGCGCGAGTACGCCCGGCGTCGCTTCGAGAAGTGGCAGAACCGCCAGGCCGAGGCGGCTCGGCGCAGGCGTCGCCTGCAGCGGCAGGCCGTCCTCGCGGTGGCTGCCGTGGCGGCGACCGTCGCCGTGGTGCTCGCCGTGACCATCCTCGGCCCGGACCGCACGCCGTCCGCCACGCCTGCCACCGCGACCCCCTCCGGCGCCGCGAGTGCGGACAACCCCTGCCCCGCCCCGGGGGACGTCGCCCCCGCCGACCTGACCTGGCCGACTCCCCCGCCGGCGTCGCTGGCGCAGGACAGGACCTGGACGTTGACCCTGGAGACCACGTGCGGTCCGGTCGTCATCGCGCTGGACGGCGCCAAGGCTCCCCAGGCAGTGGCGAGCACTCTCTTCCTGGCCCGCAACGACTTCTGGAACAACACCCGCTGTCACAGATTGACCACAGAGAGCATCTTCGTGCTCCAGTGCGGCGACCCCACCGCGGTCGGTGACGGGGGCCCGGGCTACACCTACGGCCCGGTGGAGAACGCTCCCGCGGACGACGTCTACCCCGCCGGTACCGTCGCGATGGCTCGGCAGGGCGGCAAGGGGGACAGCATGGGCAGTCAGTTCTTCCTCGTCTATCAGGACTCCACGATCCCCAGCGACGCGGCCGGCGGCTACAGCGTGATCGGCACGATGACCCAGGGTCTGGAAACGGTGCGCACGATCGCGGAGGGTGGTGTTCTCGGCGGCGGCTCCGACGGAGCCCCGGCGCGCCCGGTGGCGATCACGTCGGCAACGGTGGACTGAGGAGAGGACACGGCGTTGGACAGCGCGCAACAGTGGGGTCGCGTGGATCCCGACGGCACGGTGTACGTCCTGCTGCCCGACGGGGAGCGCGCCGTGGGTTCCTACCCCGGGGCCAGCCCGGAGGAGGCGCTGGCCTACTTCGCCCGCAAGTACGACGATCTGGCCGCCCAGGTCAAGCTGCTGGAGCAGAGGCTGGCGGCCGATCAACTCTCCGCACCCGTGGCCCGAGCCAGTATCAACCGCCTGGAACTGACCGTCCGCGAGGCCAACGCGGTCGGTGACCTGCCTGCCCTGCTGGGTCGGCTCGCCGCGTTGATCCCGGTCGTGGACCAGCACCGGGAGAGGGCCGAGAAGGCCCGCGAGGCCCAGCGTGCCGAGGCCCTTGCCGCCCGGACGGCGCTGGTCGCCGAGGCCGAGGAACTCGCCGGGGTCGACCCGGAACGGTTGCCCTGGAAGACCACCGGCGACAGGTTGCGGGAGCTGTTCGAGACCTGGCGCCGGATGCAACGCGAGCATCGTCTCGACAAGTCGACCGAGGACGAGTTGTGGCGCCGGTTCAGCGCCGCCCGCACGGCGTTCGATCGCAAGCGCCGTCAGCATTTCGGTGCGCTCGACGAACGCCGCGCCCAGACGAAACAGGCCAAGGAGGCGATCATCGCCGAGGCCGAGCAGCTCGTGGACCAGCTGCAGGCGAACACCGACTTCGCCGCGGGGGCGACCCGGTTCAGGGATCTGATGAATCGCTGGAAGGCGGCCGGCCGGGCCTCGCGCAAGGACGACGACGCCCTGTGGGCCCGTTTCCGCGCGGCCCAGGACACGTTCTTCGCGGCCCGCAACTCGGTGATCGCCGAGGAGGAGGAGACCTACAAGCGGAACCTGACCGTCAAGGAGGCCCTGCTCACCGAGGCGGAGGCGCTGCTGCCGGTCAAGGACGTCACCGAGGCGCGCTCGGCACTGCGACGCATTCAGGACAGCTGGGACGCGGCGGGCAAGGTGCCCCGGGCGGACCTCTCCCGGATCGAGGGTCGGCTGCGGGCCGTGGAACAGAGGATCCGGGACGCCGAGCAGAACCGGTGGGCGCGGAGCAACCCGCAGGCCAGGGCACGAGCCCAGGACGCGGTCGATCAGCTCGAGAGGGCGTTGAGCGACCTGCGGGCCGACCGTGACAGAGCCGCCGCCAAGGGCGACGACCGGGGAGTGCAGCAGGCCGAGGCCGCGATCGAGGCCCGGACCCAGTGGCTCGAGCAGGCCCGCAGAACCCTGGACGAGTTCAGCGGCTGACGTCGTCCACAGGGTTCTCCACAGGACTCGACCCGGTTCGCCGGGCCGCGCCGAACTCGGGGCAGGCTGTCGTCCATGGCGACTGCACCGGGTGACCAGCTGATCCTCCCCGACCCCACCGATCGGGCGGGCCACCGCGAGACGCAACGCCTGCTGGACGACGGCCTGTTGCGGGCGTTGCCGGGCGGCGTCCTGGTCGGTGCCCACGTGCCCGACACGACCGCCCTGCGGGCCGCCGCGCTGCGGGCCGCGGTGACCCGCCCCGGACGGGCGGGCCCCGGTGATCCCGCGGCCCGCGCCGTGATCGGCTATCGGACGGCGGCCTGGCTGCACTGCGGCGGTCCCGCCCCCGAGGTGGTCGACCTGGTCATCGCTCCGGGGACGGCGCGCCCCAAGGGGATCCCTGTGCGCCTGCGCGAGCACCGGCTGCACCCGCGCCACGTCCAGACCGTCGGCGGCGTGCAGGCCACGACGCCGACCCGGACGGCGGCCGATCTTGCCCGGGGGCTGCCGCCGGAGCAGGTGGGTCGGGAGCTGGAGCGGCTCGGCCGGGAGTGCGGGGTCAGGCTCATCGACGTGGTCGAGGAGCTGGACGGCATGCGCAACGCGCAGGGCGTCGCGCGGGCCCGCCGGGTGGTGCTGGCGTGGGCGAGTCTGGTCGCCTCGGCCGGACCGGGGCCGATCAGCCCCGCGGTGCCGTTCCGGTGACCCGGTAGGTGTCCACGACGCCCTCGACCCGGCGGACGGAACTCAGGACGTGGTCCAGGTGGGTCGGATCCCCCATCTCGAAGGTGAACCGGGAGATGGCCATCCGGTCGCCGCTGGTGGTGACGTTGGCGGCCAGGATGTTCACGTGGTTGTCGGACAGCACCCGGGTGAGGTCGGCCAGCAACCGGTTCCGGTCCAGGGCCTCGACCTGGATCTGGACCAGGAAGATGCTGCTCGAGGTCGGGTCCCACTCCACCTCGAGCATCCGCTCCGGCTGGTTCTTCAACACCAGGACGTTGGTGCAGTCGGTGCGGTGCACCGACACCCCGCTGCCCCGGGTGACGAACCCGACGATCGGGTCGCCCGGCACCGGGGTGCAGCACTTGGCGAGCTTGATCCAGACGTCCTCGACGCCGCGGACCGTCACGCCGGGATCGCCGATCCGCGTGCGCCGCGCCCTGCTGGGCGTGGCCGCCTCGGCCAGGTCCTCCTGGGCGCCGTCCTCGCCACCGAGGGCCTGAACCAGCCGCCCGACCACCCCGGAGGCGGTGATGTGGCCCTCGCCGACCGCCGCGTACAGGGCCGAGACGTCGGCGTAGCGCAGTTCCTGGGCCAACCCGGCCATCGATTCGTGCGAGAGCAGGCGCTGGATCGGCAGGTTCTGCTTGCGCATCGCCCGGGCGATCGCGTCCTTGCCCTGCTCGATCGCCTCCTCACGGCGCTCCTTGGTGAACCACTGACGGATCTTGTTGCGGGCCCGTGGGCTGCGCACGAAGGTGAGCCAGTCGCGGCTCGGACCGGCGCCGTCCGCCTTCGAGGTGAAGATCTCGACCACGTCGCCGTTTTCGAGCATGCTCTCCAGCGGCACCAGCCGTCCGTTGATGCGGGCGCCCATGCACCGGTGACCGACCTCGGTGTGCACCGCGTAGGCGAAGTCGACCGGGGTGGAGTCGGCGGGCAGGGCGACCACGTCACCCTTGGGCGTGAAGACGTAGACCTCCTGCGCATTGATCTCGAAGCGCAGCGAGTCGAGGAACTCACCCGGGTCGGCGGTCTCGCGCTGCCAGTCCAGCAACTGCCGCAGCCAGGCCATGTCGTTGGAGCCGTGCGTCGCGGTTGGTGAGGTCGTCCTTGTACTTCCAGTGCGCCGCGACGCCGTACTCGGCGCGCCGGTGCATCTGGTGGGTCCGGATCTGGATCTCGACCGGCTTGCCCTCGGGACCGATCACCGTGGTGTGCAGCGACTGGTACATGTTGAACTTGGGCATCGCGATGTAGTCCTTGAACCGGCCGGGCACCGGGTTCCACCGCGCGTGCAACGAGCCGAGGACGGCGTAGCAGTCGCGCACCGACTCCACCAGGACCCGGACCCCGACCAGGTCGTAGATCTCGGCGAAGTCGCGACCCCGCACGATCATCTTCTGGTAGACGGAGTAGTAGTGCTTGGGCCGCCCGGACACGGTCGCCTTGATCTTCGCGGTCCGCAGGTCCGCGCCGACCTGTTCACGGACCTGGGCCAGGTAGTCCTCGCGGGCGGGGGCGCGTTCGGCGACCAGGCGGACGATCTCGTCGTAGACCTTCGGGTGCAGCGCGGCGAAGGACAGGTCCTCCAGTTCCCACTTGATCGTGTTCATGCCCAGCCGGTGCGCCAGCGGGGCGTAGATCTCGAGGGTCTCCTTGGCCTTTCGTTCGGCGGAGGCCTGCGGCACGTAACGCCAGGTGCGGGCGTTGTGCAGCCGGTCGGCGAGCTTGATCACCAGCACCCGGATGTCCTTGGCCATCGCGACGACCATCTTGCGGACCGTCTCGGACTGGGCGGCGTCGCCGTAGGTGACCTTGTCGAGCTTGGTCACCCCGTCGACGAGCATCGCCACCTCATCCCCGAAGTCCTTGCGCAACGTGGCCAGGGTGTAGGAGGTGTCCTCCACGGTGTCGTGCAGCAGGGCGGCCACGAGCGTCGGCGGGGTCATGCCCAGCTCGGCGAGGATCGAGGCCACCGCGACCGGGTGGGTGATGTAGGGGTCGCCGCTGCGTCGTTTCTGGCCCGAGTGGGCCTTGGCGGCGATGTCGAAGGCCCGCTCGAGCAGGGCCAGGTCGGCCTTCGGGTGCGTGCTGCGCACCGTGCGCAGCAACGGGTCGAGCAGCGGCGAGGTGCCGGTCGAGCGACCGGAGCCGAAGCGTGCGATCCGGGACAGGACCCGGCTGGTCGCGGGCATGCCCTCGGTGCTCTGCGAGTGGCGGGCGCGCGCGGGGGGCAACGGTTCGGTCAGCGACCCGTTCGCGGACCCGTTGGCCGACCCGTGCGGTGACTCGGCCGACGGTTCGGTCGCGGCCTCCTCAACGGCGTCCGAGGGGGACGCCTTCGCCGCCGCGGTGGCGACCGTCGCGGGGTCCGGCTGCCCGTTCTGCGCCGCCGGCGGGGTACCCGCATCCTGCCGATCGGGCTCGGACGGCACGGCGGGTGCCGCGGCAGCGACCGTCTCCTCCGCCATGGTGAGCCTCCCGAGCCGTCTGGTGCAGGTCGTCCGAGTGTACGCAGCCGCATCCGCAGCGTCCCCGCGGATCGCCCGGACGGGTGCGGGGCGCCTGCGGCGTCATCGCCGCCGAGCCCGCACTCTGATCCCTTCAACGGATCTCGGGCGCGCTCTATTCGCCCGACCGGGTCCCGGTCTCTCAGACCTCGAGCAGGGACCGGACCTCGCGCCCGGTCAGCCGGTCCCGTCCGGACAGGGCCGCGATCTCCAGAAGGACCGTCACCGCCGCCACCTCGGCGTCCAACTGCTCCAGCAACGCGCAGGCGGCGGCCGCCGTCCCCCCGGTGGCCAGCACGTCGTCCAGCAGCAGCACCCGGTGCCCCGGGCCGACACCGTCGATGTGCATCTCGATCTCGGCCTGGCCGTACTCGAGCTCGTAGGGGGCGCTGACGGTGCTGTACGGGAGCTTCCCGCTCTTGCGCAGGGGCACGAAGCCGACCCCGAGTTCGACGGCGACCGGCGCGGCCAGGATGAACCCTCGCGCCTCGATCCCGGCGACGACGTCGATCCGGCCGCGATGGGGTTCGGCGAGCGCCCGGATCACCTCGGCGAACGCCGGCCCGTCGGCGAGCAACGGCGTGATGTCCTGGAACTGAATCCCCGGGCTGGGGTGGTCGGGGATGACCCGGATCCGTTCGCCGAGGAGATCCCGCACCCCGACGCCGCTCATCGCCGCCTCACTTCCGCCTGCCGGACCGCTTGGACCGGCGGTTCGGCTGCGCACGCTGCCCACGCGGACCTTCGCCGGGCGCAGCGGCCCCGACCGGCCGCTCCGCCACCGCCGTGGCGGCGGCCCGCGCGGAGGCGCTGCCGGCCGTCGCGCCGGACCCACCGGCGGAGCCGGCGTCCTCGGCGTCCACCGCGCCAGAGCCGGCCTCGGCCTCTGCACCGTGGGCGGCCCGTCGCCGAGCCACCTTCGCGACCTGGGCCTTGATCTCGGGCTCCCGCGAACGGAGCTGGACCAGCAGCGGGGTGGCGATGAAGATCGAGGAGTAGGTCCCGGCCGCGATCCCGACGAACAGGGCGAGGGCGATGTCCTTCAGGGTGCCCGCCCCGAGCAGGAAGGCGCCGATGAACAGGATCGACCCGACGGGCAGCAGCGCCACGACCGAGGTGTTGATCGAGCGGACCAGGGTCTGGTTGACGGCGAGGTTCGCGGCCTCGGCGTAGGTCCTCCTGGTCGAGGCGAGCACGTGGTCGGTGTTCTCCCGCACCTTGTCGAACACGACGACGGTGTCGTAGAGCGAGTAGCCCAGGATCGTCAGGAACCCGATCACCGAGGCCGGGGTGACCTCGAACCCGACGAGGGCGTAGACGCCGACCGTCAGCACCAGGTCGTGCAGCAGCGCGACCAGCGCCGCCACCGCCATCGTCCAGGTCCGGAAGTACAGGCTGATCACCAGCGCGACCAGTCCCAGGAAGACGAACAGACCGATCAGCGCCTGACGGGTGACGTCCGCGCCCCAGGTCGGACCCACGAAGCTCTGCGAGATGGCGTCCGGGGAGACCTTGTAGGTCGTGGCCAGCGCGTCGCGGACCGCGGTGAGATCGGTATCGTCCACCCGGTCGGCCTGCACGCGGATGCTGTCGTTGTTCAGTCGGCTGACGCGCACCTGCGCGTCCGGGATGACCGCGTTCACCGCCTGCTCGCCGGCAACCTCGCTCGACACCGACGTGCCGGAGATCCGGAACTCGGTACCGCCGCGGAACTCGATCCCGGGGTTCAGCCCCCGAAGCCCGACCGCGAGCAGCGAGACGAGCACGGCCGAGGCGGCTATCGCGTACCAGAGCCGCCGGCGACCGACGAAGTCGAAGGAGGTGCGGCCCGTGTACAGGTTGTTGCCCAGGGCGGCGAAGCTCGGCATCAGGACTGCTCCCCCGTTCCGTCCTCGTCGCGGTGCCCGTCAGGTGGTTCCTCGGTCAGGGTCGCCGCGGTGGCGGCCCGCTTGGCCGCGGCGCGGCGTTCGGCGATGGTGCCGCCCGGCGCCGGTGCGGACGCCGGGGTGGCGCGTTTCGGTGACGGGCCGCGCACGGTGCCGCGGCCGGTGTAGCTCACCGACCGGCCCAGATGTGCGGCGTCGAAGCCCGAGAGCCGGTGCCCGTTGCCGAAGAACTCGGTGCGCGAGAGCAGGGTGACCATGGGCTTGGTGAACATGAAGACGACCAGGACGTCGACCAGCGTGGTCAGGCCGAGGGTGAACGCGAAGCCCCGCACCCCGCCGACCGCGAGGATGAACAGCACGCCGGCCGCCAGGAAGCTCACCGCGTCCGAGATCAGGATCGTGCGCCTGGCCCGTTGCCAGGCCATCTCGACCGCGGCGGCCAGGCTGCGGCCCTCACGCACCTCGTCACGGATCCGCTCGAAGTAGACGATGAACGAGTCCGCGGTGATACCGATGGCGACGATCAGCCCCGCCACACCGGGCAGGCTCAGGCGATAGCCCTGACGCCAGCCCAGCAGCACCACGATGCCGTAGGTGAACGCCCCGGCGACGATCAGGCTGGCGACCGTGACCAGCCCCAGCGCCCGGTACTGCAGGAGCGAGTAGACCACCACGAGCACCAGACCGATCAGTCCGGCCAACAATCCGTTGCGCAGTTGCTCGCTGCCCAGGGTGGCCGAGATCTGGTTCTCGGTGGAGGTGTCGAACGAGATCGGCAGGGCGCCGAACTTCAACTGGTTGGCCAGCGCCTGGGCACTGGCCTGGGTGAAGTCGCCGGTGATCTGTGCCTCGCCGTTGGCGATCACCCCCAGGGTGCGCGGTGCGGTGATGACCAGGTTGTCGAGCACGACGGCGAACTGGTTGCGCGGGGCGTCGAGGCCGAACAGCCGCTCGGTCACCGCGGCGAACTGGTCGGCCCCGGTGCTGTTGAACGTCAGGTTGACCTGCCAGTTGTTGGTGGTCTGCCCCTGCGAGGTCACCTCGAGGCCGGCCTCCGCACCGGTGATCTCCTGGCCCTTCACCTCGACCGGGCCGAGGATGTACTTGGTGCCCGTGTCGTCGCAGGCGACGAAGGGTTTGGCCGGATCGTTCACCCGGTTCTGGGAGGCGGCGATCCCCTCGGGGGTCGCGCAGTCGGTCTCGGTCCACTGCGTGACCAGGGTCTCGTCGTTCAGCCAGGCGAGGTCGCTGGCATCGGTCGGCGTGGGACTCGCGGCCGCATCGGGACTGGGCGACGCCCCGGTGCCCGACGGCGTCGGGCTGGGGCTGGCGGCGGCCCGCAGACCCCCGCCGCCGTCACCGGTGGTGGCACCGGTCGAACCGGACGGCGCGAGCGACGCGCCGCCTGAGGCCTGCGGCGACGCGCCGGGCGAGGGTGACGCGCCGTCGGACGGCGCACCGGTGGGGCTGGACGAGGCCGCCGGCTCGGGCACCTGCGAGGCCTCGGCGACCAGGACGGGGCGGAACTCCAGGGCGGCCGACTTCTTGATGGCGTTGCGGGTGGCCTCGTCGATGGTCTTGCCCGGCAGCGTGACCACGATGCTGTCCGAACCCGATGTGGTGACCTCTGCCTCGGCCACCCCCGAGCCGTCCACCCGCTGCCGGATGATCTTCACGGCCTCCTGGAGGGTGGCCGGGGTGATGGCGCCCTCCTGACCGGGCTGCGGGACGGCCTTGAGCACGAACTCGGTCCCGCCCTCCAGGTCGAGGGCGAGGCGCGGCGTCCACTGCGCGGACCCCCAGATGACGCCACCGGCGATCAGCGCGGCCAGCGCGAGCGCCATGGCCGCCAGGGAACCCAGGGCACGCCAGGGGCGGGAGTAGCTGGAACGCGCCACGCGTTGGATCTCTTCTCTGGTCTGGTCTTGGTTGACGATGGTGCAGACTGCTCGGCCGCTCGGCCGCTCAGACCAGGTTAGGGCGCCTCCGGGTTCTTGCCCGACCCGGGCTCCTTCGCCTCGTCCGCCTCATCGACCTGCGGGCCCGCGGTGACGATCCGGGCGACCGCTCGACGGTCCCACACCGAGGTCTGGCCCGGGCCCGTCTGAAGGGTGACGCGGTCGCCGGCCACGTCGAGCACCGTTGCGTACAACCCCGACGCGGTCATCACCTCGCTGCCGGGCGCGATCTTCTCCTGCACCTGCGCGATCTCTCGACGTTGACGGTTCGTTCGCTGAAACATCATGACCATGATCACGAACGCCACGCCGAGAAATATGAGTCCCGGGTCCATCCGCAGGAGTGTAGGCCAGGCTGCATCACGGGCCGAACAGGCGCTCCTGCGCACCACCCGACGAGGCCGACGTGTCGGACCCCGATCCGTACTCCTGGACCCCGCGCGGCGGGGCCAGGCCGAGATGCCGCCAGGCCGCGGCTGTGGCGACCCGGCCACGCGGGGTCCGCCCGAGCAGGCCCTCGCGGACCAGGAAGGGCTCCGCCACCGTCTCGACGGTCTCCGGCTCCTCACCGACCGCCACCGCCAGGGTGGACAGGCCCACCGGTCCCCCGCCGAAGCGGCGACACAGCGCCTCCAGCACCGAGCGGTCCAGCCGGTCCAGACCGAGCTCGTCCACGGCGTACATCTGCAGCGCCGACTGCGCCGCGGCCAGGTCCAGGACGCCGTCACCGCGCACCTGGGCCCAGTCCCGCACCCGGCGCAACAGCCGGTTGGCGATCCGCGGAGTCCCGCGAGAACGGCGGGCGATCTCCACGCTGCTCGTCTCGGTCAGGTGGACCTCGAGCAACCTCGCCGACCGGGTCAGCACCTGCTCCAGCTCCTGGGAGGAGTAGAAGTCCAGGTGCCCGGTGAAGCCGAACCTGTCGCGCAGTGGTCCGGGCAGCATCCCGGCGCGGGTGGTCGCCCCCACGATGGTGAACGGCGGCAGGTCGAGCGGGATCGCGGTGGCCCCGGCCCCCTTGCCGACGACCACGTCGACCCGGAAGTCCTCCATGGCGACGTAGAGCATCTCCTCCGCCGGGCGGGCCATCCGGTGGATCTCATCGAGGAACAGCACCTCGCCCTCCTCGAGCGAGGACAGCACGGCGGCCAGGTCACCCGCGTGCTGGATGGCGGGCCCGCTGGTCACCCGCAGGGACACCCCCAGTTCGGCGGCGACGATCATCGCCAGGGTGGTCTTGCCCAGTCCGGGCGGGCCGGACAGCAGGATGTGGTCGGGCACCTGACCGCGGCCCCGGGCGGCCTGCAGGACAAGGGACAACTGATCGCGGACCACGGTCTGGCCGACGAAGTCCGCCATCCGCTTGGGCCTCAGGGCACTCTCGGCCGCCCGCTCCGCCGGACCGGCACCCGGGTCCACCAGGGCCGAGACCTCACCGGTGGCGTCCGGCCAGGCCGCCGGCCGGTCCCCGCTCACGCTCCGCGCCCCAGGTGCCGCAGCGCGGCACGAAGCACCCCGGCGACATCACCGGAACCCGCGCCGTTCGCGCCGTTCTGGCCGTCCCCGGTCACCGCGGTCACGGCCTCGGCCGCCTGTCTGGCGTTCCAGCCCAGACCGACCAGAGCGTCCACGACCTGATCCTGGCCGGTGGGGATCGGTGCCTTCGCGCCGGTGGCGCCGGCCGATCCGGCGCCGTCACTGGGTGGACCGAGCCGATCCGTCAGCTCCAGGACGATCCGTTGCGCGCCCTTGCGGCCGATGCCGGGCACCGTGGTCAGCGCCGCCAGATCCTGGGACGTGACCGCGGCGCGCAGTCCGTCGGGGGTGTGCACCGCGAGCATCGCCAGGGCCAGTCGGGGGCCGATCCCCGAGACGGTCTGCACCGTCTCGAAGCAGTCGCGCTCGTCGGCGTCGCGGAAGGCGAACAGGGTCAGTGCGTCCTCGCGCACCACGAGGGAGGTGGCCAGTTGGGCCTGCTCCCCGATGCGCAGATCCGCGAGGGTGGCCGGGGTGGCGTGCACGAGCAGACCCACGCCACCGACCTCGATCACGGCCGAGTCCAGCCGGACGGCGAGCACCCGCCCGCCAACCGATGCGATCACGCCGGCCCTCCCTCATTCAGCCAGTTCCCGTACAGGTGTACGAAGACTAGCCTGCCCAGGGTCCACCGGCGCCGGCGCCGCGCCGTCGAGATCGCCGTCGAAATCATGGCCGTCCACCACCGCGGCCGTCCACCACTGCGAAGGAATCGCCCGATGGATCCCGCCGCCTACCTCGCCCTCGTGGTGTGCCTCGCCGCGGCCGCCCAGTGGCTGGCCTGGGCGGTGCGGGTGCCGTCCATCCTGTTCCTGCTCGTGGTCGGTTTCGGCCTCGGCCGCTGGGTCTCGCCCGACGATGTCTTGGGTCGTGACCTGCTGTTCGCCGGGGTCACGCTGGCGGTCGGGGTGATCCTGTTCGAGGGGTCGCTCTCGCTGCGGCTCAAGGACCTGCGCGAGGTGGGCCGCCCGGTGCGCCGACTGTGCTCGTCCACGGTTCTCCTCGCCTGGGCGCTGATCACCGCCGCCGCGTGGCTGGTCGGCTTCGACTGGCGGCTCGCGCTGCTCGTGGGCGCCCTGCTGGTGGTGACCGGCCCCACCGTCATCAACCCGATCCTGCGCCAGGTCCGCCCCGTGCGGCGGGTCGCCAACCTCCTGCGCTGGGAGGGCATCGTCGTCGACCCGATCGGGGCGATCCTGGCGGTGCTCGTCTATCAGGCCGTCCTGGTCGGCGGTCCGCACGGGCCCCTGCGCGCGGCGGCGACCTCACTGGCCACGACCATCGCGGTGGCGGTGGTGCTCACCGCCGTTCTCGGATTCGGGCTGCAGGCCGTGCTGGCGCGCCACCTCGTTCCCGACTTCCTGCACCCCGTGCTGACCCTGGCCGCGGTCGTCGGGTCGCTGGTCGGCTCCAACCTGATCCAGGCCGAGAGCGGCCTGCTCACGGTCACCCTGCTCGGCCTGTTCCTGGGCAATCGGGCCGGAAAGCACCTGCACGGCGTCCAGGAGTTCAAGGAACACCTACAGGTGATCTTCGTCGGCGCCCTGTTCGTCATGTTGGCGGGGCGGGTCGAGCCCAGCCAGATCAGCTCGATCGCCCCCCAGGCCGCGATCTTCGTGGCCCTGCTGGTGCTGGTGGTCCGGCCGGTCTCGGTGCTGATCGGCCTGGCCGGGACCAACGCCACCCGGCCGGAACGGGTCCTGCTGTCCGCCATGGCCCCTCGGGGCATCGTCGCGGCCGCCGTCACCAGCATCTTCGCCCTGGAACTGGACCACGACGCCACGGAGGCGGTCGAACGCGCCGATCGGGCGCTCGCCGAGGGGTCGCCGCAGGCCGACGCCCTCGCGGCCTCCGCACGCCGGCTCGCGGAGCTGAGTCACGATGCCGAGAACCTGGTGCCCCTGGTGTTCGTGACGATCGTGGCCACCGTGGCGATCTACGGCCTGGGCGTGGGGAGGCTCGCCGAACGCCTCGGCCTGGCCGTCTCCGCGCCGGGCGGGGTGCTGTTCGCCGGAGCACAGGGGTGGGTGCGCGACGCCGCCGCGGCCCTGGGACGGCTGAACGTGCCGACGCTGCTGGTCAGCCAGCTCGTCGGCAATCTGTCGCAGGCCCGGATGGCCGGCCTGCGCACCGAACGCACCCACGTGTTGTCCGAGTACGCCGTCGAGGAGATGGACCTGGCCGGAATCGGGTCGTTCATCGCCGTCACCTCCGACGACGACCTCAACGGCACCGCAGCGCGCGAGTACGCGCACACGCTCGGCAAGGCCCACGTGTTCCAGTTGCTCCGTACCAACGCGAGCGTTCCGGACGCCGCTCCGGCGCGCGCCGGCGGTCGGGTCGCGGTCGCCGAGCGGCTGAGCGCCCGCGCCCCGTTCGCCCCGCCGCTGTCCTACGCCGCGCTCGAGGAGCGGTACGAGCGGGGCATGAGGGTGCGCAGTACCCGGTTGACCGACAAGTTCACCTATGCCGACTTCACCGAGCGCCAACCGGACGCCGTGGCGATGTTCCTGGTGCGCGACGGCTCGGCCGAGGTGATCACGCAGCGGACCACGATCCCCGCCACCGGGGTCACCCTGGTCGCGATGTCGGCCAGGCGTGAGCCCGACCCGGCCGCTGCTCAGGCGCAATCGTCGTCCGCAGGCTCCGGGGGCCACGCCGCTCGCGGCTCAACCGCGGCGCCGGGCTGAGGTCTCTGCCTCCACCCAGCGACGCTGAGCGGCCGTGCGAGCGGCGGCCGGCTCGGCGGTGGTCGCGGCCAGGTGCAGATCGGCGGAGGCCGAGCCGCGCCAGAGATGGCAGATGGCCAGCGCCAGGGCGTCGGCGGCGTCGGCGGGACGCGGAGCCTGGGGCAGGGTGAGGATCCGGGTGACCATGGTGGCGACCTGTCCCTTGCCGGCCCGGCCCGACCCGGTGACCGCCGCCTTGACCTCGCTCGGGGTGTGCACAGCGACCGGGATGTCGCGCTGGGCGGCGGCGAGGATGGCCACCCCCGCCGCCTGCGCGGTCCCCATCACGGTGCGCACGTTGTGCTGGCTGAACACCCGCTCGACCGCGACGACGTCCGGACGGGTCTGGTCCAGCCAGCCGCCGACCGCCTCGGCGATCTCGAACAGCCGCCGCGCCAGGTCGGCGTCGCTGGGGGTGCGGACGACGTCCACCGCGACCAACCGGGCCCGCCGCCCGGGCAGGCCGTCGACCACGCCCAGACCGCAACGGGTCAGGCCGGGGTCGACACCGAGCACGCGCATACCGCGAGCGTGTCAGCCGACGGCGGCCATGACCTCCTGCGACACGTCGAAGTTCGCGTACACGTTCTGCACGTCGTCGCTGTCCTCGAGGGCGTCGATCAGTCGGAAGATCTTGCGGGCACCCTCCTCGTCCAGTTCGATCTGGGTGCTGGGCACGAACTCGGCCTCGGCCGAGTCGTAGTCGATCCCGGCATCCTGCAGGGCGGTCCGGACGGCGACCAGGTCGGTCGCCTCGCTGATCACCTCGAAGGCCTCGCCGAGGTCATTGACCTCCTCGGCGCCGGCGTCCAGGACGGCGAGCAGCAGGTCGTCCTCGGTCAGCGCCGCGTCCTCACCCTTGGGCACCACGATCACGCCCTTGCGGGTGAACAGGTAGGAGACGCTGCCCGGGTCGGCCAGCGTGCCGCCGTTGCGGGTCAGCGCGGTGCGCACCTCGGCGGCGGCTCGGTTCCGGTTGTCGGTCAGACACTCGACGAGCAACGCGACGCCGCTGGTGCCGTACCCCTCGTACATGATCGTCTGGTAGTCGGCGCCGCCGTCCTCGGCTCCGGAACCGCGCTTGACCGCGCGGTCGATGTTCTCGTTCGGGACCGAGGACTTCTTGGCCTTCTGGATCGCGTCGTACAGGGTCGGGTTGCCCGAGGGGTCTCCCCCACCGGTCCTGGCGGCCACCTCGATGTTCTTGATCAACTTGGCGAACATCTTGCCGCGCTTGGCGTCGAGGGCGGCCTTCTTGTGCTTCGTGGTGGCCCACTTGGAGTGGCCGGACATTCAGCTTCCTTCCTGGCGAGGATGCGAGGCGACCATGTCGACGAAGAGCCGGTGCACGCGGGCATCCCCGGTGATCTCGGGATGGAACGACGTCGCGAGCAGGTTCCCCTGCCGCACCGCGACGATCCTACCGGCGGCCGGCCCGTCGGCCACGCGGGCGAGGATCTCGACCCCGGCACCGACCTCCTCCACCCAGGGGGCGCGGATGAAGACGGCCCGCAACGGACCTCCGTGCAGGCCGGTCAGCGCCAGGTCCGCCTCGAAGCTGTCCACCTGCCGGCCGAAGGCGTTCCGGCGCACGGTCATGTCGATCCCGCCGAAGGTCTGCTGCCCGGGGGCTGCGTCCAGCACCCGGTCCGCGAGCATGATCATCCCGGCGCAGGAGCCGTAGACGCCCATGCCGGCCGCCAGCCGCGTCCGGATCGGCTCGCGCAGTCCGAAGGTGCGGGTCAGCTTGTCGATCGTGGTCGACTCCCCACCCGGGACGACCAGGGCGTCGGCCTCGTCCAGCTCCCGGGGGCGGCGAACCCGGATCGCGCGGACCCCCGCGCGGGACAACGCGGCGAGGTGCTCCCGCACGTCGCCCTGGACGGCGAGGACGCCGATGGTCGTGGACACGGCCGCCAAGACTAGGCCGCCGCTACGTCCGCGTGGTCACCCCCGGCGGTGCCGGCCGCCTCACCAGCCGCGCTCGGCCAGCCGGTGCGGCGCCGGGATGTCGTCGACGTTGATGCCCACCATCGCCTCCCCGAGTCCCCGCGAGGCCTTGGCGATCACGTCGGGGTCGTCGTGGAACGTGGTCGCCTTGACGATCGCGGCCGCCCTCGCGGCCGGATTGCCCGACTTGAAGATGCCCGAGCCGACGAACACGCCGTCCGCGCCGAGCTCCATCATCATCGCCGCGTCGGCGGGGGTGGCGATGCCGCCGGCGGTGAACAGGACCACGGGCAGCGAACCCCGCTCGGCCACCTCGGCGACCAGGTCGTAGGGCGCCTGCAGTTCCTTGGCGGCCACGAACAGCTCGTCGTGGCTCATCGAGGTCAGCCTGCGGATCTCGCCGATGATCGAGCGCATGTGGGTGGTCGCGTTGGACACGTCACCCGTTCCCGCCTCGCCCTTGGAACGGATCATGGCCGCGCCCTCGGTGATCCGGCGCAGGGCCTCGCCGAGATTGGTCGCCCCGCACACGAACGGCACCGTGAAGGCCCACTTGTCGACGTGATGGGCGTAGTCGGCGGGGGTGAGCACCTCGGATTCATCGATGTAGTCGACGCCGAGCGCGGCCAGCACCCGGGCCTCGACGAAGTGGCCGATCCGGGCCTTGGCCATCACCGGGATGGAGACGGCCCCGATGATGCTCTCGATCATGTCCGGGTCGCTCATCCGCGCCACGCCGCCCTGTGCGCGGATGTCGGCGGGCACGCGCTCGAGCGCCATCACCGCGACGGCCCCGGCGTCCTCGGCGATCTTGGCCTGCTCGGGGGTGACCACGTCCATGATCACGCCGCCCTTGAGCATCTCGGCCATGCCGCGCTTGACCCGCGCGGTCCCGGTGAGGCGGGCGGGCACATGTTCGGCCAGGGGACTCGGGGGAGTCTGGTCGTTCTGGTTGCTCATGGCACGACGGTAGAACGCGATCGGACCGGCGGTACAGTCCACTTCGATGACTGATCGCCAGACCAATCGAGCGACCGGCCTGCTCCTGCCCTGGACGGGACCGCGGGACGGCGCGGGCCCGGCCCACGCCCAGCTCGCCGCCCTGGTCCGCTCCGAGATCAACACCGGCCGGCTGCGGCCCGGGGACCGCCTGCCGCCCTCACGCGGGCTGGCCGAGCAGCTGGGGTGTCCCGCTGGGTGATCACCGAGGCCTACGACCAGCTCACCGCCGAGGGATACCTGACCGCCCGGGTCGGATCCGGCACCGTGGTGGCGGCGACCGCCGCGGCCGACCGGACCGTGGGTGCGGCGACGGCGTCCGCCGGGTCCGCGGCGGCAACGGCCGGGGGTCCCGCGGTCCCGGGGATCGACCTGTCCCCCGCACTGCCCGATCTCAGATCCTTCCCCAGGGCGCTGTGGCGGGGAGCGCTCACCAGGGCCCTGACCACCGCCACCGCCGAGGAGCTGGGTCTATCCGGACCCGCTCGGCAGCCTGCGGGTGCGCGCCACGATGGCCGGCTACCTGCGCCGGGTGCGCGCGATCGACGTCCCCGCCCGACCGGGTGCTGATCACCCAGGGCGTCGCCAGCGCCGTCGACGAGCTCTGTGCGCCACCTGCGGGTCGGCGGAGCCGAGCGGGTCGCGGTGGAGGACCCGAGCTGGCCCCGGTTGCGCGAGATCGCCCGGCGGCACGGGTTGGACGTGGTCCCGATCGGCGTGGACGCCGAGGGCCTGCAGACGGAGCACCTCATCGGACAGGACCGGCGGGCACCGGTCGCCGCGGTGTTCACCATGCCGACCCACCAGTTCCCCACCGGCGTGGCGATGTCGGCCGATCGTCGCCGCGCGCTGCTCGACTGGGCGCACGCCCGCGGCGTCTGGATCGTCGAGGACGACTACGACGCCGAGTTCCGCTACGACCGCCACCCCGTGGGCGCGATGGCCTCCCTCGGGCCGGACCGCGTCGTCTATCTGGGATCGGTCAGCAAGACGCTCTCGCCCTCGCTGCATCTGGGCTGGCTCGTGGTACCCCCCGGGCTGCAGGAAACCCTGGCCGAGCGGCGGATCGGCACCGGTCTGGCCCCGCTGCTCGACCAGCTGGCGCTGGCCGACCTGGTCACCTCCGGAGCCTACGACCGCCACCTGCGCCGGATGCGCCGGCACTATCAGCGCCGCCGCCAGGCGCTTCTCGACGCACTGGAGCGGCACACGCCGGGCCGCCCGGCCGAGGCGATGGACGCCGGCCTGCACGTGCTGTGGCTGCTGCCCGAGTCGAGCGACGAGGACGACCGTGCTCCGCCGCTGTGCCGCCGCCGGCCTCGCCGTCCTCGGCCTGTCCCGGTGCCGCACAGCGCCGGGCAGCGCCGGGGCTGGTGCTCGGGTGCGCCAACCTGCCCGAGCGCCGCGCGGACGACGTCGCGCGCGCCCTGGCCGCGGCCCTGGTGGCCGACGCCCCGGCGTGATCACGGCCGGGGCCCGGCAGCGGCGTCAGTCCAGGTCGATCAGCCGCGGCGGCGTCGTGTCGTCGAACTCGATCATCTGGGGCATCGGGGCATGCCCGGCCAGCCGGGCCCAGCGCACCACGGGCTTGCGCCGCACCCGCAGAGCCTGTGCCACGGCGTCGTTGTGCAGACGCCGGGCCAGTTGGACGCGCCTGCAGGCCTCGCCCAGGATCCGGCAGGAGTCCGTGGCGAACGGGTCCTGCGGGTCGGGGGGCCCGGCGACGAAGGCGACCTCCAGAGCCCGGGTCAGGGTGTTCTCGAGCGACTCCAGTTCCGCGGGCACCTCCAGCGGGTCACGAGTGGCCCGGGCCTGAGCGGTGTCGGCGCGTTCGGCGGCGGCCATGGCCCGGGTCGCCGCGTCGCTCACCACCAGGGCGCTGGCCGGATCCAGGAACGCCGCCGCCTCGATCGCCGCCGCCGACCGGCGCACCAGTTGGACGTCGAGGGCAGTCCTGGCCACCTCCACCTTCTGGTGCAGCCGGTCGAGCCGGGCCGCCGAGTGGCTCAGGTACCAGGCGAGGGCCAGTGCCACCAGCACGAGTGACAGCGACCACACGCCGATCACGTAGGCCTCGGGGTCGGAGATCATGCTCACTGTGTGCCGACCCGCACCCGGGCGCCGGGCCCGTCGGAGTCGGGCAACCCCGACCGAACGGTCTCGTACACCGATTCCACCTGCGCCCCGACCCGGGACCAGTCGTAGTGCCGGGCCGCGCGGCTGGCCCGTTCGCTCAGCCGGCGGCGACGTTCAGGGTCGGCCAGCAGCGAGATCACCGACCCGGCCAGGGCGTCGGGGTCGCCGACCGGTACCAGGACGCCGTACTCCCCCTCCTCCAGCACCCGGCGGAAGGCGCTGAGATCGGCGGCCACGACCGGCGTCCCGGCGCTCATCGCCTCGACCAGCACGATGCCGAAGCTCTCCCCGCGGGTGTGCGGGGCCACGTACAGGTCGACCGAGCGGAGCATCGACGCCTTCGCGGCGTCGTCCAGGCCCCCGAGCAGTTCGACGGCGCGCTGCACCGCCGGGGGCCAATCGGCCAGCACCTGGCGGGCCTGCCCCCGGCCGAGGGCGAGAACCCGCAGCCCGGGGTGGACGCGCAGGATCATCGGCAGCGCCGCGAGCAGGACCGGCAGACCCTTGCGCGGCTCGTCCAGCCGGCCCACGATCGCGATCGTGGGGCGGTCCGGGCTGCCTCGCCAGTCGGGGTTGATCCGCGCCGTGGCGAAGGCGTCCACGTCGACCCCGTTCGGGATCACCACGGCGTCGCCGCCGAAGTGCTGCACCAGGGTCCGCCGGGCCTCGTCGGAGACGGCGATCCGGGCGTTGATCTTCTCCAGGGTCGGCCGCAGCATCGGTTGGACCGCCTGCATGGCCCGCGACCGCACCATGGCCGTGTGGTAGGTCGCCACGATCGGACCGGTGGCGAGCCACAGGGCCAGGATGGACAACGACGGGGTCACCGGCTCGTGCAGGTGGAGCACGTCGAAGTCACCATCGGCGATCCAGCGCCGGACGCGGGAGGCACTCATCGGTCCGAAGGTGAGCCGGGCCACCGAGCCGTTGTACTTGACCGGGACGGCGCGACCGGCGGCCGCCAGGTAGTCGGGGACGGCGGTCTCGGTGTCAGCGGGGGCCAGCACGCTCACCTCGTGACCACCTCCGATCAGGTGCTCGGCCAGGTCGCGCACGTGGGACTGGACGCCGCCGGGCACGTCGAAGGAATAGGGACAGACCAGTCCGACACGCACGACTACGTCCTGGGTGAGGACCGGGGCCGGCTCAGGAGGCCCTGGCCTGCCCCGGGAACCGTCCGGGCCCCAGGTCCTGCGAGGGCGCGGGCGCCATCGGGATGAGGTCCTCGACGAATACCTGTTGCAGCATGTGCCAGTCCTCCGGGTGGGCGCGGATTCCCGCGGCCAGAGCGTCCGCGCAGGCCTGGGTCATCGCGGCGATCCGCTCGGCACGGCTGCCCTCGGCGGGGGCGGGTACCTCGGGGTGGAAGTGGACGACGGTGCCCCACCGGGCGGGCGCACCGATCGGAAGCCGCTCGTTGTGGATGGAGATCGGGTGCAGGGCGGCGCCGGTCAGCAGAGCCAGCGACGCCGGCCCGGCCGCCATCCGCGCGGTCTCGCCGAACAGGGTCACCGGCACCCCGGTGGCGCTCAGGTCGCGGTCGGCCAGCAACGGCACGAAGCCGCCCTTGCGCAGCCGCCGTACCAGCAGGCCGAAGGTGTTCTGCTCCGCGGAGTGCAGCGGGATGATCTCCATGCCGAGTTCCTCGCGGGCGGTGAGGAAGCGCTGGTAGATCTCCTCCGGGTGCAGTCGCTCCGCCACGGTGGTGACCGGAGCCAGGGCCACCGTCGACCAGGCGCCCGCGTGGTCCCAGTTGCCGCTGTGGCTCAGCGCGGCGACCACGCCTCGCCCCTCGGCGAGCGAGGCCCGCACCGCCTCGTCGCCCTCGGCCCGGCAGGTGGCCATGATCCGCTCCGGCGACCAGGTACTGAGCCGGAAGACGTCGCAGTAGTAGCGCATGTAGGAGTGCAGGCCCTTGCGCGTCAGCGCCTTGAGCCGCATCGCGGAGGCGTCGGGCATCACCCGCGCCAGATTGTCCTCGAGCTGACGGGCGCCGGGCACCTGGCGCGAGCCAGAGCACCTGCGCCACGAGCGAGAACACCAGGTAGGCGACCCGTTCCGGCAGCGATCTGACCAGGCGCCACCCAAGCAACAGGGCGAGGGCGCTGATCCGTTCACTCATCGCTGACACGGTAACCCAGCGCCTGACGACGCACGACCAGCATCCGCTGGACGACGGTCACCGCGCTGGCCACCGCGAGCAGCGCGAGCACCACGAGCAGGGCGACCTCGGGCAGCCCGAACCCCGTCTTCCAGCCGAGCCCGACGAAACCGACGGCGAGCAGCACGGCGACCAGGCGATCCGCACGCTCGGCGATGCCCACGTCCGCGGTCATCCCGAGACCCTCGGCCCGGGCCCTGGCGTAGGAGACGATGCTGCCGAGCACGAGGCAGGCCAGGGCGAGCCACATCATCGCCGGCCGGTCGATCTCTCCGGCGGCGAGCGCGTCCCGCGCGGCCGGACCGCCGTAGTACAGCACCAGTCCGCCGAAGACCGCGGCGTCACCGATCCGATCGAGGGTGGAGTCCAGGAAGGCGCCCCAGTTGCCGGATCGTTGCGACGCCCGCGCCATGATCCCGTCGACGGTGTCGGAGAAGACGAAGGCGGTGATCACCAGCGTTCCCCAGAGGAACTCGCCGCGAGGGTAGAAGGCCAGCGCCCCGAAGCAGACGCCGATCGTGCCGACCACGGTGACCACGTCGGGGCTGATCCCCAGGGCGAGGAGCGCCCGGGCGACCGGGGTCAGCAACCGGGTGAACAGGGCGCGGGCGAAGCGGTTCAGCATGGCGAGGGAACTCTATCGACCCGGCGTCCTCCGCGGAGCCACACCGGAGCGCGGGCCCACGCGGCGCCGTCCCACGGCGCGCGGAGCATGCAGTCGTCGTCCGGGGCTCGACCTAGGTCCCTCAGATGGGCAGGATCTCCCGGTAGGCCTGTATCCCGGTAGGGCATGGTCCCTACCGGACTCGGTCATCCGCTCGATGAGGAGGTCACATGACCGGCAACGGCAGCGCGAACGCACGTGAGGCCCCACCCGCCGGGCCGGATCGGATCCGCAACGTGGTCCTGGTCGGTCACGCGTCATCGGGCAAGACCACTCTGGCCGAGTCGCTGTTGCTGGCCACCGGGGCGATCAGCCGGGCCGGACGTGTCGAGGATGCCTCGACGGTGTGCGACCACGAGGTCGTCGAGCACCGCGTGGGCCGCTCCGTCGCGCTCTCGGTGGCCTCGACCCATCACGGGGACGTCAAGATCAACATCATCGACACCCCTGGCCACGCCGACTTCGTCGGTGAGGTGCGGGCCGGACTGCGCGCCGCGGACGCCGCCCTGTTCGTGGTCTCGGCCGTGGCCGGTGTGGACGGGGTGACCCGCCTGCTGTGGGAGGAGTGCGCCGCCGTGGGCATGCCGCGCGCCGTCGTGCTGACCCACATCGACCAGCAACGGGCCGACGTCGAGGAGGCATTGGCCATCTGCCGGCGGAACTTCGGCGACGGCATCCAGCCCCTCTACGTGCCGGTCCTGGACGGGTCCTCGCACGACAGCGCCGAGACCCCGGCCGGGCTGCTCGGCCTGCTGTCACAGACCGTCGCGGACTACTCGGGCCCGGACCGCGTGGAGCGACCCGCCGACGAGGAACAGATCAAGGCCGTCGAGGAGCTCCGGGCCCGGCTGATCGAGGGGATCATCCAGGAGTCGGAGGACGACACCCTGCTGGAGCGCTGGCTCTCCGGCCAGTCCGTCGGCATGGACACCCTGATCAGCGATCTGGAGACCGCGGTCGCCCGCGGCTCGTTCCACCCCGTCATCCCTCTGGTGGCCACCACGCCGCTCGGGATGACCGAGCTGCTCGAGGTGATCGTTCGCGGTTTCCCCTGCCCGCTGGAGCACCCGCTGCCGACCGTGACCGACCCCGACGGCTCGCCCCGCGAGCCGATCGGATGTCAGGTCGATGGCCCGCTCGTCGCCGAGGTCGTCAAGACCACCTCGGATCAGTACGTCGGCCGGCTCAGCGTCGTCCGGATCTTCTCGGGCACCCTCGCCCCGGACGCGACGGTGCACGTCTCGGGGCACTTCGCCCGGTTCGTGGACGACGAACAGCGTGGCGCCGGCCACCCCGACCACGACGTCGACGAGCGCCTCGGCGCCGTCTCCGCCCTGCTGGGCGCCACCCTGACCCCGATCGAGGCGGGCGTGGCCGGAGACATCGTCGCCGTCGCCCGGCTGTCGCGGGCCGAGACCGGCGACACCCTGTCCGACCCGGCAGACCCTGCGCTCATGGAGCCGTGGACCATGCCGGAGCCGCTGCTGCCCACGGCGTTGGTCGCGGCCTCCAGCACCGAGGACGACAAGCTGATGCTGGGTCTGGCCCGGCTGGTGGCCGAGGACCCCACGGTGCGGGTGGAGGTCGATCCCGCGACGCACCAGATGGTCGTGTGGGCGATGGGCGAATCCCACCTGGAGGTGCTGCTCGACAAGCTGCGCGAGCGGCACGGCCTCGAACTGACCACCGAACCGGTCAAGGTCGCCCTGCGCGAGACGCTGGCCCGGGCGGGTTCCGGGCACGGCCGGCACGTGAAGCAGTCCGGCGGCCACGGCCAGTACGCGGTGTGCGACATCGACGTCGAGCCGCTGCCGGAGGGCTCCGGGTTCGAGTTCGTGGACAAGGTGGTCGGCGGATCGGTGCCGCGCCAGTTCATCGCCTCGGTCGAGAAGGGCGTGCGCGCCCAGATGGAGCGTGGTGTCGCGGCCGGGTACCCGATGGTCGACATCCGGGTCACCCTCGTCGGCGGCAAGGCCCACAGCGTCGACTCCTCGGACGCCGCGTTCCAGACCGCCGGCGGGCTCGCCCTCAAGGACGCCGCAGCCGATGCCGGCGTGGCGATGCTGGAGCCCGTCGACGAGGTCCGGATCACCGTGGACGACGAGTACGTCGGCGCCATCATGGGCGACCTCTCCTCGCGGCGTGGCCGGGTCACCGGCACCGACGTCGTGGACGGCGGCCGGACGGAGATCTCCGGCGAGGTGCCGGCGATCGAGCTGACCCGCTACTCCATCGACCTGCGCAGCCTCGCCCACGGCACCGGCGTGATGACCCGCGCCTACCGCCACCACGCCCCCATGCCCCAGCACCAGGTGGAGAAGATCCTCGCCGGGTCCTGACCCCCCACTGCCGGGCACGACGTGACGTTGCGCTCGTCTATTGAGCGTGACGTCACTCAGTGCTCGCACGGATTGAGCGCGATCCCACACGCCGACCGTCGCGGCCTCACAGCGGGTAGTCGCACCGGTCCGCAGCCGAGAGCGTCGTGGCTTGACGGCCGCCGTCCTCTCGGTGGGCACGGGCACCGGCGACGTCGAGCGAACGTGGCACGGGGTCTGGCAGGGCGTCGGCGGTGGCCGCCTGGACGACCCAGACCTGCTCCGCCGGGGATCGCACGTCGCGCGCGCGGGACCCAGCCAAGGGGTCGGCGTAGATCGGCGTAGAAGGGCCCCGAAGAGCATGGGCACGTCCGACAGATCAGCCGGTACAACCGTTGTCGCCGTAGAGGGGCCCGGACGAGACGGCGCGGCCCGAGGGCGGGGACACCTCGATCGTGAACGTGCCCGTCAGCTGGTGGGCGCACGCGGTCACGTCGTCCTCGTCACCCTGTCGTCCGTCGATCCACATGTCCACCCAGACGTCTCGCTCCCCGCACGAGGCGCAGGTGTCCTCGACGATGAAGTACCGCCGCACGTGTGGCAGGTAGAACCGGGTCCCAGGCGCGAAGCGCCCCTTGGCCACGGCCAGGGTCACCGGGTCCGCGTAGGTCCCCGAACCCCCGGCCTGGCCGTGAATGACCGGCGAGGCGATGGCCGGGCCCGGCGGGTCGTTGTCGAACCACGTGTACGCCGTCACGAACGCTCGCAGCGGGGTGCCGGACGGCGTGGCCGCGCCCGGGCGGGACGAGGCGGAGGTGGACGTCTCTGCCGGGCGCGACGAGCCGGTCCCCGACGTTGCACGGGCGGACGACGACGTCGCGGCGCCGTTGCGGGAGGCGGTGACCGACTGCGTCGTTCGGGTGTCGGCCAGCGGCGTTCCCAAGGTGGTCGTCGGCGAGGTGAGGCTGCCCGCCGCCGAGGGCGGCCAGCTGATCCCACTCCCGGTGGGCCGCGGTGCCGACGTGCGCTCGACAACGGTCACCTGCGAGCCGGGCGTTCCGCAGGCCGCGACGAGCGCCAGCGGGGCCAGGACCCGCGCCGTCCGCCTGGCCGAACCCAGACGCGCGCGGGCCGCAGACCGTGCCCGCCCGGCCTCCCCCGGGGCTGCGGTCATGGGGCCGGCGCCTTGACCGAGCTGCTCGAGCCGGCGGCCGGGGCACCCGTCGCGACGGGGGTTGGCGGTTGCGTCGCCGGCGGGCCGGTCGCTGTGGTTCGCGGCACTGTGGCGGTCGTCGGACTGGACTTCGTCGTGGTCGTCGGACTGGACTTCGTCGTGGTCGTCGGACTCGGCGTCGTGCCGGTCGTCGGACTCGCCGTCACCGTGGGCGTCGGGCTCGCGGTCGCCGTGGGCGTCGGCGAGATGGTCGGCACAGGGACCGCGGACGTCCTCGGAGCCGTGGTACCGGCCTGTTCGGGCACCGACCGGGACGTCGTGGTCGGTTGGGCGGCGAGGAACTGCTTGGCGCTTTCGACGGCGGCGAACTTCTGACCGCCCGGCTGGGCCAGGTTGGCCGGGCGGGGCGCTTCGACCCGGGGCTGCTCGGCGTACTTCGAGGGGGTGTCGGTTGTCACCACTTGGGTCGACGTGCCGTGCTGTGCGGCGACCCCCGTGTAGACGGCGGCGACCAGGACCAACCCGACGGTGCCGAACAGCAGGCTGGGGGTCCGGCCCTGGGGCCACCACTCGGGCCTGGTGGGGCGGTGCCTCCTGCCCCACACCACCGCAGGAGCCGCGGCGGCGGTCGCCAGGGCCGTCACCCGGGTGATCGCGGTGGCCCGTTGCGTCGTGGGCATGGCCTCGACGTCGCGAGGCCATGGGTTGATGCGGACCGGACGGCGGGCGGCCACGTCCTCGACCCAGCCGAATGCCAGCACGGCGATAGCGATGCAGACCCAGGAGAGCAGGTACATCTGGATGCGCCCACCGACCGACTCGGTGTCCCACGCCGCGGTGACCGACCAGAGGTCGGCCAGGGGGTGGGAGCAGAAGATGGCGACGTTGGCCCACAGGTAGATCGTCATGGCCCGCGTGTTGATCATGGTGACGAGCTTGTCGAGTACCGGCCGCCGGGCCATCCAGCTGAAGTCGGGGTAGAAGCGCAGGAGGATCACGACGAACCCAAGACCGTAGAGAGCGTCAGACAGCGGAACGTCGTCGATGTCGGGGCCTGAGACCGGGTCCGGGTGGGCGAACGCCCAGGCCAGCCCGGCCGCCATCAGCGCCACGCCGACCCCGACGACCACGCTGCGCCGGGCGCGGCGCAGGGTGCCGTCATGGTGGGCGAACCCGGTCAGCCAGCACGCCCCGAAGATGCTCAGGCTCAGGATGACCCCGCCGCTGGGTCCACTCAGGGTCAGGACGCCGAGCGTGGCCAGGATGAGCGTGACCAGCGGCAGGGCGAGGACCCGCTTGGGCCAGTGCCGGAAGAGCCAGAGGAAGGCCGGGCTGAGCAGCAGGAACCACAGATAGGTCCGGATGTACCACAACGGCAGCACCCAGTCCGAACCCCAGGCGCTGGCCGGGGGGTCGGACAGCGGCAGCACCCAGAGCCACGCGGTGTCCCAGCGCAGGGGAATGCCGGCGGCCTCGGTGACGGTCCAGCCGTGCCAGAGCATGATCGGAACGATCACGATCCCGAACGCCCACAGCGGTGGCAGCAGCCGCCGGGTCCGCTTGGCCAGAACCGCCCAGGGGTTGCCGGGCGATCTGTCGAGCGAGGCGGCGACCAGGGAGCCGGCCATGGCGAACATGATCCCCATCGAGGGGAACACGGCGGGCAACCAGATCCAGCCGAACGCGTGATAGGTGACCACACGGACGAGCGCCACAGCGCGCAGGCTGTCGATGTAGCGGTCCCGGCCGCCGGCGACGGCGCGCCGCCGGCTCGGCTCTGACCTCGGGTGGCTCGGTGCCCCGGTCGGTCACGTCGATCGTCGTACCGCTCCCGAGCTGGCGCGGCGTGGTCGTCAGGCTCACCGAGAGCTCCTTCCGGAGCCCACCAGCGAGGGCCCGTCTGCGGGCGGGTCGGTCGCCGCGGGCGGCCGGGTACCGTGCTGGGCCGGGACGTTGGGCACGTCGACGACATCGCGGACGTCGACGACGTCGTCCAGGGAGCCGGTGCGCTGGAGCTTGTTCCAGCCTGTGCGGACGCCCTTGATCGCCATCAGGATCGAGGTGTAGAGCAAGTAGGCGCGCAGCGGCTCGAACACGATGCGATAGATGGGGACGACGAGCAGGTGATGGGGTCGCTCGTGCATCAGCCGGAGGCCGACGCTCGCAATGATCATGTGGACGGTCATGAAGATCAGGAAGTAGAGCGCGAGGACGGCTGGGCCCTGCTGCTGGACGAGGACCGCGCCCATGACCACCACGAAGGGCAGGAACACCACTGGGACCACGATGGACAGGACGTAGTTGGGCAGCACGAACCAGCCCAGCCAGCCGTGGCGGCGGTTGAACAGCAGGGTGCGGTGCTTGTAGATGGCCTGCAGTGTGCCGTAGGTCCAGCGGATTCGCTGGGCCAGAAGGCTGTCGACGTCTTCGGGAGCCTCGGTGTAGGCGGGGGCCTCATCGTCCTGGGTGATCCGCCACCCGGCCTGGTGCAGGCTCAGGGACAGGTCGCAGTCCTCGGCGAACGTGGTCGAGGAGTACCCACCGACCCCGACGATGGCCTCCTTGCGCCAGGCGGCGCAGGCTCCGGGAACGATCGAGATGGCACCCAGGGCGTCGTGCGCGGCACGTTCCACCCCGATCTGGGTCAGGTACTCCAGGGCCTGCCAGCGGGTCAGCAGGTTACGGGTCCGGTTGCCCACCCGGACCACCCCGGCCACCGCACCCATGGTGCCCTCTGCGTCGAGGGCGAAGTGACGGACCAGGTTCGTGATGGTGTGCCGGGCCAGGATGGTGTCGGCGTCCAGGGTCACCACGTAGTCGCCCTGTATCTGCGACAGCCCGTTGTTGAGGGCGTGGGCCTTGCCCGCGTTGGATTGGACGACCAATCGAACCCGCGGATCGGCCGCGGCGACCTGCCGCACGACGTCGGCGGTGCCGTCGGTGGAGCCGTCGTCGACGACCACGACCTCCAGCACCGGGTAGTCCGAGTCCAGCACGGACCGCAGTGTCCGCGCGATCACCCCCCGCTCGTTGTAGGCGGCCAGGAGCACCGACACGGGCAGCGACATCTCTCCGGCCGTCGGGTAGGCGATCCGACGGCGCCGCCGGTGACGCAGCAGGGCCAGGGAGCTGTTCCCCAACCCCACCACCACCACCGCGAGCACAGCGAACCCGAACAGGCCCTTGACCAGATAGTCCGGCCAGGCGTAGAAGGCGCGCACCAGGAACAGGGCCGCCCGGTCCCAGAACGTCGGCGTGACGTCTAGGGTGCGCTCGGCCAGCCAGGGCTGGACCTGCGGCATGGTGTGGAAGGTGTACCCCTGCGCCCGGGCGTACGGGATGAACTTCTCCACGAAGTCCACCGTCTGCTGCCGTCCCGTGCCCCCGCCGTCATGCAGCAACATCGTGATGTTGCCGCCCAGCCCGCCGACCGTGGACAGGTCCGGCAACGGGATCGGCCCCTTGACCGGGCGCGCGGCGAAGTCCCAGTCGTTGGTGTCGTAGTCGTGCGAGGTCACCAGATACCCCAGCTGCTGAGAACGCAGCAGCCCCTCGATCGTGGCCTGTGTCGACTCCGCGTCGTCCCCCTCATACGGCAGCCGGAACCAGCCCACCTCCTTGCCGGTCACGGCCCGCAGGACCCGGTCGGTCGCCACCAGCTCCGCCCGCGTCCGCAACGCCGTCGCGTCCGACACGTCGACGTGGGTCAGCGAATGGTTGGCCACCGCGTGCCCCTCACGAACCTCCCGGGCGATCAGGTCCGAGTGCCGCGCCACATTCGTGCCCGTGATGAAGAACGTCGCGGGAACCTTCTCCCGCGCCAGCACATCCAGCAGCTTGCGCGTGTACACCGGGTCCGGACCGTCATCGAAGGTCAACGCGATCGTCTTGCTCGCCGTGGCCGAATACCCGAACCGCTGGATGACGTACGTGCTTGCCCCAGCGTCGACCTTCTCCTCGGCGCTCAGCTGACCGATCCGCTCCTGCGTGAACGGGTCGTAGCCCACCGACGTCGCGCCCTCACGCCGCACCTCCAGCACCCGCACCAGGGGCCCCTCCCCCACCACCGGCGGAGGCGTCTTCCTCAGGTCGACAGCCAGATCGGGTGCGGGTGTGCGTCCCATCAACGCCGGCCGCTCCGCTACGTGCGGCGCCGCCACCACCGCTCCCACCGTAGCGAGCGCCAGCAAGACGGCCGCCACGATGCGAAGACGCTTCCATCGACGTCCCGACGGGTCCACGAAGACCCCGCCCGGGAGTGTGCTCGGCGCGGCCTTCACCGTGTCGCCGGTCGGGTCGCCGCTTGGGGGCTGGGTCGTCACGACGACGTCCGTACAGGATCGTGCTCGGTCCTCGGCATGTCGTGCGAGTCCTCTTCTCAGTCGTGCGCAGCCGCGCTCCACCGGAGCCTCGGCAACGGTCACCTTCTGCGTGGGCAGCCGTGAACCGCACGGAATATCCGTGGGTCGTGTGGCAGCAGGCGCACGCGAAGAGCGAAAGGCACGGTCGGCAGACGACGTCGCCATCGGCGAGGCCTGCGCAGGTCAGGGACTGTGCCAGGAGGTAGCCCAGCAGGTCTGGGGGCTACACAGACGACGTTAACAGCGCTTTGGGCGGCGAACCGGCCGAACCGGACGGAGAGGCCCAACTCACATGCGGGCGGGCCATCGATCCAGCCTGAGCTCGTTCGGATGAGGACTGGGCACTGGTGGCTCAAGGCCGCGGTCCCGGTGGTCGAAGGCCGCAGGGTCACCCCTGCGACGAACGGATCCCCATGCCCCCACCGGCTCTCGCCGCCGCTGTCGCCGCTCTGTCTCTGCTGACCGCCCCCCTGGGCGTCCTCATGGAGCACATGCCTCATGCCCCCCGCCTTGTGACGGTCGCGCCGAAAGCGACCGCCCCCGCGGCGTCCGAGCGAGTGATCAAGACCGCCTTCGTCACCGGGTACAGCTGGTTCGACAACACGCCCGCCGGGTCCGCCGCCATCTCGCACCCGGTTCTGCACCGCACGGCGGGCGGGACCGGCACCTACGCCGACCCGATCACGGTCGCCGTCGGCCATTCGCTCGCGACCGGCAGGGACGTGCTCGACTACCGGGCGGGGACGCGCCTCTACGTCCCGCACCTGCGCCGTTACTTCATCGTGGAGGACACCTGCGGGGACGGTCCCACGCCGCAGAAGCTGCCGTGCCACGCGGTGACCGGCGCACCGTCCGGCACCACCACGTGGATCGACGTGTACATCGGGGGCGGCCCGACCTCGACCGCCGGCGCCGCCGCAGCCTGCGCCAGCAAGGTCACCGGGCTGCGCACCATGATCGTGAACCCACGGTCGACCTACGTCGTGGTCAAGGGTCCGATCCTGAACGGGAAGGCCTGCACGGCGACCTACTCCACCACGGCATCCGGCCGCTGAGCACCGACGCGCGGGGCAGGACGGTTCGCCCGTTTCCATCTCACTTGTCCGCTCCGGGGAAAGTGATTGCCACGTACGGAACGTGATGTCACTGCGTGTGTGCAGACGCGGGCCACGCCTCGGCGAGACGCCGCCGGGTGTCGGCCAGCAGCTCCGGCAGCGCCTTGGTCTGGGCGATGATCGGCAGGAAGTTCGCGTCCCCGCCCCAGCGGGGGACGACGTGCTGGTGCAGATGGGCGGCGATCCCGGCCCCGGCCACGGGACCCTGGTTCATACCCAGGTTGAACCCGTGGCAGCCCGACACCTCGCGCAGCACGGTCATCGCCGTCTGGGTGAGCCGGGCGACCTCGAGGGTCTCCTCATCCGTCAGGTCCGGGTAGAGCGAGACGTGCCGGTAGGGACAGACCATCAGATGACCCGTGTTGTAGGGGTACAGGTTGAGCACGACGAAGGCGGTCTCGCCGCGATACACGACCAGCCCGTCGCCGTCCGCACCCGCGGGGGCGCGGCAGAAGGGACACTGCGGCCCGGCCTCGCCGTCCGCGGGTTTGTCCTCACCCTGCAGGTAGACCATGCGGTGCGGCGTCCAGAGCCGTTCGAACCCGTCTCGGGCCCCGGCGAGTTCCCAGGCAGCCTGGTCAACGGGGTCCGGTCCTGTCTGTTCCATGCCCCTACCGTGCCCCGATGGTGCGGTCGCGGGTGAAGGAGATCAGGCGGCTGCCCCGATGCTCGAGCATGCCCCGGTCACCCACTGCGAGTTCGCCGGAGTGAGCCCCGGCGACCTGGAACTCCCGACGCTCGCCCTCGGGCAACTCGAAGGTCACGTACCACTGGGTGCGCTCGAAGACGACCTCGTCGCGCTTGCCGACCACGGTGGCCGCCGACCTGGCCACCGGCGCCGCGGAGTCCCGCCGCCGCTGCGCCACGGCTCGCTTGGCGGCCACCAAGAACAGCGCACCCGCAGCGAGGAAGACCAGGAACACCAGGACGACGATGCCCGAGAGGATCTGGGGGTCCATGCGCAGGCCTCAGACCTGCGCCCGGGTCCGCACGGCCTGGACGATGCGGGCGACGGCCTCCTCGACCGGTATGCCGTTGTCCTGGCTGCCGTCCCGGAAGCGGAACGAGACCGCACCGGCGGCGACGTCGTCCGCGCCGGCGATCAGCTGGAACGGCACCTTGGCCTTCGTGTGGTTGCGGATCTTCTTCTGCATCCGGTCGTCGCTGTCGTCCACCTCGACCCGGATCCCCTGCGCGCGAAGGCGTTCCGCGACGTCCTGCAGGTGGGCAGCGAAGTCGGCGGCGACCGGGACGCCGACCACCTGCACCGGCGCGAGCCACGGCGGGAAGGCGCCGGCGTAGTGCTCGACGAGGACCCCCAGGAAGCGCTCGATCGACCCGAACTTGGCGGAGTGGATCATCACCGGCTGCTTCCGGGTGCCGTCGGCCGCCTGGTATTCGAGACCGAACCGTTCCGGCTGGTTGAAGTCGTACTGGATGGTCGACATCTGCCAGGTGCGCCCGATCGCGTCACGCGCCTGGACGGAGATCTTCGGGCCGTAGAAGGCAGCGCCACCGGGATCGGGGACCAGCTCGAGCCCGGAGTCGGCGGCCACGTCCGCGAGGATCTTCGTGGCCTCGGCCCACTGATCGTGCGAGCCGATGAACTTGCCGGCCTTGTCGCCGGCCTCGTCCCGGGTCGACAACTCGAGGTAGAAGTCGTCGAGCCCGAAGTCGCGCAACAACCCGAGCACGAAGTCCAGCAGATGCCTGATCTCGGCCGGCGCCTGCTCGGCGGTCACATAGGAGTGCGAGTCGTCCATCTCCAGACCGCGCACCCGGGTCAGACCATGGACGACGCCGGACTTCTCGTACCGGTAGACGTGCCCGAACTCGAACAGCCGCAATGGGAGATCCCGGTAGGACCGCCCCCGCGAGCGGTAGATGAGGTTGTGCATCGGGCAGTTCATGGCCTTGAGGTAGTAGTCGGAGCCCTCCATGTGCATCGGCGGGAACATGGTGTCCGCGTAGTACGGCAGATGCCCGGAGGTGTGGAACAGACCCTCCTTGGTGATGTGCGGCGTCCCGACGTAGAGGAACCCCTCCTCGATGTGCCGCCGGCGCGCGTAGTCCTCCATCTCCCGCTTGATCACCCCGCCCTTGGGGTGGAAGACCGGCAGCCCCGAGCCGAGCTCGTCGGGGAAGGAGTACAGGTCGAGCTCGACGCCGATCCGGCGGTGGTCGCGCCGCTCGGCCTCGGCCTGGCGCTCGAGGTAGGCCTTCAAGTCCTCCTTGCTCGACCACGCGGTCCCGTAGATCCGTTGCAGCTGTGGGTTCTTCTCACTCCCCCGCCAGTAGGCGGCGGCGCTGCGGGTCAACTGCCAGCCGTTGGCGAGCAGCCGGGTCGAGGGCACGTGCGGACCGCGACAGAGGTCCTTCCAGGCCACGGATCCGTCCCGGCGGAGGTTGTCGTAGATGGTCAGCTCGCCGGCGCCGACCTCGGCCGAGGCCCCCTCGGCGGCCGCCTCGACGTCCTCGCCGGCCTCGCCCTGGCCGGAGCCGCCCTTCAGGCCGATGAGCTCGAGCTTGTAGGGCTCCTCGGCCAACTCGACCCGGGCCTCGTCGTCGGTGACGACCCGACGGCGGAAGGTCTGGCCCTCCTTGACGATCTTCATCATCGATCGCTCGAGGGCCTTGAGGTCCTCGGGGGTGAACGGGGTCTCCACGTCGAAGTCGTAGTAGAAGCCGTCGCGCACCGGCGGGCCGATCCCGAGCCGCGCGTCGCCGAAACGATCCTGGACGGCCTGGGCCAGCACGTGCGCACAGGAGTGGCGCAGGACGGCGAGGCCGTCCTCACTGGCGGCGTCGACGGGTTCGACGACGTCGCCGTCGGCGACCTCGTGCGCGAGGTCGCGGAGCTCCCCGTTGACCCGGGCGACGACGACCCCGCGGTCGGTGAACAGGTCCGCGCAGGTGGTTCCGGTCGTGATCGTCCGCTTCTCCTCGGTGGTCTCCCCGGCGGTCGCCGGGACGGGCAGAACGGACGATGATGGAGACCTCGGACACGACGGACCTTCCCGATGCAGAACGCGAGGCCGGTACCGACCCCTGCCTCGATCGTAGCCAGCGGCGGACCACTGTTTCACCCAGGTTCTGCCCCGCCCGGCGGATGGGGAACGATGCAGGCATGAGCGATGAGGTTATGGACGCCGAGGGCGACAGCGACATCCTGGTCGAGGTCACCGGAGCCGTCGGCCGGATCACCCTCGACGCGCCGGACCGGCTGAACGCCGTGGACGCCGCGATGTGCGCCGGCCTCGCCTCCGCGGTGCGCGCGTTGGACGCCGACCCGGCGGTTCGGGCGATCGCGCTGACCGGAGCCGGTCGCGGCTTCTGCTCCGGGGCCGCGCTGGTACCGGGTGCGGCGCCGACGGGGGGGACCCTGCACGCGGGCGGTGACGCCGTCCGCGCCCTGCTGGGCGCCCGCACCCCCGTGGTGGCCGTGGTGCACGGAGTGGCGGCTGGGATCGGGGTCTCCTTCGCCCTGGCGAGCGACTACGTGCTGGCGGGTGAGGCGGCGTCCTTCATGCTGGCCTTCACCCGGATCGGCCTCATGCCGGACGGCGGCGCCACCGCGCTGGTGACCGCCTCCATCGGGCGGGCCCGGGCGATGCGGATGGCCCTGACCGGCGAGAAGGTGCCGGCGCGCACCGCCGAACACTGGGGACTCATCGCCGAATGCGTACCGGACGAGGCGTTGACCGGCCGGGCCGATGCGCTGCTGGACGACTTCGCGGGCGGCCCCGGGCTGGCGCTGGCCCGGACCAAGGCGGCGATCAACGCGGCGGCGATGGACGTCGAGGCTGCGGTGAACCGTGAGGAGACCGGCCAGGTGCGGCTGCTCGAGACACAGGACTTCGCCGAGGGCCTCGCGGCGTTCACCGACAAGCGGACGGCGCGCTTCCGGGGCCGCTGATCGCGCCTCAGTCCTGCGGGATCTCCACCACGACGTTGGTGGACTTCACACTCGCCACGGCCAGCACCCCGGGCTCCAGGTTCAGGTCGTCGGCCGCTTCCCGGCTCATCAGGCTGACCACACGGAACGGTCCGGCCTGGATCTCGACCTTGGCCATCACGGTGTCGCGGACGACGTTGGTGACCAGGCCTCGGAAGTGGTTGCGGGCCGACTGGGCGACGGTGGGCCGCGGCCGGGTGCTGTCGGACTCGGCGGCGAGCTCCCCCGCGAACCGGGCCAGGACGGCCCCGTCCACGACCCGGCGGTTCGAGGCGTCGGTGGTGGTGGTCAACCGTCCGCTGTCGGCCCAGCGGCGCACCGTGTCGTCGCTGACCCCGAGCAGTTCGGCCGCCTGGCGGATCCGGAACTGACTCGTCATGTCCGGGAGTGTATCCGCGGGCGTCTGCGGGGTCAGGCCGGGACGACCCGGACCGGGAACGTCTTGATGCCGTTGACGAAGTTGCTGCGGACCCGCGTCACGTCGCCGGCGAGCTCGATGTCCTTCAGCCTCGGAAGCAGTTCCTCGAACATCAGCCGGATCTCCATCCGGGCGAGGTTGTTGCCCAGGCACAGATGCGGACTGGTCTTGCCGAAGGTCATGTGGTCGACGTTGGTGCGGGTGAGGTCCAGGGTGTACGGGTCCTCGAAGACCTCCTCGTCGCGGTTGCCCGAGGCGAACCACATGACGACCTTGTCGCCCTCCTTGATCTGCTTGCCGCCCAGTTCGACATCGCGGGTCGCCGTCCGCCGGAAGTGGTAGACCGGCGAGGCCCAGCGCAGCAGCTCCTCGACCGCCGGGCCCACGCGTGCGGAATCCTCCTGCAGGTAGCGCAGCTGGTCCGGGTGGTTGATCAGCGCCAGCATCGAGTGGCTGATCGCATGCCGGGTCGTCTCGTTGCCGGCGATCACCAGCAGCGTGAAGTAGTTCTCGAAGTCTCGCTGGGTGAGCGGGACGCCGTCCTCCGGCATCCGGTTGGCCAGGATCGAGACCAGGTCCGTGCCGTCACCGCCGGTGCGCTCGGACCGCAGGCCGTTGCCGTAGTCCCAGACCTCCTGCACGACCGGGGAACGGAACGGCAGGTGCTTGTACTTCTCGCTCTCCGGCAGGTCGGCGCGGAACTCGGTGTAGTCGGGATCGGTGTTGCCGACGAAGGCGTTGCCCCAGGCGATCAGCTGCCCGGTGTGCTCCTTCGGCACGTCGAGCAAGCGGGCCAACACCTGGATCGGGAAGTCCGCGCTCACCTTCTTGACGAAATCGAACTCCGGGCTGCCGAGCGCCTCGTCGACGGTCACCCGGGTCAGCCCGCGCAGAAACTCCTCGTACTGGCGCAGGTTGCGCGGGCTGAACTCGCGTTGGACCAGCTTGCGCAACGCCAGGTGCCGCGGGCCGTCCGTCTCCAGGATGGAGCGGCGGGCGTCCATCAGGTCATCGTCGACCTCCTCGAGGTTGACGAACTTCGAGGAGGTGAAGGTTTGCGGGTCACCGTCCACGGCCGCGACGTCGGCGTACCGGGTGAGCGACCAGAAACCGTGGCCGGGCGCGGGTTCCTCGCTCCAGTGCACCGGGTCCTCCCGGCGCAGGGTGTCGAACATGGCCCACCCGCGGTCGTCACGGAAGGCGTCCAGGTCGTTCAGGTCGACGTCGTCGAGGGCAACGGGTGCTGGCCGGTTCATCACGCGGCTCCTTCGGTTCGAGGCGACGAGATGGTCAGGACTGCAGCCGGTTCCGCGCCGGACGGCCGCCACTTCTATCGTTTGGATGCAAACAATATCGGGAAGACTCCCCCGTCGGCAAGTGGTTCCGGCGGGCGAGGAAGGACGGTATCGTACGGAGCCAAACGACTCAGGTCGGCCCCCGCCGAGGCACTCTGGAGTATCGATGACCGACGTCAAGGGCTTCTTCTACCCGCGCACCGCCCGAGGAGGGTCCGGAATCGTCCCGTCTCCACCGTGGTACTACTCCGGGGACCTGCTGACCGTGGAGTACCGCACGGACCCCGCCCGGGTGGCCGAGCTGCTGCCGCCGCCACTGGAGCTCGCGCAGGAGGATCCCGGTGCGGTGGCGCTGATCTGGGCGGACTGGCAGTCGTGCTCCGGTTCGCGCGAGGAACTGCTCGATCCCGTGCGCTCGCAGTACAAGGAGGCCTTCGTCGTCGTCCGGTGCTCCTACCGGGGGCGCACGTACTCCCGGTGCGTCTACATCTGGGTCGACAAGGACTTCGCCATCGCCCGCGGCATCCACCAGGGCTACCCCAAGAAGCTCGGCTCGATGTGGCAGACCCGACCGCACCCCTTCTCGCAGGCGGCCCCGCAGATCGGGCCGGGAGGGACGTTCGGGGCGACGCTGGCCGCCGCCGACCGGCGCCTGGCCGACGCCGTGCTGACGCTGCGCGAGGAGTCCGCGACGAACGGATTCGTCAACGGTCACCCGATGGCGCACCACCGCATCCTGCCCGGGATCGGACGCGGCGAACCGGACGCCTTCGTCGAGCTCATCGAGTCCGCGGGCGCGGCGTTCGAGCGGGGCCCGGCCTGGCAGGGCGACGTCGAGCTCAGGCTGTTCCCCTCGCCCACCGAGGAGCTGGACCGTCTCGTCGTCGACGAGATCATCGGCGGCTATTACTGCCAGGTCGGGGTCGTCTGGGACGGTGGCCGGTCGCTGGAGCGGCTGACGCCGTGACCTCGGGCCCGGTACCCGGCCGCCGCCGCCACGTGCGCGGCGAAGATCGCGGCATGGTGCGGGTCGGAGGCCGCGGCGTCCTCGGGGTGCCACTGGACGCCGAGGAACCATCCGGCGTGCGCGGGCAGGGCCACCGCCTCGATGGTGCCGTCCTCGGCGACGGCGGTGACGGCGAGCCCCTCACCGAGACGGCGGATGCACTGGTGGTGGTAGCACGACACCCGCAGCCGCTCCGGCACGATCCCCCGTAGCGTGGACCCCGCGCTCACCGACACCGTGTGGACCCGGTCGCGGTGATGAGCGGGCCCGCCGTCCAGGTCGTCCATGTGCTGCACGAGCGAGCCACCGAGGCTGACGTTGACCACCTGGGTGCCCCGGCAGATCGCCAGCAGGGGCATCCGGTCGGCCATCGCCACCCGGGCCAGGGCCAGGTCGAAGGCGTCCTGCCCCTCGTCGACGTCGTACAGGGCGGGGTGCTCACCCTGGCCGGACCATCGCCCCGCCAGGTCACCGCCGCCGGGCAGCAGCACGCCGTCGGCGAAGGCGACCCGACGCCGCACCTCGTCGTCCTCCACCCGCCCCCCGGGGGCATCCGGATGCACGGTCACCGGCTCGCCGCCGGCGGCGAAGACGGCCTCCACCAGCGTCCGGGCGGTGACCTCGGCCTCGTACCGAAGCGCCGAGGCGGTGCGGGAGAACCGCGCCGGAATCGCGATGATGGGCCTGCGGTCAGCCATGGCGGATCCAGGTCGTCTTGAGATCGGTGTACTCCTCGAGCGCATGCTGGGACTTGTCCCGCCCCGAACCGGACAGCTTCACCCCGCCGAACGGGACGTTCATGTCGCCCTCCTCGTAGCAGTTCACCCAGACCGTCCCGGCGCGCAGCGCGCGTCCGATCCGGTGGGCCGCCCCGAGGTCCGTGGTCCACACGGCCGCCGCCAACCCGTAGTCGCTGTCCTGGGCCACCCGGACCGCCTCCGCCTCGTCCGCCACGGGTTGCACGGCGAGCACCGGGCCGAAGATCTCCTCGCGGACCAGCGGGTTGTCCGGGCCGGCGTCGGTGACCACGGTGGGCTCCAGGTAGGGACCACCGCTGTCCTCCCGCGCACGACGACCGCCCAGCAGGACGTGCGCGCCCTGGGACACGCCGCGATCGAGATGCCCCAGGATCCGGGACAGGCTGCTCCTCGTCCACGACCGGGCCCATCGTGGTGGCCGGGTCGAGCGGGTCCGCCGGGGACCAGGCCGAGGCGGTGGCCACGATCCGGTCCAGCACGACCTCGGCGACGTCGCGGTGGACGACCAGCCGGGAGCCGGCGGTGCACATCTGGCCGGAGTTGAAGAAGATCGCCCAGGCGGCGGCGTCGGCGGCCGCCGTCAGGTCGGCGTCGGGCAGGATGATGTGCGGTGACTTGCCGCCGAGCTCCAGGTGCACCCGCTTGAGGTTGGAGTCCGCGGCGTAGCGCAGGAAGTGCCGCCCGACGGCCGTGGAACCGGTGAAGGTCAGGACGTCGACCCCGGCGTGCTCCCCGAGCGCGCGACCGACGACATCGCCCTGGCCGGACAGCACGTTGAGGACGCCCGGCGGGAGCCCGGCCTCGGTGCCCAGCTCGGCGACCCGCTGCATGGACAGGGGCGACTGCTCCGCCGTCTTCAGGACGACGGCGCACCCGGCCGCCAGCGCGGGGGCGACCTTCCACGAGGCCAACGTGAGCGGGAAGTTCCACGGCACGACGGCGGCCACGACACCGGCCGGTTCCCTGGTGACGAGTGCGAGCTCACCCTCGGCGGTCGGGGTCACCTCGCCGTAGGTCTTGTCGGCCAGCTCGCCGTAGAACCGCAGCGAGCGGGCCAGGGCCCGCAGCTCGATCTCGTAGGCCGTCCGGATGGGCTTTCCCATCTCCAGACTCACCAGCAGGGCGAGCTCGTCGCGATGGTCCAGCACGACGTCGGCGAAGCGCTGCAGCACCTCCCCGCGTTCGCGCGGGTGCAGGCGCGGCCAGTCCCCGGTGTCGAAGGCCCTCCGTGCCGCTGCCACCGCGCGGTCGGCGTCAGCGGCGTCCGCCCAGGCCAGCTCGGCGATCACCGAGCCGTCCCGGGGGGTGCGCACCTGGCGGACGGCGCCGGCGGACGCGGGCCGGACCGCGCCGTCGATGTAGAGCCCGTGCGGGGTCCGCAGCGTCGTGCTCCGCTCGACCCAGTCGGTGGCCAGGACCGGATCCGTCTGCACTCGCCCGGTCACGGCTCAGTGCTCCGGCGGCCGGGGCGCCCGGATCCCGCGGAACTCCCAGTCGCCGCCCTGGGCCGTGGACAGCACCTCCTCGCTCTCGGTCGGTTGCGCCCCGACGTCGCTGCGGATGGGCGTGGGCCCCTCGACGATGTGGTTGCGCAGGGCGCCCAGGCCCTCCACCTCCACCTCCACGACGTCGCCGGGGTAGACGGTGCGGGAGATGGCCGGCGTCCCGGAGAACAGCAGGTCTCCCGGCTGCAGCGTGATGGTCCGCGCGATGTCCGCGACGAGGTAGTGCATGTCCCACTTCATCTCGTCGGTGGTCCCGTCCTGGCGGACGACGCCGTTGACCAGGGTCCGGATCCGCTTGCCCCGGTAGTCCCAGCCCTCGACGACGCCGGGACCGACCGGTGCCAGGGTGTCGGCTCCCTTGACCCGCAGCATCGACCCCGAGTCGGTGTCTCGGAAATCGTGCAGGCCGTAGTCGTTTCCGATGGTGTACCCGCGGATGTGGTCGGCCGCCTGTGCGGGCGCGATGTTGCGCGCGGTGCGGCCGATCACGATGACGATCTCACCCTCGTAGTTCAGCCACTGGCACCCCTGGGGCCGCACCACGGCCGCATCGTGGGCGCTCAGGGCCGAGACCGGTTTGTGGAAGTACGTCGGGGCCGGCGGCAGGCTGGTCCCCATCTCCTCGACCCGGCTGCGGTAGTTGAGGTGCACGCAGATGATCTTGCTCGGTGTGGTGGGCGGCAGGTGGCGCGCCTGGTCGGCCGCCGTCTCGCGGCCGTCGCCGGCCACGCAGGATCTCGCCGCGGCGCTCGACGTCCACGATGGTGCCGTCGAGCAGGATCCGCCGGAACTCACGCACGTCCATCCGGGGCCCCTCAGCCCGCGGCGGGCAGGTCGATGCCGGCCTGCTTCTGCCGCTGCACGTCGGCGTCGGCCTCGGTCGCCCGGGGCCGGGGGAAGCCCGCCTCCGGCCGGTCGAACCACAGGTGCACCTGACCGGTGCCGATCGAGTTCTCGTAGTCCCCGTACTGGCGGGAGGGCGCCGTGCAGTCGCCCTCGCCGAGGGCACCCATCATGATCAGATAGTGGGCGAACATCGCCTCGGGCCGGTAGCGCAGGTACTCGGGCATCGTGGCCAGGACCCGCGCATGGTCGCCACGGCCGAACCATTCCAGGCGCTCGGTGTCGGCGGCCAGCGCCTCGGGCGTTCGGATGTGGGAGACGTCGCCGGCCTCGTGGTCACGCAGCTGGCGGAGCTTCCAGAACGTGTGCGACATCGCCCCCGACGCGATCAGGAGCACCTTGCGGTCGAGCTCGGCCACGGCGTCCCCGATCGCCCGCCCCACGCGCAGGAAGTCCTCGGTCTCACCGGTCTGCGCCACGCTCACCGAGACCCAGCGCTTGTCCAGCCCCTCACCGAGGTACTTCCACAGGTTGAGCGTGGCGTAGTACAGCGGGAGGTACTGGTCCTCGATGGCGGTGATCCAGGTGCCGTGCCGGTCCTCGTAACGCTCCATCGCCTGGGCGAGCTCGGGGTCGCCGCGCCAGTCGTAGGGGATCCGGCACATCCCCCGCGGCAGCTCCTCGGCGGTGAACAGACCGGCGCGGCGGTCCTGCGCGGTGACCACGAATTCCACGGTCGTGAACCAGTGCGAGTCCACGACCACGACGGTGTCATAGTCGAGGGCCTCGAACACGTCCTCGCGCAGCTGCTCCAGCCCGGCGACCAGCGTGAAGTCCTCGCCACCGTTGAGCTGACGTCGCACGCCCTCGGACAGCATGATCGTCGGGACGTGCGCCAACAGGCCGGCGCCAACGACCTCACCCATGGGAATCCTCCTGCCTCGTGGTCCAGCCCGTCGGGGCGAAGACCGAGTTCTTGATGTCGGTGTAGAAGTCGAACGACCAGATGCCACCCTCGCGGCCGATCCCGGACCTGCCGTTGCCGCCGAAGGGCGCGCCCAGGTCCCTGACGAAGAAGCAGTTGACCCAGACCGTGCCCGCGTTCAGGCGCGCGCTGACCCGCTCCGCCCGGTCCCGGTCACCGGTCACCAGCGTCGCGGCGAGCCCGAAGCGGGTGTTGTTGGCCAGGTCGACGGCCTCCGCCTCGGTCGCGAACGTCTGCACGGTCAGGACGGGGCCGAAGACCTCCTCGGTCAGGATCTCGCTGCCGGGCTCGGCGTCCACCAGGATCGTCGGCCGGAAGAACAGGCCCCCCAGCTCGGTGTTCGGTCCGCCGCCGAGCACCGGTCGGGCTCCGGCCGCGAGCGCGCGGTCGACGAACCCCTTCACGCGCTCGTAGTGCGCCCGGCTGACCAGCGCGCTGACGTCCGTCGACTCCTCGCGGGGGTCGCCCTGGCGCAGCGTGCCCGCCTTCTCGATCACCCGCTCGAGGAAGACGTCCGCGACGCCGTCCTGCACGAGCACCCGGAAGGCACCCAGGCAGACCTGGCCGGCGTTGTCGAACTGCTCGACGGCGAGGTCGACCGCGAGGTCCAGGTCGCTGTCCTCGAAGACCAGCAGCGGCGACTTCCCGCCGAGCTCGAAGGACAGCGGCACGATGTTGGGAGCCGCCGCCGCCGCGATCACGCCCGCGGTGGGCACCGAGCCGGTGAAGGCCAGTCGGTCGATGTCCGGGTGCCGGGTCAACGGGGCCCCCGCGTCGGCACCCGTGCCCTGGACGACGTTGAAGACACCGTCGGGAACGCCGGCCTCGGCCGTGATGTCCGCGAGCAGGCTGGCCGTCAGCGGCGCCCACTCCGGCGGCTTCAGCACGACCGTGTTGCCGGCCGCCAGCGCGGGGCCGATCCGCCAGGTGGCCAGCATGAGCGGTGCGTTCCACGGGGTGATGACGGCCACGACCCCCGCCGGGTCGTAGGTCACCCGCTGGCGGTGGCCGCGGATCTCGCCGTCCGGATGCCCCAGTCGGTGTTCGGCGAAGTCGGCGAAGAACCGGAAGTTCATCGCGACCCGCGGCATCACCCCGCGGCGGTGGCTGCGGATCAGGGATCCGTTGTCGCGGGTCTCCACGCGGGAGAGGTCCTCGACCCGGGCCTGCACCCCGTCGGCGACCCGTCGCAGGATCGCTCGAGCGCTCGCCGACGGGCAGCGCGGCCCAGGCCGGGAACGCCGCGCGAGCCGCCGAGACGGCCTGGTCCACCTCCACCGATGTGCCCGCGCAGACCTCGGCGATCGGCGCCTCGTCGATGGGTGAGACGTCGGTGAACGTCGTTGCCGACGCGACGCGACGGCCGCCGACCCAGTGCCGCGTGTCGATCGGCACTCCCTCGACGACGGCCGCGTGCGGGTGGGAAGTGTCCTGGTGCGCCATGGTGGATGTCCCAGCCTCCATCGGTCGTCCGGCCCGGCCCATCATCGGCCGCCCGTCTCGTCGGCGACGAGCCGGCGCATGATCCTTCGGACGGCGATGCCGGCCGCGTCGGCGCTGACGTTGACGTCCGGGCGGACGCCGTCGCGGTCCACCACCGACTGGATGGTCTCCAGGATCTGCTGGACCCTGCGGTAGTACCGGTCGAAGAGCGGCATCAGCGCGTCCGTGGTCGCCGGGTCGAGGGCGAAGTCCCGGCTGACCCGCCACAGGTGCCGGGTGACGCGGTCGTCGACCGGCGTGATCGCGTGCGTGAAGCGGAAGGACCTGGTCTCGGGCTCGCCGCCGGCGGCGTCCGGCGGGATCGTGACATCCCACCGGTCGACCCACAGGCCCGGCGCCACGAAGTGACCCTCCTCGCGCTGGGCGAACCGGTCCTGCGGCGAGACGCCGAGGGCCTCGGCGTGCCACACCGCCACGGGGGCGGGTGGGAAGTCGCGCCAGAACAGCACCGAGGTCTCGCTGACCTCCACCTCCAACGGGGGCGGGGTCGAGGCGAGCGCCGGTGGCGCGATGTCCTCGTCGACCACCGGGACGTGGCTGATGTCCGCGAAGTTGTCCTGAAGCACCCACAGTGCCGCCGAGGTCTCCCACTCGCCGCCGAAGGTGGCCCAATCCGGGGAGTCCAGCCACGCAACCTCGGGGGCCGGCCGCAGCCGGGCCAGGTCGGGGGGCCCGAGCCACACCCAGACGAACGCGCCGTCGTCGTGCACCGGGAAGGCGTCCACCCTGGCGCCGATCGGCACCTGGGCCTGGGTCGGCACGCTCACGCAGACACCCCGCTCGTCGTAGGCGAAGCCGGTGTACCCCGAGACGATCCGGTCGCCGTCGAGGCGTCCGAGGCTGAGCGGGTACGGACGGTGCGCGCAGCGGTCCTCCAGGGCCACGGCCCGGCCGGTGGTGGTGCGGTACAGGACGACCGGCCGGTGCAGGGCGCGGCGGCCGATGGGTCGGCGGCCGACGTCGCGGCTGGCGGCGACGACGTACCAGCTGTGCGAGGGGACCGCCCACACGGTCGAGTGCCGTGGTGGGCGTGGGGCTGGGATCGGGCTCATGTCAGTCCTTCCGCGCTCACAGGTCGAGGGTCAGTCGCTCGCCACGGCAGCGCGACACGCAGATCATCATGTACTCGTCCTCCTGCTGCTCCTCGGCGCTGAGGACCGAGTCCCGGTGGTCCACCCTGCCCTCCAGGACCCCCGTCTCGCAGGTCCCGCAGACCCCCTGGAGGCACGATCCGAGGACGCTGACCCCGGCGGCCCGGACGACGTCGAAGATGGACTCCTGCGGACCCACGCTCAGCGTCATCCCGGACCGCTGCAGGACGACCTCGAACCCCGTGTCCGGGGCGGCCCCTGCCGCCACGGTCCTGGCGGTGAAACGCTCCAGGTGCAGGCTTCCCGCCGGCCATCCCTGGCAACCGGTCTCAACCGCACCGAGCAGGCCCTCGGGGCCACAGCAGTACACGAGAGTGTCCTCGCGTGGGCCGGCGAGGATCGCGTCGATGTCGAGCATCCCGGCCTCGTCCTGCGGCACCACCGTGACCTTGTCGCCGTGACGTTCCAGCTCGTCGAGGAAGGCCATCGAGGACCGGTTGCGACCGCCGTAGTAGAGGTGCCACTGCGCGCCGGCCGCCTCGGCCTCGGCGAGCATCGGCAGCAGCGGCGTGATCCCGATGCCCCCCGCGATGAACAGGTAGCGGGCCGCCGTCACGAGCGGGAAGTGGTTACGCGGTCCACGGACCCGGACCGACGCCCCTTCCGGGAGGTGCTCGTGGACCCGGACGGAACCTCCCGCGCTGTCGGGCGGGCGCAGGACCGCCACCCGCCACCGGCTCCGGTCGCTCACGCTGCCGCACAGCGAGTACTGCCGCGTCAGGTCGTCGGCCAGGAGCAGGTCGACGTGAGCGCCCGGCGTCCACGCCGGTAGGGCCGACCCGTCGGGCGCCGCGAGGGTCAGCGCGACCACGTCGTCGGCGACAACCTCACGTGAGAGCACCACGAGGGTGGCCTCGTGCTCCCGCAGATGGGTCTCGGTGATCAGCGTCATCTGCTCTCCCGCTCGGCCCAGACAAGGTTGTTTGGATGCAAACGGTAGGGCCTCATCCGTCGCCACGCAAGGACGAGCCGGATCGCGGCCGGTGCCAAAGGTCTGGTTCCTGCATCGCAACCGGGTCCTACGGTGAGGACCATGACCACACCTGCGGCGCGCCGTGCAGCCGTCGCGACGCGCCACCGCCGGGTCGCCGCCGATCAAGCATTACGGGGCCGTACGATGGGTGGATGCCGGACCGCCACACTCTCGAGGAGACCGAGCGGGTCATGATGGCGCGTGTCGAAGGACTTCCGCTCGACCTGCCGGCCGCTCGTGCCGTCTCGAGCCTCTACCGCGCCGCGAACTCCGTCCGGAACCACCTCACCAACACCGTGTTACGCGAGCGCGACCTGACCTGGACCGGCTACGTGCTCCTGTGGGTGACGTGGATCTGGGACGGTGTCGAGACCGGGCAGGCGGCCGAGGCCGCGGGCATCTCCAAGGCGACCGTGACCGGCGTGGTGAAGACCCTGAGGTCACGCGGGTACGTCACCCGGACCGTCGACGAGACGGATCGTCGGCGCGTCCATCTGCGACTGACACCCGCCGGCGTGGACCTGATGGAGGAGCTCTACCCGGCCTTCAACGCCGTCGAGTCGCAACTCGTGTCCGGGCTGTCCCGGCGCGGCGTCGCCGATCTGACCCGCGGCCTGCGCACCATCGTGACGAGCCTGGAGGAGTCGGCCTCCGAGGCGCCGGCGCCCGTGGCGAGAACGCCTGAGGCCCAGGCCAGGTAGGCGCCCCTGCGCCAGAGGTGGCGTGTCAGAGGTGATAGGCGTACTCGCGGAACTCCCAGTCCGTGACGAACCGTTCGAACCGCTCGACCTCGTTGCGTTTGTAGGCGAGGAACGAATCGCAGAAGGGCTTGCCCAGCATGTCCTTCAGGTCCGCGTCCGCATCGAAGGCCTCGATGGCGGCGGACAGCCGCTGCGGCAGGAGCGCGGCCTTGGACGGGTCGTAGCCGTAGCCCTCCAGAGGCGGCTGCAGCGGCAACCGGTCCCGGATACCCAGATGGGCCGCGGCCAGGGTGCCCGCGATCGCCAGGTAGGGGTTGGCGGTCGCATCCCCCAGCCGCACCTCCATGCGCGAACCCGCACCCCGCTCCGGCGGGATGCGGACCATGGCGCTGCGGTTGTCCAGGCCCCAGTCGATGAGCCAGGGCGCCAGGGTGTCCGGGCCGAACCGCTTGTAGGAGTTGATGGTGGGGTTGAGCAGTAGCGACAGGGCCGGGGCGTGGGCCAGCACGCCGGCGACGGCCTGGCGACCGCTGTCGGACAGACCGAACTCCCCATCGGGGTCGTCGAACGCGTTGCCGCCGTCCTGACCCATGAGCGACATGTGCAGGTGGAAACCGGACCCGCCCTCGTCGTTGAACGGTTTGGCCATGAACGTCGCCATGAGCCCGTCAAGCCGCGCGATCTCCTGCACGGCGGACTTGAGCCGGAACGAACGGTCCGCGGCGTCCAGCGCGGCCGAATGTGTGAGGTTGACCTCGAACTGCCCGCCGCAGAACTCGTGGTTCGCCGCGGTGACCCGCAGGCCGGCGTCGCGCAGCTGACGCAGCACGCGCACCAGGTGCTGCTTGGGGTCCCCCTTGCTGCCCACCACGTAGACGTTGCCCGGTGCGTCGGCGTAGCGACGCCAGCCGACGGCGGAGCCCGGATCCGACTCCAGCACGTAGTACTCGAGCTCCGGCCCGACGACGGCGCTCACGCCGGCCTCGGCCAGCAGGCGCTCCACTCTGACCAGCACCTGTCGAGGGGCCTCCTCGCACGCCGACCCGTCGACGTCGAACACCTCGCCGACGGCCCACCCGGCCCCCTCGCACCACGGCAGCTTCGCCACGGTCGACAGGTCGGGAATGACATGGACGTCGGGCAGGCCGGCGTCGATGCCACCGTGAACCGGGACGACGTCACCCATCGGCGTGGTGTGAAAGACCGACCGGCAGAAGGCCAACCCATGGTCCATGACCGTCGGCAGCTCGTCGATCAGGACGTCACGTCCGCGATCCACGCCGATGTTGTCGGCGTAGGAGACCCGCACGACATCGATCCCTTGACCGCGCAGATCCTCCACAACACGCAGGACATCGACGGACGCCTCAGCCATGACACCTCCCGATTATTTGGGGCCAAACGGTACACCTGCCTGCTGTACCTGTCCACGCTCCAGCCGCTCACCACCCAGGCGGCGGACGCGTGACCGAACGAGCTGTCGATGGGCTCGTACGTGAGTGCCGAATGCTTGACAAGACCCATGGATTCAGGGAATGTGAGCCAACTCTTTAGGATCCGTACGATAGGTCTTGGCCCGGAGGCACGGATGGATCAGCTGCAGCCCGCTCCTGCGCAGACCCCGGAGACCGCCCTTCGACGCGGCCGTCTCGGCGTGGGCGGAATCGTCTTCTTCGTGGTCGCCGCGGCGGCGCCCCTGGTCGGCATGACCGGGGCGGTTCCGGTCGCGATCGTTCTCGGCAACGGCGCCGCGGTGCCCGGCGCCTATGTCGCGGTCGGTCTGACTCTGGTGCTGTTCAGTTTCGGCTACGGGGCCATGAGCCACCGGGTCACCAATACCGGCGCGTTCTTCGCCTACGTCGGCCGCGGCTTGGGGATCGGCCCCGGGGTGGGCAGCGCCTTCGTCTCGCTGGTCGCCTATATCGCGATCCAGCTCGCGATCTACGGCTTCTTCGGCGCGGTGATGTCCGGGGAGATGGAGGCCAAAGCCGGGATCGCCCTCGACTGGTGGGTGTGGAGTCTGCTTGCGTGGGCGCTGGTCACGGGGCTGTCGCTCTTCAGCGTGGACGTCGGCGCCAAGGTCCTCGGCGTGCTGATGCTGCTCGAGGTCATCTCGCTGTTCGTGATGTCGGTGGCGGTGTTCGCCGAGGGGGGCGGCCCCCAGGGCATCGACGTCGCCGCGTCGTTCACGCCCGACAAGATCCTGATCGGTGGCTTCGCCGGGTCCGCCGGCATCGCGTTGGCCTTCGCGTTCGCGTCCTTCATCGGGTTCGAGGCGACCGCGATCTACGGCGAGGAGTCCAGGGACCCCAAGCGCACCGTCCCGATCGCCACGTACGTGTCGGTCACCCTCATCACCGTGCTCTTCGGCCTGACGACGTTCGCCATCGTCAGCGCTCTCGGGTCGCAGACCGTCGTCGACCGGGTGGCCGAGATCTCGACGGTCGACGGCACGCCGCTGGCCAACCCCGCCGCCGTGGTCTTCACCGTCGCCGAGGAGTACGTCGGAGCGTGGCTGGGGAGCTGGGCCGGCACCTTCGTGTCCACGACCATGGAGTGGCTGGTTCTGAGCAGCCTGTTCGCAGGCCTGCTGGCATTCCAGAACGCGGCGTCCCGCTACTTCTTCTCGATGGGCCGAGCCGGAGTGCTCCCCACCGCTCTCGACCGCGTCAACCGGGCCGGTGCGCCGGCCGTCGCCTCGCTGACCACCACGGTCATCGCCGGCGCCGTCATCGTGTTCTTCGCGGCGACCGGCAAGGACCCGGTGCTCAACCTCTTCTTCTGGTTCAGCGGGCTCGCAGTGGTCGGCATCGTCCTCGTCGAGGCGTTGGTCAGCCTCGCCGTGATCGTCTACTTCCGCCGGACCCGGGAGGACACCCGGGTCTGGCACACGATGATCGCCCCCGCGCTCGCCTTCGTCGGGCTGGTCATCGGGGCCTACCTCTTGATGTCCCGGTTCGGCCTCCTCGCCGGCACGGTCGCAGAGGGTGTCGACCCCAGCACCCAGGCCTGGGGGCTCAACGCGACCGGCTGGACGCTCGTGCTGCTGCCCTTCGTGATGTTCGTCATCGGACTGACGGTCGGGTTGCTGCGCCGCGGCCGAGAGAACCAGGACGCGATCATCGACCTGGTCACCTGAGATCCGGGGCGGTGCGATCTTGTGGCTCCCAGCGAATAACGATCATGGTCGGGTTGCGTCGCGCGTAGGCGGCAGGCTGTGGCCGGCCTTCGGGTTGCCCGTTTCATCGAAGAGGTCCTATAGCAGCTCATGTGGAGACACCACGTGGCCATTGCCGCGGAGCCGGTCGTCGTTCCAGGTGGGGTGTTCGGCGCGCAGCTGGCGCAGCCGTGGTCCTGGCCGAAGAATTCCCAGGCTCGCGACATCGGCAAGGGCACCCACTCCGACAGGTACCCGCCCCCGACGATCCGATTGCCGTGCGAGCAATGCGTCTTGAACAGGAACGGCGCCCCGGGCGGGATGGCCGCGAATCGTCGGCCCCCGCCAGGGCGCCAGAAGCTCACCTCGCTCGCGCCACGGCCATGCAGGAACCGGTACCGATCCCAGTCCGTGCCCCCCCGCATAGGCGCGCACGGAACGATTCTGCGCTCCCCCGCCGTGAACATGGCGCATGCCCGGCCCTGCGCGGGCATCAGGCTGCCCGGAACCGTTCATAGCGGTGGGCAAGCCGGTTTTGGTCGGGCCGGTCCGCGCGGCGAGCGGGTACGCGCATCAGGGGTTGGTCGTGGTGGGCCTGCAAGCCATGCAGCAACATCGGACCGTCGATCTCCGCCAGCAGCCGGTGGTGAAGTTGCACCACGTAATCAGGACGGATGCCGAGCACATTGGCGTCGTAGGCGGCGTGGTGGATCTTGCACAACGCCAAGCCATTCGGCACCACCGGATCCCCGCCCGGGGCGTTGTCGGGAATGATGTGCGCGGCGTCCAACAGCTCGCGGTGAGCCAAGTCGCACACCGCGCACCGGGTCGAGTAGGCCAGCATCACCTGGCTGGCAAATACCGGTTGGTGCAACCGTCGGCGAGTCTGGGCGACGATGTAGCGACGCAGCGCCCCCTCCACGACGCTACCGGGAGCGATCTCCCGCTGGTCATCGGTCAACGCGAGCACGAACTGATCCCGCTCGACCTCCTCGGCCACCAGGTACACCGGGAACACCGCTTGGAACACCCCCGGAGCGACCCCGTAGAACCAGGCCAGCGGCAGCTCTCTCCGCATCGCCTCCCGCAAACCGGCGTTCTCGGCCTCCCCTCTGTTGTCGCGGCGCAACTTGTACCGGTGCAGCCCATCTGGGCCCTCCGTGTCGTCGTACGGGCGGGGCCGACCAGACTTCGGCACCGCCGTCGTGATCGTCAGCGCAGCATCCCAGCCGAGTGGCTTGCGGATCCCGCGACCGCGGTCGATCAACGGGAACCGAACCCCGTTGTCGACGGTGAAGTCGTTCGCCAACTGCGACCGAGTAACCTCCACCTGCCCATCCATGGTCACCTCGGCCAGCCAGGCCAGCGCCGCGGCCCGCACCGCCATGGGGTCACCGACCGTCGTCACAAGACGCGATCCTGCTCTCCCCTCTCGACATGTTCAAGCCTGCCGTTCCCTTTCCGAAACCCGGGGCGGCTGTATCACAATCCGAGACACGCTAGGGCGGGAGCTCTCGCCTCAAGCTCTGCCACATATGATTTCAGACCCTCAGCGATGTCCAGTTGAGGCCCCTCACCTGGAAGATCGTGATAGGGCTGAGGAATTCGAACCCCTCCCCCCTCCATCCCATCGAGGTCGCCCAGGGGCGCTGACGTTCGGCAGTTCGCCGAAGGTCGCCTTGGTCGCATCGCGTCGTATCTGGCCGCGTGGACGAATCTGGGATCGCTACGTCCCGCCCGCAGTGAAGCGGCGGTGGAAGTCAGCGGCAACGAGCTCGCCGGCCGTCCCGACGATTCCGCCGATCAGAGGATTCACGAGGAGGCCGGTGACGGCGCCGGCCAGCTTCGGCAGGTTCCTGACGAACCACGAGCGCACATATTCCATCGTGGTCAGGTCCGGCTCCTCCGCAACGACCGCTTCGTGGAGTTCGTCGATCCGTTCGAGGGCCGCGTCTCGCTGCTCGGGCGGCGCTTGTGCGGCCACCTGTTCCTTCAGCTCCGTCACGAGTCCACGAAGCTGCTCAAGATCGGCTTCGGTGATCGGGGCCCTATCGCCGGAGCTCACGTAGTGCTGGGCGATGTTTCGGCCGGCGGCCACCTGCCCGCTTACACCACCGCCGATCTCCAGGTGGATCCGGTCACCACGGCTGGTTTCGCTCATGTCTTCTCCGTCCCTTCGACAGCTCTACTGGCGTTCCTGGCTCCGGCGTGGGTAGTTCGGGCTACCTAATCCAAGCTGACGTAGACCGTGACCTCGACCTCGCTGTCCTTGTCGACCTGGGCGCCGCCGGCGGGCGTGGTGCTGATCACAGTGCCACTCACGGGTGGGGGGTTGGAATTCGAGTCGTAGGTATCGATTCGGGTGACCGTCAGCCCTTTTTCTTTGATGTCTCTCTCGGCCTCGGCGTACGTCTTGCCGACGACATAGGGCACTTCGACTTGTTTCGGTCCGCTGGAGATGACGAAGTTGACTGGGCTGCCCGCCAGTGCCCGGCTCTTGGGGGGAGGATTCTGCTCGACGACAATCCCTGCTGGCGCCGTGGAGTCAGGTCTGGTGCTGGTCTGGCCCTTCTTGAGCGAATGCCCCCTTAGTGCCTCGCCCGCGGCCTTCTCACTCAGGCCGACGACGTTCGGCACTTCAATTGGCTCGGGCCCGCGGGAGACCGTCAGCGCGATTGGGCTTCCCGACGGGACCTCCTTCCCGGCGGGAGGCGTAGCGCTGATGACGTAACCCTCCTTGACCGTGTCGCTGTACTCCAAGGTGTCCTCACCGACCGTCAGATGCGCGTCGGTGATGGCTGTCTTGGCCTCTGCCAACAGCATCCCGACAACGTTCGGCACGATCACCGACGCCGGCCCGCTGGACACCTTGAGCCCAACCTCGCTGCCCGACTTGACCTCCTCCCCCGCTGCGGGCGTGCTGCCGATGACGTAGCCCTGCTTGACCGTGTCGCTGGGCCCCTGGGTGACCGTGCCGACCTTCAGGCCGACTCCCTCGATGAGAGCTCTAGCGTTCTCCAGAGGCTCGCCCCGTACCGGAGGCACCCGAACGAGCACAACATCGGGACCGCTCGAGACCACGAGGTTGACCGGCGATCCAGGCAGAACTGGTGTGTCTTCCTTCGGATCGGTCTCCAGGACGACCCCGGCCGCAGCCTCAGGATCGGCGCGTTGCGCCACTTGGCCCACACCCAGCCCGGCGCCTGCGAGCCGCTGTTCGGCTGCTGCCCGTTGCATGCCGACGAGCTTCGGTACCGGGATCGTCTCAGGTCCGCTGGATACGACGATGTCCACGCTGTCGCCCCGCGCCACAGGGGTGCTCGGCCTCGGCGATTGGTCGATGACCACACCGGGAGGCGCGTCGGGGTGCGGTGCCTGGGTGACCTGGCCCAGCGTCAGGCCCGCGTCCTTCAGTACCTGCTCCGCCTTCGGCTTCACCAGACCGATGACATCGGGCACTTGGGGAAGCTTGGGATCGGTCGCCGTCCCGATCAGCACCACGGTAGACCGGCCCGGTGCACCCTCGACGCTCAGACCCAGCACGCCCGAGTGGGTTCCAGCAGTCGTGGGCGCGAACCGCACCGGGACGACGCACGTCGCCTGCGCCTGGATGGTTGCGCCGGTGCAGGCCGCGGCGTCCACCTTGAAGCCGGCGTTCTCGCCTGCGACAGAAAGACCTGCCAGCCGTAGCGGAGCGGCCGCCCGGTTGGTCACCGTGACGTTCTTCGGCGCGCTGACCTTGCCGACCTGCTGGGAACCGAAGTCCACGATCGCTGGGGAGAGTTCGGGTGCGCCCGCCTGGGCGGGGACGCCGACGCCGCGCAACGGTATGGTCGGCGACCCCGGAGCGTGGACGACGAGCTGCGCCGTGTGCTGCCCTACCTCAGCTGGTGTGAACACCGTCGCCACGGTGCACTCGGCGCCCGGTGGGATCGCAGAACCGCAGGTGTTCTCGACGATGGTGAAGTCTGGACCCCCGACGGTCGTGACGGCCGCGACGTCCACTGGCGTCTGGCCACGGTTGGACAGGGTGACCTGCTGGGGGGCCGACGTGGTTCCAACTGTCTGGTCGCCGAAGGTCAGCGACGCCGGGGCGACGGCGACGTCCTGTTCGGCCGGCAGCGTGAGGCCTGTTCCGCTGAGCGGCACTGCCGCATATCTGTCCCCGCCCACGCCGGTGATGACAAGTAGGGCGCCGTGCTCGCCTTCAGCGCTCGGCGTGAACCTGACGCTCTGGGTGCACGCGGCCCCAGCCCTGAGCACCGCCGCGGAACAGCTGTCGTCCTCGAGAAGGAAGTCGGCCGCGTGCACGCCCTCGATGGCCACCGAGCCGACCTCGATCGGCCCCGTCGTGGGCGCCACCAGGCGGACCTGCTGCGGCGGGCCGCCGGTGTTGAGCGGGAGGGGCTCGAACACCAGGCTGGCCGGTGTCACGGAGGGCGCGACCGGGTCGGGTGCACGTCCCTCGCCGGTCAGCGTGGTGACCGGGTCGTTGTCCAGGTCCTCGACGTCCCAGATGAGCGTCGCTTGCCGCTCTCCGACATCGGTCGGAGTGAACACGACGGTCGTCGTGCAGGTCTGGCCGGCCGGGATCTCGTTCAGGCAGGTGGACGTCATGACCGTGAATTCGCTGCCGTGCGGCCCGGATGTGGCGATGTGATCGATACGCATCGGTTGAGAACCACTGGCAAGCGTGATGTTCTGCGGCGCACTGGCCTGGTTGACGGCTTGCGCCGCGAACGCCACCGACTGGGGGTCGGCGTGTGCAGTCTCGCTGAACAGCCATCCCTTCAGTACCAGCAAGCCGACCAGTGGCACGAGAGCGGCCAAGACCTTCACGACCGCAGGCATTCTGCTGACAACGGCGGCCAGAGCGTTGTGGCTGGAATCAGAGCCGGGCTCGTCGCTGTCCTGTGGCGGCGGCGGTGGCGCTGTGATGAGGTTCAGATTGTGCCGGGTGACCTGCGCAGCGGCCGTGTCGCCAGCCGACGTCCGTAGGTCGAGCGCCGCCGTTAGCCACCCTGCAGCGGTCTGGAGATCGCCCAGGCACAGCGCGCGGGTCCCGAGCTGGTGCAGTGCCATCGCCTCTGCCCGAGAGTCACCGAGAGCGCGGGCCGCTTCCAGCGAGGCGTGAAGGACGTCGTGCCAGGCGTCCCATCGCCCGCTGCCGGCGTAGACAGCGTCGAGCAGCACGCCATAGGCGAGCACAGAACGCCACTCGCCGTGCTCCCTGGCGTCGGACTGGAGACTCCGGACCGTGTCGGCCGGGCCCCTCGGAGCCAGAACCCGGTGCGGATCGCTTCTCGCCAAGGCGGCGAAGTAAGCGTGTAACTCCGCACGGCGTTTGTCGAGATCCCAGCCCTCCACGCCCAGTGCGACGCCCGACGACGAGAGGCTGTACGTGGGTGGGGCAGACACCTCGCCGACCGCAGGGTCACTGGCCACCACCAGTCCCAGCACCCCGTACCGATCAAGGCGTTGCTGTACGTCGGGCAGCTCACTGATGGCGGCCAACTGCCGGGCGTCGAGCTGAACCCCGGGCACGGCCGCGAGGAGGCCGAGCCATCGCACGTCCTGCGAGGACTCGGGCGCGATGGCTGGCGGGCCGTAGGCGAGCGCCTCGGCGGCGAACTGGCTCAGCGAGCCGGTGAACTGCCGCGCGCTCGAGCCGTAGTGCACGAGTCGACCGGGATGACCGCCGGCCAGCCCGCAGATCGTCGCGGCCGACGGCCGTTCCTCGGGAAGCAGTGCACGGCCAAGCGCATGAACGAAGAGCCGGGCCGCGTCGTCTGGGGGCAGCCCGCCGAGGTTCAGGCTCCTGAGCCGGGCCACCGGCTCTGGCCGTCCGACGGCCACCACGAACGCGCACTGCGGGGCGAAGTCCTCCAACTCCTCGACCTGGTGCTCGGGCAGCCCGAGGTCGTCAAGGAGCAGGGCCGCCCTGACGCTTTGCAGGCGGTGGCGTAGTTCGACCGGCGACGGCTTCACCGGGACGTCTGAGCGGTAGAAGACCTCGAAGATCTCCTGAAGCAGGTCGTCCCGAGAGCAACCGCGGACTGACAGGTGGGCGACCCCGCCGCACGCTTCGGCCACCTGGCCCTCGTGGGCGAGGTGGCGCAACAAGGTGGACTTGCCCGCCCCCGACGGTGCGGTCACCTCGACGGCCTGTTCCGCCGCGACCCATTCGATGACCTGTGCGGTCTCGTCCTGACGGTCGAACATCGGCACCGGGCGGCGCGGCAGGATGCGGATGGGGCGCGACCGCGGCGATATCCTCGGGGCGGAACCGGCCGGGAGTACAGTGACCACGTTTCCGACCACGCGGTCGATGCGCATCTGCAGGATGTTCTGGCCGACGGCAAGCTGACCGCTGACGTCACCGTGCACCGTGACGTTAGTGTTGATCTCCGCAGGAGCAGAGCGAGCCGGATCCCTTGAGTTCGTCATAAGACGCCTCCAAGCCGGAAGCACTTCGTCACAGAATAGGGGCGCTCAGTTACTACGCTGATACGTTTGGTACTCCTTTTTCGGGTAGATCCGATTTGTCCTCCGGCGGGGGCGCGGCATGTCCGGCACCAGCGGAGCAACTCAGGCACGGCGGTTGCCGCGCGATCATGCGCAGCCGGTCCGACGGGCGAGCGCCCGGAGAACGCACCACAGACGCCAGTCGGCCTGTGCGTGCCACTGCATGTCCCCCAGGACGGCCCGGTCGACCGTGGTCTGCTTCTCGAAGCCGAATCGGCGCACGGCGTGGGGCGGGGTGCGGGCTGCGTCAGCGATGACGTATGCGTCGCGGGCATGTCCTGGCTCCGGGGTAGCGGTCAGCGTTCCGCCTCATAGCCAGGCCAGGTAGGTAGGCAGTGATGTCGCTGAAGCGGGCGACCGCGCTCGCCAGTGCGCCGATCGAGGCCAGCTGGTCGACCACCACCACCACCACGCGGCCGTGGGTCTGGAGCTCGTAGGAACCCGGTTCACGCCCTTCTGGTTGACGCGCTCGCTCGTCTGATCAGAGAAGCGGGCGGTAATACCACCCCGATAATGGTGTGATCACTCCCCACTTTGCCGCAGACCCGCCTTATCCGTGGGTTGCTCGCCGACCATGAGCGCACAGCCAGGGGTGGCCACCGTCCACCGGTTCCAGGGTGGGAACGGGACGTGATCATCTACGACACAACGGAAGCACCCGCGAAGGGCATCGGCCTGCACCCCTGGTTCACTGAATCGAACGGTGAGAACGCCGGAGTCCGCCTTTTGAACGTCGCACTGTCCCGGGCACGCGATCGTCTGATTGTCGTCGCCGATGAGCGTTGGCTCGCGAGGGGCCACTTCGGCGGGGACTCCGGTCGCCAGAACGCTGGCCGCAGGTCACAGGCCGGTTTCGGGACTCGACTAGGCGTTGGCCGATGACCGACCACGATCCTTGCAAGGCCGCGGCAATTGCCCCTGCCAGTCGAGTCTGCCCGTCTTGACGCCGAGACGGGCACGACTCGCTGGCAGAGGCATTGCCGCGGCCTTACAAGCGTCGTGGTCTGTCACCGGCCACCGTTGCCCGCGAGTTCCGAAACCGGCCTGTGACCTGAGGATTTGTGGTGGGCGATACTGGGATCGAACCAGTGACCTCCTCGGTGTGAACGAGGCGCTCTCCCGCTGAGCTAATCGCCCGCGCGTGCGCGGTGCTGCGCTGATGCTAGCGAAACCGGGGCCCGCTACCCAATCGGATCGGGCCCGTCCTTCGCCCTGACGTGTCCTGCGGCGCTCACCACGAGCTGTACTGCTCGATGCCCGGCAGCGGCGGGACCAGCCATCCGGGGATCCAGCCCGGCAACCCGATCAGATACGCCGTGGTGTAGAGGATCGCTCCGACGAACACCGCTGTGGCCAGCCCGACCCCCAGGCGGACCGGCCAGGAGCGGGCGGCCATCCACGTCGTCCAGTCGTGCACCTTGGCCTTGACGAAGTCCAGCAGACGCTGGGCCCAGGCGAACTCCGAGGCAAGGATGAGCAGTCCGATGATCACGATGAGCCAGCCCGGACCCGGGAAGGGCACGAGCACCAGGCCGAGGAGGACCACGAGCGCCCCCACGATGCCGACAGTGATGCGGTAGGCGGGCCCGGCGACCGGGTGGGACCTCAGCCTGCCCCGGGTCTGATGGGCGCCGCGGGTGACGGAGTCGAACCGCCGGGGGCCGCGCGGTCCGCTCCCGGGCACGTGGCGCCGCGGTTCCTCGGTCTCCTCGACTGGCACACGGCCACTGTAAGCACTGGGTCGCACAGGTTCTTGTCGGACGCTCATGGCAGCGCGCGTCGAACCCGGGCCCGGCGGCTCCCGGGGGACGGCGCCGGACGCCGAGTGGGAGCGACGTCCTCGACGCCGTCGCCGTCACGAAGTGCGAGGGCGACACCGGGATCCGGGGTCACGTCAACCGAGTTTTCAACCAACAGTCAACAAGTACGACTCAGAGTGACCAAATGGGGGCCTTCGTCTACCACACGTGACTTCCCATGTTTTCGGGTCTATCGGGCACTTCGGGACACTTGCACAAATCTTTGGGGGCCGGAGGAGGGATGGCCCGCGCGTGCGGCTCCCGAACAGGCTCGTGGGGTGGAATGCTGTGTCTCGCCGGGATGCTTAACTGGCACCCGCGTCATCTGGACACCGAGAGATGCAAGGTTCTCGAACGCAGCGGGCGCAGGGGCTGAGAGAGGAACTGGCGGGGGCCGCCACTCGACAAGGGAGCACCATGCAGCCGCACGTGGACGTGGAAGCGTCGGTTCATCTGAGACTCGTCGTCGCCGACGCCGACGCCGTTCCGCTGCCGGTGAGCCTGCGCTACAGCGCCGCGGACCCGTACGCGGTTCGGGCCGTCTTCTCGGGAGACGGCATGGAGGTCGAGTGGGTCTTCGCCCGGGACCTGTTGCGCAACGGCCTGAGCCGTCCGGTCGGCGACGGCGACGTCCACGTCTGGCCGAGCTGGGGCACCGGCCGTGAACTTCTGATGATCTCGCTCACCTCGCCCGACGGTCAGGCCGTCCTCGAAGCGGGCGCGGACGACGTCCGGGCCTTCCTCGACCGCACCGCGGCCGTCGTGCCGGACGGCGAGGAGTCCATCCACCTCGACCTCGACTCCACACTCATCCGCCTGCTGTCCTGACCAGCGGCCTCGATCAGGGGTCGGTGACGTTCGCGGCGCGGCGCGCGAACAGGTCGACGGCGGCCCGGCCGAGTTCCGTCCCGCTGATCGAACGACCGTCCAGGTCGGCCACCTGCTGGACGTCGCGGGTCGAGGACGTGAGCAGCACATCCTGGGCCGTGGAGAGCACCTCGAACGGCAGATCCTGCTCGGCGATCGGCAGTCCCTCGTCACCGGCCCACTCCAACAGCAGTTCCCGCGTGATTCCGGCCAGACACCCCGAGGTCAACGGGGGCGTCACCAGCCGCCCCTCCCCCAGATCCACCAGCACGTTCGACCCGGTGCCCTCGCACAGCATCCCGGCGGTGTTGGCCATCAGCGCCTCGTGCGCGCCGACCGCGCGGGCCCGCCGCGCCGCGACCACGTTCTCGGCGTAAGAGATCGTCTTTGCCCCGGCGGTGGCGGAGTGCTCGTTGCGCCGGAAGTCCACGGTGATCGCCGCGCCCCGCACCGGCCAAGGGGCGCACGGGGTCAGCGAGATCACCAGCGTGGCACCCGCGTCCCCGCGCACCCCGGCCGGCAGCCCCAGCCCACTGGTCACGGTGATCCGCAGGCGGGCGAACGGCACGTCGCCCGCCGCCTCGAGGAGCTCGCCGATCCCCTCCCGGATGCGCTCGCCGTCCGGCGCGGGCAGATCCAGGACGGCGGACGAGCTGGCCAGGCGCCGTAGGTGCCGGGTCACCGCGAAGGGCCGCCCATCGGCGACCTTGCAGGTCTCGAACACCCCGTCGCCCACGGTCAACCCGGCGTCCAGCACACCGACCCGGGCGCTCTCGGCGTCGGTGACCCGCCCCTTCAGCCACACCAGCGGCTCCGATCGTTCCTGCGCCGCGGCCGATGACTTGGAAGGCCCAGATGACACGGTCATGTCGATTCCTCTCCTCTGGCCAGACCGATCAGGTGGGCGGCCTTGAGCTCAGTCTCCTCCCACTCACGCTGCGCCCGGCTCCCCCAGGTGATGCCGGCGCCGGTGCCGAAGTGCAGCCGGCCCGACTCCCACCAGAAGGTGCGGATTCCGACCGCAAGGCAGGCCGTCCCGGCGTCCGCGTCGACCCAGCCGACCGCGCCACAATACGGGCCGCGAGCGACGGGCTCGAGGTCGCGGATGGCGCGCAGGGCGCTGCTCTTGGGGGCGCCGGAGACCGAGCCGGGGGGCATCGTGACCTGGAGGATCTGTGCCCAGCCGGCGCCCTCGGTGAGGCGCCCCTGCACGGTGGAGACCAGGTGCACCAGACCGGGGTGCTGTTGGACCTCGAGCAGACCGGTGACCTCGACGGTGCCGGGGCGGCAGGTGTGCTGCAGGTCGTTGCGCATCAGGTCCACGATCATCACGTTCTCGGCCTCGTCCTTGGGCAGCAGGTCGGCGGCGGTGCGGCCGGTGCCCTTGATCGGCGAGCAGGTGATCAGCTCGCCCTCGCGGCGCAGGAACAGCTCGGGGGACGCCGAGGCGATGCGTGTGCGCTGCAGCCCCCCGAGGGCGGGGACGTCGATCACTCCGGCGTAGGGAGCGGGGTTGCCTCGGTGCAGGACGGCGGCCAGCGACCAGGGGTCGCCGAGCGCGTCCTGGGCGGCGGCGGCGTCGGCGGCGGCTTCGTCCAGGTCGATGCTGAGCAGGCGGCAGAGGTTGGCCTGGTAGACCTCGCCCTCACGGATGCGACGGCGGATCTCGGCCACGCCGTCCAGGTAGGCCGGCCGATCCAGCGAACTCGTCCAGGTGCCCGGCAGTCCCGGCCAGGGCCGCAGCGGCGGGGGTGGGACGGCGGCCGGGGCGCGAGAGGCGAACCGCCACAACCGGACGGCGCCCTCGAACGTGATCACGACGGCCCACCAGCCGCCGCCGTCCAGCAGAGCCGGGTCGTCGCCGGCCTGGACGACGTCGTCGGCCCGTGTTCCGGCGAACCAGGCCCGGCCGCCGTGCGGGGTCTGGCCCGCGGGCCGGGCCGCGTCGAAGGAGGGCGTGGCGGACACCCAGGGCACGCTAGTTGGTTGGACGCTCCCCGCGCCGGTCGGCTACTGTTCACAACTGCCGCCGGACGTCTTCGGTCGTCGGCGACATGCGGACGTGGCTCAGTTGGTAGAGCATCACCTTGCCAAGGTGAGGGTCGCGGGTTCGAATCCCGTCGTCCGCTCGAGATCCCCACACCGAGGACACGGTGGAGTGGCCGAGAGGCGAGGCAACGGCCTGCAAAGCCGTCTACACGGGTTCAAATCCCGTCTCCACCTCGCAGGCCGCTGTCGTGGTCTACGGGCGATTAGCTCAGTGGGAGAGCGCTTCCTTGACACGGAAGAGGTCACTGGTTCAATCCCAGTATCGCCCACCACATCAGTGCAGGTCAGCGGCCGGTTTCCGAGCTACCGGGACCGGCCTCTTGATCATCTTTCCGCAGGTTATCCAGGAAGTTGAGCGGCTGCACACGACCGACGCCGCACCAAGACGACACGTGAGCCACTTCGGCGGTCAGTTCTTCCAGTCACCCCACTGCTGACTTCATCCTGATCGCCGGCGGCAGATGCGTGCTCAGCACCGCAGACGGTGACATCGACCGGAGCTCGTCGATGTTGCGGGAGAAGACCGTGCGCAGAGCGCTGGTGTACACATGGGCCTGTGTGTACACTTAAGGAATGTCTGAGCTGCCGACCGAGTCCATCCGCGACCTGCGCGCCCACCTCGCCGCGGTCGTCGAGCGCGCCGACCGCGACGACCAGGCGACAGTCATCACCCGCCGGGGCAAGCCCGTGGCCGCTGTCGTTTCCATCGAGGTGCTGCGTAGATACCAGGAGTGGGAGGAGCGCGAGCTCAACAGGATCATCGACGAGCGAATGGCCGACCGGTCGGGCTCGGTCCCGCTGGAGGATGTGATCGCCGAGACTCTAGCGCGCAGTGAGTGAGTTCAGGACGGTCTTCCATCCGGCCGCTCGCGAGGAACTGCGCAAGATCCCCCGGGACGTGGCGTTGAGGATCCTCGCCAAGCTCGCTGAGTTGGAGGCCGACCCGTTCGGGTTCAGCACAACATCCCTGGTGTCCCAGCCAGACAGGCGCCGCCTGCGTGTCGGCGACTACCGCGTGATCTACACCGTGGACGACACCGAGCTCGTCGTCTGGGTCGTCCACGTTCGGCATCGCTCCACCGTCTACGACCGCTGACCACCGTCACCGGGTCAGGTGCGAACCGGCACCTCGGCCATCTCACGGGGACGGCGTTCTCCGGCTCAGGGCTGTGAGTCTCTGCGGGCCGCGCCATGGTTCCTCGTGACGGTTGCTCCGTGTTGGCGCAGGAGCTCGAGCATGTCCTCCTGACGCGGCTGTCGGGTAGACCCAGCGCGCCCGTCGAGGCCGAGCCGAGGACGCCGGCGGGCGATCTGAGGCACCGCAGGTGAACGCAGATCTCGGCGGCCCCGCACGTGATCCCGGCCATGCGGACGGCTCAGAACGACTCACCCACGCGAGCACGGGCCTCGTGCTGTGAGGGCAGGCGCTCGGGAGATCAGGGGGAGCGGTAGAACCGCCTGCGGGCTGCGAGGGCGACGTAGACCAACCCGACGAGCACGGGCACCTCGATGAGTGGGCCGACGACGCCGGCGAGGGCCTGGCCCGAGGTGACACCGAAGGTGGCGATCGCCACGGCGATGGCGAGCTCGAAGTTGTTGCTGGCCGCGGTGAACGCCAGGGTGGTGGTGCGTTCGTAGCCCAGGCCGAGGCCGCGCCCGAGGGCGAACGAGCCGGCCCACATCAGCGTGAAGTAGGCCAGCAGGGGCAGAGCGATCCGGGCGACGTCCCAGGGGCGGTTGGTGATGGCATCACCCTGGAGGGCGAACAGGATGACGATGGTGAACAGCAGTCCGTAGAGCGCCCACGGTCCGATCCGGGGCAGGAAGCGCGTCTCGTACCACGCCCGGCCCCTCAGGCGTTCGCCGTACGTGCGGGTGAGGTAACCGGCCACGAGCGGGATGCCGAGAAAGATCAGGACGTTGCGGGCGATGTCCCAGGCGGAGATCTCCAGGCGGGAGCCGGGCAGGCCCAGCCAGCCCGGCAGCACGACGAGGTAGAACCAGCCGAGGACGCCGAAGGCGACCACCTGGAACACCGAGTTGAGGGCGACGAGGACCGCGGCTGCCTCGCGGTCCCCGCCGGCGAGGTCGTTCCAGATGATGACCATGGCGATGCACCGGGCCAGACCCACGATGATCAGGCCGGTGCGGTAAGCGGGCTGGTCGGGCAGGAAGAGCCAGGCCAGGGCGAACATGAGGGCCGGTCCGAGGATCCAGTTGAGGACCAGCGAGGGCACCATGAGCCGGCCGTCGCGGGTGACGGAGTCGAGCCGGTCGTAGCGGACCTTGGCCAGGACCGGGTACATCATGATCAGCAGGCCGAGGGCGATCGGCAGGGACACCCCGCCGACCTGGACCGTGTCCAGTGCCTCGTCCAGGCCGGTGACGGCGCGTCCGAGCAGCAGCCCGGCCGCCATCGCCGCGAGGATCCACACTGGCAACCATCGGTCCAGGCGCGAGAGCCGCTCGACGACGTGGCCGGTCTGTGCGTCGGTGGTCATCTCAGCCCCGCCGGGTCAGGTCGGCGTGGGATCGGACGCCGCCGCGAGGATGTCGCGGACCTGGGCGACCGTCGGCACCCGACCGGACAGGACGACCTTCTCGTCGACGACCAGCCCGGGGGTGCTCATGACCCCGTAGCCGGCGATGACCCCGTAGTCGGTGACCTCCTCGATCGTGGCCTCCAGCCCCAAGTCGGCCAGCGCCGCCCGGGTGGCCTTCTCCAGGTTCTGACAGTTTGCGCAACCAGGACCCAACACCTTCACGATCACGGCTCGTCATCCCTTCCATGTGACCGGAGCCGCCGACCCTCAGACGAGGACGGCGTTGAACAGGTAACCGACGCCGACGATCCCGGCCGCCACGACGCCGACGAACGCCACCAGCAGGGGCAATCGCAGGACACGGCGCAACAGGATCAGCTCGGGCAGGGACAGGGCGACCACGCTCATCATGAACGCCAACAACGTCCCCATCGGCAGGCCCTTCTCGTACAGGGCCTGCACCAGCGGCATGACGCCCGCGGCGTTGGAGTAGAGCGGGACGCCGAGTCCCACCGCGATCAGGACGGCGAACGGGTTCCCGGCGCCGGCGAAGCGGGCGAAGAAGTCCTCCGGGGCCCAGCCGTGGATCACCGCGCCGAGACCGATGCCGACCAGCAGGTAGGGCCAGATCCGCCGCAGGATCGAGCGGACCTCCTCGATGGCGATGTCGATCCGGTCCACCAGGGCGAGCCCTGCGGCGGGGTCGACGACCTCGCCGCGCAGCCGGGTCTCGAACACGAACGGCTCGACCCAGCGCTGCACACCGAGCCGGCCCAGGACCCAGCCGGCGACGATCGCCACCGCCAGCCCGGCCGCCACGTACAGCGCGGCGATCCGCACCCCGAACATGCTCAGCAACAGGCCGATGGCGACCTCGTTGACCAGTGGCGAGGCGATGAGGAACGAGAGCGTCACCCCGATCGGCACCCCCGCCGCGACGAACCCGATGAACGCCGGGACGGCGCTGCACGAGCAGAACGGGGTGGCCACGCCGAGCCCGGCGGCCATGACGTTGCCGATCCCCTCGCGGCGTCCTCCGAGCAGGGCCCTGGTGCGTTCCACGCTCAGATACGAGCGGGCGAACGTGACGACAAAGATGATCCCGGTCAGCAGCAGGGCGATCTTCACGGTGTCGAAGAAGAAGAACCGCACCGACTCCACCCATCGAACGCTCGGGTCGAGACCCGATGCGTCGAACAGGAGCCAGTTCCAGACCCGCCCGTTGACCCAGTAGAGAGCCACCCATCCCACCGCCGCCGCGGCGACCACGCCGGCAACGCGTCGGGTCGAGACCGTGCCCGTCTCCGGGTGCAGCAGGGTCATCATGACGCACCTGCCCCGGGCATGGCCGCCCGCAATCGCGCCAAGGCCCCCTCGGTGAGGCTGTAGTCCACCCACCGGCCGCGTCGCGTCCCCGCGATCAGACCGGCCTCGCGAAGAACCCGCAGGTGGTAGCTCAACAGGTTCGCCGCCACGGGGATCCTCTCCTGCAGGTGACACACGCAGGTGGTGCCTTCGGTCAGCGCGTCCAGGATGGCCAATCGGCTCGGCTCGGCGACCACAGCCAGAAGCGCGGCCCGGTCGGGCAGGGCGTCGGGCGCCGCACGCGAGGTCCCGCTCACTTCAAGCGTCATCGATTCAACCACGACTGAACTGTAGAGCGGATCCGTGCCCGTCGGCCCGAGACCATTGTCCCTGCGATGCCCGCGCCAGGCGGTGGCGCCGGTGGTGACATGCGGGGTGTCGGCAAGAACGTCGAGAACGGCCAGAACGATGAGGTGGAACTCGCCCCTGACCCGGCGACGATGAGCTACTGGACTGTCGTGGAACCCGAGGCAGTCGTCACTGCTCGACCTGTGCGGGCAGCAACTCGGCGATCAGGTCTTCGACCTTGGCCCGGATGGCGTCCCGGATGGGACGGACGGTCTCGACGTCCTGCCCGGCCGGGTCGTCCAGCGGCCAGTCGAGGTAACGGGTGCCGGGGTAGTACGGGCAGCTGTCGCCGCAACCCATGGTGATGACGACGTCGCTGGTCTGGACCGCCTCGCCGGTCAGCACCTTCGGAGTCGCCGAGGTGATGTCGATGCCCACCTCGGCCATCGCCTCGACCGCGACGGGGTTCACGGTCTCCGCCGGGGCGGTCCCGGCCGACCGGACCTCGACGGCGTCACCGGCCAGGTGGGCGAGCCAGCCGGCGGCCATCTGGGAACGGCCGGCGTTATGGACGCAGACGAACAGGACGGACGGCTTGCCGGACGGGGACGTGGTCATGAACGGCTCCTCACTCTGGTCCTCACTCTGACGGTGAAGGGTTGGCGGGTTCGAAGGGTGCGAGAGTCCTGGTCACGGCCGGGCTCGGGCATCGATGTGGGCGACGACGACATCGTCGGTGGCCAGGCCCACGTCGGGATACAGGGCACGGACCAACGCGGCCCCCACGCCGGCGCCGACGACCTGGGCGAGGACGAAGGGAAGGACGGAGGACGGCGCTATCCCGGCGAAGGTATCGGAGAAGACTCTGCCGATGGTCACCGCCGGGTTGGCGAACGAGGTGGACGAGGTGAACCAGTAGGCGCCGCCGATATAGGCCCCGACGGCGGCGGCGGACAGCGGTGCCCGACCAGACCGGGCGAGGGCGAAGATCAGTCCGATCAGGCCCGCCGTGGCCACCACCTCCCCCAGCAGTACCCCGGCGGTGACCCGCTCGTGACCGGAGATCTGCAGGGGGGCGAGGTCGAACATCGCGTTGGCCAGCAGGGCCCCGGCCACGGCCCCGATCACCTGCGCACCGGCGTAGGCGCCGACCTGGCCGGCCGGCAGGCCATGACCCGTGGACCGACCGAGCAGCCAGTCGACGAGGGACACGGCGGGGTTGAGATGTGCCCCCGAGACCGGTCCGAACTGAAGGATCAACACGGTCAGCCCCAACGCCGTCGCGATGCTGTTCTCCAGGAGCTGGAGGCCGACGTCGTTCGGGGACAGGTTCTGGGCGGCGATCCCCGATCCGACGACCACCACGACCAGCAACGCCGTCCCGACCGACTCGGCGAGCAGGCGCCGTCCGAGCGGGACCGCGCCCTCCCCAGGACGGTCCGGGACAGCTGCGGGATCCGCGGACCACGCGGGCTTGACGTTCGTCATGGCTCGATCATACTTGACTCAACATTGCTGGAGGCAAGATGAAGGACATGTCGACCTCGATCTCCCTGGATCGACGCGCTCGCATGCACGCCGCTCTCGGTGAGCCGGTGCGCCTGGCCATCGTCGACGCGTTGGTCCTCGGCGACGCCTCCCCCGGAGAGCTGGGGGCGGTCACCGGTCTGGCCACCAACCTGCTGGCCTTCCACCTGCGCGTCCTGGACGACGCCACGCTGATCCGGCGGGTGCGCAGCGAGGGCGACAAGCGCCGCAGCTACGTGCAGCTGCGCTGGGACGACCCCGTCGTCGCGGCCATGGTGCCGCGCCCGGACGCACGGGCCGTGCCGCGTGTCGTCTTCGTCTGTACCGCCAACTCCGCTCGATCCCAGCTCGCCGCGGCCGAGTGGAACCGCGTCAGCGCCGTCCCGGCCACCTGCGCGGGCACCCATCCCGCCGAGCGGGTCCACCCCCGCGCCGTCGCGGCCGGCCGCCGCCACGGGTTGAGACTCGGCCGGGCCCGCACCCGCCACGTGACCGCCACCCTGCGAGCCGACGACCTCGTCGTCGCCGTCTGCGACGGCGCCCATGAAGAACTGACCGCGGCGCAGCGGGGCGCCTCCGCACCCACCGCGGCTCGCGTGCGCGCAGCCCCCGGGCGCGACTGGCTGCACTGGGCCATCCCCGACCCGGTGGCTCTCGACACCGACGATGCCTTCGAGACCGCCTACCGAGTGCTGACCCACCGCATCGAACGCCTGGCCACGGTCACGACACCGAGAACGACGACCCGCTCGAATCCCTCCCGAACCGCTCTGACCAAGGGGTCCCGGTGACCACCCAGACCCTTGACGGCGACCGGGGGGCAGACCATCTGCTACGACGATGGCGCGAGGGCCGACCCCGGGCCGACCCATGGAAAGGAGCTCATGATCCCCGCGAGTGGCCGAGAACTGCCCCGAACCAGGCCTCAACCCAGCGATTCGCCACCACTCGCCGGGATCTTGAAGGCGGACACAGCGGGTCATTCACGCAGCCCCATGGGACGAGACCGCTCGTCCGGCCGGCCGGCTCATCGTTGCGTACCTTCCTCGCGGAGGTCCATCAGCTCCGTGTCGGGGTGAAAGGCGACCCAGGCGAACCAGAAGGTGTCCAGGTGCTGGACGGCGGCCAGCTGCTTGCCCTTGAGCGGCCCGGCGACGGCTCGGCCGAGGACGTTCCACCGGCTGCCGGTCTCCTCGTCCTCGAACTGGCCGTCCCGCCCGCGGAAGTGCAGCCGGCGCCCGTCCACCTCTGGGGCGAAGGCGCCGACTGTCCCGACGTCGGCGCCTGCCGAGATGTGGGGCTCGTCGAGCGCGGAGGTCTGGCCCGCCCGGTGCCACAGGACCACCGCCCGGTCGCCGACCGTGACCTCCACGGGCGGACGTCCGACGAGCGCGCTCCGGACGATCGCGACGTCGGTGGTGCCGTCGCTGAGGCCGATGACTCGCTCCTTGACCGGCAGTCGTTCGTCCGGATCCCCCGGGAGCTCGAACAGCAGCTCCCCGTTCGGGTCGTCGTACCCCACGTAGGGGTTCGAGCCGTACGGCCGGCTGAAACCGGTCTCCGTCGACAGGACGAGGGCCGTGGGGTGGGTGTCGCGGAACTCGTTCCAGGCCACCGTGCCCATCGGGATCGCCTCGAGCGTCTGTCCGGTGAGCACGCCGATGGACGCCTGGCCGGTGAGCTGGGGCCACAGGGACTCGGTCTGTCGGTCGTACATCACCAGGTTGTCGGCGTACAGCATCCCTGAGGTGCCGAAGGAGAGAACCCGCCCGTCCACCTCGCGCAGGAAGGCGACACCGGAGTTGCACAGCGGGCAGTAAGTGACCGCGACCGGAACCCCCGCCACGGTGTCGTTGACGATCTCGTGCCAGGTCATGACCCGCAGCGGGTAGGCGCGCGTCTCGCTCTCGACGGTCAGGGAGAGCACCGGCTCGTCGTCGGTGAGCCATGACACCGTCTCGGCGCTCTCGAACGCGGGCTCGTCGATCGGCGGGATGCCGTCCGGTGGAGGTCCACCTGAGCGGACGGCGTCCGGGTCGATCAGCGGGTCGGGAAGCCGGGGGTCGAAGCGGTCCACGAGTGCCGAGACCGTGTCCTCCGGCGGAGCGGGTTCCATCTGGGAGGGCGTGGCCACCGCGCGGTGTTCCTGCCTGCTGGTGCCCGCGCCGGAGCACGCCGTGAGCACCGCCAGCATTCCTGCGGCCAGCACTGCTGCGCGCCGGTGAGCCATCTCGTGGGCCTCCTCACGCTCCAGCATCGGTGGCATCGGGCATCCGTTCCGTAACCGCGCTCACGGACGACGCGAGGCCGCCCTGTGAGACTGGGACCCTGCGAGCCGGCGGGTCGCCTCAGGCCGATGAAGGAGATGTATGAGCCTCAGGACAGTCAGCACCCTTGTCGCCGGCGCGCTCCTGGTGCTCAGCGGGTGCTCGGCCGGCAGCACCACCACGAACGGCGACCGGGGTGCAGGGAGCGGTTCGAACACCTCCGTCGAGACGGGCCCCGTGGCGGACCTGGCGTTCACCGCCGAGATGTTGGACGGTTCGCGCTTCGAGGGTGCGGCCCTCGCGGGCAAGCCCGCCGTGCTCTGGTTCTGGGCACCGTGGTGCCCCACCTGCCGCGCCCAGGCTCCTGGCGTCTCCGGTCTCGCCGAGCGGTACGACGGACAGGTCAGCGTCGTGGGCGTCGGCGGTCTCGCCGACGTCGCCGACATCCGCGACTTCGCCGCCAAGGTCGACGGCCCGACCCACCTGATCGACCCCGACGGCGAGGTGTGGCGCCACTTCGGGGTGACCGCGCAGAGTACCTACCTGGTGCTGGACGCCGACGGCGGCGTGGTCGCCGATGGCTATCTCGACGACCGGGTGCTGGCCGACAAGGTCGAGGGACTCGTGGGCTGACATGCTGGACGGTGCCGCAGCCATCGCCCTCGGCGCCGGCATGCTCGCCGCGCTCAACCCCTGCGGCTTCGCGCTGCTGCCGGCCTACCTGACCCTGCTGGTCACCGGCGATCAACCGAACCGGGTGGTCGCGGTGCTGAGGGCGGTGAAGATGACGGCCGCGATGACGGCCGGGTTCCTGGTCGTCTTCGCGGCGTTCGGGTTCCTGATCGCACCGGTCGCCTCCTCGGCACAGCGGTACCTGCCCTGGGTGACCGTCGTCGTCGGCATCCTGCTGCTGGCCGCCGGCCTCTGGCTGCTGGCCGGGCAGCCCCTGCCCGGCCCGAGGCGGCGGTTCGGCGGGCGGGGGCCCATCACCGGATCGATGCGCTCGATGTTCGGGTTCGGCCTCTCCTACGCCGCCGCCAGCCTGACCTGCACCATCGCGCCGTTCCTGGCCGTAGTCGTTGCGTCGTTCCGCGCCGACTCCGTCGTCGCCGGGTCCGTTCTCTTCCTTCTCTACGGGGCCGGGATGGGGCTCGTCGTCGGCACCGCGGCCGTCTCGGTCGCGTTGGCCCAGCAGTCGCTGGTGCGGGGTGCCCGCCGGCTGGGCCGCCTCGTCCCAACGGCCGGCGGAGTCCTTCTCGTCCTCGTCGGCGCTTACGTCGCCTACTACGGCCGGTGGGAGATCCGGGTCCTGGGTGGAGGACCGACGGCCGACCCGGTCATCGAGGCAGCCGCGGCCGTGCAACGTAGGTTCGCCCAGGCGGTGACGTCCCTCGGAGTCGAGGGCTTCCTCGTGGCGCTGGTCGTCCTGGCGCTCCTCGCCAGCGGCGGTTCGCTGGTACGCCGACGCCTCATCCGAGACCGTGCCGGGCACGGGTCCTCGACGCCGGCGGCCTGAGCCATCCACGGCTGGAGAGCCCCTGAGAACCCCTCCGCAGGACTACACCCCATCGCTCGCTGTGTGAGCGCGGTCACCGACCGGACCGGCCGGTCCTCCTAGCGTCATCTCCAACCACTCTCCAGGGAGGTCAACCCATGTCAGCCACCACCCACTCGATGAACCTCACGGCCACCACCCACCGCGCGGTCTACGGCATCGCCGGTGGTCTCGCGGGCGGCGTCGTGTTCGGCCTGCTGATGGCCATGATGGACATGATCGGCATGATCGCCCAGCTCGTCGGGAGCAGCTCGGCCGCGGTGGGCTGGATCGTGCACCTGGCGATCTCCGCCTTCATCGGAGCCACCTTCGCCGTGCTTCTCGGCTTCGTTGCCAAGACCCTGGTGCCTGCGGCCCTCGCCGGCATGGGCTACGGCGTCGTCTGGTGGATCCTCGGCGCCTTGCTGATCATGCCCGCCCAGCTCGGCATGCCCGTCTTCCAGCTCAACACCACCGCCTGGCAGAGCCTGATGGGCCACCTGCTGTTCGGACTTGTCCTCGGCACCGTCTACTCCGTGCTCGCCCGACGCGAACACGGCTGAGCCGCACCATGGCAGAGGAGACGGTGGCCCGCCTCGACGCGGGCCATCGGCCTGTGAGGGCACACTCCCGACCGAACCCGTCGTCATACTGTCTGGTGGGGCACATGGATTACCTGAAGCTGAAGGGCGCCCCACCGTGGGCGCCGGGACGCCGGGAGGAGCTGGCGGACGTGGAACGCCGCGGCCAAGGAGGCGACGATCTCTGGTGCATGTCGGAGGTCGACATCTTCGCCGACCTGAACCAGGAGGAGATCGCGGCCATCGGGGCGGCTGCACCCATGCGCCAGTTCTCCCCCGGCGAGCTCCTCTACTCCCCACCGCAGCCGATGGAGACCCTCTTCATCCTCAAGCAGGGCCGGGTACGGATCTTCCGCGTCTCCGCAGACGGCCGCGCCCTGACCACGGCGATCATCACCCCCGGCACGATCTTCGGTGAGATGCTCCTGCTCGGCCAGCAGATGCACGACAACTTCGCCGAGGCCCTGGACACGGTCACCGTGTGCGTGATGAGCCGCGCCGACGTCAATCACTTCCTGCTCTCCGACGCCCGGATCGCCGCACGGATCTCCGAGATCCTCGGCAACCGGGTCTCCCAGCTCGAACGACGCCTGTCCGACACCGTGTTCAAGAGCGTCCCGCAGCGCCTCGCGACCACCCTGTGCCTCCTGGCCGACGAGGAGAAACGCCGTCCCCTCGGCCGCGGGCTGCAGGTCTCGCTCACCCACGAACAGCTCGGCGCCCTTGCCGGCACCTCACGCGAGACCACCACCAAGATCCTCAACGAGTTCGCCGATCAGGGCCTGCTGCGTCTCGGCCGCGGCAAGTTCACGATCCTCGACCTGACAGGGCTCTCCGCGGAGGCCGGCGAGTAGGCACAGCGGACAGGAAACCGCCCGTCCCGCCTGCCCTCGCTTCCGGATCTCCTGGCGATCTCGGCCGCGCTGGTCGTTGGTGTCGATCGTGACCGCGACGCTCGGGTTCGCTTGCCGCGCAGCGACCTTCGGCGCGCCCTCGGCCGTGGCCAGGACCAGGTTGTCACCCGTGAAGTGGAACGCGATCGGGATGGCGCGCGGAGTGCCGTCCAGGGTGACGTCGGCCAGTCGTGCCGGCGTCGTCGAGTCAAGGAGCGCGTGCGACCGGGTCAGAGCGCAGCAGTGTCAGGGCATCGGTGGTGTTCACGGCGCGCTGTCCGCTGCCTGGCCGGCGTGTCCGGCGTGCTGGGCGAGCAGGTCGAGGGCTTCGTCCCACCCGTCGTTGATGTCGTTGCCCAGCGCCGCGGGGACCCCCGCGCAGGTCGAACGTCATCTTCCAACAGGTCGAATCGTCCGTTCCAGTCCGCCCGGTGTCTCGCGATCCACGCCGCGGCCGCCTCGAGACCCTGTCGCGGAGCGCACGACCACTGTGCATGCACCTTCTCGGCTCCCCGCGACGCCTACAGGTCACTGAGGCGGGTCAGCGACTCCACGGTTCGGCCCGAGCGCTGGGCGACATCGACGAGTCTCTGGATGGAGGTGCGGGTGCGCCCCTGCGCGCCACGATAAGTGCCCTCGGCGCCTGCGACCAACTCCATGTCCACCCTGACGACGCCACAACCCACGCCAGACAGTCGGTTGCCCGCTACTGCGCTCTCCGTCACGTAGTCCTCTGGCGCAACGCCCAGCCAGCGAATCAGTGCGAGTACCCCGTCCGCCTCTGCATCCTCAGCCTCGCCGTAGCGGCGAATGGTCGACGACGACACTCCGACCTGTCGGGACAAGGCGGCCCAGCTCAGGCCATGACGCTGTCGTTCGGCGTCGACGGCCCGCAAGAGTCCGTGGAGATCGAACGGAGGTGTCGCCATCGCACCGAGGCTAGTAGGGCATCTCCTTGGGCCGCGCGTAGCCGCAGATGCGCACTCGGCATAGCCGTGAACCAGCAGGTCGCGCAGCCCGGCCATGGCAATGAGCGTCCAAACGGCGTCAGTGGGCAGATACTCGTGCTCCGCCACCACGGTGAACACCTCGCCGTGGTTCAGGGGAGCGCGATGGCCCTCGCGGCCCTCGCGGTCAGCCTGCCCCGGGTTCCACGGCCGCCGGCCCGGAGGAGCGCCGGCGCCGCGACCACGCGAGACGGATCATCGCACCAAGACCGAGGAGCAGGACCAGCAGTCCGAACCAACCGCCGACCACGGGCAGCGACGTGAGGATCACGACGACGAGGAGGCCGAGCACCAGGCCCAACCAGCGTCGACTCCGCGGGTCGTCGCCGAGCGCAAGGGCGCCCAGGGCCAGGCCGACCGCCGCCGGGGCGAGGAACGTCGCGATGACGAAGACCACGAACCCGGTCAGGACCAGGAGGGTCAGCGCGCCGAGCAGCGCGAGGGCGACGAGATCCCCCAGGCCCAGCAACCCGAAGACCACGGCAAGTAGGATCGCCGCGATCAGCACGGCGACGACGAGGACGATCAACCCGATGACCCCGAGGACGCCGAATCCCAGGCTGGGCAGCGGGCGGCGGCGGACGCTGTCGGCGGTCCCTCGCAGGAGGCGGGGAAGCAGCCACAGGGCCAGCGCTGCGACCGCGAGAACACCGATCCATCGCTGCAGTCCGTCGACCAGCCGGGACGCGACAGTCGGCTCTGCCTGCTCGACCTGTTCGGCGATGGTGACGTTCTCGGTGCCACCGACGGTGCCACTCTTGGTGTAGTTCGCCGTGCTACCCAGCACGCTGCCTGTGACCTGGCCGTCGAGCGTCATCTGCCCGGCCCCGAACACGAGGTCCTGCCCGACCTGCGCGGCCGAGGTCACGGTGGCCTGCCCGGCCCCGAGCAACAGATCCTGGCCGATCGGTCCGCTCACCACGACCCGGCCGCCGAACAGCCGTGCGTCACCGCCGACCTTGCCGGAGACCTCGACTGTCCCGCCGGCGGCCAGCAGATCATCCTGAACCTCACCCGACACCTGCACCTGGCCGCCGGCCGCCACCAGGTCCCCGGTGACCGTTCCCTCGATGCGGACGGTCCCGCCTGAGACGTACAGATTGCCTTCCACGGTCTGCCCGGCAGGAATCACCACCTCTTGGCCGCCGCGGACCTTTCCGTCGAGGCTGGTGTCCTGCGCGAACGCGACCGACGCGCCGAGCAGCACAAAGGCCGTGGCGACGAGTATCACGACGAAGGACGTACGCGAAGACTGATGGCGGATCGTCGGCATGATCTGGCTCCCTTGGGGTGACTCGCCACGTCCCTGCGGGCGGGCGACAGTGCGAAAGGATCAGGCGCGTGAATGCTCCGAATCCGACACCGGGCCGAGCTCGATGACCGGGTCCGCCGCCGGATCCGTTGCCGATAGCGGGTGGAGGGGTGAAAGCTGGCGACCAGCAGCGGCCAAACCCGCGCGGCCTCGGCTCAGCACCCGAGCGATCGGCTTGGACAGGTCACGCACGCCGATCACCTCACAGCGAGATCACCCCGGACCGGTTCCGTGTGGCGCCGGCCGGACGGGGCTCACCACCAAGCCTGATGACCGGACCGCCGCCTGACGCAGGACGTTGGGGCCGATCTCACGCATCCAGACAGGCGCCGTCCGCTCACGGCCGGTCACACCCCACACAACTCCTCGGCCTCCGCAGTTGGTAGGAGTTGCCGGCCGGCCCGCTCCCGCACACCCGGCTTGGCGTGTCGGTCGCCGAGCGCATGCGCTCAGGTGCGGCCGGCGGCCAGTGCGGCCAGCTGACGAAGTGACGTCGCGATTCTTCTCCGGTGGATCCCCAGCAGTGTGGCCCGGTCCTGGGGGATGTCCACATCGACGGTGATCCGGGTCGCCGCTTCGCGGTCGACCGGTTCGAGGGTCCAGGTGAAGCGGATGTCGGTACTCAGACACGAGATCATGATCCGGTGCTTCGAGTTGCTCGGCTCGCGGCGCTGGGGTCTGGCGACGTCGGGCTGGTCGGCGTAGAAGATACGGTGGGTAGCGTCCGATGTCGCATCGGGGGCCACATCCACAGCGACCAGGTCGGCCCACCATTCGGGCAGGCGTGAGGGATCGTGGAGGATCTTCCACACCTCCTCCGGCGGTGCGGGGGTGGTGACTACGTCGGTGAACGTCGGCATCGTGGTCTCACTTGGTTGACTGGGGCATCTGGAGGTCGGCTCGTTCCGCATGCACGCGGCGGAGCTCCCGTAGCGGGTGGACGAGGCCGGTGATGGGCGGGCGGCCCAGATCGGTCAGGACGGTGGTGTATCTGTCGCCGTCACCAACCGCCCCCACCAGCCGGCGCCAGCCGTCGGCGGCCTCGTCGAGACGACGTCCGGCCAGCTCCACGTCGCCGCGACCGGCTGCGATCAGGCCCTGCACCCGGGACAGGCGGGGAACCAGGGTGTCCGGCATGTCGCTGGACCGGACAGGTTCGAGCACGGTGGCCCGTATCTCCGCCTCGGCCTCGTCGTAACGGCCGAGACGGGTGAGGCTCTCGGCCCGGGCCAGCCGGGTGAGCGGCCTGCTGATCGGGGCGTCGCCACGCAGGGCGGCCGCCAGGTGTTGCTCGGCGCTGGCGAACTTGCCGAGGCCCAGGGCGATCAGTCCGGCGTCGTGTTCGCTCAGGGCCACCAGCGCCGGTGATCCGAGCTGGGTCGCCAGGCGGCGTTCAAGCTCGGACACCGCGTCGGCCTCGTCCGGGCGGCCGAGGCGCAGCAGGACGTGGGCCCTGACGGCGAGCAGCTGCACCTCCAGGGTGGTCAGTCCGCTGCGGCGAACAGTGGCCAGCCCGCGGTCGACGAAGACCAGGGCCTGCACCATCATGTCGGCGCATGCCGCGGCGCAGGCGGCGTTGCACCAGCAGGAGTAGGCCAGGTCGGGTCGACCGGCGCGCTCCGCGGCGTCCGCCGCTTCGCGATGCTTGTGGAAGCTCTCCTCGAAGCGGCCGCGGCGCAGCAGGGCGAACGCCGCCGCATCGGCCATCCGGAACGTGACGAGTGCGTCGCCGGTTGGTGGAGCGAGACCCCGGGCTCGTGCGAGGAGGGCGTCCGCGGCGTCGACGTCGCCCGCCACAGCCTCGGCCCAGGCCCATGCCGTGACCGCCTCGAGCTCGACGACGCCCGCGGGGATCCCAGCCGACTCCAGCACCTCGATGGCCATCCGCGCGCTCTCGCGGACCCGGCGTGGCAGGCACAGGGCCCCGCGACTCCAGTTCGCGCGACGGGCCAGTGCCCCCGCCGACTCAACAGGAGGCGGATGCGGCCCGAGGGCCTCCTGCGCGCGGGCGAACGCCGCTTCGGAGTCGTCGTCCCGGCCGAGCCAGGCCATCGCCTCGGCGAGGTCCAACAGGAGGTCGAAGCGACCGGGAACCAGCTCGGTAGCCTCCACGAGATATCGTGCGGCCTCCTCGGGCGCACCCACCGTCCGGGCGTACGCCGTCGCCCGGACGAGTTGGCGCACCGCCGGCTCCACCTGCCCGGCGCATCGGTGGTGCCGGGCCGCCTCGGCCGCCTGGCGTGGCACTCCGTCCGCCTGGTCGCGGGCGAGCATCTCACCGAGCGCTGCGTGCATCGCGCGCCGCCGGGGCTCGGGCAGATCGTGATAGGCCGCTTCGCCCAGCAGAGCGTGTCGGAACCCGGTTCGTCCGTCCTGGCTCTCGAAGAGCCCGCATTCGAGGACCGCGGCTGCGGTCTCCGGTGGATCCGGTACGCCGAGCGCCTCGAGCTCGGCCAGCGACAGGGGGCGCCCGGCGACCGCGACCATGCCGACGAGGCGCACCGCATCCGGCCGCAAGGGGGCCAGCGCTGCCCGGACGGCGCCGCGTATCCCGGGCGGCGGTCCGAGGTCACCGCGGGCGATGGCGCGCGCCGACTCCACCACGACCAGCGCGTTGCCCTCCGCGGCAGTGATCACCTTGTCGACGTCCGCCTCGGTCAGCGAGGCCACACAGGCGATGAGCCGAGCGACGTGGGTGGTGGGCAACGGCCCCAGGCTCAGTTCGCGGCGCAGCACCGCACGGGTGCGCAGCGCGTGCTCCAAGGCGTCGACGTCGGCCCGTCGCGGTCGAGGACGACGGGTCAGCACGATCAGGATCGGGAGCCCGGCGATCCGGCGAGCGACGTAGCCCACGAGCTCGAGACTGGCGGCGTCCGCGTCGTGAGCGTCCTCGAGGACGAGCAGCAGTGGACGACGGCCCACCCACTCCAGCAGGGCAACGGTGGCCTCGTACAGTCGCGCTCGCTCCAGTTCGGGCGTTGCCGGAACCCAGGTGCCGAGCTGATGCCCCATCCTGTGTGCCAGCTCGGGAACCAAGGCGGAGAGCGCCATCGGCCAGGCGACGTCCGATGCGGGAGCCGCCACGTCCGCGGTGAGGTCGCCGATCAGCTCCGCCCACGGCGCCAGCGGCGTCCTGACGCCGAGATCGAGTGCAGCGCAGCTGGCGGCACGGGCCCCCGACGCCCGGACACGGTCGATCAGCTCGGTGACCAGGCGCGTCTTCCCTATGCCCGGATCTCCACGGACCGTCACCACCGATCCCGCGCCCCCTCGGGCGTCGCGCCATGCCTCGGCCAGCTCACGAAGCTCGCGATCCCGCCCGATCAGTGGGACCGCCCGAAGTGGTCGCGTGGCGGGGGGAGGCGCCGCTGCCGTCCCGCTGAGCTCGTCGAGAAGACGACGGAGGTCCGCCGACGGCTCGATCTGGAGTTCCCGTCGCAACCGATCGTGCAGACGGGTGTAGACGACGACGGCGGCCGCTCGGTCCCCTGATGCGGCGAGCCTGTGCATCAGTCGCCGGTGTGGTTCCTCGGCCAACGGATCCAGGTATACCTGTCGGCGCGTCCAGGTCAGAGCGGCCTCGGCATCGCCCTGTTCGTCGGCCCTGCGGGCCAACTGCTCCAGCACCGACGCCGCCGTGGCGCGCAGGTCGTCGCGGGCCTGGAGAACCCACTCGTCCTCGAACTCGGGAAGCAGCTCGCCGGTCACCAGCGCGGCAGCCTCCTCCAGCCGGCCGCGCGCCACCGCCTGCCGGAAGGTCAGGACATCGACCTCGACCGAGGTGGAGGCGTCGAGACCGATGTGGTCGCGGGTGATGCACAGGAGGTCGGCGTCCGCACCAAGCGCCCGGCGCAGCGCCCAGATGGCGCTGCGCAGGCTGGCGCGGGCGCTGGAGTCGAGCACGTCGGGCCAGTACATCGAGGCCACCCGAGTGCGCGTCGTCGGCCCCGGATGCAGCGCGAGCCACGCCAGCAGGCTCCAGGCCCGCCTGCTCGACGGCGGGGGAACGCGACGTCCGTCGACCTCGACCTCGAACCCCCCGATAAGCCGCATACGCAGCATCTCCCAACGGTAGCCGGTGCGACTCCCCCCGCAAGAGCGAGATTCGGACGGATTGACGCCGCAGCCGGCCCGGATTCACGGGCGGTTGACGGTATCGGCACGGACGGGGTCGCACTCTGATGCGGCAGAACGACGTGCTCCGGGGAGGAAAGATCATGACAACCGACACCACATACCGTGGGATCGACACACTGCGCGCTCGGGTGCGCGGCGAGATCCTCACGCCTGGCGACGCCGCCTACGACGGAGCGCGACTCGTGCACAACGGCATGGTCGACCGGCATCCTCTGGCCGTGGTGCGGGCAGAACAGCCGACTGACGTCATGGCGGCCGTCGACCTGGCGCGCACGAGCGGTGTGGAGCTCGCCGTGCGCGGTGGCGGCCACAGCGCACCGGGCTACGGCACCGGAGACGACGTTCTCGTCGTCGACCTGTCCCGGATGAACTCCGTACGGGTCGATCCGCGGACCCGAACGGCTCAGGTGGGCGGCGGCGCCACGTGGGGCGAGGTCAACGACACCACCCACGCCTACGGTCTCGCGACGCCCGGCGGCATCGTCTCGACGACCGGCGTCGGCGGGCTGACCCTCGGCGGCGGCATCGGATACCTCAACCGGGGCTATGGCCTGTCCATCGACAACCTGATCTCGGCGCACGTGGTCACCGCGGACGGGATGATCCGTACGGCCAGCGCGACCGAGAACCCCGACCTGTTCTGGGCGATCCGCGGTGGGGGCGGCAACTTCGGCGTCGTCACCAACTTCGAGTTCCGCCTGCATCCGGTGAAGGACGTCTTCGTGGGCATGTTCTTCTACGAACTGGACGCCGCCGGCGATCTGCTGCGCTTCTTCCGGGACTTCATCACCCACGCCCCTGACGCGTACGGGGGCTTCCCCGGATTCCACATCGCACCGCCGTTGGAGTTCATCCCGCCGGAGCGGCACGGTGACACCCTCGCCGTGGCGATCGTCCATTGGGCCGGCCCGCTCGACCAGGGCGAGGCGGCCATGCAGCCCTTCCGCGACCTCGCCCCGGTCGTGGCCGAGATGGTCAGCCCGATGCCGTACCCCGCACTGAATTCGGCGTTCGATGCCGTCTTCCCCAAGGGGATTCGCAGCTACTGGAAAGGCGTCTACGTCACCGAGCTGACCGACGCTGCGATCGAGCAGCATCTGCTGCACGGACCCCTGGTGCCCGAGGTCAGCGCGACCATGCACCTCTACCCGATCAACGGTGCCTGCCACCGGGTCGGGTCGGACGAGACCGCCTTCGGGCATCGGGATGCCACGTTCGCCCCGGTCATCGTTGCCGCTTGGGACGACCCCGCCGTGGACGAACAACGGATCCAGTGGGTCCGTGACTACCACGCCGCCATCGAACCGCATTCGGCGCCAGGGGGGTACGTCAACTTCATGGCGGACGACGACCAGCACCGCGTGCGCGACAGCTTCGGCAGCAACTACGACCGGCTGGTCGAGATCAAGTCCCTCTACGACCCCGACAACCTGTTCCACCACAACCCGAACATCGAGCCGTTGCCGTGACCGTTCCGTTCTCGGGCAACGGATCACGCGAGGATCACCTGCCTCACCCCACGGTGGAGGACTCCCCGCGGGCGGCGCCCACGATGCCCGGCCGGTCCATCCTGGGCTCCGCGGTCGACCTGCGCCGAGACCAGCTCGGCACTCAGCTGCGGGCCCAGCGGGACCTGGGCGACGTGGTCCGGTTCCGCATCGGACCGCGATTGACCGTGCACAGCATCTTCGCTCCCGAGGGGGTGCGTCGGGTCCTGGCCGGTGGGACGGGTCACTACCGCAAGGACAACCGCTTCTACGTCGCGACTCGTGACACGTTCGGCGACGGCCTGCTCACCAGCCAGGACGACGCATGGCTGCGTCAGAAGCGGTTCCTGCAGCCGTTGTTCACCCCCGCACGGGTCCGGCAGTACGCGCCCGCCATGACCGTGGAGGCCGCCGACCTCGTCGAGCGGTGGCGGGAACCGGCACGCACGGGCCAACGGGTGGAGCTGTACGGCGAGATGAGCCGGTTCACGCTTCGGGCGGTGGGGCGCATCCTGTTCGGCGCCGATCTGGAGGAGGCCGTCCCCCTGGTGCGCACGACGCTGCCGGTGCTCGCCGATCATGTCCTGCGCCGCGGCTTCGCCCTGTGGCCCATGCCGGCGTCCTGGCCCACGCCCGCCAACCGGCGGGCGGGACGGGCCCGGCACCACCTCGAGGTGCTGATCGACGAGATGGTGTCAGCCCGGCGCACGTCGGGGCTCGGTGACGACCTGCTGGGACGGCTGATCGCGGCCCGTGACGGCGAGGACAGCCTGACCGACCAGGAGGTGCGCGACCAGATGCTGATCTTCCTACTGGCGGGCAGCGACACCACGGCCATCACCCTGACCTTCGCCCTGCACCTGCTGGGACACCATCCACACATCCAGCAGAGCGCCTACGAGGAGGTCCGGGACGTGCTCGCCGGCCGGCCGCCCTCGGCCGCCGACCTCGACTCTCTGCCGTGGCTCTCGATGGTGCTCAAAGAGGCTCTGCGCCTGTATCCGCCGGCGTACGCCACCAGCCGCCGACTGGTGGGCGGCGACGACGAGATCGGCGGCTGTCGGATCCCGGACGGCGGCGACGTCGCCGTCTATCCCTGGGTCACGCACCGGCACCCGCATCACTGGGACGATCCGGAGCGATTCGAGCCGCGGCGGTTCACCCCGGAGCGAGAGTCCGCGCGGCACCGCTACGCGTGGTTCCCGTTCGGCGGTGGCCCGCGGTCGTGCATCGGGGGCCACTTCGCCTGGCTGGAGTCCTTCGCCGTGCTCAGCGCGGTGCTGGCGGCCTACCGGGTGGAGACGCCGGCCGTGCGGATCCCGGTGACCCCCAGGGTGACCCTGCAACCGGCGGCACCCGTGTGGCTGTCGCTGAGCCCTCGCTGACCCCCAGGCACGAGGCGTCCACGGTGGATCGGGGTGAGGCAACGAGTTCTGCCTCCTGTCCAGGCCATGTGGTCCGTAGGCGACGCCTTCGGCGAGGTGCTCCTCCAACAGGTCGAACCACGCGCGCATGCGGTGCAGAATGTCGCGCCGCAACCCTCGCTCACGTCCGAACCGGGCTCCTGACCGGGAAGTGTTGCGGTGGTCATCGTCGAGCCAACGCCCGTGCCGGATCTCGACCATCGCGTGGACCGGTGCGGGAGCCACCGGCAGGTCGGCAGGACCGGCGTCATTTCTCGGCGGGTTGGAACAGCTCGATGACGTTGCCGGAGGGGTCGGTGAGCAGAGTCTGCTGCCCTCCGGAACCGGAAACGATGTCATTGCGGAAGGGCAGACCTCTTCCGCGCAGCCGCTCAACTTCGGCGGCGAGGTCGTCGACGAACAGGTGGATCCGGTTCCAGCCACCCGCCCGCGGGACCTGTCCGTCCGGCATCGGCCGTCCGGCGGAACTCTGGGGGCCACTCAGCAGCAGTCTCAGCTGACCGCGGACGACATCCGCGAAGGCCGGTGGAAAGGCGGTACGTACCGTGAATCCTAGGTGCTCGGTGTAGAACGCGATGGACTCCTCGACATCGTCCACCAGGTATCGGACACTCACCAGATCCGCTACATCGTCTGCCATCTTGAGGCTCCCATTGTCTAGGGCGTGTCGTCTTCGGACTCAGGCTGCGCGCATGGCGTGAAGAAGGAACTCGATACGAACGTCCAGTTCGTCGGCGGTCCGGACGAAGCCCTTGTCACCGCCGTTCGGCGCCTCCTCGGCCGACGGGTCCGGCATGCTCCAGTGCGTCGTGGTGGGCGATCCCGGGAAGTCCGGGCACACCTCGCGCACCTTGTCGCACAGGCTGATCACGCGGGTGAACCGCTCGTCGACGTATTCCTCGAGCCCCTTGGACCTGCGGTCCGCGATATCGATGCCACGTTCGCGCATCACCCGCACCGCGCCGGGATAAACCGGTTTCGGGTGACTGCCCGCACTGAACACCTCCACCGTCCCCCCCGACCGGCACTCCAGGATCGCCTGGGCCATCTGCGAGCGAGCACTGTTGCCGGTGCACAGGAACAGCACCCGGTCCCTGGCCGCGATCTCGCCCTCCGGCCCGGACTCCGGCAGGCCGACCGGGACGGACCCGAGCCCCGGGTGCAGCATCTGCGCCGCCTCGGCGATCAACAGCCGACAGGTCGCCAGATCGAGGCTGTAGTAGGTGTCGCGGCGATCCGCCGAGCTGCGGCGCATGCGGACCAAACGACCCCTGCGCAGCAGACCGAGGTGGTAGGACGTCAGACTCTGCGCCTGCCCGATCAACGACGACAGCTCGCGCACCTGCCGATCGCCCAGCGCCAACTCACGCAGCAGGCGCCAGCGAAGGGGATGCGCCGACCGTACCCCGGTCCGGGCATTCCATCAAACCAGATTGATGCGTCATGCAGAGCGCCCGATCAGAGTGTGATCGCCCTGGTGGCCCACACCTCCGGTGTCACCAGAACCCTCGCGCGCGGGGGAGGATCGAAGCCGGGCACCACGCCCAGGTCGTCGCTGCGGTCGGCGACCCGGATCCGCACCGGCCCGTCCTGTTGGTCCAGCCTCAGGCGCACGTCGACGCCGTCCGAGGTTGTTCCTTCGAAGACGAACCCGAAGTCCCACGCCCCGAACGGCCCGTTCGTCGGAAGGTCCCGTCCCCCGACTGTTGCCGCAAGCACGGTCGTGCCTGCGGCCTCGACCCACATTCCCACCGCGGGAGCCCCCCGGCGCGACGTCAGCCGAAGCGACACGGTTCGGGAACCGTCGCGGACGGCGTCCGAGACGACCTCCACGTCGGGTGCGGTCAGGTCCGCCGTCGGTGCCGGACCGTGCGGCAGTCGGCTTCCCGCTGCGGCCGGGAACGCCGCATCCACCGGCGCCGGGGCCTCGGTCAGCAGCGCACGACTCCAGTCCGAACGCGGCGCGTCCCACGAGGCCCACATGCCACGGCCGGTGTCGCCGTCGACGGAGTAGAGCAGTCGTTCCTGGCGAGGAGCGGTCGCCCCCTCGCGGTTGACCACGAGGCCGGTGGCTGTCGCGGCGACGGCGAGCAGCAGGACCGTGGCCGGCACCGCGACGCTTCGCAGCACCGGGTGCGCCGTGCGCTGAGGCCGCGGCCAGGCGGTCTCGACCGCCGGGAGGGCCAGCAGCACGAGTGCAGCCACGAGCACGGCAGCGACCGGCGCCCCGTCGGCCAGCCCGATCTCGAAGCTGAGCCAGACGGCGGGCCCCAGCCAGACCGCAGCGATCGCCGGCGTCCCGAGAGTCAGCATCGACGACATCCGGGCCCAGCGGTCGGGCAGCAGCTCGCTGACGACGGCACCGGCTGCGACCGGCAGCGTCGGCAGGACCAGCAGTGACGAGACCCCGGTCGTCGTGACCGCGAGCAGTGCACCGATGCCCGCCGAGCACGACGAGTCCGGCGCCGGCCATCGCCTGCGCCCCGAGCCGCGAGCGGGTCAGGGCGTAGCCAGCGAGCACCACGGCGACGGCCGCCGTCACCACGCCGATCTGGTAGGGCAGCGGCCGGTACGGGTCGGCGGTCACCGCCGAGGCCTGGGCGGGATCCACGAGCAGCGCGGCCTGCCAGAGCCCGTATCCGGCGGCGCCCGCGCCCGCCAGCATGACCAAGACAGCCACCCCTGCGGTCGCCGTCCGCGGCAGGGTCAGCTCGTGGCGCCGTCGCCGCAGGGCGACCAGGACGACACTCAGAAGCAACGCGGCAGCAGCGAGCGGCGCCTCCACCGTGGCCGGGTACCGCACCAAACCCCACGGCGCCGTGGTGACCAGGTCCTCCCCGCCGTCCGCGACGGTGGTGAGATCGGTGCCGGCGAGTTCGCGGGTCACCGTGAGGCTGATCTGGCCCATCTGCTGCAGGGAGGAGCTGCTGAGGTGCTCACTGTCGTCGACGGGGCTGTGATAGTGAGCGCTGCCCGCGATGATGGCGGTGTCGTAGGCGTGGAAGCCGGCCTCCGCGAAATGTGTGACGTCGGTGGCGTTGGGCAGGGCCTCGAACGCGGCCTCCGTGGGGGACTCCGCGATGGCACCGGGCGCCTTGGACAGCACCTCCAGGAGCGTTTCGTTCGGGGAGGTGGTGCGGAACATCGTGGGCGGACCCCACGCCCCCCGGGCCTCGTGGTTGAGCACGACGGTGGTACCCAGGGCTGAGGCGTTCTCCCGCACGAACGCCTCCGCGCCGAGCAGGCCCGCCTCCTCCCCGTCGGTGAGGAGGATGACGACGTCGTTGCGAGGAGGGCCCTGTCCCGGGACGCTCAGCGCACGGGCGATCTCGAGCAGCACCGCGACGCCGATACCGTCGTCCGCGGCACCCGGCGAACCGGCCACCGTGTCGTAGTGGGCCGCGAGCAGCACCGTTCCCGTGGGGTCGCTGCCGCCGATCCTGGCGACGACATTGGCGACCGCGCCCACCGGTTGCGTCCCCGGCTCACCGAAGTCGGTCACTCCGATGGCGCTCTGCACCGTCACCTCCCACCCCCAGCCGGAGAGTTCCTCGGCGATCAGGGTTCGGGCGCGGGCGTGACCCGGCGAACCTACCGGGCGGGGCTCACTGACCACCGGCTCCACCAGTGTCAGAGCGCGGACGGCGCTGAACTCGGGCAACGGCGCGTCCGCCGCACGGGGGGCGGCCGGTGCGAAGGTGGCGACGGACCCCGCAGCCACCAGCACGGCCACGACGAGACCCACGATGCCGCCCCGACGTCCGGATACCGGGCTGCTCCTCATCGCCAGCGACTCCTCGCTCGGTGGTTCTCCGCCCGAGGTAGTCGAGGGACGCCAGGGCAGAAGCTGCCGGGCGCAGGCCAGGGGCGGCTGCCAATACGATGATGATCGTAGGGGGCCACGGGAGCGCGGCGGGGCGGGTCACCGGCCCCTTGCTGATCACGAGCGGCGCATCGGCCGTCCTACTGGGCTTCCGCCTCGTCCGGGCGCTGGCCGAGATTGCGGCCCAAGCCGAGGCCCGGGCGTCGTCGCCGCCCCCGCCCGAGGCCGATTCTCGGTACGGCCCGCGGGCGGCCCGCTGGCGACGCTCGGTCGGGCAGCGGAAGGCCTGCGCGGCACGTCCGATCGACCCCTGGGTTCAGGCAGAGTTCGTCCTTCCCGACCTGGACGACGGCGAGCTCGACGATGCGGATGATCTCTGAGATCCCGAGCGACCGGCCCTCGAAGGTGAACTGCGCTGGCGGCCGTCGTGCGGCGACCCGGTCGCCGCCAGGCCCAGCGACACCAAGCAGGCCGATCGGCCCAGGTCGGGTGTTAATGATCTGCGCGTCGTCGCTATGTGCGTCGGTGGAGGTGGATGGTCTTGCTGCCGCGGTGGTCGGCGGTGATCGTGTGGTTGAAGTCCGGATCGTCGAGCCGATGGTGGTGGAAGGAGCAGACGGGGACGGCGTTGGCGAGATTGGTGGGTCCGCCTTCGGCCCAGGCTCTGGTGTGGTGGATCTCGCACCAGGCGAAGGGCCGGTCGCAGCCGTCGACAGCGCAGGAGTCGTAGAGGCCGGCGAGCGCGACGCGTTGGGCCTGGCTGAACAGGCGGGTGGAGCGGCCGAGGTCGAGGGGCACCGAGCTGGTGCCGAGCACCGCGGGGATGAGGCCGGCGGTGCAGGCCAGGCGCCGGGCGTCGGCGGCGGAGATCTCGATGCCGGTGTCGACGCCGGCGGCGCCCAGGCCGGTGACGAGCGTGTGGTGGTCGAGGGTGATCACGACGGTGGCGGCCACCTTGTGGGGGAGGTGGTCGGTCGGCAGGCGCTCCAGCAGCGAGACGAACGCCAGGCCGTAGGCGTGGGCCCAGTCGGTGGCCATGGCCCTGGCGTCGACCTGGCCGTCGGTCGTGTACTGCGAGGCGGGGCGGCAGATCGGCGCGGGCTGTGCCGTGTCGACGAAGGCGCGACCGGTGGGGCGTCGACCGTGTCGCGGACGAAGGCGCGACCGGTGGGGGCGTCGACCGTGTCGGGGAGGAGGTAGGGACCGGTGGGGGCGTGGTCCCGCGCGGCCGTGTCGTCGGCTGCGGGGGTGCCTGGTGTACCCGGTCCGGGGTCGCGGCCGTTGGCGGCGGGGTGCGGTCATCTGTTGGATGATCTTGCGGAGGGCGGACGCGGCGAAGGTGGGGATGGTGAAGCTGCCGCTGGTGGTGCCGTCCTGGTTGTCCCGCAGGTGCAACCGGGTTCGGGCCCGGGCCCGTTCCTCCTCGTCGCGCAGGGTGGTGCCGTGGTGCTCCTCGACCTGCTCGGGCGGCCGCTCGAGCGCCTGCAGCGCGCGACGCGCCGTGCGGCGTAGCCGGGCGGGGTCGAGGATGCGTGCCTGCTCGACCAGATGCCGCTCGACGCGGTCGCGTTCGGCGGCACTGACGTCGCTCGGGCAGGTCGGCCATGGCTCGGGCGATGACGCGGGCGTGCTCGCTGGACAGCGAGCCCTCGGCCATCGCCTCGCGGGTGCTGTCGAGGCCCTCGTCGAGGGAGCGGGCCAGGGTGACCTGGCTCGCGGCGTCCGCGGCGTTGGACCGGGTGGCGCGGGCGAACCAGGCGCCGGTGCTGCTGGCGCCGTCCTGGTCGGCGAGGCGCGCGGAGTCCACGCGGGCCAGCGCGGCGAGCCGGGCGGCGTCCAGGCGGCGGGCCACCCGCTCGATGGCCTGGATGTCGCTGCCGGTGACGGTCGCGTCGGCGTCGCTCAGGCTGGTCTGCAGCCCGGTGACCATGTCGGCGGCGGCGCGGACCCAGGAGGCGACGTCGGAGGTGTCGGGCAGCCCGGTCGGCAGCCCGGTCGGCCGCACCGGCGTGGGGGCCGGTGCGGTGAAGGAGGGCTGCGCTGACATACGTCCAGACTAATCGAACATATGTACGAACGCAAGCTTGGATGCACATGCACCAGCCCGAGCGCCGAGCACGGTTCGTCCGTTGGCTCCGGAGCGGGACCCATTGCCGTCGAACGCGCGGCCCGCCCTGGTCAGCGGGCGCTGTTGCGTCAGCCAGAGAAACTCAACCACGACACGGACGGAACCCCGGCGGCCCGGACCGAGTGCCGTCAGACGCGCAGCTGGTTCCATTGTTGGACGGCGGCCACCCCGCTGGGTACTCCGAGGCGGGTGTAGATCCGGTGCAGGTGCCGGGAGACGGTGGCCGGGCTCAAGCGGAGCATCCCAGCAACCTGGGCGTAGGTCATTCCGGTTGCGACCAGGGACAGCCGATCGTCGCCGAATTGTCGGTGGACCGGCGCTGGTGGGGTCATCAGACTGCGGTGGTGACCTCTTACCTTTCGCACGTCTCTGTCGACTGCGCCAGCGCCCACGAGCTCTCGCAATGGTGGAAAGGGGTTCTGGACTACGTCGATGTCGAGGATGACCCCAACGAGCCGGATGGCGACCAGTGCATGATTCTCAGTCGTGACGGATCGCATCGGCTGCCGTTCATCGAGGTGCCGACACATAGGCCGACAAAGAGCCGCGTGCACCTCGACCTGGAGCCGGTCGAGGGCCGGCGCGACGACGAGCACTGCATCCTGCGCAGCGCCGCCGAGCACTCGATCGCCTGATGGGCCCCATGGCCGAGGGTCTCGCCGAAGACCTCGAACGGCTCGCCGTGAGCGCATACCTCGTGGGCAGGAACCTCGAGAGTGACGAGGCCTGGGCCGTTGCGCACCGTCGTCATCTTGACGCGGGCGACGTCGTGGGTGCGGTCCGCTGCGCCTTCTGGCTGGGGTTCCGGCTGGTCAACGCCTTCGAGCGGCCCAAGGCCAACGCGTGGATCGCGCGGATCGAACGCCTCGTGGCTGGCGCACCCGACGACTCTCTGATTCGCGGGCGTCTGGACTACCTCACCGGGCTGCGTGCCGCCTTCGAGGGCGACCTCGCCACTTCGGCGGCGGACCTGGAGCGCTCGGCTGCGATCGCGACCCGCCATGGCGACGAGGAGCTTGCCGCCCTCTCCAGGCTGTCCCTCGGTCGCGTCCGGATCTTCCTCGGCGACATCACGACCGGCGTCCGCCTCCTCGACGACGCGATGCTCGTCGTCGGCTCGGAGCCGATCTCGCCGATCGCAGTGGGCGACAGCTACTGCACCGCCATCGACGCATGCCACGACCTCGTCGACGTACGTCGCGGGCGGGCCTGGACCGACGCGTTGGCCCGGTGGTGCGACGAGCAGGCCGACCTCGTGCCGTTCGCCGGCGTGTGCCAGGTCCATCGCGCTGAGTTCCTGCAGCTGAAGGGTGCCTGGGTGGAGGCGATGGAACAGGCCGGTCTCGCGCAGGTGCGTCTGGCGCAGCCGTTCCGGCAGCTTGCCTATGGCGCAGCGCTCTACCAGCAGGGGGAGATGCACCGGTTGCTCGGCGCATTCGCCAAGGCCGAGGCGTGCTACCGCGACGCAAGTGCGGCGGGTCGCGACCCGCAACCCGGGCTGGCTCTGCTGCGGCTGCGTCAGGGGCGGTTGGACGACGCCGCGCAGGCGATCCAACGAGCCGTCGCAGAGGCCGGCGGCTCGGTCGGCAGGTCCCCGCTCCTCACGGCCTACGTGGAGATCATGCTCGCCGCGGACCGCGTGGCCGACGCCAGGAACATGGCATCGGAGCTCGCTGAAATGGCAGCGTCGCTCGGATCACCCATGCTCGTTGCCGTCGCCCGACGCGCGGCCGGCTGGGTACGGCTGACCGAGGAGGACGCCCACGGCTCGTTGGCCGACCTGCGCAAGGCCAGTGACGGATTCCGCGAGCTCGAGGCGCCCTACGAGGTGGCCTGCACCGCGCTGCTGATCGGCACGGCGCGTGCGGCGCTGGGCGATGCCGAGGGGGCCGAGCTCGCGTTCGAGAGCGCTCGGACGACGTTCGCGCGGCTCGGCGCGCGACCGGATCTGTCCCGGGTGCCTGGCCGGGTCGCGGCCGGCCTGACGGCGCGGGAGGTCCAGGTGCTGCGGCTGGTTGCTGAGGGGGCGACGAACCGGTCCATCGGCACTGCGCTCGGGCTGAGCGAGCGCACGGTGGACCGTCACGTCAGCAACATCTTCGCCAAGCTGGATGTCTCCTCGCGGGCGGCGGCCACGGCGCTCGCCTACCGCTCCGACCTCATCTGAGGCCGTTGTACCCACGGCCGCAGCGGCACGTCGTGGGTGACTTCGCCGATGCCGCGTGTCTGCGGGGCTCCTAGCGTCGGAACGTCCCCCGACCTGGGGGACCTGAACGCAAGGAGCACACCATGCCTCACGCCTCCCGCGACACGGCCGCCGAGCCGATCTTTCCATTCGGCAGCGCCGTCGAGCCGGCCAACCTCGATCATGTCCGGACGCCGCTGCAGCTGTCGTCGAGGCCGTGACGGCGATGAGCGTGTTCTACAAGGTCTCGTACGCCATGGGTTTCCACCCGTGGGAGGACCTCGCCGACCATCAGCCCTTCGCCGACGCCCTGCTCGCACTCGTCGAACAGGAAGAGGACGGCCGCCCGCCGCCGTACGGGAAGGCACTCGACCTCGGCTGCGGCAGTGGCACCTGGGGGGTGCGGTTGGCGGCGCGGGGCTGGAACGTGGTCGGCGTGGACAATGTGGCCAAGGCGTTGTCCAGGGCCGAGCAGCGGATCCGCGAAGCCGGCGTCGAGATGCGGCTCGTCCTGGGTGACGGCACCCGACTCCGGGAGTCTGGCGTCGGCACCGGCTACGACCTCGTCGTCGACACCGGCACGTTTCACGGGCTGACCCCGGCGCAGCGATGGCACATGGGCCGCGAGGTGACCGCGATCGCCTCGCCCGAAGCCACCGTGGTCCTCGATTGCTTCTCGCCGCGGCAGCGCGGGCCCCTGCCGCGCGGATGCACGCAGGCAGACGTCGAGCAGGCCTTTCCGGATTGGGAGGTGACCGACGTCATCAACGCTGACACCGATCCAGACCCGATCTCGCGGATCTTCAAGTTCGACGAGGTGTTCTACCGGCTACGACGTCGCTGACTCGACGCAGCCGTCGTGGGCCTCGACGAGTGGATCAGGGGTCAGCGCAAGATGGGCCACGGCTCGATCCTCCTCCACCTCGATGCAGTCGCGGGTCAGCCTCGTGACGCTGGCTGCTCGTATCGTGGGCGTGTGGACACCGCTGCTGAGATCTTCCTTCTGCTGACGAACGACGCAGGCGGCCCGGCGAGTTGGGGAACCCCAAAGTGCGCATAGTCGACGTGACGCCGACGGGAGGCTCTGTGCTTGACAAGGTCCTCGCGCGCGCCGCCGAGAAAGAGGGCACGAAACCTTCGACGCTCGTCCAGGATCGCAAGCTCAATCCAGAGGCTGAGCTTGTCGAGGAGCGCCGGTGGCCAGCAACCCTGCCAGCAGTCCACCCGCGCTCGAACCGATGACCCCGATTCGACCCGGATCCGCCTCGTGGACCAGGGCGCCGCTGCGCAGGGCGTCGAGGGCTGCGCGAGCCTGCTCCGCGTCGACGGGATGGAGATCGAGGTCCAACTCGATGTCGAGGTGAGAGATGATCACGCTCATCCTTCGGATCTGTGATCTCACCCTACCCAAGCCGAAGTCCTGCGGACGACGAGTGGCGGGGGTGACGGGACAGGGCAGTCTGTGGTCCCTACGGTGACAGGCCCTTGGCTTGGGCGAGCCGCATGACGGTCTGGGGCGCACGGGTTTCGAAGTCGAAGACGGTGGCCCAGGTCGGAGTGATCTCGCTTCGTGCCATCCGGTCGTACAGGGCGGTGACCTGGGCCTCGAAGCCCTCCCAGTGCTCGGACGGCATCATGCGCCGGTTCGCCTCGAGGTACTCGGGGACGACGCCGTCCACCATGGTGGCGCTCGCAGTCCCGCGGAGCAAGAGGACAAGGGGCGGCTGGTCGTTGGTGTCGATCGTGACCGCGACGCTTGGATTCGCCTGCAGCGCAGCGACCTCGGAGCGCCCTCGGGTGTGGCCAGGACCAGGTTGTCACCCGTGAAGTGGAACGCGATCGGGATGGCGCGCGGAGTGCCGTCGAGGGCGATGTAGGCCAGTCGCGCCGGCATCGGCGAGTCCAGGAGGGTGCGCGCGACCGGGTCAGAGCGCAGCAGCGTCAGGGCGTCGCCGGTGTTCGCATGCGCGCCGCCAACGGCCTGGCCGACGCGTCCGGCGTGCTGGGCGAGCAGGTCGAGCGCGTCGTCCCACCCGTCGTGGATGTCGCTGCCCGGCGCCGCGGGCACCCCGCGAAGGTCGAACGTCATCCGGGTGCGCAGGCCCACGTGCTCGACAGTGACGGGCTCGAGAGTGACGCTGATGAGGGGGCAGTCGTCGGGGTCGTCGTCGATGTGGCCCCAGGTGAAGACCAGGCGCGAGTGCGGCGCGACGTCCAGGTAGACCCCTGCTGTCGGGTATCGCTGCCCGGTCGCGTCGTCGACCATCGTGTAGGCGTAGGTCTCGCCCACGCGCGCATCGATGCGGACCGTGTCGCGGGGTGTCGACACACCGCGTGGGTGCCACCAGTGCGCGGCCTCGTCGGGATCGGTCCAGGCTTGCCAGACCTGTTCCGGGGTGGCATCCAGATCTTTGGTCAGCGTGAGTCCTTGGGTGCGGTCGATCCTGGTTGTCCCTTCGGTGTGCGCAGGTGCTTTTCCAACAGGTCGAATCGTTCGTCTCACTCCGCCCGGTGCCTCGCGATCCACTCCGAGGCCGCGTCGAGACCCTGGTCGCGGATGCTGCACTGGCGCCACTGCGCCCGCGCGGTCCGGTCGATCAGGCCGGCCTTCTCCAGCACCCGCAGGTGCTGGGAGATCGCGGACTGGCTGACGGCGTAGGAGGCCGCCAGCTCACCCACCGTCAATGACCGCGCTCGGAGGCGGTGCAGGATGTCGCGCCTCGTCGGGTCAGCCAATGCGGCGAAGACGACGCTCAGCTCGTCCCGTGCCACGGAAGCATCTCCTTATATAAGGAATCGCTGCAATAATAGCGTATGAGGAGGGGCTCCGCCCTCTCGGCTTCCCGCGAGGCCTACCGGTCGCTGAGACGGGTCAGTGTCGCAACTCCATCCCCAACTTGCCGACGGGTCCGCCAGCGGGCCCCGCGAGGCGCCCTCGTTGGGGACGGAGGCGGACGTGCCCGCATCGAGCACTCTGATCACGCTGCGCTACGCGGGCACCTGCGTCGTGTGCGGCGCCGACGTCCCCGCGGGGACGCGGGCCTACTACGACCGGGGCACGAAGTCGGTCGTCTGCCACTCGTGCGGTGACGCCGCGCCTGCGAGCGCGACGCACGGACCGGACGCGACCGACTCCCCGAACGCGGCGGACCCCTCAGCCCGGGTGCCGCGGACACGAGTGGCGCCGGGGTCGGCGGGCGGGTCGGCGATGCGCGAGTACGGGCGTCGATCGGCACGGCGTGCCAGGCGGATCCGGGACGAGCACCCGATCCTGGGTGGGTTGATCCTGGCGCTGTCGGAGGAGCCGCAGAGCACCAGGGCGTGGGCGACGGGAGCGCTGGGCGAGCAAGCGCTGGGGCGCTGGCTCGATCAGTTGACCTCTGACGGCGTGCGGCTGCTGCACGACCGTGGCATTCCCGGAACGAGGGCCAACATCGATCACATCGCGGTCGGTCCGGCCGGGGTGTTCGTCATCGACGCCAAGAACTACCGGGGGAGGGTTGAGGTCGCGTCCGAGGGCGGCTGGGGCCGCCCGCGCGTCGACAGGCTCATGGTGGGTGGGCGTGACCGGACCAAGCTGGTCGCCGGCATGCACGTTCAGGTCGAGACGGTGCGCCGGGCTCTCGCCGCAAGGGACGGGGACAGCGTGCCCGTGACCGGCATGCTGTGCTTCGTGGCTGCGGACTGGCCGCTGCTCGGCGGGGCGATGGTGATCGAGCGCGTCCACGTGCTGTGGCCCAACAAGATCAAGGATCATGTGCTCCGCGATCGATCGCTCGACGAGGCTGCCGTCGACCACTGGCACCGGACCCTGGCGGGCGCGTTCCGGGCCGCCTGATGGGCTAGGAGAGGGCGGTGGTGCCCAGCCCGCACAATCCTCGCGATGCTGGAGGCCCACAGCCGGTCGAGCGGAGAACCGCACAGCCTGGAGGAACCATGCGCACCCTGATCGTCACGGAGTTCATCAGCCTGGACGGCGTGGTCGACTCGCCCGGGGGCGGGCAGCACCCTCGTGCCGGCTGGACCTTCAAGGAGGTCGACTTCGACCCCGCCGCCTACGAGATCAAGGGCCGCGAGCAGGAGGAGGCCGGGGCACTGCTCATGGGCCGGGTCAGCTACCAGGAGTTCGCCCCGGTGTGGCCCGCCATGACCCTGGACTTCGCCGGCTACAACGCCATGCCCAAGTACGTCGTGTCCACCACGATCACCGAGACCGACCCGGGGTGGCAGCCCACCACCATCCTGCGTTCGGTCGAGGACGTCGCCCGGCTCAAGGAGGAGGACGGCGCCCCGATCATCGTCAACGGCAGCGCCACCCTGGCCCAGAGCCTCGCTGCCGCCGGCCTCGTCGACCGCTACCACCTGCTCGTCTACCCGCTGGTGCTCGGTGCCGGCAAACGCCTGTTCACCGACGGCCCGGACACCGGCCCGGGCCGACTCGACCTCGTCGAGCACGCCGGCTACGGCAACGGCATCACCCTCGCCGTGTACGACGTCCGCCACTGAAGCGGGTCAGTCCGTGCACGACGTAGCGCGGCGAGGGAGACATCTCGTCCAGCCGGTCGCGCAGCCGGCGCTCATGCCGCCGTCAGGAGCGAGGCGTGGCCGCCAGCGAATGCGACCAGGCGATGCGGTAGTCGAGAATCCAGTCCTGCGAACCCTTCGATACTTGCGCGCAGCCAGCGAACGGCTAACGGCTGATCCCAGAGGCAGTTGCGTCAGCGTCCTCTGCGCCGCGCTGCGCGACGCGGGCGAGCACCACCGCGGTGTAGGCGGCCAGACGTCTTCCGGCGGTGATGGTCTCCGGCGTGAAGGCGTGTGGTCTGACTGCGTAGAGGTTCAGCGATCCGAGAACGTCCTCACCCAGGTCCCCGAGGGTCAGCCGGTAGGCCAGCACACTCAGCACCGGCGTCTGCTGCACCGTAGCCTGCGCGAAGGCAGGCCATCGTGCCTCCACGCGGAGATCCTCGGCGTGCACGAAGTCGCGCCCTTTATCGCGTTCGCCACGGGCGTCGACGCTGATGGCCATGGCGGTTGCGGCGTCGACGCAGGGTCCGCCGTGCCGATACTGCAGGGCGTCGACGGCCAGCGGCAGGTCGCTGGTCTGCCCTGTGGTGATGAGCCGCTCCCCCACGCGGATGGTGAGGGCGGCGTCCACGGCGCCGGGCAGAGTCGCTGCCGCGGCGGTGATGAGTCCTCGGACGGCGGCCGGGTTGCGCTCGCGACCGAGCCTGCACAGCCCCTCGACGACGAGGTCGACGCCGGTGACACCCTTGTCAGGCACGTCGCCGGCACGATCGGAGAGGTCCTGGGCGTGACACGCATGCGCGGTCTCGGCGCAGCGTGGATCAGTGTTCAGTGGGTCAGTGTTCAGTGGGTCAGTCATGATGTGGGTCATCGCGCACCATCGGTGCGAACACTGGTGGGCCGAGCTCGCCGTGCAGCCGCGCGGCGTCGTGATCGAGGCGCGTCATAGCGGCTCCTCCTGTGAACCAGAACGGGAGCGGAGCACGCCGGGTAGGTGACACATCGCTAGGCGGTCTAGGCACACGCACGCTCCCGGATCCCGGGACGGCTGCAACAACTTCCAACCGATACCGAACATATCACCGCCCCAGGGTGGTCTGGATCACGCTCCCTCGTCCAGGGGGTCTGGCCGGGCGGCAGACACCGATGCTCCGCGTGCTTGGTCAGGCGTCGTGGGGCTTTCGCGGTAGGCGACGGGGTGATCTTGCTCGAGGTCGAGAAAGTGTTCGTTGAGGGCTTGAGCGATCATGTTGTGATCGTGGGCGTCCAGAGCTGTTTCCGGCTTGTCGTCGTGCGCGATCAGGTCGGCGAGTTCGCTGCTCGACGCGGCGCCGCCGAGTCCGATGTAGAGCACCCACAGCTCGAAGTAGCTCAGCCCGGACAGGTCCAGCCCGTCGCTCAGGCTGAGCCCCGCCGCGCCGGCGCGTGTCACGACGCGCCCTGTGAACGGCAACCCGGACACCGGCGAACAATCATGTTCAGTGCCACGTGTCCGGCCGGTGGCGTGCTGCCCACCCCGGCGGCCATCCACGGTAGAGCGGATGCTGCGTCGTGCCGATCCTGGCCTGGCACGGTCAGTACCTGCCGGTCGGGCCGCCGAGGCCGCCGCGCTCGACGGAGGCGACGATGCCGGCCGCGACGTGGCGCAGCTTGATGTTGCGGCCTTGGGATGCCTTGCGCAGCGCATCGAACGCGGTACGCGCAGTACATCGCTGCTGGGCCATGAGGATGCCGATGGCTTGGTCGATGGTGCTGCGCGAGGTCAAAGCGGTGCGCAGGTGGGCGATCGTGTCGCCGCGCTCAGCGAGACGTAGCGCTAACGCGAGCGCTCCGGCGGCGACGGCAGCCACGACGCCGGCACGCGCCTGCACATCAACCTGAGGCGCGAGCGGCTCAAAGGCGTAGAAGTTGATGGCACCGATGCAACGATCCCCGCTGAGCAGTGGATAGGACATGCTGGAGCGGACGCCGACGGCGGCGGCGTGCCGCGGGAAGTCACGCCAGCGCGTCTCGCGGCCCATGTCGGTCACGAACACCGCACCCGAGGTGCGCCACGCCTCCAGGCACGGCCCGACGCCGTCGGTGTACTGCAGCTCGTCAAGTTGGCGGCTCACGGTGTCGCTGCTGGCCAGGGTGTAGGCCTCGTGCTGCCCATTCGGCCGCCCGACCGTGATGCCGCACCGGTAGCCGGTGTCGGCAGCGGCGCGATGCACGAGTTGGTTCATGAAGTCTTGGACGGTTTCGGTTTCCAACAGCATCTGGTGCAGAGCCGTGGGATGCAGAGTGCTGTCCTGATACTCGTCGAAGCGCTCGGGTGACGGGATCGGCTCACCCGCTGCTGGAGGCTCGCCTGCCCACGCATGCTGAAGCGCGTGCTGGCTCGGCTCGTCGTGCGAGCTGTCCATTTCGGGCGCGACCTGTCTAGGGATCGGTACGGGAGTCCCTGCTTGTCTGGCTCCGTAGGACGGCGCATGTCTTGATCGCCAATGCGCTCGAGTCACCCTGCGACGTGTAAGACTCTACGCCCGTTGCGAATCACCAGCGAATCACCTGGACCACGCCCGCGCCGGCGGGGATGACTTCGTGAGAGACGCCCTCGTGACGAGCGACCCCAAGCCACGTGATGCCGCCGTCACGAGCGACTCGTGGCCGCCATCGAATGCGACCAGTCGATGCGGTAGTCGAGAATCCAGTCCTGCGAACCCTTCGAGCTGGCCCGGCGCATCACCAGGGGCATGGCCAGGTCGCGCACCCAGGCCCCCATCGGCCCCGGTGCCTTGCCGGTCCCGTTGCGCCGTCCCTGTTTGACGACGCGTTCGACCCTGCTGCGGCGCAGACCGGTATAGGTGGCGAACGCGGACCCGGGGTCATCGGCGTCGCGCAGGCACCGGGCGAGCAGGACGCCGTCCTCGATCGCCATCGACGCCCCCTGCCCGGCGGACGGCGACATCGCGTGCGCGGCGTCCCCGATGATGACCTTGCGGTCGTCGTGCCAGGTCGGCACCGAGCCGAGGTCGTAGGTGTTCCACGCCGGGATGATCTCGTCGGTGGCGGCGATGATGTCGAGCATCGGGCCCACGTCGCCGGCGAACAGGTGGATCAGCCGTCGCCGCCACTGCTCCGAGGTCACCGCGCGCAGCTCCTCGCGGCTGGGCTCGCGCCGGCTGGGTGGGTTGGCGAACCACCAGACCTCACCGTTGGGGTGCACGAAGTACCCGAAGAAGCAGCGCCGTCCGAAGACGAAGTGCGCCACGCCGGGTTCGCCCGGCACGGTCACCCCCCGGGCGTAGCCGCCGGTGTTCAGCAGACCCACGTGGCGAGCGCGGGGCGCGGCCGGGTCGATCAGCCTCCGGGTGCGCGACCCCAGGCCGTCCGCGCCCACCAGGACGGCACCCTCGGCTGTTGTCCCGTCCGCGAACCGCGCCAGAACGCCGTCCGGCGTGCTCTCCGCCGCCACCAGACGCTTTCCGAACTCCACCCGGACGCCGCGCCGTACCGCCTCGTCCCGAAGCGCCCGGTACACCTCCGACCGCCGCACCGTGCGGGCCTGCATCGGGATGGTCGCCAGGTGCTTGCCACGACCGCTGTGGATCAGCATGGCCGGCGTGCTCATGCCCAGGTGATCGACGCGCTCTCGCAGACCGATCGCCTCCAGGGCGGCCATGCCGTTGACGGCCAGCGTGAGGAAGGCGCCGGCGCCGTCCGCCCCGTGCTCCTGGGCCTCGTAGACGGCAGCGTCCCAGCCGGCTGTCCGCAGGGCCGATGCGGCGACTGGACCGGCGATTCCGCCCCCGATGATCAGAGCAGCTTTATTCATAATGTGATTATACATACTATGACCAACGTGAGCACGGTGGCCTAGGCTCCAGGGATGGCGTCACCCCGCCCCAGCGTGCTGGCCATGGCCGTGCTGTCGATGCTCACCGAGGAACAGATGCACGCCTACGGGATGCAGCAGCTGATCAAGGAACGGCACAAGGACGACGTGGTCAACGTCAGCCAGCGCAACAGCGTCTACCAGACCATTCAGCGACTCCTGCGCGACGGGCTCGTCGAGGTCGAGTCGACCCGCAGCAGCGACAATCGCCCCGAGCGCACCATCTACGCGATCACACCGGCCGGTCGCCGGACGCTGCGCTCGTGGCTGCGGTCGATGCTCGCCACTCCCGCGCGCGAGTACCCGAGCTTCCCGGCGGCCCTGTCCTTCCTGCCGAGCCTGTCCCGCACCGAGGCGGTCGAGGCCCTGGCTGAGCGGGCCGGCCAGCTCGGCGACGCCGTGGCGGCGGTCGAGTCCGAGCTGAAGACGCCCGGCCTGACGCGACTCTTCCTCATCGAGTCCGAGCTTCTGCGCGACCTGCTCACCGCCGAGCTGGCCTTCGTGCGAGGGCTGGTCGAGGACCTGCGGGCCCGGCGCCTCGACTGGCCCGATCCCGCGCCCTGACCCCCGCGGGGACGGGCGCCGTGTGCGCCGTTGGTCGGGACGTGGAAGGCCGGAGAGCCAGACCCGATCTGCGATCAGACCAGGGAGTCGATGATCCCGGCGGGGCCCGCGTCGCACGTACCACTCTCGCGCGTAGCCGGCCGCGAACCGCGCACCGGAGGGCAGCACATCCGAGGCGATCTGACTGGCGTGGGCGCACATCGCGAGTCGCTTGAGGGCCAGCTCCCGCGGGTCGGCATGCAGGGTGAGGGTGATGTGGCGCCGGGGCACCCCGAGGGGCGTGTTCGGGTATGAGGCCGCGTGCAACAGGTGCTCCGGTTCGCGCCCGATGGGTTCGGGGTCGACGGTCGCCTCGTAGGAGGTGACGCCCAGGTGTCTGGCGGCGAGCCGCCCGGCCCGGTGCACCATCACGTGGTCCACGTGTCCGTAGATGCCGCCCCGGTCGTAGTGCACCAGGGCAGTGGCGTCCTCCTCCTGCGCGATCCGGACCAGGCGCCCCGCGACGTGAGCGAGCGGCGCCGCGCCGAGAGAGCCGGAGGGATGGCGCCGTCCCCGCTCAGCCCCGGTGTCGCGGTAGTCGAGCATCACCAGACGCGCCACGCCAAGGGTGTCGCAGGCCTGCTCCAGTTCGCGACGACGGCGCCGGCCCAGCGACTCCCCGCGGGGCAACGGGATCCGGTGGATCCCGAGCCCACCGTCGGTGGCCGTCACGAGCACGACGCGATGGCCGCTGTGCGCCAACCGTGTCATGGTCGCGGCCGTGAAGATCGCCTCATCGTCGGGGTGGGCGTGGAACACCACCACCGTGCCCGCGGACATCGTCTCGTTCTCTCCCGTTCGCATCACCATCTGGACATCGCGGGAGGAGGAGGGGCGGCGGCGCTGTCTGATACCTGTCACCGCACGCAGAACCTGTCGCCGCGCGCAGATCGAGCACGCCGCCGGTCGTCGTCGGTGGAGACCAAGCACTATTGACAAGAATAGCTGTCAATAGCAGGGTTGTCTCATGCGCGACGTCGAGGTGATCGAGGAGGCGGCCGCGGCCGTCGCCGCACTCGACCCGGTGCGTGCCGCCGTCCTGGCGGCCCTGGCCGAGCCGGGGTCGGCGACGACGGTGGCCCGCCGGCTCGGCCTGCCGCGGCAGAAGGTGAACTACCACCTGCGCACCCTCGAGGACCACGGGCTGGTCGAACTGGTCGAGCATCGCCCGCGCCGGGGGCTGACCGAGCGGGTGATGCGGGCGACGGCGCGCGGCTACGTGGTCTCGCCGGCAGCCCTGGGCCGCAGCGGCGTCGATCCCGCCCGCACCGACCGGCTGTCCACCCGGTACCTGATCGCCGTGGCCGCGCGCCTGGTGGCCGAGGTCGGCCTGCTGGCCCGACGGGCGGAGACGGCCGGTCGACCGCTGGCCACCCTCACCCTGGACGCCGAGATCCGCTTCGCCTCGGCGGCCGACCGGGCGGAGTTCACCGCCGAGCTGACCGACGTCGTCACATCCCTCATCGCCCGGTACCACGACGAGACGGCACCGAACGGCCGGCCGCACCGCCTCGTGGTCGCCGCGCATCCGCTGCCCGACGCCGGGTCCCAGCACCACCGCGTCGTCCACCCCAGCGTCATCCACCCCGGCGCTCACCACCCCAGCGCCCACCACCGCCTCCGACCGAGAGGGCTGACCATGTCCGACACCCCGCAGTCCGACACCCCGCACCCCGACACCCCGCGCGCCATCGACCTGAGCATCGAGGTCCCCGGAACCCCCGAGGAGGTGTGGCGCGCCATCGCCACCGGTCCTGGCATCTCCTCCTGGTACGTGCCGCATCGCGTCGAGGAACGAGCGGGTGGAGCCGCCCGTGCCTCCTTCGGCCCCGGTCCCGAGATGCAGGTGGACGGCCGGGTGGCCGCCTGGGAGCCGCCGCACCGCGTGGTCTTCGACGGCGGCGAGGGCGCCGGTGGGCTCGCCTTCGAGTGGCTGGTCGAGGCCAGGGACGGCGGTTCCTGCGTCGTCCGCCTGGTCAACACCGGCTTCGGCGACGGCGGCGAGTGGGACGACCAGTACGACGCCATGCAGGAGGGATGGCAGCTGTTCCTGCTCAACCTGCGGCTACACCTGGAGCACTTCCGCGGTCGGGAGGCCGCCTCGGCGTTGCCGACGGGCATGTGGGCGGTGGACGCGCAGCGCGCATGGGACAGGCTCACCGGCGAGCTCGGCGTCCCGTCGACCGTCGCGGTGGGCGACCGGCTCGACCTGGACGGCGGGGACGGCGCGCGCCTGGCCGGCACCGTCGTCGACGTCGTCGAGCGCCGTCTGGTCATGCTGCTCGACGAGCCGGCACCGGGCACCGCCTTCCTGGTGTCCGAGGGGCACGGCGGGGGCTGCGGCCTGTCGGTGTGGGCCTATCTCTACGGTGACGACCGCGACAGGCTCGCCGCCGACGTCGGCGACGCCTGGCAGCGATGGCTGAGTGCGCAAACCCCAGCCCCCGCCTGAGGTCTCGGCGGGTGGAGCATCGGCGGGCACGGTGAGCACCTACGCGTAGCGCCCGTCTGGCCCTAGTCAGAAATGGGTGCCCTCCTCCCCCACCTGCTGGGGGAGAACAGCACCCTTGACGGTTGCAGACCGGGGTCCTCACGAGGCAGCGATCATATGATCGGTGGATGGGGCGGTTCGTCATCGATGCAGCGACCCTGGTGCACCTGGTGGAGAGCAAGGAGGTCGTTGACCCGGCACACCAACTGGTGGCGCCCGGCTCGGTTCGTTCCCAGGCTCTGGATCTCTTGTTGCGGCGCGTGCACCGCGGCGAGCTCAGTGAGCCCGAGGCGCTCGGACTCCACGGGCAGCTCACCGAGACGAAGCTGCGTCTGCTCAATGACCGCGTGAGCCGCCGCACCGCCTGGGACATCGCTCGGGCGAGGGGCTGGGACTCCCTTCGCGACGCCGAATACCTGGCGTTGGCCAAGCTGCAAGCCGATGCCCTGGTCACGGTCGACCGGCATCTGGCGGACGCGGCGGCCGGCATCACCCCAGTGGCCTGCCTCGATCGGCTCTTCCGACACTGACCACGGGTGCTCGGGGCGCGTGCATGGAGGGCTTCGTCGAATCTTCGTCGTCGGACTCGGCCGATGTTCGCATCCACCCGGCAGGCTGTTGCCATGGACGGATCGGACCATCGGTCCGTCGTCACGCCCGGATCGTGGGTCCGGGGACGAAAGGGGCACGACGATGATGGGATGGTATGGCGGCGGAATGGGCTTCGGCGGCTGGATGCTCATGGGGATCTTCTGGCTGATCCTGCTCGGGGTCATCCTGTACCTGGTGGTCCGGCTGCTACCCGCCGGATCCGGTGCCGGCCCTAGCCGCGAGCGGCAGGATTCACCGGAGGAGATCCTGGACCGGCGCTTCGCCCGCGGCGAGATCGATGTGGAGACCTACCAGGCGCAGAGGGCGGCGCTGCTGCAGGCGAGGGGTACGAAGTGAGCCGCAGGTCTCAGGCTTGTCACCATGATCGGAGCGTGAGCGGTTGACCCTCGACCCCATCGCCCACCAGGCCACGACCCTCGGCCCCGGCGCCGCAGCCGTCCGGGCCCTGGTCGTGGACGACGAGCCCGCCTTGGTCCGCGCGGTGACCGGGTACCTGGAGCGTGAGGGCTTCGCCGTCCAGAGCGCCGCCGACGGCGAGCAGGCACTGCGGCTGGCCCGCCAGGACGTGCCGGACGTCGTGGTGCTCGACCTGATGCTGCCCGGCATCGACGGCATCGAGGTCTGCCGCGTGCTGCGGACCTTCACCGACGCCTACGTGATCATGCTGACGGCCCGCGCCGACGAGATGGACACGCTGATCGGGCTGTCCGTCGGCGCGGACGACTACCTGACCAAGCCGTTCAGCCCTCGGGAGCTGGTCGCCCGGATCCGCACGATGCTGCGACGCCCACGCATGGAACGACGCGCCCCCGGCGCCCCGAGCCCGAGCGACATCCGGCGATTCGGAGCCCTGACCGTGGAGCCTCAGGCGCGCGAGGCACGCCTCGGCGAGGAGGTCGTCGGGCTGACCCGCACCGAGTTCGACGTTCTGCAGGTGCTCAGCGCCAGGCCGCGGCAGGCGTTCACCCGCCGCCAGCTCATCGAGGCGGTCTGGGGTGGCGACTGGGTCGGCGACGAGCATCTGGTCGACATCCACGTCGGCCACCTGCGCCGCAAGCTCGGCGACGACGCCGCCGATCCCCGCTACATCCTGACCGTGCGCGGTGTCGGCTACCGGATGGGTCCGGGATGAATCCCCGCCGACGGGTGCGGTTCGCTCGGCTGGGCCTGGGTGGACGACTGTTCACCGCGCATGGGGCTCGTCGTGGCGGCCGGGGCGGGCACCCTGCTCGCGGTCGCGCTGCTGACCGCTCCGCCGATCTTCGTGACCCACCTGCGCCGCGCCGGGATCCCCGAGCTGACCCCGAACGTGCAGTCCCACGTCGAACGGGCATTCACCCAGGCCACCCTGCTCGCCCTGGGGGTCGGGACCCTGGTCGCGGTGGCCGCGGCCGGACTGATCACCTGGCTGGTCGCTCGCCGCCTCGCTGCACCGGTCACCGCCTTCGCCGCGGCCACCACCCGTCTGGCCGACGGCGACTACGACACCGCCGTGTCCGACCCCGGCCTCGGGCCCGAGTTCACCGACCTGGCCGCGCGCGGTCAACCAGCTGTCCCGACGGCTGGCCGACGCCGAACACATCCGCCGACGGCTGCTCACCGACCTCGGCCACGAGCTACGCACCCCGCTCGCCTCGCTGGAGGCCACCGTCGAGGCGATCACCGACGGCGTCCTGCCGGTCGACCGGACCAGCCTGACCACCCTGACCGAACAGGCCTCCCGCCTGCACCGACTGGTCGCCGACCTGGAGTCGGTGTCCCGGGCCGAGGAGCGCCGACTCGCGCTGCGACCCGCCCCCGTGCCGCTGGCCGACCTCGCTGACCGCGCCGCCACCGTGGTCCGCCCCCGCTACCAAGCCGGAGGCGTGACTCTGACCGTGCGCTCCCCGCGCCCCGGCCCGACCGTCAACGCCGACACCGACCGGCTCCTCGAAGCGGTGATGAACCTGCTCGACAACGCCCTGCGGCACACCCCCACCGGCGGCGAGGTCACCCTCACCGTCGACACCATCGGTCCCGGCCCGGGCGAACCCGCAGTGGCCCGCCTGACGGTCACCGATACCGGCACCGGGTTCACCGCCGACCAGGCACCCCACCTCTTCGAGCGCTTCTATCGCACCGACCCCGGCCGCAGCCCGGACCCCGCGAGCGGCCCGAGTGACACCTGGCCCACGACGGGAAACGCCCCCGGACGGCGCGGCTCCGGCATCGGCCTGACCATCAGCCAAGCGATCGTCGAGGCCCATCACGGCCAGATCAGGGCCCACTCCGACGGCCCCGGACGGGGGGCCTGTTTCACCCTCACCCTGCCCATGATCGCCGGGCGAGATCACCGCCTCGGTCAGGACTGACCGGTCAGCGAGTCCAGAGCGGCGTCCAGTCGTTCCGCCGCCTCGGCGGCGACGCCCTGCAGCCCCTCGTTCCCGGTCAGCGTGACCATCGTGGCGGGGTCCAGCGCGGCGACGACCGTCTGCTCACCCTGGCGGTAGACGGCGACGTTGCACGGGAGCAGCAGGCCGACGTCCGGCTCGGCCTCCAGCGCCTGCGCGGCCAGTGGCGGTCGGCAGGCCCCGAGGACGCGGTAGGGCGGGATCTCGGCGCCGATCTTCTCCTTCAGGGTCGCTGCCATGTCGATGTAGGTCAGCACCCCGAATCCCTGCTCCGACAGGGCGTGTCGTACCCGTTCCTCCACCTGGTCGATCGGTTCGTCCAGCGTGATCCGTGTGGCGTAGCCCATGTCCGTCCCTTCCCTTTCTCGAGGCCCCTTTCTGAGGCCTCATCCCGTCAAGGTGATGAGTGAACTGTCGCTGACGGCGTAGGCGGTGGTGTAGTCGGCCACGGCGATGGCGTGCACCTCCGGCAGCTGTAGGTGCTTGTCCCAGGCCTTCCCGTCGCGACTCCGCCAGGTCATCCCCGTGCCATCTACGCCCCACAACGACCCGTCGCCGCCGGCGGAGATCAGCCGGAGGGGCGGCGCACCCGGTAGCGCCGCGAACGTCGCGGCCTTGTCCGAGCTGTGCATGAGCCCGTCCGGCGTCGTGGCCCACACCTGGTCGCCGACCATCGCCAACGACATGGCGGCCATCGACGCGGCCTTCGACCAGGTCTTTCCCCCGTCCTGGGAGGTGACCAGACCACTGACCCCGTCGAAGCCGACGATGACGTCGCCGTCGGTGGCCAGGGCGTGGAAGTCGATCTCACCGGCCAGCGACACCGGCGTCCAGGTCTGGCCGCCGTCCTCGCTGCGGATCAACCCGATGGGGTTGGGCAGCCGGCTGCCCTGTCCGGGATGCCCGGACGAGATGAGGCGCGTCGTGCCGGGTTCCCCGGTCATGCCCATCAGGTCGTCCCGCGGGCCGACGGCGCTCACCTGCCCGGAGGGCGTGATCACCCGGACGCCCTCGTGGGTTCCGGCCAGCACCGACCCGTCGGCGCCGACGACGGCTCCGTGGATGTGCGGGATCGGCGTGGACAGCCCCACCCGCTTCAGGGCCGGCGCGGCCTGCTGCGAGCCTGCCTGCGTCGTGGCGCTGCTCGACGGTCGGGCACCGGCGTCGCCGGTGGCCCCGGACGGCGGGCTCGTGGCGGCGGTGTTCTCACCTGCCGTCCCGGTGCCGCACCCGGCGGCGAACAGGCCGATGGTGATGGCAAGGGCGGCAACTCGTGCGTGCATGGAGGGAGATCTCCTCGTGAGGTCGACAGGTGCGGTCAGATCGACAGGTGCGGTCAAAATACGGTCAGACAGATGATCTACTCCACGCTCAGGTCCACACGCCGCAGCAGCTGAGCGTTGATCGCGACCACGATGGTGCTCACCGACATCAACAGCGCGCCGACGGCAGGCGGCATGATGAAGCCGATGGGTGCCAGGACGCCGGCGGCGAGCGGGATCGCGATGATGTTGTACCCGGCGCCCCACCAGATGTTCTGCAGCTGCTTGCGGTAGGCGGCGGCGCTCAAAATCAGGATGCGCACGATGTCCAGGGGGTTGCTCTTCACCAGGATCAGCCCGGCCGACTCCACGGCCACATCCGTGCCCCCACCGATCGCGATGCCGATGTCGGCACGCGCCAGGGCCGGGGCGTCGTTGACGCCGTCCCCGACCATGGCGACCCTGCGTCCGCCCCGCTGGAGCTCGGCGACGTAGTCATCCTTGTCGGCGGGGAGCACCTGCGCCCGGTAGGTGTCGATCCCCAGCTCGCCGGCGACAGCCTTGGCGACGTCCTCGCTGTCACCGGTGAGCATGGCCACCGCCACGCCGCGTTCGTGCAGCGCACGCACCGCCGTGTAGCTCTCCGGACGGATGACGTCGGCCAGGGCGAACGCCGCGACGGGTTCGCCCTCGCGCACCAGGTACACCACGGATGACCCCCGCCGGCCGGCGTCGCCGGCGAAGTCCGACAGGGCCTGCGCCGGCGTGGCCTGCAGGTGTTCGAGCATCCGGGGGCCGCCGATGTGTACCTGCTTCCCGTCGACTACCGCCGCCACACCACGCCCCTTGAGGATCTCGAAGTCCTCCACCTGCGGCAGGTCGAGGCCGCGCTGGTCGGCGGCCTGCCGGATGGCGCGGGCCATCAGGTGCTCGGAGTCGCCCTCGACCGCCGCCGCCGTGGCCAGCGCGTCGTCCTCGACGACCCCGTCGATCGTGGCGATCCCGGCGACGCCGATCGACCCCTCGGTCAGGGTTCCGGTCTTGTCCACCGCGATCACCTCCAGCAGCCGGGCCGTGTCGATGGCCTCCCGGTCCCGGATCAGGACGCCGTTGGCCGCGGCCAGCTGCGTCGTGTTGGCCACGACCAGCGGGATCGCCAGCCCGAGGGCGTGCGGGCAGGCGATCACCAGGACGGTCACGACCCGCGCGATGGTCGGCTGGTCCACGCCGCCCTCGATGATCGACCACACCAGGAGCGTCACCGCCGCCGAGGCCAAGGCGGCCCAGAACAGCAGTGCCGCGGCCCGGTCGGCCAGCAGCTGCGTGGAGGATCGGGAGGACTGCGCCTCGGCCACCAGGCGCATGATCCCCGCCAGTGCCGTGTCCTCACCCGTCGCACCGACCTCGACCCGGAGGCTGCCGTTGCCCTCATTCACGGTGCCGGCGATCAGCTGCGTCCCCGGGCCCTTGTCCAGCGGGCGGGACTCTCCGGTGATCATCGCCTCGTTGATCTCGCGACGAACCCTCGACGACCACCCCGTCGGCCGGGACGGCCGAACCCGGGCGGACCAGGAAGGTGTCGCCCACCCGCAGCTCGCTCGCCGGAGCGCTCCTCGACCCGGCCGTCGGGCAGGACGACCTCGGCGGTGTCCGGCATCAGCTTGGCCAGCGCATCCAGCGCCCCCGACGCCTGCCGGACGCTGCGCATCTCCAACCCAGTGGCCGAGCAGCATGATGTCGACGAGGGTGACCAGCTCCCAGAAGAAGCCCTCCCCCAGGTCCCACACCAGGGTGGCCATGCTGAACCCGTAGGCCACCGTGATCGCCAGCGAGATCAGCGTCATCATCGCCGGGGCCCGAGCGGCCAGCTCCCACCGAGCCATGCTCAGGAACGGCAGCCCGCCGTAGCCGAAGATGACCGTGGACACCACCGGGACGATCAGGGCGCTCCCGGTGAACACCGGCGCGGTGTACCCCAGTGCACTCTGGATCAGCTCGCTCCAGTACAACACCGGCACGCTGAGCGCCAGCGACACCCAGAACCGCTGCCGGAACATCTGCTCGTGGCCGCTGTGATCGGCGTGGCCGGTGTGTTCTCCGTGGCGGCTGTCCTCGGCATGATCGGCATGGCCGTCGTGCTCGGCCTCCGGATGATCCACCGGCTCCCGCACCGGGGCGGGGCGTTGATGCTCGAGCCGGCAGCACCGGCAGCACTCACAGTCCTGGCGATCGCGCTGTCCCACGGCGGCCGAGGACTCCGCCATCAGTCATCACCTCCACGGTCGTCATCAGGTCGGCTGGTCACGACGAACTCTCCCGCCGGCGATCGAGAATCCCACGAGGGTTCCCTGAAGATCCCACGAAGAATCGCCGGACGCTCGGCCCGCGACCTGGTCGACGACCGCGCCGGCGGTCAGTCCTCCCGCAGGCCGCTGGCACGCCGAACCGGCCGCAGCACGGCGGTGCGCACGGCCTGTTCGGTGCCCACCACCAGCACCCGGTCCTTGGCTCGGGTCAGCGCCGTGTAGAACAACTCCCGGGTCAGCAGTGGGGACCGGTGCGGCGGCAGCAGGACGGTGACCCGGTCGAACTGGCTGCCCTGGGCACGGTGCACGGTCATCGCGTGAACGGTCTCGACCGCCGGCAACCGGTGCGGACGCACCAGGAGTGGCCGGGCAGGATCGCCGAAGGCCGCGACCACGGTGCCGGGCGCGCCGTCCGGATCGGCGACCACCACGCCGGTGTCACCGTTGAACAGGCCGCTGTCCCGGTCGTTCGCGGTGACCAGCAGGGGGCGGCCCGGGTACCAGGGACCGGCCCGCAGCCCCGTGACCGAGTTCGATCCACCCTGCGGGTCCGCGGCATCGGCGGTCTGGACCCAGGCCTCGACCCGGTGGGCCCAGTGCGCCACCCCGAAGGGGCCGCGGCGGTGGGCCAGCAGAAGGCGGTGCGACTCGAGCGCCCGCAGGGCCGCCTCCGCGTCCCCGCCCCTGGCCGCCCGGACCAGGGCCAGTCCCGCGGCCTCGGCGTCCAGACGTACCTGGTGCACGTCGGAGTCGGTGGGAACCGGCGCGGTGGGCTCCACGAGGTGCACCTCCTCGTGCCCGGCGCGCAGCAGGCGAAGGACGGCGTCAGGGTCGCCGCTGCGGACGGAGCCGGCCAGTTCCCTGATCACGCTCCCGTAGCGTCGCGGCACGGCCAGACGGACGACGCCGCCGCACAGCGCCCGGTGCTCCTCACCCCCGACCGGCCCGACCTTCGGCGAGGTCGTCGGGGATCGCCTGGGCCAGCAGGCCCGGCAGGGCGTCGGTGGGCACGGCCCGGGCGACCAGATCCCCCAGCACGGCGCCCGCCTCGACCGAGGCCAACTGGTCCGGGTCGCCCACCAGGATCAGCCGGGCCTGGGGACGCAACGCCTCGAGCAGCCGGGCCATGAGTGGCAGCGACACCATCGACGTCTCGTCGACGACCACGACATCGTGCGGGAGGTGATGGGTTCGGTCGTGACGGAACCGGGTCGTCGACCCGCGGCGCCAGCCGAGCAGACGGTGCACGGTGGAGGCCTGCAGCTCCCCGAGGCGACCCCGGTCCAGCGCTTCCAGGTCGGCCAGCTGGGAGGACACGGACTCCTGCAGCCGCGCCGCGGCCTTGCCCGTCGGGGCGGCCAGGGCGATCGATAGTCCCGGACCCGCCACCGCCTGCAGGACGGCGAGCAGTCGCGCCACCGTGGTCGTCTTGCCGGTCCCGGGGCCACCGGTGACCACGGTGAGACGTCCGAACGCGGCGGCCGCGGCCGCCAGCCGTTGCCGGTCCTGATCCACCGCCGGGAACAACCGCTGCACCGCCGCGGCGAGACGCACCGGATCGATCCCGGTCACCGGTGCGGCGCAGCGGGCGTCGACATCGCGCCGGACGAGTTCCTCGGCCCGCCAGTACCGGTCGAGATAGAGCCTTCCGTCCACCCAGCGCACCGGCCGGTCCAGGACCTGCTCGCTGACGGGTCCACTCGCGCCGGGTCCCACCATCGGGCTCGCCTCGATCGCCGCCGCCCAGGCCGCGGCGTCCGGCAGATCGCCGTCGGTCAGGTCGCCGCCCTCCGGCTCGGCCTGATCCGTCGAATCCGGGCGGGGGCCGTCGTCCTCGAGCTCGGACAGCAGCATGCCCTCGCGCTCGCCCAGACGCAGGCACACCGAACCCGCCCGGACGGCGCGCACCGTCAGCGCGACCGCCAGCCGGACCCGATCGTCGTCCTCCCCGGTGATCTCGCCCAGGCGCTGCGCGACGTGGACGTCGGCCGCCGCGAGTACCCCGGCGGAGTTGAACCGGGCCAGGAGCCCGGACGCGCGCACCGCCAGGCGCGGATCGCCCGGATCGCGGGCCAGGCGCCCGGTCGCGGTCACGTCCGGCTCCCGTCGAGCAGGGCGGACAGCTCGACGACCAGGGCCGACGGTGGACGCCAGGCGAACACGCCGTCCGGCTCGGTCGGAGAGCACATGCCCCGCAGGAACAGGTAGAGCCCGCCGCCCAGGTGTCGGTCCGGGTCGTAGCCGGGCTGACGCCACCGCAGGAACCGGTGCAGCGCAACGAGATACAGGATCAGCTGCAGCGGGTAGTGCGCCTGGTACATCTCCGCCGAGAGCGCCTGTGGACGGTAGTGGTGCTTCGTCAGGGGCTCCCCCGGCGGGGCGAGCCGATTGGTCTTGTAGTCCACGACGAGGTAGCGCGGCGCTTCCGGGCCGCCGACGCGGAGCACCGCGTCGATGCTTCCGGTCAGGTAGCCGCGCAGCACCGGACCGCCACCGGGGTTCAGCGGGTCGTCGGCCGCGAGCGCGTCCAGCCGGTCGGCGTAGCCGGCCAGGGCGTCGCCCTCGTGCAGGTGCCGTCGCAGCGCCGAGGCCAGGTCGCCCAGGTGCACCGGACGACGCCCCGCCGGCTCGTCCCCGCCGCCCAGGGGGAGCTCGAACTCCACCTCGGACAAGCGATCGTGCAGGGCGAACCCGCGCAGCGGAAGGTCGTCGGCCAACGGGCCCAGCGGGGTGCCGAGTGCCTCGTCCAGCCCGGTGGCCAACAGACCCAGCTCCGAGGCGGTCAACTGACCCCCTGCGGCCTCGCGGGCCAGGGCGCCCACCGCCTCGACGGTCTGCTCCCCGGGGTTGTGACCGCGCGGGTCGAACCGTTCGAGCACCTCGTGGACCAGCGTGCCGAAGGCGGCCCCCGCGGGCAGGTCCCCCAGGGGCACCGGGGTCGGCGTGCCACCGTTACCCGTCGACCCTGCGGACAGCTCGTCCCCGGGCGCACCTGCCCCGTCCGGTTCGTCCAACGGTCGGGCGACCTCGGGCTCGAGGTGGCCCAGGGTCGCGGCGTGCGCCTGCGCGGTCAGGGCGGAGTAGGACAGGCGCCGCCAGGTCTGATCCACCTCGCCTCGCGCCGTGGCCGCCTCCAGCGCGGCCGGTGGCGTCGGCGCGCGATGGTAGCGGCCGGGGTCGGGTTCGGCGTGCACCCCCTCGACCACCGCGTCGGGGCCCGCCGCGGCGAGCCGGCCGGTCAACACCGCCTCGATCTCGTCGTCGTCACCCAGGACGACCTGGTCGGGGGGCTGCGCACCGGCGGGGTAATCGCCGAGCAGCAGGCGGGTCAGGGGTCCTGCCGCCGAGATGGTGGACGGCGCCCACCACACGACCACCTGGCTCCTGGCCCGGGTGAGGGCGACGTAGAGCAGACGCAGATCCTCACCACGCTCGGCGGCCAGGTGCCGCCGTCGGGCATGCACGTGGTGCGGGTCGGTGCTGCCGCCCACGTGCAGGATCCGCCGGCCCTGGTCGTCGTGGAACCGCAGCTCACCGATCTCGTCCGGCTCCCAGCGGTCCCAGCAGAAGGGCACGAGCACGATCGGGAACTCCAGCCCCTTGCTGGCGTGCACGGTCAGCACCTGGACGGCGTCCGTGTCGGTCTCCAGGCGTCGGCTGCGCTCCTCGGCGTAGTCGCCGCCCGCCTCGGCGATCCGCCGGTGCAGCCACGCGGCGAGGCCGGCCGTCCCGAGCCGTTCCGTGACCGCGACGTGGTGCAGCACCTCACCGACATGACGCAGGTCGGTGAGCAGGCGCTCGCCGCCCGGTGCGGCCAGGGTGCGCCGGGCCAGGCCGGCGGCGCTCATCACCTCCACGAGGGCACCGACGCCCCGCCCCGCCAACAGCTGCGCCCAGGCCCGGACGGTGTCGGAGACCTCGTCCCGATCGGGCTCGCTCGCCGCGGCCAGCCGGGTGGCGTCCCAGCCGACGAAGACCGACAGCGCGGCCGCCGCGGTCCGCCCGGAGTGCCCCGGATCGGCCAGGGCCTCCAGCAGGGTCGCCCACTGTCGCGCGGCCTGGGTGCCGAACACACTCGCCAGACCGGACACGACGGCGGGGACACCGGCCGACGCGAGCTCGGCCTGGACCGCGAGCGCGTCCTGGTTCCGGCGGGTCAGCACCGCGATGTCGCCCGGCAGCACCGATCGCCAGAGATCGCCCTCGCGCACCCGGGCGCCGTCCAGGGTGCGCACCACCTCGGCGGCGACGTCCCGGCCGACCAGGTCGCGGGCGACCCCGACCCGGGGAGCCCGCGTGCCCCGCAGACCGAACGCGGACCGGCGGACCTGTCGGACCCGAAGCGCCGCGCCCGCGCCGTCCAGGCGGGGAGCGGGTTCGGCGTCGCGGTCCCGCAGGTCGCCGCCCACACCGGCCACCACCGGGTGCACCACGATGCGGTCGTCACCGAGGGCCGCCCCACCCAGCAGGAGCTCCAGGGACCTCAGCAGCGCCGGGTCGCTGCGCCAGTTGCGCTCCAGGGTGGCCGTGCGGCGGGCCTCGTCCCGGGCGGACAGATAGGTGACGACGTCTCCGCCGCGGAAGGTGTAGACGGCCTGCTTGGGGTCGCCGATGAGCACCAGCGTGCTGTGCCCGTGGAAGGCCGCGCGCAGGATCTGCCACTGGACGGGGTCGGTGTCCTGGAACTCGTCGACCATGACGACCCGGTAGCGCTCCCGCAGCCGCCCGGCCGCCACGTCACCGAGCACCGGGTCGCTCAGCGCGCCCCGCAGCAGGAGCAGCAGGTCGTCGTAGTCGAGCAACCGGCGCTCCCGCTTGCGCCGGGCCACCTCCGCGACCACCTCGGCGGCGAATCCGGCGCGATGCCCGTGCAGCGAATCCTGCTGCGCCGCAGAGGGTTCCAGGTCGGCCATCCGGTCGCCGACGGCGGCCCGGGCGACGCGTTCCGCCTCGGCCGGGGTGAGCGCGGGCCGGTCGCTCGCGGCATATCGGCGCAGATAGACGTCGTCGACGACCTCGGTGACCAGGTCGGCGATGTCCTCCCCCACCATCGTGGCGTCGCCGTCGCGGTCGGCGAGGACCCCGAGCATCGTGAGCATCTTCTGGCAGAAGCCGTGCGTGGTGTCGATCGTCGCCGCGTCGAACTCGGCCACGGCCCGGGCGAGCCGGGACCGGCGCAGGCCGAGTTCGGTGTCGTCGACGGCGGCGAGGTGGGCGATCAGCGGATCGACGGCGTCGCGGGACGACGGTGCGGCCAACGCCCGATGGACGCCGGAGAGGCGTTCGCGGACCCGTTCGCGCAGTTCGGAGGTCGCCGCGCGCCCGAAGGTGACCAGCAGCAGGTCGCCCAGTTCGGCCCGGCCCTCCGCGACGTACCGGGTGGCCAGGGCCGCGATGGTGTAGGTCTTCCCGGTACCCGCGCTCGCCTCGAGCATGGTGGTGCCGGTGGGCAGGTCGCCGGTCACGTCGAAAGCCTCTGCCCGCGGTGGCGAATCGGTCCCGGTGGTCATCGGGTGCTCACCTGCTCGACGGCCAGCAGCGGATCCCAGACCCTGCGGGCGAAGACCCCCAGCCGCGAGGACTCCTGTGGTGCCCACGCCTGCTCGTCGGTGCTCGGCCGGTCGAGAAGCACCCCCACCGGCGCCCGCTCCCCCCAGCAGAGCTCCAGATGGGCATCGTCCTTGAGCTCATAGGTCCACGCTGCCGCGGCCGCGGCCTCGGCCTGCTCGACCGTCTCACCGCCGTCACGCGCGCGGGCGTAGGCCGCCGCCGTGGCGACCGGCATCGGCAGCGGCTCCCGCAGGGCCCGCTCGCGCAGCCGGACCAGGTCGGTCAGCCGGTGCAGGGCGATCGCCGCAGAGGGCGCCGCGACCGTCGCGGTCAACGCCACCGAACGGCCCCCGCGTCCCCGGCCCGTGGTCGCCGCCGCCCACGACCGGTCGGTGTGGGAGGCGGCCAGGGCCAGCGTCTGCACCCACGCGCGCAGCCGGTGCTTGGGCCCGAGCCGGGAGAACACCGCCCGGACCACGACCCCGTCGTGCACTCCGGGCACGCTCCCGGTCAGTCGGCGCTCCCCGGGCAGATCGACCGACAGGTCGACCGAGGCACCGGATCCGCTCATCTGTGCCTGCGCGGCCAGCGCCACCGGAGCCAGGTCGGCCTCCACCCGGTCGAGCACCGCGCGCCCGAGGGCCCGCGGCGGGATCCGGCCGCGTCGTCGCTCGGCCGCGATCGCCTGATCCCGTGCGACACCGGCCAGGCAGTCGGTCAGCAGGCGGTCGCCGATCCCCCAGATCGCCAGCGGGTCCAGCTCCAGCGGGATCCGGTCCTCGACGTCGTCCTCATCCCCGCGCACCCAGACCCCGAGCCGGTGCCGCAGGAACCACCGGGCCGGGTGCTCCAGGACGGCGATCAGGTCGTCGAGGTCGACGGACAGGTCCTCGTCGGTGTGCGGGCGGGGCGGCAGCGGCCGCTCCAGCAGACGGCCGCCGACGGAGCCGGACGGACCCGTCGCCAGGGCGACCCGCTCCCCGGACAGCGCCGCCACCGCGGCCGCCGCATCGCGGGCATGGACGTCGAAGCTGAAGGGCCCGGGCCGCCCGAGCGCCCCGGGACGGAAGTTGCGCACGTCCTCCGGGTGCAGCGGGTGGCGGACGACGACGTGCTCGCGCACCGTGGCGCCGTCATCGGTGCGCGCCACGGCCTCCAGCGCGTCCAGCATCTCGCCCACCGGCACCGCGGGTGGGCGGGCCGCGCCCGTGCGGGGGTCGGCGCCGGAGTAGATCAGCACCAGGTGCTCGCGGGCCGCGGTCAGCGCGTCCAGGAAGAGTTGACGGTCCTCGCTGCGCCGGTCGCGCTCGCCGATGAAGGGATCGCGCAGCAGCAGATCATCACCCGCCGCCGGGGCCGAGCGGGGGAAGAACCCGTCGTCCATGCCGATCAGGCACACCACCCGGTGCGGGACCGCGCGCATCGGCTCCAGCGAGCAGACGGTCAGCGCACCGGTGCGGAAACCGGCCCGGGTCGGGCGCCCGGCCAACCGGCCGGCCAGCAGGGCCCGGACGTCCCCGAGACGCAGGCCGGACCGTTCGCCGCCGGAGGTGTCGACCTGTCCGGCGACGTCGGCGATCACCTGCCTGGCCTGGACCTCCTGCCAGCCCTCGCCCGCCCCCGTGGATGCCAGCAGGTCGAGCATCCGGCCCAGGGTGGCCATCCAGGCGGACGCGGGCCGCACCCCGGTCAGCTCCTGGAGCAGCAGTTCGAGCCGGCCGATGAACTCGGCGAGCCGCCCGGCAAGGTCGACGTCGAGGCTGTCCACATCGTCCAGGGGCAGCGCGGCCCCGACCCAGCCGGGAGGCTCGTCCTCCGCCATGGCGGCACCGAGCAGGATCCGGTCCAGCGCGACCCGCCAGGTGCCCTGCAGGACGTGGCCGACGCCGAAGCGTTCGCGACGCGAGGCGTTCTCCCCCCAGCGCACCCGGACCTCGACGGCCCACGCCCGGATCCGGTCCAGGTCGTCCTCGGTGAAGCCGAAGCGGTGCCGCACCGGCTCGCTCGCGGCCAGGTCGAGCACGGCGCTGGCCTCGACCCGGCCGGTCGCCAGCTCGAGCATCGTCGCGATCAGCGACAGGCACGGATTGGTCTGGCGCAGCGAACGATCGGCCAGACGGATCCGCAGCAGTTGGCCGGGGTGCGTCCCGCCGTCGTCGACACGCGTGCTCCCGACGGGCCGTCCCGGACCGGCCTGGCCCGACGGCGAGGCCAGTCCGAAGGCTCCGGTCACAACGGGCGCGAACGCCTCGACGTCCGGGCACATGACCAGGATGTCGCGCGGCTGCAGGCTCGGGTCGTCGGCGAGAAGCCCGAGCACCACCTCGCGCAGGACCTCGACCTGCCGGGCACGTCCGTGACAGGAGTGCACCTGGATGCTGCGGTCGTCCGTGGCGAGCGCGTGGGCGGGCACGCCGGTCAGCGCGTCATCGGTGCGCAGACTGGCCTGCAGGGCGCCCAGCAGCCCGGGCGCCGGAGCGCCCTCGATCGACGTGGGGCCCTCGTGATGGGTGTCGGTCCACGCCTGCCCCTGCTCGGCCAGGGCGACGACGCGCTGCTGCAGTTCGACGGTGTCGCGGGCCATCGAGGCCAGCAGCGGATGACGCGCCACCACCGGGCTGTCCCGTCGCCGGGGGGTGGGCCGGGCGCGGTCGGAGACGCTGCGCCACACCCCGGGGCTGGGATGGACCAGCCACAGGTGCACCTGCCGGTGCGCGGCCAGGGCGTGCAGCACCTCGAGGTGGGCCTGGGGCAGCCGGGTCGGGCCGAACACCGACAGGGCGTCGGGCAGGGCGGCCGCGCCGGGTGCGCGCGGGATCGGCGCGCAGCCGGGCCAGGGCACCGCTCAGGCGTTCTGCGGGGCTCGGCACCCCGAGCCGCTCGTGCACCCGTCGCCACACCTCGAACTGCCACCGCAGGTCCTCGGGCACGGCGGTGGGCGGGCCCTGGTCGTCGTCGCCCATGCCCCGCGCCCACGCCAGCAGCAGCTCAGGCCGCTGGACCGCGTAGGAGGCGAACAGGGCCGCGGTCCGCCGCGCCAGGGCCAGCCGGCGTCCGAGCCGCAGGTCGTCCCCGGCCGGCACCGGCTGCAACGACCGTGAAGCCATCGAGTCGGCGGCCACCGGACCCAGCCCGAGGTGGTGGGCCAGCGGCCGGGACCAGGCCTCGGCCAGGTTCTCGTCGATCACCTCCAGGACCGGCCAGGTGAGCGCCTCGGCGGCCCACGGGTCGTCGTCCGGGTCGAGGTCGCACGCGCCGGCCAGCACCTCGCGGACCAGGCGCCCCGGCGAGGCGAAGCTCACCCCGGCGCAGACGCCGGCCTCGCCGTCCGGACCCCGCCCCAGACTGTGCGACAACCGCTGCGCCAACCACCGCTCGACCCCCTTGGTCGGCACGGCGACCACCTCGGGGGTGAACGGGTCGGAGCCGGGGCGGGCCAGCACGGCGGCCAGCGGGTCGATGAGCGCCTCGGCGCGCTCGGCTCGATGCAGGTGCAGCACGGGCATGACCCTACGACCCGGGCCCGACAGTCGAGCGGCCCGATCGGAGGACGCGGCGCGCCCGCACTTCCCCTGAACGGCCCTGTTGGGCAGGGTATGAGCGTGACCGAATCGACCGGCAGCGCCGAGACCCCCCTGGCCGATGAACGCCCCGAGTGGAAGGCCCTGGCCGACCACGCGACGACGATGCGCTCGACGCACCTTCGTGAGCTGTTCGCCGATGACCCGGACCGGGCACAGCGATACGCGGTGGACGTCGCCGGGCTGCACCTGGACCTGTCCAAGAACCTGATCACCGACACCACTCTGGATCTGCTGGTCGAGCTCGCCGAGGCGGTGGACCTGCGCGGCGCCACCGAGAGGATGATGACCGGTTCGAAGATCAACACCACCGAGGGTCGCGCCGTCCTGCACACCGCCTTGCGCGCCCCCCGAGATGCGGTGGTGGAGGTGGACGGGCAGAACGTCGTGCCGTCGGTCCACGAGGTGCTCGACGCCATGTCCGCCTTCGCCGGCCAGGTGCGCGACGGGGACTGGACGGGGTACACGGGCAAACCGATCCGCACCGTGGTGAACATCGGCATCGGCGGATCCGACCTCGGCCCCGCGATGGCGACCGCGGCCCTGCGCCCCTACGTCCAGGAGGGTCTCGACGTCCGGTTCGTGTCGAACGTGGACGGCGACGACATCGCGGAGCAGCTGAGCGACGTCAACCCCGAGAGCACCCTGTTCATCGTCGCCAGCAAGACGTTCACCACCGCCGAGACCATGACCAACGCGGCCACCGCGCGCACCTGGCTGGTGGAGCGGCTCGGCGCCGAGGCCGCGGTTGCCAGCCACTTCGTCGCCGTGTCGACCGCCGCGGACAAGGTCGGCGAGTTCGGTATCGACACCGCCAACATGTTCGGCTTCTGGAGCTGGGTCGGCGGCAGGTACTCGATGGACTCGGCCGTGGGCCTGTCGCTGATGATCGCGATCGGACCGGACGCCTTCACCGAGATGCTGGCCGGGTTCCACGAGGTCGACGGGCACTTCCGGACGGCGCCCTATCGTGAGAACGCGCCCGCGCTGATGGGTCTGCTGGGCATCTGGTACAGCAACTTCCTGGACGCCAACAGTCACGTCGTGCTGCCGTACGCGCAGTACCTGGACGCCTTCGCCGACTACCTGCAGCAGCTCGACATGGAGTCGAACGGCAAGTCGGTGACCATCGACGGCCGTCGGGTCACCTATGACACCGGCCCGGTCATCTGGGGCACCCCCGGCACCAACGGCCAGCACGCGTACTACCAGTTGCTGCATCAGGGCACCCGGCTGATCTCCGCCGACTTCATCGGGTTCGCCCACCCCGGCAACGAGGTACCCGGGCATCACGACCTGCTCATGGCCAACTTCTTCGCCCAGTCCGAGGCCCTGGCCTTCGGCAAGACCGGCGAGGAGGTGGCCGCCGAGGGAGTGCCGGCGAACCTGGTGCCGCACAAGACGTTCGGCGGCAGCCGGCCCTCGACCACGATCCTGGCCGAGCGGCTCACTCCGCGCGTCCTGGGGGCCATGATCGCCCTGTACGAGCACAAGGTGTTCACCCAGGGCGTCGTCTGGGGAGTCAATTCCTTCGATCAGTGGGGCGTCGAACTCGGCAAGGTGCTCGCCCAGCGGATCGCACCGGAGCTGACCTCGCAGGGCGCACCGGAGCTCGGCCACGACTCCTCGACCAACGACCTCATCCGGCGGTATCGGGAGCTGCGGGGACGGGCCTAGACGGCCCTCCCGGTTCCCCCCGGCGGGCACCCCCGGCAGACTGTCGCCATGGTGGACGAGGACCGGCTTGCCGGCTATGTGGACGTGTGGTGGAGCTCGATCGAGGACGTCGCCGCGCTGCTGGACGGGCTCGAGCCGGATCACTGGCGCCTACCGACGGACCTGCCCGGCTGGAACGTGCACGCGGTCGCGGCACACCTGTCTCACATGGAGTCCGTCGCGGCGGGCATGCCGCAGACCAGGATCGATGTCGATCCTGGTCCGCACGTGCGCTCCGCGATGGGCCGGTTCACCGAGGAGGGCGTTCTGGCCCGCCGGGACCTGCCGCCCGACGAGCTCATCACCGAACTACGGACGGCGACCAGCATCCGTCGGGACCGGCTCACCGCTCATCCGCCGAGCGAGCCCACCGCACCGGCGCAGCCGCCCTTCGATTCGCTCGGCTGGGACGTCGAGACCCTGCTGCGCAATCGTCCGATCGACGTCTGGATGCACGAGCAGGACATCCGCCGGGCCGTCGATCGGCGGGGCAACCTGGATTCCCCCGCCGGCGATCACACCGTCGCCTCCTTCATGGGCGCGTTCGGTTTCGTCCTGGCCCGGCGCGCCGAGGCGCCCGCCGGGACCACGCTCGTCGTCCGGATCACGGACCAGCCGGGTGTCGCCTTCGCGGTCTCCGACGACGGCCGTGGGCGGCGGTCACGCGAGCTACCGGAGGTCGCCGACGTCGAGCTGACGCTCTCGCGCGAGGCGTTGATCATCCTCGCCGGCGGACGGCGCGAGCTGGACGAGGTGGCCGACCTGGTTCAGATCGAGGGTGATCGCGCGCTGGGGCAGCGCATCCTGAGCAGGCTCGCCGTCACTCCCTGACCGACGCCGCGGCGCCACGCTCAGCTCTGCTCGAACCGGTCCCGATAGGCGACCCCCAGGTAGGCCAGACCCAGCCCGGTGAGCAGGGCGGCCGTGGACGCCGCACCGCCGATCCCGAGGCTGCCGTGCCCATAGCTGAGCAACCGGAACACGCCGAGCACGGTCAGCACCGCCCCGACGGCCATCACCACCATCGTGCCGCGGCGGCGCGCGGCGAGGCCGGCCAGTAGCGCGGCCACCACGAGGACGGCGGCGACCTGGGCCGAGACGGTCACCAGTCGCAGCGGCTCGTAGCTGATCACCGCGAAGACGGCCGAGCCGGCGGTCGCCACCGCCAGGGTGGTGACCCGGCGCGCGGAGGCCTCGGTGAGTCGTCGGTTCACGATGCGAGCACCGCCCATCGAGCGGGGAGGCGCTCACTGCGTCGCCAGAGCGGACGGTAGAGCCCGTCGAGCCCACCGACCCGCCCGGCGCCGACGGCGAACAGCACGAGGTGAGCGGCGATCATCAGGTAGTAGGCCCAGTGCCACTCCCCCGGCACGTTCAGCACGGACAGCGCGATGGCCAGCGACTGCGCGATCCCGACCAGGGCCCACAGCCGGGTCAGCAGACCCGTGAGCAGGAAGACGCCGAGGGCGAACTCCGTGAGCAGGGTGATCCAGCCGAAGAAGACGAAGTTGGGCAGCACGAGATGCTCCACGACCCAGCTGTAGGGCGCCAGTACCGGATGCCTGACCGCCTCCTCGACATAGGAGTAGAGGTCGGCCTGACGGTCCCGGCCGAAGTCCGGTGGGATCTTCCAGTTGAGGTTCTGGATCCACATCAGGGCCACCGCGATCCGTACGCCCACGATCAGGCGACGCGAGAGGGGTCCGACGTCCAGCGGCTCGGCCGTCACCGTGGTCGGGGACGGCGTGTCGACGTCCTTCATCGGTCCTCCATCCTGTTGCGCCGAGGCTAGGTGGGGATCGCCGGTGAAACCCTGAACAGGTGCTTACCTCTTCCCCGGCAGACGCTCGGGCTCAGCCTCGTCGGCGCAGCAGCACCGCGGTGAACTGCTGGGTGCTCCCCCAGGGCGTGACGTGGTCCTCCCCGCTGGTGGAGACCAGCTCGAACCCGGGGAACTGCTCGGCCAGTCGGGCATGGGTGTAGCGCACGATCGGCAGGCCGCTGCAGGTGGTCGGACCGTCCGGACCGAAGGTGGCCACCACCGCCCACCCGTCGGCGCGCAGGGTGCGGCGCAGCGAGGACAGATAGTCCTCGCGTTCGTCGGGTTCGGTGAGGAAGTGGTAGACCGCCCGGTCGTGCCACAGGGCGTAGCGGCGCCCCATGTCCAGATCGAGGACGTCGGCGACCTTCAGCACGATGCCCGCCCCGGCAGGCCCGACCCGTTCACGGACCGCGGCCAGCGCCGTCGTCGACAGGTCGATGGCGGTCAGATCGGTGTAGCCGCGTTCCAGCAGGTGGTCGACCAGGGTCGACCACCCGGCCCCGACGTCGATCACCGCCTCGTCACGGCCGATCCCGGTGGAGTCGACCAACCCGAGGGACAGCTCGGGCACCGACTGCCACCAGGACACCCCGTCCAGGTCCTTGTCGGTGTGCACGCCCTGCCAGAAGTCCTGGCGGGCGGCGTGATCGGCCGGGCGCCACAGACCCTCGGTGCCGTCCGTGGGGCCAGGGTCCGCCGTTGGATTCACACCGTCTTCATCCGCCATACCTCGGACGCTAGTACGGATGCGCGGCACCGCGGACGTGGACGTCACCGAATCGTCAGAACTTCGCGGCGCAGCCGGGGCCACCCGGCTGCGAGAGTGGGACGCGTGCAGAGCCAGACACCACTGGGCGACGTCGAGATCCTCATCGACGGGGGTGAGATGGACTGCGGCAGCGGGCTGCTGCTGCTGATCACCCGCGCCATGCGCCGGTTGCAGGATGGCCAGGTGTTGGGCATCCGCAGTGCCGAGCCCTCGGTCGTCGTCGACCTGCCGGTGTGGGCCGACCTGGTGGGTCACCAGGTCGCGAACCAGATGGCCGAGACCGGCGAGGGGCCCTGGTGGTTCGCCGTCCGGAAGACCGCCGAGTCCTCCAGATCGAGAACGGCCGCCATCGATCCCGCGCCCGTGTTCAGCCAGGGAAGCAGAACCCCTGTCGGGCAACGGATCTGGGTCTACTCCAACTTCGACTGCAATCTCTCCTGCCACTACTGCTGCGCCCAGTCCTCCCCCAGGGCGCCCGCCCGCGCTCTCCGGGTCGACGTGGCGCGGCTGCTGTTCGCCGAGTTCGCCGAGCTCGGCGGTCGGGAGGTCTTCTTCACCGGCGGCGAACCGTTCATGCACCCCCACCTCGGCGATCTGGTCGCCGCCGCAGACGGTTTCGAACGGACCATTCTGACCAACGCGATGATCCTCGGACGCGGACGCCGCCGCGAGACGCTGGAGGGCCTGGACCGCTCGGTCGTCCTGCAGATCAGCCTGGACTCGGCCACCGCGGACCTGCACGACCGCCAGCGCGGATCGGGATCGTGGGCCAAGGCCCTGGCGGGCATCGAGTCGGCCGCGGGACTGGGCTTCCGGATCCGGGTCGCCGCGACGCTCTACCCCGAGGACGCCGCGGGCGTCGCCGCTCTGCACACCCGGCTCGACGCCCTGCACATCGCGGCCGAGGACCGGCTGATCCGACCCGTCGCCGAGGAGGGTTTCGCCAGCGCCGGCGTGCACGTCTCCCTCGACACCGTCGAACCCGAGCCCACGGTGACCGCCGACGGCGCCTGGTGGCACCCGGTCGCCGTGACCAATCCGAACCTGCGGATCGGCGACGCCCCGCTACCGCTCTCGGAGGTCTTCGGCGTCGTCCGAGACACCGTGCAGGTCCAGGACGCCGCGGCCCGCTCCGGCCGCGAGGTCTTCCGCTGCGCCTGAGCCGAGGCCCGGTCGCAGGGGCTCACCCCGAGTGCGACTCGCTGGCGATGCCCACGGCGTTGACGGTCTCCATCCTCGCGGCGTCCGCCTGGTCGCCCCCCGTGCCGCGCTGCTTCATCCGCTGGTCGACCACCGTGGCGAGCTTGGTCAGCGAGAAGTTGATGAGGATGAAGAGCAGCCCGGCGAACAGGTACGCCGGCACCGTGTTGGCGTATGCCGACCCCAGCGTCTTGGACCAGATCAACAGCTCCGGGTACAGGATGATGTAGCCGAGCGCGGTGTCCTTCAGGGCGACGACCAACTGCCCGATCAGCGCGGGCAGCATCGACGTGATCGCCTGGGGAAGCTGGACGAGCCGCAGCGTCTGGAACGACGTCAGACCGATCGAGAGTCCCGCCTCGGACTGACCTCTCGGCAGGGAGTGGACGCCGGAGCGCACCAGTTCGGCGACGACCGAACCGTTGTAGAGCATGAGCGCGATGACCACGGCCGCGAACGGCTGGGTGCTGCTGGTGAAGATCCCGTTCTGCGAGAAGTAGAAGAACAGGAAGATCATCATCAACAGGACCGGCACGGACCGGAAGAACTCCACGACGACGCTGGAGACCCAGCGGATCGGCGCGGACTCCGCCAACCGGCCCAGGCCGAACACCAGCCCGAAGACGATCGCCAGGACGACGGCCAGCCCCGCTGCGCGCAGGGTTCCCCACAGGCCGGGCAACAGGTACTCGGTCCAGGTCTCCCCCTCCAGGAAGGGAGTCCATTTGGCGGCCTCGAGCTGGCCGGCGTCGGACATCTTTCCCCAGACCAGGTAGGCCAGGAAGAGGATGAACAGGACCCCGACCACCGTGAGGATGTTGTGCCGCAACCTCGCCTTCGGACCGGGGGCATCGAAGAGGACGGCCTGCGGGCTGCTCATCGCTTCACCGCCAGACGACGCGACAGGTTGGTCATGTAGATCCCCAGCGGAAGGGTCAGGATCACGAATCCGAGGGCGAAGACGAAGAAGATGTCCAGCGAGGCACCCTCGTTCTCGACGACCGTCGCCATGAGTTTCGCCGCCTCCGGGTTGCCGATGGCCGCGGCGACCGTGGTGTTCTTGATCAGCGCGATGGCCGTGGACCCGAGCGGGGCGATGGCCCCGCGGAAGGCCTGGGGCAGGATCACCTCGCTCAGGCTCTGATTGAAGGTCAGCCCGATCGAGCGAGCGGCCTCGGCCTGGCCCGCCGGAACGGTGTTCACCCCGCTGCGCAGGGCTTCGGCGACGAAGGCCGCGTGGTAGAGCGACAGCATCACGATCGACCACCAGTACACGTTCGTCGACGCCTGCTGGCTGATCGCCAGACCGAGGATGAACGTCAGGCCGAGGATGCTCATCACCATGAGCAGGGTCAGCGGGGTGTTCCGGACGATGTTGACGTAGCCGGCACCGATCGTGCGCAGCACCGTCACCGGCGAGACCCGCATCACGGCGACCAGCGTGCCGATGACGAGGGAACCCAGAGCCGACAGCAGCGACAACTGGATGGTGATCCAGAACGCGCCGAGCACGTCGTAGTCACTGAAGAGCGTGCCCATCACTCACCACCTTCTCCCCGGGGATCGCTCCCACGTGCGGCCCTGGGCGGTGCCCGCCGGCGATCGACGGGCACCACCCCGGTCAGATCAGGCGCAGGCGTCCGGCGTGGGCGGGTTGCCCGGACCGGGCTTGTACCCGGCGGCGCCGAGGTTGTCGTCGACCGCCTTCTGCCAGGACCCGTCCTCGATCATGGCGGTGATCGCGTCGGTCACCTTCTGGCACATCTCGGTGTCGCCCTTCTTGAGGCCGATGCCGTAGCGCTCCTCGGAGAAGGTCTTGCCGACGAGCTTGAACTTGCCGGCGTTCTGCTCCTGGGAGGCGTAGCCGGCCAGGATCGTGTCGTCGGTGGTCACCGCGTCGATCCCACCGGAGCCGAGGGCCGACACGCACTCCGAGTAGGTGCCGAACTCCTGAAGGTTGACGCCGGGCACCTGCTCGGTGACCTTCTGCGCCGAGGTCGAGCCGGTCACCGAGCAGAGCTTCTTGCCGGCGAGGGAGTCCACGCCGGTGATCGAGGTGTCGTCGGCGCGGACCAGCAGATCCTGACCGGCGATGAAGTACGGGCCGGCGAAGGAGACCTTCTCCTTGCGGGCGTCCGTGATCGAGTAGGTGGCCACCACCAGATCGACCTGGCCGGTGTCGATCAGCGTCTCGCGCTGGGCGCTCGGCGCCTGGATCCATTCGATCTGGTCGGCCGGGGTGCCCAGCTTGTCGGCGACGTAGGTGGCGACGTCCACGTCGAGTCCCGTGTAGTCGCTGCCCTGCTTCAGCCCCAGACCCGGCTGGTCGAACTTGATGCCGATCTTCAGGCCCGATCCGCCGCCACCGTCACTGGCCCCGGTCGAGGTGGTGTCGGAGCCACCACAGGCGGCCAGGCCGAGGGCCAGCGCGGCGGCAGCTGCGGTGGCGCCGATGCGTCGTGCGGTCATTCGAGCATCTCCTTGTGTTCGGATCGGGCATGCAGGGTGCATGCCGGTTTGCCGGGACAGGTATCGCCTCGGGTCAGTGCGTCAGGATCTTGCTGAGGAAGTCCTTGGCGCGGTCGCTCTTCGGATTGGTGAAGAACTCCTCGGGGGTGGCCTGCTCGACCAACTGGCCGTCGGCCATGAAGCTGACCCGGTTCGCCACCGTCCGGGCGAAGCCCATCTCGTGGGTGACCACGATCATGGTCATGCCGCTCTTGGCCAGCTCGACCATGACGTCGAGCACCTCGTTGATCATCTCCGGGTCCAGGGCGGAGGTGGGTTCGTCGAACAGCATCACCTTGGGGTCCATCGCCAGGGATCGGGCGATGGCCACCCGCTGCTGCTGGCCACCGGACAACTGCGCCGGGTACTTCGCCGACTGATGGGCGACGCCGACCCGGTCGAGCAGTTCCTTGGCCCGCTTCTCGGCCTCGGCCTTCGACTTCTTGCGCACCTTGATCGGCCCGAGGGTGATGTTCTCGAGGATCGTCTTGTGCGCGAAGAGGTTGAAGCTCTGGAAGACCATGCCGACGTCGGCGCGCAGCCCGGCCAGGGCCTTGCCCTCCTCGGGCAGCTCCTGTCCGTCGATGGTGATCGATCCGGACTCGAACGTCTCGAGCCGGTTGATCGTGCGGCACAACGTCGACTTTCCGGAGCCGGAGGGCCCGATGAGGATGACGACCTCACCCTTGCCCACCGACATGTTGATGTCCTTCAGCACATGCAGATCGCCGAAGTGCTTGTTGACGTCCTTGAGGACCACCAAGGGCTCGGTCATCCTCGGAACCTACCCGAAGGGCTCGCCCACGGCCTCGGACACGGCCAACCGTTCTCAACTCGATACCCGGTGCGAGCAGCGGACCGATGCAGGTGACCCCGGCCGTCACTGCCGCGCGGCGCGAGGACGATCGGCGATCACTCCTCGCCTCCTCGGGGATGCATGGGCATGGGAGTCACAGGGCGTTCCTGGGCATGCACAGGGTGTCCACGCCGAGCGGCCGCCCGGGCCGGATCGGGCCAGATCATGTCCATCGTGGCGTTCAGCGCGGAGCCGATCAGGACGGCGATCGCCAGCAGGTAGAGCCAGATGAGCAGCACGATGGGCGCCGCCAGCGGACCGTAGATGGACGGCCCACCGAACGACTCGGCCACCACGATCCGCAGGCCGGCGCTGGCGATCATCCAGAGCACCATGGCCAGCACCGCGCCGGGCAGGTCCCTCCGCCACGGAACCCGTACCGGCGTCGCCACGTGGTAGAGCGTGGTCAGCAGCGCCACCGAGAACATGACCACGACCGGCCAGTACAGGAGTTGCAGCCACGACAGGTCCGGCAAACCCTGGAACCGCGACTGCAGGAACTGTCCGACCAACCCGGGGCCGATCAGCACCAGCGGGAACGCCACGGCGCCGAGCACCAGCGTGAGCACGTAGAGGGAGAAGGACAGCGCGCGGGTCCGGACGATGCCCCGGTGGCCGCCGAGGCCGTACATGATCGAGACGGTGTCGACGTAGACGTTGAGCGCCCGGGAGCCGGACCACAGCGACAGCACGAAGCCGATCGAGACGATGTCCAGGCGTCCGCCCTGCGATCACCTTGTCGAAGGTCGGCCCGATCACCGAGCTGACCACGTCGCTGGTCAGCACGGTCGCCGCGCCGTCCTCGATCTGGCCCTTGAGGCGTTCCACGACGTCCTGGCCGATCCAGTTGCCGACATAGCCGAGACCGGCGACCAGACCCAGCACCAAGGGCGGCAGGGACAGCAGGGCGAAGAAGCCGGCCTCGGCGGCGAGCCCGGTGACCCGGTACCGCAGGCAGGTGCGTACGGTTCCGGCCACGAGTCGGCCGAGGAGGCGCATCGTGGCCCGCAGGCCCACGCGACGGGCGTCGCGAACACCCGGTCGGACCCCTGGAGGGCGGCTGGCCATGGCGGAGGACCCGGTCACCACTGACCGCGCAACGCGCGGAAGCGGGCTCCACTCGTCATGCACCCACCGTAGCCAGATCGGTCACAACCCGGTCCGCGGCCACGCCGGGTCGTGACCTGCTGCGCACGCGCCGACTCGATACGGTGATCGGATGTCGCCAACCGAGCACGATCCCGATCGGGACGGCGACCCGATCGACCTCTACTCCACCGACCTGGCCCTGGTCGAGGCGATGGACCGCCACGGTGCGCCGGGGCACGCCGGACGGCTGCGCGAGCTGGGCACCAGGGCGGCGTCGGCCCGGTGCCGGCGGTGGGCGGCCGAGGCCGACCGCTGCCCCCCGATCCTGCGGGGACACGACGCGGACGGCGAGCGGGTGGACCGCGTCGAGGCCCATCCCGCCTGGCACCGGTTGCTCGCCGCCGCGGTCGAGGCCGGTCTGGGCGCGGGCCCCTGGGGCGAGCCCCCCTCCGCCCGGGCCCACGCCACCCGCGGCGCCGCGCTGGTGGTCTGGGCACAGACCGAGACGGGGCATCTGGGCACACTCAGCTCCACCTACGCCACCTCACCGGCGCTGCGGACCGATCCCGGGCTCGCGACCGAGTGGCACCCCCGGCTGGCCTCGCGCAGCTACGACCCCGAGCTGCGCCCGCCGCAGCAGAAGTCCGGGTGCCTGGCCGGCCTGGCGGTGACCGAGCAGGGTGGAGGCACCGACCTGCGCAGCACCGCCACCGTGGCCCGGCCGGAGCCGGGCTTCGAGGCCGAGGGCGCCTATCGGCTGACCGGGCGCAAGTGGTTCGTCACCTCCCCCACGAGCGATGTCTTCCTCGTGCTGGCCCAGGCGCCGGGCGGCCTGACCTGCTTCCTGGTTCCCCGGATGCTCGCCGACGGTTCGGCGAACGTGTGGCGACCTCTGCGGCTGAAGACGAAGCTCGGCCTGCGCTCGGCCGCCACCGCGGAGGTCGAACTCGACGGCACCTGGGGCAGGCGACTCGGTGAGGAGGGCCGTGGCCTGCGGGTGCTGGTGGCCACCACCCAGGCGTTGCGTACCGACGCCGTGCTCACCGGTGCCGGACTCATGCGCTCGGCGCTGGTCGGCGCCCTCCGGCACACCCGGCACCGCACCCTGGGTGGCGGGCCGGTCGCGGACAAGCCCCTGATGCAGAACGTGCTCGCCGACCTGGCCGTGGAGAGCGAGGCCGCCACCGTGCTGGCCCTGCGTCTGGCCGCGGCCGTGGACGAGGACGAGCAGGACCTGCTCCGGGTGGCCACTCCCCTGGCGCGGTACTGGGTGCTCAAGCGGGCCCAGGCCGTGGCCGCCGAGGCGATGGAGTGCCTGGGCGGGGACGGCTACGTCGAGGAGAACGGGATGACCCGGATGGTCCGCGCCGCGGCCGGGCATGTCCTCTGGGAGGGCACCAGCAATGTGGCCGCCCTGGACGTGATGCGGGCGACGGCCATGCAGCCGCGGGCCGTCGAGATCCTGCTCGCCGAGATCGACCGCGGTCGCGGGCACGACCAGCGGTTGGACCAGAGCGTGGACGAGGTCGCCGCCTCGCTGCAGGCGGCCGCCCGGGAGGCCCGACGCGACGCCGCCGCGGTCGAGGCGGGTGCCCGGTGGGTGGTCGACCGACTCGCGGTCGCCCTGCAGGCCTCGCTCGTCGTCCGGCACTGCCCGTCGCCGGTCTCGACCGCCTACCTGGCCACCCGGGTCGCCGGCGGGGGCGGCACCCTGTTCGGCACGCTGCCGGTCGGACGCCGGACCACGGCCGCGATCGTCGAGCGGGCAGTGCCCGGTTAGCAGGAGGCACCGGGCGACCCCGTGCCGGCCAGGGCAGTGTGGCCGCAATCGCCGCCGACACGGAAGAATCGCGCCATCATCACCGCACCCCGCGGACTGGGCAAGGGCGCCCGGCACGAGTCCGTGGACGACACGACGGGACGACATGGAAATCTGGCCAGGCACCCCCTACCCGCTCGGCGCCACCTTCGACGGTGCGGGCACCAATTTCGCGGTCTTCTCCGAGGCCGCCAAGGCCCTGGACCTGTGTCTGATCGACTCCTCGGGCCGCGAGGAGCGCATCGCACTGACCGAGGTCGACGGCTTCGTGTGGCATGGCTACCTGCCCCGGATCGGCCCCGGGCAGCGCTACGGCTACCGCGTCCAGGGACCCTACGACCCGGCATCGGGCCACCGGTGCAACCCGGCGAAGCTGCTGCTCGATCCGTACGCGAAGGCGATCGAGGGCCAGATCGACGGCGACGAGTCGCTCTTCTCCTACCGTTTCGACGACCTGACGGCATTCAACGGGGCGGACAGCCTCGGGCACACGATGACCTCGGTCGTGGTCAACCCGTACTTCGACTGGGGCGACGACCGTCCGCCGCGGCACGAGTACCACGAGAGCGTGTTCTACGAGGCCCACGTCAAGGGCCTGACGATGACCCACCCCGGGGTGCCCGACGACATCCGCGGCACCTACGCCGCGTTGGCCCACCCCAACGTGATCCAGCATCTGGTCGATCTCGGCGTCACCGCGATCGAACTCATGCCGGTGCACCAGTTCGTCCAGGACACCACGCTGATCAGCAAGGGGCTGTCGAACTACTGGGGCTACAACACGATCGGCTTCTTCGCCCCGCACAACGCCTACTCGTCGGCGGGCCAGCGCGGACAGCAGGTCCTGGAGTTCAAGTCGATGGTCAAGGCGCTGCACGCGGCGGACATCGAGGTGATCCTGGACGTCGTCTACAACCACACGGCGGAGGGCAACCATCTCGGCCCCACCCTGTGTTTCCGCGGTCTGGACAACGCCGCCTACTACCGCCTCGTCGACGACGACCGGACGCACTACTACGACACCACAGGCACCGGCAACAGCCTGCTGATGCGCCACCCCCACGTGCTCCAGCTGATCATGGACTCACTGCGCTACTGGGTCACCGAGATGCACGTCGACGGGTTCCGCTTCGACCTCGCCGCCACCCTGGCCCGGCAGTTCCACGAGGTCGACCGCCTGTCGGCGTTCTTCGACATCGTCCAGCAGGACCCGGTCGTCTCCCAGGTGAAGCTGATCGCCGAACCGTGGGATCTCGGCGAGGGCGGCTACCAGGTCGGCAACTTCCCGCCGCTGTGGACGGAGTGGAACGGTCAGTACCGCGACACGGTCCGCGACTTCTGGCGTGGGGAGCCGTCCACCCTGGGCGAGTTCGCTTCACGGATCAGCGGTTCCTCGGACCTCTACCAGGGCGACGGGCGGCACCCGATCGCGAGCATCAACTTCGTGATCGCGCACGACGGGTTCACCCTGGCCGACCTGGTCTCCTACAACGAGAAGCACAACCAGGCCAACGGCGAGGGCGGCGCGGACGGCGAGAGCCACAACCGGTCGTGGAACTGCGGGGCCGAGGGCGAGACCGACGATGCCGAGGTGCTCGCCCTGCGGGCCCGTCAGCAGCGCAACTTCCTGACCACCCTGCTCCTGTCCCAGGGCGTTCCGATGATCGCGCACGGCGACGAACTCGGGCGCAGCCAGCGCGGCAACAACAACGTCTACTGCCAGGACAACGAGTTGGCCTGGGTGGACTGGGACCTCTCCTCCGCCGACGAGAGTCTGCTCGCCTTCACCCAGCGGGTGGTGCACCTGCGGCGCAATCACCCCGTCTTCCGCAGACGCCGCTTCTTCAAGGGCTCGGCCGAACACGGCGGCACGAGCGAGGTCGGCGACATCGACTGGATCACGCCCACCGGCGGCAGCATGACCGAGGACGACTGGCGCAACGGCTACGCCCGTGCGCTGACGGTCTTCCTCAACGGCGGGCGCATCCTCGAGCCGGACACGCGCGGACAGCCGGTGGTCGACGACTCCTTCCTCATCCTGTTCAACGCGCACTACGAGTCGCTCGAGTTCACGGTCCCGCCGCGCGAGTACGGCCGCTGGTGGACCGTGACCGTGGACACGGCGGACGGCGACCGGCCGACGGGCGACGCCGGCGACACCTACACCCCCGGTGACCAGATCCCGGTCGGCGCCCGATCGATGCTGGTGCTGCACCGGCCGGTGATGTCCGAGGAGGACAGGACCGGCGAGACCGCTGCGGCGACGGCCGGGTCACCGCGATCGGCCTCGTCGTCCAAGGGCGTCCCGCCACCGCGTCCGGCCCGGCGGGCCTCCGGCTCCAGACGGGACCGGGGCCGATGACGACAACGCCCCAGGAGCATCCGGTCTCCACCTATCGCCTGCAGCTCCACGCGGGGTTCGGTTTCCAGGCCGCGGCCGGCCTGGTGGACTACCTGGCCGACCTCGGGGTGAGCCACGCCTATCTGTCCCCGATCCTGGAACCGGCCCCGGGGTCGACCCACGGCTACGACGTGATCGACCACTCCCGGCTGAACACCGCAGCGGGCGGGCAGGTGGGCTTCGACGGCCTGATCACGGCACTGCACGAGGCCGGGCTGTCGGCGCTGGTCGACGTGGTGCCCAACCACATGGCGGTGCCTACCCCGGTCGAACTCAACCGCACCCTGTGGTCGGTGCTCCGCGACGGTCCGGGCTCGCCGTTCGCCCGCTGGTTCGACGTGGACTGGAGCGTCGAGCACCGGGCCATCCTGATGCCGGTGCTGGGCGAGCGGATCGGTGACGTGCTGGCCGGCGGCGACCTGGTCGTCGACCGCACCGGCGACGAGCCGGTACTGCGCTACTTCGAGCACGTCTTCCCGCTGCGGCCCGGCACCGAGGACCTGCCGCTGCCGGAACTGGTCGACGAGCAGTGGTATCGACTCGCCTGGTGGCGGGTCGGCGACGAGGAGCTGAACTACCGGCGCTTCTTCGACGTCGACACGCTCGCCGCCGTCCGGGTGGAGGACCCCGCGGTCTTCGAGGCCACACACTCCCTTCTGCTCTCGCTGATCGCCTCCGGTGCCCTGACCGGGCTGCGGATCGACCACCCGGACGGTCTGGCAGACCCAGGTGACTACCTGCGACGGCTGGCCGAGGCCTCGGGCGGCGTCTGGGTGGTCGTGGAGAAGATCCTCGAGGGCGGCGAGAATCTGCCGACCGACTGGGCCTGCGCGGGAACCACGGGCTACGACGCCCTGCACCAGGTGGCGGGCCTGTTCGCCGAGCCGGCCTCGGGAGCGCCGCTGTCATCCCTGCTGGCCGAGATGGCCGAGCAGACCCCGGATTTCGAGGAGGTGGCGGAGCAGGCCAAGCGCGAGGTGGTTCAGGGAACGCTCTACGCCGAGGTCGCCCGGCTGGTCGACCTGGCCGCGGACATCTGCCGCGACGACGTGCGCCTGCGCGATCACACCCAGCGCCAGTTGCACCTGTGCCTCATCGAACTGTTGGTCGCCTTCGACCGGTACCGCGCCTACGTCACGCCCGGGGAACCGGTGTCCCGGGTCAGCCGGGAGGCGGTCGACCACGCCTGCGAGATCGCCCGGTCGCGGCTGCCCGAGCACGCCGGAGCCACCCTGGACCTGCTGCGAGACCTGGTCCTGGACGTTCCGGTCGGCTCCCCCGTCCCGGTGCCCGACCCCGGCGGACGGCGGCGCGCCGAGTTCGTCGTCCGGTTCCAGCAGACCTGTGGGCCGGTGATGGCCAAGGGCGTGGAGGACACCGCCTTCTACCGCTGGCATCGACTCGTCGCGCTGAACGAGGTCGGTGGGGACCCGCGGATCCTCGGGGTGCCGCCCGAGGACTTCCACGGGTACGCCGCCGAGCGTCAGCGCGACTGGCCGACCACGATGACCACCCTGTCCACCCACGACACCAAGCGCTCCGAGGACGTCCGGGCCCGGCTGCTGGCGATGACGGAACTGGTCGGCGAGTGGTCGATCGCCGTGCGGGAGTGGACCCAGGCGTCCGCCGTGCACCGCGTGGGCGAGGGCGGGCAGACCTGGCCGGACGACGCGACCGTCTACCTGATGTGGCAGACCCTGGTCGGCACCTGGGACGACGAGGCGCTCTCCGGACCCGCGGCGATCAGCCCCGAACGGCTGTGCGCCTACCTGGAGAAGGCGACCCGCGAGGCCAAGGTGCACACGTCGTGGACCGAACCGGCGCCGGCCTACGACGACGCGGTCGCGTCCTTCGCCCGAGGCGTGCTGTCGGACGAGTCGATCATCGCCTCGGTGGGCGACTTCTGCGCCCGCCTGGCCGAGCCGGCCCGGGTGGCGGTGCTCGGGCAGAAACTGGTCCAACTCACCATGCCCGGGGTACCCGACGTCTACCAGGGCTGCGAGTCGGTGGACCTGTCCCTGGTCGACCCGGACAACCGCCGCCCGGTCGACTACGCCCGCCGCCGCCGGGTGCTGTCCGACCTGGACGCCGGGGCCGCCCCGACGGCGTTGTCCGAGCAGAAGCTGCTCGTCACCTCCCGGGCGCTGCGCCTGCGGCGCGACCGGCCCGAGGCCTTCACCGGACCTCGGGCCGGCTACACGGCGCTGCCCACGACGACCGGCAGCGCGGTCGCCTTCGCCCGCGGGATCGGCGAGCAGGCCGAGGCGGTGACCGTCGTGACCCGGCTTCCGGTCGCCCTCGCCCGACGGGGCGGCTGGGGCGAGGCCACCCTGGCGCTGCCCGACGGGCGCTGGCGCGACGTCATGACCGGTGAGGTCGGCGAGGGCGGAAGCCGCCGGCTGGCGGACCTGCTCAGTGACCTGCCGGTGGCGCTGCTGAGGCGGGCCTGAGCCACCGGGTCTGTGAGACGACCGACAGCATCAGGTCACCACGTAACCTGTCCGAAACGCATCGACAACGACCTGGGAACAGGGTGGACCGAGGATTCTCACCATGCTTGCTCGACTGCGGATCAGCCTGCCCGACCGCCCGGGATCGTTGGGCCGGATCACCACCACGCTGGGCACGGCCGGCGCGGACATCGCCGCCGTCGACGTGCTGCAGAGCGAGTCCGGGCGGGCGCTGGACGACGTGTACGTCACCGTCCGCGACTCCGCCCACCTGGACCGGGTGTCCGCCGAGGTCGACTCCCTGGTCGGAGCGAGCGTGATCGCCGTCCAGCGCTCGGTACCGCCCAAGACCGGGCATGCCGACCTGGAACTGGCCGCCCAGGTGCTGCACCGCTCGGCATCCACCCCGGAGGCCGCGCTGCGCGTCCTGGTCGACGGAGCCCCAGGCGCTCTCGGGGCCGACTGGGCGGTGCTGCTGAGCTACACCGAGCCGGCCAGCCCCAGCATCATGCTCACCTCGGCGGCGGCCCCGGAACCGCGGACCATCACCCTGAACAGCCCGCTGCGGTTGAGGGCCGTCAAGGTCAGCGCACACTCGCCGGCCCAGGCGATGGCCGGAGGGGCGCTGGTGCCGATCGAGGACGACGGCCAGGGCCGGGGCGTCGCCCTGCTGCTGAGCCGCGAGAACGGTCCGGACTTCCATCGCAGCGAACTGTGGCGCCTCGGCCAGCTCGGCCGGGTACTCGGCAGGTCCACGACCGTCACGGTCTGATGTGCACGGTCTGATGTGCACGGTCTGATGTCACGGTCTGACTCTCGCTCCGGCGCCGGACTCAGCTCTCGGCGAGCCGCCGCTTCTCGACCTCGATGTCGAAGTCCGCGGGTGGCCAGGTCAGATCCATGTCCTCGAGGGCGTCGATCAGCAACTGCTGGACGGCCCAGCGCGCGTACCACTTCCGGTCGGCGGGGACGACGTGCCATGGGGCCGCCGCGGTGGAGCACCTGGTCAGTGCGTCGGAGTAGGCCTGCATGTAGTCGTCCCAGCGCTCGCGCTGATCGATGTCGCCGGGGTTGTACTTCCAGTACTTGTCCGGGCGTTCGAGTCGCTCGGCCAGACGCTCGCCCTGCTCGGCCTTGGAGATGTGCAGCATCACCTTGACGATCCGGGTGCCGCGCCGGGCCACCGAGGCCTCGAACCTGTTGATCGAGGCGTAGCGACGGGACCAGGTCGCCCGGGGGGCCAGTTCGAGCACCCGGACGATCAGCACGTCCTCGTAGTGGGAACGGTCGAACACGCCGATCTGGCCGGGGTCGGGCAGCGCACGGCGGATCCGCCACAGGAAGTCGTGGCGACGCTCCTCCTCGGTGGGCGCCTTGAAGGCGGTGACGTTCGTCCCCGCGGGGTCGACCGCCCCGACCACGTGCCGCATGATGCCGCCCTTGCCGGAGGTGTCCATGCCCTGCACCACCAACAGCACCGCACGGGTGTCCCCGGCGCGGGAGTTCGCCCACAGCCGCTCCTGAAGGTCGGACAACCGCTCGGCGCCGGCCGCGAGAGCCGTCTGACCATCGGCCTTGGCCCCCTGGAAACCCGGGGTCGCGCGGGTGTCGACCGCGCCCAGGTCGAAGGACTCCCCCACCTGCAGCAGCGGAACCCACCGGCGGCGTCGGAACCTGTCGCTTCGTCTTCTTGGCCATGCGCACAGATCATGCCATCGCGGACCCGTGGACGAGGTCCACCACCGGGGCCCGCTCTGGCAGGCTGGGCCGATGCACGCCTTCACCGTCTGGGCCCCCGCCGCCGATCGCGTCGACGTCCTCGTCCGGACCGACGCCGATCCCGATGCCGGGCCGCTCGCCCAGGCGATGACGCCCGACGGCGCCCGCGGCGACGGCTGGTGGAGGGCCGAGGTGGAGCAGGCCGGGCCCGGCACCGACTATGCCTTCCGTCTGGACGGCGGGCAGGCCCTGCCCGACCCGCGAAGCCGTCATCAACCGCACGGCGTGCACGGCTTCAGCCGGGTGGTCGAGCTCGCCGACTTCGCCTGGACCGACGACGACTGGGCCGGGACGGACGTGCGGGGCAGACTCTTCTACGAGCTGCACATCGGCACCTTCACCGCCGAGGGCACCCTCGATGCGGCCGTCGACCGGCTCGACCATCTGGTGGAGCTCGGCGTCGACGTGGTCGAGGTGATGCCGCTGGCGGCCTTCGAGGGCCGGCGCGGCTGGGGATACGACGGCGTGCTCCCCTACGCCGTCCACGACCCGTACGGCGGCCCGCACGGTTTCCAGCGCTTCGTGGACGCCTGCCACGCGCGCGGGCTGGCCGTGTGTCTGGACGTCGTCTACAACCACCTGGGTCCGTCCGGCAACTACGTCAGGCAGTTCGGACCGTATTTCCACAACCGGCACACGACGCCCTGGGGCGAGGCGGTGAACCTGGACGGCGAGGGCAGCAGCCGCGGTGCGGGCGCTGGATCATCGACAACGCGCCGCGCGTGGCTGGAGGACTTCCACGTCGACGCGCTGCGACTGGACGCCGTGCATGCGCTGATGGACGACTCCCCACGACACCTGCTGGCGGAGCTGTCCGACGACGTCGCCGCGCTGGCCGAGCGGCTCGGGCCGCCCCCTCGCCCTGATCGCCGAGAGCGACCTCAACGAGCCCTCGATGATCGAGCCGACCGATCGGGGCGGCTGCGGCATGAGCGCCCAGTGGGCCGACGACGTCCACCACGCCCTGCACACCTGGTGCAGTGGGGAACGGCAGGGCTACTACTGCCGACTTCGGCGACGAGGTCACCGTGGCCCGCACCCTGACCCGGGTGTTCCGTCACGCCGGCGATCACTCGGCCTTCCGGGGCCGCTCCTGGGGTGCCCCCGATCGACCCCGCCCGGCACCGTGGCCACGCCTTCCTGGCCTACCTGCAGAACCACGACCAGGTCGGCAACCGGGCCATGGGCGACCGGATCACCGCCGGGACCGCGCCGGCCCGGGTCGCGGCCGGTGCGGCCCTGGTGCTGACCTCGCCGTTCACCCCGCTGCTCTTCATGGGCGAGGAGTGGGCGGCCTCGACCCCGTGGCAGTTCTTCACCGACTTCGACGACCGAACTCGGCGACACCGTGCGCCGAGGCCGCGCCGAGGAGTTCGCCGATCACGGCTGGAGCGCGCAGCAGGTCCCGGACCCGCAGTCGCCGGCGACCCGGGACGCCTCGGTGCTGGACTGGGACGAGCTCGCGGACGGCGACCACGCGAGGATGCTCGCCTTCTACCGCGACCTGATCGCGTTGCGCCGGGCCGAACCCGACCTGCGCGAGGACGACCTGAGCAGGGTCGCGGTCACCGTCGGCGCCGGCTGGGTGATCCAGCACCGCGGTCGTTTCGACATCGCGGTGAACCTGTCCGGGGGCGCCGCCGTGCTGCCCGTGCGTCCCGGCGCCGACGTGGTGCTGAGCTGGTCCGAGCGACGGCCCGCCCAGGCCAGAGGGCGATGGCATGCGCCTGGCCGGGGACGCGGTGGCTGATCCTCGCCTCGGATCGCCAGTCCACCGCCGGGGCTGGCAGGATCGAGGGATGACGCTGCCGCTTGACGACGCACCGAAGCTGGCCGAGTACGCCCACCCCGAACGCCTGGTCACCACGCAGTGGCTGGCCAAGCACCTCGGCACCGAGGGTCTGGTGGTGGTGGAGAGCGACGAGGACGTCCTGCTGTACGAGACCGGCCACATCCCCGGCGCCGTCAAGGTCGACTGGCACACCGACCTCAACGACCGGGTGCAGCGCGACTACCTGGACGGCGAGGAATTCGCGGACCTGATGCGCCGCAAGGGAATCAGCCGCGACTCGACGGTGGTGATCTACGGGGACAAGAGCAACTGGTGGGCCGCCTACGCGCTGTGGGTCTTCAGCCTGTTCGGCCACCCCGACGTCCGGCTGCTGGACGGCGGCCGTGCGCTGTGGCAGGCCCAAGGCCGTCCCATGGTCACCGACGTGCCCGAACCCACGCCGGGCGACTACCCGGTCGTCGAGCGCGACGACGCCCCACTGCGCGCCTTCCGCGAGGACGTGCTGGCCCGTGTGGACGGTTCGGGAGCGCCCGGTCCCATGGTCGACGTGCGCTCTCCGCAGGAGTACACCGGCGAGCGCACCCACATGCCCGACTACCCGCAGGAGGGCGCCCTGCGCGGCGGGCACATCCCCGGCGCGGCGAGCGTGCCCTGGGCCCGCGCCGCCGCCGAGGACGGCACCTTCAGGACGCGGGCGGAGCTCGAGGCGATCTATCTCACCGAGCAGGGCCTGCGGCCCGAGGACGACGTGATCGCCTACTGCCGGATCGGAGAGCGTTCCAGTCACACCTGGTTCGTGCTGCACCATCTGCTCGGCTTCCCGTCGGTACGCAACTACGACGGCTCGTGGACCGAATGGGGAAACGCCGTCCGGGCGCCGATCCGGGTCGGGGACCGACCATGAGACCAGCTGCCCGACCAGCCTCGCCGCGGTCGTCGAGGACTTCCAGGCGGTCTCCGAGCGCGACCGACTGCAGTTGCTGCTCGACTTCAGTCGCGAACTGCCCGTGCTGCCCGAGCGGCTGCTCGACCGGCGCGAGCAGATGGAACCGGTCGAGGAGTGCCAGTCCCCGCTGTTCCTGCTCGTCGAGGTCGACGCCGACGACGTCGTCCATCTGTTCTTCGACGCCCCCGCCGAGGCGCCGACCACCCGGGGGTTCGCCTCGGTGCTGCACGAGGGCCTGGACGGACTGACCGCCGCGGACCTGCTCGCCGTCCCGGACGACGTGCCGGACCGGCTCGGGATCACCGCGGCGGTCAGCCCGCTGCGTCTGAACGGGATGGCCGGCATGCTGCGCCGGATCAAGCGTCAGGTCGCCGAGAAGTCCGGTGGCTGAACCGATCCGGGCCCAGGGCGGCCCGGCGGACACGTTGCGGATGCTGCTGCCGGGGCCGGCCGAGATCGGACGACTCGGCGGCGGGTCCACGGGCGACGACGAGGTCGTCCAGGCGCTGGCCGACCTGTACGCCTACCCCGAACCGGCCGGCCGCCGGCCCTGGGTGCGGGCCAGCATGGTCAGCACCCTGGACGGCTCGGCGATCGGCGCGGACGGGCTGTCCGGGCAGCATCGGCGGGCCCGCAGACCGTGCCGTGCTGGCCGCCCTGCGCGGGCTGGCCGACGTCGTCCTGGTCGGGGCCGGGACCGCTCGTGCCGAGGGCTACCAGGTGCCGAAGGCCAAGCCGGCGTTCGCCGAGCGCCGGGCCGCGGGCCCGGCAGCGGCCGGCGGTCGAACTGGCGATCCTCACCCGCAGCGGAGGGGTTCCGCCCGAGGCGATCTCGCGACCAGTCGGGATACGTGATCACCTGCACGGCCGCCGACGTGTCCGGCCTGCAGGGCCGGTTCGGCATCGACCGGGTGATCGTGGCGGGCAGTCGACGACGTCGAGATCCCTGCGGCCCTGCGCGAGTTGGCCGGGCGGGGACTCACGCCGGGTGCTGCTCGAGGGCGGGCCCAGCCTGCTCGGTCAGGCGTTCGCCGACGACGTGGTCGACGAGCTGTGCCTGACCCTGTCGGGCCAGTGCTGGTGGCGGGCGAGGGGCCCCGGATCGCGCTCGGTCCGGCGACCAGCCGCGAGCTGACCCTGGCCCACCTGCTGCAGGCCGGCCGACTGTTGCTCGGACGCTGGCTGGTCCGGCGCGCGGAGACGATCTGAGCCGTGCACATCCTGCACATCAGCGACGCGTTCGCACCGCGTCGCGGCGGCATCGAGACCCAGGTGGCCGGCCTGGCCCAGCGGCAGGCCGCCGCCGGGCATCGGGTCGAGGTGCTGACCTGCACCGCGCCGCAGGCCTCCCTCTGGCGGGCCTGGGTGGCGCGGGCGATGCCTGCGCCGGACGAGGCTCCGATGGTGCCTGCCGGTGGGGTGGGAACGCCGATCCAGGTGTTACGGGGTGGCATCCCCTGGCCTCGGATCCCGGCCAGTTCCGCGGCCGTGACCGAGGTCCTGACCACCCGTGCCCCGGACGTCGTGCACGCGCATCTGTCGGTGCTCTCCCCCCTGGCCCTGCTCGGCGTGCGTGCGGCGGTGCGCTCCGGCGTCCCGGTCGTGGTGACCATGCACTCGCTGTGGTGGTGGGCGACCGGGCTCTACCGGATCGCGGACCGCGTGAACCACTGGGGGGGTTGGCCGGTGCGCTGGACGGCGGTCAGCGATCTGGCCGCCCGGCCGCTGCACCGGGTGATCGGCCACAGGGCCGAGATCGCCGTGCTGCCCAACGGGATCGACGCCGAGGCCTGGCGGATCGACCGCGCCCAGGACGACGACACCGTCACCGTGGTCAGCGTGATGCGGTTCGCCCTGCGCAAGCGGCCCCGCGCGCTGCTCGACATCGTCCAGGACGTGCATCGTCGCCTCCCCGAGGGGATACGCCTGCGGGTGGTGGTGATCGGCGACGGGTCGCAGCGCGGCCGGATGGAGCGCCGCATCCGACGCGCCGGCCTGACCGGGGTCGTCGAGTTGGTCGGACCCCAGACCCCGGAGCAGATCCGGCGGCACTACCGCACCGCCGACGTCTACCTCGCCCCGGCTCGCCTGGAGTCCTTCGGGATCGCGGCCCTGGAGGCCCGGTGTGCTGGGCTGCCCGTGGTCGCCCTGCGCCACACCGGCATCGCCGGATTCATCCACGACGGCGTGAACGGGCTGCTGGCCGAGGACGACGACGGGCTCGCCGACGCCGTCCTGCGGCTGGCGGACTCCGCGCCACTGCGCGCCGAGATGGCCCGGCACAACGCCCTGCCGCTGACCGGGGTGTCCTGGCCCGAGGTGATGAGTGCCTGTCTGCACTCCTACGAGTTGGCGATCAAGGCCGCCGAGAACCGGTAGCCGGGCCCACGCAACAGCCTCAGACGTCGAGCAGGAAGCGGGCGACCTCGGTGTCCCATCCCTCGGGATCGACGTTCCACTCCGCGGTGTGCCGGGCCTGACGGAACGAGACCAGTCTGACCAGATCCGGCCTGGACGCGGCCAGTCGTCGCGAGGGCCCCGACGGCACGAACTCGTCGTCGTCGCTGTGCAGCAGCAGGATCGGGGGGCCCAGCTCGGCCGCCCGTTCCACCCAGTCCATCCGGTCCAGGGGCAGGGGCATCTCCAGCCCGATCAGCCGGCGTGCGTGGTCGTGGGCGATCATCGACTGAGCCAGGCGCCCCACCCGCACCGGGACGTGGTTGATCCTCGCGTTGTGGTCCAGGACGTTCCGCCAGTCGATCACCGGCGCGTCCAGCACCAGCGCCTGCACCTGGTCGGCCGTCCAGGACCGGTCGAGCAGTTGCAGGCAGATGGCGCCGCCCATCGAGTAGCCGAACAGGACCACCTCACTCGCGCCGGCCTGCCGCGCATACAGGATCGCGGCCTCGACGTCGATCCACTCCGAGGCCCCCAGGTGGTAGTGCCGCCGCGAGACCGGTGAGCCGTCGGACGGCTCGGCGTCGACGTCGTTGCGGTAGCTCACGATCAGGGTCGTGGTACCGAGGCGGCCGAGCACGGGCAGGGCCCGCAGGCCCTCCTCCCGGTCGGCGCCGCGGCCGTGGACCAGGATCGCCCAGCGGCCGGTCGCCGTCCCCGGTGGCGGCGGTACCCGCCAGGCCGGCAGCACCGACCCACCCGAGGTCAGCCGGACCGTCTCGAAGCCCAGACCGAGGGCGGCGGCGGGATCGCCGGAGTAGAAGTAGGTGTTCCACCGGGCCGGCCCCGGCCGCAGCTGTCCACGATCGACGCCCAGCACCGTCCGGGTCACCGTGTCGGCCTGCACGTCATGATCGACCACGTCGCCGAGCCTGGCGTGCCCCGCACCGCCGTTCAGCCACAGCCCGTAGCGCCCCGGCACCGTGGTCACCTCATCCGCGCGCAGGGTCACGGTGCCGGCCCCGACCGCGAGCACCTCCACGTCGTCCGGGCGTTCCCCGTCCTCGGCCCGGACCACGTGGCGTGCGGTCGCCGCCGCGGCGACGGCGGTGCTCGCACCGGTGACCGCTGCCGCGGCCGCGACGATCAGGGCGCCACGGCGCAGAGCGACGTGCTGACGTCCGGGCAGGTCCATGAGCCTCGATCCTGCCGTTCAGCCGGTCCGGCGCATCATCTGCCACGCCTCGGCGAACAACAGGAACGCCGAGAGCAACGAGAGCACCAGCAGCGTCTTCGGCGCGGCGGGGTTCGCCAGGGACGCCAGACCGAGCCAGATCGCCAGGGTCATCACGAGGTAGATCGTCTGGGGTTTCTCCCCCAACTCCCCGCTCGGGGACTCGCTGGAGGTACCGGTGACCTTGATGTGGATCGGGACATCCCGATGGTGGGCCCGGCCCGGGTGCTCCAGATCGCTCTGATGGGTCTGCCAGGCCACCACCTCGGCAGCGGCCGCGTCCACCTCGAGAGGGCGATCCGAACCGTCCTCGGATGGCGGACTACGCAGCTTCTGCACGCTCAGGATCCCCTGAGCGACCAGGATCAGGGCGGCGAGCAGGGCGGGAACCCTCAGCCAGCCGGAGGTCCCGGTCGCGGACTGGTTGACCAGCCCGAGGTAGGCGCCGAACGCCATGACCACGATCGGTTCGATCAATCCCGTCAGGCGATTCATCGCCTCCACCCTCATCGCGTCGTCCTGATGCCCGGTCTGCTCCGACTGACCCGGCGGCGTCTGCCGGACCCGTCGCCGCCACCGGGTCGCTCGTCTGCTGCCCCGACGACCGGGGGCGTGCCGGGCCGACCCGGAGCGGGCCCGGACGACGGCCAATCGGTCCTGGATCGATGCCACCGGGTCCGACTCAGCCCCATCGGCCGCATCAGCCGGACGCTGGACGCCGTCCTGGCTCATGGCCGTCCGTGTCCGGCGTCAGCCGCTCGTGACTGCTGCCTCACAGATCAAACCGTAACTGACCGTAGAGTCACTCACCTCGTCATGGCGCGACCAATCCGACCTGACCGGGCCCGCGTGATGGCCCGACCTGACCGCGCCCATATGGTCGCCACGCCGAGCGGGGCGGTCAGGCCAGCGCGGCCACCAGTTCGGCGAGCCGCGCCCGTGGGCCGGTGAAGAACGGGATCTCCTCACGCACGTGCCGCCGGGCGTCGGTGGCGCGCAGGTGTCGCATCAGGTCCACGATCCGGTGCAGTTCGTCGGCCTCGAACGCGAGGAGCCACTCGTAGTCGCCCAGCGCGAAGGCCGAGACGGTGTTGGCCCGCACGTCCGGATAGTCGCGAGCGGCCATCCCGTGCTCGACGAGCATCGCGCGGCGCTGCTCGTCGTCGAGCAGGTACCACTCGTAGGACCGCACGAACGGATACAGGCACAGATACCCCCTGGGCTCCTCACCGGCCATGAACGCCGGTACGTGACCCTTGTTGAACTCGGCCGGACGGTGCAGCCCGACCGATGACCAGGACGGCCGCAGATGCCGGCCGAGCCCGGTGCGTCGCAGGTGCTGGTAGGCCTGCTGGAGCGTGGTCACCTCGGGGGCATGCCACCAGACCAACAGATCCGCGTCGGCCCGCATCCCGGACAGGTCGTACCACCCACGCACCACCAGGTCCTTCCCGGCCATGGCGGCGATCACGTCCTCGACCTCGTCGGCGAGCCCGTCCCGGTCCTTGGGCAGTCGGTCGGCCGCGAACACCGACCACATCGTGTAACGGACGGTGTCGTTGATCTCGCGGGCACTCGGGGTGGGGCGGGCCGGCCGGTCCTGGGCGGGAGTCGCGTTCATAGCTGCATTCTCACCCGTGACCAGGGCGCGATCGAATCGTGACCCGCGACGGGGAACCTCGCCCGCAGGCCGACCATCCGATCGACGCCACGACCGAGAGGTCCCGCCGGCGCGCCGGCGGGCCACCGCACCGGCCCACCACCGACCCCCGGAGGTCCACGTGACCCGACCCACGACCAGGATCGCCGCTGCGGCCCTGGCCCTGACCGCCCTGCTGTCCGGCTGCGGCTCGAGCGGCGACGCCGGGAGTCCGGCCGCCGAGCCGGCACAACCAGGATCCGCCGTCGAGGCGGGCGGGGAGCGCGCCGCCGACTCCGTCCAGGCGGGCGACTCGGCCGGCTCCCAGACGGAGGGCGGGACGTCGGGGCCGGCCGACGCGGTGGCGAGTGATCGCCGGGTGATCCGCACGGGTCGGATCACCGTGGAGGTCGAGACGCTGTCCACCTCCGCCGCGCGGGTGCGCCAACTCGCCGTCGATGTGGGCGGATTCGTCGCCTCGGAGACCACCGGCCTGGACCAGCCCGCGGACCCCGTCCCCCTGGACGAGCCCTCCGACGGCGCTCAGGGCAGGGCCGGTGCGGGTGAGTCGGTCATCGTCCTGCGCGTGCCGGAGTCCGCGTTCGGGAGCACCCTCGACGCGCTCGGCGAGGTCGGCACCGAACTCAACCGGGCCACCTCGGCCCAGGACGTCACCGGCCAGGTCGCCGACCTGACCAGCCGGGTGGCCACGGCCAGGGCCAGTCTGGACCGGGTCCGGGCGCTGCTCGCCGAGGCCGAGGACCTCAAGGACGTCGTGCTGCTGGAGTCCGAGCTGACCCGGCGGGAGTCCGACCTCGAGGCCCACCAGGCCCAGTTGACGGCCCTGGCCGGGCGGGCCGACCTGTCCACGATCACCGCCGTCCTGCGCACCGGCCGGGTCGCGGACTCGGAGCCGAACTCCTTCATGCGGGGGCTCGGCCGAGCCTGGGACGCCCTCGTCGCCAGCACCTCGGCGCTGTTCGTCGTGGTCGGTGCGGTGCTGCCGTTCGCGGTGCTGGTCCTGCTGGTCGCCGTGCCGCTGTGGCGTTGGCGTCGGCGCACCGGCCGGCCAGGCCGGCGCCCGGCGAGCCAGGACGCGGGCCCGGACAGCGGAACCCCGGACGCCGCGGATCAGAGCGTATGAACCAACTCCACGACGGCGCCGAGCACGTCCGGGTCCGCCGACGGCGGCACCCCGTGACCCAGGTTGAAGACGTGGCCCGGTGTGCGGCGACCCGCCTCGACGGTGGCTCGCACCCGCTCCGCGAGCACGGGCCAGGGGGCGAACAGGAGGGCGGGGTCGAGGTTTCCCTGGACGGCGCGGTCCGGGCCGATCCGCCGGCTCGCCTCGTCCAGCGGCACCCGGAAGTCGACCCCGACCACCTCGGCACCGGCCTCGCCGATGTCGGCCAGCAGTTCGCCGGTGCCGACTCCGAAGTGGATCCGTGGGACATCCGGGGAGGCCGCGCGGACGGCGGCCAGGGTCGCCGCGGAGGCGGGTTGCACGGACCTGCGGTAGTCGGCGGCGCCGACCGCGCCGACCCAGGAGTCGAACAACTGCACCGCGCGGGCCCCTGCACCCACCTGGACGGTGAGGAACCGCGCGGAGATCTGGGCCAGGCGTCCCAGCAGGTCCGACCACAGCTGCGGGTCGCCGTACATCATGGCCTTGGTCCGCGACAGGTCGCGGCTGGGACCACCCTCGATGAGGTAGCTGGCGAGGGTGAACGGGGCGCCGGCGAACCCGATCACCGGGGTGTCACCCAACTCGGCGACCAGCAGACGCACGGCCTCGGCGACGAAGTCGACCTGGCCCTCCTCCAGGGGGCGCAACCGGTCCAGGTCGGCCCGCGTGCGGATCGGCTGCTCGATGACCGGGCCGACGCCGGCCACGATGTCGACCCCGATCCCCGCCGCGGCCAACGGGACCACGATGTCCGAGAACAGGATCGCGGCGTCCACCCCGTAGCGGCGAACGGGCTGCAGGGTGATCTCGGTGACCAGGTCGGGGCGGCGGCACGCGTCCAGCATCGAGATGCCCTCGCGCACCTTGCGGTACTCGGGAAGGGACCGTCCGGCCTGGCGCATGAACCAGACCGGCGTGCGGCTGGGGCGGTCTCCTCGGATCGCCGCCAGCAGGTCGGGGGTCCGGTCGGTCGGGTTCGTACTCGTGGGTGCTCTCACAGGGACGATCCTGCCAGTCACCCCCGTCCGCGGCCTCCGGGGGCCGGACGCTAGCCTCGACAGCTGTCATGGTGACCACCAACACCGATCTGCAGTCCCTGCTGGATGTCGTCGGGGTCTTCGTCTTCGCCCTGTCCGGCGCCGTGCTGGCCGTGCGCAGCGGCCTGGACCTGTTCGGGGTGCTCGTGCTGGCCTGGGTGGCCGGACTCGGCGGCGGGATCGTCCGCGACGTCCTGCTGGACGTCAGTCCGCCGGTCGGCATCCAGGATGTCCGCCTGATGTCGACGGCCCTGCTGGCCGGTCTCGCGGTGTTCGTGCTGCACCCGCAGCTGGGCAGGTTGTCCGCCGGGCGGCACGGACGCGCGCTGCGGCACGTGCCCAACGCCGTCCGCCTGCTCGATGCCGTGGGACTGGCGACCTTCGCGGTCAGCGGCACCCTCACCGCCCTGGGCCTGGGCGTCGGACCCCTCGCCGCGGTCGTCGTCGGGGTGATCACCGCCGTCGGCGGCGGGCTGATCCGCGACCTGCTCGCCGGCGTGGTGCCCGAGGTGCTGCGCCGCGAGCTGTACGCCATCCCGGCACTGGCGGGCTCGGCCCTGCTGGTCTGGGCGGATCAGGTGGGTCGCCTCGGCCCGGTGGTGATCTGGGCGTGCGTGGTGCTCATCCTCGTGGTCCGCCTCACCGCGGTCGCCCTGGATCTGAACGCACCACGGACCCTGCGGACGCCACGCCCCGACTGAGCCCGACGCGACCACGGTCCGGCCGAGGGCTCAGCCCAGGGACAGCAGTGCGATCCCGCCCATGGCCAACGCCACGCCGGCCGCCTGGACAGGTTGCAGTCGCTCGGCGAGCAGCACCCTGGCCAGCAGCACCGTGACCACGGGGTAGATCGAACCCAGCACGGACACGACGCTGACCAGTCCCAGGGTCGAGGCCAGCGCGAACAGGAAGTTCGCGCCGGCGTCGGCCAGGCCGATGCCGAGCAGGCCGGGCACCTGGCGGGGTCGCACCCCGCCCAGGCTGTGGGCGACCAGGGCGGCGCCGCCGAAGACGACCAGGGAGGAGATCCGCATCGCCGCGATCGTCGGCAGGGGCCCGGCCGTCGAGCCCCTGGCCATGAAGGCGAGCGTCAGACCGAGGAACAACCCCGCCAGCACCGCGAGCGCGACCGCCCGGCGTCGGGACCCCGCCCCCCCGCGCAGTTCCGGACCCGAGGCCAGGACGGCACCGGCGAGCGCGAGCACCATCCCGGCAATCTCGACGAGGCCTGGTCGTTCCCCCTCGGCCACGGCCACGAGAACCGGCACGATCGCGCCCAGAGCGGCGATCGGCGAGACGACACCCATGGTGCCGATCGCCAGTGCTCGATAGAACGTGACGAGTCCGGCCAGACCGGCCACCCCGGCGGCCAGCCCCCAGCCCAGCCAGGCCCCCGGCGCCGGGACGCCGATGGTCACCAGGACCAGGGGGGTCAGGACGACCAGGGCCGAGATCTGCGACCAGCCGACCACCACCACGCTCGGCAGGCGCCTGCTGGCCAGGCCGCCGGCGAAGTCGGCCACGCCCCAGAGCAGGCTCGACGCCAGCGCCGCCAGAACGGCCACCAGAACTCCCTCGAGACCGCCGGGCACGGGGCCCGCTCAGACACATCTGTGGACAGCGGATCACGGTCGTGGTGACACCGACACGACGCGGATACGACACGGACACTTCCGGCGCGTCACCGCGCGTCGCGGCCGCCACACCGGGTGAGAGCACCGTACGCTTCCGGACGTGGGCTTGCGCAGGATGCCGGACGACGCGCCCGAGGAGTTCGCCGCCGCGATGGAGCGTCTGCGCAGCGTACGCCTGCGGCCGGAGGTCGTCCTCGAGGAGGTGCCGGCGCCGCAGCGGATCGCACCGCACGCGGTGGCGGTCAGTGCCGAGGTCGTCCAGGACGACGAGGAGCTCGCCACCGGCCGGTTCGTGCTCCTCTACGACCCTGCCGGGCAGGAGGCGTGGGAGGGCTGCTTCCGGGCCGTGACCTTCGTCCGGGCCGCCCTCGAACCGGACCTGGGCGCCGACCCGATGATCGGCGAGATCGGCTGGACCTGGCTGCAGGAGTGTCTGGACGGGGCCGGCGCGGGCTACGCGGCGGTCGGCGGCACGGTGACGCGTGTGGTGTCGGAGAGCTATGGGGCCCTGGCCCAGCGGCCCACCACCGTCGAGATCGAGATCCGTGCCTCGTGGACGCCGCGGGACGACATCGCCGTCCACCTGGAGGCCTGGTCGGCGTTGCTGTGCACCGTCGCGGGTCTGCCCCCGCTACCGGCAGGGGTCGCGCCGCTGCCTCGGCGCCGCTGAGCGCTCCTGCCCAGTCCGTTCCCCCAGTCCCCTCAGGTACGAGTCCGCTCACGAGACCCCTCACGGGACCCGGGGGGCCACCTCGCCGTGCGAGGACCGTTCGTCATCCCACACCGCTCTCAAGGCCCCGACAGGGTCGACCGATCTTCCACGGGTAACGCTGGGTCGCGCCAGGACGAGTGCGATCCGAGGAACCCGGCCACGGCCGGGAGGACACGGAGGTCGGCGTGACCACTTTGGTCGAACGAGCGGGAGTCCCGGTGCCACGTCCTGGTCGATTCGCAGCCATGGTCGTGGTGGCCGACCCGGCCCTGCGCGAGGCCGTGGGCCACACCCTGCGCATCATGGGCGCTCGCCACGTGCTCGAGGTGCAGTCCGTGGCCGAGGCGCGTCGACGTGCCCGGCTGGGGGTCGCCGACCTCTGCCTGGTCGAGGTGGGGCTCCCGGACGGCTCCGGCATCGCGTTGGCCCGCGAGCTGCGTGCCGCGGGCTGGAACCGCTGTCTCGTGCTGAACACCGTCGACGACCCCTACACCGTTCGCGGGGCGATCGGCGCCGGTGTCCGCGCCTACGTCGTCTCCTCCGGTGGCGGGACCGTTCCGCGCCCCACAGGCGATCGCGGCGTGGGCGTCGACTCGCTGTCGGCGCGGGAGATCCAGGTGCTCCAGCTCGTGGCCGGGGGCAACTCGAACAAGGACATCGGCGTGGAACTCGGCCTGTCGGCCCTGACCGTGAAGAGCCATCTGGCGCGGATCGCCCGCAAGCTGGGCACCGGGGACCGGGCGGAGATGGTGGCCACGGCGCTGAGGGCCGGCGCCATCACCTGAGCGGCGGCGAACCGCAGTGTCCTACGGTAAGGGTGTGGCCGACCACACTCTGGAGATTCCTCCCAACCCGGACGACGGCCATTCCAGTACAGATGAGCCGATCGAGCCACCCGTGATCCCGCGCCTGGACACGCCCCGCGACGGCGTCCCGCCCGTGGTCATCGACGCGCAGGGGCTGGCCCGCATCGTCGAGGCCTTCGCCGCGGGCACCGGGCCGGTCGCGATGGACGCCGAGCGCGCCTCGGGCCATCGCTACGGTCAGCGCGCGTTCCTGGTCCAGTTGCGCCGTGCCGGGGCGGGAACGGCGCTCATCGACCCGGACGCCCTGCCCGATCTGAGCTCGCTCGGTGCGGCGATCAGCGATACCGAATGGGTGCTCCATGCCGCCGGGCAGGACCTGCCGTGCCTGGCCGGGGTCGGCATGCGGCCGACGACCCTGTTCGACACCGAGCTGGCCTCCCGCCTGGCCGGGTTCTCGCGGGTCGGACTGGCCGCCGTCCTGGAACAGTTGCTGAACGTGTCGCTTGCCAAGGAACACTCTGCGGTCGACTGGTCCGTCAGACCGCTGCCCGAACCCTGGCTGCGCTACGCGGCACTCGACGTCGAACTGCTGGTGGAGCTGCGCGACGCCCTTGCCGAGGAGCTGCAGCGCCAGGGCAAATTGGAGTGGGCCAGGGAGGAGTTCGCGGCGATCAAGGCCGCCGAGCCGCCCGCGGGTCGCCCGGACCCGTGGCGGCGTACGTCCGGACTGCACAAGCTGCGCACCCGCCGTCAGCTCGCGGTGCTGCGCGAGCTGTGGACGGCGCGCGACCTGCTCGCCCAGGAGTTGGACGTGGCGCCGGGCCGCCTGGTGCCGGACGCCGCACTGACCGCGGCGGCACTGGCGATGCCCGCGACCGCCAGAGAGCTGGCCTCGCTGAAGGCGTTCACCGGCCGTGGCTCGCGCAAGTACCTGACCCGCTGGTTCGCCGCCATCGAGGCGGGGCGGGCCCTGCCGGAGTCCGACCTGCCGCCGCAGCACCTGACCGCCGACGGGCCACCACCCGCACGGGCGTGGGCCGACCGGGACGCTGATGCGGCCCGCCGACTCTCCAAGGCCCGGGCGGGCATCGCCGAGCTCGCCGAGGGCCTGCTCATCCCGATCGAGAACCTGATCAGCCCCGACTCTGTGCGCCGCCTGCTGTGGAGCCCACCGTCCGACGTCGGACCCGACGGTGTGCGGGCCGTATTGGTACAGCTCGGGGTCCGCCCCTGGCAGATCGGCCTGACGCTGGACATCCTCGTGGACGCCCTCGCCCCCCCGGGCTGAGCCCCCTGCGGGGGTGAGCGGGTGCGTCACGCTCGATCCATGGCCAGGTCCAGCAGTGCCTCGACGTCGAGATGTTCCTCGGCCAGGTCCGCCAGCAGGTCGATCCGGTCGGCACGTCGGTCGGCGAAGACGACCTGCGACCCGCTCCAGGCGCGACCGCACAGGTCCGCGGCACGGGTCAGCAGCTCCCCCCGGAAGCCGTCGGACTCCAGGCTGCCGTGCCACATGGTGCCCCAGACCCCCCCGGCGCCGGCTCCGCCGGGGAACGGGTCACCGCCGTGCACGGTGATCCGGCCGTGGTGGATCTCGTAGCCCTGCACCGGGTGCCCGAATGCCCGCCCGCGGGGCAGACCGAGCCGCTTGTCGGCGGTGAAGCGCGTCGTGAGGTCGAGCAGCCCGAGACCCTGCGCGATGGTTCCCGCTGGGCCCTCCACACCGTGCGGGTCCTCGATCCGTCCGCCCAAGATCTGTAGACCTCCGCAGATGCCGAGCACGGACCGGCCGGCGGCCGCGTGGTCCCGGATCGCCGCATCGAGGCGGCGCGCACGCAGCCAGTCGAGGTCGGCGAGCGTGGCGCGCGTTCCGGGCAGCACGATCAGGTCGGCGTCGGCGAGGGCCCGCGGGTCGGCGACGAAGCGGACGTCGAGGCCCGGCTCCAGACCGAGGGCGTCGACGTCGGTGAAGTTGCTGATCCGCGGCAGTCGGATCACCGCAACGTTCAGTTCGGCCCGCTCGGGCGGGGTGCGGCGCCCGGAGAGATCGAGCGCGTCCTCGGAGTCCAGCCAGAGATCGCGGTGCCAGGGCAGCACTCCGTACACCCGGCGTCCGGTGATCTCCTCGATCATGGACAGGCCGGGAGCCAACAGCTCGAGGTCGCCGCGGAACTTGTTCACCACGAATCCCCTGACCAGCTCCTGGTCCGCGGGCTCCAGCAGACCGACGGTGCCGTGGAAGGCGGCGAAGACTCCCCCGCGGTCGATGTCGCCGACCACCACGACGGGCATCCCGCAGTGCCGGGCGAGCCCCATGTTGATGAAGTCACCGGCGCGAAGGTTGATCTCGGCGGGGCTGCCCGCACCCTCACACACGACGACGTCGAAGCGAGAGGCCAGATCGTCGAAGGCCGCGAAGGCCGCCCGGGCCAGGTCACGCCGCCCGTGGGTGAAGTCCCTCGCGGCGAGATCGCCCGCCGGCCGGCCCATCACGACCACATGGCTGCGCCGCTCGCCGCCGGGCTTGAGCAGCACGGGGTTCATCGCCGGCTCCGGCTCGACCCCCGCCGCGACCGCCTGGATCCACTGGGCACGGCCGATCTCGGCCGCGCCGCCCAGCGGATCGGCGCACACCATGGAGTTGTTCGACATGTTCTGCGCCTTGAACGGCGCGACCCGCACGCCCCGGCGGGCGAAGGCGCGACACAGGGCGGTCGTCACGACGGTCTTCCCGGCGTCGGACGTCGTCCCGGCGACCAGCAGCCCCATTCAGCTGAACCGGGTGCGCAGCGCGCCCGCGTACTGCGCGCTCTGGCGGATCAGCCGGTCGCGATCGGTGCCCAGCGACGTGGACAGGGCCGCGGTCTCGGCGACGTCGACGGCCACGCCGGCCGGCTGCGCTGCGGCGTCCCGATACAGCCCGAACAGGGCCTTCTCCCCGCCCTGCGCCGCGATGAAGAGGCAGGTCAACCAGGCGTCGGTGTAGGCCGCGCCCACCTGGTCGCCGGTCCCTGAGTAGAACTTCTCGGGGTCGGCGATCAGCCGCGGCGTCCAGGTCCGCTCGCCCAGGGCCTTCCAGGTGGCCGCGGGCAGCCCGCGCGCGGAGAGCGCCGCGACGTCGTCCACGTGCCCGTCGCGCACCGCCCGGTGCGCCACGTACTCGGCGACGCCCTCGACCATCCAGGTGGGGGGCTCGCGGTCGCCCTCCAGCGCCAGGGCGACATGGGTGACCTCGTGTCGCAGCACGGCGACGGCCCGGGAGTCCAGGTCGGCACCGGCGTCGGCCTGAGCCAGCAGCATGGGCGTCACCGCGAGCCTGGCCGCGGCCCGTTCCGGCCCGCCGGCCGGGCCGGGCAGGGTTCTCACCTCGGCCGCGAAGGCGGCCGGATCGCTGCCCGTCCGGTGGCTGTCGGTGGCCGCCTGCTGAGCGAACCAACTCGCCACGACCCGCTCGTCGGTCGGGGCGTAGGCGACGAGGCTTCCCGTCCAGCTGGCCGGGCTCACCACGCGGGTCACCGCCGCGGTGGCCACCTCGAGGGCGTCGGCCAGGGCGGCGTTGGCGGCGGCCCGTTCGGGTTCACCGATCACCATCACCCGCTGACGTCGGACGACGTCGACCTCCCCGCGCAGCCACGGCTCGATCGGGCTCGGCTGGGCGGTGGCCGACCCCGGCGCCGGGTGCACCGCGCTGGTGTCGACCGCCACGTCGTCCACCAGCCACCACGCCTGGCCGCGCCGTCCGATCTGCAGGACGAGGCGGGTGCTGACCGGGCCGGCGTCCCAGGAGCTGAGGTGGTAGCCGAACTCGACGGGGACCTGGACGGTCCGGTCGTACCCGGGGCGATCGGGGGCGGGCAGCAGGATCGGCGCCGTGTCGTCGGTCGCGGCGGCGCCCGCGACCGTGCCAGCGGGAGCTGTACCCCGGCGGGAGGCACCTGCGCGCGCGGTGACAGCCCGCAGGGTGAGGGCCTCGGCCCCCACGGTGCCGGCCCGCGCCGGCAGGCCGCCCCAGCGGGCTCGCAGCGCCTCGTCGGTCGGATCCGCCATGGCCGCGAGGGCCGGTCCGTCGCCGTCCCGCAGCGCCGCACCGATCCGGTCCAGCAGCACCTGGACGCCGCGCTGGTCGCCGCCGGTGCGCAGCGCGGCGACCCGGTCGAGCATCTCGCCGGGAACGTGCAGTGCGGCCAGGAGGGCGCTGACGGCGCAGACCGCCACGAGCACCGTCAGGGCCCGGCCCGTGCGGCGCCGTGGTCGGGGCGGAGTCAGTCCCACACCGGGCAACGGCCAGGGGCCCGTCGGCGGACCCGTCGGGACATCCCGCGGGGGGACGCCGGCAGGCAGGGGCATGCCCGACGGCACCGTCGGCGGGACTGCCGGGCCGGCGATCCGCTCGTCCAGATCCCGCACCCGCATGACGGCACGGTAGCCGGTGGAGCGCACGTCCCATCGCCGATTCCGCCGGCGCGGCGGTCGCGCCCGGGCGGGCCCGATCCTGGGCCAAGGGGGCGAACTCACCACGAGAACCTAGCGACCTGACCCACAGGATGGTTACCGTCAGTGACATGTCCTCCTCCAGCGGCCCCTCAGAGGTCCGGCGCCAACTACTCAGCGTCGCCATCACCGAGGGCATCGACTTCCAGCCCCGCGACCGGGGAGTTCTGGTCGCCGGGCGGATGCTGACCTGGAGCGCCCTCGACGGGTTCTGCGGGCCGCATCCGGCGGACTCGCCCGCCGGACGGCGCAGGATCTGCGTCCTGCTGCGCCTGCACGCGTGGGCGGCGAGACTGCCCACCGACCCGGACGCGGCGACTCGGGCCGTCGCCGGCGCGGCCCGGATGGTCGCCGTCCCCGTCGATCACGTCGACCACCTGGGGCCCGGCTGGATCCGCCGGCCGGTCGCCGGTGGGGCACTGTGGTGCGGGCTCGGGATCGGCCTGACCCGGCACGACACGATGCCGCTGCCCCCGGACCTGCTGGTCGGTACGGAGATCGACCTCGATGCCTGCTGGCAACAGGCCTACGACCATGCCTGGCGCGCGTCGACCGCGGCCGCCCAGCTGTTCGCGGCCGACGGACCGCGGTCGGGCGTGCTGGGCCCGGTGGGTGAGCTCGACGTGCTGGGTCTGCTGGCGACGGATCCCCTGCGGCACGCGCTGGCGTCGGGCGACGGCATCGGGATGCGCTCGGTCGCGGTGCCGGACCGCAGACACGCCTGGTACGACCTCACCCGCATCGATCCGGCCTACCTGCCCCTGGCCTGGAGTCTGACCGACCCGGGAGATCGCGGGGTGCAGGGGCCGTTGCTGATCACTCGCGACGAGGTGACCGCGGTGCGCCCGCGACGGCCCGCCGATCGCGACGGCGGGCCCGGCCTCACCCCGCCGTGGGTCGAGCGAACCTGAGCTCGGGCGCCTCCGTACCGGACAGCACCTGGTTCACCCGGGCGCCGATCCGGTCTGCCGTCAGGCCGATCTCCTCCAGCACCTGGGCCCGGGATCCGTGGTCGATGAACCGTCGGGGGATCCCGTAGGTCTGCACCCTCGGCCCCGGCCCACCGCCCGGACCCACCGGTCCGGCCAGCGCCGACCGCACCGCGGACCCGACCCCGCCGACCTCCAGGTTGTCCTCGATGACCACCACGTGAGCGAAGGAGGCGGCCAGCTCCACCAGCGCCGGCGACAGCGGCACCACCCAGCGGGGATCGACCACGGCGACGGGTCGGCGGTTCTGGGCCACCAGCTCGGCCACGTCCAGGGCGGTGGGCACCATCGAGCCGACCGCGACGATGCAGCACGTCGGCGTCCGCGTCGCGGCGCAGCACGTCCACCGCGGACCGCCCGTACCCGAGCCGCTCCAGCGCCACCATGTCCGGCGGCACGACTCCCTTGGGGTAGCGCACGACGCTCGGACCGTCGTCGATCTGCACTGCCTCCGCGAGTTCGGCGCGCAGGGTGGCGGCGTCCCGAGGTGCGGCCAGGCGCAGCTCCGGGACCAGCGACAGCAACGAGATGTCCCACATCCCGTGGTGGCTGGCGCCGTCGTCGCCGGTGATCCCGGCGCGGTCCAGGACGAAGGTCGACCCCGGCCCGATGCAGGGCGCAGTCCATCAGCACCTGGTCGAAGGCGCGGTTCAGGAAGGTCGCGTACACGGCCACGATCGGGTGCAGGCCGGCGAAGGCCATCCCGGCCGCGCTGGTCACCGCGTGCTGCTCGGCGATGCCGACGTCGAACACCCGATCGGGATAGGCCGCAGCGAACCGGTCCAGTCCCACCGGGATCTGCATCGCCGCGGTGATCCCGACCAGGTCCGGCCGGACGTCGGCGAGTTCGGTGACCGCCTCGGCGAACACCGCGGTCCAGGCGGTGCCGGTCGCGGGCTTCGGCCAGCCCGGTGTCCGCGTCGATCACGCCGACCGCCGTGGAACTGGTCGGCCTCGTCGTTCTCGGCCGGCGCGTACCCGTTGCCCTTGCGGGTGATCGCGTGCACGATCACCGGTCCCCCGTACTCACGGGCCCGACGCAACGTGTGCTCCAGTTCGCCGATGTCGTGACCGTCCACCGGGCCGAGGTACTTGAGCCCGAGGTCCTCGAACATGCCCTGCGGGTGCGACGACGTCCTTGAGCCCCTTCTTCACTCCGTGCAGCGCCTCGAAGGCCATGCGACCGGGCCTGCCGCTGCGTTGCAGCGTGGACTTGCCCCACTCCAGGAACCTCTCGTAGCCGCGCGTCGTGCGCAGGGTCGACAGGTGGTGGGCCATACCGCCGATGGTCGGGGCGTAGGAGCGCCCGTTGTCGTTCACCACGATCACCAGGTCGCCGGTCCGGCCCGGCGGCGATGTTGTTCAGCGCCTCCCAGGCCATGCCACCGGTCAGCGCCCCGTCCCCGACGACCGCGACCACGTACCGGTCGGTCTCACCGCGCAGCGCGTGGGCCCGCGCGATCCCGTCCGCCCAGGACAGCGACGTCGAGGCGTGGGAGTTCTCGACGATGTCGTGGTCGGACTCGGCTCGACTCGGGTAGCCGGACAGCCCACCACGACGTCGCAGCTCGGAGAAGTCGTGCCGACCGGTCAGCAGCTTGTGCACGTAGGCCTGATGGCCGGTGTCGAAGACCAGCCTGTCCGTCGGGGACTCGAAGACCCGGTGCAGGGCGATGGTCAGCTCGATGACGCCGAGATTCGGCCCCAGATGGCCGCCCGTGCGAGAGACCTTGTCGACCAGGAAGGTGCGGATCTGCCCGGCCAGATCGTCGAGCTCCTCGGGCGAGAGCCCGCGCAGTTCCGCCGGCCCGGTGATCGAGGCGAGCTCAACCATGTCCTGTCGACCCTCCAGCCGCCGGTCACGCACCGCCGACCAGGTCGAGTGTAGGAGGGCGGCCGAGGATCGGCCGGTCGAATCCCCCCTGCGACCCGCTCACAGGCGTGGGATGTGGCGGTGACCACGCAACGCGGCGTCGATCAGGGTGACACCGCGCCGGGCGCCGAGCAGCCGCGCCTCCTCGATGTCGACCGCCTCGAACAACTCGGTGAGCGCGCGGGGCTCCAGCAGGGTGCCGATCGCCGTCCGCGCCGTGGAGCGGGCCTGACGCAGGGCGGCCAGGTCGGCCTCGACGTGCGCTGCCGCGAGGTGGGTCAGGGCGATCGGATGCCGGACCAGGACGGCGTGGCCACGGTAGTCGGCGGGGCACAGGTCGAGCAGCCAGGCGACGGCGCTGCGCTCCCAGCCGGCGCTGCCGGGTGGCCGCACGGCGCCCGGCCACCCGGGCGGGACGCCCTCAGCCATCGGTGGCCCCCTGGTCCCCCACGCACTGTGCCACGGACAGCGGATCGGCCAGAACGTCGTCCCAGACCATCTCGGCGGCGCCGATGAGCGGCGCGTCGTGACCGAGCGCGGGCAGCGTGACCTGCAGCTGCGCGGCCGGTGCCGCCAGGCACGAGGCGGCCAGCACCCGACCGACCTGGTCGGCCACCAGCGGGTACACCTCGTTCAGGAGCCCCCCGACGATCAGCAACCGCGGATTGAACAGATTGACCGCGGTGGCGATCCCCAGCCCGAGGTACCGGCCGAGGGGCTCGAACACCGTGGTGTCGGCGGGCAGCGCGCGGACCGCGGACTCGAGGTCTCCGAGCGGCGTCCCCGGCCGCAGACCCAGCGCCCGGGCCACGGCGGCCGCCCCGATCTCGGTCTCCAGGCACCCCCGGGCCCCGCAGCGGCAGCGCCGGCCGTTGGACCGCACGATGACGTGGCCCAGCTCTCCGGCATAGCCGCCCGCGCCGGTGAGGGCACGGCCCCCGCTGACCACCCCGCCCCCCACACCGGTGCCGCAGGCCAGGAAGACCACATCGGCGATGCCACGACCCGCTCCGCGCCGATGCTCGGCGACCAGCCCGACGTTGGCGTCGTTGGCGACCCGCACCGGAAGGCCGTCGAGCAGGCCCCCGAGGATCGTGGCGAAGGGTTCGTCCACCCATCCGAGGTTCGGGGCGAACCGCACGCTGCCGTCCTCGCGGCTGACGACACCGGGCACCGCGACGCCCATGCCCACCACCGTCGCAGCCTCGCCGGTCCGGGCGAGCAGGTCGGCGGCGACCTCGGCCAGCACCGTCGCGACCCGTCGGACGTCATCGGCGCGCTCCAGACGGCGAGCACGTCGATCCAGGATGACCCCACCCAGACCGGCGCGGGCCACCTGCACCTCGTCGACCTCCACGGTCGCGGCGAGCACCTGTACCCGTCCCAGTTCAGCCTCGACCACCGGTGAGGGCCGACCCGCTCCGGACGGCGCGGCGTCGGGGGGTCGCTCCCGCACGAGTCCGACGGCGACCAGCTCGGCCACCAGGGCCGCGATCGTGCTGCGGTTCAGCTGAAGCCGGGCGGTCAGCTCGGCGCGGCTGAGCGGTCCACCGACGTGCAGATGCTTCAGCACGGCGCCGAGGTTGTGCCGCCGCAGGTCCTCCTGGGTGCCTCCGCGCGGACGGCCCGCTCCGGGCAGTGGCGTGAACATCGTCATCGTGGGTCCCCCTCACCGACAGTGCCGGCGTCAGGTGCCACCCGCGGCCGAAGAGACGGTTGTCTCGATCCGGCCGCGGGGCGGAGAGCGGCTCGGCCCCTGGCTGGGACGGAGCGGTCAGCGACCGGAGGCGGCGGCCCGGCGACGGGCGATGGCGTCGACGCTCGCGGCGAGCAGCAGCACCAGCGCCGTGACCATGAACTGCGGCGCCGCCTCTGAGGTGATGAACGGCATGCCGTTGGCCAGCACCGCGATCACCAGGCCACCGATGATGGCGTCGAGGATCCGGCCCTTGCCGCCGAACAGCGAGGTGCCACCGATCACTGCGGCGCCCACCGCCAGCAACAGGGTGGTCGAGCCACCTGTGGTCGGTGAGACCGAGTTGGCCCGGGAGGCCAGGATGACCCCGCCGACCGCCGCCATCGTCGAACAGATGACGAAGCAGATGATCTTGACCAGGACGACGTTGATGCCTGCCCGTCGCGAGGCCTCGGCGTTGCCACCGACCGCGTAGACGTGTCGGCCGAACCGCGTCCGGCGCAGCAGGTATGTCAGCCCGACGACGAACACGGCGGTGATCGGGACGATGATGGGGACCCCCTTGAGCGAGGTGACCGCCGGGTTGACGCTGCGCTCGGTGCTGAGCAGCCAGGTCGCTATGCCGAGCACGACGGCCAGCCCGGCCACCTTGGCGACCAGCACCGAGATCGGCTCGTTGGGCAGCCCCGCCGCCGTCCGCCTGCTGCGGACCAGCAACCCGATGCCGGCGTAGGCGGCCACCGCGAGCAGGAACAGGATCCATCCCCAGAGCACGGGGAGGTTCTTGTTCATCACCGAAAGGACCGTCGCGTCGCGGATCGGGATCGTGCCGCCGCTACCGATCACGGCGAGCATCAGGCCCTGCAGGCCGAGGAAGAACGAGAGGGTGACCACGAACGACGGGATCCCGAGCCGGGCCACCAGCAGCCCCATCACCAACCCGATCACGGCGCCCGTGGCCAGGCACCCGAGGATCGCGACCGGCCAGGGGTAGCCACGCTGGGTGAGCAGCACGGCCATGATCGCTGCCGAGGTTCCCGCTGCGAAGCCTGCGGACAGGTCGATCTCGCCGAGGAGCAGCACGAAGACCAGGCCCATGGCGATGTAGATGACCCCGGCGCTCTGCAGCAGCAGGTTGGCCGCGTTGAACGGGGTGGCGAAGTTGTCGCCGACCCAGATGGAGAACAGGGCGACGAGGACGACGAACCCGAGGATCGCGGGCAGCGCCCCGACGTCGCCGCCGCGGACCTTGTCGACGTAGTCGCGGACCTGATCGCCGAGTCCGTCCCCGACGGCGGGCTGGACGTCGGAGGCGGGGGCCGGGGGCTGGGTGGTGGTCACGCCAGAGCCTCCTTCGCGGTGTCGGTGAGGCCGATGTCGCCGGTGCGCCCGGCCGTGATCAGTTCAACGACCTGCCCGTGGTTGACCTCGGTGGCCGGCACCTGAGCGGCCATCTGGCCGAGGTAGAGGGCGGCGACGCTGTCGGCGACCTGGAGCACGTCGTTCATGTTGTGCGAGATGAGGATCACCGCCAGACCGTTGTCCGCCAGCCGGCGGACCAGGTTCAGCACCTGTTCGGTCTGGGCGACCCCGAGCGCCGCGGTCGGCTCGTCGAGGATGACCAGCTTGCTGTTCCACAGCACGGCCCGGGCGATGGCCACGGTCTGACGCTGCCCGCCGGACAGGCTGGCGACGCGCATCCGCACCGACTTCAGGGTGCGGACGGACAGCCCCTTCAGCGTCTCGGTTGCCCGGCGCTCCATGGTGGTCTCGTCGAGGTTCACCTCGCTGCCCAGCTCGCGGCCGAGGAACATGTTGGCCACGACGTCGAGGTTGTCGCACAGGGCGAGGTCCTGGTAGACGACCTCGATGCCGAGATCGTTGGCCTGCCGAGGGCTGGTGACATGGACCTGCTGACCCTCGAAGGTGTACGAGCCGCCATCGAAGGCGTAGATGCCGGCGACGCCCTTGATCAGGGTCGACTTGCCGGCCCCGTTGTCGCCGACCAAGGCGGTCACCTTGCCCGACCAGGCGTCCAGGTCGACGCCCTTGAGCACCTCGACGGCTCCGAAGCTCTTGGTCACCCCGCGCAGACTCAGCAGTGGGCTCTCGGCCGGGGCGCTTGATGCGCTAGCAGTCATCACACTTCCTCGCGATCAGTCGGCTCCTCGGGGGGACCGGGACCCGGGTCCGTGCACAGGACCCGGGTCCCGGGTGGTATCGATCCCCGCCCGACACCCCCCTTGCGTGCGAGGGGCGCGGGAGGGGCGAGGAGGCTCAGCTGACGCCGGCCTCCGTGCAGGCCTTCTTCAGCGCATCCGTGGTGCAGACCTTGTCCACGGTGGTGAAGCCGTCGGCGATGACGTCCTTCACGGTGTCCTTGTAGATCGGCTGCGGCTCGAGCAGCACGGACGGGACGTCGGTGTTCGCCGTGGTGTCCTGGACCGTGCCGGTCGCCAGCGCGTCGGCCGCCGCCGTGTCGCCCTTGGCCAACGCGATCGCCAGCTCGGCAGCCGCCTCCGCCTCCTTCTTGACCGCCTTGTAGACGGTCACGTACTGGGTTCCCAGCAGCACCCGCTGCAGGCCCTCGTCGGTGGCGTCCTGCCCGGTCACCGGCACCTTGCCGGCCAGACCGTTGCGCTCCAGCACCGAGATCGCCGCACCGCCGAGGCCGTCGTTGGCGGCCGCCACGCCGTCCACCTTGCCGCCGGCCTTGGCGAACATCTGCTCGAAGACGGTGACCGCCCTGGTGTTGTCCCAGTCCGGCACCGCCTGCGAGTCGGTGACGGTGTAACCGGCATCCTTGATCGCCTTGTCGTAGCCCTCCTTGAACAGGGTGGCGTTGTTGTCGGTCGGCGAGCCGTTCAGCTCCAGCACGTTGCCGGTCTCCTTGCCGGCCTCCTTCAGACCCTTGACCAGGCCCTCGCCGATCGCCGTGCCGACGGCCACGTTGTCGAAGGACACGTAGTACTTGGCGCCGCCGCCGAGGGTGAGCCTGTCGTAGTCGATCACCGGGATCCCGGCCGCAGTGGCCCTCTGGATCACGGCCGCACCGGTGTCGGAGTCGAGGTTGACGATCATCAGCACCTTGACCCCGGAGCCGATCATGCCGTCGGCCAGGGTCTGGAACTTGGCCTTGTCACCACCGGCGTTCTGGATGTCCGCCTCGACGCCGGCGGCGGAGAAGGCCTCATCGAGGAACTTGCGGTCGGCGGTCTCCCAACGGGCCGAGGAGGCGGAGTCGGGCAGGATCACGCCGACCTTGCCGGCCTCGGCACCCGCGGCGGCGCCGTCACTCGAGGTGGAGTCCGTGGTGGAGGTGCCGTCGCTGCCCCCACACGCTCCGAGGGTCAGTGCCCCGACGGCGGTCAGAGCGACGATCCCGACTGTACGCTTGCGCATGTCTCCGGTCCTTCCTTGAGCCGTTCCCGGCTCGGGGGATCTGTTCAGCCGGGGTGTGACCCGGTCGAGACGCCGCCTGCCAGGTCGACCCGACGACGAATATGTTGTGGGCGACAACATATTCAGGGGTGCGCGGCCACGACAAGCACATGACGGACATCTGCCGGTCACACTCTGTAACAACACCGGGGCACGGCCCACAGGCGGGGGGAATGCCCGTATTCGCCCACCTCCGGTGACCCGGGGCGCCGGTCAGCCCCGAACCAATTGGCGCAGGACGTACTGCAGGATCCCGCCGTTGCGGTAGTAGTCGGCCTCACCCGGGGTGTCGATCCGCAGCACGGCCTCGAAGTCGACGGTCGAGTCGTCCTCCTTCGCCGCGCTCACCCGGACCGTGCGCGGAGTGGAGCCGGTGTTCATCTCCTCCACGCCGGTGACCGAGAAGGTCTCGGTGCCGTCCAGGCCCAACGAGTCGGCGGACTCACCCTCCGGGAACTGCAGGGGCAGCACTCCCATCCCGATCAGGTTCGAGCGGTGGATCCGCTCGTAGCTCTCGGCGATGACGGCCTTGACGCCCAGCAACGCCGTGCCCTTGGCCGCCCAGTCCCGGCTGGACCCGGACCCGTACTCCTTGCCGGCGAGCACGACCAGCGGCGTCCCGGCGGCGGCGTAGTGCTGTGCCGCGTCATAGATGAAGGCCTGTTCGCCATCGGCGGTGAAGTCCCGCGTGTAGCCGCCCTCGACGCCGTCCAGCAGCAGGTTGCGCAGTCGGATGTTCGCGAACGTGCCGCGGATCATCACCTCGTGGTTGCCCCGCCGCGATCCGTAGGAGTTGAAGTCCCTGCGCTCGACGCCGTTCTCCGCCAGGTAACGGCCGGCCGGGCTGTCGGCCTTGATCGCTCCGGCGGGGCTGATGTGGTCGGTGGTCACCGAGTCGCCGAGTCTGGCCAGGACCCGCGCGCCGGAGATGTCGGCGACGGGCTCCGGCTCGGCGCCCATCCCGTCGAAGTACGGCGGCTTGCGGACATAGGTGGAGGCGGGGTCCCAGGCGAACGTGGCACCGGTCGGGGTCGGCAGCTCCCGCCAGCGAGCGTCACCGGTGAACACGTCGGCGTAGCTCGGAGGTGAACATGTCCTTGGTGATCGCCCCGGCGACCACCGCCTCCACGTCAGGGGTCGACGGCCAGATGTCGCGCAGGTAGACCGGTTGACCGTCCGAACCCGTTCCGAGGGAGTCGTTCTCGACGTCGTAGTCCATCGTGCCGGCGAGTGCGTAGGCGATCACCAGCGGCGGCGAGGCCAGATAGTTCATCTTCACGTCGGGGTTGATCCGGCCCTCGAAGTTGCGGTTGCCGGAGAGCACCGACACCACGGCGAGGTCGTGCTCCTGGACTGCGGCCGAGACCTCCTCGGGCAGCGGGCCCGAGTTGCCGATGCAGGTCGTGCAGCCATACCCGACCAGGTTGAAGCCGAGCTTGTCCAGATAGGGGGTCAGGCCGGCCCGCTCGTAGTAGTCGGTGACCACCTTGCTGCCGGGGGCCAGTGACGTCTTCACCCAGGGCTTGACGGTCAGGCCCCGCTCCACCGCGTTCTTGGCCAGCAGGGCCGCGGCGACCATGACCGAGGGGTTGGAGGTGTTCGTGCAGGAGGTGATCGAGGCGATGACCACGGAGCCGTGGTCGATCTCGGTGTGCGTGCCGTTGCCCATCACCACCGGCACCGTGCGCCGCGCGCGGCCGGGCGTCTCCGGGGCCTCGGCGGGCGACAGGCTCGCGCCGTCCGCGACCGCCGAGGAGACCGCAGGGCTGTCGCTGGCCGGGAAGGACTCCGCCGAGGCGACGTCCGACGGTTCGGTCAGCGGGGTGCCCGCGTAGTCGGCCAAGGACGCCCTGAAGGCCGCCTTCGCGCCGGACAGGACGATCCTGTCCTGCGGGCGCTTCGGTCCGGCGATCGAGGGGACGACGGTGGACAGGTCGAGCTCGAGGTACTCCGAGTAGACCGCCTCGCGCGAGGGGTCGTGCCACAGCCCCTGCTCCTTGGTGTAGGCCTCCACCAGGGCCACCTGGCCATCGCTGCGCCCGGTCAGCCGCAGGTAGTCCAGGGTGACCTCGTCGATGGGGAAGATCGCGCAGGTGGAACCGAACTCCGGACTCATGTTGCCGATCGTGGCCCGGTTGGCCAGCGGGACCGCGGCCACGCCCTCGCCGTAGAACTCGACGAACTTGCCGACGACCCCGTGTCGGCGCAGCATCTCGGTGATCGTGAGCACGACGTCGGTCGCGGTCGCGCCGGGCGGGATCTGACCGGACAGCTTGAAGCCGACCACCCGCGGGATGAGCATCGACACCGGTTGGCCGAGCATCGCGGCCTCCGCCTCGATGCCGCCGACGCCCCAGCCGAGAACCCCGAGCCCGTTGACCATCGTGGTGTGCGAGTCGGTGCCCACACAGGTGTCGGGATAGGCCTGGAGGATGCCCGCGCCGCCGACGTCACGCGTCATCACCACCCTGGCCAGGTACTCGATGTTGACCTGGTGGACGATGCCGGTACCCGGGCGGCACCACCTTGAACTCGTCGAAGGCGGTCTGCCCCCAGCGCAGGAACTGGTAGCGCTCCCGGTTGCGCTGGTACTCGATCTCCATGTTCCGCTCGAGCGCGCCCGGCCGGCCGAAGACGTCGATGATCACCGAGTGGTCGATGACCAACTCGGCGGGCGCCAGCGGGTTGATCTTGGAGGGATCGCCGCCGAGGTCGGCCACCGCCTCGCGCATGGTGGCCAGGTCGACCACGCACGGCACGCCGGTGAAGTCCTGCATGATCACGCGGGCCGGGGTGAACTGGATCTCGGTGTCCGGCTGGGCGTTCGGGTCCCAGGAGGCCAGCGCCCGGATGTGATCGGCGGTGATGTTGGCGCCGTCCTCGGTGCGCAACAGGTTCTCGAGCAGCACCTTGAGACTGAACGGCAGGGCGTGCGGCGCCCTCGACGGCGCCCAGGCGGAAGACCTCGTACGTCGCCCCTGCGACCTCGAGGGTTCCCTTGGCGGAGAAGCTGTCCTTGCTCGAGGCGCTGGTCACGATCCGGCTCCTAACGTCTGCCTGACGGCACTTTCGGCATCCTGGCACCGATCCTGCCCGATCGACACCCGGCTGTCCCGCATGGGGGGCGACCGATCGCCGGTCCGGACGCGGTGTGGGCCGAACGGTCGAGGCTCGTGCTATTTCGATGTCGAATCAATTATCTTGACGTCGAACTATCCTTGTCAAGCTCCGGAATCGCGCTGCGCAGCCTCAGGCTTCAGCAGACTCAGACTTCAGCAGAGTCGGGCTCCAACACAGCCACGCATTCGACGTGATGCGTCATCGGGAACAGGTCGAAGGCCCGCAGGGACGACAGCCCGTAGCCGGCCTCGCGGGCCAGGGCGACATCGCGGGCCAGCGAGGCCGGGTCACATGCGACGTAGACCACCCTGGCCGGTCGCGCCGCACAGATCGCGGCCATCACCACCCGCCCCGCCCCGGCCCGGGGCGGATCCAGGACGACGACGTCCACCGATGCCGGCGCGGCGAGCAACGCGGGCAGGACCGCGTCCACCGGCCCCTGGTGCAGGCGCACCGAGGGGCGGTCGTGCAGGTTCCGCTTGGCGTCCGAGATCGCCCTCGGATCGGCCTCGACAGCCTCCACGGAGCCGTCCGGATCCACGCGGGACGCCAGGCCCATCGCGAACAGCCCCACGCCGCTGTAGAGGTCGAGAGCCCGGTTCCCCGGTTCGGGCGAGGCCGCATCGAGGACGGCGTCCAGCAGCACCTGGGCGGCGTTCGGGTGCACCTGCCAGAAACCCGCCTCGCTGACCCGAAACCGCACCTCGCCGCCGTCGATGCGCACCCGGTGTTCCACCCAGGTCCGCCCGCGCAGACGCTGCACACCGGAACCGTCGCGGCGGGCGAGCGAGGTCGGTACCGGTAGTGCGGGGGCTTTCACCCGCTCGCCCGGCGCCGCCGGTTCGAACAGCACCAGCGGGTCGCCGCCCTCGCCGACGCAGACCTCGACCGCCCCGGCGCCCGGCCACGAACGCCCCGTCACGTCCACGGCGGCGACGTCCGGATGGGCGATCGGGCAGCCGGACAACGGGACCACCCGGTGTGAGCGGTGTTCGCGAAGACCTGCTCTGCCCCGATCGTCGACCGCGAAGCGCATCCGGGTCCGCCAACCCAGGCCCCCCTGATCGCCGACCGGCGCGACGATCACCTCGGGAGGCTCGATCCTCGCGATCCGCCGCAGCTGCTCGCGGATCACCTCGGCCTTGCCCGAACGCTGCGCGGGCAGCGAGGCGTGCTGCCAGTCACAGCCCCCGCAGCCGCCGGGGCCGGCGGCCGGACACGGCGGGACGACGCGGTGGGGCGATGCCTGAAGGACCTGGACGGCATCCGCCCGCCAGAACCGGGCGGCCTCGACGTCGTCGGTCCGCGTGGGATGGGTCAGCCGGGCGAGCACCACCTCGCCGGGCAGTGTGTGGCGGACGAAGACGACCCGGCCCTCGTGGCGCGCGACGCAGCTGCCGCCGGCCGCCACCGGCCCGATCTCCAGACGCAGCAGGGGTGGGTCGTCCTCGGCGATCATCGCCGCGGGCCGGGCTTGCCGTCGTCCTCGGCGCCGGTGGGGGCCTGGATCCCGGATGTACCGGCGGGCGGGCGGTCGTCCTCCTGCATGGCGCGCATCACCAACTGGGGCATCAGGTCGTCACGCTCCTCGTGTCCGGCGGAGGACTGCAGCTGCCAGGGCACGCTGGCCACGACGACCCCCGTGATGTAGCGCAGCCGGGTCTTGAGCCTGAGCGCACTCTGGTTGTGCAGGAGGTTCTCCCACCAGTGGCCCACCACGTACTCCGGGACGTAGACGACCACCAGATCGCGAGGGCTCTCCCTGCGGATGCCCTTGCACGTAGTCGACCACCGGCCGGACGATCTCCCGGTACGGCGAGTCCAGTTCGCGCAGCCGGACCGGGACGTCGAGCTCGTCCCACTGCCGCTGCAACGCCGCCGTCTGCTCCGGATCGGTCACGACGGTCACGGCCTCCAGGACCGACGGGCGGGCCGCCCGGGCGTAGGCGAGGGCCCGCAGCGTCGGCTTGTGGATCTTGGACACCAGCACGATGGCGTGCACGCGGGAGGGCAGCTGGCGGGCCTTGGTCTCCTGCGCGACCGCCAGCTCGGTGTTCACGGCCTGGTAGTGCTTGCGGATCCCGAGCATGATCAGGTAGAGGGCAGCTCATCGCGAACAGGGCGAGGTAGGCGCCGTGAACGAACTTGGTGATCATGACGATGATCAGGACCAGCCCGGTCACGCTGACCCCGACCGCGTTCACCGCCCTCGACCTGATCATCCGCCGCCGCACGGCCGGTTCGGTCTCGGTGCGCAGCAGCGCCGTCCAGTGCCGGACCATCCCGGCCTGGCTCAGGGTGAAGGCGATGAACACCCCGACGATGTAGAGCTGGATCAGCTTGGTGACCTCGGCGTCGAAGGCCAGGATCAGGGCGATCGCCCCGGCCGCAAGGGTCAGGATGCCGTTGCTGAAGGCCAGCCGGTCGCCCCGGGTGTGCAGCTGACGGGGCAGGAGGTTGTCGCGGGCCAGGATCGAGCCGAGCACGGGGAACCCGTTGAACGCGGTGTTCGCGGCGAGCACCAGGATCAGTCCGGTGACGGCGGCCACGAAGTAGAAGATCACCGGGACGTCCGCGAACAGGGCTCGCGCAATCTGTCCGATCACCGGGTTCTGCTCGTAGTCCGGGCCCACCGGCACTCCGTCGCGCAGCAGCTGCGTGGCGGGCTCCTCCACGTAGCGGATGTGCATCTTCTGGGCGAGCACGATCATCGACAGCATCATGACCACCGCGATCGCACCGAGCATCGCGAGCGTGGTGGCGGCGTTGCGGCTCTTGGGACGGCGGAAGGCCGGCACGCCGTTGCTGATCGCCTCGACCCCCGTCAGGGCGGCACAGCCCGATGAGAACGCCCGCAGCAGCAGGAAGGCCCAACCCAGACCGATCATGCCCTGTTCGTAGTCGGGCAAGGGGACGACGGTCAGCTCCGAGCTCTCCACGGCAGGCAGGGTGCCGGCCACCAACCGGTACCAGCCGTAGGCGGCCATACCCAGGATCGCGACCATGAACGCATAGGTCGGAACCGCCAGGGCCGTGCCCGACTCGCGCACCCCCCGCAGATTGACCGCGGTCAGCAGGACGACGACGACCACCGCGAACGTGGCCTCGTGCTCACGCAGCGCCGGGATGGCCGAGCTCGCGTACTGGGCACCGGAGGAGACCGACACGGCCACGGTGAGCACGTAGTCCACCAGGAGGGCGCTGGCCACGCCGAGCCCGGCAGGAACGCCCAGGTTGGTGGTGGCCACCTCGTAGTCGCCGCCCCCCGACGGGTAGGCATGCACGTTCTGGCGGTAGGACATCACCACCACGCCCATGACGAACGCCACGAAGACGCCCACCCACGGCGAGGCGATGTAGGCGGCCGAGCCGGCGAAGGCCAGGGTCAGGAAGATCTCGTCCGGTGCGTAGGCCACGGACGAGAGGGCGTCCGAGGCGAACACCGGCAGGGCGATCCGCTTCGGCAGCAGGGTCTCCGACAGGGACTCGCTGCGGAACGGCCGCCCGACCAGCAGCCGCTTCAGGGCGTCGGTGAACATTGCCACGCTGGGCATCGTAGGGGCGGGGCGGTGCGTGTAGCGTCGGGCAGCGAGTCGGATCCCGTCATTCGGGCCTACGGCGCCCCGGGCCCGGTGAACGACGGCCGGGCTCAGCGAGCGAAGGAGATCAGGGGCCGTGCATTTCGTGATCATGGGTTGCGGCCGGACCGGAGCCACCTTGGCGCAGATGGTCGAGGGCCGCGGTCACACCGTGTCGATCGTGGACCAGAACCAGGATGCGTTCCGCCGGCTCGGCAGCCAGTTCGAGGGGCGCCGGGTGACCGGGGTCGGCTTCGATCGGACGGTCCTTCAGCAGGCCGGCATCGACGAGGCGTACGCCTTCGCCGCAGTGAGCAGTGGCGACAACTCGAACATCCTCGCGGCGCGGGTCGCCCGCGAGGTCTTCGGGGTCTCGAACGTGGTGGCCAGGATCTACGACCCGGGTCGCGCCGAGGTGTACCAGCGGCTGGGCATTCCCACGGTCGCGACCGTGCGCTGGACCGCGGACCAGATCGTACGCCGGCTGCTTCCGGTCGGGGCCGCCTCGGAGTTCCGCGACGCCTCGGGCATCCTGGTGCTGGCCGAGATCAACGTCCACCCGAGCTGGGTCGGTCAACGGATGCGGGTCATCGAGGCGGCCACGCAATCCCGCGTCGCCTTCATCACCAGGCTCGGCGAGGGCATCGTCCCCCACGACCAGACGGTGTATCAGGAAGGTGACCTCGTCCACCTGATGGTCAAGGAGACCGATCTGCCCGAGGCAGAGTCCGTGCTCGCGGCGGCGCCGGCTCCGGGAGGCAACTGATGCGAGTAGTGATCGCGGGCGCCGGCATCGTCGGCCGCTCGATCGCCGAGGAACTGATCGGCAACGGCCACGACGTCCTGCTGGTCGACCGCAACCCGGACGCGATCGAGGTGTCCCGCGTGCCCGAGGCGCAGTGGCTGCTGGCGGACGCCTGCGAATCGACATCCCTGGCCGAGGCGGGTCTGGCGGACTGCGACGTCGTGGTCGCGGCGACCGGCGACGACAAGGCGAATCTGGTCATCTCCCTGTTGGCCAAGACCGAGTACGGCGTCCCGAGGACCGTGGCGAGGGTGAACAACCCGAGGAACGAGTGGATGTTCGACGAGGCCTGGGGCGTGGACGTCGCGGTGTCCACACCACGTCTGATGACGGCCCTCGTCGAGGAGGCCGTCTCGATCGGCGATCTGGTGCGGATCTTCACCTTCCAGCAGAGCCAGGCGAACATGGTCGAACTCACCCTGCCCGCCGACGCACCGGTGGTCGGCACCCTGGTCGGGGACATCGAATGGCCGCCCGACACCGTCCTGGTGGCGATCATCCGCTCGGACATGCCGATCGCGCCCAGCAGGGACGACACCCTGGAGGCCAACGACGAGCTGATGTTCGTGACGGTGCCCGAGTCCGAGGACGAGCTCCAGGCTCTACTCAGCCCCGGCCACTCCTGAGCTCGGCCGGTCCTCGAGGAGTCCGTCCGGGCGGGCCACCGGAACGCGCCGGATGACTCGCCACGTCAGATAGGCGACCAGGGCGAACAGCGGTAGACCGAGGGGCACGTTCGCCAGGCCCAGCGTGGCCGTCATCCCGAGCAGGTACAACGGGATCTGCACCATCAGCCGGATGCCGAACATGCCCACCCACAACCACGTCGCCTGAGAGTAGGCGCGCAACCTCGCGGGCACCTGACGCCAGTGGGTCGACTCGCCCGAGAGCGAACCCCAGGACCACCCCGACCAGGGGCCACCGCACCACGACCGACACCGCGTAGGCCGCGCCATAGGCGGTGTTCTTGAGGATCGAGGGCAGGAAGAAGTTCTCGGACCGGCCGGTGCGCAGCGCCAGGTACGCCCCGATGGCCACCCCCAGGACTCCGGACAGGGCCTGGGTCAAGGGCTCTCGGCGGACGATCCGCAGCAGCGCGAAGACGACCGAGGGCACCAGCGCGACGACACAGGACAGTCTCAGGTCCTGGGTGAGCCCGTACACGACCGAGAAGAGTGTGATCGGGACGACGGACTCGAGGATGCCCCGAGCGCCCCCGATCGACTTCTCCAACGAGAACTGGTCCCCGACCGCCTCGGCCAGCGCACCCCGACGCGGCGGGGGCGCCCCGCGGTCAGTCACGGGCGACGAGTTCGTAGCGCGGGTTGAACACCGACGGCTCGCCGTCGCAGTCGCTGACCATCCCCTCGATCCGGATCCGGCGACCGGGCTCGATGCCGACGATCTGGCGACGCCCCAGCCAGATCACCCGGACGACGCCGGTTCCGTCGTAGAGCAGTGCCTCCAGTGCAGGGGTACCCGCCCGGGGGCGCAGGGTCACCGAACGCAGGGTGCCGCACATGGTGGCCCGACTGCGGTTGGCCACCTCGGCGATGGGCGTCCCGCCCATCCCGGCGGCACGTTCGTGTTCCTCCTCCGCGTGCACCTGGTCCTGCGGAGCCACCATCCGGGACAGGGCTGCACGGAAGCGGGAGGGGGACTGGGTCGACATGTCTTCCAGACTAGGTCAGCGCGGGACGGACCGATACCGAGGCGAACGTCAGCGGACCTCGGTGATCTCCGGGCCTCGCCGGAACGGATCCAGGCTCTCGCGCTCCGAGGCCTGCTCCTCGCCGTCCCCCTCATCCGACTGGCCGGTGATCTCTCGGGGCAGGGTCAGCGGCAGCAGATCGCGGGGTGCCATCGCCTCGGGGCCACGAACCACGACCACGTCGCGGACCACGGACTCCAACTCCAGGGCGGCCTGCGCCTCGCTGACCGCCGGACCGTGGAACACGGCACGCAGGAACCAGCGCGGACCGTCGATCCCGGCGAAGCGGGCGGGCTGATGCCCGGTTCGGCCATCCGGGCTGACCACCGGGATCCGAGCCAGTACCTCGGTGCCGAAGACGCCCGCCTGCTCGTCCGCCGAACCGCCCTGACCGATGATCCCCGAGACGATCTCGCTGCGGATCTCGGGCCACAGCCCCTCGCTTCGAGGCGCCGCGAAGGCCTGCAGCTGAACCGCCGACCCCCCCAGCTGGATGGTCGCGGCGGTGACCGACCCGCTGGACTCCTCGACGTCCAGACGCAACTCCATGCCCTCACGGCCACGCAGCCGCAGCGCGCCGAGGTCGACGTATCCCACGCTCTCGTCCCGCTCGGTGACGTCCCACGGACCGTCCGGACGCGCCGAGAGCCCCGGGCGAGCGGGCAGGTCCTGTTCGGACCCCTCGGCGTCCGCCTCCGGCACGGCCTCGAGATCCGGGTCGAACTCCGTGTCGGGCTCGGCGGCCCTCTCCCCGCCCGACCGACGACCAAACAGCCTCACGACGTCCCGTCCTTCCGTTCCCGTCCCTGCCCCACGTCGAAACCCCCGGTCGAACCGAACCCCGCCTCCCCGCGCTCGGATGACGCCAGGTCGGTCACCTCCACGAACGACACGCTCTCGATCGGCGAGACCACGAGCTGGGCGATGCGGTCACCGCGGCGGAGCCGGACCGGCTCTCGTCGGTCCGTGTTCAGCAGCGTGACCATGATCTCCCCGCGATAGCCCGCGTCGATCGTGCCGGGCGCATTGACCACCGTAACCCCGTGCCGGGCGGCCAGTCCCGACCGAGGGTGCACGAACCCGGCGTAGCCCGGTGGCAGGGCGATCGCCACCCCGGTGGGGACCACGCTGCGCTCCCCTGGGGCGAGTTGCACATCGACCGCGGCGAACAGGTCCGCCCCCGCGTCACCGTCCCTGGCGTAGGAGGGCAACGGGAGCCCCGGGTCGAGGCGCCGGGTCGGCACCGGCAGGTCACGTGCCACGCTGTCCTCCATGCGTTATTCGGAACGACTGCACCCCGCCGGCTGGATCTGGGCCGTCGCCGTGGTGATGGGCCTGGGCTTCGGCCTGAGCCTGTGGCCGGTGGGACAGACCGTAGCCGTTGCGACCGCGGTCCTCGTCGCGGCGGTGTTGCTCGCGCTTCTGATCCGCAGCACCCCGACCGTCGCCGTCGCCGACGGTCGGCTGCAGGCCGGCCGGGCCTCGATCCCCGTCGCGCTGACCGGCGAGGTCCAGGTGCTGGATCCGGCCCTGATGCGTCACGCACACGGGCCCGATCTGGACGCGAGGGCCCACCTCTGCCTGCGCGGGTGGATTCCGGGCGGGATCCGGGTCGAACTGACCGACCCCCAGGACCCCACCCCCTATTGGCTCATCTCCAGCAGGCACCCGGAGCGACTGGCCCTGGCCCTGCTCGAGGAACGCGCCTGACCCACGGGCCGCGACCAGGCGCGACCCGTGGGTGAGCGTCGCCGGTCAGGCCGCGCACTCCCGGCAGACCGGTAGACCGCCCTCGTGCTTGGCCAGCTGACTGCGGTGATGGACCAGGAAGCAGCTCGAGCACGTGAACTCATCGGCCTGGCGGGGCAGCACGCGGACCGACAGCTCTTCGTTGGACAGGTCGGCACCGGGCAGCTCGAAGCCCTCGGCGGCCTCGGTCTCGTCCTCGTCGACCGCCCCCATGCCCTTGTCGACACGCCGCGACTTGAGCTCCTCGATGGAGTCCTCGCTGAGCTCGTCATCGGTCTTGCGCGGCGCGTCGTAATCCGTCGCCATTGGGTCACTCTCCTGAAAGCAAGAAGTCCTGAGTCCGTTGCACGTCAAGCTCACGGTGCGCGGGATTGCGGATGCCGACGTCCCAACAGTTCCCGAGCAACCGTCCGCACGCGTAACGCGGCGGCTACGGCTTTTGTGCCCGCGCGCTGGCCGATTGTGCACCATCATCGGCACCGTGGCGAACCCATCCACCGTGTGACGGTGGTCAAGTTCTCCCAGGGGGTCGTGGAGGCCGACCTCCTCGCGTAAGGTCGGTCACTTCCCGGTCGGGGCACGACGCAGCACCCGGCAGTGACGAGCGGAGGTGATCGTGATCGGTTTCCAGCAGATGATCAGGACCCGCGTGGCGAATCTCGAACGGCAGTTGGACGAGGCTGTCGACGGCGGCGACCACTACCTGGTCGACGTTCACCTCGGCGAACTCGAATCCCTGGTCAGGCTGGCGGCCGACCACGGTGTGCCGGTGGACGAGGCACAGCAGATCTTGGCCCGTCACGGCCACACGGCTCCCGCACTACACATGACCGGTCCGATCGATCTGACGGATCTGGCCGTCGGCTGACGGATCCGGCCGTCGGCTGACGGATCCGGCCGTCGGCTGAGTCAGTCTGAGTCCGGCCGGTCGGCGCCCGCGCCCTCCAGGACCCGGGTGAGCTCCTGCAGCAGGGGCGCCCTCGCGGCAACCACCATGTCGGTCGACGGCGGTGTTCCGCGCAGGCCGGTCACCCCACCACCGGCCTCGGACACGAGGAGCATCCCGGCGGCCAGGTCCCACGGGTGCAGTCCCCGTTCGTAGTACGCATCGAGTCTCCCGTCGGCGACCGCGCAGAGGTCCAGCGCGGCACTGCCGATCCGCCGCACGTCGCGCACGCGTGGCAGGACCTCGAGAAGCACCTCGGCCTGAAGCCGGCGCCGCTGCGGCCGGTAGCCGAAGCCGGTGCCGACCAGAGCCTGATCCAGCGCGGCGGGCGGCGGCATCGTGATCGTGACTCCGTCGCGGTAGGCGCCGCGCCCGGCACCCGCCGTCCAGGTCGTGCCCGAGGAGACGGCCACGACGCACCCCGCCAGGGGCTGCCAGCGCCCGGCGACGGCCGGGTCGCCGGTCACCACGGCCACGCTGACCGCGAAGGCCTCGATCCCGTACAGGTAGTTGACCGTGCCGTCGATGGGATCCACGAGCCAGGTCAGCCCGCTCGCGCCGCGCGCGTGGCCGCCCTCCTCACCGAAGATGGCGTCGTCCGGCCGGTTGCGGCCGATACGACGACGGATCAGCTCCTCCGATGCCCGGTCCATCGCGGTGACCACATCCGTCGGGCTGGACTTGGTGCCGTCGACCCTCACCGTCTCCGGCTCTGGAACCGGCCACGAACTCCGCGGCCTCGCGAGCGGTGTTCTCCGCCAACTCGATCAGGCCGGTCAGCTCGAGGCAGCTCAGGCAGCTCAGGCAGCTCGGGTCGAGCTCGGCGAGCGCTCGGACGGGTTCTCGGGCACGGCGTTCATGCGCCCGTCCCACCCGGTCGCCCGCCGGGTCGGCAGCAGTCCGCCGGGCACTGCGCGGGCAGGGGCTCCAGCCCGCCCACGGTGACCCGGGGCCGGCGTTCACCGCGCGCCTCGGCCGCCCGTTCCAGCAGCAGGTCCACCAGCCCTGCGACGAATGCCGGGTGGGTGCCCACCGTCGCCGCCCGCGCGAAGTCCAGCCCGAGCCGGTTCGCGACATCAGCGGCCTCGGTGTCCAGATCGTAGATCACCTCCATGTGATCGCTGATGAACCCGATCGGGACGACGACGACCCCGCGCACCCCGTTCGCGGCCACGTCCTCCAGGTGGTCGTTGATGTCCGGCTCCAGCCAGGGCACCTGCGGCGGGCCCGACCGGGAGCAGTACACGAGGTCCCATTCGAGACCGCGGCCCAGACGGCGCGCCACGACGTCCATGACGGTGGCGGCCAGGTCGCGATGCTGCCGCGAGTAGGCACCGCCGCCGGGCCCGGATCCCTCCTGCATCGCCATCGGGATCGAATGGGTGACGAACAGGACGCGGAGCGGGGTCGCACGATCCGGTTCCAGGCAGGCGTGCGCCGCCATCACCGCGTCGACGGTGGCCTCGGCGAAACCCGGGTGATTGAAGTAGCCGCGGATCTTGTCCACGACCATCGCGTCCCCCGGGCCGCCGCCGGCGGCCAGACTCTCGAGCGCCCGCTCCCGGTCCTCCCGGTACTGCCGGCAGCCCGAGTAGCTCGAATAGGCACTGGTGACCACGGTCAGGACCCTGCGGGCCCCGCTGTCACGGGCCTCGCGCAGCGCGTCGACCAGGTAGGGCTCCCAGTTCCGGTTGCCCCAGAAGATCGGCGGCGTGAGCCCGCGAGCGGCGAGCTCCTCGACGAGCGCAGCCAGCAACGCGCGGTTCTGATCGTTGATCGGACTGCGCCCGCCGAAGGCCTGATAGTGCTCGGCGACACCCAGCAGACGATCGCGGGGGACGTTGCGGCCCCGGACGACGTTCTCCAGGAACGGCATTACCTCCTCGGGGGCCTCGGGGCCTCCGAAGGACTGCAGCAGGACCGCGTCGTATGGCGCCAACGACGCGGGCTCGGGCGGTCTGACCCTCGGCTCACTGGTCACACTGGCATCCTCGCACCCTGGGCACCGGCCGGCTCCGAGACCCCCCGCCACGACCAGCCGGACCGCCTCGGCGAGCCGGTCACCCTCGGTACCCGAACCCCGAACGCGCGGGTCCCGGGCCGTTCGCGGGGTACGCACCGTGATGATTCCTGCCCAGCAACTGACGCCACGCCCGACGACATGCTTCGACTTCGGTTCGGCAGGTGGCAGAGTCAGCACGCAGGACGCACCAGGAGGGGTGGGACACATGCAGGACCTCACGCTCGTCGGCGTCCACGATGACGGGGAGCATCTGCTGCTCACGTCGTCCGACGGCCAGAGGTACCGGGTTCTCGTGGACGAGGCGATGCGCGCCGCCGTCCGCCGGGACCGGCCACGGCTCGGCCAATTACAGATCCAGTTGGACGGTCGGCTTCGGCCGCGCGACATCCAGGCGCGCATCCGCGCCGGTGAGAGCGCCGAGCAGGTGGCCGAGGACTCCCAGCTGCCGCTCGACTACGTGCGCCGCTACGAGGGTCCCGTACTGGCCGAGCGCGAGTTCGTCGTCCGCCAGGCCCGTGCCCTGCGGATCCGGACCCCGGGCAAGGCCGAGGAGGCGCCGACCCTGGACGATCTGGTCGCCTCGCGGTTGAGCGCTCGCGAGGTCGACCCGGCCGACGCGGCCTGGGACGCCTGGCGGACCGAGGACGGCACCTGGGCCGTCACGGTCACCTTCACCGCCGGGGCGCGGGAGCGCCGGGCCCGGTGGACCTATGACGCACAGGTGCGCCAGTTGACCGCCCGGGACGACGAGGCACGCTGGCTGACCGAGGAGGAACCCGCGTCCGCGCCGGCCGCGGCAACCCACCGCCGCCTGGTCCCGATCCGCGCCGGCGATCCCCAGACGGGGACGGCACAGGAACACGTGTACGACGTGGACGCCGACGGAGGCGTGCAGCACCAACCAGCCTGGCCGACGGCCGCGACGGTCGATCTGCTCGACACCCTCAGCCAACGCCGTGGCCGCCGCCAACGTCCGGTCATCGATCACGACCAGATGAGTCTCGACGAGGACGACGACCCCGGGACTCGACCGACACGCAAGGCCCCGTCCAGCGGCGCCGGGCTGCCTCCGGCCGCCCATCCCCCGGCGTCGCGGCCCGAGCTTGCCGACGACGCGGAGGTGCTGACGCTCCCCGAGCCCGCTGCGGACGGCGGGTCCGATCCGCAGAACGCCTCCGAGCAGGAGACCGAGACCATCCCGGCGTCGGCGGGCAGCGCCGTCTCCTCGCCCACCAAACCCGCCGCCACCGCACCGGCACAGCCCGCCCCCGGCCGGCGCGGCAAGCGGGCCAGCGTGCCCAGCTGGGACGACATCGTCTTCGGTGGACGCCGCGAGTGAGGTCGTCTACTCCTTGACGGCCACGAGGAAGGGCACCAGCTGTTCCGCGGGGGTCCGGGCGCCGTGAAGCCCCAGCAGGGCCAGAACCTCAGGGCGTGCAGTGCGCGAATCCACCACGGCAACGTTCGAGACAGCGGAGGCGATCACGTCTCCGATCCGGGGCAGCACCCGGTCGTGGACGGGCCCGAACCAGCCCTGTGAGACCGCTTCCTCACGGCTGATCAACGCCATGTGGCCGCCGAGCCGTTCCCGCCAGGCCGCCATGACGTCGGCGGCGGCGCCCGGTCGGCAGTACAGGTGCAGCGCGCGGGGTTCTCCCCCGACGTGGCGAAGGCCCGCGGCCAAGGAGGTCTCATGGGCCAGATCGAGCCGGTTCTCGAAGGGTACGTCGACCATGCCGTGGTCGGCGGTGATCAGCATCGTGGTCCCCGGTCGCAGTCGCGAGTACAGCTGACGCAGCCCGGCGTCGACCGCCGAGAGTTCCTCGGCCCACTGCCACGAGTCGCAGCCATGGACATGCCCGGCCTTGTCGATGGCACCCCAGTACAGGTATACGAGCGCCCGGTTGCCGCCGACGGATCGCAGCGCCGTCACGGTCGCGTCGATGCCTGCCTGCAGGTCCGCCGCCGCGGCGAATCTGCCGCCGCGCAGGGCCGCCTCGGTCAGCCCTGAGCCGTCGAAATAGGCCGGGCCGACCCGGACGACGTCCACACCCGCCGCGGCCACCCGTTCGAACACCGTGGTCTCCGGCTGCCAGAGACGCGGATCGACCGCGTTGTCCCAGGCGAGCTCGCTGAAGACCACGGACCGCTGGGGGTCCAGGACGTCGAGGCCGACGAGGCCGTGGGCACCCGGCAGCAGTCCGGTACCGAGGGTGCCCATGCTGGTGGCTGTGGTGCTCGGGAAGGGACTGGTGAGCCGGAGTCCGTCGGCGCCAAGGCCACGCATGAAGGGAGCATGACCACCCCGGCGGGCGAGCAGCTCGGCGCCCAGGCCGTCCAGCAGCACCACGATCACGTGCCGCGCGGGAGCCAACTCGATGGGACCTGCCTCGCCCAGCGGGACCCCCAGTGCCGTCGCGGCGGCCGGTAGGACCGCTTCGAGCCCCGCGACGGCTTCCGTCACGCGTGCGAGCTCCCGGCCGCCGCCACCGCCGCCGAGAGCGCGCGCATGAAGGCGACGGCCGCCCGCACCGCATCGGCGCCCTCGGCCTCGGCCGACAGGCGCAGGGTGATGTCGTCGCTGGAGGCGCTGCCGGTGTACCCGTGGTCGGCCTCGCACTCCGGATCCGTGCAGCCGGCCGGTTCGAGGTCGATCCGGCTGACCGAGCCCCACCCCACGCTCAGCGTCATCTCGCGCGGGGTGTTCCCACTGCGGTGCTGCTCCGGGCGGTTGACGGCCTGGGAGAGCACCAGCGACCTGATGTGCTGCAGCGCAACCGTCTCGGTGCTGGCCGTGGCGTAGGGCTCGGGACTGAGCGGATCCGGCTCGTGGTCGTCCGCATGGGCCACCAACAGACGGCTCGGGGTGAGCACCAGGACCGTCACGTGTCTGCGGACGACGTCCCGATCGAAGGTCGTCTCCGGGTGGACCAGGAAGCTGCTCACCGACTCACCGCCCAGGGCGATGTCGACGACATCACAGATCAGCGCGGGGTAGTAGCCGGCGCGTTCGACATCGGCCAGCAGGGCCTTGGGCAGTCCGGTGCCGGCCGAGCCGGGGACCGTCGATCGTTCACGCACCTCGACATACTGTCACTGTCTGAGCGTTGATAGGGCCACGGCACGGAGCAGGCGCCGGGGGGAGAGTCAGGTGCTGCTGAGCTGGCGCCGGGCATCCGCCCGCACCGCCAGGTTCGCCAACCTCACCTGGGCGGACAGCACAGCCAACCCGCTCGAGGCGACCACGACCGGGTTGAGATCGATCTCGGCGACGTCGGGAAGGTCGTCGTTCAGGGCGGCCACCCTGGCCAGCAGGTCCCCCAGCGCCGCGACGTCGGACGGCGGCGCCCCACGGCGTCCGAACAGCTTGGGCGCCGCACGGACCGACCGGATCATGTCCGTGATGTCGCGATCGGTCAGGGGGGTGATCCGGTGAACCACGTCCCCGAGCAGTTCGCTGGCATCGCCGGCCAGACCGAAACTGACCACGGGGCCGAACTTGCGGTCCTCGACGCTGCGGATCACACAGGCCACCCCCGGTTCAGCCATCCGCTGCACGCTGAGGCGCTGAGCGGCGACGGCACCCAATTGGCTCTGCATCAGCCGGACGTCCTGGCGCAACTCCTCCGCTGAGGAGACGTCCAGGCGAATCCCGCCCAGGTCGAGGCGATGACGCAGGTGCGGGGCCAGGGACTGCAGCGCGACCGGCCAACCGAGCCTCTCGGCGGCCTCCACCGCCTCGTCCACTCCCGCCACGATCACCGACGGCCACACCGTGATGCCGTACAGGGCAAGCAGGTCGGCCGTGGCCGAGGGGTCGAGCGTGATTCCGTCCGGGTGCCGGGCGAGCAGTCCGTCGACCAGCTCCTCCGCCCCGGCGCGGTCGCACCCGGCGGGCTCCGTGCGCGAGCCCGGACCCTGCCGCCGCCAGTCGGCATACTGGCCGACGGCGGAGAGCGCGAACACGGCCTCCTCCGGAGTCGGATAGCACGGGATCCGTGACGTGCTCCACGAGGCGACGGAGGTCGGTGGGGCGGCTGCCTGGCGCCCCAGCACGGAGGCCACCACGGTGGTGTTCGACGAGGTGCAGATCCGGTTCAGCGCCGGGATCGGATCCGCGGCGTCCCCGGCGAGGGAGGCGAAGACGGCCACCACGGCGTCCACCTTGGGCTCGGACTGCGCCGCGCACACCGCGCGAGCGAAGTCGAAGTCGGAGACCGTCTCGGGCACCGCCACCGGGCCGTGCACGACGCGCAACCGGTGGGCCCGGCAGGTGTCGGAGACCAGCCGGGCCAGACTCGGGCTGTTCGCCACCACGGCCACCCGGTCACCGGCCGGCAACTCCTGGTCGGAGACCAGTCGGGCGACATCCAGCAACTGGTGCAGGCTCTCCACCTGGATGCAGCCCACCTGGGTGAGCATCGAGTCGAAGGCGTCCCGCGGAGATCGCGCAGATGCGGTGAAGCCCGTGGTGCCCGAGGTGAGCACGATGATGGGCTTGTGCTGGCCGACCCTGCGGGCGATCCGGGAGAACTTGCGGGGGTTCCCGGTGCTCTCCAGGTACAACGCGATGGCCTCGGTCGAATCGTCGGCCTCCCAGTACTGCAGACAGTCGTTCGCCGAGACGTCGATGCGGTCCCCGGCCGACAGGAATGTGGACATACCCACCCCTCGGCGCGCGGCCAGGTCGAGCACGGCCACCGAGAGCGCACCCGACTCGCAGAAGACCCCGAGAGTGCCCGCGAGCGGCAGGTCCGGCCGGCTCGAGACGTTCAACCGGACCCTCGGGTCGGCGTTGACCACACCCCAGGAACTCGGTCCGACCAGGCGCATCCCGCCGGACCTGCTGCGCCGCAACAGGTCTGCTCGCAGAGCTCGGCCACCCGCACCCGACCCGGCAAGCTCCCCCGAGAGCACCACCACTGCGCGGACTCCGGCGGCGGCACATTCGTCGATCACCTCGGCGGCGGCATCGGCGGGCACCGCGACCACCGCGAGGTCGAGCGGGCCGGGAACGTCGGCGAGACGTCGGTGCGCGGGTACACCGTGCACGTGATCCGCCTCGGGATGCACGATGTGCAGGGCACCGGTGTAACCGGACAGGTGGAGTACCTGGAGCAGCTGCCGACTCACCGAGCCCGCCCTCCGGCTGGCACCGATCAACACGACGGACGAGGGACGCAGCAGGGTGACCATGCTGCGCGACTCGGCGCGATGCTCGCGAGCCTCGGCGACCGCACGTGAGCGGTCGGTCGGGTCGATGTCGAAACTCAGCGAGATGACACCGTCGTCGTAGTGCTGATCCACCTCGTACCCGGCGTCGGAGAACACCGCCAGCATCTTGCGGTTCTGCGGCAGCACCTCTGCGGTGAAGCGGTGCAGGCCGTTCTCGCGTGCGGCGGCGGTCAGATGCTCCAGCAGCACCGTCCCCAGCCCACGCCCCTGATGCCGGTCGGAGATGTTGAAGGCGACCTCCGCGCTGTCCTCGGAGATCTTGTCGTAACGCCCGATCCCGGCGATCTCGTCACCGATGGTGATGACAAGGGCCACCCTGTCCACGTGATCGACGACAGTGAATCGTCTCAGGTCCCGTTCGGAGAGCCTGGGGACGGGTGCGAAGAAGCGGAGATAGATCGATTCCGCGGACTGGGCCAGATGGAAACGCTGGACGGCGTCGGCGTCGTCCGGACGAATCGGCCTCAGGTGAGCGATGCCACCGTCCCGCAGGACGACGTCAGCTTCCCAGTGGGCTGGGTAGAGGGCCACGTGCTGAGACTACTGAGGCCACCGGGCCCATGGCCCGCAGAAACGGTGTCCGGGACGTGGCGCATCACACCCACCACGCCCCGGACCGGGCTTCGATCGATCTCGAGGTCCTCGGGCCTGGGTCAGACGACCCGACCGGCGCTCCAGTTGCTGGTCCAGATCTTGACCAGCCGGACGCTCTTGCCCGGGCGGGGAGAGTGCCACATCTTGCCGTTCCCGGCGTAGATCCCCACGTGGTAGACGCCGCTGCCGCTGCCGAAGAAGACCAGGTCGCCCTTCTTGGCGCCCGCCTTGCTGATCCGGCGCGCCTTGGAGTACTGCGCGGAGGAGGTACGCGGCAACGAGATGCCGTTCTTGGCGAACACGTAGCGGGTGTAGCCGGAGCAGTCGAAGGCGGACGGCCCGGTGGCTCCGTAGCGATAGGGACGGCCCTTGAGAGCGGCCGCGGTCCGCATCAGGCCGGCCCGCTTAACGGCCACCTTCTGCGCCGCGACGGCCCTGCGTTGGGCAGCGGTCGGAGCGGCGGCGGTCTGGGTGGTGACGGACGCCATCGTGGTGCTGGCCACGGGCGCGGCCTGAGCCGGTGCCGGCACCAGGACGGCTCCGGTGGCCAGGGCCGCGGTGGCTGCGGTGAGTGCAGGCGTGCGAATGAGGGCGCGCTTGAGCGACATGTGCGGTGGGGTTCCCTTCCGTTGACGCCTGCGAGGTGAGCTGTCGGGTTCGGGCGAGGAAGGTTGCCCGGCCGGATACCTCCGGCTTCACCCCAAGGTGGCCCTCTCGGGACGCACCGATAGGTGGGTCCCCCGCTTCCGCCGTGGGTTTGGATGTCGATGGTGACGAATCACCTGCGGCGCCAGAGCCGCGTCCCATACGTCCTGCCCACCGGCGGAGCTCGGCGTGTGGGCGGGCCGGGCGACGGTCCTTGTCGCCGACACCAACTGTGCACAGATATCTGCCAGATAACAAACCCATAACAACCGACATATCGGTCATATACATGTAAATAGGTACGTGACTCTCATCACCGTTGGAACCGCCCAGTCCGCCGGCACGACACGGTCGCCGGGCGCCACAGCAGTTGTCCGCGCACCATGAGAGCGTGTCCGCCATGGAGTTCGCCGACGTCCTCCGTAGCCGCCGGATGACCCGCCGGTACGACCCCGACCGGCCGATCCCCCGCGCGCGGCTGGACACACTGCTGGGCCTGGCGATGCGGGCCCCCAGCGCCGGCTTCAGCCAGGGCCGGGATCTTGTGGTGCTGACCGATCCGCGCGATCGAGAGCTGTTCTGGCGCAGCACTTCGGCGCCGGGCCCCGCCGACGCCTGGTTGTCCGGGATGCGGACCGCCCCGGTCCTCGTGCTCTGCCTGTCCGATCCGCAGCGCTATCTCGATCGGTACGCCGAGCCGGACAAGGGATGGACCGATCGTGATCCAGGCCGCTGGACGACGCCGTTCTGGGACGTCGACACCGGGATGGCCGCCTTCGCCCTGCACCTGGCGGCCATCGACGCCGGCCTGGCCTCCTGCCTGTTCGGCGTTCCCGCAGAACGGGTCTCAGATCTCAGGGCTGCCCTGGACATCCCCGCCGACCGTCGACCGGTGGCGGTGATCAGCATCGGCCATGCCGTCGCGGAGCACCGTCCTCCCCCCGTGCGGCGGGCCCGTCGGGCGTTGTCCGACATGGTGCACGACGGACGGTTCGGCGTGCCCTGGCACCGGCACGGCGCATCGGAGGCTTCCGGTGGGTCTGCACACCCTGCGGAGTCCGTCGGGGGACAATGAGCATGACGCGGCAACGAGTCGCGACAGCGTCTGGTGACACAGGGAGGAACCCCGGCATGGCCGGCTCGAACCGACCGCCGTCGGGGCAGGACCCCCAGCGGCCCGAACGCATCGTCGACATCGACGTCGAGCAGGAGATGCAGGGGGCGTTCCTCGAGTACGCCTACTCGGTCATCTACTCGCGGGCGCTGCCGGATGCACGTGACGGGCTCAAGCCGGTGCAACGGCGGATCCTCTACACGATGGCCGAGATGGGTCTGCGGCCCGATCGGGCGCACGTCAAGTGCGGCCGCATCGTCGGGGACGTCATGGGCAAGCTGCACCCGCACGGCGACGGCGCCATCTACGACGCCCTGGTCCGGCTGGCCCAGGACTTCACCATGCGCCTGCCCCTGGTGGACGGGCACGGCAACTTCGGTTCCCTGGACGACGGCCCGGCCGCCTACCGCTACTGCGTGACCGGGCAGACCCGGCTGCGGCTGGCCGACGGCCGTTCCCCCACGTTCGCGGAACTGGCCGATCAGCACGCCCTGTCACCGGACTCCGAGACCGAGGTCGAACTGGACGTCCTGGACCACCGCGGCCGTCCGGTCAGGGCGGATCGGTTGTTCCATTCCGGCTCGCACCCGGTCATCCGCCTGCTGACCGACTCCGGGGCTCAGCTCACCGGCAGCCACAACCACCCCGTCCTCGCCCTGGTGACCGAGGACGCGATCCCGCGGCGACGGTGGCGGCGCCTGGACGAGCTGGCCGTGGGTGACACGGTCTGCCTCGCGGGCAACGCCCCCCTGACCGGCACGCCCACCCCGGAGCAACGGCGGCTCGGCGTCCTGATCGGCGCCGTGGCCAGCCGCGGCTGGTCGACCGGGGGCCGGCTGGCGTTCACCACCGGCGACGCGGCGTTCTTCGCCGAGGTGGTCGACGCCTACGTCGATCTGGTCGCGAACCGTCGGTTCACCGCCCGGCGCCTGACCGGCCGGGACGGGACCGACCAGCATCTGTTCGACGTCCGCGACCCCACTGTCCTGGCGACCAGCGTCCTGGCGTCCTTCGCCGACCGGCCCTCCACCCAATACCGTGTGCCCGAGGCGATCTGGACCGGCGGGGCGGGCGTCAAGCGTGCGTTCCTGATGGCCGCCTTCGAGGGCGACGCCAGCGTCCTGCAGCGACATCGATCGGTCAGTGTGGAGTACCGCACCACCAGCCATCAGCTCGCCGGCGACGTCGCGGAGCTGTTGCTGGAGTTCGGTGTACCCACCCAGACCGCGCGCGACGTCAGCTCGGGCGAGCACCGGTTGATCATCGCCGGCCGGGACGACGTCTCCCAGTTCGCGTCGGCGGTGTCCTTCCTGGGCGCCAAGCAGGACCTGCTGCGCGGCCTGACGGCGGCCAGTGGCCCCGCCCATCGGCTCACCGACCGGTCCGGCTCACGACAGGACGGCGGCGTGGTGCCCACGCCTCGTGGGCACACGACGTCCGAACCGGGCCGGCTCGGACAGTCCGGGGAAGCGACCGCGACGGGACCGGCGACCGCGCCGATCGGGATGATGACAGCCGTGCGATCGGTCAGCACGGGCTACCACTACGCGACGATCGCCTCGCTGACCCACCGGCCGCCCGAACCGGTGTACTCGGTGCGCGTGGATTCCGCCGATCACTCCTTCCTGGCCGGCGGATTCGTCAACCACAACACCGAGGCCCGGATGGCGCCCGCGGCCCTGCTGATGACCGACGGCCTGGACGAGGACGTCGTCGACGAGGTGCCCAACTACGACGGCCAGCTCAGCCAGCCCGAGGTCCTACCGGCGGCCCTGCCCAATCTGCTGGTCAACGGGGCGAGCGGGATCGCCGTCGGCATGGCCACCAACATGGCCCCACACAACCTGGTCGAGGTGATCGGCGCGGCACGCCACCTGCTGGCCCATCCCGAGGCCGGCCTGGACGATCTCATGCGCTTCGTCCCCGGACCGGATCTGCCCACCGGCGGCAAGATCGTCGGTCTGGACGGCATCAGAGAGGCCTACGAGAACGGGCGCGGTACCTTCCGCACCCGCGCGACCACCCGGATCGAGAACGTCACGGCGCGACGTCAGGGCATCGTGGTCACCGAACTGCCCTACCTGATCGGCCCCGAGAAGGTGATCGACAAGATCAAGGACCTGGCCCAGGCCAAGAGGCTGCAGGGCATCGCCAACGTGGTCGACCTGACCGACCGGGAGAAGGGGCTCAGGCTGGTCATCGAGCTCAAGGGGGGCTTCAACGCCGACGCGGTGCTCGAGCAGCTCTTCCGGATGACGCCCCTGGAGGACTCGTTCGGCATCAACAACGTCGCCCTGGTCGAGGGCCAGCCGCAGACCCTGGGTCTGCGTCAGATGCTGCAGGTCTATGTCGACCACCGCCTGGCCGTGGTCCGGCGGCGCAGCGAGTTCCGGCTCGCCAGGGCCCGCGACCGGTTGCACCTCGTCGAGGGTCTGCTGATCGCGATCCTGGACATCGACGAGGTCATCGCGGTGATCCGTTCCAGCGACGACACCGCGGCGGCGAGGGAACGCCTGATGACGGTGTTCGACCTGTCGCGGGTCCAGGCCGACTACATCCTCGAGATGCCGCTGCGGCGGCTGACCAAGTACTCCACGATCGAGCTCCAGACCGAGAAGGCCCAGCTGGCGGCCACCATCGAGGAGCTGGAGGCCGTCCTGGCCGACGGACAGCTCCTGCGCGAGGTCGTCTCGACCGAGCTGGCCGAGGTCGCGGCCACCTACGGCACCCCCCGGCGGACGGTGCTGCTGGAGTCCGGTGGGCCGGCTGCGACGGCGGCGCGCGCAACACCCCTGGAGCTGAGCGACGATCCGTGCCGGGTGCTGATGTCGACCACCGGCCTGCTCGCCCGGACCACCGACCTGCAACCGCCCGGGTCTGCCGATCCGGCCCGGCGCTCGGCCCATGACGCGATCGTGGCCGCCGTCCCGGCCACCGTGCGCGGGCAGGTGGCAGCGGTGACCAGCCGTGGTCGGATGGTCCGGCTCGGCGTCCTCGACCTGCCCGCCCTGCCACCGACCGCCGACCAGCCGTCGCTGTCCGGTGGTGCGCGGATCGAGGAGTTCCTGGCGTTGGAGAAGGACGAGCGGGTGCTCACCCTGGTCACCCTGGACGGTATCGGTGGCACCACCGGGGTGGCCCTCGGCACCGCCCAGGGGGTGGTCAAGCGCGTGGTGGCGGACTACCCCTCCAACCGGGACTCGTGGGAGATCATCTCGCTGCGCGAGGGTGACGAGGTCGTCGGCGCCGTCGAACTGCCTTCTGCCCACTGCGATCTGGTGTTCGTGACCAACGACGCCCACCTCCTGAGGTTCGACGCCGACAAGGTCCGCCCGCAGGGGCGCTCCGCTGGTGGGATGGCCGGGGTGTCCCTCACCCCCGGCGCACGGGCGATCCATTTCGGGGCGATCGACCTGACCGTCACCGACGGCGAGTGGGCACACCTCGTGGTCACCGTCTCGGGCTCGACCCACGCGCTGCCGGGTACCCAGGCCGGCTCGGCCAAAGTCACCCCCTTCGCCGAGTACCCGGCCAAGGGCCGGGCCACGGGCGGAGTGCGCTGCCACCGCTTCCTCAAGGGGGAGAACACCCTGCTGCTGGCGTGGGCCGGCCCCTCCCCCGCCCTGGCCGCCTCAGGCAACGGCGTGGCCGTGGACCTGCCCGAGCCCGACTCCCGTCGGGACGGATCGGGAACCCCTCTGCCCCAACCGGTCTCGGCGATCGCCGGCTGGCGCTGACCCGCGCCTCAGCCCTTGACCGAGCCCAAAGTCAGTCCGGAGACGAACTGTTTCTGCAGCACGAAGAAGACGATCACGACGGGTAGCGCAACGATGATCGACCCCGCGGCGACGAGGTTGGTGTCGGCGAAGAACTGGCCACGCAGGTTGTTGAGGGCGCTGGTCACCGGGAACTTGTCGCCCCGCGACAGAAGCACTGTCGCCCAGAAGAACTCGTTGTAGATCCACGTCACCTGAAGGGTGGCCAGGGCGGCGAGCGCCGGGCGCACGAGCGGCATGGTCAGCTGCCAGTACTGGCGCCACACACTCGCACCATCCAGTTCCGCCGACTCGTAGATCTCGTACGGAAGAGTCTTCATGTAGTTGCTCAGCACGAACGTACAGAACCCCAGCTGGAAGGCGGTGTTCACGAGGATGAGCGCCAGATAGCTGTTGAGCATCGTCCCAGAGTCATTGATGAAAGTGGGCAGCGGGATCTCCCTGAACATGCGGAAGACCGGGATGAGCAACGCCTGCGGGGGCAGCAGGTTGGCGGCGAGGAAGACCCCGAGCAGCGTCAGGTTGAACCGGTAGGAGAACCTGGCGAGGACGAAGGCGACGAGTGAGGAGAGGAACAACGTCAACACGACGGCGGGCACCGTGATGTAGAGCGAGTTGGTGAAGTGCACCCCGAAGTTGCCCCTGGTCCACGCCTCGCGGTAGTTGTCCAAGGTCCAGCCGCCGAAAGACAGGTATCCCTGGGTCTGGGTGTAGGCGTAGTCCCGGAACGAGTTGTAGAGGGCCCACAGCAGCGGAAACAGCCAGACCAGGGAGAGGGCGAGCATGATCCCTGTCGCCAGGTTGCCGCGCGGGCGGTTCAGGGCTCCGCTCCCGCCGGACTTGCTCTTGACCGGCTTCTTGACGGTCGTGGCCTCCGCGACACTCATCGACCCTCCTCCCGGAACACGATGCGCAGGTAGATGGTGATGAACACCGAGGAGATGATCATCATGATCACCGCGAGCGCGGACCCGAATCCGTAGCGGGTCGCCTCGCCGACGACGTTCTGGGACACCAGCGCGGAGATGAGCTCCAACCCGTTCCGGCCCTTGTTGATGACCCAGACGATATCGAAGGCGCGCAGCGACTCGATGACGACGATGACCAGGACGATGAGGTTGATCGGGCGCATCACCGGGAAGATGACCCGGAAGAAGGTCTTGCACCTCGTTCGCCCCATCGACCGCAGCGGCCTCTCGCAACGAGTGGTCCACGCCCTTCAACCCAGCCAGGTAGAGGAGCATGATGTAACCGGTGTGCCGCCACGCGGTCGCGACGAGGACGGCCCACAGGTTGACATCGGGGTTGCCGTACCAATCGACGTTCGTCCCGAGGAGCTCGTTGATCAGACCCTGGTCGGTCGAGTAGAACAGCTGCCAGATGAACCCGACCAGAGCCATCGACAACACGACGGGCAGGTAGAACGCCGTCTGGTAGAAGCGGCTGCCCCGCATGTCTCGGTCCAGGATGGCGGCGAGCAAGATGCCGAGAGTGGTCGGAAACACGAAGAGGAAGACCAGCCAGATCACGTTGTGCTGGATCGCCGGCCAGAACGGGGGGTAGATGGTGACGATGTCGCTGTAGTTCTGCACCCCGACCCATTGGAGGGTGCTGAACTGGAACCCGTTCCACCGTGCGAACGAGAGCAGGGCCGAGGCCAGAGCGGGCAGCCAGACCAACCAGACCACGAGGATGGTCGGCACGATGATCATCGAGGCTATGACGAGCCGGTCTCGGCCGCTCCGGCGCCGCTCCCGCCGTGGCGGCGCCGGGGCTGGCGCTTCGGTGGTGGACATGAGCGCTCCTCAACTCCTCGCCGGTCGGCCGCGGACGTCACTGGCCGAGGATCGATGCCGCCTGCTGCTGGATCGAGGTCGTGACCTCGTCGATCTTGTCCGGGGACTGGATGAATTCCTGGAACGCGGCGGTGATCACCGTGTTGGCCAGGTCGGCGTTGGTGTCGCGGTCGAGGAACTGCGCGATCGACGTCGCGCTCTGGACGACCTCGGCGGACTTCTTCTGCAGGGCACCGTACTTTTCGGTGCTGGCCCCCTCGTTGGCGGCGATGAACGGCGCCTCGGCGCCGTTGTTGGCGGCGTCGGCCGCCTCCGCGGAGCCCAGCCACTTGATGAAGGCCTTGGCCGAGTCCTGGCTCTGGCCGCCGGCGGCGACGCAGAAGCCGTCGATCGGCGCGTCGAGGGCATCGGAGCCGATGGTGGAGTCCAGGGCCGGGTAGGTGAAGAAGTCCAGGTCGTCGGTGATGTCGGCGGGGACACCGTCGACGACGAACGTGCCGAGCAGGTACATCCCGCACTCGCCCTTGCTCATCGCCGTGGCGGCCTCCTGCCAGGTGCGCCCGAGTGCGTTCTCTGGTGGTAGGGCAGCAGGGTCCGCCAGGTCTCGAAGACCTTCTTGACCTCCGGGCTGTCCCACTTCTGCTCGCCCTTGGTCAGCTGCATGTGGAAGTCGTAGCCGTTCAACCGCATGTTGAGGATGTCGAACGTGCCCATCGGGGCCCAGGCGTCCTTGGCGGCGAAGGCGAACGGGGTGATGTTCTTGCCCTGCATGTCCTTCATCAGCGTGTTGAGCTCATCGAGCGTCGTGGGCTCCGCCCAGCCGTTCTTCTCGAAGACCGACTTGCGGTAGAAGACGGCCCACGGGTAGTAGCTCACGGGGACGAAGTACTGGTTGCCGTCCTCGGCGGTGGAAGCCTCCTTGAACGCCTCGCTCATCCCCTCGATGGGCCAGACGTCGCTGATGTCGGTGATCTGCCCGTTGCGGGCGAACTGCTGCATCCGATAGCCGGCGAACCAGGTGAAGACGTCGTCCGGCGTGCCCTGCAGGTAGGTGTTGATGCTCTCCTGGAAGGTGTTGTGATCGACGGCGTTGACCGACACCTGCGCCCCGGTCTTCTGCGTGTACGCGTCCGCCATGGCCTGCAGGCGGGAGTACGCCGGGCCCGAGCCCTTCGCCTCATTGATCCCGAACTTGACCGGGCCCGCCTCGCCGCCTCCGCCGGATGATCCCGTCGACGAGTCGCCGCCGCAGGCCGCGAGCAGTGAGCTCGCACCGAGACCGAGACCGCCCGCGAGCAGCCGCTCCGCCGCGATGAACGACTGGGTGGCGGCGAACGAGCCCGGGAGAGTGGCTCGAGGGCGACGGGAACCAGTCATGAGTAGCCTCCGCAGACTTTCGTCCACCAGATGAGTGATGCGCGAATCTGTGCGACTCGCCGGGGTTCCGACACTGGACAGTGGACTCAATACGACGGAGTCGGCTGTTCCACGCTCATGGGCTCTCGGCGGGTGTTCCGGCCCTCAGGCTGTTCCATGAACACCCGTCTGAGTCAAGCCACTTGGCTGGTCAAGATCCGTGTAACGAAACGATAACGCTCTTGACCTCAGGCGACGGCTCTTGTCGCCCACGGAAACGAACAACTTCTTGTCTAGCCCGCAGCAGCCGTGTTGATTCTTGAGCGGATCACTTCTGGATGTTTACCCACGACGTCCCCGGGGCGCCGCCCCGGTCGTGTCAACGGGCACGACGTCGATCACGAGCACCGACAGCGACCAGCACGAATGGACGGGTCCGGCCGATGTCGGCGCGGATGGCGCACGTGGGAGGATTTCGATGTTGATCTCCATCGACCCGCCCAGCCCACCGGAGGGTGGCGCGCCCGGCCCCGTTCCGGGCCCGGCCGTCGACGGTCGGCGAGATCCTCTCGGTGACGCCGCGGTGGAGGGCTGGGTCTCGTGCTAGCCGCGCAGCGGCACGCCATGATCCTCGCCGCCCTCAACCGGGACGGGGCGGTCCGGGTGAGCTGCCCTGGCCGAGATGCTGGGTGTCTCGGACATGACCGTTCGCCGCGACCTGCATTCGATGCAGCGAGGATGGCATGCTCGTCAAGGTCCACGGCGGCGCGCGCGTCGTCCACGAACCCTCCGCCTCCGAGCCCGGCTTCGATGTGAAGTCGCAGCGCCGCCTGCCCGAGAAGGAGGCGATCGCCGCCGCCGCCGCCGAACTCGTCGAGCCCGGCGACGCGATCGCCATCTCGGCGGGGACGACGACCCATGCGCTCGCCCGCCACCTGACCAGGGTCCCCGGCATCACGGTGATCACCAACTCGCACTGGGTCGCCGACACGCTGCACAGGAACGGGGCCGAGTCCACCACGGTGCTGCTCAGCGGCGGCCAGCGCACGCCGTCCGACGCGCTCGTCGGGCCGCTGGCCGTCACCGCCCTGTTGTCGTTCCACGTCGACCGCTGTTTCCTCGGCGTCCACGGGATGCACCCGGACAAGGGGTTCACCACTCCGAATCTGCTCGAGGCCGAGACCAACCGGGCCATGGTCGCGGCGGCAGACCGGCTCGTCGTGCTCGCCGACTCGAGCAAGTGGGGGGTCATCGGGCTGAGCTCGATGGCACGCTCGACCAGGCCGAAGTGATCATCACCGACTCCGCCCTGCCCGAGGACGGGCTGGTCACCCTCCAGACCCGCGTCGACCACGTCATGATCGTGGAGTACTCGGCGGACACCGAAGTGTCACGAGACCGATTGCGTCCGGGTGAGCGGCGCTAGCAGACACGGTCCGGATCGTCGCCCCCGGCCCCGACCACCCGGGGACGGCCCGTCCTCGGGAAGATCTCCGGTCAACCGACCAGGTGCTCCATGGCGAGCTGGTTGAGCCGCACGAAGTGGGTCTCGCGCCGCCCGGCGGCCTCGGGGTCGAAGCCCTCGTCGTCCGCGAGCAGGTCCGCCACGGTCTCGCCGGGCGCCATGGTCGGCACCGCGAGCTCGCGCACCGCGGCCGCCTCGACCGCCTCGGTCACCCGCGGGTCGGCGCGGAACGCGGCCGCCTTCTCGGCGAGCATGAGGTACATGGCCATGTTGGCCGACGCCGACTCCCAGACACCCTCGAGATACTCCGTCCGCGACGGCTTGTAGTCGAAGTGCTTCGGGCCGGAGTAGCGGGGGGCGCCAGGAGAGCCGGGGAAACCGTTCTCCAACAGGTCGACCGTGAAGAAGGCCGAGGCCAGGTCTCCGTGGCCGAAGACCAGGTCCTGGTCGTACTTGAGCCCGTGCTGACCGTTCAGGTCGATGTGGAAGAGCTTGTCGCTGAACAGCGCCTGGGCGAGCCCGTGCGTGTAGTTGAGACCGGCCATCTGCTCGTGGCCGACCTCCGGATTCAGGCCCACGATGTCGCCGTGGTCCAGCTCGGCGATCAGCGCCAGGGCGTGACCGATGGTGGGCAGGAAGATGTCACCGCGGGGCTCGTTGGGCTTGGGTTCGAGGGCGATCCGCAGATCGTGTCCCTGGCTCTTGATGTACCCGGCGACGGTGTCCAAGCCCTCCTTGTAGCGCTCCAGCGCCGCGTAGAGGTCCTTGGAGCCGTCGTACTCCGCGCCCTCCCGGCCACCCCACATGACGAAGGTGCTCGCACCCATCTCGGCGGCGAGATCCACGGCGCGCAGGATCTTGCGCAGACCGAACCGGCGCACCGACCGATCGTTGGCGGTCAGCCCGCCGTCCTTGAACACCGGGTGGCTGAACGTGTTCGTGGTGACCATCTCCACCACGATCCCGGCGGCGTCCACCGCCTCTTTGAACCGGGTGCAGATCTTCTGCTTCGTCGCGTCGTCGGCGTCGAACGGGTAGACGTCGTTGTCGTGGAAGGTCACTCCCCAGGCGCCGAGTTCGGCGAGCCTCTCCGCGTACTCCCAGGGGTCCAGCGCGGGGCGGGTGGCCGCTCCGAAGGGGTCGACCCCCAACCAGCCCACGGTCCACAGACCGAACGAGAACCTGTCTTCACGGGTTGGTTGGCGAACCATCGGACGACCTCCGGAGTAGGATTTGTTTCATGGTAAAACTTAATCCCGCGACGGCTTCCGGTCAACGACCGGCGCCGGCGGGAACGGCTCGCCAGGCCACGCTGCGACAGGCCGATCTGCGACAGGCCAATCTGCGGCTGCTGACCGCTCTGGTCTGTGCCGCGGACGAGCCGCCGTCGCGCGCCGACCTCGCCGCTTCGACCGGGATGACGCGCTCCACGGCGTCCCGGCTCGTCGATGAACTGGTCGCCGCCGGGCTGCTGGAGGAACTCTCACCAGCCACCGCCAATGGGCGCGGGCGGCCCGCCGTGCCGTTGGTCGCCGCGCGGGGCGGGCCGGCGGCGATCGGCATGGAAGTGACCGCCTCACGCCTGGTGCTGCGACTGGTCGACCTGTCCGGCGCCGTCCTGACCGAACGGACCGAGGACGCCGACCTGGTGGGTTCCGAACCGGGCGGGACACTGCGTCGTCTCGCCGACCTGTTGTCCGAGATGCATCGGTCGACCCCGGCGGGAGTGCGTGTGGTCGGCACCGGTCTCGCCCTGCCCGGCCTGATCGAACCCGGCCCGAACGGTGGCGCCGACGGGGCGCGGCGCCTGCTCGCAGCGCCCAACCTCGGCTGGCACGACGTCGTCCCGGAGCTGTTGATCGGACCGAAGGCGTTGTTCGGCGGGGCCCTTCACCTCGGCAACGAGGCCGATCTGGCAGCACGGGCGATCGCTCAGGAACGGCCGGGCCGCCCGGGACCGCACCGGGACTTCATCCATGTGTCCGCCGAGGTCGGCATCGGCGGCTCGATCGTGTTGGACGGCAAGGCCCTGAGTGGGCGGCACGGCTGGGCCGGCGAGATCGGGCACCTGAGCGTGGATCCCGCCGGGCCGTCCTGTCGCTGCGGGTCCCGCGGGTGCCTGGAGCGCTACGCCGGCCGGCACGCGCTGCGCGAGGCCGCCGGCGTGGACCCCGATCTGCCCACCCAGGACCTGTCCGCCCTGGCCCACGCCGGTCACCGAGGTGTCGCACAGGCTCTCGAACGGGCGGGACACGCCCTCGGTGTCGCGCTGGCCGACGCGGTGAACCTCTTGGACATCCCGACGGTGGTGCTCGGCGGTGATCTGGCCCTGCTGCTCGAGGACCTACGTCCGACGATCACCCGGGAGTTGGACCGCCGGGTCCTGGCCGCGCGGTGGAGCCCGCCCACGCTCACCGCGGTGGGCGGTGAGAACCTCGCCGCCACAGGCGCGGCGCTTCTGGTCCTTCAGGGCGTCCTGGACGACCCCGCGGGCCACGTGGCCACCGGGCCGGGCTGATCTCGGCGCGGACCCGGTTTCGCACAGGCCTCAGGCGTCGATCTGGTCCCGGTCCAGTCGCGCGGCGCCGGCCACGATGAACTCCTTGCGCGGCGCGACATCGTTGCCCATCAGCAGTTCGAAGACGCGGGTCGCGGCGTCCAGGTCGGCGGTGCGGACCCTGCGCAGGGCGCGATGGCGCGGGTCCATGGTGGTCTCGGCAAGCTGATCCGCGTCCATCTCCCCCAGGCCCTTGTAGCGCTGCGGAGGGTTCTTGTAGGTACGGCCCTTCTTGTCCAGGGCGGCGATGACTCTGTGCAGCTCGACGTCGGAGTAGGTGTAGACGTACTCGTTCTTCTTCCTGCCGGCGTTGACGATCTCCACCCGGTGCAGCGGCGGCACCGCCGCGTACACCCTGCCGGCCTCGACCAGCGGGCGCATGTACCGGAAGAACAGGGTGAGCAGCAGGGTCCGGATGTGAGCGCCGTCCACGTCGGCATCCGACATCAGGATGATCTTGCCGTAACGAGCGGCCTCGAGGTCGAAGGTACGCCCGGAGCCGGCACCGATCACCTGGATGATCGAGGCGCACTCGGTGTTCTTGAGCATGTCCGAGACGCTGGCCTTCTGGACGTTGAGGATCTTGCCCCGGATGGGCAGCAACGCCTGGAACTCGCTGTCCCGGGCCCGTCGAGCGGTCCCGAGCGCGGAGTCCCCCTCGACGATGAACAGCTCGGACCGCTCGATGTCGTCGCTGCGGCAGTCGACCAGCTTGGCCGGCAGCGAGGAGGACTCCAACGCGTTCTTGCGTCGGCTGACCTCCTTGTGCTGCCGGGCGGCGACGCGGGTGCGCATGGCCCCGACCACCTTCTCCAGCAGGACCGCGGCCTGCGCCTTCTCGGTCCGCTTGGTCGAGCTCAGCACGGCACCGAGTTCGCGCTCGACGACGCCGGCGACGACCCGGCGCACCGCGTTGGTGCCGAGCACCTCCTTCGTCTGGCCCTCGAACTGCGGTTCAGCCAGCCTGACCGTCACCACGGCGGTCAGGCCCTCGATCACGTCGTCCTTGTCCAGCCGGTCGTCCTTGGCGTTGAACTTCAGCCGCCGGGCGTTGTCCCCGACCGCCTGTCGGAACACCTTGACCATCGCCTGGTCGAAGCCGGCGACGTGGGTGCCCCCCTTCGGGGTGGCGATGATGTTGACGAAGGAGCGGACCTCGGTCTCGTACCCGGTGTCCCAGCGCAGCGCGATGTCGACCTGGCACTCGCGCTCCACGCTCGGTGGGATTCATGTGCCCACGGTCGTCCAGGACCGGGACCGTCTCGGTGAACGAGCCTGAGCCCTGCAGCCGCCAGGTGTCGGTGACCGGCTCGCCCGCCGGAGAGGAAGTCGACGAACTCGGCGATACCGCCCTCGTGCAGGAAGGTCTCCTCGTGCGGACCCTCGGCGCCCGCCGTCCCCGGCAGCCCGCGCTCGTCTCGCAGCACGATGGTCAGACCGGGCACCAGGTAGCTGGTCTGCCGGGCCCGGGTGACCAGCTCGTCGTAGGCGAAGGCGGCGTCGGCGAGGAAGATCTGCCGATCGGCCCAGTAGCGCACCCGGGTCCCGGTCACGCCCCGCTTGACCCGGCCCGTGATGCGCAGCTCGCTGCGATCGACGAAGGGGGTGAACTCGGTGTCCGGTGACGGCGCAGCCGACGGCGGGGTCGGAGAACATGCCCGGCTCGCCGCGCCGGAAGCTCATCGCGTGGGTCTTCCCGCCGCGGTCGACCTCGACGTCCAGCCGGGCCGACAGGGCGTTGACCACGCTGGCGCCGACCCCGTGCAGCCCGCCGGACGCCGCGTAGGAGCCACCACCGAACTTGCCGCCTGCGTGCAGCTTGGTGAAGACCACCTCGACGCCGCACAACCCGGTCTTCGGCTCGACATCCACCGGGATGCCCCGGCCGTCGTCCGCGACCTCGACCGAGCCGTCGGCGTGCAACGTCACCTCGATGTGGTGGCAGTGACCGCCCAGAGCCTCGTCGACCGAGTTGTCGATGATCTCCCACAGGCAGTGCATCAGACCGCGGGAGTCGGTGGAGCCGATGTACATACCCGGTCGCTTGCGCACCGCTTCGAGACCCTCGAGCACCGACAGATGGCGAGCGGTGTAGTCGGAGGCCGTGGACGCGGCGGCGCGCCGTCCGCCCCTGCCTGTTTCGATCGGCTGGACCGCCACTGAGAGTGCCTCCCGATGTCATCGGCCGGTCGGGTCCCGGAGTACGACCCCGCCGGACCCGATCGTACATCTGTACGCATGATGCCTGTCCGGTTCGAGGCTACCCCGCCACGTCGCCGGGTCCGGGCGCAGTCGGTGGCGACACGCCCGCGCCCGGAGGCCGCGACCGCGACGCCGGGGGGCCATCGTCACGCCGTGTGACTTCGCGGACAGCGAACGCGCTCGTGCGTGGCCTTCTGGAAGCATCGCTGCTGGTTGACTGTTGTCCCGAGAGGATCAGCCGACGGGATGGGTACGTCGGCCTGAGTAGCTCCGAAGGAGGCCCGCTATGAACGCCACCGTCGCCACCGCGTCGTTGAGCGCGACCGACCGCTGCGACCGATGCGGCGCCCGCGCCTACATCAAGGTCACCCTGCCCGCCGGTGGGGAACTGCTGTTCTGCGCCCACCACGGCCGCGCCCACGAGGACGCGCTGCGCGGTGCGGAGGCACAGATCCACGACGAGTCCGATCTGCTGAGGGGCACGCCGGCGGTCGCGCCGATCGACGAACGCTGACCGCAGCCGGCCCACGCCCGGGCGGCATAGGCTCCTGCCGTGGAGCCCGTGACCCTGCTGGCCGGCGTGCTGATCGCCGTCGGGCTCGCCGGCATCGTTCTGCCCGTCCTGCCGGGCCTGCTGCTGATCTGGGTCGGAGTCGGGGTCTGGGCGCTGTCCCTGCGCACCCCGATGGCCTGGGCGGTGCTGTCCATCGCCACCGCGATCATGATTCTGGGCAGCGTGGTCAAGTACCTCATCCCGGGCCGGAGGATGCGCACCGCCGGAGTGCCCTGGTCGACCCTGGGCCTGGGCGCCCTGCTGGGCGTCCTGGGCTTCTTCGTCATCCCGGTCCTGGGCCTGTTCATCGGCTTCGTGGCGGGGATCTACCTGGCCGAGCGCATTCGGCTGGACGACAACAGCCTGGCGTGGCCCTCGACCGTGGCCGCGCTCAAAGCCGTCGGCATCAGCATGCTCATCGAGATGACGGCCGGCCTGCTCATGGCCGCGGTGTGGGTCGGGGCGCTGTTGCTGGCCTGACCCCGGCCGGCCAGTCCCGCCCGCGGGCCTCAGTCGAGGTAGTCGCGCAGCACCTGGGAACGGCTCGGGTGACGCAGTTTGGACATGGTCTTGGACTCGATCTGACGGATCCGCTCGCGGGTCACCCCGTAGACCTTGCCGATCTCGTCGAGAGTCTTGGGCTGACCGTCGGTGAGCCCGAACCGCATCGAGACCACCCCCGCCTCCCGCTCGGACAGGGTGTCCAGCACCGAGTGCAGCTGCTCCTGGAGCAGCGTGAACGAGACGGCGTCGGCCGGGACGACGGCCTCGGAGTCCTCGATCAGGTCGCCGAACTCGCTGTCGCCGTCCTCGCCGAGCGGAGTGTGCAGGGAGATCGGCTCTCGACCGTACTTCTGGACCTCGACCACCTTCTCCGGGGTCATGTCCAGCTCCTTGGCCAGCTCCTCCGGCGTGGGCTCGCGACCCAGATCCTGCAGCATCTGGCGCTGGACGCGGGCCAGCTTGTTGATCACCTCGACCATGTGCACCGGGATCCGGATGGTGCGGGCCTGGTCGGCCATGGCCCGGGTGATCGCCTGCCGGATCCACCAGGTGGCGTACGTGGAGAACTTGTAGCCCTTGGTGTAATCGAACTTCTCGACGGCGCGGATCAGACCCAGGTTGCCCTCCTGGATCAGGTCGAGGAAGAGCATGCCGCGACCGGTGTATCGCTTGGCCAGGGACACGACGAGCCGCAGGTTGGCCTCGAGCAGGTGGTTCTTGGCCCGACGCCCGTCCTCGGCGATCCACTGGAGTTCGCGGCGCGGCTTGGTGTCCAGTCTGGCGCCGGAATTCAGTCGCTCCTCGGCGAACAGACCGGCCTCGATGCGCTTGGCGAGCTCGACCTCCTGCTCGGCGTTCAGCAGTGCCACACGGCCGATCTGCTTGAGGTAGTCCTTGACCGGGTCAGCCGTGGCGCCCGCGGTGGCGACCTGCTGCGCGGGAGCGTCGTCGTCGTCGTCCGTCAGGACGAAGGCGCCCGCCTCCTCCTGCGCGCCCTTGCCCCCGGCGGCCGTGGTCTCGCCGTCCGACTCGGCCGAGTCAGGACCCTCGCCGTCGGCGTCGTCGGTGTCGGCGTCCTCGACCTTGCCGGACGCCTTCCGGGCGGTCGTCTTCGCCGCCCCCTTCTTGGCCGCCGGCCTGGAGCGGCGCCTGGCGGGCTTGGTCTCATCCTCCGCCGTCTCGGCGGACTCGGCGGGCTTGGCCCTGGAGGACCGTTTCACGGGGGCCGTCGTGGTCGCCCTCGACGGGGCCGCCAGGACGGTTCGATCAGACGTGCTGTTCTGGGTCTGCTCCACATCGCCCTCGGTGTCGACCGAGGGACTGTGGGAACGGGATGCCGGGACCGACGACACGGACTGCCTTTCCGTCGCGAGAAGCTGGCGTTGAACCTGGGGCTACCAACGGGCACGCACCCACGCCGTCACGACAGGGGTGCACCCAGCTGGTGACAACGTCGAGGGACGCCGGAACATGCCGTTCGGCTCAACGCAATATTCTTGCACGTCAGGAACCGATGGGCACATTCAGCCACGTGCGGCGCGCGCCGCCTCCTTCATGGCCTTCTTGTGGTCGCGGACCTTCTGCAGGGACTCGGCGTCGACCACGTCGGCCACGGACCGGTAACCGTCCTGGCCGTAGTCCCCGACCACCGCGCGCCAGCCGTCCGGCGCCACGTCCAACTGCTTGGCCAGCAGCGCCAGGAAGATCTTCGCCTTCTGAGCCCCGAAGCCGGGCAGGGTTCTCAATCGGGCCAGCAGCTGCTCACCGGTGATCTCGCCCGCGTCGCCCCACAGGGCCTCGGCGCGGCCCTCGTGATGCTCGACAACGTGGGCCGCCAGCGCCTGAACCCGCCGGCCCATGCTGGCCGGGTAGCGGTGCACCGCCGGGGGGCCGGTCATCAGCGTCGTGAAGGTCTCCTCGTCGACGCCTGCCACCTCGGCAGGGTCGAGACGGGACACGCCCATTCGCTCCGCGATCAGAGCCGGCCCCGCGAACGCCCGCTCCATGGGGAACTGCTGGTCAAGCAGCATGCCCACCAACAGGGCGAACGGGTCACGGCTGAGCAGGTCGTCGGCGGTCGGATCCTGCGCCAGGACCAATCGCCGGGCGCCGGAGGTCACGCCGGATCGGCCTTCACCGCGAGCACCGGGCACGGGGCGTCCAGGAGGATCCGCTGCGCATTGGAGCCCAAGAGCAACTTGCCGACGGCAGAGCGTCGGCGCAGCCCGATCACGATCATGGTGGCGTCGGTCTCCTCGGCGACGGCGATCAGATCCTCTGCCGGTTCCAGGCCGCGCACGAGGTGACGGACCTCGTGGTCCAGACCCTTGGCATCGAGATCGCGGCGCACCGAGTCCAACTCGATCTCGTACTTGACCGCCTCGTCGTCATCCAGTTCGCGGCCGCCCCGATTCGAGTTGACGACAACCAGCTGCGTGTGACGCAGAGTGCACTCCTCGGCCGCACGGCGCAGCGCGGCGCGCCCCTCAGCAGTGGCGATATAGCCCACGATGATCGACATTGATCCACCTTCCGCGGTGTCGGTGACCTGACGTCACCCGCGGAGCAAACTACCGTGCAGTTCGAGGCAGTTCGAGCCGGGTCTGCACCCCGGCGGCGACCTAACCTGAACGCCATGACGCCTGGCGACGGAAACGGCTGGGTCAGGTGTCGCTGCGGACTACGTCACTGGGGCCTGCACGGAGCCGCCGGTCTGGCCGTTCTGCGCTCCCTTCCCGGCCCAGGGCCCGACCCGGCCATCTCCCTGTTGCTCCAACTGCGGGCGGACTGGACCCATCAGGGCGGCACCTGGGCGCTGCCCGGCGGGGCACGCGACAGTCATGAGGACGTCGTGAGCGCGGCGCTGCGAGAGGCCGACGAGGAGGTCGGCGCCGACCCGCGACACCTGAGAGTGCTGGCCACTCTGCCCGGGCTGGACCACGACGACTGGCGCTACACCTACGTGCTCGCCCTGGCCCCGCCCACGCTGCGGGTCGAGCGGTGCAACGCCGAGACCGAACGGCTGGAGTGGGTACCCCTTGACCAGGTCGGTCACTACCCGCTGCACCCGGCCCTCCGCCTCGCCTGGCCCGAGCTGGTCAACGCCATCCGGGCGGCGGCCCAAGCCGCCGCCCGGGTCGACCGGCGACCCGAATGACGACTGGGACGCCGCAAAGGCGCGCGGTCCCGCCAGGCTCAGGCTTCCTTGGCCGCGCGGAAACCGGTCTCGAGGTCGGCGAGGATGTCCTCGATCGCCTCCAGCCCCACGGCCAGACGCACCAGACCCGGGGTCACCCCGCTGGCCTGCTGCTCCTCGGCGGACAACTGACTGTGGGTCGTCGAGGCGGGATGGATCACCAGGCTGCGCACATCGCCGATGTTGGCGACGTGGCTGTGCAGCTCCAGGGCATTGACGAACCGCTTTCCGGCCTCGAGCCCACCGGCGATCTCGAAGGCCAGGACGGCGCCGGCTCCCCGTGGCGCGTACTTGCCCGCCAGTTCGTACCACGGGCTCGAGGGCAGACCCGCGTAGGCGACGGAATCCACCTCGTCGCGGGACTGCAGCCACTGCGCCACCGCGGTGGCGTTCTGCACGTGCCGCTCCATGCGCAGGCTGAGCGTCTCGAGCCCCTGGGCGAGCAAGAAGGCGTTGAAGGGTGAGGCGGCCGGGCCGAGGTCGCGCAACAGCTGCACCCGGGCCTTGAGGATGTAGGCCAGATTGGCGCCGAGGGGGCTGCCCACTCCGAGGTCGCGGGCGTAGACGAGCCCGTGATAGCTGGGGTCGGGCTGGTTGTAGTTGGGGTACCGCTCGGGGTGGGCGGCGAAGTCGAAGCTGCCGCCGTCGATGATCGCCCCACCCAGCGCCGTGCCGTGACCGCCCAGGTACTTGGTGGTGGAGTGCACGACGATGTCCGCGCCCCACTCCAGGGGACGGACCAGGAACGGCGTGGCGACGGTGTTGTCGACCACCAGGGGCACGCCCGCCTCGTGAGCCACTCCGGCAACGCCCTCGATGTCCAGCACGTCCTGCTTGGGATTGGAGATCGACTCCCCGAAGAAGGCCTTGGTGTTCGGGCGGACGGCGTTCCGCCAGGACTGGAGGTCGTCGGCATCGTCGACGAAGCTGACCTCGATGCCGATCTTGGGGAAGGTGTAGTGCAGGAGGTTGTACGTGCCGCCGTACAACCTCGGGCTGGCCACGACGTGGTCACCGACCTCGGCCAGGTTGAGCAGCGCCAGGTGCTCGGCCGCCTGGCCGCTCGCCACGAACAGGGCGCCCACGCCGCCCTCCAGGCTGGCCAGACGCTGCTCCACCACGTCAGTGGTCGGGTTCATCAGGCGTGTGTAGATGTTTCCGAACTCGCTGAGCGCGAACAGGTTCGCCGCGTGCTCGGTGTCCCGGAAGACGTAGGACGTGGTCTGGTAGATCGGCAGTGCGCGCGCCCCCGTGACCGGATCGGGCACCTGCCCGGCGTGGATCTGGCGTGTTTCGAAGGACCAGCCGTCATTCATTGCGCTCTCCTCGAGCGTTCGGGGGCCACAGGGGCCCGCGCTTGCCTCCGCCACCTCGGCGGACAGCCTGGTCATCACCCGGGGCACCCCGCCGCGGTGGAGGGTTGCCGGCCAGCGAGCCGGGGCTTGGCGCTGACGCTCATGACCTGGCGCACACCTTAGGACCTTGCGGCGGACGACGGAAGCCGGTCCCGCGCCCAGCCCGGCGGGACCATGTTCGCCAGGACCTGCTGCACCAATCCCGCGAGGCGATGCCCGGGCACGTCATCCAGCGCCCGCTCGGCGTAGAGGCGACCCCTGGCCCCGTTGCCACGCCACCACTCGAGCCACGCGAGGACGGCGAGGATGTCGGCGCGCCATCCGGTCGGTGCGTTCCGCGCCACCGTGACCAGGACGGCGCGGCCGCGCGAGACGGCCCCCCGGTCCGGGGGCAGTCCGTCCGCGAGGGCGAACGCCCGCGAGCCCTCACCTGCCAGGACCCGGCGCGCCAGGTCCAGACCGTCCTGACCGGCCGGGCCGGCGATGGCCAGCAGGACGGCGTCGCGGAACATGACGTCCTTCATCGCCAGGCACAGCGTCGAGAGCTGGTCGGGGGCTGCCCGCTCCGCCCCGGTCCGCATCAGGTCGGACCACACCTGTAGGGCCCGCGAGCGGGACGGCGACGCCGACTGCTCCAGCACCGCCCGGTCGATGAGCGGGTCGGCGACGGGCGCCACATCGGCGACCAGGTCCTCCTCCCCGGAGGCCAGGTACTCCCCCTCGATCACCAGAGCCGTGGCCGTCCTGCTGGTCAGCACCTCCTCGATGGGGTGCCCCGGGTCTGGACAGCACCCGCGTTCCTGGCACGAGTAGGCACGGAAGTGCGTCTGGGCGATCCCGAGCACGTGCTCGACCCGCAGCCCGCTGCGCCGCGCCGCCACCCGCACGGCGCGGGCCACCGGGCGCCGGTTCAGAGGTCCGCGCCCGCCGTCATGACGGGAGCGAGCATCGATCAGGGCGACCACCTCGTGGTGACCGGTCCGCCGCACGAGCCGGCACAGGCGTTCCAGTTCGCCCGCCAGGGCCGGCCGCGGTGGGATGTCCACCCGCAGCACGAGTCCCAGTTGCTGGGCGCCACCCGGCCCGGAATACAGGCCGACGAGCACGATGGAGTCCTTGGGGCGGTACCCGATGCGATACCAGGCGTACGCGATGAGGTCGGCGGGCCCGGCCGCCTTGATCGTCTGCATTGCCCCACGCTGGCCGAGCGCGGGTTCACCCGCCCTGCGCGCTCACCGCACCTGTGGACGGGGCCCGGGGGGACCGACCGGTGGACGCGAATCGGCTCGATCCGCGAGCGCGGTCACCTGTCGTCGAGCACCTCACCGGGAATCACGGTGACATCGGGCGAGGAGCCACTGGCCTCCCAGGCCAGGAAGGCGTCCGACTCACTCAGCAGGGCACCGGCCAGCCAGGCGGCGACCAGGGCATCGTCGCCGAGCCCCAGCAGCGGGACGACCAGTTCCGGGACCAGATCGACCGGGGAGACGATGTACACCAGCGCCAGGGCGGCCAGTGCCATTCGCGAGGTGTCCAGGTGGGGGTATCGTCCGCTCAGTCCCATGGCGAGCATCCTCGGTAGGGCCGCGAATCGCCGTCCCATGCTCGGGGCGCCCGGCGTCCTCGACCCGCGGATCGCCTGGAGCAGTGCCCGGAGGGCGGCGGTTCGTCGAATCGTGGTCGGCATGGGTTCTCCTCCTGGGGCTTCTCCTCCTGGCGGCGGCGTCGGCCAGACCGTCCGTAGCCACACCGTCTGTAAGCCACCCGTCCGTAAGCCACACCGTTCGTGGGGTCAACGACCTGTCCCCGAGCACTCGATCCGACTTCTGATGTGATCTGAATCACGTTCCAACCAGGTATCTCCTGGCCTCCCCGCGCCTCTTCGTGGGCGCTACTGGGGAGGAGCGCACGCACCCGGGGGTGGTGGTGACTGGGGACGCCACCACCCCTGCCCCATTGTGGCGGCGGCCTCGATGCGAGAATCCGACGGTGGGCAGCCGACGAGCCACCCCGCGGCCGACTCCCGGTCAGCGTGAGGTGGCCACAGGCACGGCGCAGTTGGTCCCCGACACCGACGGGCGCCGCGGATGGACGCTCTACATCAACGGCATGGAGTCCAGTCACGTCGATCTTGACGACCCGCGTCGGCTCGAGTTCGAGTACATGCGGTGGCTGACCGCGCTGCTCGACTCGATGCAGCCTCCCGAGGCACCCCGTGTGCTCCACCTGGGCGGCGGCGGCTGCACTCTGCCGCGCTACGTCGAGGCGACCTGGCCCACGGCCAGGCAGATGGTTGTCGAGCTGGACGCCGGCGTCCTCGACCTGGCCCGTCAGGCGTTCGGCGTCCGTTCGCGAACGCGGATGCGGCTGCGCGCCGGCGACGCCCGCGAGGTGATCGCCGGACAGGGGGCAGATCGTTGGGACGTGGTGGTCCGCGACGCCTTCGCCGGCACCGAGGTGCCGACCCATCTGCGCACCCGACAGTTCGTCGCCGAGGTGGCGCGGGTCCTGAACCCCGTGGGGGTCTATCTGGCCAACATGGCCGACGGAGAACTGCTCGCGGCGGCCCGGCGTGAGGCATCGACCCTGCTGACCGTCTTCGATCACGTGGCGCTGGTGGCCGAGCCGGCCCAGTTGCGTGGTCGGCGGTACGGCAACGTGGTCGTGGCCGCCTCCCGACGCCCGTTGCCCCTGGCCCGCTGGAGCCGCCGTCTGGCCAGCGACCCGGTGCGTGCCCGCCTGCTGGACACCGATGAGGTCCGGCGCCTGGTGACCGGACGGGCACCCTTCGAGGACCCCGCCCAGAGCGACGGATGACGCATCGACTGCGGGAAGGCTGCGCTCTGCGGTCACTACCCGTCGCTCGAGGCCCTCCAGAGATTGATCCCGGATTCAACGGCGTGCTCATCGATCTCGGCGAGTTCGCCGTCGGTCAACGGTGCGCCGTCCAGCGCGGCGACGTTCGCCTCCAACTGGGCGACGCTGCTGGCACCGAGCAGGACGCTGGTCACCCGTTCGTCGCGCAGTGCCCAGGAAAGGGCCAGCTGGGCCAGGCTCTGCCCCCTCGTTCGCGCGACCTCGTTCAGGGCCCGCACCCGGGCGAGTGCCGCGTCGCTCAGCATGTCCGGCGACAGAGCGCCGCCGCGAGCCACCCGTGAGTCGGCGGGCACGCCGTCCAGGTACTTGTCGGTGAGCAGACCCTGGGCCAACGGCGAGAACGCGATACAGCCCACACCGGACTCCTCGAGTACCTCCAGCAGACTCGACGTACCCGGCCCGGGACGCTCGATCCAGCGATTGAGCATGGAGTAACTCGGCTGGTGGATGAGCAGCGGGGTGCCCAACGACGCCAGGATCGCCGCCGCCTGCTGGGTGCGCTCAGCGGAGTAGGACGAGACGCCGGCGTAGACCGCCCTGCCCGATCGGACGGCCGTGTCCAGGGCGCCCATCGTCTCGTCGAGCGGGGTGTTGGGATCGAACCGGTGGCTGTAGAAGATGTCGACGTGATCCAGGTCCATCCGACGCAGGGATGCGTCGAGGCTGGCCAGCAGATGCTTGCGCGAACCCCACTGACCGTAGGGCCCCTCCCACATGTCGTAGCCCGCCTTGGTGGAGATCACCAGTTCGTCGCGGTAGGGGCGAAGGTCGCGCGCCATGATCTGGCCGAAGTTCCGTTCGGCCGATCCCGGCGGCGGTCCGTAGTTGTTCGCCAGATCCAGATGCGTGATGCCCAGATCGAAGGCCCTCCGGACGACGGCTCGCTGCCGCTCCAGCGGCACATCGTCGCCGAAGTTGTGCCACAGCCCCAGCGAGATCGCCGGCAGCAGCAGTCCGCTGCGACCGCTGCGGCGGTAGCTCATCCGGTCGTAGCGGTGTCCGTTCGCGTGGTAGTCCATCCCGGCACTCTGACATGGAAGGCGAATGGGGCGAAGGTCCCAGCGGTTCAAAACAGCACCGGCCGGGGCCCGCCGCCGCCCGTGCTTCAACCACTAGGGTGAACGGCATGACTGTGCGACGCGTTGGCCTTCTGACCGCGGGTGGCCTGGCCCCCTGTCTGTCCTCAGCCGTCGGCGGCCTGATCGAGCGGTACACCGAAGTGGCTCCGGACGTGGAGATCATCGCCTACGTGGACGGCTACGCCGGTCTGCTGAGGGGTCGCCACATCGAGGTCACGCCTCGGGTGCGCGAGCGGGCTCACCTGATGCATCGCTTCGGGGGCAGTCCGATCGGCAACAGCCGGGTCAAGCTGACGAACGTGGCCGACTGCCTCAAGCGAGGGTTGATCACCGAGGGGCAGGACCCGCTGCACGTCGCCGCGGAGCGGCTCACCAGCGACGGCATCGACGTTCTGCACACCATCGGCGGCGACGACACCAACACCACCGCCGCAGACCTGGCGGGCTACCTGCACGGAAACGGCTACGAGCTGACGGTCGTCGGCCTGCCCAAGACCATCGACAACGACGTGGTGCCGATCAAGCAGAGCCTGGGCGCCTGGACGGCCGCCGAGCAGGGCTCGGTCTATGCACGCAACATCATCGCCGAGCACTCGTCGAACCCGCGGATGCTGATCGTCCACGAGGTGATGGGCCGCAACTGCGGCTGGCTGGCCGCGGCGACCGCGATGAAGTACCGCGAATGGGTGACCGGCCAGGAGTTCAGCGGGTTCGGAAGCAACGCCATGGATCGCTGGGACGTGCACGCCGTCTACGTTCCGGAGCTCGAACTCGACGTGGAGGCCGAGACAGCCCGGTTGGGCGTCATGATGGACGTCGCCGACTGCGTGAACGTCTTCATGTCGGAGGGCGCCGGCGTCGACGCGATCCTGGAGGAACTGGAGTCTCGCGGCGAGATGGTGCAGCGCGATGCCTTCGGCCACGTCAAGCTGGACTCGATCAACCCCGGCCAGTGGATCGCCAAGCAGCTCGCCGGCCGGATCGGCGCCGAGAAGTCCATGATCCAGAAGAGCGGCTACTACTCCCGCTCGTCGGCGGCCAACGTCGAGGACCTGGCCTTGATCAAGCGGTGCACAGACCGGGCCGTGGACGCCGCGATGCGAGGCGAGAGCGGCGTCGTCGGCGAGGACGAGGCCGCGGGCGGCGAGCTGCGCGTCTGCGAGTTCGACCGAATCGCCGGCGGCAAGCCGTTCGACGTCAGCCAGCCCTGGTTCGCCGAGTTGCTGGACTCCATCGGACAGCCGTTCGGCCGCCTGTCCTCTCCCCACTGACCTGACGACACTGACCCGACGACACTGACCCGACGACACTGACCCGACGACACCTGCCACTGGCGTGACCCACCCGGCTGCAGGGTGAGGGTGCGGGTGACCAGGGACGGCCCGCAGACGGGAGCCGCGCCGCCATGAACCTCCACGACGTCCTCGCCCCGGTGCCCAAGGACGGCATCGCCGGCCACCTCGGCGTCGACCGGGGCGACCTGCCGGACGGGTTCGAGGGCGGCGGTCGGCGCTGACCCTCCTGGCGGAGGTCGCCGCGACATCCGGCGCGGTCGCGGCCACGGCGGGCCGCAGGGCCAAGACGTCCCTGCTGGCCGAGCGTATCTCCACCTGTTCGCCGGACGAACTGGCGGTGGTCGTGCCGTGGCTGGCTGGAGGGCCCCGACAGCGACGCACGGGCATCGGGTGGGCGGCGCTGCGTGAGCTGCCCCCGCCGGCCCCGGTGGCCACCTGGACCGTCCTGGAGGTCGACGCCATCCTGCAGGACTGCGCCGATGCGAGCGGCGCCGGTTCCGCCGGTCGGCGCCGCGACGCCGCGGCCCGGCTGCTGTCCCGGGCGACCGGGGCCGAACAGCAGTTCCTGCGTGCGCTGATCGGCGGCGAACTACGCCAGGGCGCCCAGACCGGGGTGCTCATCGAGGCGGTCGCCCTCGCGGGCGGAGTGAGCGGACCCCAGGTCCGTCGCGCGATGACGCTGGGCGCAGACCTGGCCGAGGTCGCCGTGGCGCTGCGCCGCGACGGACCGGCGGCGCTGGCGCAGTTCCGGCTGCGTCCCGGACGCGCGATGGCACCGATGCTGGCCCGGTCGGCGCCCTCGGTACGGGCGGCCCTGGAACTCACCGGCGATCCGGCGGCGGTGGAGACCAAGCTGGACGGCGTCCGGGTCCAGGTGCACCGCGACGGAGGCGACGTGGCCGTCTTCACCCGCTCGCTGGAGGAGATCACCGACCGGCTCCCCGAGGTGGTCGCCGCCGCCCTCGCCCTGCCCGTCTCGGCGGCGGTCCTGGACGGCGAGGTGATCGCGCTGCGACCCGACGGCCGGCCGCTGCCCTTCCAGGTGACCGCCTCCCGGGCAGCGCGTCGTGGCTCCGACGGTCCCGGGACGGTGCCGCTGACCACCCAGCTGTTCGACGCGCTACATCTCGACGGGGACGACCTCCTCGACGAGCCGACCCACCGCCGACGCGAGCTCCTGCAGGCCGTGGCGGGAGCCGACCTGATCGTTGCGCACCACGTGGTCCAGGGCGCCGAGCCGGCCCAGCGGTTCGCCGACCGCGTGGTGGCCGCCGGACACGAGGGTGTTCTGGTCAAGTCGCTGACCGCGCCGTATGCGATGGGACGCCGGGGCCTCGCCTGGGTCAAGGTGAAGCCGCGGATCACCCTCGACCTCGTCGTCCTGGCCGTCGAACACGGCCACGGACGCCGCCGCGGTCACCTCTCCAACCTGCATCTGGGCGCTCGGGATCCGGCCGGTGCCTACGGCCCGCCCGAGGGGTTCGTGATGCTCGGCAAGACCTTCAAGGGGCTGACCGACGCCATGCTTTCCTGGCAGAGCGAGCACCTGCGCTCCCTGGCCGTGTCGGACGACGGCCACGTGGTGCGGGTACGACCTGAGCTGGTCGTCGAGATCGCTCTGGACGGCGTGCAGACCTCACCGCGCTACCCGGCCGGACTGGCCCTGCGGTTCGCCCGGGTGCTCCATCATCGGCCGGACAAGCCGGCCGCCGAGGCGGACACGATCGAGACGGTGCGCGAGTACCACCGACGTGCACATCCGGATCCGGACTGACGTGCCCGCGATCGTGCCCCCGGGTGGGCATGCGGATGAACACCGACAATGTGTCCATGGTGAGTATCGATCTGGCCCGGGCACTGCGCAAGCACGGCCTGAAGTGGCACCCGGCGCCCGGTGACCGCTTCGTGCTGCCGGACCGGGACATGGACGAGGAGATCTTCGTCCTGTCGGACATGACCGTCGAGATGCACAGCTTCCCGTCGGGCCCGGTGATCGGCTTCAACGGAACCACCGAGTGGGCGTTGGACTCCGTGGAGGCCGAGGAGGCCCTCTGGCTGCCCGGCGAGGACCGACTGCGTGAGGCACTGGCGGGGCTGTTCGTGCGGCTCGAGGCCGGACCGCCGGCCACGGTGACGATCCGCACCGGCGAGGGCGAGTGCCGCTTCAGCGATCCGGACCCGGCTCAGGCCTATGGCCTCGCCCTGCTCGCGGTGCTGCGCGACCTGGGCTGAGCCACGGCTGATTCAGCCGCCCTCAGACCGCCGCCGGCGCTCGTCCTCGCCGGCCAGGAACTGCTCCAGCTCCGCCCCGAGTTCATCACCCGAGGGCAACTGGGTCGGCCCGGGTCCGATCGGAGAATCCTCAGCCTGCACGAACGAGTCGTACTGCTCCTCCAGCGCCTGGACCAGGGCCCGGGCATCCGGCTGATCGGCCACCTGGGCGTTCACGTCGGCCTGAACCTGCTCGGCGGCGTTGGCCAGGGCCTGGATCGGAAGACGCAGCCCGCTCACGCCTCCGATCGACTCGAGCAGCACCTGGGCCGCCGCCGGGAACTCGTTCTGCGCCAGATAGTGCGGAACGTGGACGGCGAAGCCCGCCGCCTCGTGACCGCTCTCGCCGAGACGCAGTTCCACCAGCCCGGTCATGTGACCCGGCACCTGCAGCTGACCGACCCACTTGCGGTACCCGACGATGCGTTCGGGATCGGTGGCGTGTGCGGTCACCCCGATCGGCCGGGTGTGCGGCACCCCCATCGGGATGGCGTGGCCGCCGACGGACAGCCGCACGTCGTAGTGCTCCACGATCTGGGAGACCGCCGCGGTGAAACGGTCCCACTGCAGATCGGGCTCGGGTCCCTGGAGGAGCAGGAAAGCGGTCCCGTCCAGATCCCGGACCAGATGCAGTTCCAGGCGCGGTCTCGCGTAGTCCTTCCAGTGGTCCCCGTCGAAGGTCATCACCGGCCGGCGGGCCCGATAGTCGTAGATCTCGTCGAGGTCGAAGCTCACCAGCACCCGGTGCTCGAGGGTCTCCAGCAGCTGTTCCGTGGCGAGGCGCGCCGCCTGACCCGCATCGACGAACCCGCTCAGACAGAACACCATCACCGGGCGATCGAGTTCGCCCGGTTCGGGTTGCTCATCGGTCAGCGCGAAGAGCTCTTGTGGATCCCGCACGTGTCACCCCTTCCGACGGCAGGGCCTGTGGGCACCGGCCGTACAGGCAGCATCAACCATCGGCGGGGGCGGATGCATCCCCAGATTCGCTCCCGAGGTGCTGCCAACGGTGAACCCGGCATCGAACGCTCACGCCCACGACGAGGCACATCGATGGGCTTGCGGGTATCGCGGCGACGAAATGGCGACAAAATCAAAGACGGCTCGACCGGTTTCCCGCCAGGTCCGTTGCCTGATCCGCGGTCGCCTCCGCCGAAGCGGGGCGGCCGTCGGCGCGTGGCTTTCGGTCACTTGCCTGGGTGAGCCGGTCCGAGCCGCCTTGGCCATGATGATGCTCCGCGGGTCTGCTCTGTGTCCCGGGACCAACGTCCTCGACCTGTCGGCGCTCGCCTACAGGCAGCTGCCGGTGGCGAGGGATACCGTGAACGGCGTGGCGGTGCAGTCTCCATCTGACGGTGTCGGCCGGCGTCACCCGACGCGACCGGTCCGTCCCGGTCGGGCAAGGGAGGTGTCGGCGATGGCGGCCCTGCTGAACAGGATGTCCGGCGGCGCCATCTTCCTGGCCATCTTCAGCCTGTTCGCCGTTCTCGCCTGGCAGACGATCCCGGCCACGGTCGCCTCCGTCGAGCCACCCCAGGCCGCCACCGACTTCGCCCGGTACTGGGGCGAGGGCAAGCTTGACGAAGTGTCCTACGACCCGGCGTCCGGACCAGGGGTCGACGAGGGCGACAGCAAGCAGATCGCCGAGAACGTCACGGCAATGGTGACCGGGATCTCCGAGTCCGACGAGAACCATCCGGTCCGGGTGAGCACGGTCGGCGAACCCCGGACACAGACCGGGGACAACGGGGAGCTGCGCGACGGGGACGTCATCCAGTCCCTCGAGATCACCTGGGACCTGGGCGAACAGCTCGACGATCGGCGGATGTGGACCTATCGCAGCGAGGTGGTGGTCCGCGAGACCGAGGGGCGCAGTCGCGTGATGTGGCGCCCGAGTACGGTGCACCCGGCGCTGACCCAGGGGTTGATCATGACCGCGCGTCGGCTCCTGCCACCGCGCGCGCCGATCCTGGACGCCTCGGAGCAGCCGGTCGGCGTCCAGACGGCGCCCGAACTGATCGGTACCGTCCAGCCGGCCACGGCGGCACTCGCCCAGACGTATCCGGCGCGGGTGCGCGCGGGTGACGTGATCGGCGTCGGCGGTCTCCAGCAGGTCTACGACGCCCGGCTTGCCGGACGGGCCGGCGTGGGGATCGACGTCGTGCCGGTCGAGGACGCCGAGCCCCTGGAACCGCCGGTCCGCCAGGTGCACGTCGTGCCTCCGGTGCCGGGCAAGCCGTTGCAGCTCAGCCTCGACCCGGCCTGGCAGGCCCGCGGACGGGCGGCGGTGCAGGGAGCCCGCACGGCCACTGCGCTCCTGGCGATCAATGCGCTGACCGGCCAGGTGCTCGTCGATGCCAATGCCGCGACGAGCGGTGAGGACCTGGCACTGCAGGGTCGCTACCCACCCGGGTCGGCCATGCGGCCGGTGACCACGCTGGCGGCTCTGGGCGCCGACCTCCTGCAGCAGACCACACGCCTGGACTGCACCCCCTGGGCCTACCAGGGCCAGCGGTTCACCAGTACGGGGTCGGCGACCGGGGCAGGTGTGGACCTGGCCACCGCCTTCGCCCAGGGTTGTCGCAGCGGGTTCGCCCGCTTGGCCGAGCCCCTGTCGGACACACAGCAACGCGACGCCGCCCACGCCTTGGGCATCGGGGTGCCCAGCGCCACCGGCGCAGGTGCCTTCGACGGAACACTCCCGGACTCGACGAGCGACCTCAACCGGGTGCTGAACGCGATCGGCGAGGGCCAGGTGCTGGTCAGCCCGCTCGCTCTGGCCAGGATGTCGGCTGCCGTGTCCGCGGGGATCCAACGGGAGCCGACGCTCGCCGGGCCGGTGGACGGAGAAGGGGTGCAGCCGCCCGGCGAGACCGTGCAACCGCTCGACACGGGCGGTCAGGCTCTCCTGCAGCAGTTGATGGCGGCCTCGGTCGTCGCGGACCCCGACCTGGCCCCCCTGCGCACGGCGAGCGCAGGACAGGTGTCCGCCGTCGGGGGCGAGGCACCCGGGTACGGGCCTGCGACATCACCGCAGACCTATGCCTGGTGCACCGGCTACCAGGGCGATGTCGCCTTTGCGGTCCTGGTCACCGGCACGGGCGCCCAACCTGCGCGGGCGGCGACCGCGGCGCAGATCGCTGCGGACTTCCTGGGCTGAATCCCGCTCAGCCCTCGGCCTGGCCGGCCACGGCGTCCAGGGCCGCGCGCCACCGAGTGGCCAGCGAGGCCGTGTCGCTGTCGGAGGGTAGGTGCTCCTGGCGAAGATCGAGGACCGTCCCCTCGCCGTCCGCGCGCAGATCCACCTCCACCACCGTGGCCGGCGACCCGGAGGTCTCGTGCCAGGACACGCGTAGCTGTTCGAGCGGGTGATAGCTGCGCAGCACGCCGTTGGCGCCGTTCGTCGTCTTGTACGGCTCCCCCTTGGCTCCCAGTCTGGCGCCCTCACCGAGCAGGGCCTGCGCACCGGCGTCGCTGACCAGGACCTCCCAGACGTGCCCCAGCGGGGCCGCGACGGGTCTGCTGAGCTGGATCACCGGGTCCTGCCGATCGGGCTGATCGGCCCCGTCGGGCCCATCCGCCTGTGTTCCCGTCCCTGTCGTCATGCTTCCTCCCGGGTGGCCGTGTTCGGCACTGCGTCCATCCATCCCAGCGCTCCGCGAGCCGGGCGACAAGTCCTCCGTTCCCATGATCATGGTCCGGGCGCCTCGGGGGCCGTCCCCCGCGTCGAGCGGCTCGAAGGGCCCAACGAATCGCTCCTGTCAGCACCTACACCGACGGGGAATACAAAAACCGGGACCTTTGGTCCCTAGATCGGATACATACCGTCACCTAGCGTCGGTGCCAGTCGTGACCCCCATCACACGGAGGTGGTTCTATTGCAGCCCAACACCCGCCGGACGCCTCCGCTGATCAACGCGAAGGTCCTTCAGATGGATCCGCTGACCCAGTGGTGGACGCACGAGGACGAGGTATGTGTCGCGCTGCGGTCCATCGACCGTGCGCCCATAGTGACCATCGGCGGCGCGCTGAGCAGGCGGGCCGCCGGGCCCTGTCGGCTGGCCCTCGAGTCTGCGTTGCGCGCCCGGCCCCGCCGGGTCGTTCTCGATCTGGCGTCGGTGACCTCTCACGAGATCTCCGCACCGGCCATTCTCGACACCATGCGGCGCACCGCCGCGTGGCACGGGGCCGAGACCTGGCTGACGGCGATGCCCACCGAGATCCGCCGTGAGCTGGCCGGCATGGGGCTGCTACCGCTGTTCACCCTCGCGCGGAACACCACCCGTGCCGTCGAGGAGATCGCACGCCTGGAGCGGGTCTTGCCGCGGACGGCCTGACTTGAACCTCCGGGTCTTCCTCATCGATGACCATGAACTCGTGCGCCGCGGCCTGCGGGAGGTGCTGAACGAGACCGGCCGGATCACAGTCGTCGGGGAGGCGGGCTCAGCCGGCGAGGCGCTTGTGCGCATTCCGGAGACGAAACCTCAGGTGGTCATCGTCGACGTCCGGCTTCCGGACGGATCGGGGATCGAGGTGTGCCGGAAGGTGCGCTCCCGGAACCCCTCGATCCGGGTCCTCGTCCTGACCGGCTACGACGACCCCCGGGCGCTCGCCGCAGCCGCGCGGGCCGGCGCCTCGGGCTTCATCCTCAAACGATCCGCGGATCGGACCTGGCAGAGGCCGTCTACCGGATCGCGGCCGGTGAGAACCTGATGCGGGCCCCGACCGCCACAGAGGCGATGGTCGCTTCGGCGCCGCGGGCCCGGCAGCTGCACGGTGGCCGGATCGCGGACCTGACTCCGCAGGAGGAGCGGGTGCTCGACCTGATCGTGGAGGGCCTGACCAACCGACAGATCGGGCAACGCCTGAGCATCGCCGAGAAGACCGTCAAGAATCACGTCACGTCTCTGATGGCCAAGCTCCACGTCGAGCGCCGCACCCAGGCCGCGGTGTACGGCGCCCGGGTACGCGGGCTGAGTGGCCAATGGCCCTGATTCAGAGTCCGTCCGACAAAGACGAGCGCCGTCCGCCCCGACATCGGGCGGACGGCGCTCGTCATCGCGTCAACTGCAACCCGAGGTGGACCCGCACCCCTCGCAGACGAAGCACGAACCGGCTGGGCGCATCTTCGTGCCACAGGTGAAGCACATCGGTGCGTCGCTGGCCCGGCCCTGGATCCTCTCCAGGAGTTCGGTGCTGGAGTGCACCTGCTCCGGAGCCCGCTTGGCGGACGCCACGCCGGAGGCGTCCGGAGCCTTGTCCATCCTCGTCGCGATCGACGGCACCGACTGCGCCAGTGACTCGAGTTCCTCCTCGACGTCGCCGTCGTCGTCATCCGGCAGGTAGGACCCGGTCTCCAGATGCCGCGCACGCTCCTCGGCCGTGAAGATGCCGTACGCCGCGCGGGTGTCGAAGTCGAGGTAGTCCAGGGCCAGGCGGCGGAACACATAGTCCATGATCGACTGGGCCATGCGCACATCCGGGTCGTCGGTCATCCCGGCCGGCTCGAACCGCATGTTCGTGAACTTCTCGACGTAGGTCTCCAACGGCACGCCGTGCTGCAGCGCGATGGAGATCGCCAGCGAGAAGGCGTCCATCATGCCGGCGAGCGTTGACCCCTGCTTGCCCAGCTTGAGGAACACCTCGCCGAGGCCGCCGTCGGCGTAGGAGCCGGCGGTCAGATATCCCTCGGCACCGCTCACCGCGAACGAGGTGGTCTGGCTCGGGCGCCGCTTGGGCAGGCGCTTGCGGATCGGGCGGTACTCCACGCGGGCCCCGGACTCGGGCGTCGCCTCGGCGGGCGCGTCGGCCTTCTTGGCCTTGGCGTCCGACAGCGGCTGGCCGACCTTGCAGTTGTCCCGGTAGACGGCCAGCGCCTTCAGACCCAGCTTCCAGCCCTGGAAGTAGACGTCGGAGATCTCCTCGACGGTCGCCGTCTCGGGCAGGTTGACGGTCTTGCTGATCGCCCCGGACAGGAACGGTTGGCAGGCGGCCATCATCCGGACGTGGCCCATCGGCTTGATCGCCCGCGCGCCCATCGCGCAGTCGAAGACCTCGTAGTGCTCACTCTTGAGTCCCGGGGCGTCCATCACATGCCCGTGCTCGGCGATGTACTCGACGATGGCCTCGACCGTCTCCTCCGCGTACCCGAACTTGCGCAGGGCCCGAGGAATGGTCTGGTTGACGATCTGCATCGAGCCGCCGCCGACCAGCTTCTTGAACTTGACCAGCGAGAAGTCCGGCTCGATGCCCGTCGTGTCGCAGTCCATCATGAAGCCGATGGTGCCGGTGGGTGCCAGCACGCTGGCCTGGGCGTTGCGCCAGCCGTTCTGCTCGCCGGTCCTGAGGCCGAGCTCCCACTGCCGGGTCGCCTCCCGCTGCACGTCGGAGTCGAGGCTGTGCATGGTCCGGATGGCGTCGTTGGCCGCGGCGTGCTTGCGGATCACCCGACGGTGCGCCTCGGCGTTGCGGGCGTACCCCTCGTACGGACCCACCACCGCGGCCATCTCGGCCGAGCGCCGGTAGGCGGTCCCGGTCATCAGGGAGGTGATCGACGCGGCCAGCGCACGGCCGCCGTCCGAGTCGTAGCCCAGCCCGGAGGCCATCAGCAGCGCACCCAGGTTGGCGTACCCGATGCCCAGCTGACGGTAGGCGCGGGTGGTGTCGCCGATCGCCGTGGTCGGGAAGTCGGCGAAGCAGATGGAGATGTCCATCGCGGTGATCACCAACTCCACCGCCTTGACGAATCGGGCCGCGTCGAAGGAGCCGTCGTCGCTGAGGAACTTCATCAGGTTCAGCGAGGCCAGGTTGCAGCTGGAGTTGTCCAGGTGCATGTACTCCGAGCACGGGTTCGACGCCGTGATGCGGCCCGACTCCGGCGTGGTGTGCCAGTCGTTGATGGTGTCGTCGTACTGGATGCCCGGGTCGGCACACGCCCAGGCCGCCTCGGCCATCTTCGCGAAGAGGCCCCGGGCGTCGGTGGTGTCCAGGACCTCGCCGGTCTGACGCGACCGCAGCCCGAAGGGCTCGCCCGCCTCGACGGCGCGCATGAACTCGTCGCTGACCCGAACCGAGTTGTTGGCGTTCTGATACTGGACCGAGGTGATGTCCCTGCCACCCAGGTCCATGTCGAACCCGGAGTCGCGCAGCGCGCGGATCTTGTCCTCCTCGCGCGCCTTGGTCTCGATGAACTCCTCGATGTCGGGGTGATCGACGTCCAGCACGACCATCTTCGCCGCCCGCCGGGTCGCCCCGCCGGACTTGATGGTCCCGGCCGAGGCGTCGGCCCCGCGCATGAACGAGACCGGACCGGACGCCGTGCCACCGCTGGAGAGCAGTTCCTTCGAGGACCGGATCCGGGACAGGTTCAGGCCCGCGCCGGACCCGCCCTTGAAGATGAAGCCCTCCTCCTTGTACCAGTTGAGGATGGAGTCCATCGAATCGTCGACCGCCAGGATGAAGCAGGCCGAGACCTGCTGCGGTGCAGGCGTTCCCACGTTGAACCAGACCGGGGAGTTGAAGCTGAAGACCTGGTGCAGGAGCATGTGGGTCAGCTCGTGCTCGAAGGTCTCGGCCGTCGGCGTCGTCGGCGAAGTACCCCTCGTCCTTGCCCGCCTTGGTGTAGGTGAGCACCACGCGGTCGATCAACTGCTTGAGACTCCACTCCCGCACGTCGCTGCCGAGGGCGCCGCGGAAGTACTTGGTGGTCACGATGGTCGACGCGTTCTGGCTCCAGAAGTCGGGGAACTCCACGCCCTTCTGCTCGAAGATGCTCTCCCCGGTCCGCCAGTTGGTCTGGACGACGTCACGCCGCTCCCAGGTCACCGCGTCGTACGGGTGCACCCCTGGCGTGGTGTACACCCGCTCGACGGTCAGCCCCTTGCGCACCAGCTTCGGCCGCTCGGCCTTGGCCCTGCGCTGTGGCTGGCCGGATGCGGTCTCGGTCATGTCTGCTCCCTCACGGTGACGACGGTTCTTCGGTGGTCCTGGTCGGTGGTCGTTCGGTGGTCCGGCTGTTGGTGGTTCGGTGGTACCCGTCGGCGGCGCGACCTTCCCCAGCGGCGCCGCCGACGGGGGTCTAGGTGGCCGGATCGCTCACGACGGGCACGCGATCCGCGCGCAGCACGGCGATCGCGGCCTCGAAGTCCTCCAGGGACTCGAAGGCCTGATAGACGCTGGCGAAGCGCAGGTAGGCGACCTCGTCCAGTTCCCGCAACGGGCCGAGGATGCTGAGGCCGACCTCGTGGGCCTCGATCTGTGCGGCCCCCGTGGACCTCAGCGACTCCTCGACGCGCTGCGCGAGCAGGGCCAGGTCGTCCTCTCCGACGGGCCGGCCCTGGCAGGCCTTGCGCACGCCGGAGATGATCTTCGCCCGACTGAACGGCTCGGTCGCACCGGAGCGCTTCACCACGGTCAGGCTCGCGGTCTCCACGGTGCTGAAACGCCGGTTGCACTCGGGGCATTGCCGGCGCCGCCGGATCGCCGTGCCGTCCTCGGTGGTGCGCGAGTCGACCACACGGGAGTCGACGTTGCGACAGAACGGACAGAACACGACGAACGACTCCTTCTCGGTGGCCCGGAACGGGCGGCTGTGGACGGGCCTGGGGATGACCTGTGCACCGGGCCGTCACGTTCTGGGGATGAGTCTGGGGACTACATGTGGATAGCTTACATCCTTGTAACTACTAGATGTTGGGGTGAACGCTAGGCCGGGGCACCACCGGTGCGCAAGCCGCGACACGCCGCCGAGCCATCCGAATGCCATTCGCCCGACGGGCCCCATGGCACGCTCTGCCACCGTCCGGTCCCCGGGTGGCGAGCCCCTCTAGCAGCGATGAGCAGACCGTCACCGTCGAGGGCGGCCGATGTCCGCCGGATCCGCGGATGCTCGACGCCGGGTGAATGCGACCGGAAGGGCGAACCTGCTCAGGACGGGAGGGGCACGATCAGGCGGGTGCCGGCGATGACGTTGGCGCCGCCGAGGTCGTTCGCGGCGACGATCCGCAGCACGACGTCACGCGTGTCCTCCTGAGGGCTGACCCGCTCGTGCGATCTGCCAGAGGGTCTCGCCGGGTGCGACCACGTGCTCCACCACCGGCAACGGCCGGGCCTGATCGGCGCCAGAGGCCGTGCCCGAACCGAGCAGGACCCCGACCAGCAGGGCCGAGCAGATCAGCGCGACGGTCAGGAGGAGGGCACCCAGCCGCAGCACCAGCCGTCCACGCCGGGTCAGCCGCAGCGCCGGCGGCTCGGCGACGCGATCCCCGCCGGCACCCGCGGGTGAGGTCAGGGACGGCTGCGCCCGGGACGACGGAGAGGGAGGAGAGGAGGAGGGAGGAGGATCGAACTCTCGAGCCGGACATCGGTCAAAGTGGACATCATCGCCTCCGCAGGACGAGGGGTGCCGCGAACGGGGAAGTGATCGACCCGGACAGCGACGACTGGCCGGCGCTCTGACAGCGACGGCATCGTCGTACACGGGTTCGATCGAACGCATGTCCAAACGTCTATCACCGGGCACCGACAGAGTCGAGACACCTCGAACATATGTTTGAAACGTGTCGCGGTTCGTCCTAGGGTTCAAGGCGAACCACCACCCACGGATGGCGCCGATGAGCGGGAGGGCTGGCCGATGGCCGCACGGAGCAAGGACGGGCAGGATCTGGGCGAGGTGCACACGATGCCGGACGGACCGGCCGGGGGTGACGGGCTGACGAACCGCCAGCGACTCGTCCTGGAGACCATCCGCGACTCGATCGAACGCCGCGGCTATCCCCCCAGCATGCGCGAGATCGGCGAGGCGGTCGGGCTGACCAGCCCCAGCAGTGTCGCCCACCAACTCACGGCACTGGAGCGGAAGGGCTACCTGCGCAGGGACCCGAACCGGCCCCGCGCCATCGAGGTGACCCTGCCCGGGCAGTCGCCGACCCGCCCCGGTGATCCGCACGAGATCGACCCGACCGATGTCGGCGAGGCCCGGCCGGCGCCGTCCTACGTGCCGGTGGTGGGCCGGATCGCGGCCGGCGGCCCGATCCTGGCCGAGCAGGCGGTCGAGGAGGTGTTCCCCCTCCCCCGCCAGCTGGTCGGGGACGGCCAGCTGTTCCTGCTCAAGGTCGTCGGCGACTCCATGATCGAGGCAGCCATCTGCGACGGCGACTGGGTCGTCGTCCGCCAGCAGCCGGTCGCCGACAACGGAGAGATCGTCGCGGCCATGCTGGACAACGAGGCCACGGTGAAGACCTTCCGGCGTCGCGACGGCCACGTCTGGCTGCTCCCGCAGAACCCGGCCTACGAGCCCATCCCCGGCGACGAGGCGACCATTCTGGGGCGGGTCGTGGCCGTCCTGCGCCGGATCTGAGCGCACAGGGACGCTGCGCGGCTAGGCTCTGCCGCTGACACCCGCTACGTGGCCCGGCCCGTGGGCCTGGTCACAGACCGAGGAGTTCGCCAGGTGCAGGAACCACACCTCGACCAGACGGTACGCACGGTCGTCGCCGCCCACCTCGACGTCCCTCCCACCGAACTGACCGGCGAGCGACTGCTCGTGGATCTCGGGGTGGACGACGACGTCGCCGTCCGCCTGATCTCAGCGGTCGGAGACGAGCTGGATGTGCGCTTTCCCGACGACTTCTTCGACGGCGTGGACACCTACGCCCAGCTGACCAGCGCCGTCCGGATCTCGATCGGGGTCTGAGTCCGCTCACAACGCGCCCAGGACCTCGTCGACGTCCGTCTCGTCGTTGGTGATGTGGAAGGCGAGCCTCACCTGGCCGGCCCGCAGCGCGTAGCGGTACCCGGCTTCGGTCAACCGTCCGGCGATGAGGCCCCCGGGATCGGGCAGGGCCACGATCGCCGATCCGGTTTCGGCCAGCCCGGCGGATCGCCGCACCCGGGAGGCCAGGCCCACGGCGTGGTCATGGCGCGCCTGCTCATCGGTGTCGGCGAGGAGGGGCAGCGTGACGGCGGCGCCGATCCAGGCCGACCAGGCCGGCGACACATCGAACCTGCGAGCGCTCCGGGCCAGCTGCATGCCCGGCCCATAGATCGAGTCCCAGACCCGCTCCCCGGCATACCACCCGGCCGACACCGGCCGCAGCCGGTCCCGGATCGACTCGGCCACGGTCGCGAAGCCGACCCCACGGGGGCTGCACAACCACTTGTAGGCCGCGCAGACGGTCACATCGAAGCGGTCCGCCCGAACGGGCAGCCAGCCGGCCGCCTGAGTCACGTCGCACACGCTCAGCACCGCGTGCCGGGCGCAGGCGCGGGTGATCGCCTCGGTGTCCGCGACGCGTCCGTCGGCCGAGGCCACCAGCGAGAAGGCCACCAGGTCGGTGTCGTCGTCGAGATGGTCCGCCAGGGCGTCCAGCGGCACCTGGTCGACGCGCACGCCTCGGTCCCGCTGCACCAGGAAGGGGAAGACCACCGAGGTGAAGTCGCCGATCGGCAGCACCACCCGGCCACCGTCCGGCACCGAGGCGGCCACCGGTGCCAGCATGGCCGAGACCTGCGCTCCCACAGCGACCGAGGCCGGGTCGACCCCGACCAGGCGGGCGTACGCGGCCCGGGCCGCCGCCACCGGCTCGTCGTAGTCCGTCGGTCCGCGACGCCCCTGCTGCCACGCGCGCAGGTCCGCCGACATCGCCTCCACGGCGGCCCGCGGTGGCAGGCCCATGCTCGCGGTGTTGAGGTATCCGGGCACGCGGTCGAATGCGGCCTGAAGGTCGGTGAAGGTGCCGACACGGCCGGGCGCCGTGTCCGTCGGGCCGGGCGTCGCGCCCGGCAGAGTCATCGCCATGCGGTCCATCCTCGGCCAACCCCAGGCGATGCCACAACGGTGAATCAGTCCACCATGGCATAACATTCCGCTATGCCTCAGGCGATCGACGTCACCTCGCTCCGTCTGCTCCGTGCGATCGCGGACCAGGGCACGATCACCGGCGCGGCGGCCACGCTCGGGTACACCCAGCCTGCCGTCAGCCAGCACGTGCGCAGACTCGAGCGGCGTCTGGGCATGCCGGTACTCGAACGTCATGCGCGCGGGGTCCGGCTCACCGAGGCCGGCGCCGTCCTGGCGCGCCACGGCGCCTACGTGGCCGCGGCCGTGGACGCCGCCGAACGCGAGGTCACCGCCCTGGGCGCGCTCACCTCGGGCCGGGTTCGGCTCAGTTCCTTCCCGTCGGCCTCGGCCACGGTGGTGCCGCCGGCCCTGGCCGGCCTGCGCGAGCACGCTCCGGGCCTGGAGGTCTCCTTCAGCGAGGCGGAACCGCCGGACTCCCTCGACCGCCTCCGCGAGGGCGAGTGCGACGTCGTGATCGCCTTCGAGTACACCGAGGCCTCGGCCGCCACCAGCCGCCGGACCTCGGGCGCCCGATGGGCGGGCGAGCAGCAGGACGGCCTGCATCGCCGCTACCTGCTCACGGATACCAGCGTTCTGGTCATGGGCGAGAACGACCCGCGCAGCCAGAAACGCCGGCTGCACCTGCGCGACCTGGCGGACACGCCGTGGATCACGGGATGCCCGAGCTGCCGTGACAACGTGGTGTCCGCCTGCGAGGCAGCCGGTTTCAGCCCCGAGATCATCTTCGGCACCGACGACTACGTGGCCACCCTGGCCTTCGTCGCGGCGGGGCTGGGCGTGACCCTGCTGCCCGGGCTGACCAGCGCCACCGCCGCTCGGCAGCCCGGCGTGATGGTCCGCACGGTCGGCGGCGTGGCGCCCCGGACGGTCTTCGCGGCGACCACCGCCGATCTGGCCCGGCTCCCCGCGGTCGAGGCGGTCCTGGACGCGCTGCAGGAGTCCGCCAGCATCCTCTGAGCCGGCGCGACGCGCACCGGCCCCGCAGCGGGTGGTGCACCCGGCGGCGCTCAGCCCCCGGCGGGCACGGGACTGACCGCCTGCCCGGCGGAGCGGGCCTCGCCGTCCGACCGGCCGTCCAACCGGTTCAGGGCACCGAGCACGACGTCCCGGTCGGTCGTCGACCAGAAGGGCGGCAGCGAGGCGCGAAGGTAGCCCGCGTAGCGGGCGGTGGCCAGACGCGAGTCCAGGACGGCGACCACGCCCCGGTCATCGCCGCTGCGGATCAGCCGGCCGACACCCTGGGCGAGCAGGAGCGCGGCATGACTGGCGGCCACCGCCATGAAGGCGTTCCCGCCCGCCCGGGCCACGGCCTCCTGCCGGGCGCTGCCCAGCGGATCGTCCGGCCGCGGGAAGGGGATCCGGTCCACCAGGACCAACCGGCAGGCGTCACCCGGCACGTCGACGCCCTGCCAGAGGGACAGGGTCCCGAACAGGCAGGTCCGCTCGTCGGCAGCGAAGGAGCGCACCAGCGCGGCGGTGGTGTCGTCACCCTGGCACAGGACCGGGACGTCCAGGCGATCGCGCAACTGCTCCGCCGCGGTCTCGGCGGCCCTCCGCGAGGAGAACAGGCCCAGGGTCCGCCCGCCCGCAGCCCGGACGAGAGCGGCCATCTCCTCGAGCATCGGCTCCCCCAGACCGTCCCGGCCGGGTGGGGGCAGGTGCCTCGCCACGTAGAGGATCCCCTGGCGCGGATAGTCGAACGGGCTGCCGACGTCCAGTCCGCGCCACTCGGCCCCGGTGCCGGAGACCAGCCCCATGGACCGGGCGGTCGCCTCGAACGTGCCGCCCACGGTCAGCGTGGCCGAGGTGGCGATCACGGTCCGGTCACCGAACACCCGCTCGGCCAGGGCGGTCGCCACCGACATCGGGGCCACGTGCAGAGTGGCTCGGATGCCACGCTCCGGGGTCCCGGTGCGGACGAACCAGAGCACGTCCAGCCCGCCCTCGCGGGTGGCCCCGTCCGCGGCGACCATCCGTTCGGCCGTCGTGAACAGTTCGCCCACCGCCGATCGGGCGACCTGCCGTCCGGCATCGGGCTGACCGGGGCGGGCGCCCTCCTTGAGAGCTGTGGTCACCTCCCGCGCGGCGTCGCGGACGGCGGCCAGGGCGGCGAGCAGCTGCTGATCCAGGCGCGTCATCCGGCCTGGCTCGCTGACCTCCATGGCCGCGCCGAGCAGGGCGGCCGCGTCGTCCAGGGTCTCGGTCGTCACCCCGAGACCGCGCACCCGCCGCGCGGCGATCTCTACCGCGGACACGCTCAGCTCCTTGGTGACCACCGAGGTGACCCGGTCCACCAGCTCATGCGCCTCGTCCAGCACGAGCACGTCGTGCTCCGGCAGCAACGCGTGCCCCTCGAAGGCGTCGATCGCGACGATCGCGTGGTTGGTGACCACGATGTCCACGTCGCGGGCCCGATGTCGGGCGCCCTCGCAGAAGCAGCTCGAGGCCTGCGGGCAGGATCCGGCGCCGAGGCAGTCCCGGGCGCTCACCGAGACCTGGCGCCAGGCCTGCTCGCCGACCCCGGGCACCAACTCGTCGCGATCACCGGTCGTCGTCTGCTCGGCCCAGTCCCGCAGCCGGATCACCTGCCGACCGAGCCGGGACGTCGGAGCAGGGCCGACCGGACGACCGTGCCGGCGAGGACTGCTCGGCCGGCGCGTCGAAGAGGGTCTCCTCCTCGACGGGGTAGCCGCCGTCCAGCTTGTGCCGGCAGACGTAGTTGGCGCGGCCCTTCACCAGTTGCCAGGTCGGGCGCCGGCCCAGGAGTGGCTCCAGGGCATCGGCCAGTCTGGGCAGGTCGCGTTCGACCACTTGAGCCTGCAGTGCCAGCGTCGCCGTGGAGACCACCACCGGGCGGCCGGAGAAGATCGCCTGCTCGATCGCCGGCACCAGATACGCCAGGGACTTGCCCGTGCCGGTGCCTGCCTGGACCAGCAGGTGCTCCCCGTCGTCCATGGCCCGGGCGACGGCGCCGGCCATCTCGCCCTGACCGGGCCGGGAGGTCCCCCCGATCGCGCCGACCGCGGCCGCCAGCAGGGACGCGGTCCGCCGACCGTGATCGTCCCGTCGGCTGTCCTCGTTCACCTGAGGAGCCTATGCCTCCGCAACGGGTTCGGGCGCCCCGGCCTGCTCACTGCCGAGTTCGGCCGCCAGCGCCGCGTGCACCCGCGCGTGCAGCCGGGTTCCGTCGGCGGTGTGCTCCTCGGTCAGCACCTCCCCCTCGGTGTGCACGCGATTGACCAGGTCGCCGCGACGGAACGGGACGAGCACGTCGACCTCGACGTCCGGGCGGGGCAGCGCCTGGGAGATCTCGCTGATCAGTTCCTCGATGCCGGCACCTGTGCGCGCGGAGACCGCCACCGCCCGAGGCTGTTTCAGAAGCAGCCGGTCGACCACCTCGGGGTCGGCGACATCGGCCTTGTTCACCACGACCAGCTCCGGGACGTCGACGGCACCCACCTCGAGGAGCACCTCGCGGACCGCGGCGAGCTGGCCCTCGGGGTCGGGATGGCTGCCGTCGACCACGTGCAGCACCAGGTCGGCCGCGGCGCACTCCTCGAGGGTGGAACGGAACGCCTCGACCAGCTGGTGGGGCAGTTGGCGGACGAACCCGACCGTGTCGGCCAGGGTGAACTCGCGTCCGTCCGGGGTGATCGCCCGGCGCACGGTCGGGTCGAGGGTGGCGAACAGGGCGTCCTGGACCAGCGCGCCCGCCCCGGTGAGCCGGTTGAGCAGGCTGGACTTGCCCGCGTTGGTGTACCCGGCGATCACCACGCTCGGGACGGCGTTGCGGCGCCGGCTGTCCCGCATGGTCACCCGGGCGGTCTTCATACTCGCGATCTGACGGCGCAGCCGGGCCATCCGGGTGCGGATCCGGCGCCGGTCCAGTTCGATCTTCGTCTCACCGGGACCACGCGAGCCGATGCCCTCACCACCGGCCACCCGTCCACCGGCCTGCCGGGACATCGACTCACCCCAGCCGCGCAGACGGGGCAGCAGGTACTCCAGCTGGGCGAGTTCGACCTGAGCCTTGCCCTCCTTGGACTTCGCGTGCTGGGCGAAGATGTCCAGGATCAGCGCCGTCCGGTCGATCACCTTGACCTTGACCACGTCCTCGAGGCCGCGGCGCTGGGACGGTGAGAGGTCGCCGTCGCAGATCACGGTGTCCGCCCCGGTGGCGGCGACCACCTCGCGCAGGTCGGCCGCCTTGCCCGACCCGAGCCAGGTCCCCGGATCGGGGTTCTCGCGCCGCTGCAGCACGCCGTCCAGCACCGCGGAGCCGGCGGTCTCGGCGAGCAGGGCCAACTCCCGAAGGGAGATCTCGGCGTCCTCGACGGCGCCCGGACCGGCCAGACCGGCCAGCACGACGCGCTCCAGGCGCAGCCGCCGGTACTCGACCTCGGTGACGTCCGACAGCTCGGTCGACAGCCCCGCGACCCGGCGCAGGGCCTGGCGGTCGGCGAGGTCGAACTGGTCACCGTCGTGATTCGTCATGATGTCCATCGTGCTCCCAGGGTGGCACCGTTCCGGGGCCGGGGCGACCGAGATTCGGCCGGGCGGGATTCTCCGACCGGCGGCGTCGGCCCTAACCTGACGCGGTCATGAACGAGCACTACTTCTCCCCCACCCCGGACGGCGCGCCCGACCGCCGGACCGTGACACTGACGCTGGCCGGGCGCCGGCTGGAGGTGCTCACCTCGGGCGGGGTGTTCAGTGCCGACCGTCTCGACCTGGGCACCGAGGTGCTGCTGCGCCGGGTCCCGGCCCCCCCGTCCTGCGGCGACCTGCTCGATCTGGGCTGCGGCTGGGGCCCGATCGCCCTGTCCATGGCGATGCTCGCTCCGGGCGCGCGGGTGTGGGCGGTCGACGTCAACGAGCGGGCCCGTGGCCTGACCGCCGAGAACGCCCGGCGGCTGGGTCTGGTCAACATCGTCGTCGCCGCTCCGGAGGAGGTGCCGGCCGAGGTCACCTTCGCCGCCGTCTGGTCCAACCCACCGATCCGGATCGGCAAGGCCGCTCTGCACGCTCTGCTGCTGGACTGGCTCGGCAGACTGGACGCCGGGGCGTGCGCACACCTGGTCGTCCAGCGTCACCTGGGTGCCGACTCGCTGCACGCCTGGCTGGCCGCGATGCTGGCCGACCGCGTCGGAGCCGAGGCGGCGCCGACGGTGGACCGGGTCGGCAGCGCCAAGGGCTACCGGGTGCTGCGGGTCTGCCGCTGAGCCCCGTCAGGGCAGCGGATGCACCAGCCGGCCCTCGGCGACGATCACCGCGGGCCCGACCAGTTCGGCCGACCCCCCCTCCAGCGCCGACCCGACCGGCAGCCGGATCTCGAGCCGTCCCCCGGGCACGTCGACCATCCAGGTGTCCGGGGCGCCGACGCCCGCCCAGACCCGGGCCGCCAGGGCCGCCGCGACGGCGCCCGTTCCGCACGAGCGGGTCTCACCGGACCCCCGCTCGTGGACCCGCATCGCCAGGTGACCCGTCGCCGGCGCGTCCGTGCCGGCCCCGTCGACCCCGTGCCCGGGCACGATCAACTCGACGTTCGCGCCCCGCGGCCGCCGGGGGGTCCAGCACCGGTGGTGAGCTCAGGTCCGCCGCGCGGAGCAGGTCGATGTCGGGCAGCGCGACCACGACGTGCGGGTTGCCCACGTTCACCGACAACCCGAGCAGGGTGAGGTCCCCGCCGGGCAGCGTGACGGCGCGGTCCCCGCCCTCGCGGGCCGCTGCGGCGCCGCCCTCGATCCGCCAGGGCCCGAGATCGACCGCCAGAAGGTCGCCCTCGCGTCGGACCGTCTTGACCCCGGCGCGGGTGACCAGCTCAACGCTCTGGCCCTCGGCCAGGTCGAGCAGACCGCGATGCACCAGGTGGGCGACGTAGACCCGGGCCCCGTTGCCGCACATCTGGGCGAGCGAGCCGTCGGCGTTGCGATAGTCCATGAACCAGCGGCGCGGATCGTCGCGGTCCCGGACGACGCGCAGCAGCCCGTCGCCGCCGATCCCCGAGCGCCGGTTGCACAGGGCAGCGGCCAGGGATGCGTCCAGGTGCAGCTCGTCGTCGAGGTCGGTGATGATGACGAAGTCGTTCTCGGTGCCGTGGCCCTTGGTCCAGGTCAGGTCCGCGTACCCCATGCCCTCAGCCTCTCATCTGTTCGGCGACCCGGTCTGCCAGCCGCTCCACGAGCCGGTCCGACCCGGCGCGCCCGTCCGGGCCGTCCGCGTCGCCGGGGGCCTCACCGGGTTCCGGCGAACACCACACGATCCTCGCGTCACGTCCGAACCAGGACTCCTGGCGACGGGCGAACCGGCGGGTGGCCGTCACGGTGGCCTGACGGGCCCCGGCCTCGTCCGATCGGCCGTCGAGCAGGTCGAGCACCTGCGCGTAGCCCAGAGCCCGGGTGGCGGTCCGGCTCCGGCGCAGACCCAGGTCGAGCAGAGCCTCGGTCTCGGCGACCAGACCATCGGCCCACATCCGGTCGACGCGCCGGGCGATCCGGTCGTCCAGGCGTGGACGTGCACAGGTCAGCCCGAACTGCAGGGTCGGTCGACGGTAGGCGGGCGGTGGCAGGGTCGCGGAGAAGGGGCGGCCGGTCAGCTCGATCACCTCCAGCGCCCGGACGATCCGGCGGCCGTTGCCCACCTCGATGGTCGCCGCGGCCGCGGGATCGCGCTCGGCCAGGCGCCGGTGCAGCCTCGGCGCGCCGACGTCGGCCAACTCCTGCTCGAACCGCGCGCGCACGGCGGCGTCCGTGGGGGGAAGCTGCAGATCGTCGAGCACGGCCCGGACGTAGAGACCGGACCCACCGACCAGGATGGGCAGCCGACCCCGGTCGAGGATGGCCTCGATGGCGGCCAGGGCGTCACGCTGGTAGGCGGCCAAAGAGGCCTCCTGGTCGACCTCGAGCACGTCGAGCAGATGATGCGGCACGCCGAGACGCTCCTCGGGGCTGAGCTTGGCGGTGCCGATGTCCATCCCGCGATAGAGCTGCATGGCGTCGGCGTTGACCACCTCGCCGTCCAGCCGCCGGGCCAGCCGCAGCGCGAGATCGGACTTGCCGGTCGCCGTGGGGCCGACGACGGCGAGGACCGGAATCGCTGGGTGCTCTGGCACCGCGCGAGTCTGCCAGAGCGGGCGACGGGTGGGTCCACCGGGCCGTTGCGATCAAGGGTTTCGGATCAAGGTCTGATAGGAACGAGGCAGTCCGCTCTGCCGGAGCGGGCACGTCTAGGGAAGGTTCCACTCTGATGGGCATGTTCGACAACATGAAGGACAAGGCCGCCGAGCTGGCGGGTCAGCACAAGGACAAGATCGCCGACGCCGCCGACCAGGCCGTCGAGAAGGCCGGCGACGCCGTCGACTCGGCCACCGGCGGCAAGTACGCCGACAAGGTCGACCAGGCACAGGAGACGGTCGATCGGACGGTGGACGACAAGCTCGGTCAGTGATCTTCACCGTTCCCGTGGCATGGGGGTAGATCGACATCTCGGGAACGGGTGATGGGGGGCCGCCCGGTCAGGGCGGTCCCTTGTCGCGGTGCCGGGCGGTTCAGCGAACCGGCGTGGGCATCCCGAGCGGCACCGGCACGGACGACGGGCCGCCGGCCTTGGGGTGATCCGCGCGGCGGGCCTGCCAGGCGTCGCCGGCCCTCGTGCGCCGGACCCGATACGGGCCGGCGTTCACCGCGCTGTCGGCCACCAGATGATGTGGCGCTCCGTAGGTCACCTGCACGGTGACCATGTCGCCGGGACGAGGCCGGTCCCCGTCCGCCAGATCGGCCGGCAGGGCCAGGTGCACGAGCCGGTTGTCGGGCGCGCGGCCGCTGAGTCGGTCGGTCGCGCCGTCCTTGCGGCCCTCGCCCTCGGCGATGAGCACCTCGAGCAGTCGACCCTCCTGGCGGCGGTTCTCCGCCCAGGAGATGCCCTCCTGGAGGGTCACAAGACGTTCGTACCGCTCCTGGACAACGGGTTTGCTCACCTGGTCGGGCAAGTCCGCGGCGGGGGTGCCGGGGCGTGGCGAGTACTGGAACGTGAAGGCCTGAGCGAACCGGGCCGCCGCGACGACGTCGAGGGTGGCCTGGAAGTCGTCCTCGGTCTCCCCGGGGAAACCGACGATGATGTCGGTGCTGATCGCGGCGTCCGGGATGGCGGCGCGCACCCTGTCCAGGATGCCGAGGAAGCGCTTCGAGCGGTACGAACGGCGCATCGCGCGGAGCACCCCGTCCGAGCCGGACTGCAGCGGCATGTGCAATTGCGGCATCACCGTCGGGGTGGCCGCCATCGCCTCGATCACGTCATCGGTGAACGCCGCCGGATGCGGACTGGTGAAGCGGACCCGTTCCAGGCCCTCGATCCCGCCGCAGGCCCGCAACAGCTTGCCGAAGGCTGCTCGGTCGCCGAACTCGACGCCGTAGGTGTTCACGTTCTGCCCCAGCAGCGTCACCTCGAGCGCCCCGTCGCGGACGAGGGCGCGGACCTCGGCGAGCACGTCTTCCGGACGGCGGTCACGCTCCGTGCCGCGCAGGCTGGGCACGATGCAGAAGGTACAGGTGTTGTTGCAGCCGACACTGATGGACACCCAGCCCGCGTACACCTGTTCGCGCCGGCTCGGCAGCGTCGAGGGGAAGGTCGCCAGGGAGTCCAGGATCTCGACCTGGGCCTCGGCGTTGTGACGGGCCCGTTCCAGCAGGACCGGCAGGGAATCGAGATTGTGCGTGCCGAACACGACGTCCACCCAGGGGGCCCTGGCCACGATGCTGTCCTGGTCCTTCTGGGCCAGGCAGCCGCCGACCGCGATCTGCATCCCGGGGCGGCCTGCCTTGACCGGGGCCAGGTGACCGAGATTGCCGTACAGCTTGTTGTCGGCGTTCTCACGCACAGCGCAGGTGTTGAACACCACGACATCTGCCTGCTCACCCGTGGCCGGCCGCACATATCCGGCCTCCTCGAGCAGCCCGGCCAGCCGCTCGGAGTCGTGCACGTTCATCTGGCAGCCGAACGTGCGCACCTGGTAGGTGCGCCCAGACTGCTCGGCGCGCTGGGCGGCGCGCTGGGCGAGGGGAGGCGGGGTGGTCATCACGGCAGAGCCTACGTCCAGCAGGCACGGGCACGCTCGACGGTAACGTCTCGATCACGTTCGGCCTCGAGTGACCAGGAGCGGCGACCGCCCCGCCCGGCAGTGCTTACCCTCCCGGGGTGGCCGCTCGTGCTGGGCATGGACGGCGACGCCGGGCAGGCGTCGCCCGAGCGGTGATCGTCTGGCTCGGCCTGCTACTCCTGCCGGCGGCCTGTTCGGGCAGCGTCGCGGTCGACCCGGCGATCCCCGACCCCCGGCCCTCCTTCAGCGCGAGCACCACCATGTCCCGGCTGGCGCAGGACCAGCGGATCCGGGTGGCCATCTGGTACGACATGCCGGGTTTCGGGGTCCGGAACGGGGACGGCGCACCGGCCGGCTTCGACGTCGAGATCGCGAAGATCATCGCCGCCCGGCTGGGCATCGGTGCCGAGGGCATCACCTGGGTCCGAACCCTGGCCTCCGAGCGGGAGAGCCTGATCAGGCAGGACGTCGCGGACCTGGTCGTGGCCACCCTGGCCATGAGCCCCACGCCGGGTGACGAGCCGGTCCACATCGCCGGTCCCTACCTGAGTGATGGTCTGCAACTTCTCGTCCCCACCGACAGCGCGATGACCGGCCTGAGCCTGGCCACGCTCCGGGAGAGGCCCGAACTCATGGTCTGCACAGTGCTGGACCTGAAGGACGCCGTGCCCCGCGGCGACACGGAGACCGAGCAGTCGCTGCCACCGCCCAGTCAGGTGCATCGCCTCGAGTCGATGAGCGACTGTATGGACGCGCTGCGCAACGACCAGGTGGACGCCGTCGTCGGCCCGGTGACGACGATGAGGATCCTCGCCGCCCAGTCGGCCGGAACGCTCGCGGTGACAGGGGGTCCACTGGGGCGGATCACGTTCGGTGTCGGGGTGACCGACGGTGACAGCACGATGTGCGCCTTCATCGCCCAGACACTCGCCGGCGCGGCGAGCACCGGTACCTACCTCACCGGGTGGGCGCAGAGCGCCGGAAAGCTCGCTGACCTGCCGGATCCGACGCTGCCCACACCCGACCCCTGCCGCTGAACCGGGGCGTCAAGGCCTTCCTAACCCCGGGCTATCACTGACCCACGTTCGTTGCCCTGCGTAGCCGGCATCACTAGCGTCCGGATCGTCACACATCGACGCTGATCCACGCCTCGGGGGCTCTCCGTGCAGTCATCACCCTCCACGTCCGCCGGCAACGACACCCGGCCGGGTGGCATCGGTCACAAGGGCGACCTGGACTCCGTGCTCGCCGGTCCCTACGCCTATTCGACCCTCGATCCGACCGTGGACGACGAGCCTGGGGGCTCCCGTCGCGGGGTCCTTCTCGCGACCCTGGGCACCGTGGGCCTGGCGGGCCTGGGTGCGGGCGCCGCCTACACCGCGGGATGGTTCGGCGGGGACGGCGAGGCCACCGCCGCCCGCCGGGCGGCGGGGCTGGGCCGCGCCGGGGCGGAGGCCTCCGCGACGACGTCCGGTGCCGGCTCGCCCGCGGCATCGAGCTCGCCGACCGCCTCGTCGACGGGGTCGGCCACCGGATCCGCAGGCACCTCGGCCGCCGGGGGGATGGACAATGGGTCCCCCTCCGGATCGGCGGGCGAGGTGTACACCGACTCCTACGCCGACTCCTACAGCCGCGCTTCCGGCGGCTCCGATGGCGTGATGCTCGATCCGCTACCGCCGGTGAGCGGTCCACGGGTCACGATCGACCCCTATACCGGCCTGCCGCCGGGCAAGGGATCCTCGAGGAAGAAGGCCGGCGGCTCCACGCCGAACGGCGCCGCCGCGCAGCCCGCGACGGGCCCGAGCAAGAACGCGCATCCCGCCCCGGCGCCCCCGGCCGCCGCGACCCGGCCGCGCACGTCTGAGCCGTCCACCAGCCTGCCGCAGGGTGGCTCGACCGCGCCGGTCTCGGTGCCGGTCTCCGCCGCCGAACTGGTGCTGCAGCGCGCGACCTACGGAGCGGGCCCGAAGCTGCGGGCCCAGATCGCCGCCCAGGGCATCGGTGCCTGGCTGGGCCGCCAGCTCGCCCCCGCGAACGTGGCCGATCCGGACGGCGACGCCGTCCTGGCCCGGTTCCCCAGCCTGAAGATGTCGCCGCTGCAGCTCAAGCGCCGCTACGACGCCGGCGACACCGCAGGCTTCAACCCGCAGTCGGATCTGCAGGGTGCCCACCTGGGACTGGCGGTGCACAGCTCGCGCCAGCTGTACGAGGTCATGGTCGGCTTCTGGTCCGACCACTTCACGGTGCCGGTGGGAGCCGACGACGGCCGCCACTTCCGGACGCAGTACGACGCCAAGGTGATCCGACCGAACGCCCTCGGCAGATTCGAGGATCTGCTGGTCGCCGTCACGTACTCCGGTTCGATGATGCAGTACCTCGATCTCAACGGTTCCACCGGCAAGAACCCCAATGAGAACTTCGCCCGCGAACTGTTGGAACTGCACACCGTGGGCGTCGACGGCGGCTACACCGAGGCCGATATCAAGGAGGCGGCGAAGCTCCTCACCGGATGGCGCATCGAACGCGACACGATGCAGATCGAGTTCCGACCCCAGGCCCACTACGTGGGTGCGGTCACGGTGATGGGCTTCACGCACGCCAACGCCTCGGCCGATCAGGGGCCGCAGGCGGCCCGCGAGCTGCTCGCCCACCTGGCCCACCACCGGAGCACGGCCACGTTCCTCGCCACCAAGTTGGCGCGGCACTTCGTGGCCGACTCCCCGCCGCCGGCCCTCATCGCGCGCCTGGCCGACGTCTACCTCACGAACGACACCCAGATCGCCGCGGTGCTGCGAGCGCTGTTCGCCAGTCCGGAGTTCGCCGCCAGTGCCGGGCAGAAGTTGCGCCGTCCGATGGAGCACCTGGCCGGGGTGGCCCGTGCTCTCGAGCTGCCCCCCGGCAACGACGCCACGACGCTGGTCGCCCTCGCCCGGGCACTCGGTAGTGCCGGCCACGCCCCCTTCGACTGGCCAACCCCAGACGGCTACCCGGACGTGGCCGCCGGATGGCAGTCGGCCGGGCAGGCCCTGCGGCAGTTCGGCCTGAGTGTCGATCTGGTCCAGGGCCGGCGCAAGGGCGCCTTCGCCTACCCGAAGCCCGAGGACGCGTTGTCCGACAAGGCATCTGCCACCACCCCGGCGGCGATCACCGCCCAGCTGTGCCAGCGTCTGTTCGGCCGCAAGCCGACGGCCGCAGAGTCCACGGCGGTGACCAGCATCCTGTCCGGTCCCGGCGCTGCCGGCACCTACGCCGCCGGATCCACGCAACAGAGCAGGGCCTGTGCCGTCGCCCTCGTGCTGCTGTTCCACTCCCCCAGCTTCCTGACCCACTGACCCGCGACCGGACGGACCGGAGAAGCCCATGACCAGGACTGTGACCGACTGCGGGTGCACCGAAGGACGACGCTTCGAACTCTCCCGCCGCGGAATGCTCAAGGCGATGGGCGGAGCCGCCCTCTTCACCACCGTCGTCGGCGACGCCGAACTCGCCTTCGGCGCCACCGCCACCGGCACCGAGCACGTGCTGGTGACCATCGTGCTGGCCGGCGGAATCGACGGGCTGTCCGTCGTTCCTCCGATCGGCGACCCGAACTACGCCTCCGCTCGGCCCTCGATCGCCGTCCCGGGCTCCCTGGCCAGACAGGTCGACTCCACCTTCGGTCTCCATCCGGCGCTGGCGCCGCTGTTCCCGTTGTGGTCGAGCGGTGACTTCGCAGCCGTCCAGGCGGTCGGCCAGGAATCGCCCACCCGGTCCCACTTCGATGCGATGGACGAACTGGAGCGGGCCGCTCCCGGATCGAGCCTGCGCACCGGGTGGTTGGACCGGACCATCGGCACCATGCCCGACTCCGGGGTGCTGGAGGCCGTGGCGGTCGGCGCCTCGTCCGTGCCGGGCTCGCTGCGCGGCAACCATGCGAAGATCGCCGCCACCAGCCTGAAGGACATCGGCCTGCCCCTGGCGTCCGCGCAGACGCCGGTCTCGTTGTGGCAGAAGGCGATCGGCGAGTTGCACGCCGGAGCGAGGCCTGAGGTCAGCACGCCGATGAGCAACGCTCTGAGCGCGGTGACGGCGGTCGAGAAGCTTGCGGCCGCCACGCCGGCCGGCGGCTACCCGGGCGACCGCTACGGCACGGCCCTGCGCGACGTGGCCAGCCTGGTCAAGGCCAAGAGCGGTCTACGGGTGGCCCACGTGCAGATGGGCGGCTGGGACCACCACACCAACATCGGCAAGGCCAGCGGGGGCCGATTCGCCACCAAGCTGTCCACCGTCGCCCAGGGACTGGCGGCCTTCGCCACGGACCTTGGGCCTGATCTCTCCCGCGTCACCGTCATCACCCTGAGCGAGTTCGGTCGGCGGGTGAAGGAGAACGGCAACGGTGGTCTGGACCACGGCCACGGCAACTGCATGCTGGTGCTCGGCGGCGGGATCAAGGGGGGCAAGGTCTATGGGACCTGGCCCGGGCTCGGCTCCGACAAGCTCGACCGCGGTGACCTCGCGGGCACGACCGACTATCGGACCGTGATCTCCGAGATCCTCACCAAGAAGATGGGGGTCGGTTCGGCCAAGGACGTCTTCCCGGGGCTGACGGGCACGGCGCTGGGTCTGATCTAGCGGTCTTAACCCAGTTGGCTTGATCTCGCCGCCACCGAGCTCGGGGGTTCAGGACTCCTCCAACGCTGCACGCAGGGCCCGGTGGGCCACCTCGGCCCCGTAGCCGCGCCGGGCGAGCAGACCGAGCAACCGACGGTCGCGTCGCTGAGGGTCCTCCCCCGCCCTGACGGCGAGCCGTCGCCGGACCAGCGCGGTGGCCGCCGCCAGTTCGGCCTCACCGTCCACAACCTCCACTGCCGCCTCGACGATCTCGCGATCGACACCCCGACCTGACAGTTCATGGCGAAGCGCTCGCCGGGACAGACTTCGACCCGCGTGCCGAGACTCGACCCACATCCGCGCGAACTCCGCGTCGTCGACGAGTCCGACATCCTCGAAACGGTCCAGCACCGATCCCGAGACGTCCTCGGGCACACCGCGCCTGGCGAGGACATCGCGCAGCTGGGCGCGGGTCTTGGGCACCGCGGTCAGCTGACGCAGGACGATCCCGCGCGCGGCCTCGTAGGGGTCGGTCTGTGTCCGGGAGTCGGTCTGGGTCTCGGTGTCCCCCCGCGTAGTGAGGTGAGGATCCTGACCGGGCGCGGGCTGCTCGTGCCCTCGCCCGGTTCTCCGCCGACGCGTCATCGGGGGCCGCCCCGCGGTCAGAAGTCGACCGGGACCTTGGCACCCCGGCCGTTACGGCCCGCGGGAGCCGCCGCGGCCGAAGCCACACCCGCCTTCCCCGAACCGGTCAGGTCAACGGCATCGCCGGCGGCCGGAGCATCGACCCGGGCACCGATCCCGAGCTTCTCCTTGATCTTCTTCTCGAGCTCGTCCGCCAGATCGGGGTTGTCCCGCAGGAAGGAGCGGGCGTTCTCCTTGCCCTGACCGAGCTGGTCGCCCTCGTAGGTGTACCAGGCACCGGACTTGCGCACGAAGCCGTGCTCGACGCCCATGTCGATCAAGCCACCTTCACGCGAGATCCCGATCCCGTAGAGAATGTCGAACTCGGCCTGCTTGAACGGTGGGCTGACCTTGTTCTTGACCACCTTGACCCGTGTACGGGAGCCGACCGGTTCAGACCCGTCCTTGAGGGTCTCGATCCGGCGCACGTCCAACCGGATGGAGGAGTAGAACTTCAGAGCCCTACCGCCCGTGGTGGTCTCGGGAGAGCCGAACATGACCCCGATCTTCTCTCGGAGCTGGTTGATGAAGATCGCGGTGGTGCCGGTGTTGCTCAGCGCACCAGTGATCTTGCGCAGCGCCTGGGACATCAGCCGGGCCTGCAGGCCCACGTGACTGTCGCCCATCTCGCCCTCGATCTCGGCACGGGGGACCAGGGCCGCCACCGAGTCGATGACGATGACATCCAGCGCTCCGGAGCGGATCAGCATGTCCGCGATCTCCAGAGCCTGCTCACCGGTGTCCGGCTGGGAGACGAGCAGGGCGTCCGTGTCCACCCCGAGCTTCTTGGCGTACTCCGGGTCCAGCGCGTGTTCGGCGTCGATGAACGCCGCGATCCCGCCGGTCCTCTGGGCGCCCGCCACGGCGTGCAGCGCCACCGTGGTCTTTCCCGAGGACTCCGGGCCGTAGATCTCCACGACCCTGCCTCGGGGAAGGCCACCGATGCCGAGGGCGACGTCCAAGGCGATCGAACCGGTCGGGATCACCTCGATCGGCGGGCGCACGTCCTCACCGAGACGCATCACCGACCCCTTGCCGAACTGCCGGTCGATCTGGCTCAGCGCCGTCTCGAGGGCCTTGTCGCGGTCTGCTGGAGCGGGCATCGATTCACCTCGTGGTCGATCGGTTTCTCATGACGCCGGAGACGCTACGACGCGCCACCGACACAGTGGTCCGGACCGGCGCCACCGGTGTGGATGACCGGGCGGCGTCCGCCTCCTGGGGACGAGACTAGACCGAACGTGTGTTCGATGTGCGCGACACGCCGCGGCCGTCGGCGGTGTCGTCGGTGCCCAGCCAGCGTTCCTGCGGCACGTCCAGATCCCGGCACAGGGCGAGCCAGACAGTGCGCGGCGGATCCCCGGCGTCGAGGGCCTCGCGCCCGGTCCGGTGGCCCAGCCCGGCGACCACGTGGTCGCGCACCAGCGCGTCGCCCCGGGCCTGGCCGAACTCCTGGTCCACAAGTCGCCGGAACTCGCTCATCCGCATAGCTCCAGGATCACACGCCGTCGCCGGAAGGGGCCCCACGAAGGTCGGGCCACGCCCTCCGGAGGCGGATTGTCGGGGGTGGCAGGCACCATGTGGATGTGCCCAACGACGAGCGAGAGACCGGCGACCCGCCGCAGGACCCGACGGTGCCCGGGCTGCTCGACCGGTTCACCCCGCCGACCCGGTCGTGGTTCACCGCGGCCTTCGACCGCCCGACCCCGGCTCAGGCCGGCGCCTGGGACGCAGTGAGCGCGGGCGAGCACGCCCTGGTGGTCGCCCCGACGGGCTCCGGCAAGACCCTGGCCGCGTTCCTGTGGGCTCTGGACCGTCTGGCCGCGGCCGGGCCGAGCCCGACCGAGCGCCGCTGCCGGGTGCTCTACGTCTCCCCGCTCAAGGCACTGGCCGTCGACGTGGAACGCAACCTCCGATCGCCCCTGACCGGGATCCGTCAGGAGGCGACCCGCCTCGGGCAGCCGGTGCCCGACATCCGGGTCGCTGTCCGCTCCGGTGACACGCCGGCCGCGGAACGACGCGCCTTCGGCCGCAATCCCCCCGACATCCTGATCACCACACCGGAGTCGCTGTTCCTGCTGCTCACCTCGGCCGCGCGCGCCTCACTCACCGGGGTGCAGACGGTCATCGTCGACGAGGTGCACGCCATGGCCGGCGCCAAGCGCGGCGCGCACCTGGCCCTGAGCCTGGAGCGGCTGGACGCCCTGATGACCGAGCCCGCCCAGCGCGTCGGGCTGTCCGCGACCGTGCGCCCGGTCGAGGACGTGGCCCGTTGGCTCGCCGGCACCGGTCAACGGCCCGTGCGGATCGTGCAGCCCGCGCCCACCAAGGAGTTCGACCTGCGGGTGGTCGTTCCGGTTCCCGACATGACCGATCTGGACTCGGTGTCGCCACCCGGACTGCCGGCACCCGGGCGCGCCGCGGAGCCCGATCCGCCGGGCCTGGACCGCCTGGACGTGGCCGGGATCGACCTGAGCGGGCCGGCGGCCGGCGCGCCCAAGCGGCCCTCGATCTGGCCCCACGTGGAGGAGCGCGTGGTGGATCTGATCGCCGAGCACCGCTCGACGCTGGTCTTCGTCAACTCCCGGCGTCTGGCCGAGCGGCTGACCGCCCGGCTCAACGAGATCTGGGCCGAGCGCCATGCCGAGGAACCCCAGGAGGTGTCCGCCCCGACGCGTCCCCCCGCGCAGGTGCTGGCGGCCTCGGGCGTCGCCACGGGCGCCCCGGCGATCCTGGCCCGGGCGCACCACGGCTCGGTCAGCAAGGAACAGCGCGCGGTGATCGAGAGCGAACTCAAGGCCGGTCGGCTCCCGGCGGTCGTCGCCACCTCCAGCCTGGAGCTGGGTATCGACATGGGTGCCGTGGACCTGGTCGTCCAGGTGGAGTCGCCGCCGAGCGTGGCCGGCGGGCTGCAGCGGGTCGGTCGGGCCGGGCACCAGGTGGGAGCCGTCTCGCGCGGAGTCCTCTTCCCCAAGTTCCGCAGCGACCTGGTGCAGACGGCGGTGGTCGTCGAGCGGATGGCCGATGGGGCGATCGAGGCGCTGCGCGTCCCGGCCAATCCGCTGGACGTGCTGGCGCAACAGATCGTCGCCATGGTCGCCCTGGACGACTGGTCGGTGGACGACGTCTACCGGCTGGTGGTCCGGGCCGCTCCGTACGCCACGCTGACCCGGCCGGTCTTCGACGCCGTGCTCGACATGCTCAGCGGGCGCTACCCGGGTGAGGAGTTCGCCGAGTTGCGTCCACGCCTGGTCTGGGACCGGATCGGCGGTGGGCTGTCGGCCCGGCCCGGCGCGCAGCGGCTGGCGGTGACCAGCGGCGGCACGATCCCCGACCGCGGACTGTTCGGCGTGTTCCTGGCCGGCGACGGCCCGGGCCGCCGGGTCGGCGAACTCGACGAGGAGATGGTCTACGAGTCCCGGGTGGGCGACGTGTTCACCCTCGGATCGAGCACGTGGCGGATCGAGCAGATCACCCATGACCAGGTCCTGGTCACCCCAGCGCCCGGCCAGCCCGGGCGGCTGCCGTTCTGGCATGGCGACGCGCTCGGTCGATCAGCCGAACTGGGCCGCGCGGTGGGCTCCTTCGTGCGCGAGCTGACCGGCTCGGACCGCACCGCCGCGCACCGCAGGGCCCGCGAGGCCGGGCTGGACGAGTGGGCCGCGGACAACCTGGTGGCCTATCTGGACGACCAGCGAGAGCACAGCGGGGTTGTCCCGGACGACCGGACGATCGTGCTGGAACGCTTCCGCGACGAGCTCGGCGACTGGCGCCTGGTGATCCACTCGCCGTTCGGCGCCCAGGTGCACGCGCCCTGGGCGCTGGCGGTCAGCGCCCGGCTCCGCGAGCGCTTCGGGGTCGACGTGCAGGCGATGCCGGGCGATGACGGCATCGTGCTGCGGCTGCCCGATGTGGAGACGGACGACGGCTCGCCGCCGCAGGTCGCCGACCAGGTGCTCCTGCTGCCCGAGGAGATCTCAGCGCTGGTCACCGAGGAGCTCGGCGGGTCGGCCATGTTCGCCTCGCGCTTCCGCGAATGCGCCGGTCGGGCACTCCTGTTGCCCAGGAGGCGACCGGGCCAACGTCAGGCCTTGTGGCAGCAGCGACAGCGGGCCGCGCAACTGCTCGAGGTGGCGGGCCGCTACCCGGCCTTCCCCATCGTGCTGGAGACGGTCCGCGAGTGCCTCCAGGACGTCTTCGACGTGCCCGGGCTCGAGCGGCTCATGCGCGATCTGCAGTCCCGGGCGGTGCGGCTGGTCGAGGTGACCTCCGATCAACCCTCGCCGTTCGCCCGCAGCTTGATGTTCGGGTACATCGCGCAGTTCCTCTACGAGGGCGACTCACCGCTGGCCGAACGACGCGCGGCGGCCCTCACCCTGGACCCGACGCTGTTGTCCGAACTGCTCGGTACCGGCGAGGGTGCCTCGCTGCGCGACCTGCTGGACCCCGAGGCACTGGCCCGCACCGAGGCGGAGCTGCAGCACCTGGCCGCGCACCGTCGCCTCGTCGGGGTCGAGGGCGTGGCGGACCTGCTGCGGTTGCTGGGGCCGCTGACCGAGACCGAGGTCGCTGAACGCACCCTGCCGGAGCGGCTGCGCGCCACCGACGTGGGCGGGAGCGGTGAGGCGGGCCCCACCGAGTCGGACGCCCCCGACCCACCCCCGGTGCCCCTCGACGTCGTCACCGGTTGGCTGGAGACCCTGCAGGCCACCCGCCGAGCCATCCGGGTGCGTCTGGGGGGGCGAGCGTTCTGGGCCGCCGTGGAGGACGCGGGCCGGCTGCGCGACGGGTTGGGAACCCCGCTGCCGGTGGGGGTGGCCGAGGTGTTCACCGAACCGGTGACCGATCCACTCGCGGACCTGCTCACCCGGTATGCCAGGTGCCACGGTCCGTTCACCGCGCCGCAGATCGCCGAACGCTACGGGCTCGGGGTGGCGGTGGTGATCCAGACACTGCGCCGCCTCGTCGCCGCAGGCCGGATCGCCGAGGGCGAGCTGCGGCCCCTTGAGTCCGGGGGCGGCCACGGTATGGATTACTGCGACCGCGAGGTGCTGCGGGTCCTGCGTCGCCGGTCCGTGGCCGCGCTGCGGGCCGAGGTCGAGCCGGTCACCGCCACGGACCTGGCCCTGTTCCTGCCCGCCTGGCACGGTCTCGGCGCGGACGGGGCCCGGCTGCGCGGCGTGGACGGCGTCCTCAGTGCGGTGGAGCAGCTGGCCGGGGCGCTGATCCCGGCCAGCGCCCTCGAGACGCTCATCCTGCCCGCCCGGGTGATCGACTACTCCCCCGGCATGCTCGACGAACTGCTCACGGCGAACGAGGTGACCTGGTCGGGACACGGTTCACTGCCCGGCGAGGACGGCTGGATCAGCCTGCACCCGACCGATCTGGCTCCGCTCACGCTGGCGGCGCCCGGCGAGACCCCCGCCGGCGACCTGCCCGCGGCCGTCCTGGACGCCCTGGCGGGCGGTGGCGGCCACTTCTTCCGGGGGCTGTCCGATGCGGTCGGCGGGCCCGCGGATCCCGAGCTCGCAACCGTCCTGTGGGACCTGGTCTGGGCGGGGCTGATCACCAACGACACGCTCTCCGCCCTGCGCACTCATCTCAGAGCCGGTTCCGGGGGCGGCGCGGCTCGGCGTGGCCGCAGGACCGGGCCCCGCACCGCCCGCGCCCGGTACCGGGCCCGCAGCGGCCTGACCCGCCCGGCGATGCCCAGTCGCACCGGCCCACCCACGACCATCGGACGCTGGTCACTGCTCCCGGTCCGCGAGAGCGACCCGACCCTGCGCGCGCATGCCCAGTGCGAGCTGCTCCTGGAACGTTACGGCGTGCTCACCCGGGGTTCGGTCGCCGCCGAACAGGTCAGTGGTGGCTTCTCCGCCGTCTATCGGGTGTTGAGTGCCTTCGAGGACGCCGGTCGCGTCCGCCGGGGCTACTTCGTCGAGGGGCTGGGCGCAGCACAGTTCGCGACCACCGGCGCCGTCGATCGCCTCCGTGCGGCGTCCCGCCCGATCGGGGCGACCGGCCGGGCGGCCCACACCCTGGTGCTGGCGGCCACCGATCCGGCCAACCCATACGGAGCCGCGCTGGCCTGGCCAGAGGTGGCCGGGTCACATCGGCCGGGTCGCAAGGCGGGCGCGCTGGTCGTCCTCAGCGGCGGCGAGCTCGTGCTCTATGTCGAACGGGGCGGACGCAGCCTGCTGTCCTGGTCGCAGGAGCCGGAGGTGCTCCAGTCGGCCGCGGACGCCCTCGCCCTCGCGGTGCGCGACGGTGCACTGGGACGTCTCACGGTCCAGAAGGCGGACGGCGAACACGTCCTCGGAGCCGGTTCGCCGCTGGCCGGCGCCCTCGAGGCGGCGGGCTTCCACCCCACCCCGCGCGGCCTGCGCATGCGCGCCTGAGGCCGCGGACCCATCGGCGCCGGGACATGATGGGGACGTGCCCGAGGGTGACGTGGTGTGGCGGACGGCGCAGCGGCTGCACGCGGCCCTCAGCGGTGCCACGGTGACGCGCTGCGAGCTGCGCTGGCCGTCCCTGGCCACGGCCGACCTGACCGGCCACGAGGTGCGTGAGGCGGTCAGCGCCGGCAAGCACATCCTCATCCGGCTGGTCCGCGCCGACGACGTGCCCCTGACCCTGCACAGCCATCTGCGGATGGACGGGTCCTGGTCGCTGCACCGGACCGGGAGCCGACCCGTGCCCGGTCCGCGCAGCGCCGTCCGCGCCGTCCTGGCGAACAGCGACTGGACGGCCGTCGGTCATCGCCTCGGCATGCTCGATCTCGTGCCGACCGCGCACGAGGACCGGCTGATCGGTCACCTCGGACCGGACCTGCTCGGTCCGGACTGGGACGCCGAACGCGCGGTGGCGGCGATCGCGGGCTCCGGCGAGCGCCCACTCGGCGAGGTGCTGCTGGACCAACAGGTGCTGGCCGGGGTGGGCACCTTCTACCTGTGCGAATCGCTCTTCCTGCGCGGCATCTCGCCGTTGACCCCGGCCTCGGCGCTGCACGTCGACGGCATCCGCGCCCTGGTGGACCTGCTGCACCGCCTGCTCACCCGGGGCGCCAGGACCGGCATTCAGGTCACCACCGGCGTCGACCGGGCCGGCCGGCGTAACTGGGTGCACGCGCGCGGCGGGCGACCCTGCCTGCGGTGCGGGACACCCATCCAGAAGCTGCTGATGGGTCCCGCCACCCGTGAGCGCATCGTCTCCTACTGCGCCCACTGCCAGCCGGGCTGATGCAGGCTACGGTGAGGCAGCAGAGGTGGTTCTCGCGCCCCGAGGAGCTGGTCATGGCACGTCGTGAATGGACCCAGACGGAGTTGCTGCACGAACTGGAGTCCACGGTCGCCGGCGAGGTCGATCGGCACCTGGCCATCGCCAAGGAATGGATGCCCCACGAGTACGTGCCGTGGAGTCAGGGCCAGGACTACGACGGCCCCCTCGAGGGCGTGCCGTGGCAGGAGTCCCAGTCGAAGATGACGCCGACGGCGCGCACCGCCCTGGTGGTCAACCTGCTCACCGAGGACAACCTGCCCAGCTACCACCGCGAGATCTACACCGCTTTCGGCCCGGACGGCGCCTGGGGCACCTGGGTGGGACGGTGGACCGCGGAGGAGGGCCGCCACGGGATCGCGATCCGCGACTTCCTGCTGACCACGCGGTCTGTCGACCCGGTGGCTCTGGAACGCGAACGGATGACGCACATGGCGGCCGGGCACGATCTGGCCAGCCAACTCGACATGTTGCACACGGTGGCCTACGTCTCGTTCCAGGAGCTGGCCACCCGGATCTCGCACCGCAACACCGGTCGCTTCACCGACGACCCCATCTGCGAGCAGCTGCTGGCGCGCATCTCGGTCGACGAGAACCTGCACATGGTCTTCTACCGCAACCTGCTCGCGGCGGCACTGCAGGTCGCGCCGGATCAGACGGTGCAGGCGGTCAGCGATGTGGTGAAGTCCTTCGAGATGCCCGGGTCGGGCCTGGACGGCTTCGCTCGTCGCTCGCTGGACATCGCCCTGGCCGGGATCTACGACCTGCGCCTGCACCACGACGAGGTGTTGGCACCGATCCTGAAGTTCTGGAAGGTCTTCGAGCTCGAGGGCCTGGGCCCGGACGCGGAGGAGGCCCGGGAATCGCTCGCCGCGCACATGGCGGATCTGGACCGCAAGGCCAGCAGGTTCGAGGACAAGCGCGAGACGTTACGCCGCCGTCAGGAGCGGTGAGGTGGCTGCGCCGGCCTGACTCAGGCGGCGGAGACGAGCGGGTCGATCGCGTCGATGCCGTCCAGGTCGTCAGGCACCTTCACGTCCTCGACGCACAGCGGACCGACCCTGGGGTCGCTCGGACCCTCGGCATGCGCGATGCGCTTGCTGACCTGGTGCAGGACCGAGGACAGCGGCACCTCGAGCGCCCCGCAGATCGAGGCCAGGAGTTCGCTGGACGCTTCCTTCTGGCCGCGTTCGACCTCGCTGAGGTAGCCCAGCGAGACCCGGGCCTGCGAGGAGACCTCGCGCAGGGTGCGGCCCTGCTCACGGCGGGCATCACGCAGGACGTCACCGATCTCCTGCCTCAACAGCACCATGGCGACGCCCTCCCTTCCACCTACCGGCAGCCTACGTCTCGACCACGTCATTCTCGACTACGTCATCGTCCCGCTGGGGTGGCGGCTGAACTCCGGCCACCTCAGTAGAGGAGTCCACCGTACCCCGCCGACCCGACCGGCGCCGGATCGGCACGGCCCGATGCTCGACCAACCCCGGTGCACACCGGGTTGTTCCGCCATCACTCAGCGATCCTGTTCGAGCTGTTCCGCGACCCCCTCCAGCGCCTCGTCGGCGCGTGCGAGGGCCCCCTCCACGGCGGCGACGTCCGCCGCGCCGACGTCCGCCGAACCGACGCCTGACGCACCCGCGGAGCCGACGCCCGATGAGCTCGCGCCCGATGAGTGGACGCCCGCTGAGTCGACCCCCGCTGAGCCGGCGTCCCGCGCGCGGATGGGCCCGCACCCGGCCAGGGTCGCCACCAGGGCCACGGCCGCCAGCGCCCTGACCGGCACCGCCACCACCCTGGTCATGCCGACGGCTCGGCCGGAACCGACGACGCATCGTGCTCGCGGCAGATGACCTCAGCGTCACGGAGCGAGATCAGCACCTTGGGAAGCAGATCCTGGACGTCCCGGCGCACCGCCATCCGATCGGTCAGGAGCGTCACCCGGTCCTGCCGGCCGGCCGCCTCGGCCCGGTCGATCCTGCGCTGGAGGAAGGCGATCGAGCCGGGGGTGGCGTCGCCCGCGGCCAGACGCTCCTGCGCGCGGCCCACCTGCTCGATCCGCATCGGTACGCGCTCGCAGGCATCGGCGAGACGCTGACGCACCTCCGGCGAGGTCCCGTCCGCGCCGCCCGCCACCAACGCGGGCACGGCCACCAGCCCCGCCACGCCGATCAGGAATCCCGACATCTCGTCCTCCAGGTCCTCCGGCCGCCGGCTGCGGCCACCGGGACCCACCGTGCGGGTGGCCGGTGACGGGCAGGATCGCGCACTGTCAGGGCAGTGTTCGGGTATCCGGGAGCACCACCGCGAACACCACGCCGCCGCCTTCGGCCGGGGACGCCTCGGCGTGGCCGCCGAGTCGGCGGGCCAGCTCGCCCACCAGGGCCAGCCCGACCCCGGCGCCCACCCGGCGCCGTCCGCGGTAGCGCTCGCTGAGCAGGCCTGCCTCGAAGGCCACGGCGAGATCATCGGCCGCCAGCCCGGGCCCGTTGTCGACGACCTCGAGCCGCACCGCGCCGGCGGGATCGACGGTCGCGGTCAGCACGACCCGGCCGTCGGGCGTGCCCTCCAGGGCCCGGACGGCGTTGTCCACCAGCGCATCCACGATCTGCCGCAGCCGCTCGCCGTCGGTGACCAGCGGCCGCAGCGCCCCCTGGGTCCGCACCTGCACCCGTACCCCGGCGGCCTCCGCCGCGGGGGCGGCGGCCGCCGCGGCGGCCCCCAGGATCGCGGCCACGTCGGTCGGTCGGGCCTCGAGCCGGAACTCCTCTGCCTCCAACCGGGCCAGGGCGAGCAGATCGGCGACCCGTGCGCTGCAGCCTGGCCGACTCGGCGGCGATCACGGCGGCCGCCGGGGGCACCTGCTCGGGGGGCAGGACGCGGTCGCTGAGCATCTCGGCGTATCCGGCGACCGCGGTCATCGGGGTCCGCAGTTCGTGCGAGACGGCGAGCAGGAAGGATCGGCGGCGGCGCTCCGCGACGTCCAGGTCCCCGGCGAGCGCCTCCAGGGCGGCGGCCACGTGGACCACCTCGGCGGGCCCCTCGTGCGGGACGTCGATATCGCGCTCCCCCCGGGCCAGCGCCCCGGCAGCGGCGGACAACCGGCGCAGCGGTGCGGAGATCCTGCCCGCCACCAGCAGGGCGGCGCCGGCGCCGGCGACCAGCCCCGCCAGGGCCGCAACCACCAGCGACCGGCGCTGGTCCGGGGTCAGCCGGCTCGCCTGCGCCAGACGACGGGCGAGCAGGACCGTGGTGCCCTGGTCGGCACTCGACGCTGTGCTCACCGGCCGGGCCAGGACCAGCCAGGACGCGCCGTCCACGGATCGCTCGACCGGCTCGGACTCGGGCACGCCGGTCACGTCGACGGCATCGAACGGCTCCCGCGAGGCAAGCCCGCCTCCGACCACCTGCGCGGACCACCCGGCGCGGGCGTTCACGACCCGGATCCGCGCGGCCAGGCGCAGCATGCTGCCCTGCTCGGCGAGCGCGGTCAGGGTCTCGGCCTCGGCGACCAGGGCCGCGGCGGCCTGGGCGCGGTTGGTGGCCCCGAGGGCCCTGGCCAGGGCGCCCGCGGTCAGCGCGGCACTGGCCAGCGCCACGACCGCGACCAGGGCGGCGAGCCAGACCGCGAGCGTTCGTGGTTCAGACCTCCGCGGCATAGCCGACCCCGCGTACCGAGCGCAGTCCGATCGCCGGGCCGAGCTTGGCCCGCAACTGGGAGACGTGCACGTCGACGGTCCTGGTCGCGGTCCCGGCGGGATATCCCCAGACCGACGCCAGCAACTCCTCACGGGTGAACACCCGGCCGGGACGGCGCACCAGATGCGCGAGCAGATCGAACTCGGTGGTGGTCAGCTCCACCGGGCGTCCGTCGGCGCTGACCCGTCGCGTGGCCAGGTCGAGTGCCACCCGGCCGGCCGCGAGCCGTTCGATCCCGGCCGCAGGGCCGCCACGCCGCAGCACCGCTCGGACCCGGGCGGCCAGTTCGCGGGGGCTGAACGGCTTGGTCACGTAGTCGTCGGCGCCCAGTTCGAGCCCGAGCACCCGGTCGACCTCCTCGTCGCGGGCGGTGACGAACAACACCGGCGTCCAGTCACCGGCCGAGCGCAGCCGCCGGCAGACCTCGGTCCCGTCCAGACCCGGCAGACCGACGTCCAGCACGATCACCGCGGGGCGGTCCCGGCGCACGGCCGCCAACGCCGACTCGCCGTCGCCGACCACGTGCACGGTCAGTCCCTGCGTGCTCAGCGCGGTGCGGATGAGTTCGGCGATCGCCGCATCGTCCTCGACGACGAGCACGAGCCCACGCTGGACGTCGTTCACGCCGAACGGACCGCCCGAGTGACCACGACCAGGTAGTGCAGGCCGGTGGCCACGGTCACCAGGACCGCCACGGCCATCACCGCGACGGCGACGACGTGCCCGGCCGGGGCCAGCGGCAGCACGTACAACAGGATGGCCAGGGCCTGCAGGGCCGTCTTCAGCTTGCCGCCGCGGCCCGCCGGGAGCACCACCCGGCGCACCACGGCCAGGCGCAACAGGGTGATCATGCCCTCCCTGATCAGCACCACCACGGTCACCCACCAGGGCAACTCGCCGAGCACCGACAGCACCACGAAGGCCGTCCCGGTCAGTGCCTTGTCGGCGATCGGATCGGCGATCTTGCCCAGGTCGGTGACCAGCCCATGGCGACGGGCCAGATCCCCGTCGACCTTGTCGGTCAGGCCCGCGATCACGAACACCGCTGCGGCCGCCCACCGCCAGGGCGCCTGCTCCCCGCCCTCGTGCAGCAGCAGCCAGCCGAAGACGGGGACCAGGGCCAGACGCAGTGCGGTCAACGCGTTGGCGATGTTGACCACACTCGGTGCACCGTGGTGCGTCGCACCGTTCGGTGCGGCGCGCTCGCTCATCGCGACACCTCGGCGAGCAGGTCCGCTCCGGCGGTGGCGATCACCTCTGCACGCACGATGTCCCCGGCGCCCAGACCCCTCGGGCCGCCGGTCGCGACGAGCCGGGTCACGCCGTCCACGTCCGGTCCCTGATGAGCGGCCCGCCCCACCCCCACCACCTCTGCGCCGTCCGACGGACAGGTGCCCGGGTCGAGTTCCAGCTCGTCCTCGTCGAGTCGGTCTGCGACCCGGTCGAGCAGCACCTCGACGACCTGCCCGAGCCGGTCCTCGGCGCGTTGCGCCATGAGCTCGGTCACCAGGTCGGTGACGGTGGCGGTGCGCGCGGCGATCTCGTGGGCGGCCAGCGCGCCGTCCAGGCCCGCGGCCTCGGTGCCGTCCTCGTCGGAGTAGCCGAACACCCCCACCACGTCCAGGCGGGCCTGCTCCAGGAAGGCGGTCAGCTCGTCGAGATCGGCCGCGCTCTCCCCCGGGAAACCCACGATCACGTTGGACCGGATGCCGGCCTCCGGGGCCAGCTCGCGGATCCCGGCGACCAGCTCGAGGAACTGCTCGCGGGACCCGAACCGGCGCATCCGGCGCAGCAGCGGACCCGAGGCGTGCTGGAAGGACAGGTCGAAGTAGGGTGCCACGCCCTCGCTCCCGGCGAGCACCTCGACCAGCGAGGGCCGCAGCTCGGCCGGCTGCAGGTAGGACACCCGGACCCGGCGGATCCCCTCGACGGCCGCGAGCTGGGGCAGCAGCCGTTCCAGGAGGCGCAGGTCTGCCAGATCCTTGCCGTAGGAGGTGGAGTTCTCGCTGACGCAGAGCAGTTCGCGGACGCCGTGACGCGCCAGCCAGGCCGCCTCGCCGAGCACCTCGGCCGGCGGGCGGGAGACGAAGGACCCGCGGAAGGTCGGGATCGCGCAGAAGCTGCACCGTCGATCGCACCCGGAGGCGATCTTGAGCGGGGCCCAGGGCTCGTCGGCCAGCCGGCGCCGGACGACCGGTGGACCGGGGCGAGGGGTGCCGCCCGCCGCCGAGGGTGCGACCGGGTCCGGACGGCGCTCGACCGGCGCGATCGGCAGCAGGGTGCGGCGGTCGCGCGGCGTGTGGGCGGCCGGCGGACGCCCGGCCAGGATGGCACCGAGGTGGGTGGACAGGTCGTGGTAGGAATCGAAGCCCAGGACGGCGTCCGCCTCCGGAAGCTGTTGGGCCAGTTCGCGTCCGTACCGTTCGGCGAGGCACCCGACGGCCACCACGGCGGCGGTGCGGGCGTCTGCGTCGGAGCGCAGGTCGGCGGCCTCGAGCAGGGTGTCGATGGAGTCCTTCTTGGCCTGCTCGACGAATCCGCAGGTGTTCACCACGGCCACGTCGGCCTCGGCGGCGTCGGCCACCAGTTCCCAGCCCTGGGCGGACAGGCGTCCGGCGAGTTCCTCGGAGTCGACATCGTTGCGCGCGCACCCGAGGGTGACCAGAGCCACGCGGCGCGTCGAGTCCTCGACGCCGCGATCGCTCAGCACCCGGTCAGACTACCGGCGGGCGGCGCAGGACCCGTCCACCCACGATCTGCCGGCGCCTCACTCCGGCCCGTCGGACAGCAGGGTCAGCATGGACCGGGTCGGCACGAGCCAGGCGCCACCGTCCGGCAGGTTGTCCAACCGGACCCGCGGCAGGGGGCTGGTGAAGGCCCCCGGCACGTCCTCGAGGTCGACGAACGTGAGCAGCTCGGATTCCTGCGCGTAGCCGGCGACCTCCGCGAAGGACAGCACGACGGCCTCGACGCCCGATTGGGCCAGCTTCTCCATCGGTTCGGCGAAGTTGCGCCCGTCGCCGCTGGCCACGACCAGCCGGCGCAACCGGCCGGTGGCCGCGCGGGCCTCGATGTGGGCGAGCATGGCGGCGTCCACGTCGTCGTCCGGGCCGAGCTTCGGCCGGGCGAAGACGGCGTACCCGAACGAGCGGATCGCCTCGATCCAGCCGCGCATCGAGACCGCGCCGCTCGGCGGCACGTTCACGAAGACACACCCCTCCACCTCCACCGGCGCGGACTCGTCCTCGTCGAGGCCGGCTCCGGCCATCAGCCAGCGTGCCACCGCGTCGAAACGGGGCCGGGAGGCGGGGGTGGGCCGGCCCCCGATGACGTTGGAGAGGGTCATGTCGATGTTCGGCGCGTCCCAGACCAGCAGGTGCAGGGCCGGCCCGGCGGCCGGATCGCCTTCCTGCGCCGACTGGTCAGTCATCGCCGGGCTCCCACTGGCTGGGGATGCGCCCGGCGTCGTCGCTCGCGATCGCGTCCTCCGCCGGCGCGTCGTCGGTCACGGCCGCCGCACGGCCACCGGGCGGCACGTCGTCGCCGCGCATCAGCGCCAGCGTCGCCGGCAGGTCGTCGGGCCTGACCATGACGTCGCGGGCCTTGCTGCCCTCGCTGGGCCCGACCACACCGCGCGACTCGAGCAGGTCCATCAACCGGCCCGCCTTGGCGAAGCCGACCCGGAGCTTGCGCTGCAGCATGGACGTCGAGCCGAACTGCGTGGTGACCACCAGTTCGGCCGCCTGCAGCAGCAGCTCCAGGTCGTCGCCGATGTCGTCGTCGATCTGTTTCTTGGCCGCCTGGACGGCGACGTCGTCGCGGTAGACCGGGGCGAGCTGGCCCTTGACGTGGGCGACCACGTCGCGGATCTCGGACTCGTTGACCCACGAGCCCTGCACGCGCATCGTCTTGCTGGAGCCCATCGGCAGGAACAGCGCATCGCCCTGCCCGATCAGCTTCTCCGCGCCCGGCTGGTCCAGGACGACGCGCGAGTCGGTCACCGAGGAGGTCGCGAACGCCATCCGGCTCGGCACGTTCGCCTTGATCAGACCGGTGACGACGTCGACGCTCGGGCGCTGGGTGGCCAGCACCAGGTGGATGCCGGCGGCCCGGGCGAGCTGGGTGATCCGCACGATCGAGTCCTCGACGTCGCGGGGGGCGACCATCATCAGGTCCGCCAGCTCATCGACGATCACCAGCAGGTAGGGGTAGGGCACCATCTGGCGCTTGCTGTCCGGCGGCGGGCTCACCTTGCCGGCCCGGACGGCCGCGTTGAAGTCGTCGATGTGCTTGAACCCGAAGTGCGCCAGGTCGTCGTAGCGCGCGTCCATCTCCTTGACGACCCACTCGAGGGCCTCGGCGGCCTTCTTCGGGTTGGTGATGATGGGGGTGATCAGGTGCGGGATGCCGTCGTAGATGGTCAGCTCCACCCGCTTGGGATCCACCAGGATCATCCGCACCTCGTCGGGCGTGGCGCGCATCAGGACCGAGGTGATCATCGAGTTCACGAAGCCGGACTTGCCCGCGCCCGTGGCACCGGCGACCAGCAGGTGCGGCATCTTCGCGAGGTTGGCCACCACGTAGCCGCCCTCGACGTCCTTGCCGACCCCGATCACCATCGGGTGCGTGGCCTTGCGCGCGTTCTGGCTGCGCAGCACGTCGCCGAGGGAGACCGTCTCGCGGTCGGCGTTGGGGATCTCGATGCCGATCGCGGACCTGCCGGGGATCGGGGACAGGATCCTGACGTCGGCGCTGGCGACCGCGTAGGCGATGTTCCTGTTCAGCGCGGTCACCCGCTCCACCTTGACCGCCGGTCCGACCTCGACCTCGTACCGGGTGACGGTCGGGCCGCGACTGAAGCCGGTGACCTGGGCGTCGATGCCGAACTGGTCGAAGACATTGGTCAGCGCGTCGACGATCTTGTCGTTGGTGGCGCTGCGGGCCTTGGCCGGGCTGCCGGCCGAGAGCATGTCCGAGGCGGGCAGGGTGTAACTGACGTCGCCGGCGAGCATGAGCTGCTCCACCCGCTGCGGGAGTTGGGTCGTCGGCGGCGCCTCTGGCTGGGAGGTGTGGTCGGCGATCCGGTCCGGACGGCGCGGCAGCGCCCCGGGCACATCGCGTCGCTCCCCGGGGCGGGGTCCGGCGGTGATCTCGGGCCTGTCGTCGGTCGTCTCCTCGGCCGCGGCGGAGGCCGCCTTCGCCCGGGCCTGCGCGCCCTTGGTCACCTTGGGGTCGTCGCCGTCGATCAGGGCGGTCTCGAAGGCCTCGTCGCCGACCAAAGGGCCCTGCGGGGGTTCGGCTGTCCGCCGGCGCCGTTTGCGCAGGAACGCTCCAGCCGGCGGGGCACCGGCCTGGTCGTCCTCGCGCAGGTCGATCGAGCGTCCGCGCACCAGGTCGATCCCGTCGCGCAACTGATCCGGCACCTCGTACAGCGCCGTCCCGGTCAGCACCAGCAGCCCGAACAGGCCGAGCAGGACCAGGATCGGGACGGTGACCCAGACCGTCACCGCGGCCTCGATCGGGGAGGAGACCAGGTAGCCGACGAGTCCTCCGCCCGCCTCCATCCGCGCCGCTCCCTCGGGCGGGGTGGGGATGCCGGCGGCCACGTGCAGCAGGCCGGTCAGCGACAGCGCGAGGACGGCGAAGCCGATCTGTAGCCGGCGCACCGTGTCCTGCGCACCGTCGTCCTCCTCGGGGCGCATCAGGCGGATGCCGATCACCACGAGGGCCACGGGCAGGACGAGGGCGAGGCGCCCCAGACCGCCGGAGAACACCATGTGCAGGGCGGTGCCGACCTGGCCCGGGATCCCCCACCACTGGACGGCGGCGACCACGACGGCGACGGCGAGGTAGAGCAGTCCGATGCCGTCGCGCCGGTGTGCGGGATCCAGATCGAGCACGTCGTTGCGGAACCGGCGGGCGGTGCCGCCGACCAGGCCGGCGGTTCCCATCCAGAACGAGCGCAGCGCCCGGATCGGCCAGGAGGGTCCGGTGCGCCGCCGCGGGTGGCGGGTCGCCGGACGGCGTCCAGGCTTCCTGGTGGTGCCCCCCCTCGTGCCGGACCTGGGTGCCGCGCCGCGGCCGGTCTGCCGCTTCGGCGCACTCGTGCGCCCGCCCTTGCCCGACGTGGTCTTCCGGGCGGTGGGACGGCTCGCGGACGTCGTTCGGGTGGCCATGCGGCGAGGCTACGTGAGCACGCAGCGCGATCGTGGGACCGCCACGCCTGCCCCTCTCGTCACATCCGTCACCCTGAGGTGTGCATCGGGGCGTCGGTCCACGGTGTGTGGAAACGCGGAACCCGCCGTCCGATACCGCAGACCACCTCGTACCCGATGGTCCCCCAACGACCGCCGACGTCGTCCCCGCTGATCCGCTCCGTGCCCTGGGACCCGATCAGCACCACCTCGTCGCCCACGGCGGCCCCCGGGACCCGGTCCAGATCGACCATGCACTGATCCATGCACACCCGGCCCAGCACGGGCACCCGCACGCCGGCGACCAGCACCTCGTTGCCCGCCACCCGGCGCCACCCGTCGGCGTACCCGACCGGGACGGTGCCGATCCGCTGCACCGCGGTGGTGTGGTGCAGGTGGCCGTAGCTCACGCCGCGGCCGGGCGGCACGTCCTCGACCCTGGCGAGCACCGACCGCCAGGTCAGTGCGGGTCGCACGGCCTCGGGTAGCCGCACCTGCGGGCCCGGGGACAGCCCGTACATGGCGATGCCGAGACGGACCATGTCGTAGCGGGACCGCGGTACGGCCAGGGCGCCCGCGGAGTTGGCCGCGTGCACCAGGGCTGGACGCAGGCCCGCGTCGTCCAGCGCCGTGAGCGCGGTCTCGAACGCGTCGAGCTGGCGGGCCGTGGTCGCGGCACCGTCACCGGTGGTCTCGTCCGCGCGGGCCAGGTGGGTGAACACCCCCTCCAGACGCAGCCCCGCCGCCGCCCGCACCGCCCGCGCGAGATCGGCCGCATCCTGCGGGTGACAGCCCAGCCGGGTCATCCCGGTGTCGATCTTCAGGTGCACCCCGGCGATCAGGCCACGCTCGCGGGCCACCGCGGCCACGGCCGCGATCTGCTCGTCGGTCCACAGCGGTCAGGTCGACCGCGGCCTCGATCAGGGCACCGATGGTGGCCGGCGGCACGTGGCCGAGCAGCAGGATCGGCGCGTCGAGCCCCGCCGCGCGCAGTTCCAGCGCCTCGTCGGCGCGAGCGACGCCCAGCCGGCTTGCTCCCCCGGCCAGCGCGGCGCGGCCCACCGCCACGGCCCCGTGACCGTAGCCGTCGGCCTTGATCACCGCCATCACGTCGGGGGCGCCGGCGTCCAGCACGGCCTGGACATTTCCCCGGATGGCCACGAGATCGACCTGCACCCACGTCGAGGCGACGTCGCGGTGGTCCTCCACCCGCGCGAGACTAGCCCGATGCCTGCATCTGCATCCATGGGCGATCTGGTCACGGTCCTGGCCGGGGTGCTCGTCGTCCTCGCGATCACCGCGGCCACCGGGTACTTCGTCGCCCAGGAGTTCGCCTTCGTCACCGTGGACCGTTCGCGCCTTCGGGCCGGGGCGGCGAAGGGGGACGAGGCGGCCCGCCGCGCGCTGTCGGTCACCGAGCGCACCTCGTTCATGCTCTCCGGCGCCCAGTTGGGGATCACGGTGACCGGGCTGGTCGTCGGCTATGTGGCCGAACCCATGATCGGCCAGGGACTGGCCTCGGTCCTCGACGTGACCGGTCTGCCGCGCGGGGTGTTGGCGGCCGCGGGGACGACGGTGGCGCTGGCGGTGGCGACCGCCGTCCAGATGGTCTACGGCGAACTGCTGCCGAAGAACCTGGCGATCGCCCGACCCGAACCGGTGGCTCGCCGCCTGGCCTCCTCGACCGCGCTCTACCTGGGCATGTTCGGCTGGGTGATCCGTTTCTTCGACGCCGCGGCCAACCTCCTGCTGCGCGCCGTGGGCATCCAGCCGGTGCACGACGTCGAGGAGGCGGCGACCGCCAAGGACCTGGAGGCGATCATCGACGAGTCGCGGCGCACCGGCGAGCTGGGCGAGGATCTGTCGGTGCTGCTCGACCGCGTGCTCGACTTCGCCGATCGGACTGCGCGCGACGCGATGATCCCGCGACCCGACATCGACACGGTGCACGCCGGCGAGCCGCTGCGCGATCTGGCCGAGCGGATGAGCAACGGCCATTCCTGGTATCCGGTCATCGACGGGGACGCGGAGGAGGTGATCGGCGTCGTCAGCCTGCGCGACGTGCTGAAGGCGCTGGACGAGGCCGGCAACCCGCAGGTCGGTGACCTGGCCCACCCGGCGCTGTTCGTCCCGGACTCGATCACGCTGCCCGTCCTGGTGGCTGAGTTGCACCGGCACGACGAGCAGATCGCCTGCGTCCTCGACGAGTTCGGTGGTCTGGCCGGGATCGTGAGCATCGAGGATGTGGCCGAGGAGCTGGTCGGGGAGATCGCCGACGAGCACGACCGGGAGCAGACCGACTTCCCGCCCGGGCCGGACGGGTGGCGGGTACCGGCCTCGCTGAGCGTGCCCGAGGTGGAACGGTTGATCGACGTGGACCTGCCCGACGGCCGCTACTCGACGCTGAGCGGGCTGATCCTCGACCGGCTCGACCGGTTGGCCGCAGGTCGGGGACGAGGTCTGTCTCGAGATCACCACCGGCCACGGGCAGGTGCGCCGGCTGTCGTTGCAGGTGCTGAGGATCCGGCGGCGCGTCCCGGAGACCGTCCAGGTCCACTGGCTGGACGACCACCGGGGCCCGAGCGAGCCCGCGGACGGAGGACGATGACCATGTCGCCCCTGACGGCCCTCGCGATCGCCATGGGCCTGGTGGCCGCCAGCGCCTTCTTCGTCGCTGCGGAGTTCGCGATCGTGTCCTCACGCCGGCATCGCCTCGAGTTGGCGGCCGCCGACGGCGGAGGTGCCGCCCGGGCCGCGCTGGGCCTGTCCCGGGACGTGTCCATGACGCTGGCCGGGTGTCAGCTGGGGATCACCCTGTGCACGCTCGGGCTCGGCGCCGTGGCCAAGCCCGCGGTGAAGGACGTGCTCAAGAAGGCCTTCGACGGCGCCGGCGTGCCGACCGGCCTGGCGGAGGTGCTCGCCTTCGTCGTGGCCCTGATGGCGGTCACCCTGGTGCACCTGGTGGTCGGGGAGATGGCACCGAAGTCCTGGGCGATCGGAGCCCCCGGAACGCTCGGCGGTCCTGCTCGCGCTGCCGATGCGGGCGTTCATGTGGCTGACCCGCCCGGTGCTGCGCACGTTGAACGCGCTGGCGAACGTGTCCCTGCACCGGCTCGGCGTCGAGCTGGTCGACGAGCTGACCCAGGCCCGCGACCCGCAGACCCTGCGCGAGCTCGTCTCACACTCCGGGGAGGCCGGGACCCTGGACGAGGAACGGCGGCACCGGTTGCTGGGCACCCTGGATCTGGACGATCTCACGGTGGGCTCCCTGCTCGCCGAACGCGACCGTCCGCCCGGACCGGCGGACGGCGTGGCCGCCGACGACTCCCCGCACGCCATCCGCCAGGCCGCCCGGCGCAGCGGCCACCTCAGACTGCTGGTGTACCGCGACGGCGACCCCGTCGGCGTGGTCCACGTGCGCGACGTGCTGACCGCCGGTCCGGGCACCACCGCCCAACGGGTCATGAGGCCGCTCCTGGTCGTCGAGAGCGACGAACCCGCTCACCGGGCGCTGGACACCCTGCGCGCGAAGCACACCCAGATCGCGCTGGTCAGCTCCGACGGCAGACCCGTGGGGGTGATCACCATGCAGGACGTGGTGAACCGGCTGCTGCGAGAGCCGCCGGCGCAGGTGTGAGGCGACAGCGCTGAGTAAGACAGCGCTGAGTAGGCAGCGCTGAGTGAGACGACGCTGAGTGCGGCGCTGAGCGGGCGCCGCCGCTCAGGCCAGGATCTGCGCCACGTCCGTGCAGTCCACCCCGAAGGCGTCGGCGACCCCCTGGTAGGTGACGGCTCCGTCAAAGGTGTTCAGACCCTTGGCCAGCGCCGCGTCGTCGGCCAGCGCCTGCCGCCAGCCCTTGGTGGCCAACCGCGTCGTGTAGCCCATGGTCGCGTTGGTCAGTGCCCAGGTCGAGGTGGTGGGAACGGCACCCGGCATGTTCGCCACGCAGTAGTAGACGACGTCGTGGACCCCGAAGGTCGGGTCGGCGTGGGTGGTCGGGCGCGAGTGCTCGAAGCAGCCCCCCTGGTCGATGGCGACGTCGACCAGGACGGCGCCGGGCTGCATCTCCTTGACCATGTCGTCGGTGACCAGCTTGGGCGCCTTGGTACCGGGGATCAGAACGGTGCCGATCACGAGGTCGGCGGCCAGGACCTCCTGGCGTACCGACAGTTTGGAGGAGGCGATCTGACGCACCCGGTTGTCGTAGCGCCAGAAGCTCATGCGCAGCTTGTCCAGATCGGTGTCGAGCATGGTCACCTCGGCGCCCATGCCGAGGGCGATGTTGGCGGCGTTCTGCCCGGCGACGCCGGCCCCGAGGACGACGACCTTGGCGTTGGCGACCCCGCCGATCGCCCCCATCAGGACGCCGCGCCCGCCCTGTGCCTTCATCATCGCGTGGGCGCCGACCTGCGGGGCCAGGCAGCCGGCGACCTCGGACATCGGGTACAGCAGCGGCAGCATCCCGGAGGGCAACTGGACGGTCTCGTAGGCGATCGCGGTGACCTTGCGCTTGACCAGTTCCTCGGTCAGCGGCTTGTCCGCGGCGAGGTGCAGGTAGGTGAACAGGATCAGGCCCTCGCGCATCCGGTGGTATTCCTGCTCGATCGGCTCCTTGACCTTGACCACCATGTCGGAGGCGGCCCACAGGTCGTCGGCGCCATCGATGATCCGCGCGCCCTGGGCGACGAACTCCTCGTTCGAGATGCCCGAACCGAGGCCGGCCCCGGACTCGATCAGCACCTCGTGACCGGCCGCGGTGAGCTCACTGACACCGACCGGGGTGATGCCCACCCGGTACTCGTGGGTCTTGACCTCGCGGGGGACGCCAACCTTCATCGCGATCTTCCTTCCGTTCGGCACCGCTCCCGCCGTCGGGCCGGGGAGCGCGAATGGGGACGATCCTAGTGTTCCCTCCCGGCGCCGATCACCGGTGCCGAGCTGAGCGAACGGGCAGCGCCGGCTCCGTCACCGGGAGTAGAGCAGGACCTCGATCCCGTCGAACGGCGTCGCCCGCTGGATCCGGAATCCGGCCGCCTCGAGGGCGGCGGCCTGGACCTGATCGATGGCTCCGGGCCGACCCGCGTCCGCTCTGATCGATTGCACCACCCAGATGCGGTCGGTGCGGGCCAGCGCCGCCGGAACCTGCTCCGGCGCCACCTCGACCCCGCCCAGGCTGCCCGCCGTCACCGGATCGACGGCCAGGGCGACGTCGTCCAGGCCGACGAGCCGACCGGGGAAGGCCGCGACGATGGTTCGCAGGTGACGGCGGCCGAACAGGATCCCGTCCCCGGGACGTCGCTGATCGGCGATCAGGTGCGTGGCGCCGTCCAGGTCCTCCCCATGACCGCTCACCGGATCCCGGGCCGCGAGTTGCGCCGGAAGGCCGGCCACCGCCACCAGTGCGACCAGGCCGGCGGCCCCGCCCACCCGCAGGCGGCGCGGTACGGCGGGCACGAAGGCGGCGGCGGCCACGGCGAGCATGAGACCCGGCAGGCAGTAGAAGACGTAGTGCTCGTCCCACATCGGGTGCAGCTGCGACACGGTCCACAGCACCGACGGGGGCAGCACGGCCCACGTCAGGCCGAACCAGAGGGCACGCTCGGCGACGCCGCGCCGGCCACGCTGTCGCACGGCGGCCACCGAGGCGGCCAGCGAGGCGGCGACCGAGGCGGCAAGGCATGCCAGCGCGATCAGGACGAGGGGCACCTTGCCCCCGACGGCGTGCACGTAGAAGGCCGTGAGGTGGTAGCCCTGTGGCGACTCCATCCAGGAGATCTGATCCCGCTGGGCCCAGGCGGCCAGGGCGAAGGGGGCCAGGAGCAGCCCCGCCCCCGTCACCGCGACCGCCCACTGGCGCAGGGCCCTGCGCCGATCGGCCCGCTCGGCGCCGAGCGGCAGCCCGGCGGTGACCAGCATGACCGCGTGGACGCCGAGAAGCAGCAGGCCCATCAGATTGAGGGCACCCAGGACGACGATCGCGGCGCCGTAGCGCAGCCAGGCGACCCGCGTCCCGTCGCGGGCCGCTGACAGGAGCATCAGGGTGGTGCTCACCGCGACCAGGGCGACCAGGGCCTCCGATCGGGCGTTCTGTGCGTGCGCCGAGGCCGCCGGCGAGGCCACGAGCAGTCCCGCTGCCACCACGCCGATCGCGAGCGATCCGAGACGGCGGCCGAGCCGCACCAGCACCGCGACGGTGGCGGCCATGGCCAGCACCGACGGCGCCCGGGCCGCCGCCACCGAGTCGTGCACCGACAGCGCGATGTGCACGAGCAGGTAATAGAGGGTGTGGACCAGATCCTCGGTCCCCGCCAGTTGCACGATCTGCCCGACGTCGCGGCGCGCGGCCGACAGTGTCGAGGCCTCGTCACGCCAGATGCCGGCGTCGCCGGACCGCCAGGAGTAGACGGCCAGCGCCCCCAGACCCCCGGCCCATTCGGGCCATGATCCCCCCCGGCCTCGGCCCCGCAGCTGCCTTCTGTCTCGCGCCGTGGGCGCGGCCGTGACGGCCCGACGATCGACCGCTGCGCTGCGGGGCGCTTCCCGCCGGACCGAGTTCGTCACCCTGAGGACCGTAGTGATTGCACCCCGCGCCCGTGGCGGTTCGATCCGAACGGGGCGTTCGGTCCGGCCGCTGACCCGACTCGGGACTCGGCCGATCGGTGGAGCCTCACGTGCGCTGCGGTCCCGCTGCGCCGCCGGAGAAGCCCGGGAACCGCGAGATCAGCAGGGCGCGGTTGTAGCGCTGGAGCATCATCGGGTAGCCGTTGAGAAGGATGTCGACGACGAGGGTCACCCCTGCCGCCGACCACCAACCGCGCAGCGCCGCGTGCCCGGCGACCGCCAGCATCGCCACCAGCAGGATGGCGTGCGTGGCCTCGGCGTCCCGCATCCGCTGGTCGAGCCGGGCCAGCGCACCGGGCGTGGTCTCGACCGGCAGGACGAGCCCGGGGTTGAAGGCGGCCAGTGGTCCGCGTCGCAGCACTCGCTTCGCGATCCGGACACCCGCTCGCTCGTAGGCCCGCCCGTTTAGTTCCCACCCTCGCAACCGGTGGAACCACGCAGGCAGGCGTGGCGGCAGGACGTGGCTCACGGTGCCGAGCCAGACCATCGTCAGCCAGACGACCGCGGCGGCCAGGACCGGGCTGTCGGCGCCCGCGGCGTCCACGGCCCACACCAGCAGCGCGACCGCCACCGCGGTCGTCGCGAGCAGGAATCCGCCTCGCCCCACCAGTCGCAGAATGCTTCGACCCACCTCGGCAGTAGACAACGGGTCCCGGTGCCCAGCCTCTTCCGATCAACGCCGGGCCAACTCGACCGCCGTCAACGCGGCCACCCGGGCGTTGTCGCGGACCAGCGCGATGTTCGCGGTCAGGGAGCGACCACCGGTCAGCTCGTTGATCCGGGCCAGCAGGTAGGGAGTGACGTCCTTGCGGGTCACCCCGTCCCGCTCCGCCTCGGCCACGGCCTGGTCGATCCGAGCGTCGATCTCAGCCGCGGTCAGGGCGTCGGCCTCGGGGATCGGGTTGACCACCAGGACCCCGCCGGCCAGGTCGAGGTCACGATGCACCCGCAGCAGCGAGGCCAGTTCCCCCGGGGTGTCCACCCGGTGATCGACCGCCAGGCCGCTCGTCCGGGTGAAGAACGCGGGGAACTCGTCCGTGCCGAAGCCGACCACCGAGACCCCGTGGGTCTCGAGGGTCTCCAGGGTCTTGGGCAGATCCAGGATCGACTTGGCTCCGGCGCAGACCACCGCGATGGGCGTCGCACCCAGCTCGCTCAGATCGGCCGAGACGTCGAACGTGTGCTCCGCACCCCGGTGCACCCCGCCGATGCCGCCGGTGGCGAAGACGCGGATCCCGGCCCGGTGTGCCAGGTACATGGTCGCCGCCACCGTCGTCCCCGCGGTGGCACCCGCCACCACCAGCGCCGGCAGATCCCGGCGCGATGCCTTCGCGGCCCCGGGACCGCCCGCCGATTCGGCGAGCCGGACCAAGGCGGCGTCGTCCAGCCCAACCCGCAGGACGCCGTCCAGGACCGCGATCGTGGCGGGCACCGCCCCGGCCTCGCGGACCACCTGCTCAACCCCGCGGGCGGTCTCGAGGTTGGCCGGGAACGGCATCCCGTGCGTGATGATCGTGGACTCCAGGGCCACGACGGGGCCCCCGGCCGCCGACGCGGCGGCCACCTCCGGTGACATCACCAGGCTCACCGGCTCTCCTCGATGCCCGCGCCCTCGTGTCGGTCCTGCCCGATGCGCGCGGCCGCCGCCACCGTCGCCCGCGCGGCGGCGAACATCCCCGGCCGGCGCAGCCGGTGCAGGGCGGCCGCATCGGCGAGCTCAGCGGTCAGGTCCGGCCGCACGCTGTACCGGCTCTCCACGGTCAATGCGGCCACCAGGGTGCCCGCCAGCACGGCGTCGTCCAGGCTCGCACCGGCCGCGAGCAGCGCCAGGGTGCCCGCGACGAGCGCGTCGCCGGCCCCGGTGACGTCGAAGGCCGAGGCGGCCGTGGCCGGCACGAACCGGGTCCCCTCCCCGTCGGCCAGCAGCGCCCCGGCGGCCCCCCGGGTGATCACCACGTGCCGCGGCCCGTGCTCGTGCAGCATCTGGGCCAGGTCCAGGGTGTTCCCGGTCCGCGGCCACCCGTGGTGGTCGGCCAGCGCCGTCGCCTCATCGATGTTGCAGAACAGCACCTCGATCCCGGCGAGGTCCCTGGGCATCCGGGCGACCTTCGGGGTGGACACCGCGTCGATCACCAGCCGCGTGCCCTCGACCCGGGCGCGGCGGACGGCGTGCGCCAGCGTGTCGATCGGCAGGTTGCAGTCCACGAACATCACCGCGGACGGCGACCGCGGCCACGCCGCATCCAGGTCGGACGGCGCCAACCCGTCCAGCACGTCCATCGCCGCGGCCCCCATCGACCAGACCGCCGTACAGATCCAGCATCGCGACGTACTGGGCCGTCTCTCCGGACAACGCCACCGAGACCGGGCCGACGTCGGCGCCCAGGGCGGCCAGATGCGAGACCACCGCGCGCCCGGCGTCGTCGTCGCCGACCCGCGAGACCAGGGTGACCGGCGTGGCCAGCCGGGCCAGGTTCTCGGCGACGTTGCGGGCGACGCCCCCGAACGAGGTGACGGCGCGCGCAGGGTTCGAGGTGGCATAGGCCACCGGCTCGGTGAGCTTGAACTTGCGGTCCACGACGCTGCCCCCCGCGCAGACCACGCGGCCGACCTCCACTCAGGCCTCGACCACGACCGGGATGATCATCGGGCGCCGCCGGTGGCTCCCGGAGACCCATTTGCCCACCGTGCGGCGCAGCAGGCGCTGCAGGGCCAACGCCTCGATGACGCCCTCGGCCGCGGCGGCGGCCAGCGCCTCGGTCAGGATCGGCAGGACCGGGTCGAAGACCGAGTCGTCCTCGACGAAGCCACGGGCGTGGATCTCCGGACCGGCGACGACCTTGCCGGTCGCCGAGTCGATCACGACGATCACCGAGATGAAGCCCTCCTCGCCCAGGATCCTGCGGTCGAGCAGGTCCGCCTCGGTCAGCTCGCCCACGCTCGCGCCGTCCACGTAGACGTACCCGCACGGGACGGCGCCGACGACCTCGGCCACGCCGTCCACCAGGTCGACGACCACACCGTCCTCCGCCAGCGCGACCCGCTCGCGCGGGACGCCGGTGGCCACGGCCAGGTCGGCGTTGGCCACCAGGTGGCGGATCTCGCCGTGCACCGGCATCACATTGCGCGGGCGGACGATGTTGTAGCAGTACAGCAGCTCCCCCGCCGAGGCGTGCCCGGAGACGTGCACCCGGGCGTTGCCCTTGTGCACGACGTCGGCGCCGAGGCGGGTCAGCCCGTTGATCACCCGGTAGACGGCGTTCTCGTTGCCCGGGATGAGCGAGCTGGCCAGCACGACCGTGTCCCCGCGGCCGACCCGGATCTGGTGGTCACGGTTGGCCATCCGGGACAGTGCCGCCATCGGCTCGCCCTGCGATCCGGTGCACATCAGCACGACCTGGTCCTCGGGCAGGTCCTCGATGGCCTTGGCGTCGATCAGGACGCCCTCCGGCACGTGCAGGTATCCCAGGTCGCGGGCCACCCCCATGTTGCGCACCATCGAGCGGCCGACCAGGGCGACCTTGCGGCCGTGAGCGTCCGCGGCGTCCAGCACCTGCTGCACGCGGTGCACATGCGAGGCGAAGCTGGCCACGATGAGGCGCCGCTCGGCCTGACCGAAGACCCGGTCGAGAACCGGCCCGATCTCGCGCTCGCTGGTGGTGAACCCGGGCACCTCGGCGTTGGTGGAGTCGACCATGAACAGGTCGACGCCCTCCTCGCCGATACGGCCGAACGCGCGCAGGTCGGTGATCCGTCCGTCCAGGGGGAGCTGGTCCATCTTGAAGTCACCGGTGTGCAGCACCAGCCCGGCGGGCGTACGGATCGCGACCGCGAGCGCATCCGGGATGGAGTGGTTGACCGCGATGAACTCGCACTCGAACGGGCCGAGCCGCTCGCGCGCGCCCTCCTTGACGGCCAGGGTCAGCGGCGTGATCCGGTGCTCGCGCAGCTTCGCCTCGACCAGGGCCAGGGTGAGCTGGGACCCGAGCAGAGGCAGGTCCTTGCGGCTGCGCAACAGGTAGGGGACGCCACCGATGTGATCCTCGTGCCCGTGGGTCAGCACCACGGCGACGACGTCGTCCAGTCGGTCCGCGATCGGCGAGAAGTCGGGCAGGATCAGATCGACCCCGGGCTGATGCTCCTCGGGGAACAGGACTCCGCAGTCGACGATCAGGAGCTTGCCGTCGTACTCCAGGACCGTCATGTTCCGGCCGACCTCGCCGAGACCACCGAGCGGGATCACCCTGAGTCCACCTGCGGGAAGCGGCGGCGGCGGACCGAGTTCGGGGTGGGGGTGGCTCACGCAACACCCGCCAGCCCGGCTGCTGAGAGAACCGAACGCATACGTTCCACCTCGTCATCTGTTGCGGGAAGCAGGGGGGCGCGGGTCGTGCGCGAGCCGATCACACCGGTGAGCTCCAGCGCCGCCTTGGCCCGGATCGCCCCCTGGGAGGCCGGGGACATCAACTCCTCGACCACCGGGATCAAGCCCTCGTTGATCCGTCGCGCCGAGGCCAGGTCGCCGGCGTCCACGGCTGCGACCAGCTGCACATGCTGCCGGCCGGTGACGTGGCCCGTGACGCTGACCAGCCCGGCCGCGCCGACGCTCAGCCACGGCAGGTTGAGCGCGTCGTCCCCGCAGTAGTACGCGAGATCGGTGGCCGCCATGACCCTCATCCCGGCGACCAGATCCCCCGTGGCGTCCTTGACCGCGACGATCCGGGGGTGTCCGGCCAGACGCAGCAGTCCCTCGGTGGTGATCCGCACGCCCGTGCGCCCGGGGATGTCGTAGAGCATCGCCGGCAGGTCGGTGGCGTCGGCGGCCGTGGTGAAGTGCGCGACAAGCGACTCCAGGGGCGGCTTGTTGTAGTACGGGGTGACCACCAACAGGCCGTGGACGCCGGCCTTGGCGGCCTGCCGCGCCAGCTCGACGGTGTGCGCCGTGTCGTTGGTGCCGACGCCCGCGACGATCCGCGCGCGGCCGGCCACCGCCTCCAGCACGGCACGCAGCAGGGCCTCCTTCTCGGCGTCCGAGGTCGTCGGGGACTCCCCCGTGGTCCCGGAGACGACAATGCCGTCGTGTCCGGATTCGACCAGATGGTTCGCCAGGGCCTGTGCGCCGTCGAGGTCCAGTTCGCCCGTGGGCCTGAACGGCGTGACCATCGCCGTCAGGACCGTGCCGAAGGGGGGTCGGGGGTGCTCGGACATGGTCCGAGGCTACCGCGCGCCCGGGCAAAAGAATCTCGGAGCTGCCCGCTCGGGGGTCCGGGCAGCTCCGAGATTCACCCGATACATCGACTCATCCGTTCGGCCCGTTACGACAGCGTGGATGTGATCCAGATCACATCAGGGGGCGACTCGGCCGTTGGCCTCGAAGGCCGCATGGGTCAGAGGCATCAGCTGGGACCAGAAGGCCTCCATCTGCTCGGCACACATCTCGATCTCCCGCTGCGGGAACGAGGGGAAGCTGGCGTGATCGCGCTTGGTGCGCAGGGACAGGAAGTTCATCAGCGACCGGGCGTTCATCGTCACGTACATCGAGGAGTAGATGCTCACCGGCAGCACGATCCGAGCCACCTCGCGGGCCACCCCCGCCTCGAGCATCCGCTGATAGGCGGCATAGGACTGCCGGCAGGCCCGTCTGGTCTCGGCCTGCACCAGGTCGCTCTGCTCCGGTGTGCCCTCGACGAAGTCGTAGGCGCCGGGCTTGCCGACCTGCACCAGCCGCCGCTGCGGCCCGGGCACGTAGAACACCGGGCGCAGTTCGCGGTACCTGCCGGACTCCTCGTTGTAGCTGGCGATCCGGTGGCGCATGAACTCGCGGAAGACGAAGATCGGCGCCTGCACGTAGAACGTCATCGAGTTGTGCTCGAACGGACTGCCGTGCCGATCGCGCATCAGGTAGTTGATCAGCCCGGTGGACCGGGTCGGGTCGTCCTCGAGGTGGTCCAGGGTCTGCTCCCCCTGGGTGGAGACCCTGGCGGCGAAGAGCACGTCGGCGTCGCGGGCGGCGGAGCGGACGAGCTCGACGGTGACGTCCGAGCGGAAGGTGACCTCGTCGTCGCGGATGTCGACGTCGGGTGCGGCCGTGGTGCGGGAGTCGGTTTCACTCACCCGCGCAGCCTACTTCTCACCGCGCTAGCTCGCGGTCAGGGCGATCGTTTGGCCGGTCACGACGAAGCGCACGTCGGCCAGTGAGTCCACCAGCGCGTCGGCGTCCAGCTCGCCGGCGTCGTGGCTGGTCGTCACGGCGAGGGTGGCGCATCCGGCGTCCCGGCCGGCGGTCAGCCCGGCCACCGCGTCCTCGACCACCAGGCAGTCGGCGGGGTCCACACCGAGGCGGGCCGCGGCCAGGAGGAACGGCTCCGGATCCGGCTTTCCCGACGTGACGTCGTCCGCGGTGATCACCAGCGGCGGCACGGCCAGCCCGCTGGCCGCGATGCGGGCGGCCGCCAGCCGCGGCGTGCCCGAGGTGACGATCGCGGTCCGGTGGCCGGACAGCACCCGCAGCGCCTCGGCGGCGCCCGGCAGCACCGTGACGCCCTCGGTGTCGGACACCTCCAGCTCCTCCAGGCGCTCGAAGCCGGCCTCGATCTGCTCGGCCGGAAGGAACGTGGCGAGCACCTGGCGAGCCGGGACGCCGTGCGGCACGTCGACGGGGAACCCGTCGTATCCGTGCTCGGTGCTCCAGCGGTGCCAGGCACGCAGCACCGCCGGAGTGGAGTCGATGAGGGTCCCGTCCAGATCGAACAGCACCGCGGCGAAGCGGCGACGGGTCAACTCGCCCAGTCCCGGGGGGTGGATGCTCACGGCAGGCAAGGCTACGGGCAGGCTAGGACCATGACCGCCACCGTCCGCCCCGCCTCCTCGGGCGATGCCGCGGCGATCGGCGCCGTCCAGTCGCGTTCGTGGCGGCTGGCCTACGCCGACCTGCTGCCGCCGCAGATGCTCGCCGAGATGACCCCGCAGGTCCTGGCCGAGCCCTGGCGGCGGGCCGTCGCCGAACCGCCCTCGCCCCGCCACGTGGTACTCGTCGCCGTCGCCGACGACCTGGTCATCGGGTTCCTGGCCCTGGCCGGGATCGAGATCGCCGCGCTCGTCGTCGACCCCTTTCACCAGCGACAGGGTCACGGCTCGCGCCTGCTGGCCGCCGCCGTGGACACGCTGCGCGACGGCGACGCGAGCCGGTTGCAGATCTGGGTGCCCGAGGCGGACGAGGTGATGCTCTCCTTCCTCGCCTCGGCCGGCATCACCCCGGACGGCGCCCGGCGCACCTACCTGCGCCAGGACGGCGGCGAGGTCATCGAGGTGCGGGCGGCGGCGGACCTCGGCGATGCTTGAGCTGCCCGCACCGGCCGCAGCCCTGGACCGCCTCCTCGTCGAGGCCACCGAAGCCACGGCCGCCCGTCGGGAGGATCGGCTGCGGGCCGCCCTGGACCGGCTGGCCACGGCCCGGCCCGAGCACCTGAGCAGACTGCTGGCCGCCGCGGTGCGCCCGGCCCTGGAACGGCATCACCCGGACGGTGTGGACAGCGATGATCTCGTCGCCATGGTGCGCGGCCTGGTCGGCGCCCACCCGCGCGGCACGGTGGATCCGTTCGCCGTCGCGGTGGTGCTGACCGGGGCGTTCGGGATCGCGATCACCCCACCGGACGACGACCCGACGGTGCCTCAGATCGATCCGGAGGTGCTGACCCGGCACGCCATCCTCGTCCTGGCCCACCTGGCTCCAGATCGGCACACTCTGCGCGCCCTGCTGGACGAGGCGTGGTCCGAGATCGCCCGGTCGGAGGTGTTCGATGTCTGAGGAACGGCGTGCCGTGCTGCGCCAGGCCGCCTCGGTGGGCATCGCCACCGGCGCCTACGGCATCTCCTTCGGAGCCCTGTCGGTCGCCGCCGGACTCAGTGTCACCCAGACCTGCGTGCTGAGCCTGGCCATGTTCACCGGGGGTTCCCAATTCGCCTTCATCGGGGTGCTGGGCGCGGGCGGGGCGGGGATCACCGCCGCCGCGACGGCCGCCCTGCTCGGGGTGCGCAACGGGTTCTATGCCCTGGCCATGGCTCCGCGCCTGCAGGCGGGAGGCTGGCGCGTCCCGGCCGCCGCGCAGTTGACCATCGACGAATCGACCGCGGTGGGAACCGCCCAGCTGCGTCCGGACCTCGTGCGGCTGGGCTTCTGGAGCACCGGGCTGGCGGTCTTCAGCCTGTGGAACGCAGCCACGCTGGCGGGCGCGCTGGCCGGGGCGGCGGTCGGGGACCCGGCACAGTACGGCCTGGACGCCGCTGCGGCCGCGGCGTTCCTGGCCCTGCTCTGGCCGCGGCTGCGTGAGCGGACCAACCGGAACGTCGCACTGGCCGCCGTCGCGCTGGCAGCCGTCCTGATCCCGGTGGCGCCCGCCGGTGTGCCGGTGCTGGCGGCCGCGTCGGTGGTCCTGGTGGTGCGGCGATGACCACCTGGGCGGCGATCGCGCTCGGCACCGCGGCGTGTTTCGCGGTGAAGTTCGCCGGCTACCTGCTGCCGCACCAGTGGCTGGAGCGGCCTGGGGTCGCCCGGACCTCGGCCCTGATCACCGTCGCGCTCCTGTCGGCGCTGGTCGCGGTGCAGACCCTCGGCGCGGGCCGGCACCTGGTACTGGACGCCCGGATCCCCGCGCTGTGCCTGGCCGCGCTGCTGCTCTGGCGGGGCGCACCCTTCGTCGTGGTCGTGGTAGGCGCGGCCGGCTTGGCCGCCGTGATCCGCCTGCTGTGAGCCGGCTCGCGGCACGCGATGGGGCTGTCGGCGCAGGCCACGGTGGACCTGTCGGATCCCGAGGGCCCGTCGTAGCGTGGTGCCGTGAGCGCCGTCGGGAACCGTTGCGGGACCCTGACCGAGACGGTCCTGGACGAACTGCGCTCGATCGCCGGTGACCCGTACGTGCTGACCACCGACGGTGACGTCGAGGCCTTCTCCCGCGACGCCACTCCCCTGTTCCACGCCCGGCCGGACGCCGTCGTGATGCCGGCCGACACCGGCCAGGTCAGCGAGATCCTCGCGCTGGCCACCCGCACCGGCGTGCCGGTCACCCCTCGGGGCGCCGGCTCCAACCTCGCGGCGATGACGGTCCCCGAGCTGGGCGGCATCGTCATGACGCTGACCCGGATGAACCGGATCGGCGAGATCAGTGCCGACGAGCTGCTCGCCGTCGTCCAGCCGGGGGTCACCACCGCCGAACTGGCGGGCGCGGCCGCGGCCAGGGGCCTGCTCTACGCCCCGGATCCGGGCAGTCGCACCGTCTCCACCGTGGCGGGCAACGTCGCGACCTGTGCCGGTGGCCTGCGCGGTCTGAAGTACGGCGTGACCCGCAACTACGTGCTCGGCCTCGAGGCGGTGCTGGCCACCGGCGAGGTGATCCGCACCGGAGGCCGGCTGTGGAAGGACGTCGCCGGGTACGACCTCACCCGGCTGCTCACCGGGTCCGAGGGCACCCTCGCGGTGATCACCGAGGTGACCGTGGGCCTGGTGCCGATGCCGGCGACCGTCGGGACCGGGGTGGCCTACTTCGACACCCTCGCCGACGCCGGGCGGGCCGTGGCCCGGATCATCGCCCAGGGCGTGCTGCCGGCCACCCTGGAGTTCCTCGACAACCGGTGCATCAACGCCGTGGAGGACTCCGCGGGACTGGGCCTGGACCGCACCGCCGGAGCACTCCTGCTGTTCGGCGACGACGGGCCACCCGAGCACGTGTCGGCGTCCCTGGACCGGATGGCCGACACCTGCGTCGAGGTGGGCGCGCGGACCGTGACCCGCGCCCGCGACGTGGTGGAGTCCGATGCGCTGATGGCGGCCCGGCGCTGCTCGCTGCCCGCGCTGGCCCGACTCGCCCCGATCACCATGCTCGAGGACGTCACGGTGCCGCGGCCCAGGCTGGCCGAGATGGTCGCCCGGATCGACGCCATCGCGGCGCGGCACGACGTCGTCTGCGCGACCTTCGGCCACGCCGGGGACGGCAACCTGCACCCGACCATCGTCTTCGATCCGGACGACGGCGACGCCCGTCACCGGGCCGAGGCCGCCTTCGACAGGATCTTCCACGCCGCGATGGATCTGGGCGGCACGATCACCGGTGAGCACGGTGTGGGTGCGGCGAAACGGCCGTGGTTGGCCGCCCGGCTGGGCCAGGACCAGCTGGCCCTGCTGCGTCGGATCAAGACCGCCTTCGACCCGGCCGGCATCCTCAACCCCGGCAAGCTCGGTTCATGAGTGCGCCGGCCCCGGGCGAGTCGGCGGACGCGAAGGCGACGCGCCGAGGGATCTTCGACCGCGAACTGCTCGACGCGTGCATCTCGTGTGGGTTCTGCCTGCCGGCCTGCCCGACCTACCGGATGACCCAGGACGAGCGGTCCAGCCCCCGCGGGCGGATCACCCTGATGCGGGCGCTGGAGACCGGCCGACTGGAACCGGACGACCCGACCCTGGTCGAGCAGGCCTCGTTCTGCATCGGCTGCCGGGCCTGCGAGAGCGTGTGCCCGGCGGGCGTCCAGTACGGACAGCTCCTCGAGCAGTGGCGCGATCACCAGTGGCGCGGTCGGCGGGTGCCGCCGATCGCGCTCGCCCTGCGTGCCGGGATGCGGATCACCCCGGCCATCACGGCGGCCGGCTGGGTGCGCCGGGCGGCGACCCGGACCGGACCGGCGCGACCGGGCGCCGTCCACCTGATGCTCGGCTGCGCCGAACGCGCGCTGTTCCCGGGCATCTCCCGGTCGGTCCTCCGCCTGCTGCCCGGAGTCGTCGACGTGCCCTCCGGGCAGGGCTGCTGCGGGGCCCTGCACGCGCACAACGGCGCCTCGGAGCGGGCGGTGACGATGGCGCGCGACCTGGGCGACCGGATGCCCGGCACGATCCTGACCACGTCCGGCGGCTGCGGGGCTCACCTGGCCCACGTGCTGGGCCGCGACCGGGTCAGGGAACTGTCGCAGTTCCTGCTCGGCCACTGGGAGGCCCGGCCGGACGCCGCGCCCCGGCTCAGGGAGGTCAGGGTGCGTGGTCGACGGGCCAGGATCGGCCTGCAGGAGTCCTGTCACCTGCGCAACGGTCTGCAGGTCAGCGGTCAGGCCGCGGAACTCATCGGCCGTGTCGCCGACTTCGTCGACCTGCCGTCCTCCGGGTCGTGCTGCGGCTCCGCCGGCACCTACTCCCTGATGCGTGCCAAGGACTCCCGACGGGTGCTCGAGGTCCACCTCGACGAGATCGAGGCTGCCGACCTGGACCACCTGGTGGTCGTGAACGTGGTCTGCCAGCGCCAGCTGATCGGCGGGCTGCGGCGACGTCGGTCGCGGACGAAGGTACTGCACCTGGCCGAGTTGCTGGCCCGCGCCGTGATCTGACCGCCTCGCCCGGCTCAGAGGTCCAGGTAGTGCTCGAGACCCACGGTCAGGCCCGGACGGGAGCCGACGGTTCGCACCCCGATCAGCACACCCGGCATGAAGCACGAGCGATCCAGGCTGTCGTGACGCAGGGTCAGGATCTCGCCGGGGTTGCCCAGCAGGACCTCCTCGTGCGCGACCAGCCCGCGCAGGCGCACCGCGTGCACCCGCACCCCGCTCACCTCGGCACCCCGGGCGCCCTCGACCGCGGTCGTCGTGGCGTCGGGCATCGTGGTCGAGCCCGCGGCCGCGCGGGCGGCGGAGATCAGCTCGGCGGTGTGCGCGGCGGTCCCCGACGGCGCGTCGACCTTGTCCGGGTGATGCAGCTCGATCACCTCGACCGATTCGTAGTGCGGTGCCGCCATCGCCGCGAACCGCATCAGCAGCACCGCACCGAGGGCGAAGTTCGGCGCCACGAGCACCCCGACGCCGGGGTGTTCAGCGAGCTCGGCGCGGACGGCGTCCTGTCTCTGGGCCTCCCACCCGGTGGTGCCGACCACCGCGTGCACCCCGGCGCGCACGCAGGTCAGCACGTGGTCCAGCACCACGTCGGGCACCGAGAACACCACGGCCACGTCGGCGGTCTGCCCGCTGAGCGACGCCAGGTCGTCGCTGTCGGCACCGACATCGATCTGCGGGCCCAGGGTGAGGTCGGGCGCGGCCCGCACGGCCTCGCACACCGCCCGGCCCATCCGGCCCCTGGCTCCGATCACGGCGACACGCATCAGGCACTCCTCGTCCCAGTGGGATCAGGTGGGATCAGGTGGGATCAGACGACGGGAAGATCGGATTCGTCGGCGAAGGGGCCGACCAGGGTGAGCCGGCGCGGGCGGGCCGCGAGGTCGGCGGCCAGCTCCTGGACGTCGCGGGCGGTCACCGACCGCACCCGCTCGAGGACGTCGTCCACGCTCAGGTACTCCCCCTGGACCAGTTCGGCCTTGCCGAGCCGCGACATTCGAGACCCGGAGTCCTCCAGTCCCAGGACCAGCGAGCCACACAACTGTCCGTGCGCCCGGGCCAGTTCCTCGTCGCTGATCCCGTCGGCCGCGACGTCGTCCAGCCCGGCACCGAGCAGGCCGACCACCTCGGTGACCCGGGAGGGCGCGCAGCCCGCATAGAGCCCGAAGTAGCCGGCGTCGGAGTAGGAGGAGGCGAAGGAGTACACCGAGTAGGCCAGGCCCCGCCGCTCGCGGATCTCCTGGAACAGGCGACTGCTCATGCCGCCGCCGAGGACGGTGTTCAGCATCGACATCGCATGCCTGCGTGGGTCGGTGGCGGTCAGCCCGGTCGTGCCCAGGATCAGGTTGGCCTGTTCGATGGGCCGCTGGTTCAGCACCCGGCTGCCCGAGCCCGGTGCCGACTGGACGGCCACCGGGTCGTTCGCGCGCCGCCCCGCCGGCAGGCCTGCCT
>CAVVQM010000006.1:0-524237 GCA_963750395.1 uncultured Actinomycetota bacterium | reverse complement strand
GACCTCATCGAGGACTCCGACGTGGTATCCCGCTTCGTCCGCGAGCGCGACGTCGTCCGATCGATCTCGAACCCGAACGTGGTGCGGGTGCACGACCTGGTCGTCGAGGGGGATCGGCTGGGCATCGTCATGGACCTGTTCGCGGCCGGTCATCTGCGCCGCAATCTGCCGCCGCCGCTGCCGCCGGAGCAATCCGCCCGGCTGCTGGCCCAGGTGGCCGCCGGGCTGGCCGCCGTGCACGCCCACGGCGTGGTGCACCGCGATCTGAAGCCCGAGAACGTGCTGGTCGACCGGGACGACGCGGGCCAGGTTCATCTGAGGCTGACCGACTTCGGTGTCTCACGGCTGATCGGCCCGAGCACCACCCAGCTGACCGGAATGATCGGGACCCCGGGCTACCTGGCGCCCGAGGTGGCCAGGGGAGCATCGCCCGGTCCGGCCGCCGACGTCTACGCGCTCGGCGTGATGCTCTACGAGTGGTGCACCGGCAAGCCCCCGTTCCGGGCGGACCACTCGATCGCGCTGATCCGCGCGCACGCCGAGGACGACGTCCCCGCACCGCTGGGGGCCCCGCAGCCGCTGCTCGACCTGCTCGCGGCCTCGCTCGCCAAGGACCCGCAGGACCGCCCCACCGCCGACGACGTCGCCCGTCGTCTGGAGGAGGTGGCCCCCGAGCTCGCGGGGTGCGCCCCGTTCGCGCTCTCGGCGGACGCCGTCCTGGCGAGCCGTCCGGGCGGTGACGCCGCCGCGGCACCGACCACGCTGCCGAGGAATCAGGCCGCAGCGGCCGTGGAGCCCGACACGATCAGGAGGCCGCCGGGTCAGGCGCCCGAGGGCCTGCGGCCGCCACCGTTCCCGCCCGCAGCCGTCGGCGTCGCCCAACCGTCGGCCTCGCCCACCCCGTCGGCCTCGCCCACCCCGTCGGCCCGCACTCGTCCCTGCCGCCACGCACGTCGCCGAGAGTGCCGGCCCCGGTCGACCGCAGCCCACGCCGGACGGCGATCATCGGAGCCGCCGCGGCGGTCCTGGTGCTCGGGGCCGGTGGTACCTGGCTGAGCCGTGACCTCTGGGCCGGGGCCGACGCCTCGACCGCCGGCACCGCCCCGGTGGTGGCCGCCTCTCCCGGTCCGGCGTTCTCCGGCTCGGTCGGCGTCACCCCGGACGACGCGTCGGCGCAGGCCGAGGGGCCGGCCGGTCAGACCCCCGGGGGCCAGGCCCCGGGCGTACAGGGTGGCCAGGCTGCCGGGGGCCAGGTCTCCGGTGGCCAAGTCTCAGGTGGCCAGGTCTCCGGTGGCCTAGTCTCCGGCGGCCAGGGTGGTCCTGCGGCGCCGTCCGCGGGCGCCGCGGTGCCCGCCCCGAAGACGACGGGGGGCACCACCTCGAAGACCGCACCGAAGGCGCCGGCCGGCGGCGCCGCACCCGCCCCGGCCGCTGCCACGACGCCGGCACCGGGTGCGGTGTCCTCGATGAGCCTGTCGAACCCGACGACCACCACCCTCGACCTGGCCTGGGGCGCGGCCGCGGGCGCCACCAGCTACCGCCTGGCCTGGACCGAGAGCGGCGCCGGCGGACGCACCTGGACCTCCTTCGACGGCCAGTTCGGCGCCGGCCGACGCGGCGTCACCCTGACCAACCTGCTGCCCGGACGCACCTACACCGTGCGGGTCACCCCGATGAACTCCGCCGGCACCGGGACGACGACCACCCGCACCGGCAGCACCAAGAAGGAGATCCTCCCCCCGCCGGGTGCGGTGTCCTCGATGAGCCTGTCGAACCCGACCACCACCACCCTCGACCTGGCCTGGGGCGCGGCCGCGGGCGCCACCAGCTACCGCCTGGCCTGGACCGAGAGCGGCGCCGGCGGACGCACCTGGACCTCCTTCGACGGCCAGTTCGGCGCCGGCCGACGCGGCGTCACCCTGACCAACCTGCTGCCCGGACGCACCTACACCGTGCGGGTCACCCCGATGAACTCCGCCGGAACCGGGACGACGACCACCCGCACGGGCAGCACGACGGGCTGAGCGGTCGAGTCCGCGCGCGGCGGCATGGGGCTTACGAGTCGCTTACGCACGAAACAACTGGGGCTCATCTCCGGTTGACCCAGACATGAGTGACGCGACCCCCGCCCAGACGCCCCAGCCCACCGAGACGATGACCTGGTCAGGGGTCATCCGTCAGGCCAAGGCGGGCAACCCGGCTCCGCCGCGACGCGACGAGCGCACCCCGGATCAGTGGCGTGACGTGCTCTCCCGCGAGCAGTTCCGGGTGACCCGCAAGGCAGGCACCGAGCGACCGTTCAGCTCCGACATGTGCTCGCTGTTCGAGCCCGGCCTGTACGCGTGCGTGTGCTGCGGCACGGAGCTGTTCGACTCCTCGACCAAGTTCGAGTCCGGCACCGGGTGGCCGAGTTTCACCCAGGCGGTTCGGCCCGACGTGGTCGCCTACGACCTGGACGTCAGCCTGGGCATGCAGCGGGTCGAGACGACCTGCAACGTCTGCGACGCCCACCTCGGGCACGTCTTCCCCGACGGTCCGGCCCCGTCCGGGCTGCGCTATTGCATCAACGCGGTCGCCCTGCGCAAGGTGCAGTGAGCCGACGACCTCGACCACGGAGGATCCCGTGACCGTCAGCCCGCCCGCCGCACCGGTCTTCGAGAACACCTATGCCCGGGACCTGGACGGCGGCTACACCGCGGTCTCCCCGACCGCGGTGGCGGCGCCGCGCGCCGTCCAGCTCAACCACGCCCTGGCCGCCGAACTCGGGCTGCCCGCCGGCTGGCTGGGCGGCGAGGACGCGCTGCGCGTCCTGGCCGGCAACGCCGTCCCGGAGGGCGCCCAGCCGCTGGCGCAGGCCTACTCCGGGCACCAGTTCGGCGTGCTTCTCCCCGATCCTCGGCGACGGCCGGGCCGTGCTGCTCGGCGAGGTGGTCGACGTCCGCGGCCAGCGCCGCGACATCGCCCTGAAGGGGTCGGGCCGCACGCCGTTCAGCCGCGGCGGCGACGGCCGGGCCGCACTCGGGCCGGTGCTGCGCGAGTACCTGATGGGCGAGGCGATGCATGCCCTCGTCATCCCGACCACGCGGGCGCTCGCCGCGGTGGCCACCGGCGAGCCGGTACGCCGCGACCAGGTGCTGCCCGGGGCGGTGCTGACCCGGGTGGCGGCCTCGCACCTGCGGGTCGGCACGTTCGAGTTCGCCGTCCGCCGCGACCTCGACCTGCTGCGGCGCCTGGCCGACCACGCGATCGCCCGGCACGACCCCGAGCTGGCCGTCATCACCGACGACGCCGAGCGCTATCTCGCCCTGCTGCGCGCCGTCCTGGACCGCCAGGCGGCGCTGATCGCGGCCTGGATGGGGATCGGGTTCATCCACGGGGTGATGAACACCGACAACATCTCGATCTCCGGGGAGACGATCGACTACGGACCGTGTGCGTTCCTGGAGGTCTACGACCCGGCGACGGCGTTCAGTTCCATCGACGATCACGGGCGCTACGCCTACGGCAACCAGCCCTCGATCGGCCTGTGGAACCTGACCCGGTTCGCCGAGACCCTCGGCCCGCTGATCGGCTCGCCGGACGGGTCCGACCGCGAGCAGGTCGTGCCGCGGCTGGTCGAGGTCCTGGAGACCTTCGACGCCCGCTACGCCGAGCACTGGACGGCGGTACTGCGGGCCAAGCTCGGCCTGGACGATGCGGCACCGGACGGGGACCGGGACGACCAGGGGGCCGCCCACGACCGGGCCCTGGGCGCGGAATACCTCAACCTGCTGCAACGACACCGGGTGGACTTCACCCTGGGGCTGGCGCAGGCTGGCGCAGGCCGCGGACGGCGACGAGGCTCCGCTGCGGCGGGTGTTCGGCCAGGGCGACGACGCGGTGCTGACCGACTGGCTGTCCCGCTGGCGCGACCGCTTGCGGCGCAACGCATCCGGCGAGGCGGACCGTGCGGCCATGCGCCGCGCGAACCCGATCTACATCCCGCGCAACCACCTGGTGGAGCAGGTGTTGGCGGCGGCCGTCGAGACCGATGACCTGGCCCCGTTCGAGGAGTTGCTGGCCGTGCTGGCCGACCCGTTCGACGAGCGGCCCGAGCGCGCCGCCTATGCGGAACCGGCCCCGCACGATGTCACCGCGACCTACCGGACGTTCTGCGGGACCTGATCGAGCCTGCACCCAGGCCGCGGGCTGCGCCGCCTGCTGTCACCACGACACGTCGAGTGAGTCAGGGACCGGGGTCCGGCATGCTGGCTCCATGAGCTTTCCGAACGTTCCCGTCTCGCAGGTGTCCGACGACGCGGTCATGCTGGACATCCGCGAGCCCGACGAGTGGGACCTCGGCCACGCGCCGGGTGCGATCCACATCCCAATGGGCGAGCTGCCTGCCCGGCTGGACGAACTGGCCTCGTTCCCGGACGACGACGGCCCGATGATCGTGGTCTGCCGCTCGGGGGGAAGGGTGGGCCGGGTGCTGCCCTGGCTGTCGATGCAGGGCTACGAGGTGGCCAACCTGGACGGCGGCATGCTCGCCTGGCAGGACGCCGGCAAGGCGATGGCGGCCGCGCCGGGTCGGTCGCCGTCCATCACCTGAGCCTCAGCGGGAGGTAGTGGAGGGTTATGCACCGTCTGCGGTGCCCAACCCTCCCCGACTGATGCTGCTGGTGGGGGCGATACTGGCGAGATGGCGTTGGACGCGTATGGCCGAGGCACCTGCACCCAGTGCGGCGAGGAATTGATGGACGAGGGATTCGTCGAGGACATGGGCGAATCCTCCCAGGGGTACGCGCGATGGATCGCCGGTCCCCTGGAGCGCGGGATCTTCGGTGGCGCCAAGCGGCTGGGGCGTACGCGGTTGGCCATCGCAGCCTTTCGATGCCGTTCCTGCGGTCATCTGGAGCTGTTCGCGAGAGACCCGATCTGAGCACACCGAGAACCGCCACCGACGCTCCACCCAGTTCCCGTGACCCCTGGCCAGGTCGGCTTGGTGGCCAAGAAACGTCCCCGCGGGGACGTCCGCACTGCCCCGTCCACTTGCTCATCCCTCTGGCATCCCAACCCGGTGTCGCGGGGTCCTGAGACGGGTCCTGCCGGTGGTCCAGAGACGACCGGTCAGCCGTTGCCGACAAGGACGACGTGGAGGACCCGGGGGCCGTGGACGCCCTCCACGCGGCTGAGCTCGATGTCGCTGGTGGCGCTGGGCCCGCTGATCCAGGTCTGAGGGCGGGTGGCGTCGAGGCGGGCCACGGCGTCGGGAACGTCGTTGACGACCTGGTCGACGCGGACGATGCATACGTGCCGGTCGGGAATCAGGGACAGGGCGCGCCGTCCCTGACCAGGCCCGTGGTCGAGGACGATGGTGCCCGTGGTGGCGATGGCGATCGCCGCGGTGGTGACAACGGCGTCGACGGTGTCGAGGTCGGCGGCGGTCAGGCCGGTGTCGGCGAGGCCACCGGGGATCGCCAGGTCGAGCCCGTCGGGGACGACGACGCGGGTTGTGCCGTTCAGGGCCGCCGCGACCGTCGAGACGAGGTCGGTTGGGACACAGCGGGTGAGCTTCGCCTTGTAGTCCTGGACGCGGTCGACGAAGAGAGCGATGTCCGCGGGCATTCCCTCGCGCCGGTAGTCCCGTGACACGGCGATGTCGGGCCGCGGATCCGAACCGAATGCGGCGCCGATCGCCGCAAGGATGTCGTCGCGGGCGCTCATCGCCGGTCCCTCTCGGCGGCCCACCACTGCCGGAAAGATCGGCGCGGCGGGGCGGGCAGGTCCCGTGCCTCGGTCCACCTCGCGCCGACCCACGGCAGGTGTGAGATGGGTCGACGTCCGCCCGGAGCCTCGCGGCGCAGGAATCGGTCGAGCAGCCGGGAGCCGGCCGAGGCGACGCGCTCCCCGGCCGCCAGGTGCGAGGCGTCCGAGAAGGCCCAGGAGGTGACCTTCATGGCGAGGGCCTCGGGCTTGGGCAGGCGGTCGCCTCGGTGGGCGTCGACGACCTGGGTACGCAGGTCGACCAGGACCGTGGGGATGTCGATCTTGACGGGACAGACCTCGTAGCAGGCGCCGCACAGGCTGGAGGCGTAGGGCAGGGAGTCGGTCTGCCGGTCCTGGCCGACACCCCTCAGGAGCGGATTGAGGATGGCCCCGATCGGCCCGGGGTAGACAGAGCCGTAGGCGTGGCCACCGACTCGTTCGTAGACCGGGCAGACGTTCAGGCAGGCCGAGCAGCGGATGCACCGCAATGCCTGGCGGCCGGTCGCATCGGCCAGGGCGCGGGTGCGGCCGTTGTCGAGCAGGACGACGTGGACCTCTTGCGGGCCGTCGCCGGGGGCCACGCCGGTCCACATCGAGGTGTAGGGGTTCATCCGCTCCCCCGTCGAGGAGCGGGGCAGCAGCTGGAGGAACACGTCGAGGTCGCGGTAGGTCGGGACGACCTTCTCGATGCCCACGACCGAGATCAGGACCTCGGGCAGGGTCAGGCACATCCGCCCGTTGCCCTCGGACTCGACGACCACGAGCGTTCCGGTCTCGGCGACCGCGAAGTTCGCCCCCGACACCGCGACCCGGGCCCGCAGGAACTTCTCCCGCAGGTGCAGCCGAGCGGCGGCGGCCAGGTGGGCCGGGTCGTCGTCGAGGTCGTCGGGGGCGGCGCGCCCGGCGGCGGACATCGCCGTGGTGAAGATCTCTCGGATCTCGGCACGGTTCCGGTGGATCGCCGGGACGAGGATGTGACTGGGCAGATCATCGCCGAGTTGGACGATGAGCTCGGCCAGATCCGTCTCCCAGGCGGCGATCCCGGCTGCGGCGAGGTGTTCGTTGAGGCCGATCTCCTGCGTGGCCATCGACTTGACCTTGACGACCTCGTCCACGCCGTGGGCGCGAGCCACCTCGGCCACGATCGCGCAGGCCTCGGCGTCATCCCGGGCCCAGTGCACCACCGCACCGCGCTCGGTCAGCGCTCGCTCCAGGGTGAGGAGGTGCTCGTCGAGACGGGCCAAGGTGGCGTCCTTGATCGCCGCACCCGCGGTCCGCAACTCCTCCCAGTTCTCGAGCTCGTCGACGACTGCGGCTCTCTTCTGCCGGATGGTGGTCGTGGCGTGCCGCAGATTGGACCGCAGCTGGGAGTCCGCCAGGGCGGCCTTGGCCGCGGCGGGGAAAGCAGGCATCCCGACGAATGTCGCGGTCATGACGCCACCGCCGCGGGTCGCGCTTCGATCGCCGCTAGCACCTCAGCGAGGTGCATGACGCGGATCCCGGAGCGCTGGCGCGACAACAGCCCACCGATGTGCATCAGACACGAGTTGTCCCCGGCCACGAGAACCTCGGCGCCGGAGGCGCGGACATGCCGGGCCTTGTCCGATCCCATGGCGATCGAGGTCTCGCTGTTCTTGACCGCGAACGTACCGCCGAAGCCACAGCACTCCTCGCTGTGCGGCAGGTCCACCAGATGCAGACCCCGCACCGCCCGCAGCAACCGCACAGGTCGGTCCCCGACGTGAACCATCCGCACCGAGTGGCACGTCGGGTGGTAGGTCACCGTGTGCGGGAAATAGGCCCCCACGTCCTCGACACCCAGCACGTCGACCAGGAACTCCGACAGCTCATAGACCTTCGGCGACAGCTCGGCGACCGCCTCCTGCAGACCGTGGTCGCCGGCGCGGCGGGCGACCATCGCGTGCTGGTGACGCACCGATGCCGTGCACGACCCGGACGGTGTGACGATCGCGTCGTACCCCGCGAAAGCCTCGACAAAGGTCCGGACCACGGGGACCGCCTCGTCGAGGTAACCGGTGTTGACCATCGGCTGGCCGCAACAGGTCTGTGAGTCCGGGAAGTCGACCGTGACCCCGAGTCGCTCCAGCAGCCGCACCGTGGCCACACCCGTGTCCGGGAACAACGCGTCGTTGATGCAGGTCACCTGCAACGCCACACGCATGAGCTCACTCTCCGCTCGAACCCGGGGCCGGGATAGCCACCCCGGCACCGTAGCCCGGCACCGATCCGTTCGTCAGCGTTGCCTTGCCTCGTCCCAGGCGGCCGAGTGACTGTGGGTTCGTGGCGGACGGGTGCGTGGGTGTTCCACGGGATGGTCAGCGCGGAGTCAGGCCCGGATTGCTCAGCTCCCTTGCGGACGGAACACAGCGGCGTGCTGCGGTAGCCCGGCGCACACGAGCGGCGGCGTCCGTCGAGGACCAGATGTCGTGCTCGACTGTCGCCACACCCCTCGGGTGCGGAAGGGGGCGACGTACTCGCGTTCCACCCCATGCACAGCCAGTCGACCGAGCTGCCGGAGGAGACCAGCGCGGCCGAGTGTCGGTCCGCCAGCAGGGCGGAGTCGCCGATGGGTAGCGAGCTCACGACGGCGTCGCGATCGTCATAGTGGTGTCTACGTCGACCTCGGAGTGCAGGGTCCGGTGCACGGGGCAGCGGTCTGCGATCTCGAGGAGTCGTTGGCGCTGTTCGGCGTCGAGGACGCCCGTCAGTTCGATCACCCGCTCGATGCGGTCGAGCTGGCCGGACTGGGTATCGCAGTCCGCGCAGTCCTTGGCGTGGATCCGAGAGTGTCTCAACGAGACCGTCACGCCCTCCAACGGCCACCCCTTGCGCTCGGCGTACATGCGGAGCGTCATCGAGGTGCAGGCACCGAGCCCGGCGAGAAGCAGGTCGTAGGGCGAGGGGCCGGTGTCGTGCCCGATCGGAGCGGGCTCGTCGGCGCCGAGCACGTGGCGCCCGGCCGTGATCCGCTGACCGTACGGGCCGCGGCCGTTCTCGGACACCACGACCACGCCCTCCTTCGCCTCTGCCTCCGGCGTCGTCGAGTTCGTCGGCTGGGCGGACGACGCGGCGTCGTCGTCGAGGTAGCGGCTGGCCCAGGCCGCCAGCACGGAGGCGGCGAAGCGGGCATCGGCGGGTCGGGTGAGCAGATGGTCGGCGCCGTCGAGGGAGACGAACGACTTCGGGTGGCGGGCCACGTCGAAGATCTCGCGCGCATTCTCGACCCCGACCGTCTCGTCGACCGGCGAGTGCATGACCAGCAGAGCGGCGCCCAGTCGACGGATCCGATCCGCCTGTGGCTGGCTCGAGATGTCGTCGAGGAACTGCTTGCGGATCCGGAACGGGCGCGCAGCCAGGCAGACCTCGGCCTCGCCGGTCTCCTCGATCTCCGCCCGGCTGTCGCCGAGCAGGTCCAGCAGGTGCTCGGTGTCCGCAGGGGCACCGATGGTGGCGACCGCGCGAATCTCCGGGACCTGCTCGGCGGCGGCGAGAACGGCGGCGCCCCCAAGTGAGTGACCGACGAGAATCGTGGGCGCCCGGTGGTTCTGGCGCAGGTAGTCGGCCGCGCTGATCAGGTCACCGACGTTCGAGGTGAAGTTCGTGTTGGCGAAGTCGCCCCCGGAGCCACCGAGACCGGTGAAGTCGAAGCGCAGCACCGCGATGCCGAAACCGGTCAACGCCTGCGCGATCCTCGACGCGGCGAGGACGTCCTTGCTGCAGGTGAAGCAGTGCGCGAAGAGTGCGTACGCCGTGGGTCTCGTCTCCGGAAGGTCCAGACGGCCGGCCAGCTGGGCACCGCTGGACCCAGGGAACTCGATCCGATGTTCCGCGCCGGGCGCCGTGATGCGGACCTCGGGGGACGTCGACGAGGCCGTTGCGCCCATCAGGACTGCCCGCCGGAGAGCAGACGGCGAAGCAGACCCGGAGCGCCGGTCGCCGCCTCTGCGCGTTCCGTCGGCGTGGGGTCGACGCGGACGTCGCGGCCGAAGGCCAGCTGGCCCTTGATGTCGCCGGCCGCCGGGCTCGGGTCTCGGTACTGCCAGACGGCGCCGCGATTGATCTTCCCGTCCACGACGATGTCGTAGTAGCTGGCGGTGCCCTTCCAGTGGCAAATCGTCTGCCGGTCGTTCTCGTTCCAGATGGCCTGTGTCATGACGACTCCTTTCGGGCCCGATGGTGTCCGAACCAATAGTGGGGTAGGGGTGACGAGAGCGGTCAGGCGGGCGTGCGCGACGAGTTCGTCGCTGCGTGATGCCGGGGGTAGGCGAGTCCCAGAGCCAATACCGGACGCGGCGTGGCGAGGTACCAGAGCCACTGCGGCGAAACCGTTGCGCCGGTGAACGGGTCCGCGGTGCCGGCGTTGAGCGGGAGCACGAGGTAGCGCATGACGACCCAGACGGCGATGCCGAACAGGGTACCCGTCACAACAGCCATCGCACCCTGCTTCTTCACCAGGACCGCCAGACACAGTTGGTCCGGACGACTGAGGACGACGCGCGTGCGCCGTATACCGCGAGAGCTCTCGACGCGGTCCAATGCCTTTTCCTGTCCCCAGAGGCGTTCGACCGCCTATCTGGCCGGCCGTGCGCAGCTGGCGAGAGGCTGGTTGACCAACGTGGCCATCCGGCTCGCGAACAGCCAGAACAGGTTGGTCGGGCTCCTGGGCGGGTCGCTGACGGCACAGACCGCACGGTTGCTGCTGGACGAAGCAGATGCGGCCGGGCGCATCGCCTTGTCGCAGGCAACCCTCGCTGCCATGCTCGGCGCTCGGCGATCCAGCGTGAACAAGGTGCTGGGCGAACTGGCCGCGGCGGGCCTGATCGAGGTGTCCTACCGCAACATCCGGGTTGTCGACGTCGACCGGCTCGCGGAGGTGGCTTGATCCGCCCTCGCAGGCTGCGCCTCGCTGAGCGTCTCAGAGCATGGAGCCCAGGTCGCACCGACGGTGGGGTAGGCCGCGGTGGCGGATCTGCGCTGCTGGAGAACATCCGAGAGCGGCAGTGCCTTCGGCGAGATGTACCGCGTGGGCATCACGTTGCGGGGTCAGGCGGTCGACCAGACGCCGAGTTCGTTGCCGCTGGGGTCTCGAAAGTGGAAGCGCCGTCCGCCGGGGAAGTCGAACGGCTCCTGGACCACTTCGCCGCCCGCGGTGCGTACGGCTTCCAGGCTCGCATCCAGGTCATCGGAGTACAGCAGGACCAGGGGACCCCCCTGGGTCACGGGGTCGTCGAGGCGAAAGCCGCCCACCTCAACTTCCGCATCCGTTCCGGTGCCTCGAATGCCCACGTACGCCGGGCCAGGACCGTAGTCGTTGAATGTCCATCCGAAGGCGCCTCCGTAGAAGTTCTTGGTGGCTTCGAAGTCGACGACTCCGATCTCGATGTAGTCGAGCGCGTGGTGTCTGTGCGTGGAGATGTCAGCCATGTCAGCGATCCTGGCAGAGCCCACAGACAGTCGCTGTCCAGGTTCCATGGCCCTGACCCGTCGCGGACGGCAGACTCGGTTGCGTGCCTCGGGACATCGAACGCTCGAACCCTAGGGGTCTGCATCGGCCTCCGGGGTACCACCACGTCACCGTGGTGCGGGCCGGCCCGACCGCCTATCTGGCCGGCCAATGCCCCATCGACGTCGACGGTAACCTCGTCGGCCCTGGCGACATGGACGCGCAGGTCGCCGCCGTCGTCCACAACGCCCTGACGGCGTTGACCGCCGTCGATGCTGCCCCGGAACGCGTCGTGCGCTCGGTGATCTATGTTGTGAGCACCCGGACGGACGTCCTCGGACAGGTGTGGCAACGACTGCAGGCGTCCGAACTGGGGCCGGCCTTCACATCCGCGGCCACTCTGGTCGGTGTCAGCACGCTCGGATTCACCGGACAACTCGTGGAGATCGACCTGATCGCCGCGTTGTCCGCCTGGACGAGCGGCCGTCCCGATCGAAGAGATCCCGTCTGAGGCCGCCGAGCCGGAAACGCCCTCGGATGTCAGGGTGGGATCCATGACCGAGAAGAACTCCCGCCTGTCCCGACTTCTCGAACCGTGGCGCGGGTCGCCGGCCGACGACGTCGAGCCGACCGCGGTCGAGCAGCACGACCGCCACCACGCCGCCGCCGGGGTCGAGGGGGTCGCGGTCGCCATGAACCGCGCCGTCGGGCAGATGGGCCCGCTGCGCGCGCTGAACACGCTGCGGCGGCTCAACCAGGCCGACGGCTTCGACTGCATGGGCTGCGCCTGGCCCGACCCGGACCCGGAGAACCGCAGCCTGGCCGAGTTCTGCGAGAACGGCGCGAAGGCCGTGGCGGAGGAGGGCACGCGGCGGCGCGCCGACCGCGCCTTCTTCGCGCGGCACTCGGTGGCCGAGCTCGCGACGTGGACCGACTTCCAGCTCGGACAACAGGGCCGGATCACCGAGCCGATGCTGTTGCGCGAGAACGGTACCCACTACGAGCCCGTGCCCTGGTCGGAAGCGGTCGGGCTCGTGGCGCAGACACTGCAGGGCCTGGACTCGCCCGACGAGGCGGTCTTCTACACCAGTGGCCGCGCCTCCAACGAGGCCGCGTTCACGCTCCAGCTGTTCGCCCGGGCGTTCGGCACCAACAACCTGCCCGACTGCTCGAACATGTGCCACGAGTCGACGTCCGTCGCGCTGGCGGAATCCATCGGCATCGGCAAGGGCTCGGTCTCGCTGCGCGATGTCGAGGAGGCCTCGCTGATCGTCATCCTCGGCCAGAACCCCGGCACCAACCATCCGCGGATGCTCAGCGCGCTCGAGAAGTGCAAGCGGGCCGGGGGCCGGATCGTCGCCGTCAACCCGCTACCCGAGACCGGTCTGATGAAGTTCGACAATCCCCAGAACGTGCGCGGGCTCACCGGGGTCGGCACCGACCTCGCCGACGAGTACCTGCCGATCCGGCTCGGTGGCGACCTGGCGCTCATGCAGGCCCTCGGCGTGCTGCTGCTGCAGCGCGGAGCGGTCGACCAGGACTTCGTCGACCGCCACACCACGGGTTTGGAGTCGTGGCGCGCCGCCCTGACCGACCTGGACTGGGATGTCGTGCGGCGCGCGACGGGTCTGGAACGCGACCGGATCGAGCGCGTCGCGGACCTGCTCGCCGCCTCCGACCGCACCGTCTTCTGCTGGGCGATGGGCGTCACTCAGCACCGCCACGCGGTGGCGACGATCAAGGAGATCACCAACGTGGCCCTGCTCCAGGGCAACATCGGCAAGCCGGGCGCGGGCCTCTGCCCGGTGCGCGGGCATTCCAACGTCCAGGGCGACCGGACCATGGGCATCTGGGAGAAGCTGACCGCCCACTTCGCCGAGCGGATCCGCGACGAGTTCGGGTTCGACCCGCCACGCGAGCGCGGCCACGACGTCGTCAACACGGTGCGGGCGCTGCGCGAAGGCGGGGTGAAGGTGCTGTTCGGGCTCGGGGGCAACTTCGCCGCCGCGACGCCCGACTCCGACGCCACCCATGAGGCCCTGCGCTCGGTCGACCTCGGCGTCCAGGTCTCGACCAAACTCAACCGCACCCATGTGCTGCCCGGCCGACAGATGCTCATCCTCCCGTGCCTGGGGCGCACCGAGCGTGACGTCACCCGGGCCGGGCGGCAGGGGGTGACGGTGGAGGACTCGATGTCGCAGGTCCACCTGTCCGTCGGACGCAACGAGCCGGCGAGCTCCGAGCTGCACGGCGAGCCGTGGATCGTCTGCCGCATCGCCGAGGCGACGCTGGGGTCGGCACCGCAGGGCTCGCGGATCGACTGGTCCGAGATGGCCGAGGACTACCGCGTCATCCGCCACCACATCGGGCACGTCGTGCCGGGCTGCGACGCCTACGACGAGAAGGTGATGCGACCCGGCGGCTTCACCCTCCCGCACCCGCCCCGGGACAGCCGCAGCTTCGACACCCCGTCGGGCAGGGCGCAGTTCGCTGTGAACCCTGTGGAGTTGCTCGAGGTGCCCGACGGCCACCTGCTGCTGCAGACCCTGCGCAGCCATGATCAGTTCAACACGACGATCTACGGCCACGACGACCGCTACCGCGGCCTCGCGGGCGGGCGCCAGATCGTCATGGTGCATCCCGACGACATCGCCGCCCTCGGGTTCACCGCGGACGACGTGGTCGACATCGTGTCCGTCTGGGACGACGGATCACAGCGGGTCGCGAGTGGGTACCGGGTCGTGGCGTACCCGACGCCCAGAGGCTGCGCAGCGGCCTACTACCCCGAGTGCAACGTACTCGTCCCGCTCGACTCGGTGGCCAGGGGCAGCAACTGTCCGACGTCCAAGGCCGTCGTCGTCCGGCTCGTCGATGAGGGGACGGGCGTCGTCCGCGGCCCGCGGGGTGCGGGCGTCAAGGCCGGCAGCGACCGGGAGACCCGCAGCCACTGCGAGCCGCTGCACCTCGGCTGACGACCTCCCAGTGGGGCGCCCGACAGCTCGCCGAAACCCTCAGCCCCGCGGCACGTCTCGGGTACGGAACCCCACCAGGCCGACTCCGAGGAACACGACGGTCAGCACCATCAGCACGAGGACGCCGCCGGTGTCGGCGCCGTCGCCGAGCACATCTGTCCCCATGCTCTGGAACGGCGAGAGTCGCACCAGGGTCTGCGACAGGTTCAGACCCGGACCGAGGTAGCCCACGAAGGCGGCCAGGGCGAACAGCGCCCAGGCGAGTCCGTGCAGTCGCGGCGCCAGCCCGAACAGGGCGAAGGCCAGGGCGGGGAAGACCGCGACGGCCGGCGTGAAGGCGGCCGCGCCGTCCAGCACTGCGCGTGTCCACGAGGCGTCGCCGGTCGAGGCGGATGCCGACCAGCCCAGGGCGAGGGCGCCGACGAGGGTCACGACCAGCGCACCAAGACCGACCACGACGACCTGGACGGCCAGCCATCGGCCGCGTGGGAGGTCCCCGGACAGTTCGCCCTCGAGACGTCCCGTGGCCTCCTCCCGACGTAGCGACCCCACCGCCATCACCCCGAAAGCGGCCGCCACCATCGCCAGCATCATGACGAACGTCGACAGCACCGTGGTGAGGAGCTGTTCTGCGGCGACGGTGGCGTCGGCCCCGAGCAGCTCGCCCAGCGCGGGGTTGTCCCGGATCGCGTTCAGCATCTCCTCGGACAGTGACCCGTAGGTGGCCATGAGCACCGCCGAGCCGATCGCCCAACCGATCACGGCGCCCCGATGGGAGTACCAGGCCAACCCGAACGGCGTCCGCAGGAACGACGATGCCCGTGGGCGAGCGGCCGACGGCTGGATGAGCGCGCTGCCCACGTCCCGCCGGGTGCTCAGCCAGAAGGCGAGCCCGATCAGGGCGGCCCCCGTCACCACGGCCAGCCCCAGCGGCCACGCCCGGGCGTCCCCGAAGGGACGTGCCTCGTCCACCCAACCGTGGGGCGACGCCCAGATCAGCCCGTCATCGCGGACCGCCCCGAGCCCCCGCACCAGCACGGAGCCGACGGTGAGCGCCAGGCCGATGCCCCAGACCGACCGGTTGTGCCCCACGACCTGCGCCGCGACGGTCGTCACGCCGACGAACACGAAGCCCAGGCAGGCCATGCCGAGGCCATAGAGCAAAGCACGTCCCGGCGGGACCCCCGCGGCGATCATCACGCCCGCGCAGCCGAGTCCGGTCACCAGGAGCGTCGCAGCGGCGACCAGGACGGCTGCCACGATCGGCGCGTGCCGCCCGATCCGGGCCGCGAGCAGCAGCTCCAGGCGGCCGGCCTCCTCGTCCTTGCGAGTCGATCGGGAGGTCAGCGCGATCGCCATGATCGGCATCGCGAAGCTGACCACGAACCCGAACTCGTTGGCGAGAACGCCGCCGAGCGAGCCGATCCCGGCGATCCGGCCGTTGAGCATGTAGACCGCGTCGCCGGTGATCGAGGCGGCATACCCCTGGAGCTTGGCGGGGGTGTCGTACAGCGCGGTGATGGACGACGCAGTGACGGCCATCGTCGCGACCAAGCCTGCCGCCCACGCCAGCAACGTCTTCCAGCCGGTGCGGATGTCGATCCTGGCCATGGTGCCCAACCCCTCGGGGACCAGCACGGCCGTGAACGCGCTCATCGCGGACCTCCCACGGCGGCGCCGGTGCCGGCGGGCTCGCTGGGTTCGACGTCACCCGCGTAGGCGCGCAGGAAGAGGTCGTCAAGGCTCGGCGGGGTCACCGTCAGGGTGTGGATCCCGGCCTCGTGCAGGATGCCGACCAGCGGGCCGACGGCATCCGGCTCGGCGGACGCGTGCACCTCGCTGCGGCCCCCGCCGTCGAGATCGACGCGCACGTCGCTGACCCCGGCCAGTCCCTTGATCCCGCGCGGCTCGCGGTCGGTGACCGCGCGAACTGACGAGTGGGTGTGCCGGCGCAGATCGGTCAGTGTCCCCGAGGTGACGGTGCGCCCCGAGCGGATGATCGAGACCCGGTCGGCCAGAGCCTCGACCTCGGCGAGGATGTGGCTGGACAGCAGGACGGTCACGCCCTCGGCCCGGCGCTCGTGGACCACCTGCTGGAAGACCTCCTCCATGAGCGGGTCGAGGCCGGAGGTCGGCTCGTCGAGCACCAACAGCTCGACGTCCGCCGCGAGCGCCGCGACCAGGGACACCTTCTGCCGGTTCCCCTTGGAGTAGTCGCGGGAGCGCTTGGTGGGCTCGAGGTCGAACCGTTCGATGAGTTCGGTGCGACGGGACTCGATGATCCCGCCGTGGGCCCGGGCGAGTACGTCGATGCACTGACCGCCGGTCAGGCCCGGCCACAGCGTCACGTCACCGGGTACGTAGGCCAGTCGGCCGTGCAACCGGACGGCGTCGCGCCACGGGTCGGCGCCGAACAGCTCGACCCGCCCGCCGTCGGATCGCATCAGCCCCAACAGGATCCGGATGGTGGTGGACTTGCCGGACCCGTTCGGGCCGAGGAAGCCGTACACCTCACCGCGCTCGACAGTCAGGTCGAGCCCATCCAGGGCGGTGACGTGGCCGAACCTCTTGCGCAGTCCGGCGATGTCGATGAGTCGTTCGGTCATTGCGGGTCTCCTCTCGCGGGAGGGGCGTGGTCGGTAGTGAGCATCAGCGCGAACAGGGCGTAGAACTCCCCGCCCCATCGCTCGATGCCGTCGGGGGCCAGGGGGTCGAAGCCCAGGGCCTCGGTCAGAGCGCCGCGAAGAAGGACGACGCCCAGGTCCGCACTGAGCAGCAGCGCGGCGCGGATCTCGGGATGGGGCCCGGCGTCGATCAGGCCACGAGCGGTCCAGGCGCGCAGCAGCTCCACGGTCAACGCGTGCCACCGCCGGACCAGGGCGTGGGCGCGGCCGTCATCGGTGAGCAGCATCCGACGCAGGTAGGGCAGCACCGGGGAGTCGGCAGGAAACGCCTGGGCGAACCCGGGCATGCCGGCGTCCCCGCCCGTCGCGGCGTCCAGGACCGTCGCGTCGGTCGGCGCGGGCATCAGGGCGTCGATCAGGGCGATCACGTGGGCGTCGAGAGCGTCGCGCAGACCGGCCTTGCTGCCGAAATGGTGAAGCACCAGGGCCGGCGACACTCCGGCCTCGGTCGCGATCCGACGTACGCCGACGGCGTCCGGACCGTGTTCGGCGAAGAGCCGCAGCGCGGTGTCCCGGATCGTGGCCCGGGCGGTGAGGTCCGAGGATGCTGAACCCATGTTCAGCATGCTAAACGATCGTTCAGTGATGCGCTACCCCGGCTCGACACGCACGCGCGCTTCGCCGGCATGCCTGTCGTGCCCTGGGACAAGGGTCGACGATGCGCCGCGGCTGAGAGCGTGACGCGCTCTCAGGCGAGCCGGGCGGGGAAACCGCCGGTGGCGATCGGGCCCCAGCGCTCGACGGTGACGGCGATCAGCGACTTGCCCTGATCGCGCATGGCCTGGCGGTACTCGTCCCAGTCCGAGTGCTCGCCGCTGATGCAGCGGAAGTACTCGACCAGCGGCTCGACGGCGTCCTCTCCGTCGATCACCTCCGCCGCGCCGTCCAGCTGCACCCACGCACCGCCGAAGTCGTCGGACAGCACCAGGACGGCGGCGCGCCCGTCGCGGCGCAGGTTCACCGCCTTGGCCCGGTCCGGGTAGGTCGAGATCACGACCCGGCCGTCCGGCAGCATGCCGCCGGTCACCGGGGAGGCCTGCACCGAACCGTCCGCCCGGTGGGTGATCAGGATGTGGTTGTGGCGGGCCCGGACGAACTCGTCCAGCCCGCCCCGATCGACGCGGGTGGTGGTGGCGATCTGGCGGGGCATACGGCGAGCCTATGCGCCCCCTGTCGAGCCTGGTCGTCCTGGCGCGAGCGCAGCCGTCGGTTTCCCAACCGGTCAGCAGCCTGCGTCGGCCGCCCCCTGGATCAGTCGGGTCAGCACCGTACGGACGCTGTCGAGTTCACTCTCACCGACCAGCTCGGCCCAGTCCGCCTCGATCTCGGCGAACAACCGCTTGACCAGGCGTTGGGCACTGACACCCTTGTCGGTCAGGGACAGGATCCGCGCACGATGGTCGGTCGGGTCGGGCTCGACGCTGATGTAGCCGTTGCGCTCGAGGTGAGCGATCTGCTGGCTGAGCGCCTGCTTGGAGACATCGCTCGCCTGCACGAGCTGACTGGCACGCCTCGGCCCGGATCCCAAATGGCGCAGGATGTTCCGCGAATGTGCCAGCGACAGCGCACAGAACTCCGTCTCTCTCATCCGTCGGTCGAACTCGGCGGCGAAGACGCGCTCCCCCGCGGCGAACAGAGCGACGAGAGGGCGCGGATGGTTCTCACCGACACAGGACGCCGCCTGCGTCACCTCGGAGATCTCAGCCACGGACATGGCCCCATCCTACGACTTTCGTCAACAACTTGACTTCACTCGACGACCGTGACACTTTGGTCAACAGCTAGACAGTCAACTACTTGACCATATGTGATGGAGCTCACGATGAATCTGCTCGTGCTCGTCGGCAGCCTGCGCGCCGACTCTCTGAACCTCCGGCTCGCGCGTGCTGCCGTTGCCGAGGTGCCGGCCGGCACGACCGTCCGCTTCTTCGACCGGCTCGCCGATCTGCCGCACTACAACGAGGACCTGGACGTCGAACCGCAGCACTCGGCCGTCACCGAGCTCCGCCAGGCCATCGCCGAGGCGGATGCCCTGCTCGTGGTCACCCCCGAGTACAACGGGCTGCTCTCCGGCGCCACCAAGAACGCCATCGACTGGGCCTCGCGACCGCGCGGCAACGCCGCCCTGGTCGGGACCGTCGTCGCGGTCATGTCCGCCACCGGCTCCCCCCGCGGCGGGCAGTGGGCGATCGAGAGCGCCACCCGAGCCCTCGCCGTCGGCGGGGCCACGGTGCTGCCGCAGACCGTGGGGGTCGGATCGGCCTTCACAATGCTCGAGGACGACCGGTTGGTGGACGCGGGCCGCGCGGACGCGGTGCGCGACCTCATGGCGGCCCTGCTCGACTCGGAGCGCGTCGCGGCCTGACTCGGCGCCACACCAAGCACCGCGAAAGGGTGCTGTTCTCCCCCACAGCAAGGGGGAGAACAGCACTCCTTTCGGTCAGGTCGTCGGCGGGTGCCAGATGGCCCGACCGGTCTCGGGATCGAAGACGTGCGCGCGCGCCGCATCGACCGCCAACTCGACCCGCTGCCCGATCCGGGGCGCGGTCCGCGAGCTGTAGGACGCCCGCAGGGTGGCGCCGGGGGTCGCGGCGAGCACGGGCTCGGCCACCCGGCTCAGGTCGACCCCGTCCACGTCCACGCTCACCACGGTGTTCCGGCCGTTGTGCTCCGCACCGACGACGGTTCCCGACAGCGTCACCCGGTCGACCGCGGCCTCCTGGCCATCGAGACCGGCTGGCAGGACGTCCGACGCGCGCCAGGCCAGCATGACCGGCGCACCGACCCGTCCCGACAGGTCCTCCGGCAGGGCCGACCACAGCGGCAGGGTCCGCCCATCGACCTGGTAGCCGGCCAGGCCCTGGGCCGCGACCACCCGGGCAGGCAGGAAACCGAAGGGCGGGGTGCCGACCAGCGCGGCGACCTGCACGTTGGCCGGGCGGTGGTACAGCTCCATCGGCGGCCCGGACTGCACCACCTTTCCCTGGTCGAGCAGCACGATGCGATCGGCGACGGCCATCGCCTCCGCCTGGTCATGGGTCACGTAGATCGCCGGTGCTCCGCCGGCCCGCAGGATGTCGACGATCTGGCGGCGGACCGCCCCTCGCTGGGTCGGGTCCAGATGGGCCAGAGGTTCGTCGAGCAGGTAGACCTGGGCCGAGCTCACCATCGTCCGGCCGATGCCGACGGTGCTGCGTTCCCCATGAGAGAGCTCTCTCGGACTGCGCTGCAGCACCCGCCCGAGGCGGAAGCGCCGGGCCCGGTCCGACACGAGCCGACCGGCCTCGTCCTTGGGCACGTGCCGGACCTTCAGCCCCCAGCCGATGTTCTTGGCGACGTCCAGGAACGGGACGAGCTCACCCTCCTCGAACACCATGCCCACTCGCCGGTCGGCGGGCGGCCGGTCGTCCACCTGGCGCCCACGGATCACCACGTGCCCGGCGTCCAGATTCTCCAGACCGGCGATGCACCGCAGCAGGGTCGTCTTGCCGCAGCCCGAGGGCCCCAGGACGGCGACGATCTCGCCCTCCTCGACCAACAGCGTCAGATCACGCAGCACGGTGACGTCGCCACGGGTGAACCAGGCATCGACGACACCCGTCGCCCGCGCCGGAACGGACCCGGCTTCCTCGGGGGGCTCCGCGTTCGAGGTGCTCGACATACCCCATTGTCCCCCGCGATCGGCGGATCAGCCCTGCCAGTTCTGACGGCGATAGACCCAGGTCGCCTCGGCATCCTCGGGCCGCGGGCGACGCAGCAGCAGCCGCCGGGTGACGACCGGCCAGTCGATGCGGTCCAGCGGGTCGACGTCTGGAGTCATCGGACCATCGTGCCCGGCCGGCGGCAGTTCAGCGGCACCCCCAGATCCGGGGCTTGGACGACGGGTGGCCAAACTCCTCATCGAGTCATGTATCAGGGCGGTGATCTGCGACATCCTCAGAAGCGACGGGTGGACGCCACCCGGCACCCGATGTCCCGGCCCGCAGGAGGCTCCCCATGCCGCAGCAGAACGTCGGCGGACGCGTGAAGCGCTGGCAGTTCCTCGACCCGTCGACCGCCACCCGCAGCCGAGCACTGACCGAGCAGGGCGTCGACCTGCGGCCGACGGTCTACGAGCCGACCTCGCTGCTGGTCACCGGTCCGCCGGAGGAGGCCGCGGCGATCGCGCAGGAGGCCTCCCGCGCGATGGAGGCCTGGGGGATGGCCATGATCGCGGACGACGTGCCCCGCCGGCCGCCGACCCGACGGGACGAGGAGCAGGCCACGCCCACCGCCGCGCCGCGGATGGCCCTGCCCGCCGAGATGCAGTCCACCCGATTCCGGGTGCGACAGACCTTCAGCGGTGACGGTACGGGCGTCTATCTCGACCCGGATCCCTGGCGGGCCCTGATGCTCATCAGGGACCGGACCAGCGTGGGCGACAGGGTGCACCTCAACCATCTGATGACCGCCTGCGCGGGGGCCTGGACCGGGCACGGGTTCTGGGCGGGTCACGGATTCTGGGCCGGTCACGGATTCTGGGCCGGCCACGGGTTCTGGGCCGGGCACGGCGACCCGAACCCCGGCTCCGGTAATGGTGACGCGCGCCTGCCGGTGCGCCTGATCGTTGCAGACCCCCGTCGGTCCGCCACGATCCCCGACCGTCCGCCGGTGGTGGCCATTCCCGACACCGGTCTCGGCCGGCACCCGTGGTTCGGCACCTCGCTGCAGGTCGACCCGACGGTGGACGCCGAGCACGGCATCATCCGCGAGGCGACCCATGCCGGAGCCCTGATCGCGTGCCGATCGGACACCGATCGGCGTGAGGACGGTACGGATCCGGACGACCTGACCGGCTACCTCGGACACCTGCTCGGGCACGGCACCTTCATCGCCGGCCTGATCCGGCAGGGCTGTCCCGCCGCCGTGCTGATGCCGATCCCGGTGATGGACGAGGACGGCACCGTGGAGGAGGCCGAACTGCTGAAGTCGCTGGAAGCCCTGTTGGACCGGCACCTCGAGGCCCAGACGAACGGATCGGCCGACGGGGTGATCGACGTGCTGTGCCTGTCACTGGGGTACTACCCGGAACTGCCGACGGACGCCGCGACCAACTCCCGGGTCCGCCAGATCGTCGAGGGCTTCGCGCAGGCCGGCGTCGCGGTGGTCGCCGCGGCCGGCAACGACGCCACCACGGACGCGCTCTACCCCGCCGGCCTGGCGGCGCTGCCGTGGGGCGAGGCGACCGTCCCACCGGTCAGCGTGGGCTCGCTCAACCCGGACGAGGTGACCATCTCGGTGTTCTCCAACGCCGGTGATCCGGTGAAGGCCTACGCCCCCGGCACCGACGTGGTCAGCACCCTTCCGATCGATCTTCAGGGCCCGCTGTCCGCGTCCGCGATCAGCTTGAGGGACAACCCGTACAACACCGGCCGCAAGCGGGCCGACGCCGACCCGGACAGCTGGGCGAGTGGGTTCGCCGTCTGGTCCGGCACGAGCTTCTCGGCGGCGATCCTGGCCGCGCGGATCGCCGCCGAGATCCAAGCCGCCGGTTGCCTGGACGACGTGTCAGCGTCGTCCATGCGCGATCGTGGCCGGCAGGCCGTGACCCAGGCCGTCGCGAGCACCCAGCCACGGGCGGCGGGAGGCGGGTCATGACCGGGCAACCGGGCCGCCGACCGCCGCCGGCCAACCCGGTGGCCGATCGAGCGGCAGCGGCGTTCCAAGACTATCGGTCCGGCCAGCGGGAACGGATGGGCGACCTCGTCGACCTGCTGACCCCGTTGCTCTGGCACACCGCTCGCGCCCAGGGCCTGGACGCCGGGCGCGCCGAGGACGCCGTCCAGAACGGATGGCTGCGCCTGATCGACCGCGCAGACCAGATCCAGGATCCGCAGAGCGTGCTGGCCTGGTTGATCACCACGGTGCGACGCGAGGCCTGGCGCCTGCACCGAACCAACGCGCGCACCCCGGTCGCGGAGGTGGTCGACATGCGCGATCAGGCGCCGACCCCCGAAGCGCTGAGCGTCCTGCGCGAGGACCAGCGCCGGCTGTGGGAGCACATCTCCGAGCTCAATGAGCGCTGCCAGAAGCTTCTCCGCGTGGTCGCCTTCGCGGCGCGCCCCGACTATGCTCGACTGGCCGAGGCACTCGGCATGCCGGTGGGCAGCATCGGGCCGACCCGCGGACGGTGCCTGGACAAGCTGCGGCGCGCCCTGCTCGCCGACGGTGATTGGACGAACGGGAGGTGGACGGCACCATGATCGAGCAGCCGATGGACGAACTCGACCAGCAGATCCTGGACGAGGTGCGCGACCTCTACGACATGATCGACCCGCCGCCGGACGGCCTCGCACACCGGATGAAGTTCGCGCTCACCGTGCAGGCCCTGCAGGCGGAGGTGGCCGAGCTGACCGCGACGGCCGTGCTCGAGACGCGTTCGGAGCAGGCGGAACAGACGGACTCGATCACGTTCACCCGCGGGGAGATCAGCATGCTGGTCACGTTCGGGGAGCGCCGGCCCACCACCATCGACCTCGACGCCTGGATCACCGTGCCGGGCGCCCGGGTGGAGTTGCAGATCGGCAACGACCTGAGCGAGGCGGTGGCCGACGAACACGGGCGACTCGCCTTCCTTGCCGTCCCCCGCGGGCCGGCGAACTTCGTCATCTGGCCGTCGGCCGAGGCGGCCGCCCCGATCGTGACACCCACGATCACGCTGTGACACGCTGACGGGATCGATTCCTTCGACCCCGTACGAGAACTGCATAGGCGGAGCCTGGACGCCAATGCTCGGGGGCGGCCCGACCAGGCGCGACGTGACCTGCTCCGGGCGCTCGACCACCTGTCGGACGACGCTTCCCCGGCGGCCACCGCGCTGCGGGTGCGCCTGCTGCTCACCTTGACCTTCACCCTCTGCGAGATCGAGGGTTTCGCCGCCGCGGACGGCGCGTTGGCCCAGGCGGAACGCCTGGCGGCGGACGGCGGCGAGCTACAGACCCTGTGCGAATCCAGTCGGGCGCTGCTGCTGGGGCGTGCCGGCCGGCTGGAGGAGGCTCTGCCGCACAGTGACGCCGCCGTGGCCGGGCAGCAGCAGCTCGAACCGATCGACCGCTACGCGGTCGTGCTCAACCGCGGCATGATCCTGAGTCAGCTCGCCCGTTTCGACGACGCGGGCCGCGACTACCGCAGTGCCTACGAGCTCGCCCTGGCTCACGACTGGCCGGTTCAGGCCATGATGGCGCTGCACAACCTCGGTGAGACCGCTTATCTGAGAGGTGATCTGCCCGGAGCATTGGCCGCGATGGCCCGAGCCGACCAGATCCCGGTCGACGTCTCCAAGGCTATTCCGCGACTCGATCACGGCCGGGTCCTGCTCGAGGCCGGCATGGTCGATGAGGCCACCCAGATCCTGCGGGACGCCTTGGCCATCAGCGAGGAGCACGAGCAGCGACTCATCAACGGTCAGGTCCGGATCGCCCTCTCCCACGCGTTGGTCCTGCAGGGCGAGTTCGACGAGGCCGCAGAGGAATGCCGTCTGGCCGCAGAGGATTTCACCGCCTCGCAACAACCGGTCTGGACCGCCCGTGCCCAGGTGGCGCAGTTGTGGGCCGAGTCCTACGGCGAGGGGGGTTGGCAGAGGATCCTGGCGGTGACAGAACGGCTGGAGCAGGAGCCGGCCACCGCCTCGGACGCGCAGCTTCGCCATGAGATCGCCCTGCTCCGCTGCCGCGCCTGGACCGGCCGCGGCGAGTTGACCGCCGGGGAACGAGCCCTGCACGAGGCCGAGCGGGTGGTCGCGAACCACGGCCTGGCCCCATCCGTGAGCCAGCGCATGGTGACCTACCGACTCAAGGTGGACCTGGCCGCGCGGGCAGGCAGCACCCGCCGGGCCCGCGACCTGCTCGACAGAGCGGCCACCGAACTCGGCCGGGCGCAGGGCCTCGCCGGCGGTCTGGAACTGCGCTCCGCCCTTGCCCTGCATGGGGTTCCGTTGGCGCAGGCTGACCTGGACCTCGCCTGGGAACAGGGCGCCGCCGCCGTCCTGGACAGCATGGAACGCTGGCGGGCCGTCACCGCCCGACTGCCTCCCGTGACGCCACCCTCCGATGACCGCCTTGCGGACGTACTCGGCCAACTTCGCCAGGTGACGGCCCAACTGCGCGACGACGAGGGCGAGGACGGGCGCGAGCACCTGCTGCAGAGGGCCGCCGAGCTGCAGCAGGCCGCGCTGGCCGCGATGCGCGAGCACCGGCGGACGACGGACGGTCAGGGCGAGGAGGGCAGCCGGACGGTCGATGCCGACAGCCTGCGCCGGACCCTGTCCGGTCAGGACTCGACGCTGATCTCGTTCGTCGTCCACGGGTCTCGACAGCGGGCGCTGGTGGTCACCGCCGACTCGCTGACAACGCACGATCTCGGTCCGGCCACCGACGTCGAGGCCCTGATCCGCACGGCACGAGCCGATCTCGAGATGGCCGCGCGAGGCCACCTGGGCCCGCTGAAGCAGGTCGTGTGGAACTCACTGAACGCCCGCCTGGCCGCACTGGACGAACGCCTCATCGCGCCGTTGGGGCTCATCGGTGACCGGCTCGTCATCGTGCCCCACCGTGCCGGGGCGGCGCTGCCCTGGGGCATGCTGCCCTCACTGCGTGGGCTGCCGCTGACCGTCGCCGACTCGGCGACGGCGTGGGCCGCCCGTACCCTGGCTCCGCCGCGGGCCGGACCGATCACGGTCGCGTGCGTCGCCGGACCCGGCTTGCGCCATGCCGAGCAGGAGGTCGAGGCCGTCGAGGCCGCCTGGCGCGCGACCTCGGCACAGGTGTCCGGCGGCCCTGCGGCGTCCACGGTCGAGGGACTGCGTCGAGCGCTGACCGAGGTCGATGTCGCGCACGTGGCCGCCCACGGCGTCCATCAGCAGCAGAACCCGATGTTCGCCTCGCTGCGGCTGGGGGACGGGGACCTCTTCGTGCACGACCTGGAGCTGGGCGGCGTGGGTGCCGCTCACGTCGTCCTGAGCGCCTGCGATGTCGGCCGTTCGACCGTGCAGCCCGGCGACGAGGCGCTGGGCCTGGCCGCCGGTCTGCTCAAGCTGGGTGCGCGTTCGGTGCTCGCCTCGGTCTGCCCGATGCCGGACGGGGTCGCCTCGACCACCATGTCGCGCTACCACCGCCAGCTGGCCGAGGGAGTTCCGGCCGACGTCGCCCTGGCGGCCGCCACCGAGATGGGCGAACCGATCGCGCACGGGTTCCTGCTGGCCGGGTCCGCCTGGCGGGCCGAGCCGGTCGGGTGAACCTCCGCCGCCCGCCCCGTCACCTGCCGCCACCCCGGCCGGGAGCAGACTCGGCGACGGTGGGCACCTCCACGGTGACCGACTCCCCCGTGACCAGGGGGTGCAGCAGGGCGCCGCTCCACCGAGGCAGGACGTCGACGAACTCGGCCAGGGGGGCGTGCATCCACGCCCGCCGGTTCGCCGGCCAGCCCTTCGGGTACAGCGTTCCGTGGTGCAGCGGGACGACGTGGCCGGCGCCCGCACGGGCGACCGCCTCGGCGGCCTGGACGGGTCCGAGATGACCCGGTGAGAGCCGGGGACCCCAGCCTCCGATCGGCACCAGGGCGAGGTCCACGGGGGCGCCCGCCTGCTCGGCCAGGAGGTCGACCTCCGGGTGCAGGGAGGTGTCCCCGGCGAACCAGATGACCGCGCCGCCACCGCGGATCAGGAACCCGTTGGCGTGGTTCGGGCGGTGCGGCATCGGGCGTGAGGCGTGCTCGGCCCGGACCAGCCGGACCTCGATCCCCTCGGCGACAAGCGACCAGGCGTCGTCCGGTCCGGCCGGTCCGGCCGGACCGAGCCGGATGAGTGGGACGGCTGGATTCGGTGGCATCGGTGGGATCGGTCCGGTGTCGGCGGTGTCGAGGAGTCCACGACGCGCCAACCACTGGACGTTCGCCCGGGCGGTCAGCACGGGCACGCCACGCAGCCGGCGCAGCGAGGGCAGATCGGCGTGGTCGTGGTGGAGGTGGGACAGCAGGACGGCGTCCGCGCCCGCCCAGTGCCGCACGAGCGGCGTCGGCCCGAGCCGGGCGAGCGGTCCGACGGTGGCCCCGAGCGCCGGGTCGGTGAGCAGCCGGACGGCGTGCCGGCCGGGCAGCGCGATGTCGATGGCGGCGGTCGCGTGACCCAGCCAGGTCACCGACACCTGCGTCGTCCGCCGATCGGGTCCGGTCATGGCATCTGCACCGGCTGGTCGAGGGTGCCCTGGTGAGCGCGCCAGCGGCGGAGCTGCTCGTTGATCGCCACCGCTCCGCGCGGAATCACGTCGCCGGGGAACAGGTCCTCGTCGAGGGTCAGGCCGGACGGATGGATGAAGACCGCCAGGTTCTGCGGACCGCCCAAGCCCCCGTGGCTGCCGACCTGGCCCTCGAAGGCGTGCACCATGCCCAACGCGTCCACCGTGGAGAGCACCACCAGATCGCCGCAATCGTCGAGGGTCGTCAGCTGACACAGGTCCATGACCCCGTTGCGGCCGTACGGTGCCAGCGGATCGATCCCCTCGATCAGTCCGTCCAGCGGCCCACCGATGCGGCGGGTGCCGGCGGGGCCGACGGCGACCGCCTCGCCCGGCCCGGAGGCCACCATCACCACCCCGATCCCCTCCGACAGTGCCAGTCCGGGCACCAGCAACGGCCACCGCTCATCGATCTGGGCCAGGGTCGGGCGCCGGGCCAGTTCCGGGAACCAGACCATGCCGAGGTTCCCGCCACCGACCACGACCAGATCCGGCACCTCGCCGTCCGGCGACGTCGGCGCGCCCGCGCCGCCCGGAATCTCCCCCGAACCACCGGAGCGATCGGGCCCCATCACCAAACCGCCCGGATGGCGCCTCGAGGTCCGCACGCTCCCGGCGATCAGGGCGTTCAGCGGTCCCCAGTCGTCGCCGCCCGCCGCGTGCACCAACCGAAGATCCTTCTTGGCCATCAGCTCTCGGACCAGGTCGGCGAGAGTGCGCCCGGTGAGCTGCTCGAACGTCGAGCCGAGACTCTGACCGTGATCGGACCAGACCACGATCTCGTACTCGGTGGGCACCCGCCGGGCCACGCTCTCGAGTTCGGCGAGCACCCCGTCCAACCCCTCCAGGGCCCGCATCGCCTCGGGGCGTTCGGGTCCGGCGTGGTGGGCGATCTCGTCGTAGTCGACGAAGTCGACGAAGATGATCGGCGCCCCCCGGCTCATCCGGTCGGCGACCACGACCAGGTTCACGGTGCGCAGCAACACGTTGGTGATCGCCCGGAGCCCGACGTACGACAGGGCGCGCCTGATCCGCGGCTGAACGTCGCGGGTCCGCTGGCGGCGGGCCTGGAAGAGCTCCTTGACCACCTCGCCGGCAGACAGGATCAGGGTCCGCGGCAGCAGGAACGGGCTGGCGAACACCGGCACGAAGACGTCACCCGAGCCCAGGTCGCGGCGCCGTGCTGACCTGCTGAACACGAGGTAGGTCTCGTCGGCCCCACCGGAGAACACCGTGCTCACGGCCACTCCACCAGCATTCAGCAGGGTGGCGTCCGCCCTCAGCCGGTTCTCGATCACGGCGGCGTCGGCCCCGCGGTTGGAGACCAGCAGACCCCTGCTACGACGGTCCCACCAACGGAAGCTCGGAACCGTGCGATCGTCGCCGTACAGGATGGCGGCCTGGCTCGCGGGCGTGGTACTCGGAAGGGTCGCCCACCACGTCACCGACTCGTGGCTGCCGCTGCTCAACCAGCGGGTCAGGGTCGGCATCTGCCCCGCGGCCACCGCACGGTCGAGCACCGGAGAGGACAGGCCGTCGATCTGGACGACGAGCAGCCCCTGCGGTGCCGGATGGGACGGGTTGTCGGTGCGCCGACGGAACGGGCCACGGCGCGGGCGCAGACTGCTGGTGGCATGACCGACGACGTAGGCGGCGTCATTGGCCCCGACCAGCCAGCGGCCGATGCTCACCACGACGGCGGCGATGGCCAAGATCCCCAGCGCCGCAGGCCACCGCTCGATCCCGATCCCGACCCCGAGCCGGAGCACGGCCACGAGGACCACGACCTGGCCCACCATCCCGATCAGCATGGCCATGAGGACGCTGCCCCGCCCGGCGAGCGCTCGCAGCGCCGGCCGCAGCGCCACCTCCACGAGGAACAGGCTCGCGGTCAACCCGAGCACGGTGCCCGGACCGGCGCGGTCGTCGGGACCGCCGAACAGCCGCAGCCCGAGCCACATGCCCAGCGACGCGACGGCCACGTTGACCGCCGCCTCGACGACGGCGCGAAACGGCCTCGCGCTGACGCCTGCCCGCCGCACCTTCATGCCCCTACCGTGCCATCCCTGGGCATCATCGGACCCGCCGGCTCCGCGTCAGGACGGTCAGACCGGTCGCGCCCGCGCTGAGGGCCGCGCCACCTCCGTCCTGCTCTGCCAAGATCGGGCGGTGAGCTCCGTCGATATCGAGGCCGTCGAGCATCTGGTGGACCGCCACCACGCGCAGGACACCTCCCCCGGGCTGGCCTACGGCGTCATCGTCTCGGACACGCTGGTGCACTCCGGGGGGCGGGGTGAGCTTCGCCCCGGAGGGCCGATCCCGGAGGCCGGAACGGTCTTCCGGATCGCCTCGATGACCAAGAGCTTCACCGCGGCGACCGTGCTGGGGTTGCGCGACGACGGCCTGCTCCGACTGGACGACCCTGTCGCGCAGCATGTTCCGCAGGCGGCCGCCCTGGGCAAACCCACCGACGACTCCCCCACGCTGTCCCTGTGGCACCTGCTCACCATGGCCGCGGGGTTGCCGACGGACGACCCGTGGGGTGACCGGCAACAGGATCTGCCGCCGCCCGTCTTCGACGAGTCGATAGCCGGTGGGCTCACCTTCTCATGGGCACCCGGAACCCGCTTCGAGTACAGCAACACCGCCTATGCCGTTCTGGGTCGAGCGATCTCGAACATCACCGGCCGTCCCTATGCCGACGTGGTCACCGAGCGGCTGTTGCGGCCGCTGGGGCTGGCCTCGACCGGATACGTCGCCGCCGAGCTGGCCCCGGGCGACCGGCTGGCGGTGGGGCAGGTCCGCTTCGATGCCGACTGGGAGCGCGTGCCGGAGGTCGGGGTCGGCGCCTACGCAGCCATGGGTGGGCTGTTCAGCACCGTGGCCGACGTGGCGGCCTGGGTCGCCTTCCTGACCGACGCCTATCCACCGCGCGACGGCCGCGACGCCGCGTCCGCCGTCCTGAGCCGGGCGTCCCGCCGGGAGATGCAGCAACCGCATCTGGGGGCGTTCACCCATACCGAGTGGCTGGACCTCGCCGGTCCCCCGCGGTTCTCGGCGACGAGCTACGGGCTGGGCCTGCGGGTGCAGGAGATCTCGGGGATCGGCACGGTCTGCGGTCATTCCGGCGGTTACCCGGGTTTCGGTTCGCACATGCGATGGCACCGCGACAGCGGCCTCGGCGTCGTGGTCCTGGCCAACGCCACGTACGCGCCGGCGACCCGGCTCGCCGAGCAACTCCTCACCGCGCTGGTGGAGACCTCAGGGGTCTCGGGGCGCCGCGTGGGCGCCGATCCGACGCCGGCCGGTGGCTCCATGACGCAGGCCGCGGAGCGGCTCCAGTCGGCTGTGACGCGACTCGTACTGGACTGGGACGAGGATCTGGCGGACCGGGTGTTCGCGATGAACGTCGACCTGGACGAGCCGCTGGCCCGGCGCCGACGCACGGTGCACCAGTTGGTCGGTCGGCTCGGGCCGTTGCAGACCGATCCCGTTGCCGTGGAATCGGACTCACCGGCTCACCGGGTGTGGTGGCTTCGCGGTCCGGGCGGCGGGCTGCGGATCGAGATCCGGCTGACACCCGAGGCGGCACCCCGGGTCCAGGCTCTGGTGGTGACCGGGGCCGCCACGCCGTCCGGGGCCCTTGCCCGGTGGCTCGAGCGCGTGGTCGCCCTGTTGGCGCAGGACCGCCCGCTCTGGCCCGACGACCTGCCGTTGGCCGATCACTTGGACCCCGACCACCTCAGCAGGGCCCTGCGGGTGGGAGCGGCCTGGGCGGGTGCCTGCACGGTCGGGCCGGTGCTGGCCGGCGACGGATCCCGCGAGACGACGGTCCAGCTGGACGGCGAGCGCCTCGCCCTGCGCCTGGCCCTCACCGTGGACGGCGACGTCCTGACCGACTTCTCCCTGGCGCCGTCGCCCTGAGACGGGATGGGGCCATCGGCAGTGGGGCAACGACCTCGCGGCCCCCTGGAGTCGGGGATGGAGCTCCCCGGTCGGTGGCGGTGCGCATCGTGTCAGGCTGGACGCATGAGTTCGCTCGCAGACACCGCGCCGCGTTTCATCGAGATGGCCCATCGGATCGTCTGGGCCACCGTCGCCACCGTGGACCCCCAGGGGCGGCCACGCTCTCGGATCCTCCACCCGATCTGGGAGTACGACGGCACGACGCTGATGGGGTGGATCGCGACCGGCCCGACCCCGGTCAAGACCGCTCACCTGGCCCACAGCCCGTACGTATCGGTCAACTACTGGGACCAGCAGCACGACGTCGCGACGGCGGAGTGCCGAGCGACCCTCTGCCACGACGACGCGACGTGCGTTCGGATCTGGAACACGTTTCGCGAGGCCCCCGAACCCGTCGGCTACGACCCGGCGATCATCCCGATGTGGAACGAGCCGACCGATCCGACGTTCGCCGTCCTGCGCCTCGAACCGTGGCGGCTGCGAAGCTTTCCGGGTTCCCTGGTTCTCAGGGGCGAGGGCGAGGTCTTCGACTGGCACGAGTGATCCTCACGCATCCAGCTCCCGGATCAGCCGGGCCGGGGCGGTGAGCCGGTAGGAGGCGTCGAGGAGTTCACGAACCTCCGCCCAATCGGTCCGGGCATCGAGATCGAGGCCGAGCCAGTTGTAGGCACCGAGGTAGGCCGGCACGAAGAACCGTGGATCCGCCACCAGGGCGGTGCGCTCGTCGGCGTCGGGCAGGACCATGATCGACTGCTGGTGCTGCACCCACTCGCCGTCGACCTTCACCGATCCGCCGTAGTAGGCGAAGACCTTCTTGGTGAAGAACGCCGGGCGTCCATGCGAGACCTTCTCGTCCGTCCCAGGCAGGGCCAGCGCCAGCTCGCGCACCCGGAGCAGCATCGGGTCCGTCGTCGGAGAACATCTTGGGATGTGCCATCGCCGCCCTCTCGGCCGTGGATGGTGCCGAGTTTGCCACCGTCTGCGCGGGCAAACCCGTCACTCCTTCGGCGTCCAGAACGGATCGCGGCCGATGAAGCCGATCAACCGCGTCTGGGCGTCGGCGTCCGGCGAGACCTCGACCCGCGCTCCGTACTGCCCCGAGGCGCGGAGCACCTCCTCCATCGACTCCATCCCGGCCACGAGCTCGGCGCAGAAGTCCGCGTCGAGCCCGACGTCCTGTCCGGTGGCACGAGCCAGGTCCCAGGTGTGCATGAACACGTCGGAGGTGTAGAGGTTCTGGATGGCCTGATCGAGCGGCATCTGCCCGACGTGCGGATTGGTCAGCACCCTGTCGGCCGTCGCGGGATCGTCGAGTACCTCCTGGACGGCGTCCGCGTGCACCTGCCAGGCGGCGACCGGATCTTCCTCCACCGACGGGCCCCGCGCCAGGGTGATCCCGGCACCGCCCTCGAGCAACGCGGGCAGCCAGCTGGTCAGGTGCGCCACGACGTCCCGCGCCGTCCAGCCCTCGACCGGTGCCGGGGCCTCCCAGGTGAGCGCGTCGGCGACCCCGACACCGCGCACCGTCTCGCCGAAGGTGGCGGCCACGCTGCGGTGCCGATCGGCGGGCGAAGTGGGCAGTGTCATCAACCCTCAGACCTCGCTCTCGGTGGCGGCGCCGGCAAGCAGGTCGTCCAGCTTGGCGTAGCCCTCGTTGACCCCGGACTCCATCCCGCTGCTCAACCAGGCGTCGCGGGTCTCGAAGCTGTCCACCAACGACTGTGCGCTCAAGCGGCACCGGCCCTCGCCCAGGTCCTCGACCGTCATGGTCTCCAGCGCCACACCGTCCGGCATGCCGTCGAAGGTGAACGTCTGGACGATCCTGTGTGAACCGATCTCGTGGAAGCAGCCGTGGAAGCCGAACTCCAGCCTCTGCCCGTCCTCGTCGCGCACCGCGGTGTAGCGCCAACTGCCGCCGGAGCGCGCGTCCCAGTGGTCGATGCGATTGGTCATCGACGCCGGACCGGCCCACCGGGCGAACAGCTCCGGATCGGTGTGCGCCCGCATCACCTGCTCGGGGGTGGCGGTGAATTCCCGCGCGATCCGGATGAGCGGGACGCTCGGGTCCGCCTCGATCCGTGCCTGGGGAGTGCTCGTGGTCTTCATGATGCCCTTCCTTCGTGGGGTTCTTCTCCGTCGGTTGTGTCGTCCTCGTTCATGGCGGCCAGGACGGCGTCCAGGCGCCGGTAGCGCTCCTCCGCCTCACGCCGGTACCGCTCGATCCAGCTGGTCATCAGGTCGAACACCTCAGCCTCCAGATGCACCGGACGGCGCTGCGCGTCCCGCCCCCGGGTGACCAGCCCGGCGTGCTCGAGCACCTGCAGGTGCTTCGAGATCGCCTGCAGGCTGACCGGATACGGCTCGGCGAGCTCGCCGACCGTGGCGTCGCCGACCGCGAGCCGGGCGACCATGTCCCGCCGGGTCGGGTCGGCCAGCGCCGCGAACACCCTCGACAGGTGATCCGGTTCGGCGTTCATCACGTCCTCGCTCCTAAACCATTTGGTTGAATACAATCTAGCCCCGAATCCGCCGTTGTCAACCCGCTGGTTGAATACACGTCGCCCGTGGCCGGCGGGACGGCTTACCTGGCTTCCATGCTGTGCCAGACTCCGGCGATGGTCCGACCCGGTGCGTCCCCGTTCGCCGTCCGCGGCGTGCTCCTACCGGTCGCCGCCGTCGCGGTCGCGCTCACGGTCCTGTCGGGACGCTACGGCTACCACCGCGACGAGCTGTACTTCAGGATGCTTCCGCCGGCGTGGGGCTACGTCGACCAACCTCCGCTGCTGCCCCTGCTGGCAAACGCACTCGGGTCCAGCCCGTGGCTGCTGCGGATCCCGGCCACGGTGTGCGCGGCCGCATCGGTCGCCCTGATCGCGGCGGTCGCACGGGAACTCGGCGCCGCACAACGGGAGCAGGCCTGGGCGGCGTGGGCCTACGCGGGTACGGTCGCCGTCCTGGACTTCGGGCACATCCTGCTGACCTCGGCGATCGACCTGGCCGGCTGGCCCCTGATCTGCTGGCTGGTGATCCGCGCCGAACTGCGCGACCGGCCGCGGCTGTGGCTTGTCGCCGGCGTGATCGCCGGGCTGCTGACCTACGTCAAGCTGCTGGTCGTCGTCCTGCTGATCGCGATCGCGGTCGGTCTGGCCCTGACCCGGCCCCGCCGTCTGATGACCGGGCCGGTTCTGGGTGGCGCGGCCCTGGCCGCGTTGGTCGGGCTGCCCAACCTGATCTACCAGGCCGCGAACGGATTCCCCCAACTGGCCATGGGGCGCGCCCTCTCCCAGAACAACTCCGGGGAGGTGCGCTGGTTCGCCTGGGTGTTCCTGATCATCGCCCTCGGTCCGTTCCTGGTCCCGATCTGGCTGCGCGGTCTGCACGCCCTGTGGACCATGCCCGGCTGGCGGCCCGTACGATTCCTGACGCCCGCGTTCGCCGTACTGGTCGCCTTCACCGTGATCAGCGGGGCTCAGCCGCACTACCCGACCTTCATGCTCGGGGTGATCTTCGCGGCCGGGGTCGCCGCCATGCCCACCGCCGGTGCGTTGCACCGCCCGGCCTGGCGCATCGCGGTGGCGGTCAACGCGACGGTCGCGGCCGTGGTCTCACTGCCTCTGGTGCCGCTGGGCGCGTTGGGATCCACCCCGATCCCGGGGATGAATCAGCTCACCGCCGACCAGGTCGGTTGGCCCCGGTACGCGGCCCAGATCCGCGCGGTGCACCAGCGACTGCCGCCGCAGGATCGGGCGACGGCGGTGGTCCTCACCTCGAACTACGGCGAGGCCGGCGCGATCGCCCGGTTCACGGACCTGCCGGTATTCAGCGGGCACAACGCGCTCGGTGACCTCGGCCCACCGCCTGAGCCGGCGGATCCGGTGATCATGGTCGGCGGCCAGGTACGTGCGGCCGGGGAATGGTTCGCCGAATGCCGGATCGTCGCCGCGTTGGACAACCTCGTCGACGTCGACAACGAGGAACAGGGCGAACCCATCGCGGTCTGCACCGGGCCGCGCGAACCCTGGTCGCGGTTGTGGTCCCGGGTGCGGCACCTGGACTGAACGCCCGACGTCATCGGCTCCGACCAGCCTCGTGGCCGCGTGCTGGCAGGTGCTGGCACTCTGGTCGTGAGCACAATCCGAGCATCGCGCCCCGCGCCCTGAGGAGAGTCCGATGAACAAGCCGGTCGCGGTGATCACCGGAGCAAGCAGCGGGATCGGCGCGGCGAGCGCCCGGGCGCTGGCCAGACAGGGCTTCACGGTCGTGGTCGGCGCCCGGCGCCTCGACCGGCTCGAGGCGCTGGCCACCGCGATCGACGGCCGTGCACACGTCCTCGACGTCACCGACCCCGGGTCGGTGACCGCCTTCTGCGATGCGATCGATCGGTGCGACCTGTTGCTCAACAGCGCGGGCGGGGCCCTGGGCACGGCCTCGATCGCCGAGTCTGACGACACCGAGTGGCAGACCATGTTCGACACGAACGTCATGGGCACCCTGCGCGTCACCCGCGCACTGCTGCCGAAGCTCATCGCGTCGGGCGACGGCCAGGTCATCATGATCGGGTCCGTCGCCGGGCGCGAGCCCTACCGGGGCGGCGGCGGGTACAACGCGGCCAAGCACGCGGTCACGGCCCTCACGCGGGTCCTGCGGATCGAGTTGCTGGGACAGCCGGTGCGGGTCAGTCAGATCGATCCCGGGCTGGTCGAGACCGAGTTCAGCCTCGTCCGGTTCGACGGCGACGCCGAGCGGGCCAAGGAGGTCTACCGGGGATTGACGCCGCTGCGTGCCGAGGACGTCGCCGACACGGTCGCGTGGATCGCGACCCGGCCCAGCCACGTCAACGTCGATCAGGTGCTGCTGCTGGCCCGCGACCAGATCTCCGCGCAGGTCGTGCATCGCAGCGAGTGACCGCTCGTGCTCGCGCGGCCCGCGTTATCGTGGACGCACGGGCACAGCCCGGTCGAGGAGGCGCGATGAAGCGGTTCATGGTCACCCTGCACTACACCGTGGCTCCCCAGAGTTCGGCCCCGCCGGTTGTCGACGTCCTCGCGGGCGTCTGGCGTCAGGGACACCGGTTCAGCGTCTGGAACGGGGCGAGCCTGACCGTCGGGGCCGAGACCAGAGCGCTGAGTGAACGGCTGGCCATCGAGCAGGTCGACGAGACCGTGCACGCGCTCTGGCCAGTGGTCGCCGCGGGGTCGCTGACCCTGATCCAGTCCATCGCCGAGCCGCTCTACGTGAGCGTCGGCGCGCGGGTCGGTGGCGCCGTCCGCAGCGCGCGGCAGGCGTCACCGCCCTGGTGGTCCAGGACCGGGGACTCGACGCGGCCGGGTTGGGACGGGAGTGTCGATCCCGACGGCCTGTTCGGGGACGACGAGGGAGACGAGGGCGGGGACGGCGCCGGAGTGCGCGAGCCGCGCCGCCCGGACACTCCGCCCGGCCACCTGACGGTAGCCCTGGAACCGCCCGGCAGCTGAGGCGGTGAAGGGGCCGCGGTGGTGCGGGCTATTCCTTCACGACGCGCGCGATGGCGGCGATGTGGTCGGGCGTCGATCCGCAGCAGGCCCCGACGGCGTCCACGCCCAGCCCGCGCAGCCGGCCCGCGTGCCCGGCCATCACGTGCGGGTCGGCGTCATAGACGAAGCGGTCGCCGTCCAGCCGTGGCATACCGGCGTTCGACTGCGCGATCACCACCGGGCCGTCGTCCCCGGCGATCCCGAGATCGTCTCTGGCGGAGACCATCTGGGCCATGATCAGTTCCATCTCCTCGGGCCCCCGGCCACAGTTGGCCCCGACTCCGAGCAGGCCGAGCTCGGCACCGGCCTGGACCGCGGCGGCCGGTGAGACCCCCATCATGGTGTGCAGGTTCGTATCGAAACTCATCGTCGCGACCACCGGCAGACCCGGCGCCGCGGTGCGGCAGGCCTGGACGACGGCTCGCAGTTCCGCGAGGTCGCTCAGCGTCTCGACGAGCACCAGATCGATTCCCACGCGGGCGAAACAGGCCAGTTGGTCGGCGAGCAGGATGCTCGCGCCGTCCTGGGTCAACTCGCCCAGCGGAGCGATCAGCTCACCGGTCGGACCCAGGCCGCCGGCGACGAGCACCCGCCGCCCGGTGCGCGCCTCGGTCTCGTCGGCCACCTGCCGCGCCAGCCGGGCACCGGCCGAGTTGAGGTCGAACACCCGCACCCCGAGCCCGTGCATCTCCAGCCGGGGCAGCGAGGCACCAAAGGTGTTGGAGGTCAGCACGTCCGCTCCCGCCGCCACGTACTCCCGGTGCGCGGCCAGCACGGCGTCCGGCCTCTCGACGTTCCACACCTCGCCCGCCTCCCCGCCGCTGAGCCCGCGCTGCTGCAGCAGGGTGCCCATGGCGCCGTCGAAGACGACACCCCTCAGATCCGTGGCTTGCAGGGGTCGGCGCTTGGTCACGTTGACGGGTCCTCCGATCGCCTGGGCCGGGTCAGCCTAGCCGGGAGGGCCGCCCGTCGCTCGGGCGCCGGGCAGGATGTATCTACCACGCCCTGTGGCTGCTCCTTGGCTACATGGGGCCGCTGACACAGCGCGCGAGGCGACGGAGGACCCTCCTCGCCGTGGCGGCCTGCGCCCTGTTCTCGGGCCTCGCTCTGGCTCGGGCGGTCTCGGTGGCCCCGGCCACCTTTCCTCCGACCGCCGCGACGTCGACGGTGATCGACTTCGACGACTACCGGGCTCAGATCTCGGGGGCACCCGCCGCGCCCGAGATCACGAACCGCTATGAGCGCCAGGGTGTCACCTTCCCCGACGGGGTCACCGCGCTTCGCTACAACTCCAGGAGCTTTCCGCCTCGCCCGGATCTGCCCGCGAGCCCCGAGGTCGCGATCACGACCTGCTACAGCCGGGAGTTCTGCGCCAACCGGATCGTCATGGCGTTCACCGCCGCCATGCAGCGGGTGACCGTCCTGGCGGGCACGTCGTCGGGTCTGCCCGCGGGCGAGAACGTCCTGTTCACCGCCTTCGCCGACGACGGATCCGTCGTGGCGCGTGAGGTCCGGACACTGCCCGCCGCGGGGGGACCCATCCCGATCCGCAGCGAGCTCACCGTGCAGGACGAGACCGGCCGGATCCGCTCGGCCCAGGTCGATTGGGCGCGGGGGAACCTCCTGCTGGACGACCTGACGTTGACGCCCTTCCTGTCGCGTACCGCCGTGGAGTCCGACCCCAGGTTGATCGCCTTCACCCTGCAGACGCAGCCGATGCGGCAGATCGTGACGATCACCAACACCGGCAACGTCACCCTCACCGGGCTCCGCACGCGGATCGCGGGAGAGCCGACCGACGCCGGGCCGATCACCGACCTGTCGGTTGCGGACGCCGCCTGCCGAGAGCCGTTGCCCCCCGGACGCTCCTGCCGGGTCGTGGTCACCGCCCGCCCCCACACGGCGGGGACGGCGAGCAGCCGGCTGGTCCTCATCCACGACGGGCCCGGAGACGGACGCGGGGGTGTCCCACCCCTGCTCACCGTGCCGATCTCGGTCACGGTCGCCCCCGCGCCCGCACCCAGCCCCCCGGCGACGTCCGCACCGCCCTCGCAGCCGACCGACACCTCCGGGGCCGGGCTCGCCGGCGTCGACGGCCAGAGCCTCGCGACGTACTCCACCCCTGATCCGTGGGTATGGCTGGTGCTGATGATCGCCATCGGTGCCGTGACCGCGCCCCTGCTCAGCCGCCGGATGCGACGTCCACGAACCGGCCCCGTGCGGCTCGAGGCGCCGCAGCAACCGAGGATCTCCGTCCACGCCGGCCACGGCACGACCGCAGTGAGCGGCCCCCTGGCCGGCGCGACAGGCCCGGTGCTGACCCTGACCGCGGTGCTCGAGCGCCCGCAGACCACCCTGACCCTGGAGGACTCATGACCACCGTGGCGAGCGTGCTGTTCGGCGGCCCCGAGGCGGGCCGCGAGAGCCTGGACGCCGGACTCGGCCCCGCCGGGCTCGATCTCGGCCGGTTCAGACTGTCCGGCGTCGCGATCGATCCGACGCAGGTGAGCGTGGCCCTGCTGAGGCTCCTCGACATGTCTCTGGGGAACGTGGCCATGGAGGCCTGGCACAAGTACGCCGAGGTCGCCCGTGCGAAGCGGCGGACGGCCGCCGAGCCCGGGTCACGCCAGGTGGTCGAACTCGGCGAACACACCGTCACCAGCATCCACACCCCCACCGTTCACGCCACGCTCGGCGCGGCCGCGATCACCCTGCTCCGGCTGAAGCTCGAAATGGAGATCACGGTGTCGAGCCTGACCCTGCTCGTCGAGCACGGCCGGGTCGTCGACAGCAGGCCCGGCCGGGCCCGGGCGAGTCTCACCCTCTCCGGGGAGGGGACCACCCTCGTCAAGAAGGAGTTCCAGCCCGTGGACCTGGGCCGCCCGGTCGAGCCGGCGGACGCCTACCCCCCGCTGCGGTCCCGTTCGGCCGCCTGAATCCCGCACGAGGGCGGCCGCCCCGGCCAGTCACAGCAGAATGCCAGCGGGCTGAGGCAGGATGACCCGCGTGGATTGGGCGAGCGAGCTGTCGGATCGGGTCGTGCCCGTCGCGGGCGGGGCGGAGTTGACCGCATCCGGGACGGCTCTGGCGCTGTCGGTGGCCCTGGCGTTGGTGCTCGTACGTCCGTTGTGGCAGGTGGCGCGGGTCAGCGTGACGCTCGTCCACGAGCTCGGACACGCGCTGGTCGGCATGGGCGTCGGACGGCGGTTCACCGGTTTCGTGGTCCGTGGCGACATGTCCGGGCACGCCGTGACCTCGGGCCGGGCCAGCGGGCCGGGCCGGGCGATGACCACCTGGGCCGGCTACCCCGCCCCGGCGGTGGTCGGCGCCGCCGCCGTGTGGCTGGCCGCCCGTGGCTGGGCTGCGCCGGTGATCACCGTGGCCCTGATCGTCGTCCTGCTCGCCCTGCCGCGGATCCGATCGGCGTTCACCGCGCTGGTCCTGGCGGCCGCCGTCGCCTCGATCGGTGCCCTCTGGTGGTGGCGCGACGACGTCCTGCAGGAACAGGTGCTGATCGGCGCCGGGCTGGTGCTCGTGATCGGCGCCTGGCGACACGTGGCCGCGGTGGTCAGGCACGGTGACGCCGCCGACGACCCGGCGGTGCTCGCCCGGCTGACCCACGTTCCCCGGCTGATCTGGAACGCCTCGTTCGTCGCGGTCGCGGCCGGCGCGAGCTGGCTGGTGGCCGTTCAGCTACTGGCCGCGATGCCGGCCCTCTGACCGAGCCGAAGGGGTGCTGTTCTCCCCCACGCACGGGGGGAGAACAGCACCCGATTCGCGGGCAGCGCCCTCAGACCTCGAGCACACCGGTGAGTGCGCCGCCGCAGTGATGGACGTCCGGACGGCCCGGCCAGATCCGGCCGGCCTCGGTCATGCACTCAGCCTGGGCAGCGCCTCCGACTCCCTCCGGGATGCGCGGGCGACGGCCACCGCGATGAGGGCGGCGCCGAGCAGCAACAACACGATGCCTGCGGCGAAGATGCCGCCGCCCAGCCACGGAAGCCAGGGGACGTCTGCGGCGACGTCCGTGTCGACGCTGACCCCGGGGGACGCGTCGGCGTTCATCACCACGATCGTCCAGTCACCGGCTTCGGGAGTCCAGACCACGGACTGTCGACCAGCGCCGGAGCTCTGGGCCGTCCAGAAGCCCTGGGACGCCGGGGGCTCGGCCGGAGCCGTTCCGGCGTGATCGGTGTAGCGGATCGTTCCGCCCGTTCCGATTCCCAGATCCGTCACCGTGGAGTACTGGACGGACGCCAGGTAGTCCTCGACCTGCGCGGTCGGGCCCAACCCGATGAAGACCGGTACCGATGCCGGGCCCTGCGCGCGGAGCCGGACCGAGTCGACCACGGCGTCCGGGTAGGCCCAACCCGGACCGGCGCCGTCCAGGGTGATGCTGCGAGAGGTCACGGCGTACCCATCGGTCGACAGGCGCACCACGTCGCTGGTCAGGTACCCGGCGGCGTCACGCTGAGCGCCGGCGGCCCAGGCCAGGCCTGTTCCGGCGGCGGCGAACCCCGCGGACGTGAGCACCATGAGGGCGCCCACGACAACGGCGATCACCCGCCCGGTGGTCCATCGGGAGGTGGCGACAGGCCCGCCCGGCCCCGGCGCGCCGGGGGTGCCGGTGCCCGGGGCGGCCGGCATGGGCTGCATCGTCGGTATCGGCGGTGGCTCAGGCGCCTCGCCGGTCGGCGAAGTCGCCGTCCGCCCGAGGGTGAGCACGCCGTCCGGGTCGTCACCACCGAGGTCGAGCCGGAACGGGGGGTAGCGGTCGGTCATCAGAGCGGCGTAGCCCGCCACTCGCAGCGCCCAGCGGTTCATGCCGAGGATGAAGTCGAACAGCGACCTCGGGTAGCGCCCGGTCACCGCGAGCACGACGGCCGAGATGAGCACGAGCAACCCGACCAGGCCGCCGCCTCCCCAGCTCCACTGCCAGTTCTCGTCGGCGCGCCAGCCCACCCAGGCGCCGCCGCCGACGAAGATTCCCACGATGATGTAGTGAGGGATGGCCAGCAGCCACCACTTGACCAGCACCAGGCCACGGGACAGGTGCTCCGGGTAGGCGATGTCGAGCCGCGCCGGGTAGTCGGGCACGTCGGCGAGCGTGAACGGCGGGTACCGGTCGGTGCCGAGCGCGTTGTACGCGTAGTAGGCCACGCGCCAGGCCCAGCGCAGAACACCCACGTTGAAGTCGAAGATCGTCCGCGGGTAGCGGCCGGTGAACAGGATCGCGAAGAAGGCGACCACGCTGAGCACCAGGAACGCCGCCCACAGGAACGCCAGCACGACGTAGTGCGGCAGGGCGAGTAGCCATTTGACCAGCCAGAGCCATCGGGACAGGGACCGATCCAACCGCCCCTGAACATGGACGGGATAGGTGGGGTGAGCCATTGTCATGTCGATCACGCTCTCGCCGTGGCGAGGGCGGACCTCCTGGCGCCCACGCATCGCGGCCTCGGTGGGGGTGGCATCTCCGTGGCGGATTCGGAACGAAGACTGTGTTGTCGGCTCGCGCCGACGGGGCGTGAGCACGCCGTCCGATGCCGCCGGAGGCCCCGACGCGCCTCACTGTCCCGCACCTTCCAGCCCACACCTGCGGGGGCCTCCCCGACAGGGGCCGGAGGTCCTGACGCGCCACAGGTGGCCTACATGGTCAGTCGCCTGGCCACTCGCCGGTCCAGCGCTGGAACAGGCGGGCGCCGGCTCGGTCGGCCAGTGCCTTGACGGTGGCGAAGATGGCGCCCTGCACCGCCGCCGCAAGGAGGATCTCCCGGAGGCCGTACTCCGACTCCAGCGCCTTCGGCGCGTCGGCGTCGGCTCCGGGCGTGCCGTGCTTCCAGGCCTGTTTGAACACCTGCCCCGCCGCGATACCGGCGAGAACGCTTGTGACCAGGCCCACGGGCCGGTAGAGGATCTTGGCGGAGGTGCTGGTGCTCTTCTCGGGTCGCATCAGTCGTCTTCCTTCTCGATCTCGGCGTCCCGGTCGCCCTGGGGGTCCTGGGACTCGCCACGGGTCAGGCGCAGTCGTCGACCGCGCTCGATGTCCTCTCGGCGCTTCTCCTCGGTCTTCTCGATCTTGGTGGTGTCGCGGGCAGGGAGCTGGACCTGGCGCTCGGCGCGGATGCCGGCCTGGAGTTCGCGGCCCCGCTCGAGTTCGGCGTCCAGCTCGGCGCCGAACAGCAACGCGAGGTTGGTGATCCACAGCCAGAGGAGGAAGACGATCACCCCGGCCAGCGAGCCGTAGGTCTCGTTGTAGCTGGAGAAGTTGGCGACGTAGAGCCCGAACGCCGCGGAGGCGATGACCCACACCATGATCGCCGACAGGGCGCCCAGACTGACCCAGCGGAACCTGGGCTGCTCGATGTTGGGCGTCGCCCAGTACAGGATGGCGACGATGACGACGACCAGGCCGAGCAGGACGGGCCACTTGGCGATGCTCCAGACGGTCACCACGGTCGAGCCCAGGCCGAGGGCCCTGCCGAAGGCCTCCGCCGCCGGACCGGTCAGCACCAGCGCGATCGCCACGACCGCCGTGAGCAGGAGCATCACCAGGGTGACGCCCAGCATCGCCGGACGCAGCTTCCAGATCGGGCGGCCCTCCTCGATCTCATAGATCCGGTTCATGGCCCGCGAGAACGAGTTGACGTAGCCCGAGGCGGACCACAGGGATGCGAGCAGGCCGCCGATCAGCGCGAGCCCGGCACCCGAGGCTGTGCTCAGCGACGTCAGAACGGGTTCAAGCGTGCCGGCCACCGACCCCGCCCCGAGGTCGCTCAGGATCTGCAGGAAGGCATCCACCGTCTGAGGGCCCTGCCCGAACAGGCCGACCAGGGACAGCAGAGCGATGATCGCCGGAAACAGAGCGAGCACGCCGTAGTAGGTCAGCGCCGCGGCGATGTCGGTGCACTGGTCCTTGGAGAACTCCCGGAACGTCTTGCGGGCCACGAAGCGCCACGAGGGCTTGGAGATGTCTGTGGGCGAGTCCGGCTTGGCCGAGCTGTCCGGGTGCGGCACATCCTTCATCGCGATGGTGGAGGACGAATCCGCGGAGGACTGCGTCCGTGCAGCACCCGAGCCCGGCCGGCGGTGCTCGCTCACCGGCGTCGCTGGCGCAGCACGACCACGACGGCGCCCGCGGCGACGACCATGAACGCGACGCCCGCGGCGATGGAAACGCCGGCTCGGCGGTCACCCTGGTCATCGGTGACCACGTCTTTGAGGGTGTCGTTGCCGCGTGATGCCGCTGCCACGATGCGCTCACGGGCGAGACCGATCTGCTCCGCGGCACGATGTTTGGTCGCCTGTGCCTGGTGGCGGGCGCGCGTCGGTACATCCAGCTTCGCGCTCAGTGCGTCGACCGTTTCGGCAAGGTCGTGGCGGGTCTGCTCGATATGGGCCTCGATCTCCTCGGCGCCCGGCGCCTCGTCCGCGGCGGCGGGCGCTGGGGCGTTCTCGGTTCCACGTGGTTCGCTCATGCCGTGTCCCTGTCCTTGACGGTCTGCACGTCCCGCTTGATGCTCTCCACGCTCTGGTGGATCGGTGGTGTCACCTGAGCGACCTGCTTCCTGCCCACCAGCGCGGCGACTCCGGCGGCGGCGAAGAGCACGACCGCCACGATCGACGCGGCCAGCCATGCATCCAAAACGAGAGCCAGGGCCAGGACGGCCGCGGCGACCAGGACGCCCAGTCCGTACAGCGCGATCACTCCGGCGGTGCCGAAGAGGCCGGCGCCGATGCCCGCCCGCTTGACCGTTTCCTGCAACTCGACCCTGGCCAGCCGCAGCTCTGACCGGACCAGATCTGTGAGCTGCTCGCTGGCCCGCCCGATCAACTCACCGGTCGAGGCCTCCTCTGCCGGCGTACGGCCAGTCGCGCGCAGGGTGCCGTCGGCCCGATCGCCGTCGACCATGTGCGTCGTGGCGCTGTTCGACATGGACCCACCAGATCCGGCGCGGTGCCGCCCGGCCTCGCTCTCAGCCATCGCGGTGCCGTGCGTCTGCGCCGGTGGGATGCAACGCGCCCGCCGCGGCGCTCTGGTCCCGTGAGTCCAGGTCACTGGTCGACGTCGGTCGATCCGAGGCGCTGGTGGCCGTTGAGAACCTGTCCGGGAGCTTGTCCTGGATCTTGCCCTGGATCTTGCCCTGAGCCTGGCTGCCCTTCTGCTGCGCGACCTGCTGCACCTTGGCCTTCGACTCCTGCACGTGCGGGTCGGACCACAGGCGCTTAGCCTGATACCGCAGCTGCTCGTAGCGCTCTCGACCAGCTCGCGTGCCCAGCACGTAGCCGGCCCCGGCCGCGAGGAGCATTCCCAGTTTCCCCATCACCATGCACAACCTCTCGCATTGTCCCTACGGATCCCGCTGCAACCTGGCGAGCGGGGCCGGCCCACGATGGCCTCGGCCGTTTACAACGTAAACCAACTCTGTGGCGAGCGCCACATCTCACGCAGCAGCGGACAAAGCCGTTCGAACGGGATCACGCAGAGGCGGACGCGCCGAGATCCGAATCTCGACGGGTGTTGACGGGTGACCCGTCTGTCGGGGTGGCCCGTGGCCGGGGTGCGCGGCGTCGGCGTGGCGATAGCCTTGCCTGATGGTCGGGTACGCGGACGGCGATCTCGACGACTCGGGTGTCGGGCGGGCCGACCGGGCAAGCACCACCAGGCCGGCGGCCCCTGAAGGCGCCGACGTGATCTCGGATGTCGACGCCGACGTCGTGGCCGGGAAGGAGCCACCCTCCGCGCGCACGCACCTCACCCGCGAGCGCATCGTCGCGGCAGCGGTCATCTACATCCACGACTCCGGGCTCGCCGGCATGACCATGCGACGCCTCGGCGCCCGACTCGGGGTGGAGGCCATGGCGCTGTACCGCTACGTGCCGGGCAAGGAGGACCTCCTGGACGCGGTCGTGGAGGCGATCGTGGATCGCCTCGACGAGGACGACGACGTGCTCGTCGAGCCCACGAACGGGTGGCAGGACTTTCTGCAGCGTCTGGCCCACGGAATGCGCCGGGTCGCCCTGGCCAACCCCAAGGCCTTTCCCCTGGTGGCGTCCCGCCCTCCCGAGGCACCATGGCTTCGACCACCCCTGCGCAGCCTGCGATGGGTCGAGGTGTTCCTGAATGCGCTGGTATCAGAGGGATTCGACGACGACAGTGCCGTCGTGGCCTACCGAGCCTTCAGCAGCTTCCTCCTCGGTCACCTGCTCCTGGAGGTGTCCGGCCACGGCGCCGATCTCGGACCGCTCGACGTCCTGACCGATCCCGAGCCCTCGGGCAGCCTCGCCGACTACCCGACGGTGCAGCGCCTCAGTGGCCAACTCGCGGAGAACCACGCCGCGGCCGAGTTCGAGGATGCTCTGGAGAACCTCCTCGACCGTCTCGCCCTGCTCCTCATCGAGCAACCACCGCCTGTCCCACCCGGGGGACACGCCGTGGAGACGTGATGAACGACAACAGTCTCAAGCGCTACTTCGACGGCGGGTGCGCCAGGGCCATCGGTGAGCATCTCGTGGCGGTGGTCGCCGACTTCGACGTCGACGACTATGCATCCGAGGTGGACGCGCGCGTCGGGCCTTTGGAGCTCCAGGACCGGGTACTGGTTCTGGCGCAAGGGCTTCGCAGCCGATTACCCGAGGACTACCGGAAGGCAGTGGCGTTACTCGTGGCCTCGCTCGGAGAGGAGCTGGGCGAGGGCGGCGGCACGTTCGCCACGTCGTGGTACCTGATGCCGGTCGCACGCTTCATCCAGGAGTACGGCCTCGATCACCCGCAGACGTCGTTGGAGGCCATCCGCGAGGTCACCCGCCGGCACACCGGCGAGTTCGCCGTCCGACCCTATCTCGCGGCCCACCACGAGCTCACCATGACCCATGTCCGCGCGTGGGCGCGCGACAACAGCTTCAACGTGCGGCGACTGGCCAGTGAGGGGATCCGGCCGAGGCTGCCCTGGGCGCCGAGATTCGCTCCGTTCGTGGCCGACCCCAGCGAGGTCCTGGAGGTCATCGATGTGCTCATCGACGATCCCTCCCCCTATGTGCGCACGTCGGTGGCGAACAATCTCAACGACATCGCGAAGGACCACCCGGTGCTGGCGGTCGAGACGGCCGGGCGCTGGCTCTCGGAGAGCGACTCCGAACGCACCGCCTGGATCGTCGATCACGGGCTGCGCACTCTGATCAAGGCGGGGCACGCGGGGGCGCTCGAGGTCGTCGGCTGCGGATACGACCCGGCGGTGCGGGTCGAGGGCGTGCGGATCGAACCGGCGCGGGTGGTGATCGGTGACGCGATGAGGATCACGGCGGAGGTGGTGAACGAGACCGAACAGGCGCGGCGTGTGATCGTCGACTATGAACTCGAGTTCCCCGCGGTCGGAGGTGCCACGACGTCCAAGGTGTACCGGCTCGCCCGGGTCGACGTCGCGCCCGGGCAGCGGCTGACCGTTGCCAAGCGGCACTCCTTCCGGGTCGTTCGCACCAGGACCTATCGGTCGGGCCGGCACGCGGTGCGGGTTCAGGCGAACGGGGCGAGCAGCCCACCGGTCGCGTTCCAGCTGGAGGACGCAGGGTGATGGCACCCGCCCCGACACCCATGTCGCCCGCGGCACGCGAGAGTGCAGTGACGGCGATGGCCTGCGAGGAACTGGACATCCTGGTCATCGGCGCGGGCGTGGTCGGTGCCGGTGCCGCCCTGGACGCCGCGAGCCGCGGCCTGCGCGTCGGCCTGGTCGAGGCCAGGGACCTTGCCTCGGGCACGTCGTCGCGCTCCTCCAAGCTGTTCCACGGCGGGCTGCGCTACCTCAAACAGCTCGACTTCCCCCTCGTCTTCGAGGCCCTGCGCGAGCGCGAGTTGATGTTGCAGCGGCTCTGCCCGCACCTGGGTCGACCCGTGCCGTTCCTGTTCCCGCTGGAACGCAAGTACTGGGATCGTGCCTATGTCGGTCTGGGAGTGGGGGTCTACGACGTCCTTGGCGCCGGCCGCGGTGTCCCGAGTCACATGAAGCACCTGTCCCGCGCTCAGGCCAACGCGCTGTTCCGCTCGGCCAAACCCGACAGCCTGCACGGCGGGGTGTTGTTCTACGAGGGACAGTTGGACGACGCCCGACACACGATGATGCTGGCCCGGACGGCGGCGGCCCACGGGGCCCATGTCGCCACCAGCGTCCAGGTGACCGACCTGCTCAAGGACGGCGAGCGGGTGGTCGGCGCCGTGGCCCGCGACCTTGAGGGCGACCGGGTGCTCGACGTCCGGGCCCGGCGGGTGATCAACGCGACGGGCGTGTGGACCGAGCAGATCACCGCCCTGGTGGGCGGTCAGGACGGGTTGCGGGTCAAAGCGTCCAAGGGCGTGCACATTCTGGTGCCCCGTTCCACGATCGACTGCGACACCGGGCTGATCACCGAGACGGAGAAGAGTCTGCTCTTCGTCATCCCCTGCCCGTGGAGCGACGACCTGTGGCTGATCGGCACCACGGACACCCCCTGGGAGGGCGACCTCGCCGACCCGGCAGCCAGTCAGGCCGACATCGACTACCTCCTCGAGCGGGTCAACGGCCTTCTCGCCGAACCGATCCGGCGCGAGGACGTGCTCAGCGTCTACACCGGCCTTCGGCCCCTGATCTCGCCCGCCGGCGGGACGGACACCGCCAGGCTCTCCCGGGAGCACGCCGTGGTCTCCCCCGCCCCGGGACTGATCGCGGTCGCGGGCGGGAAGTACACCACCTACCGCGTGATGGCCGCCGACGCCGTGGACGCCGCGGTGGAGGACTGGCCCCACGAGGTCCCCCCCTCACGCACCGACCGGGTGCCGCTGGTCGGAGCCGACGGGTATCACGACATGGTTGCGCGCACCGGGGCGTACGCCGCCGAGCACGGCGTGGATCCGAGGGTGATCACCCACCTGCTCGGCCGGTACGGGTCCGCGACCACCGAGGTGCTCGATCTGATGCGCGAACGCCCCGACCTCGCCCGGCCGATCGGGGGCGCGACCCGATACCTGCGCGCCGAGGCCCACTACGCCGCGTCGCACGAGGGCGCGCTGCATCTGGACGACGTCCTGGTCCGCCGGCTGAGGATCGCCCTGGATTCACCGGCCCGGGGAGCGGACGCCGCGGCCGAGGCGGCACGTGTCGTCGCGGTTCCGCTGGGTTGGGACGAGGCCACGATCGACCGTGAGGTGGACGTCTACCTGTCTCACCTGTCGGCGGAACTGCGCGCCCAGACCCAGCCCGACGACGCCTCGGCGGACGCGGCCCAGGGCCAGGCGGACGACGTCCGGCACGTGGTGTCGATCGGCTGAGGGTGCGGCCGGTCAGGCCGAGGCCTGCCAGGTGAGGGCTGCCGAACAGGTGGCCCCCTGCCGGTCGTTGGGAGTGGTCGCGGCCACCTCGTAGCTGATCCGGTACACGCGTTGCGAGGGCCCGGACGGCGTCCACGGACCGATCCCGGTGACGGTGCTGTAGTGGTTGGTCACAAAATCGGTCAGATCACCCGAGTAGAGGGTCGCGGACGGCGTGAAACCGGTGCAGTCCCCCATTCCCCCACCGGCGCCGTCCTCGATGGTCAGCTCGAGGTAGGGCCCGAGACCGGACGGGTCGGTCAGCGATCCGCCGTAGAGACTGACCGAAGCGGCGACATCGCCGGTGTAGTCGGCCGTGACGCAGTTGCTGTCACCGTCCCCGGGCAGCAGCCCCGTCGCGTTGAAGACCATCGCACCACCCGCGTCGGCGTCGATCGTCACCGTCGCGGCGTCCCAGGAGTTGGGCGAGTTGCCGGTCGCGCCGAAGAACGCCGCCACCGTGCCGCGATAGGTCAGGATTCCGGCGAGCAGGGCACCGGACACCACCGCCGCGAGCACGACCCGGCTCGAAGCCCCGGCTCGAACGCCTGGCCGCTCCCGCGGAGCCGCGTGCCGGCCACGCTCGATGGGCCGTGCGTCGAGCGGCATCGCCAATGCCTCCAGTCCGCGCGCCCGCTCCCTGCCGGCCTCTCGCCCGATCTGTGCGCTCTGGATCTATCGACATCCGCTACCGGGGAGTTGAGGTACCTACTCGGCCACGTGGACGGCGGCCAACACGAGTGCCGGCAGCATCGCCGGGCTGGGGTGGCGATCGCTACCGCATCGGCCCAGGCCGCAACGATGACGAGCCGACGGTCATGGAACGATCAGTACCAGTGGGCACGACCGCCGATCGGGCGGGTGCGGCCCACCACCGCGAGCACGACGCCCACGGCGACGAGAATGATGCCGAGGGTCACCAGGATGCTGATGCCGGTGATCCAACCGATGATGGCGAGGACGACCCCAAGGATGACCATGGGCCTTACCTTGGCCCACTTCGACCTTTTCGTCCACTGGCAGTGACAGCTGGTTTTGGCGGGGCGGGTGCAGCAGCACGTCGACGCTCACACTCGGCGCAGGGCTGGGCCTCGCTCGGGCCGCGTTTCTCGAGCGGTGGGGATCGCCACCCCTATGATCCGGGCACCTTCCGCGGGCGGGGCGCACGTCCCGCGGGCTGCTGGACGGCGGGCGGAACGGGCGCGGGGGGAACCGGACGGGTCACGGGTACCCCCGCGGTGACCTTCAGCCACCTGCCGTGATGGATCACCTCGAGGCTGGACTGGTGGTCGCTGAGGGTGTACGTCGCCTGGCGGCCATCCGTCTGCACCTTCAGCCGACTGCCGCGGTGCCGAATGGTGAACGTCAGGCCGGTCACGCCATCGGGCAGGCGCGGAGCGAAACTCAGTTGGCCGCCGTGGTCCCGCATTCCGCCGAAGCCGGCGACCAGCGCCATCCAGGCCCCGGCCAGTGAGGCGATGTGCAGTCCATCCTTGGTGTTCCCGCCGAGATCGTGCAGGTCCATGAACGCCGCCTCGGCCGCGTACGCATACGCCAGATCGAGGCAACCGACCTCCGCGGCCAGTACCGCCTGAGAACAGGCGGACAGCGACGAGTCCCGCACGGTGAACTGCTCGTAGTAGGCGAAGTTCCGGGCCTTCTGCTCGCTCGTGAACGCGTCACCGCGTAGCTGCATGGCGAGCACGAGATCGGCCTGTTTGATCACCTGTCGGCGATACAGATCGAAGTAGTGGTAGTGCAGCAACAACGGGTAGCCGGTGGCGGGCGTGGCCTCGAAGTCCCACGGTGCGTGCCGGGTGAACCCCTCGGTCTGCTCGTGCACCCCGAGAGCCTCGTCGTAGGGGATGTAGACGGCGTCCGCGCACCGCCGCCAGGCCGCGATCTCCTCGGCGCCGACCCCCAGCCGGGTCGCGATCGCGGGATTGCGGGACAGGGCGAACGCAGCACCCCGGAGGTTTCGCTCCGCCATCAGCATCGTGTAGACGTTGCAGTCGGCCACCGCGCTGTACTCGTCCGGACCGGTGACGCCGTCGAGGCGCCAGCGCCCGAACAGGTCGAAGTGACCCAGCCCGCGCCACAGCCGGGCCGTCTCGGTCAGCAACTCCAGCCCGGCATCCGCGTCGAACTCGTCGTCCCGGACGGCGTCGTGATAGCGGATCACCGCGTCGGCGATGTCGGCGTTGATATGGAAGGCCGCCGTGCCCGCCGGCCAGTAGCCCGAGCACTCCTCGCCGTTGATGGTCCGCCAGGGGAAGGCCGCGCCCGGCAGACCGAGCTCCCTGGCCCGGTTGCGCGCGGCGTCCAGCGTGTTGTGCCGCCAGCGCAGGGCGTTGGCGGCGGCGGCCGGCCACGTGTGCACAAGAACGGGGAGCACGAACGTCTCGGTGTCCCAGAAGCAGTGCCCGTCGTAGCCGGGCCCGGTCATCCCCTTGGCTGCGATCGGCCGTTCCTCGGCGCGCACACCCGACTGGAGGACGTGGAAGAGCGCGAACCGCACCGCTTGCTGCAGCTCGGCGTCACCCTCGATCTGGACGTCGGCCCCCGCCCAGAACTCGTCGAGGAAGGCCCGCTGGCCGATGAGGAGCCCCTGCCACCCGCTGAGGAGGGCCCCGGTCAGGCCGGCCGGGGCCTGGTCGCGCAGGGCCGGGGTCGAGCGCAGCGACGACCAGCCGTAGCTGATGAACTTGATCAGCCGCAGCGTCTGGCCCCTCCCCAGGGCCGCCGAGACGGTGACCCGTGCCCAGTCGGGGCGGGCCTCGGACGTCGACCGGACGGTGACGCCCTCCGGCGCCTCCACCACGTGATCGGCCGCCGCCGCGACCCCGATCCCGCTCTGGCGGGTGCGGTGCATCAGCTGGATCCGCATGCCCGCCGCGTCGTGCTCGACGGGTAGCAGCGGCGCCTGCAACGCTGCCGACACGCGCGGGTCACCCCCGCCGGGCGGCAGCTCCTCGTTGGCGACGAGCTCGGACTGCAGGACGACCCGCGCCGGACCGTCGATCGCGGTCACCTCGTAGCAGATCGCGGCGACCGAGCGGTGTGTCAACGAGACGAGCCGGGTGCTGTGCACCTTGACCGTCCGCTCGGCCGGCGAGCGCCAGCGCACCTCTCGGCGCAGCGTTCCGGCACGAAGGTCCAACGTGCGGTCGTGCTGCTCCAGGTTGCCGTAGCGGACGTCGAACGGCTCGTCGTCCACGAGCAGGCGGATGATCTTGCCGTTGGTGACGTCGATGACCGACTGGGCGGACTCGGGATCGCCGTACGCGGCCTCGGCGTAGGGCAACGGTCGCAGCTCGTACACCGAGTTCAGGTAGGTACCGGGTATGCCGTGCGGTTCGCCCTCGTCGAGGTTGCCGCGCAGCCCCACGTGGCCGTTGGACAGCGCGAACACCGACTCCGTGCGGGCCAGGTTGTCCAGGCGCAGGCCACGCTCGCGCACGACCCAGGGCTCCACCTCGAAGGGGTTGCCACCCTCCGGCTCAGGAAACGCCGACGGGGTCATGGCGCGCCCCCCGGCCCCGCGCCGTCCGGTTCGGTGAGGTCGAGCCCGCCCAGGTGGCGCGCGTAGTCCGCGCCGATATCGGTCGACATAGTCTCAAACACACCGCCAAGAAGGGGACGCGATCACGGGGACCTGCATGGATCGCGCTGAAGCCGTTTCAAGCTGTCTATCGACGTCGAGGGCCCCGGTCAAGTGACCTTCGCCTGGCAGGCCTCTCAGTGAACCGTTCGACTCAGTGAACCGCTCGACCACGGCGTCGGGAGGCGCAGGCGAGGACCACAGGTCCTTGCCGTGTCGCGCGCACAGGGTAAGGGTGGACACACAGCCGCTTCACGAGGAGGCCCCCCATGCATGCGACAGTCGGCGACACCCTCCACGTCCACGGGCGCACCGTGGGGGATCCGGACCGCACCGCCACCATCGTCGAGATCCGGGGCCCGAACGGCGAGCCGCCCTACCTCGTCCGGTTCGCCGACGGGCACGAGACCCTCGTCTTCCCCGGTCCCGACGCCTCCGTGGAGCAACCGGGACCGGGCTGACCTCCACCCAGTGCGGATGGATCACAGAAGAACCTTCGGGACGGTCAGGTCCAGCCCGGACAGGCGGTCATCGCACCGTCACCGCCTCGACGACCGGCTCCACGCCATCCGCCTGAGCGCCGCGACGGATCCGTAGCGCGATGGCGACGCCGGCGACGACCCACCAGCCCGCGGCGGTCAGCCAGCCGAGCATGACCTTGTCGGACCCGGTGAACAGCTGGCTCGCGAACTCGCCGGACATCGCGTTGTTCGTCGCGTGCAGCAGCATCGCGATCAGGACGCTCTCCCGGGAGATGTGCATCATCGAGGCGAAGACGACGCTGGCAGCGATGATGACGAGGATGTCGGTCGGCAGGATGTCGCCGGCGACGAAGAGCGGTAGGTGCCACAGCGCGTGGAAGGCACCGAGGAGGAGCGGGCCGACCAGCCAGCCGTAGCGGCGCTCCAGCAGTGGAAGGGCGTAGCCGCGCAGCCCTGGCTCCTCCCAGGCGCCGCCGAGGCCGGGAACGAGCATGACGAGCAGCAGCGCGACCGGGATCTCCATCCACCCGTCGAGCGACGGCACCGGCGCGCCGGCCGCGACGGTGGCGGCGATCGCCGTCGAGGTGACGATGACCGGCAGCCCGATGGCGAGGGCATAGCTGCGCAGCGGGACCCGCCAGCGAATCATCCGCTGGAGCAGGTCGCGCACGCCGCGGCGGCCCTGGGTCAGCGAGAGCACGACCAGCGCGGCGAGGAACGGACCGAACGAGGCGATGGGTGGCGCCGCCGGCCAAACGGCCTGGAGCGGCCACATCCACCAGGACAGGGCGCAGGTCAGGACGAGGAACCAGGTGAGCGGACGTCGTTGGACGGAGCCGCGAACGGTGGTGAGGGGGTGCATGACTGTGCCTAACCCTGCTGTGAGAGGTGTCGGTGGCCGGTGGGTCCGATCGCGGAGCCGGGTCGGACCGAGGTCGTCGTGGTCGTCATGGCTGTCTCCTGATGCGTCTGGGTCGGCGGGTGGCCGACGCTGTCGGACAGTCCGATCGTGGTCCGCCGACGGCGCCGGGACGCCCGTGCTGGCCGCCCATCCCGCGGGGAAGGACGCCCGCTCGCCGTCGGATGACTCGAGACCCTCGGGTAGCCGTCCCCGGCCGGAGGGGTGGGTTAGCCACACCCGCGGGATTAGAGTTCACAGATGCCGCTGCGCGTGGTCTTTGCAGAGGACAACTTCCTGGTTCGCGAGGGCGTCGCGGCCCTGCTCGGCGAGGTCGACGAGATCGACCTCGTCGCGACGGTGCCGGACCCGCAGTCCCTGCTCAAGGTGGTGGCCGAGGAGTCCCCGGACGCCGTCCTGACCGACATCAGGATGCCCCCCACCCACACCACCGAGGGGATCGACGCGGCCAAGCGGATCCGCGCCGAGCACCCGCGGATCGGGGTGGTGGTGCTGTCCCAGTACGTCGAGGACGACTACGCCTTCGACCTGCTTCAGGACGGCGTCGCCGGCCTCGGTTACCTGCTCAAGGAACGCGTCGCCCAGATCGACGAGCTGATCCGCGCCCTGCACGAGGTGGTCCGGGGCGGGTCGGCGCTGGACCCCCGGGTGGTCGAGCGGCTGCTCCAGCGCTCCTCCGCCGCGGCGAGTTCGCCGCTGGCCGGACTGACCGACCGCGAGCGGGAGGTGCTCGGGGCGATGGCGGAGGGGCGCAACAACTCCAGCATCGCCAAGGCACTGTTCATGAGCGACCGCGCCGTCGAGAAGCACATCGGCTCGGTGTTCCACAAGCTCGGGCTGGCCGATGAGGGCGAGATCAACCGGCGGGTGATGGCGGTGCTCGCCTTCCTCGAGGCCACCGGACCCGGACGCGCACGACCCGCCGGGTGACCCTCGGCGGAGTCACCCGGCGGACGCGCGAACGCCGTGAATCAATCGCTCACCATCGCCTTGAGGACGTCGACGCCGGCGGCCTCACCCAGGACACCGGCTCGCCGTCCGACCGACGTCGGGGGTGGCGGGTGGGGCCAGCCCCACCCCGAAGTGCGGTCCAGACCCGTGATGCTGGGGGGTCGTTCGGAGGAGACTCTGCCCATGCAGGGGCTGCGCATCCGGCGCCGCACCGACCGGCTCCGCGGCGACGACCTCCTCGTCGTCGCGGGCCTGGCGGTCTTCGTCGGTGCCGTCTACGCGGTCGTGGTGCTCGGTGGTGGACAGCTCACCGGGGATACCCAGGCCCCCAGTCCGGCCTTGTCCGTGCTGGCGACCGCGGTGGTCGCGGTGGCGTTCGACCCGGTCCGGCGACGACTCGCAGCATGGACCGCACATGTCTCCAAACGCCCGATCTCCGCACCGTCGCAAGTGATCTCGCGCTTCCTGTCCGGTACTGCGGCCGGAACCGCGCCGGGCGAGGCGACCCGGCGGATGGCCCGGGCACTCGTCGAGGGGCTCGGTCTCGAGGAGGCCCAGGTATGGGTGGTCGTCGGTGGTCGGATGCGCCTGGCCGGGGCCCACCCCGAGCCTGCTGAGCCAGCCGGGCCGCCGGAGCCGCCCGACGTGGGCGCGGCCCTCCAGAACCGGGTGGTGCGTGGTATCTGGCACGGCGACGAGCTGCTCGGGGCGCTGAGCCTGCGCACCCGCGGTGAGCACGTGCTCGCACCCGTGGAGGACCAGCTGCTCGACGGCCTGACCGCCGGCGCCGGACTTGCGCTGCGCAATCTGCAGCTCACCGCCGAGCTGCAGGACCGCTACCGCGACGCCCGGGCCCGGGCCGCTGCGCTCGCGGAGTCCCGGCGGCGGGTCGTGGCGCTCGAGGACGAGGAGCGCCGGTTGCTGGAGCGTGACATCCACGACGGGGCGCAGCAGCAACTGGTCGCGCTGGCGGTCAACCTCCGCCTCGTGCGCGCGCGTCTGGAGCGGGGTAGCGAGCAGGGCGCCGCCATCTCTGCCGGACTGCGGGAGGCGGTCGACGCCGCCACCACCGAGTTGCTCGACGTCGTCGATGGCCGCGGCCGTCTGATCGCCGACCAGGGCCTGGACGCCGCGCTGCGTGCCGTCGCCGACACCTGTCCGATCACCACGAACGTCGTCGGCGAACGACTCCCCCGCTTTCCCGGCGAGGTCGAGCAGGCCCTTTTCTACTGCTGCGCGGAGGCGCTGCAGAACGTGGCCAAACACGCCGGCGCCACCGAGGTCACCATCGAGCTGCACCATGACCCCCGCGCCGTCCGGGTCTCGGTGATCGACGACGGCGAGGGTTTTGCGCCGGGCGCAGGCATCGGCCCCCGGACCGGCCACGGCCTGCAGAACATCGCCGATCGTGTCGCGGCCGTCGGCGGCACCGTCGAGGTGTGCTCCGCTCCCGGCGCTGGAACCCGGATCGACCTGTCCGCACCGGTCACCGAGGCAGCGACATCATGAGTGCCCGTTCCTCGGCGCGACTCGCCTGGGCGGCCTTCCTGCTGACGGCCGGGCTGGGCGTCGTCCACGGCGTCCTCGTCCTGTCGGGTTCTGCGCCGCTGGTACATCCCGTCAACGGGTTGAACTCGTTCCCGATCATCACGATCGGAGCCGTCCTCGGCTCGCTGGTGGGCGCGCTGGTCGCCACCCGGCACCCGCGCAACCCGATCGGCTGGCTCTTCCTGGTCGGTCAGCTCGGGCTCGCGATCGGACTGGCCTGCCAGGCCCTCAGCCACCGGGTGCTGGTGGACGGCGTGTACGCACCTCCTGCCGTGGGTCAGGTGGCGCGCCTGGTCAGCCTCTGCCTCGACGCCACCTGGACCCTGTCGGTGCTTGTCGCGGTGTTCCTGCTCTTCCCGGACGGACGGTTGCCCTCACCCCGCTGGCGCTACGCGCTGTGGGCGGTGCCGTTCGCCGAGCTCCTCACGGTGATCGGCGTCCTGTTCGTCCCGCTCGACATCGTGGGCCCACGCACGTTCACCGCCCCACAACCGTTCATCGTCACCGCCCTGGAGAAGGTCGCAACCGGATTCGGCGTCCTCCTGCTCCCGGTCGGCGTCGCAGCCCTGCTCGTCCGCCGACGGCGGGCGACGGGAGTCGAGCGCCAGCAGCTCAGGTGGCTGGTCGTGGTGGCGGCCGCACTGGTCGTGGGGTTCGCCCTGGCCCAGTTCGACGGCTCATCCAGGTGGCTCGTGGTCCCACTGTTCGTGGCCTATGCGAGCGTGCCGGTTGCGGCCGGAATCGCCATCCTTCGATACCGGCTCTACGACATCGACCTCGTCATCAACCGGACGGTGGTCGGGGCAGCGGTCGTTGCCTTCGTGACCGTCGGCTACGTGGCGATCGTCGTCCTGGTCGGAGCGCTGGTCGGCGAACGGGTGACGGACCGGTACGGCGCGTCCGTTCTCGCCACGGCCCTGGTGGCGCTGGGCTTCCAGCCCGCGCGAGACCGGGTCCGCCGGCTCGGTGACCGCGTCGTCTACGGTCGTCGCGCGGCGCCGTACCAGGCGCTGGCGGACCTCTCCGGCCAGCTCGCCGAGTCGATGTCGGCGCACGAGATCCTCCCGGTCGTCGCGGAAGCGGCCGGGATCGGGGTGGGCACCGCTCAGGTCACCGTCCGGCTCGAGGTCCCCGGAGGCCAGGACGTCGTCGTCCGCCGATTCACCGGACCCCCCGCGTCCCATGTGGACGCGACGGTGCCGGTCTGGCACGACGGCGAGCGCCTCGGGGAGATCGTCGTGACGCTCCCCCGTGGCCGACGCCTGTCCGAGGCCGACCGCGCCCTGCTCGCCGACATCGCCAACCAGGCCGGCCTGGGGTTCCGCAACACGCGGCTCGAGATGTCGCTCGCCGCCGGCATCGAGGAGGCTGCGCGACAGGCGGGCCGGCTCGAGGCGTCCCGGCGGCGACTGCTCGCGGCCCAGGAGTCGGGCCGGCAACGGCTTCGACGAGCAGTCGACGCCGAGGTGCTGCCACACCTGGTCGCCGTCCGGCAGATCTTCGACCGCCCGCTGGGCGAGCTCGACCGGGACGCTGCGCTGCGCCTGACCGAGACCGCCGGCGAACGCGTGGCGCAGGCTCTGGAGGCGCTGCGCGATATCGCCCGAGGGGTCTACCCGCCCGTGCTGGCACACCGCGGCCTGGCCGATGCTCTGACCGACTACGCGGCTCGGCGCCCACAACGTGTCATCCTCACGGTGTCGCAGGCGGCCCGCGAGGCCCTGGTGTCCCAACGCGCCCAGGCGACCGCCTACTTCTGCGCCGTCGAGTCGGTGAGGGAGCTGGGGACGACGATCGTCGACCTCACTGCGGACGTCGACCACCTGCTGCTCGAGGTGGGCCCCCGTGCCTCGGCCGCAGACCTCGCGGACGTGGCACACGGCCTTGTGGACCGGGTCGAGGCCTGCGGTGGGACCGTCACGGTGCACAGGGATGCCGCGGGCGGTGACCGGGTCCGGGTGTCGCTCCCACTCGCTCCGGACGAGGTGGATGCTCAGCCGACGCCGGCCCAGACCGCCACGAGGCGCTCCGGTCCGAACGCCGACTTGGGGATGTAGGCCGTTGCTCCGCTCTCACCGGCGCGGTCACCGAAGTCGCTCTCGTCGTACGTCGACAACAGCACCACCGGGGGCGGCCGACGGTGTTGCCGGAGCCGCTGCGTAGCCGTGATGCCGTCGATCCCGGGGAGGTTGACGTCCATCAGCACGAGGTCGGGCTGCAGCGCCTCCGCCGCCACGAGCGACTCCTCGCCGGACGAGGCGTAACCGACGACGGTGAACCCATCGGTCTCCTCGACCACAGCGCCGAGGACTCGGCGATAGACGTCCTGGTCGTCGACGACCAACACCCGGACAGGACGGATCACGATGCACCTCCGCCATCATCCTGCGTCACGGGTCTGTCGGGGCCGAGGGGGCCACCCTCACGTTCTGGTGGGGGTGGCCACCCCGTCATCCGGATGGACCGCGATCACGTCCGCGAGGTGCTCTGGGCCGCCGATGCCTTCTGCGCCCCGGCACGCCGGGAGTGGCGCATGATACACCGCTCGGGGCTGTCAGGCAGGCTCCTCAGGAGTAGCGTCGTGTCCGGAGGTCCCGGGATGGCCGGCACGACGACTCTCACCCTCGACGGCTTGCAGACCGTCATCGACCTGCTGCGCGCGCAGGGGTACACCGTGCTGGGACCCACGGTGGCGGACGGCGTGATCGACTTCCGCTCGATCACCGGCATCGACGAGCTGCCACAGGGCTGGGGCGACGAGCAGGACAACGCGAGCTACCGGCTGAGGCGCCGCGACGACGACGCCGTCTTCGCGTTCGCCTGCGGCGCCCAGTCGGCCAAGCCGGCGTTCTTCCCCGCCGACGAGCTGCTGTGGCGCAGCCGGCTGCAGGAGCAGGGTCCCGAGCTGGACCAGCCCGAGGATCCGGGCCCGGGTCCGCCGTACGCCTTCCTGGGCCTGCGGTCGTGCGACCTGGCCGCCATCGGGATCCACGACCACATCCTGACCAGCCGGATCGCCGCCGATGCCCACTACGCCCGGCGCCGGGCGGACTCGGTGATCATCGCGGTCACCTGCACCGACCCGGCTGGTACCTGCTTCTGCGTCTCCATGGACACCGGGCCGGTTCCCCGCCGGGGCTACGATCTCGCGCTGACCGAGCTGTACGCCGACGGCCCGCACCGGTTCGTGGCACAGGCGGGTACCCCCCGCGGTGAGGAGCTGCTGGCCGGCCTCGGGGCCCCGGAGGCGACCGCGGCCGACCTCGCCGCCGCCCGGCGGGTCGGCGACGAGGCCGCGAGCCGGATGGGCCGCCACGTCGAGACCGCCGATCTGAAGGAGATGCTCTACGCGAGCGCGGACTCGCCGGTGTGGGACGAGATCGCGACGCGGTGTCTGTCGTGCACCAACTGCACCCTGGTCTGTCCGACCTGTTTCTGCACCTCCGTCGACGACGTCAGCGACCTGACCGGCACCTCGGGCGAGCGGCATCGGGTCTGGGACTCGTGCTTCTCGCAGGAGTACTCCTACATCCACGGCGGCGCCGTGCGGGAGTCGACGGCCAGCCGATACCGGCAGTGGATGACCCACAAGCTGGCGGCGTGGCAGGACCAGTTCGGCATGTCCGGCTGCGTGGGCTGCGGCCGCTGCCTCACCTGGTGCCCGGCGGGCATCGACATCACCGCGGAGGTCGCGCAGCTGCGCCGGGACGCCGAGCACCGCGAACAACGCAGGAGGGAGTCGTCATGACGATCCGCACCCTGGAGCAGACGCTCCCCGACCACCCGTTCTTCGAGGGGTTCGACCACGAGATCATCGCCCTGCTCGCGGGCTGCGCGCACAACGTTCGCTTCCGGCCCGACGAGCTGGTCTTCCAGGAGGGGCAGCGGGCCGACGCCTTCTACCTGGTGCGCCACGGCCGGATCGCGATCGAACTGCACCGCCCGGCCGGCGGCCCCGGCATCATCGACACGGTCGAGGAGGGCGGGGTACTGGGGTTCTCGTGGCTGTTCGCGCCCTACCGTTGGATGTTCGACGCCCGCGCCACCGAGGACACCCGAGCCGTGAGCTTCGACGCCACCTGCCTGCGCGCCAAGTGCGACCAGAACCCGGCCATCGGCTACGCGCTGATGACGCGGGTGGCCGGGCTGATGCACGCCCGGCTCGAGGCGGCCCGGGTCCGGTTGCTCGACCTGTACGGACCGGCGTCGTGACCGATCTCGCCGCCCACAGCCGACCGCGCGTCGAGGATCCCATGCTGCCGCGGCTGTTCCGCGTCGAGCGCACTCGGCGCGACACGAGGGACACCTTCACCCTCGAGCTGGAACCGGTGGACGGCGAGCGGCTGCGTTTCGCCGCGGGCCAGTTCACGATGCTGGGCGCTTGGGGGGTGGGCGAGGTACCGATCTCGATCAGCGGCGACCCGACGATCGAGGGGCCGCTCGAGCACACGATCCGCAATGTCGGCAGCGTGACGCGCGCACTGGTCGGCGCCGTCCGCGGCGAGGTCCTGGGAGTGCGCGGCCCGTTCGGGACCGGCTGGGACGTCGCGCGTTTCGAGGGCGGCGACGTCGTCTTCATCACCGGCGGCATCGGCCTGGCGCCCCTGCGGCCGGCCATCCAGGAGGTCGTCGCCCACCGGCAGCGCTACCGCCGAGTACTGCTCCTCTACGGGGCGCGGACGCCGGAGGACGTCCTGTTCGCCCCCGACCTGAGCCGCTGGGGGTCCGAGTGCGACGTCGAGATCGCGGTCACCGTCGACAACGGTCCCCACGACTGGCGCGGCCGGGTGGGCTACGTGACCCAGCTGATCCCTCGCGCGGGCTTCGACCCGGCACGGACGGCCGCCTTCGTGTGCGGGCCGGAGATCATGATGCGCGCCTCGGCGCAGGCCCTGCTCGACCGCGGCGTCCAGGCGGGCCGGATCCGGCTCTCCATGGAGCGCAGCATGAAGTGCGGGGTCGGCCTGTGCGGACACTGCCAGCTGCGCGAGCTCTTCCTCTGCGTCGACGGGCCGGTCCTGGGCTACGACCGGCTGGAGCCGCTGATGAGTCGACGGGAGCTGTGATGACCGTCCAGGCAACCACGAATCCGACCGGGGATGTGGCCCGGCGACCCTCGCTCGCCGTGTGGAAGTTCGCCTCGTGCGACGGCTGCCAGCTCACCCTGCTCAACTGCGAGGACGAGTTGCTCTCCATCGCCGGTGCGGTCGACATCGCCTACTTCCCCGAGGCCACGCGCGCGGTGACCGAGGGGCCCTACGACGTCTCGCTCGTGGAGGGCTCGATCACGACGCCGGACGACGCGGACCGGATCCAGAGGATCCGCGCCATGTCCGGCGCCCTGGTCACGATCGGCGCCTGCGCGACCGCCGGGGGCATCCAGGCGCTGCGCAACCTGACCGACGTCTACGAGTTCCGCTCGATCGTCTACGCCCACCCGGAGTACGTCGCCACCCTCGACCGGTCCACCCCGATCGCCGCGCACGTCAGCGTCGACCACGAGCTGCGCGGCTGCCCGATCGACAAGGGCCAGCTCCTCGAGGTCCTGGCCGCGCTGCTCGCCGGCCGCAAACCGCGGATCCCCACGTACAGCGTCTGTGTGGAGTGCAAGGCCAGGGGCAATGTCTGCGTCGCGGTCGCGCATGGGACCCCGTGCCTGGGGCCGGTGACCCAGGCCGGCTGTGGTGCGTTGTGCCCGTCGTTCGCCCGCGGCTGCTACGGCTGCTTCGGTCCGCAGGACTCCGCCAACATGCCCTCGATGAGCCGCCGGCTGGTCGACCTCGGCATGCCGCAGCCGGCGGCGATCCGGCTCTACCGCACCTTCAACACCGGGGCCGAGGCCTTCCGGGCCGAGAGCGCACGACTGGCGGCAGAGGTGACCCGATGACCCACACCATGAAGAGCGGCGGCCAGGTGCTGCAGGTCGGCATGCTCGCCCGCGTCGAGGGCGAGGGCGGCATGCACCTCGAGATCCGCGACGGCGTCGTGGAGACCGTGCAGCTGAACATCTTCGAGCCGCCACGCTTCTACGAGGCCTTCCTCCGTGGGCGCTCCTACACCGAGCCGCCCGACATCACGGCGCGCATCTGCGGTATCTGCCCGGTCGCCTACCAGTCCGCGGCGTGCTGGGCGATCGAGGGCATCTGCGGGGTGACCGTGCCCGCGCACGTGCATGCGCTGCGCCGTCTGCTCTACTGCGGCGAGTGGATCGAGAGCCACTCGCTGCACATGTTCCTCCTGCACGCCCCGGACTACCTGGGCTATGAGAGCGCCCTGGAGATGGCCGCGGACCATCCGGAGGCGGTCGAGCTCGGGCTGCGCCTGAAGAAGGCCGGCAATCACCTGATGGCGGTGGTCGGCGGGCGAGCCATCCACCCGGTGAACGTGCGGGTCGGCGGCTTCTACCGGTTGCCGTCCCGTGCCGAGCTCGCGGCCCTGGTGCCCGAACTCGAGCGGGCCCGGGACGACGCGCTCGCCGCCGTCCGCCTGGTGTCGGGATTCGACTTCCCCGAGATGGAGCAGCCCTACCCCTACCTCGCACTGCGGGCGCCGGACCGGTACGCCATCGAGCACGGTTCGCCGGTCACCACCACCGGTCTCACGTTCGCGGTGAACGACTTCGGCCGGCACATCACCGAGAACCACGTCGCACACTCCAACGCCCTGCAGGCCACGCTCGACGGCGACCTCTACGTCGTGGGCCCGCTGGCCCGCTACACCCTCAACCACGCCCAGCTCTCGCCGCTGAGCCAGCAGGCTGCGCGGGAGGCGGGGCTGGGCGAGACCTGCCGCAACCCGTTCCGCTCGATCATCGTGCGCGGCGTCGAGCTGCTGTACGCCGTCGAGGAGGCGCTGAGGATCATCGGCGAGTGGGCCGATGGCCTGGAGCCGTCCGTCCCCGTGGAGCCTCGCGCCGGCGAGGGGTGCGGTGCGAGCGAGGCACCGCGCGGAACGATCTTCCACCGGTACGTGCTGGACGACGCCGGCCTCATCCGCGACGCCCAGATCGTGCCGCCGACGTCGCAGAACCAGGCCAGCATCGAGGCTGACCTCCGCACCGCCGCGCAGGCATGGATCGACCTCGACGACCACGCGCTCACGCACCGTCTCGAGCAGGCGATCCGCAACTACGACCCGTGCATCTCGTGCGCCACCCACTTCCTGGACCTCCGGGTGACCAGATCGTGAACGCGCTCGTGGTGGGTCTCGGCTCGATCGGCCGCGGGGACGACGCGGTCGGTCCGGTGGTGGCCGGCGCCGTCGCCGAACTCGGCCTGGCCGGCCTGAGAGTCCTCGAGCAGGAGGACCCCACCGACCTGGTGCTGGCCTGGGACACCCACGAGCAGGTGGTGGTCGTCGACGCCGTCGTCTCCGGCGCCGAGCCCGGCACCGTGCGGGTCAGCGAGGTCGGTGCGGCGCCGGTGACGCCGCAGACCTGGGCGGCGCTGGGCGTCGGGGGCACGCACGCGTTCGGGCTCGGCGAGGCCGTCGAGCTGGCTCGGGTGCTCGGTCGCCTCCCGGCGCGGGTGCGACTCGTCCTGGTCGAGGCTCGTGAGTTCGCACCGGGAGCCCCGCTGAGTGCGGCCGTGGCGGCCGCCGTCCCGCGGGCCGTGGACGCCGTTCTGGCCGCCCTCGGGCCGGACTTCTCGACGGTGGGGGCGGGCCATGTGTCTGGGTGAGATCGTCCAGCTCGTCGAGGTCGCCGGCGATCGGGCCGTCGCGCGTCGCGGCGAGGCGGAGGTGCGCCTCTCGCTGATCACCCTCGAGGACCCGGTGGCGCCGGGCGACTGGGTGGTCAGCCACTCCGGTTTCGCCCTCGAGCGGCTCAGCGCCCAGGACGCGGCCGATGCTCTCGCCGTTCGCCGGCACCCGGCATCCCACCCGCCCCCGAGCCCTGAGGAGCATCCATGAACAGCACCCGCCGCCTGGGCCTCGTGCTCGCGTTGTGCACCGCGGGCGTCAGCGCCGTTGCGGTGTACGTGAACGCCTCCGCCGTGCGTGCCTTCGGCGACGCGACGGTGTACACCACCGCCAAGAACCTCGTCGCGGCGGTCCTGCTCGCCGTCCTCGCCGTCCTCGCCGGCACCGTCGCGGGGGGCCGGCGCGTACGGGGCAGCCATCCCGGCGGGCGCCAGTGGCTCGGCCTCGCGGCGGTCGGCGTGGTCGGCGGCAGCCTCCCCTTCGTGCTGTTCTTCGAGGGCCTGGCCCGTGCCACGTCGCCGCAGGCCGCGTTCATCCAGAAGACCCTCGTGGTCTGGGTGGCCCTGCTCGCGGTCGTGCTCCTGCGGGAGCGGGTCGGCTGGCCCCACCTCGCCGCGATCGCGCTGCTGGTCGTCGGGCAGCTCGGCCTGGCCAGCGTCGGCGCCTTCCCGTTCGACGCCGGTGCCGCGATGATCCTCGCCGCCACCCTGCTGTGGTCGGTCGAGGTCGTGCTCGTCAAGCGGCTGCTGGCCGACCTCTCCAGCTGGACGCTCGCGGTGGCCCGGATGGGCCTGGGCTCAGTGGTTCTGCTCGGGTGGCTGGCCGTCACCGGACGGCTCGGCGCCCTGGCCTCGCTCACAGCCCTCCAGATGCAGTGGATCGCCGTGACCGGCCTCCTGCTCACGACGTACGTCGCCGTGTGGTTCGCGGCGCTGGCCCGGGCGCAGGCGGTCGACGTCACCGCGGTGCTGGTGCTCGGCGCCGTCGGCACCGCCGTCCTGTCCGGGGCGCTGGACGGGGTGAGGCTGGCGCCCCAGGCGATCTGGCTGGCGCTGATCACGACGGGAGTCGCCCTCGTTGCGTCGGCCATGATGCGCCGACCCGCGGAGGCGGCCGCTTGACCACGGGGCCGGTGCTGTTCGCCCGGTACGCCCACCCGCCGCACGCGTTGGGCTACTGCGGGCCCGGGCGCCCGTCGGAGATGCTCGCGCAGGCGGCGTACGTCGACGCCACCGGCGGCGACGACCGGGGCCTGCGACAGCTCGCGGCCGGATTCGAGGGCGCCTGGCCCTACCTGCAGCTGATCGCGGCCGCCAACGGAATCGCCGACCCGCTCGATCCGCGGGTGGTCTCGGCGTACTGGGTCGGCAACGGGCTGCTCGACCAGGTGCCCCCCGCGCTGCTCCACGACTCGATGGAGGCCCGTTTCCGCGCCCGGGCCGGCGGGTCGTGGTGGAGGCTCGGCGAGGTGGTGTCGCCCGAGGCCGCCCCCCACCACAACTTCCATGTGTTCGCGGTCTACCCGTGGGTCGGCCTGCTCCGCTCGGGCCGGCTGGTCGAGGAGCCCCTGAGGGTGCTCGACCGCTGCCGGATCCGGTGGGGACGGATCACCGAGGTTGACGACACCCTGGTCCACGTGCGCTCGCGAGCGCTCGCCTACGACGGCCACCACCTCAGCCTCGGCGCGCCGATCAGCGAAGTCGCCGAGCGACACCCCGACGGCGTCGGGCCGCACCTGGAAGCGGGCGACTGGGTCTCGCTGCACTGGGACTGGGTGTGTGACCAACTGGACGCGCCCGGCCTGGCGGCTCTGCAGCACTACACCGATCGGACGCTGCGCGTCGCCAACGCCCCTGCCCGCCCGGGACCCGCGGCGGTGTTGGGGTGAGCATGCCGCTTCAGCCCGTGACGCCGACGGCTCCGCACCTGCACGGCGTCCAGATCATGAGCCAGGCGTGGCGGGACCTGACGTTCCTGCACTGGCGGGTGCGCCCCGACGCCGTCGCCCCGCTCTTCCCGCCGGGTACCCGGCCGGACGTGCACGACGGGACGAGCTGGGTCGGCCTGATCCCGTTCCGAATGGTGGGTGCGGGCGTCGGCCGCGGACCGGCCGTTCCCTGGCTGGGGACCTTCGCCGAGACCAACGTCCGGCTGTACTCCGTCGACGAGCGGGGGCGCCGGGGTGTTCTGTTCCGCACCCTCGAGGCGTCCCGGCTGGCCGTGGTGCTCGGCGCCCGCGGGGCCTTCGGGTTGCCGTACACCTGGGCGCGGATGAGGGTCGATGAGGCGGACGGCGTGCTGAGGTACTCCTCCTGGCGGCGCTGGCCGGGTCCGCGCACGGCCGGCACCAAGGTCGCGGTCCGGCCGGGGGACCCGCTGCCCCCAGGCGATCCCCTGGCCGACTTCCTCACCGCTCGCTGGGGCCTGCACACGCGGGCGTTCGGCCGCACGCTCTACGTGCCCAACAGCCACGAGCGGTGGCCGCTGCAGCGCGCGGAACTGCTCCAGCTGGACGACGCGCTGGTGGCCGCGAGCGGACTGCCCGGCATCAGCACCCTGCCACCGGACTCGATCCTGTTCTCGCGGGGTGTCCGCACGGTCTTCGCCATGCCGCATGACGTCCGTCGGCCGCTCCGGCCCGTCTGATGCCGTGACGGCGACCCCGACGCCGTCCGACGTCCAGCACGTGGGTCGCGACGGGGCTGGGGCATGCTGGAGGGGTGAACCGTGGGGGGCTGCCGAGGCTGGGTCGTGCTCGAGCTCTGCTCGCCATGGCTCGGGCGGGCCGGGCGGGCGTGCGGCTGCGTGTGCTGCGGGATGGGAACGCGGCATTGCGCACAGCGGTTCTGGCCGGCGGGATCCGCACGGGGGTGTTGCCCGCGCTGGCTGCGGCTCCTGCCGATGTGCGCGATCTCGCCGACCGGGTGGACGTCGTCGATCCCGACCTGCTTGCGGCGTTCCTGCGGGTCCTGGCCGCCTCCGGCCTGGTGCGGCAGAAGGGCGGCCTCTGGCAGGTCACCTCCCGGGGGCGCGCCGTGCTCGAGGACGAGGTGGCCCGGGCGGCGGCGATCGCCTTCGGGACCTACTACACCGAGCTGTATCAGGGCCTGCCCGGGCAGCTGCACGGTGAGGCGGCGCGCACGGATCTCGACGACCACGCCGACACGATCGCCGTGCTGTCCCGGGGAATGCAGCCGCTGGTGGATCAGGCCATTCGTGCCACCGTTGCCCGGGCGGCGCCGGCGCGGGTGTTGGACGTGGGGTGCGGTACGGGTCACCAGCTGGAGCTGGTGCTGACCGAGGCACCACACGCCTACGGCGTGGGCGTCGATATCGCACCCACCGTTGTCGAGCTCGCTCGGACTCGGCTGGACCGAGCAGGGATGCGGGATCGTTCGACGGTCCTCGCTGCGGACCTCGAGAGCCTGCCCAGCCGGATCGAGGACCTCGGCGGCCCGGTCGACCTGGTACTCCTGGCCAACGTCCTGTACTACTGGCCGAGAAGCGAGCGGGTCCGGATCCTGCGCGCAGTGGGCGACCTGGTCCGCCCCGGCGGCACCCTGCTCCTGATCACCACCGTGACAGCGCCGGACCTGTTCACCCGACACTTCGACCTGCTGCTGCAGGCGCAGGGCCGTGGCATCGACCTCCCCACCACCGACGAGCTGCGCCGCCACCTGACCGATGCCGGACTACAACCGGGGCCGGATCACCGCGTCGCCCCCGGAGTCCCGATCGTGGTGGTCACGGCCACGCCGGTGACATGACGCGCCCACGACTCCTCATGGCTGGTCAGCGTGGGCGATGGCAGATGCTCACCGGCCGTTCTCAGGTCTTCAGGGGCCGTGCGGGGCGCTCCACACCGTCGTGTCGGTCGAGCCCGCGTCCGCGTCCCGCGGCAGCGTGGAGGTCCAGATCGCCGTGACGTGCGAGGTCACGGTCAGCGGGTCCTCCTCGGTGAACTGGTCCGGGTCGGAACTCTGCACGGTCGCGGTGACATCCAGCGTCATCGCCGCGTGATCGAGCGGCACGGTGGCGGAACCGATTGCCCAGGCACCGCCCTGCTGAGAGACCAATACCGTGATCTGCGACCCGGCATCTGCCGTGACCTGCGACCCGGCATCGCCGCGACCTGCGACACGGCATCAGCCAGTGGGCCCGCCAATTTCACCGTGGCGATGACGTCCTTGGGGTCTCTTGGCTCGCGCGTGACCTTTTCGACCGCTCGATGCACCATGTCACGAATTGTCTCAATTGCGAAGAAGATCGGCAAGGAGTTTCTTCGTCCTCGAAATCCCAGGCCGGTTGCCCTTTCGCGAATACAGTTCGAGGGCGTCGTGGGCGGCTCGCTGGGACGCCGCGACATCGGTCCCGCCGGACAGCACCTGGGCGAGCAGGAGGCAGGCGTCGCCGTGCTGGCTGAGCAGGTCGGTCTGGGCGGCCAACCCCACGGCGTCGCGGGCCAGGGTCTCGGCGTCCTGCTGCCGGCCGCGTGCGGCGAGGCTTCGGGCCAGCGCACCATCGCGCAGGATCCTGGCGGAGGTGTCCCAGTCGGCGCCGGTCTCCCGGCTGACGGCGACCAGCTCGTCGACCTCTCGGTGCCGGCCGGTGTCCTGCGCAGCGACGGCGTTGGCGAGCAGGGCTGCGGTGGTGCCGAGGAAGGACTTCTCCCCCAACCGAGTCAGCAGGTCGTAGTCCGCGCGCAGATAGCCCTCTGCGGCAGCCGGATTCCCGTCGAGCATCGCGACGAAAGCAGCCGGCTCCGCCGTCACCGACGCCAGGATGGTCCCGCCGAACTCGACCGCGATCGCCCGGCCGCGGTCGAGCAGGGACTGAGCCATGCGCATCCGGTCCTGCAGCGCGTGCAGCCCGGCCAGGTGCGAAAGGATCACCACTTGGCCACGCGGCGCCTCGCCGATCTCTTCCAGGTAACGCTCACACAGGTCGATCCCCTCCGCGGCCGGAGTTGGCCCCCACAGCGCCGCGGAGGCGAGCCAGCCGAGGCACTCCACCACGTCTCGCTGGTCCCGCGCCCGCCGCGCGGCTTCGGCCGCCTCGCGCCACAGCCGTTCGGCCGGCGCCGACCGAGACAGGTTCCAGTGAACCGCGGCACGCAGCATCCCGACCCGGCACAGCCCCGGCTCGTCGCCGGTCCGGCGGAACGCGTCCACGAGAGCGGACTGGGCCTGCTCGATCTCGCCCATCGCCCGGCCAGGCTCGGTCCGCAGCTCGAGCTCCAGGCGCTGCACCCGGGCGTTGGCGATCATGGCGTCGTCGGCGGAGTCCGTGGCGATCCTTTCCACCGTGTCGATGACGTCTCCGGCCCGGCCGAAGTCGCCGATCTCGCCGAGGGCGGCCACCAGCACGGTCAGGATCCGGGCTCGGGCACCCGCGCCCGGTGCCAGCCGGTCCGCGCGCTCCAGCAGACGCACTGCGGCGACTGCGTCGCCGCGCTCGAACGCGGCCTCCCCCGCGGTACCGAGATGGTGAGCTGCACGCCCGGCCTGCTCGTCGATCGCTGCGCTGGGCGCGCTGAGCTCGATCAGATACTGGACCGACTGCTCGAGGTGGTAGCCGAGGATCTCATGCAGTGCCTGCGGCGGCTCGCTCGACATCGCCTCGAACCAGTCGGCGAACTGCTCATGCAACCGCGCCCGCTGCAACTTCGGGATCGAGCGGTACGCCGCCTGCTGGATGAGGATGTGCCGGAAGCTGTGGTCCTCGTGGTCGCCGCTGCCCGGTGGCCGTGGCTCGACCAGGCCCTTGCCGACGAGTGCCTCCAGATGCCGGCCCACCTGCCGTCGCGCCGGGCGTGGAAGCAGGTCCGCGAGGATCCTCGAGCCGAAGTCTTTTCCAGACACGGCTGCCAGCTCGATGATGTCCCGCTCGGCCGGCCCGAGCTGCTCCAACCGCGCCGCCAGCAACGCCTGGATCGTCGCCGGGATCGGCTCGAGCCGGTCCACCTGCCAATCCCGCTCGCGCAGCGACAGGGCCAACTGCTCCAGGTAGAGCGGGTACCCGGCGGCCGCCTGCAGGATGTGCCGCCGGGTCGAAGCGGGGAGCCGCTCGCCCAGGGTCAACGTGTCGAGCAGGGACCCCGCGGTGTCACTGGCGAGCGGGGACAGCTCGACGACGACCCTCCCGGTCACGTCTGCCGCCCAGGCCGGGTGCTGCCGCAGCAGCTCCGGCCGGGCGATCGCCACGAGCACGAGCGCCGAGCGCCTGGGTGACCTCGCCAGGGACTGCACGAGGTCGAGAAGCATCGGCTCGGCCCAGTGCAGGTCCTCCAACACGACGACGAGGGGGCGATCCTGGCTGATCGCCTCCAGCAGCCGGCGCGCCGCCCAGAAGATCTCCGCGCCCTCGCCGCCGGCCGGAACAGCCGACCCGAGTGCGGACATCAGCCGGGCGGCGACCAGGTCGGCGTCGGGCTCAGCCCGCAGCAGCTGCCGCAGGTTGTTCAGGCTCTCCCGGCCCCCCACCGCCTGCCGGACGATCTCGCGTAGGGGCCAGAAGGTGATGCCCTCCCCGTAGGACAGACACCGCCCGGTCAGCACCCTGACATTGCTCAGTCCCGCCATCACCTCCTGGACCAGCCGGGTCTTTCCGACGCCGGCGTCCCCGACCACCAGCGCCAGCACCGTGGCTGCCCGCTCCCGGGCGTCGGCCACCGCCGCCAGAAGAGCCCGCCGCTCCCTGTCGCGGCCCAGCAGCGGCCCGTCCAACCGCACGGCCAGGGCCCGGGCGCCGCCGCGGGAAGTCAGCAGCCGGAACCTGCCCGGGCCGGCGGGCTCGACCTCGAGAGCCCCCGCGGCCAGCGTAAGGGTCTGCTCGCCGATGATGATCTCGCTCGGTGCCGCAGCGCGAGCCAGGGCCTGCGCTGATCGGGTCGCGGCACCCGAGAAACCGGACGGCTGCGCGCCGCCGACCAGGGCCTCGCCGGTGGCGACACCGAACCGGGTGGCCAGGCTGATCCCGAAATCCTGACGCAGCCGGTCCGCCTCGGCTGCGAGCACCCGACGGGCGTCCAGCGCCGCCCGGGCCGCGCGCAGGGCGTCGTCCTCGTGCAGCGAAACCACCCCGAAGGCGGCCAACAGGCGCTCGCCGTCCGCCGACACCAGTCCCCCGCCATATCGCTCCAGCACGGGCTCGACGCTGGCCCAGGCACGGCCCACAGCGAGCCCCGCGGCCTCCGGGTCGAGCCTCGCGGCGCGCGCGGGGTCGCCCCCCGCTTCGGGCCCGGCGTCCAGGTGGATGCTCAGCACCGTGACCAGCCGGCGCAGCATCCGGGCCGGGCGATCGGAGACGGTGGCCGGCGCGGCGAGCGCCGGGTCCTGCCGCAGGACGGCCTCATGAAGCATCGCCAGCTGAGGCGACGGTTCCAGGCCGAGCTCCGTCAGCAGCGTGCGCCGGGCATCCCGGAACACTTCGAGCGCATCGGCCTGTCGACCGTCGAGGTACAGGGCCCGGATCAGCTGGCCGCGAGTCCGCTCGCGCAGCGGATGCTCGGCGACGAAATGCTCGAGCTCCCCGATCAGCACATGCTCCTGCCCCAGCGCCAGGTCCGCCTCGATCCGCTCCTCCCGGCAGGCCAGCCGCTGCTCGCCCAGGCGGGCGATGTCGGCCTGGGCGAACGGCTCGTACCGGAAATCGGCCAGTGGCGGCCCGCGCCACAGCGACAACGCGTTCCGCAGTGTCTGGGCTGCTTCGCGCGGCCGGCCCGCCACCAGAGCCTCACGGCCCTCGGCGAACAACTGCTCGAACTGGTCGACGTCGCGCTCCTGCGGCAGCAGGTGCAGGACGTAGCCGGGTGCGCGGGTCTCCAGACGCCCGGCGGGAATGGCGCGACGCAGTCGCGAGATCGCTGCCTGCAGCGAGTTCATCGCCCGCGGGGGTGCGTCGTCCCCCCAGAGGTCGACGAGCAGCTGATGGCTCGGCACGACCTCATTGGCGTGCAGCACGAGTTGTGCCACAACCGCCTTCTGCCGGAAGCCGCCCGTGGTGATGGGCCGGCCCCCCTCGTCGATCTGCAGTGGTCCGAGCACCCGCGCCTGCATGCGCCTCCGTTCGCTGCTGTCAGCGGACTGTCAGGGCCGTCCCAGCATTGTCGGCTTTCGAGAGCGGCCCGACCAAGGCCGCGCGCGAGCGAAGGCAGGTGGGCGGGCCGTGAACCCGACGACAGGGAACGACACCGAAGAGCTCGTCGCCCGGGCAAAGGAGAACGACCAGGCAGCCTGGTCGGAGCTGGTGCGGCGGTACAGCCCGTTGCTGCGCTGGTCGACGCGCCGGGTCGGGCTGACCCCCGCGGACGCAGCGGACGCCGTACAGCTCACGTGGCTGAAGTGCTGGGAGCACCTCGGGCAGCTGAACTCTGCGGAGCACCTCGGCAGCTGGCTGGTCACGATCTGTCGACGGGAGAGTATCCGGCTGGCCAGCCAACGGAGTCGTAACCTGCCCGTCGAGGACGTGGAGGGGGTAGCCATGCAGTCCGCCGCCAGCGGTTGGCAGCCGGTCACCCCCGCCGGCCAGGTGGACGACCGCCTGGAGATGGCCTGGCACGTCGAGGTGCTTCGCTCGGCGGTGGCCTCCCTGCCAACCCGGGAGCGCCGGCTGATCGAGGTCCTGCTGGAGCCGGACCCACCGTCGTACCGCCAGATCGGACGCCGACTCGCCATGCCGATCGGCTCGATCGGCCCGGTCCGTCAGCGTGCGCTGCACCGGCTGGAAGGCACCCTGCGGGCCCGCGGTGTGTCCGCCCCGATGGCGCTGTCCGCGTCAGGCTGAGGTACGTCGATGCCCTGGCCCCACTCACAGGAGTCCCAACGAGCTGATCCACAGGAGATCCGCTGGTCAAAGAAGAAGGCCTCCGCCGTCGTTCCACAGCAGAGGCCATTTGAGGATGGTGCGCGAGGGGGGAGTTGAACCCCCACACCCTTTCGGGCACACGGACCTGAACCGTGCGCGTCTGCCTATTCCGCCACTCGCGCGTAGCGCACAGCAGGCTAGCACGCAGGTCAGCTCGCCCCGGCCCGAGCAACGGGCGCCCGTGGGGCGCAGATCCCGCGGGCGTCGGGGGCGAGGCGCGACCCCGCCATCGACCCGTGACGACGATGGGTTAACCCTGGCTCGGTGACCCCCGTTACGCTGAGCCGGTGCACGGGCGGCCAGCCGCCCGTTCGACCGCGGTTGGCAGGGGCGAGCCCGGTCTTCTCGCCGAGGAAGGAGGCAGGCCGTGGGAGTTCTGGACCGTTTCGAGAAGGGGATCGAGCGGGCCGTCAACGGCGCCTTCGCCAAGGCCTTCCGCAGCGAGGTCCAACCGGTGGAGATCGCCAGCGCCCTCCGCCGCGAGTGCGACGACAACGCCAAGATCGTCACCCGCGACCGCACGATCGCCCCGAACAGCTTCGTCGTCGAGCTCGGCCCCGCCGACCACGAGCGTCTCGGCCAGTGGGAGGACGCGCTCGGCGAGGAACTCGGCGCCGTGATCGCCGACTACGCCGGCCAGCAGCGCTACTACCTGTCCGGCCCGGTCAGCGTCGACTTCGAGCAGTCCGACGACCTGGACACCGGGCTCTTCCGGGTCCGCAGCCGCACCTCGAAGGGCGCCGCCCCGAGCGGACGCCGCGCGGCCGGCCCCCCGGTCACCGAGACCGCCCGAGGTTCCCAGTGCGCCGGAGCCCCCCTCCGGACGCCGCGCCGCTCCGCCGCCGCCTGTCCAGGGCAGCGGGTGGACCCAGCACGGATCCGGTTCGCCCGCCTCCGAGCGCGGCCGCCCGGCCCTGGAACTCGACGGCCGGCGCATCGAGATCACCGAACCGGTCACCGTGATCGGCCGGGGCAGCGACGCAGACGTGATGCTGGACGACTCGGGTGTGTCTCGGCGGCATGCGGAGATCCACATCACCGACGGACGGGCCCGGATCATCGATCTCGGCTCGACCAACGGCACCCACGTCGACGGGTCGAAGCAGCCGGTGGCCAGCCTGCACGAGGGCAGCACCATCTCCATCGGGCGCAGCCGCATGGTCTTCCACGACGGCGACCTGGGCGAGGCGGGCCCACCCGCTCACTCCGAATCCGGGCCCTGGTGAGCGCCCCCCGATGAGCGAGCTCACCCTCACCCTCTTCCGCCTGGGTTTCCTCGCGCTGCTGTGGCTGCTGGTGCTGTCGGTGGTCGCCGTCCTGCGCCGCGACCTCTTCGGCACCCAGGTGCGCCGAAAGCAGACCCCGGCGAACGCCACCCGCAAGCGGTCCCCCGTCCCCGTGTCCGCCGGCGCCGGTGGCGGCGGGGGTTCGGCCGGTACGGGCACTGCCGCCGAACCCCGCCATCTCGTGGTCACCCAGGGCTCGCTCAAGGGGACGTCGTTGGCCCTCGGTCAGGCACCCGTCCTGATCGGGCGGGCCCCCGAGTGCACCCTCGTGCTCGAGGACGACTACGCGTCGACGCGCCATGCGCAGCTTTCGCTGCGCGAGGGGCAGTGGATCCTGGAGGATCTCGGTTCCACCAACGGCACCTTCATGGGGCGTCGCAGACTGGACGCTCCCACGCAGGTCGAGGCCGGTAGCAGTTTCCGGATCGGCCGCACGACACTCGAGCTTCGGAGGTAACCGGCTTGGCGATCGCGCTGCGCTACGCGGCCCGCTCCGACGTCGGCCTGGTGCGCTCCAACAACCAGGACTCGGGGTACGCAGGACCGCACCTGCTGGTCGTGGCGGACGGCATGGGTGGTCACGCGGGCGGCGACGTCGCCTCGTCGCTGGCCATCGGCGAACTCGCTCCGCTGGACGACGAGTCGCACGGCGCAGACACCCTCGACCATCTGTCGGAGGCGGTCCTGGCCGCCCACGACCAACTGCTCCACCGGGTGGACGAGGAGCCCGGGCTCGCCGGGATGGGCACCACCGTGACGGCGTTGTTGCGCAGCGGCAACCGGTTCGCGCTCGCCCACATCGGGGACTCCCGCGCCTACCTGCTGCGCGACGGCGAGCTGACCCAGATCACCAAGGACCACACCTTCGTGCAGACCCTGGTCGACGAGGGCCGGATCAGCCTGACCGAGGCGGAGCAGCACCCGCAGCGCTCGGTGCTCATGCGCGTCCTCAGCGACATGATCGACAACGCCGCGCCGGACCTGTCGATGCGCGAGGCCAGGATCGGGGACCGGTACCTGCTCTGCTCGGACGGGCTGTCCGGCGTGGTCAGCATGGACACGCTGCGGGACACGCTGGCCGAACTCGACCCGCCCGTCCGGACGTGCGAGAAGCTGGTCGAACTGGCCCTGCGCGGCGGCGCCCCGGACAACGTGACCTGCATCGTCGCCGATGTGATCGACGACGCGGCGAGCGGCGACAGCGCGCCGATGGTCGTCGGGGCCGCCGCCCTGCACCAGCCACGCCGCGGCCTGCCGGGTGCCCGCGGCTCCGCCGCCGAGCGGGCCGCCGCCCTCACCGCCGATGACGGCGACGAGGAGGACTCACATACCGCCGGCCCGAACCGCCCGCGGTGGCGGGCTCCGCTCGCGGCGGCGGTCGCCGTCCTGTTCCTGATCGGCGGTGGATTCGGCGCGTGGCGCTGGGTGCGCAGCCAGATGTTCGTGGGAGCCGATGAGGGCGTGGTCGCCGTCTTCACCGGACTTCCGCAGGACGTCGGCCCCTTCAGCCTGTCCCAGGTCGAGGAGCGCGCTGCCGACGTGCCGCTCGCGGACCTGCCGGACTACGCGGTCGACCAGATCCAGAAGGGCATCCCGGCGGACGACGACGCGCAGGCCCATGCCATCGTGACCCGCTACCGGGACCTGGCCGAGCGTTGCCGGGCCACCGCGTCGCCCTCGCCGTCCCCCACCCAATCGCCCACCCCGACGCCCACCGGCGTGCCGGACCCGAGCATCTCCCGGGCCCGGACCGGCGCGGCAGGTGGCGGGTCCTCGGTGCCTGCAGCCGCTCTGGCCGCGGCCGCCGTCACGCCGGCGCCGTCGGCCTCCGGGGTCACCACGGCACCGTCGCCCGGCCCGTCCGTCGGAGCCGCGACGCCCGACCTCGACTGCGCGGACCGGACGCCCTAGTGGCCGTCGTCACCCCGGTCACCACCCGCACCCGGCGAAACGTCGAGCTGGTGCTGCTGCTCCTTGCCATCGCGATCGGGTTGGGCGCCTACGCGCTGGTCGGCATCGCCGAGCGCGGCGCACCGCCACCGGACATGCTGACCTACGGCGGCGGGTTGAGCGTGCTCGCCCTCGGGACTGCACCTGGTCCTGCGGGCGCGGGCCGCCTACGCCGACCCGGTCATCCTGCCGATCGCGACCGCGCTGAACGGGCTCGGCCTGGTGATGATCCATCGGCTGGACCTCGCCGAGGGACGCGAGGTCGGCGAGTCCCTCGCGCTGCGCCAGTTCGTCTGGACGACGGTCGGCGTCGCTCGCGGCCATCGCCGTGCTGGTGATGTTGCGCGACCACCGCAGCCTGTCCCGCTACACCTACACCGCGATGGCGGCCGCGATCGTGCTGCTGCTGCTGCCGCTGGTGCCCCTGCTCGGCGTCGAGATCAACGGCGCCCGGATCTGGATCCACGTCGGGCCGCTGTCCTTCCAGCCGGGCGAGATCGCCAAGATCGCCCTGGCCATCTTCTTCGCCGGCTACCTGGTCAACGCCCGGGACTCGTTGTCCCTGGTCGGGCGGAAGATCCTCGGCCTGCAGCTGCCCCGGGCCCGCGACCTCGGCCCCCTGCTGGTGGTCTGGATGGTCAGCCTCGGCGTCCTGGTGCTGCAGCGAGACCTCGGCACCTCCCTGCTGTTCTTCGGGCTGTTCGTCGCCCTGCTCTACGTGGCCACCGAGCGCACCAGCTGGGTCGTCATCGGCCTGCTGCTGTTCTCCGGCGGCGCCTTCGTGGCCTGGACCCTGTTCGGGCACGTGCAGGACCGGGTCAACATGTGGCTGCACACCTTCGATCCATCGGTGGCCGCCTACCAGCTGCAGCAGGGCCTGTACGGCATGGCCAGCGGCGGCCTGCTCGGCACCGGGCTGGCCCGCGGACGGCCGGACATCGTGCCGTTCGCGGAGAGTGACTTCATCATCGCCGCGATCGGTGAGGAACTGGGCCTGACCGGTCTGTTCGCCGTCCTGATGATGTACCTGCTGCTGGCCGAGCGCGGGCTGCGGACGGCGATCGGAGTCCGGGACGGCTTCGGCAAGCTGCTCGCGGCCGGGCTGTCCTTCTCGATCGCGCTGCAGGTGTTCGTCGTCGTCGGCGGGGTCACCCGGGTGATCCCGCTGACCGGTCTGACCACGCCGTTCCTGGCCTACGGCGGCTCGTCGCTGCTGTCGAACTGGATCATCGTCGCGGTGCTGCTGCGCATCTCCGACTCCGCGCGCCGTCCGCCGCCGCCGACCCCGCCCCGGCGGCTGGACATGTCCGAGGTGGTGCCGACGTGAACACCCCGCTGCGCCGTCTGGCCGCACTCGTCGCCGTCCTGTTCGCCTCGCTGTTCGCGAGCACCACCTACATCCAGTTCGTGCAGGCGGACTGGCTCGACGCCCGCCCCGGCAACGCCCGCACGCTCTACAAGAACTACGGCCGCGAGCGGCAGCCGATCGTGCTGGCCAGCCAGCAGATCGCCAAGTCGGTCAAGGTCGACGACTCCTACGGGTATCTGCGTCAGCTACCCCGACGGCCCGCTGTACAGCGCCGCGACCGGGTTCTACTCCGTGGTCTACGGCGCCACCGGCATGGAGGCCGCCGAGGACGCGCTGCTGGCCGGCACCGCCGACCAGCTGTTCTACCGGCGCATCCAGGACCTGCTCACCGGCAAGCCGGCCCAGGGGGCCACCGTCGAGCTCACCCTGTCGCCCGCGGGCGCAGAAGGCGGCATGGGACGCCCTCGGCGACCGCAACGGCGCCGTCGTCGCGCTCGACCCGACGACCGGCGCCGTGCTGGCGACTGGTCAGCAAGCCGACCTACGACCCGAACGAGCTGGCCTCCACGACGTCGACGAGGTCAAGGACGTCTACGCCGAGCTCCTGGACGACGCCGACCGACCGCTCGAGAACCGCGCGATCGCGGGTCGCCTCTACCCGCCGGGATCGGTCTTCAAGATCGTGACCGCGGCCGCGGCGCTGGAGAGCGGCGAGTACCAGCCGAGCACCGTGGTGCGACGGGTCCGGCCGAGCCTCGAGCTGCCGCAGACCACGGCGACCCTGCCGAACGACTTCTCGGGAGCCTGCGGAGCGGACGACAAGATGACCCTGGCGGACGCGTTGAGGATCTCCTGCAACACCGCCTTCGGGTCGATCGGCATGGCGCTCGGCGGGGACGCGCTGCGCGAGCAGTCCGCCAAGTTCGGCTTCGGCGAGCAGCTCAAGATCCCGCTGACGGTGACGCCGAGCCAGTTCCCCGCAGAGCTGAGCCCGCCGCAGGAGGCCCAGTCCGCCATCGGGCAGTACGACGTCCGGGTCAGCCCGCTGCAGATGGCGATGGTCTCGGCCGCCGTGGCGAACAAGGGTGTGATGATGAAGCCGAACCTGATCAACCGGGTGCTCTCCCCAGACCTGTCCGTGATCTCCGGGCCGTCGAAGGACGAGCTGGGGCGGGCGATCTCGCGGGACACCGCGGCGCAGCTCAACGAGATGATGCAGGGCGTCGTCGAGAGCGGCACGGGAACCAGGGCGGCCATCTCGGGCGTCGCGGTGGCGGGCAAGACCGGGACGGCCGAGACGGGCGACGGCCAGGCGCCCACGGTGTGGTTCACCGGCTTCGCGCCGGCGGACGACCCCCGGGTGGCGATCGCCGTCGTGCTCGACGAGGGGACCGCGGGGGGCCGGGATGCGGCGCCGATCGCCAAGCAGGTCATGGAGGCGGTGATCAACCAGTGAGTGTGCGGGCGGGCACGCTGCTCGACGGCCGGTATCTGCTCAGCGACCGGATCGCCGTCGGCGGGATGGGCGAGGTCTGGCGCGGCACCGACGAGTGGCTCGGGCGCCCGGTGGCGATCAAGGTCCTGCGTGCCGAACTCGCCGAGGACGAGGCGTTCCGCAAGCGTTTCCGGGCGGAGGCCAAGACGGCCGCCAAGTTGCCGCACAACGGGATCGCCGCCGTCTACGACTATGGCGAGACCTCGGTCGGCCCGGACGGCGTCTCGCCCTCCACCAGCGCGGTGCAGGGCGACGGGATCGCCTATCTGGTGATGGAACTCGTACCGGGGGAGCCGCTCTCGGCGATCCTGCATCGTGAGGGCGCCCTGGACACCCAGCGCACCCTGTCGATCGTGGCCCAGGCCGCCCACGCCCTGCACGTCGCACACGAGCGGGGGGTCGTCCACCGCGACGTCAAGCCCGCCAACCTGATGGTGACTCCCGACGGCATCGTCAAGATCACCGACTTCGGCATCGCCCGGCCCACCGATCACGAGCCCCTGACCATGACGGGCCAGGTCATGGGGACCGCCCACTATCTTGCCCCCGAGCTGGCGCGGGGACTCGACGCCAGCCCGTTGTCCGACGTCTACGCCCTGGGCGTGGTCGCGTACGAGTGTCTCGCCGGACACCGCCCCTTCGAGGGCGAGAATCAGGTACTGGTCGCCACCGCGCACCTGAACCAGCAACCTCCCCCGCTGCCCGGCACCATTCCGCCCGAGGTGGTTCGCATCGTCTCGGCCGCCATGGAGAAGGACCCCCAGCAGCGGATCCGCTCGTCCGAGGCGTTCGGCGACGCCCTCGACAAGCTCGCCGCGCACGACCCCTCGGCCCTGGACGGCATCACCGGGCGGGCCCCGGGACGGTCCCCCGGGCTGGGCTCCGCCCAGGCGCCCCAGGTCGGCCCGGGGGGCGCCCTGCTCGGCCCGGGGGGCGCCCTGCTCGGGCCGGGCGCCGCGGCGGCCGACGCCGGCGTGGGCACCTCGCCCACCACGCGGACGACGCGGATGGCACCGGCGCCGAGCGGAACCTGGAACGCCCCCGCCACCTCACCGGACGGCGTGGGGACCGCTGGCGGGCCACCGCGATTCGGACCGCCGCAGAGCGGCTACGGGCAGGAGGACGACGAACTCGGCACCGGCAGCGGACGGCGGCGGCAGTCGAAGCCGAGGTTGTCCCCCGCCCTCCTGATCATGCTGGCCCTGCTCGCCCTGGTCATCCTGCTGCTGCTGTGGGTGAGCGGCGGCGAGGGCGGCAGGGTCAATCTCGGAGGCGACGAGCCCACACCGTCGGCGACGCAGTCCTCCGGGCCCGCCGGCTTGCTCGCCACCGCCTCCACGACCCCGGGAGCGAGCGCGACGACCTCACCCACGCCGAGTGCCCGCGCGACGACCAGCACGACGACCAGGCCCCCGACGCCGACCCCCACCAAGACCACGGCGCCGCCCAGCTCCCACGCCGTTGCCGAGCCCCACGACGTCTCCGAGTCCCGACCGCCGAGCCGACGCCCTCGCCGACGATCTCGTCGCCGACGCCCTCGATCAGCTCACTGGGTAGGGCCACGCCGACGACCACAGGCAATGGAGCGTTGGCCCTCGGAGGTCTGCTGCTGCTGACAGGAGCGGGTGGCGCCTCTCGGCGGGGCCGATCCAGCGGTGCGTCGCAAGGATGGCTACGCGCACGGACACCAGGGACGGCAAGCAGCGACGGACAGGGACGGAACGCGTGAGCAATCCACGGGTACTCGGAAACCGGTATGAGGTCGGTGACCTGCTCGGCCGCGGCGGGATGGCCGAGGTCCACCTCGGCCGCGACACCCGCCTCGGCCGCGTCGTCGCGATCAAGCTGCTGCGCACAGACATGGCCCGCGATCCCATCTTCCAGGCCAGGTTCCGCCGCGAGGCGCAGTCGGCGGCGGCTCTCAACCACCCCACGATCGTGGCGGTCTACGACACCGGCGAGGAACAGGTCATCGACTCGGGCGGCAGCCGCGGTGGCCCTGCCCTACATCGTCATGGAGTACGTCGAGGGCCGCACCCTGCGGGACCTGCTGATCGAGGGTCGGACCGATCGATCCAGCGCATGCGCCGTCGAGCTGACCGCCGGGGTGCTCTCGGCGCTGGAGTACAGCCACCGGGCCGGGATCGTCCACCGGGACATCAAGCCGGCCAACGTGATGCTCACCCCGGACGGCGACGTCAAGGTGATGGACTTCGGCATCGCCCGCGCGCTGGCCGATGCCTCGGCGACCATGACCCAGACCCAGTCCGTGATCGGCACGGCCCAATACCTGTCACCCGAGCAGGCCCGCGGGGAGACGGTCGACGCCCGCAGCGACCTGTACTCGGCCGGCTGCCTGTTGTTCGAGCTGGTCACCGGCCGCCCGCCGTTCGTGGCCGATTCACCCGTCGCGGTCGCCTACCAGCATGTCCGCGAGGCTCCGCCGCGGCCGAGCGACCTGAACCCGGTGATCAGCGACCCAGCTCGACCGCGTCATCCTGCACGCCCTGGCCAAGGACCGCGAGGCGCGCTACCAGTCCGCCGCGGAGTTCCGCGCCGACCTGGAGAACCTGCGTCAGGGCCGGCCGGTCATGGCTCCGACCGCCGCCGGGCACCATGCGATCACCGGACCAGACCTCCGCCACCGAGTTCCTGCCCTACCCCGACCCCGCCATGGGGGCCGGCGGCCGGACGGCGACCGGCGCGGTGACCGAGCGGATGGGCGCCGGCGGGCCCGACCGGCGGGTTCGGACCGCTGGAGGTGCCCGTCGGCGGCGACACCCAGGCGGCCGGCTATCCGGCCCAGCAGTACGGCGAGTACGAGTACCCGCCGACCCAGGAACGCCCGCGCGGCCGGAAGGGCTCGGGGCGCAACGCCGGCTTCGTGCTGCTCGGCCTGGTCTCGGTCGCGGTCTTCGCCGCCGTCGCCTACCTGGTGTTCAGTCTGCTCGGCGGCCGCGGCGCCGACGACGTGACCGTGCCCCAGGTCACCGGGCTGACCCAGGCCAACGCCGAGGCCAGACTCGCCGAGCTCGGGCTCACGGCGGACCTCAGCGAGACGGCGAGCGAGACGGTGCCGGAAGGGGTCGTCGCGGAACAGGATCCGGCGTCGGGGACCCAGGTCGCCTCGGGTGACGCGGTGACCCTGCTCATCTCGACGGGCTCGGCCAACGTGCGGGTGCCCGACGTCATCGGGCTGTCGCAGAACGAGGCCCGGGTCAAGATCGAGGAAGCCGGGCTGAAGGTCGGCAACATCGAGACCCGGGACTCCGCCGACGTCGAGAAGGACCACGTCGTCGCCACCGATCCGACGGCGACGAGCAGCGTGGCCAAGGGCGACGAGGTCACACTCATCCTGTCGACCGGTCAGGTCCAGGTGCCCGACGTCACCGGCACGGACATCGAGTCGGCCACCAAGACCCTGACCGACCTGGGGATCACCGTGAACCGCGAGGACGAACCGAGCGACCAGACCGCGGGCACGGTGCTCTCCCAGAGTCTGCCCGGGGGCAGCTCGGTGGACAGCGGGTCCGCGACGATCACGCTGCGGGTCGCGGTCGCCGTCCAGCAGCCCGAGCCGACGGTCCCGCCCTCGGACGAGCCGACCGATCAGCCGTCGCCCGAGCCGGACGCATCGCAGAGCTGAGACACCCGCGCCGACAAGGGTGCTGTTCTCCCCCGCGCAAAGGGGGAGAACAGCACCCTTCTCGCGTGGGGGCCGTCAGCGGCGAACCAGTGGAGCCAGGCCTCGCGAGCGGGCCACGGCGTCCGGGTCACCGCAGATCTCGAGCCAGTTGGCCAGCAGCCGGTAGCCGCCCTCGGTGAGCACCGACTCGGGGTGGAACTGGACCCCGTGCAACGGCAGCACGCGGTGCTGCAGACCCATCACCACGCCGTCCTCGGTCCAGGCTGTTCTCGCGAGCACGTCCGGCACGGTGTCGGCGACCACGGCGAGGGAGTGGTACCGGGTGGCTGTGAAGGGGCTGGGCAGTCCGGCCATCACCCCCGCCCCGTTGTGCAGCACCGGACTGGTCTTGCCGTGCATCAGTTCGGGGGCGTGGGTGACGGTGCCCCCGAAGACCTCACCGAGCGCCTGGTGACCCAGGCAGACGCCCAACATCGGCTGGGCCTGCTCGGCGCAGTGGGCGACCATCTCCGGGCAGATCCCGGCCTCGGAGGGCGTGCCCGGCCCGGGGGACAGCAGCACGCCGTCCGCGCCCCGCGCAGCCTCGACGCCGACGGCATCGTTGCGCCGGACCTCACAGGTCGCCCCGAGCTGGGACAGGTACCCGACGATGGTCCAGACGAAGCTGTCGTAGTTGTCGACCACGAGGATGCGCACGTCCGACATGGTGTCACCCGGATTCGTCGACTGGTGGGCCGCCCGGGACGACGTCCGGGACGGCCTCCGGTGACGCGGCCGGCGAGGCGGCCGGCAGCGGCCGGGCGTACCGGATCTCCAGAGGGCCGTCATAGGCCGGCAGGACTTGCCGCCCACCCGGCCGCGCCGTCCAGCCGAGACCGACCTGGTCGACGTACTCGCGATAGATGCCCACCTCGGGCGAGGAGTTCAGGGCCGCCCGGAACCGGTCGAGGTCGCCGATCGCGACGATCTCGTACGGCGGGGAGTAGAGGCGGTCCTGGATCAGAACGGTGTTGCCCACGCAGCGCACGGCCGTCGTGCTGACGATCCGGTGCCCCATCAGGGTCATCGCCTCGGCGCCGCCGGCCCACAACGCGTTGACAACCGCCTGGATGTCCTGCTGGTGGACGACGAGTTCGTCGGCGCGCAGGCCCTCGCGGACGACGCCCGACGGCGCGTCGTCCAGGGTCACCACGTAGGTGGGGCCCTCGACCTCGCCCAGACCGGCCGGACCGGCCAGTCGGGCCACCTCGGCCTGGAGCCTGCTCACCGCCGCGTCGTCCGTGGACTCGCCGGTCAGGTCGTCGATGGCCCCGGTGAGTTCCTGGACGCGGCGTCCGGCCTGTTCCGCCCGGGCCTGTTCGGCGTCCAGCAGCGCCTGGTTGTCGACGCCGTCCGTGCGCAGCGAGGGATCGTGGGCGTTGCGGATGCCGGCGGTGAACAGCAGACCCGCCAGCACGCCCACGATCGACAACTCCACGAGTCGACGGCGCCTGCGCGGCGGCGTCGACGTCGGATCCATCGGATGCTCCCAGCCTGTGCCGACGCCGTGCTCGACGCCGATGCGCATTACGCTAGGGCAATCCGGTACCCGCCACCGGGTCGGCCAGGCGGACAGGCCGGCGCACAGAGGAGTAGTCATGCCTGAATCCCGGGTACGCCGCAAGAGCGCCTACACGGCCCCGCAGAGTTCGTCGGGCGCGCCGAAGCCGAACCCGCGCTGGTGGGCCCCGGTCATGGTCGCGCTGCTCGTCATCGGACTGATCTACCTTGTGGTCAGCTACATCTCGCAGTTCGCCTTCCCGATCGGTGCCATCGGTTACTGGAACCTGGCGGTCGGGTTCGGCATCCTCATGACCGGATTCGTCATGACGACCCGCTGGCGCTGACCGCCCGCCGTCCTCGCGTCTCACCGCCTACCGGCCACTGCTGTCTGGCCACTGCTGTCTGGCCACTGCTGCGCTCGACTCTGCGCGTCCCACCCTCCGTGGGGCGCGCAGTTCCTTTTGCGCCGCCTCCGCTTGCGCGGCCTTGACGCCGTGGGACCCGCCCCCGGTTGTCCACAGACTTACCCACAGCTGTGTAGTTCCAGCCATGTAATTCCACATCTGTGAGTAGCCCTGTGGATATCCGGGGCCTGTGCCAGGATCACCGACGAGGTGAAGGTTTTGCATCGATCCGGTTCGGAGGGACCAACACCAGTGGCGTTTGCCGCGCCGAGGCGATAGACCCTGCAGAATTGGCCAGGCGTGGACCAGGACACCTGGCCTGCAATGATCACCCATCTACGTGGAGGACACACCCATGCGAATGTCGCGTCGCACGGCCTGGGCGGCAATGGCCGCCTGCGCCGCCCTCATCGTGACAGCGGGCTGCTCGAGCAGTGGCTCCGACAGCGGGACCAGCGGCGCGGGCGCAGGCTCCGCCGACGCGGCCATCACGATCGACGGAACGCAGCCGGAGAACCCGCTCGTCCCCGGTAACACCAACGAGACCGGCGGAGGCAAGGTCGTCGACGCCCTGTTCACCGGCCTCGTCCAGTACAACCCGGACGACGCCTCCACCGAGATGGCCGTCGCCAAGTCGATCGAGACCACCGACAACACGACCTTCACGGTCACCCTGAACGACGGCTGGACCTTCCACGACGGCACCCCGGTGACCGCCGACAGCTTCATCAACGCGTGGAACTGGGTCGCCTACGGCCCGAACGGCGCGCTGAACTCCTACTTCTTCGAGCCGATCGCCGGGTTCGCCGACCTGCAGAGCGAGGACCCGGACGGCGACGGGCCGAAGACGGCACCCGAGCCGAAGGCCAAGGAGATGTCGGGTCTGAAGAAGATCGACGACTCCTCCTTCGAGATCACCCTGGCGGCGCCGTCCAGCGCCTTCCAGAACGCGCTGGGCTACACCGCCTTCTCTCCGCTGCCCGAGGCGTTCTTCAGCGCCGCCGATCCGGCCGCCTGGGGCAAGGAGCCGATCGGCAACGGCCCGTTCAAGTTCGTCTCCTGGAACGACAACGTCGAGATCAAGCTGACCCGCAACGACGACTACAAGGGCACGATGCCCGCGGTCAAGGACGTCACGGTCAAGATGTATCAGGACCTGGACGCCGCCTACTCCGACCTCACCTCGAACAACCTCGACTTCCTGAAGCAGGTTCCCGTCTCGGTGCTGGCGGGCGATCTGTGGAAGACCGACCTGGGTGATCGCGCGCTCGACGCGCCGGTGCTGGCGGTCGAGACCGTTACCGCGCCGATCTACGCCGGCGCCCCGTACGACAACGCCGACTTCCGGCACGCCCTGTCGATGGCGATCGACCGTGACACGATCACGAAGCAGATCTTCAACGGCACCCGTACGCCGTCCAAGGCATACAGCTCACCGGCGGTCGAGGGATACCAGGAAACCTGCATCGAGTTCTGCACCTTCGATGCCGCCAAGGCCAAGGCGGCCCTGGCCAAGTCCGGGTTCACCGGCAAGGTCACGCTGAGCTACAACGCGGACGGCGACCACAAGGCGTGGAACGAGGCGGTCTGCAATAGCATCAGCCAGACCCTGTCCCTGGAGTGCACAGCCACCCCGGTGCCGACGTTCGCCGCCTTCCGCCAGGCCGTCAACGACAGGAAGATGACCGGGTTGTTCCGCACCGGCTGGCAGTACGACTACCCGCACATCGAGAACGGCCTGACCCCGATCTTCGCGACCGGGGCGTCGGCCAACGACGGTGACTACAGCAACCCGGCGTTCGACGCGGCCCTGAAGAAGGCCGCCGAGGCTCCGGCCACCGAGGCTCCGGCCCTCTACGCGGAGGCCGAGAAGCTGCTGGTGGCGGACATGCCGACGATCCCCCTGTGGAGCGTCGCGCGGCAGTCCGGGTACTCGACCAATCTCGACACCGTCAAGGTGAACCCATTCGGCGAGCTGGACCTGCTCAGCGTCACCGTGAAGTGACAGTTCGACGTCCGGTGTAGGGACCTGTTCGTTCGGATCCGGCCGGAGGTAGCCTCAGGGCTCCTCCGGCTGGATCTGTACGACGGCTGACCGTTCACGGAGAGGAGTCGGTATGGGACGCTACGTGGTGCGGCGCATACTGCAGTTGATCCCGGTCTTCATCGGAACGACGTTCCTCATCTACTTCCTGGTATGGGCGGTCCCCGGTGACCCGTTCGCGGGCAAGTGCGGTGAGCGGGCCTGTCCGCAGTCCTACGTCGACAAGGTGACCGAGGAGTTCAACCTCGGTGACCCGGTCGTCGTCCAGTACGGCAAGTACATCTGGAACCTGGTTCACGGCGACTTCGGCTCGGACTTCTCCGGCAACACGGTCGCCGACCAACTGGCCCAGACCTATCCCAACACGATCAAACTCGCCGTGATCGCGCTCATCTTCGAAGCCCTGATCGGCATCGTGGCCGGTGTCCTGACCGGCATGCGGCGCGGGAGTTTCCTGGACAATCTGGTGCTGGTCTCCACCCTGCTGCTGATCGCGCTGCCGGTCTTCGTCACCGGTTACGTCGCGCGGGACCTGATCGGCCCGAAGCTGCTGCCGCTGCTGGGCATCAAGGTGGGCACCGTGTCGGGGGGCTCGCCGCTGCCCGAACTCCTGTTACCCGCGCTGGTGCTGGCCAGCCTCTCGATCGCCTACGTCGCCCGCCTGACCCGCTCCACCGTCGCCGAGAACCTGCGCGCCGACTACGTGCGCACGGCCATCGCGAAGGGACTGACCCCCCGCCGGGTGGCCGGGGTGCACCTGCTGCGCAACTCACTGATCCCGGTGGTCACCTTCCTCGGCACCGACCTCGGCGCGCTGATGGGCGGCGCGATCGTCACCGAGGGCATCTTCAACATCAACGGCATCGGCAACCTCGTCTACCGCTCGATCGTGACCAAGCAGAACGCGACCGTGGTCGGGGTGGTCACGGTGCTGGTCGTCGTCTACATGCTGATGAACCTGCTCGTCGACCTGCTCTACGCCGCCCTCGACCCGAGGATCCGCTATGAGTGATTCCGGTTTCGACACTCGCGTACGCCCCGAACGTCGCGGCCGAACGCGTCGGCAGCCTGTCGGCGGACGTCTGGCGCACCCTGAAGCGCTCACCGATGTTCTGGCTCGCGTCGGTGCTCATCGTCATCTTCGTGATCATGGCCGCCGTCCCCGGGCTGTTCACCAACACCGACCCGAACTTCGCCGACCTGACCAAGAGCCGGCAGGGCCCGTCCTCGCAGGCCTGGTTCGGCTACGACATCCAGGGCCGTGACGTCTACGCCCGCACCGTCTACGGCGCCCAGGCCTCCATCGTGGTCGGGCTGTCCGCCACCCTGGGGACCGTACTGATCGGCGGTCTCGTGGGCATCCTGGCGGGGTACTACGGCCGGTGGACCGACTCGCTGCTCTCTCGCCTCGGCGAGATCTTCCTCGGCCTGCCCTTCTTCCTCGGCGCCATCGTCATCCTGACCACGTTCAACACCCCAGGGTCCTCCAAGCTCAAGATCATGTCCCTGGTCTCCGTCACGATCGTCGCGCTGTCGTGGCCGGTGGTCATGCGCATCATGCGCTCGGCGGTGATCGAGACCAAGCAGGCCGACTACATCCTGGCCGCCCGCGCCCTCGGGGCGAACACGCTGCGGATCGTGACACGCCATCTGCTGCCCAACACCCTGGCCCCCGTGCTGGTCTGGTCCACCATCACGATCGGCGCGTTCATCGGCGCCGAGGCCACCCTGTCCTATCTCGGGATCGGCCTGACCCCACCGGTCATCTCCTGGGGGGTGGCGATCTCGGACGCACGCAACTACATCCGCGTCTCCCCGCACCTGCTGCTGTTCCCCGGCGCCTTCCTGACCACCACCGTGCTGGCCTTCGTGCTGCTCGGTGAGGCGGTCCGCGAGGCCCTCGACCCGAAGCTGCGCTGAGGAGGCATTCCGTGCCCGAGACACTGTCTGGACTCCAGCCCGAGCCCGTCCGGCGTGCCCAGGCCGACAGGGGGCGCCTGCTGGACGTCGAGGACCTGCACGTCGAGTTCCGCACCCACGACGGCGTGGCCAAGGTGATCAACGGCGTCAGCTATCACGTGGACGCCGGCGAGACGCTGGCGGTGCTCGGCGAATCCGGGTCCGGCAAGAGCGTGACCGCGCAAGCGATCATGGGGATCCTCGACACCCCCCCGGGCTTCGTCACCGGAGGGTCCATCCGCTTCCGCGGGCGAGACCTGCTGACCATGCCCGCGGGCGAGCGGCGCAGCCTGCGCGGCGCGGCGATGGCGATGATCTTCCAGGACGCCCTGTCCGCCCTGAACCCGGTCTTCACGGTGGGATTCCAGATCGGCGAGCAGTTCCGCACGCGCAGCGGCGCCAGCCGGTCCGAGGCCAAGAAGAAGGCCATCGACCTGCTCGACCAGGTCAAGATCCCGAACGCCAAGCAGCGGGTCAACGAGTTCCCGCACCAGTTCTCCGGTGGGATGCGCCAGCGCGTCATGATCGCGATGTCGCTCGCGCTGGACCCGGAGCTGCTCATCGCCGACGAACCGACCACGGCGCTGGACGTCACCGTGCAGGCCCAGATCATGGACCTGCTGGCGGAGCTGCGGCGCGAGCGGCGGATGGGGCTGATCCTGATCACCCACGACCTCGGGGTGGTCGCCGACGTGGCCGATCGGATCGCGGTGATGTACGCCGGGCGGATCGTGGAGCAGGCACCGGTGCACGACCTGTACGCCAAGCCCTGTCACCCCTACACCCTGGCCCTGCTGAACTCCATTCCCCGGGTGGACCAGAAGGGCCAGCAGCTGAACACCATCGAGGGCCTGCCGCCGACCCTGACCCGCATCCCGTCCGGCTGCCCGTTCCACCCCCGCTGCCCCCAGGTGCGGCCCGAGCGCTGCCGGACCGAGTTGCCACCGTTGCTGGCGCTGACCCCCGCGCGGTCCAGCGCCTGCCACTACGCCCGGGAGTTGTTCGACCGTGAGTGATTCCGTGAGCGCCTCCGCCGAACCCGTTCCGCCCGCAACCGGTTCCGAGCCGGAGCGTGGCGAGGTAATCCTCCAGGTGCGCGACCTGGTCAAGCACTTCCCGATCACCCGCGGCATCGTGTTCCGCAAGACCATCGGGCAGGTCCGCGCCGTCGACGGAGTGTCCTTCGACCTGCACAAGGGCGAGACCCTCGGCATCGTGGGCGAGTCGGGCTGCGGTAAGTCCACGCTCGGCAAGGTGGTGATGAAACTGGAGCCGGCCACGTCGGGGTCGGTCACCTACAAGGGCCGGGACATCTACGATCTGGGCGCCGCCGACACCCGACGGCTGCGCCGCGACATCCAACTGGTGATGCAGGACCCCTACACCTCGTTGAACCCCCGGATGACCGTGGGCGACATCGTCGGTGAGCCGTTCGAGATCCACCCCGATGTGACCCCGAAGGGGGATCGGCGGCGCGCCGTCCAGGATCTGCTCGACGTGGTGGGTCTCAACCCGGAGCACATCAACCGGTACCCGCACCAGTTCTCCGGCGGTCAGCGCCAGCGGATCGGCATCGCCCGGGCGCTGGCACTGCGCCCGGAGGTCATCGTCTGCGACGAGCCGGTCTCCGCCCTCGACGTGTCGATCCAGGCGCAGGTGATGAACCTGCTGGAGGAGTTGCAGGACGAGTTCGGGCTGTCCTACATCTTCATCGCGCACGACCTGTCCGTTGTCCGGCACATCAGTGACCGCGTCGGCGTGATGTACCTCGGCAAGCTGGTCGAACTCGGGACGGAGGACCAGATCTACGGTCGGCCCACCCACCCGTACACCCAGGCCCTGCTGTCGGCCGTGCCGGTCCCGGACCCGTCCGCCCGCGGCAGGCGGGAGGTGATCCGGCTGACCGGCGACGTGCCGAGTCCGGCCGATCCGCCGTCCGGCTGCCGATTCCGCACCCGGTGCTGGAAGGCCCAGGACGTCTGCGCCGAGACCGAACCGCTGCTGGAGATCCGGACCGACCACGCCTCGGCCTGCCACTTCGCCGAGGTCCGCGAGGTCATCTGAGCCGGTCTCAGCTCAGGTGACTGCCAGATCAGGCGGCTCAGATCAGGCGGCTCAGATCAGGCCGGTGGGCACCGTGGCGACCTTGACCGCGATCAGGACGGCCAGCAGGACGGCGACGCCGACCAGCCCGGCCGGGTGCCAGGTCCGCCGCTTCTCGGCCGGGGTGTAGGCGAAGACCAGCCCCACCAGCGCACCGGTGACCAGGCCGCCGAGGTGGGCCTGCCAGGCGATGGACAGCCCCGGCGTGAACCCGATCACGGTGTTGATCAGCAGCAGGGCGATCATGCCGCCGTTGTCCCGGCCCAGGCGGCGGTGCAGCACCATGATCGCGCCCCACAGACCGAAGACCGCGCCCGAGGCGCCGACCACCGGCGTCCACCACGAGTCACCGCCCGGCGAGGCGATCAGGAACACCCCGACCGAGCCCCCGAGGGCGCTGAGCAGGTACAACGCGGCGAACCGGGCCCGGCCCAGCAACTGCTCGAGATAGGGCCCGCCCAGCCAGAGGGCGTACATGTTGAACACGATGTGCAGCAGGAAGGACGGCGAGTGCAGGAAGGCCGCGGTCAGCATCCGCCACGGTTCGAGCAACGTGAACGCCGGGATGTACATCAGTTCACGGGTGACCAGATCCTGCGGGACCAGGCGCTGGGCGAGGTAGAGAGCGACGCAGATCCCGATGATGCCTTTGGTGACCGCGCCCGAACCGTCGGTGAGCTGACCGCCGAACGTCGTGCGCGGCGTCCGAACCGTCTTGGCCTGTTCGGCGACGCAGTCCACACACTGGAAACCGACGGCCGCAACGCGCTGACACTCCGGGCACACCGGTCGTTCGCAGCGCTGACAGCGCACGTAGCTGACCCGGTCCGGGTGGCGCGGGCAGACCGGGACGGCGTCGGTCGGGGGAGGGACCCCGACCGGGGGCTGGGCAGGTGGTGGGCCGCCGGGCGGCCCCGGCGGCACCGTCATCCGCGCTCGATGGTGACGCTGTCGATGATCACCGGCTCGACCGGCGCATCGCCCCGGCCCGTCGCGGTGGTCGCGATCGCATCGACCACGTCGCGGCCGGCGCCGTCGGCGACCTCACCGAAGATGGTGTGCTTGGCCTGCAGGTGAGGGGTCGGCACCACGGTGATGAAGAACTGGGACCCGTTGGTGCCCTTGCCCATCCGCTTGCCGGCATTGGCCATCGCCAGCAGGTAGGGCTTGTTGAAGACGAGCTCGGAGTGGATCTCGTCGTTGAACTCGTACCCCGGACCGCCCGTGCCGTTCCCGATCGGGCAACCGCCCTGGATCATGAAGCCCGAGATGACCCGGTGGAAGCCGAGCCCGTCGTAGAACGGGTCCTTGCGGGCCTGACCGGTCTTCGGGTCGATCCACTCGCGGGAGCCCTCCGCGAGTTCCACGAAGTTGGCGACGGTCTTGGGCGCGTGGTTCGGGAACAACTCGATCCGGATGTCACCGCGGTTGGTGTGCAGAGTGGCGTGCAGGGTGTCGGGCACCTCGAAACCTTCCGGTACTGGCCCGGCCTGGGTGCGCGGGCACGGTCGATCGTGTGCCATCTTCGCACGACGTCCCGATGCTGCCGAGTCGGGCGTCGACACTCTGTGCAACCCTGGGCCCACCGCCGGGTACCGGCATCCACCCGGGTGTTGCAGTGGCGCGATCGAGCTGACCCGAGAAGGATGGCAGGACGCGGACGAAAGGGGCCCCAAGGTGAAAGACATACGTGACAGCTCGACAACGCACAGGACGCGCGGGCGGATGGCCCAGGCCGTCGGCCGATGGATCGCGCCGCCGGCGGGGGCTGCAGCGAACTCCGCGGCCGAGGCGCTCGGCCCGGCCAAGGAACGGGTCGCACCGACCGTCGAGTATGCCCGCGGCAAGGTCGACGAGTACGCGCCGCGGATCGCCCCGGCCGTGGAACGCGCCCGCGACAAGGTCGACGAGTACGCCCCACGGATCGCCCCGGCCGTGGAACGCGCCCGCGACAAGGTCGACGAGTACGCCCCACGGATCGCAGAGGCCGTCGGTTCCGCGGCCGTCGCCGGGGCCTCGGCCGCCCACACGGCCGGAAGCGTCGCGGGTGAGCACCTGCGTTCGGTGGCGGACCAGGTCGAGAACCGGATGGACATCGAGTTCGACGGGATCGTCCCGCGCCGCCGCCGCCGCGGCCGGCGCAGGCTGTTGATCCTGGTCGCGATCGCCACCGCCGGGGCGGCCGGTGCCGCCGCTTGGCAGCGCCGTCGGCAGCAACAGGAGGACGCGCTCTGGAGCAGCGACCTCACGAACACCTACGCCGCCGACGAGCGCGGCGGCGACAACGGCACCGTCGCCGGGCGTGCGAGCGCCGCGGCCGCTACGGCGGGGCTCGCCGGGTCGGCGCAGGCGCCGTCCGCGGTGGACGACGAGGCGAGCGACGAGCCGGTCGAGGCCACCGACTCGGCTGAGGGCACCGACTCGACCGAGGACGCCGACGCGACCCAGGACGCCGCGGAGTCCGACGCCTCGCAGGACCAGGCAGGCGAGGCTGACGCGCAGGACGACGAGGCCGCCGCGGACGCCGACGACGCTCCGCTGGACGCCTCCGAGGTGACCGCGAAGGTGAAGCGCACCTCGGAGTAGCGAGGCGCCGTCCACCGGTCTCAGTGGTGGAAGCGGTTTCCTCCTGCCACTGGCACGTTTCCAGCCCGGGGTTGGTTCGCGGCGAGGTCACCACAGACCTGCTCGAGGTCGCGGACGAGGTCACGCGCGAGATCCAGGCTCAGTCCCTCGCGGACCACGATGCGCAGCACCGCGACGTCTGTGGCGTCGTCCGGCATGGTGTAGGCCGGCACCTGCCATCCGGTGTAGCGGAGTCGGTCTGACACGTCGAACACGGTGTAGCCCACGTCGCCGACGATCTCGAAGGTGACCACCGGGATGTCACTGCCGTCGCTGATGACTGAGAACTGCTCCATCCGAGAGACACCCTCCGCCACAACGGAGGCGGCCAGCCGCAGCGCCTCCATCACCCGCGTGTAACCGGACCGGCCGAGGCGGAGGAAGTTGTAGTACTGGCCGACGACCTGATTGCCCGGGCGTGAGAAGTTCAGCGTGAAGGTCGGCATGTCGCCGCCGAGGTAGTTCACGTGGAAGACGAGGTCCTCCGGGAGGTCTTCGCGGCCACGCCAGATCGCGAACCCGATGCCCGGGTAGACCATGCCGTACTTATGACCCGAGACGTTGATCGAGCGGACATTGGGCAACCGGAAGTCCCACTCCAGGTCCGGGTGCAGAAACGGTGCGACGAACCCGCCCGACGCGGCGTCCACGTGCACCGGAACGGCCAGGCTGCGTGCGCCGTTCAGGGCGACCACCGCGTCGTGGATCGCCTTGATCGGCTCGAACTCCCCGGTGAATGTGGTCCCGAGGATCGCGACGACCCCGATGGTGTTCTCGTCGGTGCGCGCGGTGACCTGCTCGGGCGTGATGACGTACCGGCCGCGCTCCATGGGCGCGTAGCGCGGCTCGACGTCCCAGTACCGGCAGAACTTCTCCCACACCACCTGCACGTTGGAGCCCAGGACGAGATTCGGCCGGGAGGTGTCCGCCCCGGCCCGATTGCGGCGCTCACGCCAGCGCCACTTCATCGCCAGCCCGGCGAGCATGACGGCCTCGGAGGACCCCACGGTGGAGACCCCGACGGTGTCGCCCTCGGACGGCGCGTGGAACAGGTCCGCGACGATGTTGACGCACCGGTTCTCTATCTCGGCCGTGGCAGGGTACTCGTCCTTGTCGATCATGTTCTTGGCGAAGGCCTCGGCCATCAGCGAGTCGGCCTGCGGCTCCATCCACGTCGTCACGAACGTCGCCAGGTTCAGGCGGGCGTTGCCGTCCAGCATCAGTTCGTCGTGCACCGTGCGGTGGACGTCGTCCGGCAGCGCGCCATGCTCGGGGAGGCGGTACTTCGGCATCGGGTGCAGATCCAGCCTGCTCGTGTAGGCCGGCGCGACCGCCTCGTTCACCGCACGCTCGGCCGACACCTTGCGGACGACCATGACGCCTCCCCTCACCTGTCGTGACGGCTACGGTCCCCGCCCATGGGCACCACGCGAGACCGGCACGCGCCCGGACCGCCCCGCGGGTTCGCCCTCAGGATGCCAGCGACGACCGCCGATGGGCACGCGCTGCAGTGGTCCGCGTGACACCACCGCCGGGGGCTGGGCCTGCCTTCGGCGGGACGGTCCTGTTGCCCCTGGGGGCCGTGTTGCTGCCGAAATGCTAACGATCCGTCAAGTTCCGGCCCATTGACCGGCGGTTCGGGACAAGTGCGTCATGTCAGGACACTGCCTGCATATAGCGTGTGTGCCCGGATTGTGAGCGTCAGGTCGTGTCCACCGCATGGACACCGTCGGCCAGCACGATGTCACAGAGCATGCCGTCGGTGTCCGTTCTCCTGTCGTGGGACGGCGCGGCCGGCGCGCGTCGACCGGACAGGGACACGAGAGGGCGGTTGTGGGCATCGCGATGGCAGTTGTTCAGGATCACCGGAGTATCCGGTGACGGCGTCGGTGGGTGATCCGGTCACGACGACAGGGGCCGGGCCGCAGCCACTGGCCGCACCCCCGGCGTTGCGCCGCCGTCCCGTGCATCTGGTGGGCGGACTGCTCGCCGTGGCCCTCGGGTCGGTGCTGGGCGCCTGGTTGTTCAGCGGCTTCGGGCACACCGAGTCCGTCGTCGCGATGCGCCAGGACGTCGCCCGCGGCGCCGTGATCACGGCGGCCGATCTGATGACGATCGACCTACGACCGGACGCGGCGCTGCGTCTGGTGCCGGCGACGTCCCGTGACGACGTCGTCGGTACGCACGCCGCGGTGGACCTTCGCGCCGGCGGCCTCCTCGTCCAGGACTCGTTCACCACCGACCTCCTGCCGGCCGCCGGACAGTCCCTGGTGGGTCTCTGGCTCTCCCCCGGCCAGCTACCCGGCGCCGCCCTGCAGTCCGGCGATCCGGTCAGGGTGCTGAACACGCCGCGGGCACAGGACGACGCGCCTCGGGCGCGACCGTCCACCACCTCGGCCACCGTGATCTCCACCGAGACCTCGCCCGACGGCCGCGTTCTCCTGACCGTGAGCGTTCCGACCGCGTCGGCCGCACCGCTCGGCGCCCTGGCCGCAACCGAGCGGATCGCCGTCGTCCTCGATTCGGTGGCCCGCTGATGGCGCTGATCGTCCTGACCTCGGCCTCCGGAGCGCCGGGGGTGAGCACCTCGTGTCTGGGTCTGGCCCTGGCCTGGCCACGCAAAGCGCTTCTGGTGGAGGCGGATCCGAGCGCCGGGTCGGATGTTCTGGCCGGTTGGTTCAACGGCAGCCCTCCGCACGACCGCGGCCTGGTGAACCTCGCGATGGCGATGAGCTACACCTCCGGGCACACCCCACCCGAGCAGTGGTTGCCGGCCGCGCTGTCCGACGTCGTCGTGTCCATCCCCGGCTCGGCTGTGGACGTCGTCACGGGGATCCGGACACCGGCCCAGGCGGGCGCCCTCGCGCCGCTGTGGTCGGCGTTCGCCGCGACGGCCGGAACGCTGGCCGACGGCGGTGTGGACCTGATCGTCGACGCCGGCCGGCTGGGCATGGCCCACGCACCGACCCCGCTGGTGCAGGCCGCCGACCTCGCACTGCTGACAGTCGGATCGGACCTGCCCGTGGTGGCGACCGCTCGAGGCTGGAGCCGGGAACTGAGAGCACGCTTCGCCGACGTCGGCATGACCGAGCACCTCGCCCTCCTGCTGGTCGGACCGGGTCGGCCCTATCGCTCACGCGAGGTCGCCGACCTTCTCGGCCTACCACTGGCGGGCGTGCTGCCCTGGGATCCTCGAACTGCCCAGGCTCTCCGCCTCGGGCAGAACGGCAAACGCCTGGTCCGCAGTCCCCTGGTCTCTGCACTGCGCGGGGCCGCCTCGGCCATCACGGAACTGGCCGAGAACAACCGGGCACGGCTGAGCAGCACAGCGACTCCGGCACATCGATCCGAGTCGCACCGGATCGATGGACACCGCGCCGATGCGCACCGGGCCGATCAACACCGGCGCCGATCAACACCGGGCCGCTGGCCCGGGTGAAACGATCGGGGTGGGTCGGTCATGAACAGATCGACCGGCCCGCGCACCGACCGACCCGCGCTGACAGCGCTCCCGCTGTTCGCCGACCCGACCGGAACGCCGTCCTCGACGGCATGCCACGCGCCTGCTCCGCCACCGTTGCCCTCGCCGTCCCGGGCGCCCACCGATCTCCCCGGCACGGTCGCGAGCGCACCCGCCGAACTCACCCCGGTCGACTGGCACCTCGTGGGGCTGTTACGTGCGAAGGCATCGGACCGGCTCACGACCGCCCTCGGCGAACGCGACGCGCCCCTGGCTCCCGTGGCCCAGCGCGAGTTGGGCCGCAGCATCATCGTCGACCTGTTGGACGACGAGACCCGCAGCGCACTCACCGCGGGCCGCGCACCGATGGCCCCCGCCGTCCAGCACCGCACCGCGCAGGCCGTCCACGACGCCCTGTTCGCCCTGGGCCGCCTGCAGCCCCTGGTGGACGACGAGTCCGTGGAGAACATCGAGGTCAACGGTTACGACAACGTCACCCTGCAGTTCGGCGACGGCAGCCGACGACCGGGACCACCGGTGGCGGACTCGGACGAGGAGCTGCTCGACTTCCTGTCCTTCCTCGCCTCACGTGGGCACGGCAACGGGCGCCCGTTCAGCCCGGCCCGCCCGACCCTGCACCTCACCCTGGACGGCGGCGCGCGCCTCGCGGCGACAGCGTGGATCACACCTCGACCGGTGCTCGTGGTGCGCCGGCATCGCCTGCGGGTGGTGCGCCTGACCGATCTCGCCGCGCTCGGGATGCTCTCGCCACTGGCGGCCTCGTTCCTGACCGCCGCCGTCCGCGACCGCCGCTCGATCGTCGTCTCCGGGCCGCAGGGCGCGGGAAAGACCACGCTGGTGAGGGCGCTGGCCGATGCGCTTCCGACCTGGGAGCGAATCGGCACCTTCGAGACCGAGTACGAGCTCTTCCTGCACGAGTTGCCGGGGCGCTACGCATCGGTGGCGGCCTGGGAGGCGCGGCCCGGGTCGGGCGAGCGCGGCCCGGACGGCCGCCAGGCCGGCGAGATCACCCTGGACGACTGCCTCTACGACTCGTTCAGATTCAATCTCGACCGGCAGATCGTCGGTGAGGTCCGCGGCCGCGAGGTGCTCGCCATGCTCAAGGCGATGCAGTCCGGGGCGGGGTCCATCTCGACGACGCACGCCGCCAACGCCGTCGGCGCCGTCCAGAAGCTGATCACCTGTGCCCTGGAGTCCGGGCCCGCCGTGACCGTGCCCTACGCCGAACGCGTTGTGGCCGAACACATCGACCTGGTCGTTCAGCTCCAACTGCAGGTCAGGCCCGACCCGTCGACCGGCCAGCCGGTGCGCCACCGCCGGGTCAGTGAGGTCATCGCCGTCCACCCCGGGGAGGGCGGACCAGCCCACACCCACGTCTTCCGGACCCTCGAGCGACCCGGCTCCGACGGCCCGCGCCAGCCGAGACTGGTTCCCGGCGTCCTGCCCGACGACTACCGACGGCTCGCCGACCACGGGTTCGACCTGGACGCCTATGTGCGAGAACTGGACCGGGTGGGGGTGCGATGAACGCCTCATGGGCCACGGTGCTGGCCGCGGTGTCCGGGGCGCTGGTCTGTGGCGGCCTGTGGCTGGGGCTGACCGGATTGCGCCCGGTCCCAGTCGATCCGCCCGCGCCGAAACGCTTTCAGTTCCGCCCGCGTACCAGGTTCGGCGGGGTCTCCCGACGCACCAGGCTCCTGGCCGTCGCCGGTCTGGTCGTCGGCGTGACCATCGCGCTCGCCTCGGGCTGGCTGATCGCCGTCGTCGTCCTCCCGCTCGCTCTGGCCGGCCTGCCGGCCCTGCTGGCACCAGCATCCACCCAGCACATCGCCCGGCTGGAGGCGATGGAGGAATGGACGCGGGGCCTGGCGGGCATCCTCACCGCGGGAGTGGGTCTCGAGCAGGCCCTGGTGGTCACGCTTCGGGCAACCCCCGACCCGATCCTGCCCGAGGTCTCGACGCTGGTCGGCCGATTACACGCCCGTTGGCCGACCGAGGCCGCCCTGCGGGCCTTCGCCGACGACCTCGACGACGCGACCGGTGACCTGATCGCCGCCAAGCTCATCCTGGCCTCCGACCGCCGGGGTCCGGGTCTGGCCGACGTCCTGCAGAGCCTGGCCGAGTCCGTCGCCACGGAGGTGCGCGCCCGGCGCACCGTGGAGGCCGACCGGGCCAAGCCCCGAGCCACCGTGCGCTGGATCACGCTGATCACGGTGGTGGCCATCGGGCTGCTGGCTCTGAACCCCGCCTACATCGCGCCCTACCGAAGCCCGCTGGGGCAGGCGGTGCTGGCCGTCCTGCTGGGCATCGACGTGGCCTGTCTGGTGTGGATGCGGCTGATGACCCGCACCCCCACAACGCCACGCTTCATCGGTCGACGTGCGCACCTCGCGGGCGGGACATCGTGACCACGGTTCAACTGGCCGCCGCATCGGGCGGTCTGCTGGGGCTCGGACTGGCCCTCCTGGTGCTCTACCGGATCCCGGTCCAGCCGGACCTGGCGGCCGCCCTGGCAAGGCTGGCGCCGGAGCGCAGCCTCGCGGCGCCGCGGGTCACGGTGCGCCCAGCGGATCTGCCGGAACGGATCGGCCTATGGGCGGGCCGCCGTATGGCTCTGACGACCGGCGAACGACTCACCCGCGACCTGAGACTGCTCGGCATGCCGGTCCACCGCTTCCACGGGCAGAAGGTGCTCTACGCGGGTCTCGGTCTGATCTTCCCGGCGTTCCTGGCCATCGCCGTCACCCTGGTCGGCGTCCGGCCACCGCTGATCCTGCCCGGGCTCGCGTCGCTGCTACTGGCGGTGATGCTCGGTCTGCTGCCGGATCTCAATGTCCGCTCCGACGCCACGGCGGCCCGCAGGGAGTTCACCCGTGCGCTGAGCGCCTACATCGACCTGGTCGCCCTGGAACGGCTGGCCGGCTCTGGGCCCCGGCAGGCGATGGAGACCGCGGCGGCGATCGGCGATGCGTGGCCGTTCCAGCGGATCGCCGAGGAACTGGCGCGCTCCCGCTGGTCGGGCACCCCGCCCTGGGACGCGTTGGGGCGGCTCGGCAGCGACCTGGGCCTCGAGGCGATGACCGACCTGGGCGACATCATGCGCCTGTCGGCCGAACAGGGCGCGGCGGTCTACCCGACCCTGCGGGCCCGTTCCGCAGCGATCCGCAGCGGACTGGTGACCGACGACCTGGCCGAGGCCAATCGCACCGCGGAACGACTCACCCTGCCGGGGGCCGTACTGGCCCTGACCTTCGCCATGATGCTCACCGCCCCCGCCATGTTCCGGCTCGTGACGGGATGAGGGCGCCGTCCATGGGCCGCAACGCCGCCGAGAGAATCGTTTCCGGAAAGCCGCTGGGCGCCATCGGGGACGTCGCTAGTGTCACAGTATGCCCGCCACGACCACATTCATCCGGTGTGGCCATCACCGAGAGGGAGACAGATGCCTCCGTTGACCCTGATCCACGCTCTGGCGACGACCTGGTGGGGCCGGGTGAAGCAGGAGGACCGCGGCTCGATCAGCGTCGAGCAGGTCCTCATCACCGCAGGTCTCGTTGCCATCACGGTCATCGCCCTGGCCGCGATCGCCGCCGGGGTGCAGAAGTACGCCAGCCGGATCTGAACGGCCGCCGACCCACCGGCCGGCGAAGCAGCGAGCGCCGCGCGGGTCGGCCAGATCGTGGATCGGTCTCGGTCGAACTCGTCGTGCTCTTCCCCGCCCTGCTCACCCTGATCTTCATCACCGGTCAGGCCGGCCTCTACTTCTATGCCCGGAGCATCGCTCTGGCCGCCGCACAGGAGGGCGCCAGGGCGGCGGCGTCCGCGGCGGCCACACCGGCCGAGGGCAGCGCGGCCGCCCACCGGTTCCTCGATCGGGCCGGTGGCGATCTTCTGTCCGGGGCGGCCGTCACGGCCAGTCGGGATCTCGCCCGGGTGCGCGTCACGGTCAGCGGACGCTCGTTGAGCCTGGTCCCCGGCTACGACGGATTCGCGGTGTCGCAGGAAGCGCGTGCCCCAGTCGAGCGCGTGACATGAGCCGGTCACCGCGCGACAGCGGCTCCGCCTCGGTCGAGTCCGTGCTGCTCACCCCAGTCATGCTGGCCTTTCTGCTGCTGGCGATCTACGGCGGAAGGGTGGCGCTGGCCAGGCAGTCGGTGGCCGCGGCAGCCTCTGATGCGGCGCGGACCGCCTCGATCTCCCGATCCGTCACGACGGCCTCCGCCGATGCGCGGGCCAGTGCCGTGGACACGCTGGCGGGCGAGGGTCTCGACTGCCTGAACACCCGGGTCAGCCTGGACACCTCCGCCTTCGCCGCACCGGTGGGCACCGAGGCGCGGGTCTCGGCGACCGTGACCTGCACAGTCGACCTGTCCGACCTCGTGGTCCCCGGCGTCCCCGGCAGGCGTGCCCTGTCCGCCACGGTCACCAGCCCGCTGGACACCTACCGGGAGAGGTCATGACCCTGCCACGCAGCCATCTCGTCCTGCGCGCGGTGCCGGCCGCCGGCCTGATCGTCGCGATCGTGGTGGGTGTCCCCGCCCTGCTGTTGGCGATCGGGGCAGGGCCGGTGCCACCGGTCCTGCATTCCTGGGACGCGGTGACCACCGCGGTGACCACCCCGGACGACGGCACGCTGCTCCTGGCGTTGATGCGGATCCTGGCGTGGATCTGCTGGGTCGTGCTCACGGTGTTGATCCTGGCCGAGGGCCTGAGCCAGGCCCGCGGCACCAGGATGCCGAGGCTGCCCGCCCTGTCGATCCCCCAGGACGTGGCCCGAGGACTGACCGCTGCCGTCCTGGCTGCGTTCTTCGCGCTTCCGGGACAGGCCACCGCGAACGCGGTGCCCCCGCGCGTTGCGGTCGCAGCCTCGGAACCGGCGTCCCCGCCATTGCCGACGAACGTTTCCGCCGCGGTGGCGGAGGGATCTCCTACGTCCCCACCGCCAACGCCCGCATCGACGGGCGAGGCCGCGGTCACGCCATCCCCGGCCGGCAGCGAGGGGGAGGGTGGTCGGTTCGTCGTGCACACCGTGCGGGCCAACGATTCGCTGTGGCGTCTGGCCGAGACGCACCTCGGCGACGGAGCACGCTTCGGTGAGATCGCCGACGCGAACTACGGTCGCCCCCAGCCCGACGGGTTCACGCTGACCAAGGCTCACTGGATCCATCCCGGTTGGCGACTCCTGATCCCTGACGAGTCCGCGCAGTCCCACGTCGCGGCCCAGGCCCCCTCTGCGTCGGATGTGCAGAGGCGGGTGGTGCGGCCCGGCGAATCGTTGTGGGGCATCGCCGAGTCGGAACTCGGCGACGGGAACCTCTGGCCGCAGATCCGGGAGGCCTCACGCGACGTCGTGCAGCCGGACGGCGCCCGGCTCACCGATCCTGACCTGGTGCGGACGGGGTGGACGGTCGTCCTCCCCCCGACGTCGAGCCCTGACGCTCCAGCGGCCGGAGACGCCGCTCCCTCGGAACCCGCCACCCCCGAAGCCGCTCCCCGACCCGCGGCCGAACCCACAGCCGAACCCAGCCCCAAGCCGACGGTCGAACCCGCCCGCGAACCCGTGCCCAGCGCGGAGCCCGGCAGTGGGGACTCATCGAGCGTCGAGGCGCCGGACGCGGCCGATGACCCTGACCTGGACCTCGACGAGACATCCCCGTGGGTGGCCCGCACCAGCGGAGGTGTGGGCTCGTTGCTCGCCGCCGGGCTGATCGGCGTTCTGGCGACCCGGCGCCGGCTGCGGGCTCTGCGGCGGCGCCCCGGCACCCCGCACGCTCCACTACCATCCGAACTGGCCGCCGTCGACCGTGAACTGCGTGCCGCGGCGGACCCCGCGGGAACCGACATCGTCAATCAGGCGCTCAGGTCGCTGGCTGCCGCCTGCGCCGCCGGTGGCACCCCGCTTCCGGCCCTGCGGGTCGTGCGCCTGACGCACACCGAGATCGAGCTGTACCTCGAGGACCCCGCCCACCTGCCCGCGCCGTGGACCGCGCCCGAGGAGAGCCCTGGCGGCCTCGTCTGGCGGATGCAGACCGACCAGGCCCCGATGCTGACCGACTCTGAACTGGCCGACATCCCCGCGCCCTACCCGGCGCTGGTCACCCTCGGCCACGACCACGAGGACGCCCACTTCCTCATCGATCTCGAACGCCTCGGCGTGCTCGATCTGCTCGGCGCCGGCGAGACGAGCCGGGCGGTGATCAGCGCGATGGCCGTCGAACTGGCAACGTCCACGTGGGCGGACGACGTCCAGGTGACCCTGGTCGGGGACTTCGCCACGCTCGAGGACGCCCTGGCGTCCGGACGACTGCGGTACGTGCCCGCGCTGGGCGATGCGCTCGACGAGCTGGCTGCCCGGAACGCGGCCGATGCCCGCGAGTTGGCGGCCGTGGGCGCCGACCTCGCCACCGCCCGGTCCCGTGGGCTGACACCCGGGGTCTGGACCCCCGAGGTCCTTCTGGTGAACACCCCGATGACGACCCAGCAGAGAGAGCGGCTGGTCGAGCTCCTCGAGGAACGGCCGCGGACGGCGTGGGCCGGCATCACCGTTCAGAGCGGGGTCGGCCGCTGGTCGCTCCACCTGGACGATCTCGGTTCGGCCGTCCTGGAGCCGGTGGGACTGACCCTGCGCCCCCAACTGCTGGACGACGAGACGCGCGCCAGGGTCCAGCACCTGGTCGCACTGGCCGACCCGGACAACGCGGCGCCCCCCCGCGATGGCGGGTCCGACGAAGGGGTCCACGACGTGGAACCGCTGCTGCCCGACCTCGCCGGCCTGCGGGCGCAGGACATTGACGCGGCACCGCTACACGCCGGACCGGGTGTCGATTCACCACAGCGGCACCCGCTCACCCTCCCCGGATCATCGTCGAGCGCGGCCGAGCCGTTGGACCCGGCCGCGGCGCCCATCGTTCGCGTGTTGGGTCCGGTACAGGTCGACGGGGCTCGGGGCCGGGTCGAACCCTCGAAGCGAGCCCGCCTGGCCGAGCTGGTGGCGTTCCTGGCGCTCAATCCCGGCGTGCACGCGCGGCAGGTCGACGAGGCGATCTGGCCGGCTCGGCGACACGAGGACAACCTGAACACCCGCAACACCGCGACGTCGAAGGCACGAGCCTGGCTCGGGCGCAACGAGGCGAATGAGGACTTCCTCCCGCGGCACTCGGCCGGAGCCGGCTACGGCCTCGTACCGGCCGTGCGAACGGACTGGTCGTGGTGGCTCGAGCTGGTGGGGACCACCGCGGCAACAGCCCCGACCGAGGACCTGGAGTCGGCGCTCGCTCTGGTCCGCGGGCGCCCCTTCGACGGCGTCCACCCCCGCCGCTACGCCTGGGCGGATGCTCTGCGCCAACAGATGGCCGAACAGATCGTGGACGTCGCCTACGAAGTGGCCAGGCGCCGCCTGCTCGCCGGCCGGTGGCAGGCGACCGAAGCGGCCACAGCGGTCGGTCTCATGGTCGAACCTGCATGGGAACCCCTGTGGCGCCTAAGGATCATGGCCGCCCACGAGGCCCGCAACCGGCCGGCGGTGCGGGAGGCGGTGGCCCGGATGCTCGCCCTGACCGAGGCCGTCGGCGGGGACCTGGATCCGGCGACACATCGGCTGCTCGCCGACGTCGAGGCGGCGGCGGGTGAGCGCGCGGCAGCGTGGTGACCTGACCGTTCTCGCCACCACCGAGTCACGTCCTCGAGCCGCCTTCGCGAGCCGCTCGCATCGAGGCCGTTCGGGTGACGGATCGGGCAGTCAGGCGCCGAGTTCACGCTCCTCGGCCACGGCTGTGGCGAGTCGGCGCCGCGCGCGGCTGGCCCTCTGTCTCAGCGTCGCCGGTGGCAGTCCGGTGGACTTCGCGTGGTCGCGGTAGCCCGCCGAGACGCCGCGGGCCACCCCGTCTGATCCGCCGGCGTAGACAGAGCGCAGCAGGGTCGCCTCGTCATCGGTGACCACGCCGCGGGCCACTCCCCAGGCCAGCAGCGCCTCCAGATCCCCGTCGGGGTCAGGCCCCTCGTTGAGGCCGCGCACCGCGCTCACTCCGTCGGAGCCGAGGTCGGGACCGAGCTCGGCCGCTTCGGGTCGCCCCGCGGGTTCGCCGATCCTGGCGAGCATCTCCGGGTCGAGTGGATGTTCGGGCAGTGCGGTCACCCGCGCGAGCCCGTGCAACGTGTCGAGAGCCAGGTTGGCTGCGACCCGAGCCGTGCGCCGTTGGACGGGATAGCGGCTCAGCACCTCCCAGAACTCACACAGCACCACCTGGAACCGGTCCTCGGTGCGCGGCTCCACCCGCGCCGCCAGCCGGGTGCGGAACGCGTAGTACGCCAGTTTGGGCAACATCGCCTGCAGGGCGATCCGTCCGGCCAGCTGCTGACCCGCCTGGAACAACTCGATCAAGGCGCCGAGGAGCTCGTCCTTCCTCGGCGGCGCGCCCCTGTCGATGGCGTCCACCACATCGCCGGGGCGCCGGGCGGACGCCAGGACGGGGTGGCCGATCGCCCAACGCGCGATGACCACGCCGGTGGAGGGGTCCTGATTGAGACGAACCCATTCCAAGGCCAGGTGCTGTTGCAGAACACCACTCTCCGCCAGGGCGATGTGATCGTGTTGGCGATAGCGCTGGACCGACATGGCGAGCTCCGGGGGATGGTGGGATCGACATCCGCCACGTTGCCGGGCACCCCTTGCCCAATCTCTTGCCCGAAGTCTTGCCCAATGCGGCATTTCGGCCCGGATCGTCACGGCAGGCCTCCACGCGCCACCTTCATCCAGTGGAGCCGATCAGACCTTGAGGAAACCGATCGGACCGCGAGGCGCTGATCAGACCGCGAGGAATGCATCGGACGACACCGACCATCGAAGGAGGAGAGCCCTGATGAGTCCACGCCATCGGGCCGACGGAGAGGCCAGCACCGAGGAACCGGGCCGATTGATCGCGGACCTCGCGGCGGCCCCATTGGAGAGTCCCACCTCGACCGCGCTCGCGGACCTGCTGACCACCAGCACGCGAGCAAGATCACGATGCGGGGGCTCGCCAGCCCAGCAAGATCACGATGTGTGAAACGCCCGCTCAGCAGCACGCATTTCCCAGCACCGTGATCTTCATCGTGATCATGGGAAGGGGTGATCGCGACGTCTGGCCCGCCGATGTCTAGAGTCCTCATGTGACTGCAACGCCCACGCCGCTGACCCTGCCCACCCCCGAGCACGCCGAGCCGTGGCTCGACGAGAGGGTGAGCACCGAACTCGATCGAGCCCGAACGCTGGTCGCCGACCTCAAGACACCGCTGGGCGAGACGACCCGCACCGCCGCCGAGGTTCTCGCGATCTGGAACGACGTCGAGATCGCACTGAGCAACGTCTCCTCGATCGCGTCGCTGTTCGGCGAGGTCCACCCGATACCCGCGGTCCGCGAGCGGGCGGAGGCGGCCGCGCAGGAGGCGGAGCGACTGGCCACCGAGCTGGGCCTGGACCCCGATCTCTATGCCGTGTTCTCGGCCTTCGAGACGACCGGCCGCGAGTCGCTCGATCCCCAGGCGGCACGGGTGCTCGATCACGCCCTGCGCGATTTCCGCCGCGCCGGGGTGGACCGCGATCCCGCCACGCGCGAGCGCATCCGAGAGCTGAACGAGCGCGCCGTGAAGGTCGGGCAGGACTACAGCCGCGGCATCCGGGACGACGTCCGGTCCATCCGGGTGCGCCCGGATCAGCTCGACGGGCTGCCCGATGACTGGCTGGCGCTGCACCCGGCCGGCGAGGACGGCCTGATCACCGTGACCACGGACTATCCGGACGCCATCCCGGTGCGGACGTTCTGCCGCGACCCCCAGGTGCGTCGCGACCTGCTCGTCGCGTCCCTCAACGTGGGGTGGCCGGACAACGACCCCCGGATCAAGGAGGTCTTCGCGATCCGGGCCGAGCTGGCCCAGTTGCTGGGCTACGACGACTGGGCGGACTACGACGCCGAGGTCAAGATGATCGGCAGCGGCGCCGCGATCCCGGAATTCATCGACGAGATCGCCGACGCCTCCGCAGACGCGGCCCACCGCGACTACGCGGTCCTGCTCGAGCGGATGCGCGTCGACCACCCGGACGCCGAGGCGATCGACGCCGCCGACCTGATGTTCTACGCGGAGGCCGTTCGCCGCGAGCAGCACGACGTCGACGCCCGCCAGGTGCGCCGCTATTTCGACATCACCCGGGTCCGCGCCGGGCTGCTGGAGGTGACCGGGCGGCTGTTCGGGCTGCGGTACGAACCGGCGCAGGACGCCGTCCTCTGGGACGAGGAGGTGCGGGCCTACGACGTGTACCGGGTCACCCGTCCGGTCGCCGGACTGGAGCCGGACGGCGGCGAGGGCCCCGAGAGGCTCATCGGCCGGATCTACCTGGATCTGCATCCGCGTGAGGGCAAGTACAAGCACGCCGCGCAGTTCGACCTGGTCAACGGGGTGGCGGGACGCCAACTGCCGGAAGGCGTTCTGGTCTGCAACTTCTCGCGCGCGGTGATGGAGCACGACGAGGTGGTCACCCTCTTCCACGAGTTCGGGCACCTGCTGCACCACGTGCTCGGCGGTCACGTCGACTGGGTGGGCTTCTCCGGCGTGGCCACCGAGTGGGACTTCGTCGAGGCCCCGAGTCAGATGCTCGAGGAGTGGGCCTGGGACCCCGAGGTGCTGCGCACGTTCGCCGTCGACCCCACCGCCGGATCAGGCGGAGAACCGATCCCGGCCGACCTGGTGCGCCGGATGCGGCGAGCGGACGACTTCGGCAAGGGATACGTCGCGCGGACCCAGATGTTCTACGCGGCGATGTCGTACTACTTCCACATCGAGCAGCCGCCGGATCTGACCGCACGCACCCGCGAACTGCAGGCCCGCTACTCGATGTTCCCCTACATCGAGGGCACCCACATGCCGGCCTCGTTCGGCCACCTGGAGGGGTACGGCTCCGGCTACTACACCTACATGTGGTCGATGGTGATCGCCAAGGACATGTTCAGTGCCTTCGACCCGGCGAACCTCTTCGAGCCGGGAGTCGCCTTCCGCTACCGCGACGCCGTGCTGGCGCCCGGCGGTTCCAAGGACGCCGCCGACCTGGTCGCCGACTTCCTCGGCCGGCCCTACTCCGTCGAGTCGTTCCGGCGGTGGCTCGCCGAGTAGGGCGGCCATGTTCGGAAGTGTTGACTAACGTGGACTTTTGAGGGGAGCCTGAGGGCACCGCCCAGAGCATGAGGAGCAGCCGTGTTGGCGCAACTGCGACAGGAACGGATTCTGGCTCAGGTGCGTGAGACCGGTGGGGCCCGGGTCAGCGACCTCGTCGACCTGCTGGGGGTCTCGGACATGACGATCCGTCGGGACATCGCGGCCCTGTCCCGACGTGGTCTCGTGGCCAGGGTGCACGGCGGGGCCGCCGCCGTCTCGGGGCGCAGCGCCGACGAACCGGGCTTCGCGGCCAAGTCGTCGCAGCACACCGCGGAGAAGGCCGCCATCGCCGCGCTGGCGGCCCAACTGGTCAAACCCGGCGACTCCGTGGCGCTCTCGGCCGGGACAACCACGTTCGCGGTGGCCCAACAACTGCGACTGGTCCCAGACCTGACCGTGGTGACCAACTCGCCGCCGGTGGCCGAGATACTGCACGAATCGGCGCGCGACGACCTCACGGTGGTGCTCACCGGCGGCCAGCGGACGCCGTCCGATGCCCTGGTCGGGCCCGTCACCGTGGCCACGCTGCGGTCGCTGCACGTGGATTGGCTCTTCCTCGGTGTGCACGGGTTCGATGCCCGGGCCGGCCTGACCACCCCGAACCTGGTCGAGGCCGAGACCAACCGTGCCCTGATCGGCTGTGCCCGTCAGGTCGTGGTCACCGCGGACTCCAGCAAGTGGGGCACGGTCGGTCTCAGCACGATGGCGCGGCTGAACGAGGTGCACATCCTGATCACCGACCGGTCGCTGGACGGCGAGGCTCAGCGGATCGTGGCGTCGAAGGTCGGCCGACTGCTGCTGGCCGGCGACGACCCCGCCGCCGCCCAGGCCGCCCCGTTGCGTCGCCCGAACCCATAGCCGACAGCCTCGAGAGGTCGCCCGATGACCACACCGCCCGCCGAGTCATACCGCTGGGTCCGCTGGCCGGCCTCGATGACGCCTGCCCCTCTGGGATACGGCGCCGACTACAACCCCGACCAGTGGCCGAGCGAGGTCTGGGACGACGACGTCCGGCTGATGCGCATCGCCGGGGTGAACATCGTCTCGCTGGCCATCTTCTCCTGGGCACGGATTCAGCCCGCAGCCGACCGATGGGACTTCGCCTGGCTCGACGAGGCGATGGATCTGTTGCACGCCAACGGGATCGCCGTCGACCTGGCGACCGGTACGGCGTCCCCGCCGCCCTGGCTGGCGACGGCTCATCCCGAGATCCTGCCGGTGACCCGAACCGGCGAGACGCTGTTTCCCGGAGGCCGCCAGCACTGGCGGCCGACGTCGCCCGTGTTCCGCGAGCACGCACTGGCCCTGGTCGAGGCGATGGCGACCCGGTACGCCGATCACCCGGCCCTGGCGGCGTGGCACGTCTCCAACGAACTCGGTTGCCACAACGCCTACGACTACTCCGAGGACGCCGCGGCCGCGTTCCGGGCCTGGTTGCAGAATCGATACGTCGACCTCGAGGCCCTCAACCACGCCTGGGGGACGGCGTTCTGGTCGCAGCGCTACGGCGAGTGGGAGCAGATCCTTCCGCCCCGGACGGCTCCCACCCACTCCAACCCCACCCAGCAACTGGACTTCAGGCGCTTCTCCTCCGATGCCCTCAAGGACTACCTGCGCGCCGAATCCGCTGTGCTGCAGCGGATCACCCCCGACGTGCCGATCACCACCAACTACATGGTGATGCCGACGTTCACCGCCGTCGACTATGCCGACTGGGCGGGGGAGGTCGACTTCGTCGCCAACGACCACTACGTCATCCCCCATCCGCAGGACCGCGACGAGCTCTCCTTCTCGGCCAACCTGACGAGCGGGATCGCGGGCGGGCGGCCCTGGTTCCTGATGGAGCACTCGACCAGCGCCGTCAACTGGCAGCCGGTGAACCTGGCCAAGCAGGACGGCGAGATGAAGCGGGACTCCCTGGTGCACCTGGCGCACGGCGCCGATGCGATCTGCTTCTTCCAGTGGCGAGCCTCGATCGCCGGTGCCGAGAAGTTCCACTCGGCGATGGTTCCGCACGCCGGGGAGGACAGCGCCGTGTTCCGCGCGGTGACCGACCTCGGTGCCACGCTGGGCGCCCTGCAGCCGGTGGCGGGCTCGCGGCGCCGGCCAGCACGAGTGGCCATCCTGTTCGACTGGAACTGCTGGTGGGCGAGCGAGCTCGATTCACACCCGAGTCATCTCGTCAGGTACCGGGACGAGGCCCTGGATTGGTACAGCGCACTGCTCGATCTGGGGGTGCGCGCCGACGTGGTGCCCGCGGCCCGCGATCTGTCCGGCTACACCGTCGTCATCGCCCCCGTGCTCTATCAGACACCGCGGTCGCTGGCGCAGCGGCTGACCGCCTTCGTCGAGGCCGGCGGACACCTGATCACGACCTACTTCTCGGGGATCGTGGACGAGAACGACCACATCTGGACCGGCGGCTATCCGGGTGCGCTGCGTGACGTGCTGGGCATCAGGATCGAGGAGTTCGCCCCGATCCCCGAGGGTGAGAGCGTCGACCTCGACACCGGGGCCACCGCGACCGTGTGGACCGACCGGATCGACGTCACCGGCGAGGACGTCGCCGTCCTCGCCCGGTACGCCGATGGCGTCCAGACCGGTCGACCGGCCATCACCCGCCGCCGGCTGATCGGCGACGGGGGGTCCGCCACGTACGTCTCGACCCGGCTGGGTGCCGCCGGCATCCGTCCGGTGCTGAGCGGGGTCCTGCAGGATGCGGGCGTGCCGGCGGACCTGCCGGCCGAGGTGCAGGGCAACGTCGAGATCGCCGTTCGGGGCACCGACGAGGACGACTTCATCTTCCTGGTGAACCGGACCTCGGCACCCGTGAGGGTGCCGCGGGCCGAGGGCGAGGTGCTGGCGGGCGCCGAGCGCGCGGACGGCGACGCCGGACTGCTGCTCGGCCCCCGCGCCGTGGCGGTGCTTCGCCGCCCACGCACCGATCCTTCGTAGCCGGGGTGTCCGGGCTCGCCGGCAGGCGATGCAGATCGAGGACGACGAGGCCGCCGCGAGGCTCGCTGCCCGTCGCCCTCGGCCGAGTTGGGCGGTCGTTGACCCGCGCTTGACGTTCTGCCAGGCACCCTGTCCTGGGCCGGAACGGCCGACGCAGGAGGGGGGCCCGGATGCGCGACTGGCGCTCGGTCACCCCGTACGCCCTGATCGGCGCGGGCATGGTGGCGGTCGCCGTGGCCGTCACGCTGGTCCTGAACCCCTTCCAGCACAGCGGTGACGGCCTCGGGTTCTCCCCGCCGACGATGCCCGCCACGCCTACCGCCGGCGACCCCTCGCCGTCCGGACGCTCATCGCCCGCCGCCTCGCCGACCTCGCCCTCCCCCGACCCGTCGGGGATCGCTTCCACCGTCGATGCCGCACTGGCCGGCGCGGGCGCCGCGCTGACCAGGGACACCGCGGCGGGCGGCGCCGGCCGGCCGGGTTCGACGACCAGCACACGGGTCACGGCGCAGGGCACGCCCAGGGTCACGTCGGCACCCAGCCGGGCGGCAGCCCGCGCGCCATTGGGTTCCGGCTCGCCGGCCACCTCCTCGACGTCCCGGTCGGCGACCGCGACGCCCACGATGGGCGGCGCCGGGCCGGTCCTGGGCACCGGCAGGATCCGCTTCGGCACCGCCTACACCGGCGACGCGACGTTCTACGACGCGACCGGCGCGGGCAACTGCTCCTACGAGGCCGGCGGTGACCTGATGGTGGTCGCGATGAACCAGGTCGACTACGAGAACTCCCAGGCCTGCGGGGCCTACCTGCGGGTGTCCGGACCGAAGGGCAGCGTGACGGTCAAGGTCGTCGACCGCTGCCCCGAGTGCGCCGTCGGCGCACTGGACCTGAGCGCGCAGGCCTTCGCCCGGATCGCCGATCCGGTGGCCGGCGTCGTGAAGGTCACCTGGTCGCTGCTCAGCCCAGCCCTGTCCGGGGCGGTCACCGTGCGTTACAAGGAGGGGTCCTCGCCGTACTGGTGCGCCGTCCAGATCCGCAACCACCGCAACCCGGTGCGCACGGTCGAGGCGCGGATCGGTTCGACGTGGCGGGCCCTGCCGCGTCAGGAGCACAACTACTTCGACTCCGACAAGGGCGCCGGCTGCGGTGGGCCGATGAGGGTCACCGACATCTACGGCAACCGGGTCACCGTCGAGGTACCCCTGACCGTCGGGCGCGTCCAGCCGGGTACGGCCCAGTTCCCGCCGCCCGCCTGACGGCGCCACGGGGGTCGCGGGTGTCGCGGGAGCCCCAGGGTGCTCATCTCACCGTTCATCTCACCAGCAGGCTGGCCAGCGCCACCGTGACCGTGGCGAGGATCTCGCCGATCCCGATCCGTTTCGGCGTGGGTGCCGGCACCAGGCGGGGCACACCCGCCGCGCGCACGGCCAGAGCGAGGAATACCACCACCTGAGCCCACAACGCCGTCCGGCCCACCGGCGCGACCCCCACCAGACCCGACCCGAGCAGCACCACCGGCACCGCGACGTGGTAGCCGATGCTGAGCCTGCGGAAGGCGTCGTTCCCGCGTTCGCGGATCATCGACTTCACGTAGAGGACGGTTCCGGCGAAGTAGGCCGACTGCAGTCCGGCGAGCCACCAGGCCCACCCCCAGTCGGTGCCTCCACCGGCGTCGTAGGCGACCACGGTCATCAGGCTCGCTCCGACGGTTGTCGCCAGGCCGCTGACCAGGGCCCGGTCCCGTCGATGGGCGGAGGCCCACAACCCGACGCCGAACGGCACGACGAACAACGGGGCCCAGACCGCCAGCGACGGCCGGATCGCCAGGACCACCGCGCCGCAGGCGAGGCTCGCCGTCAGATAGGTGAGCATCGCCGTCCGGTATCGCGGCCGGCGCCTCGACCTGAGCCACAGACCGGTCGCGAAGAAGCCGAAGTACCCGACGAACCAGAACAGCGCCAGGGGCAGGTGGACCCAGGCCGGGCCGGCGGCGAGCACCCCGATCAGCAGCGGGCTCGCCAGCATCGCCCACGCCCCGTGCTGGTTCGGTACCCACCCTGCGCCGCGACGCCCTGCCACGATCCCAGTCTGCCCTGCGCGCCTGGACAGCCGTGAACCGCCTACTCGACGGTGACCGACTTGGCCAGGTTGCGCGGCTTGTCGATGTCGTGGCCCAGCGACCAGTGCGGTGTGATAGGCGAGGATCTGCAACGGGATGGTCAGCAGGATCGGGTCGAGCTCGACCTCGTTCTTGGGCACCCGGATGACCGGCACGGGGTGCTCGGCGGTGTCCAGCGCGGAGACGTCGACATCGGGATGGGTGACCACGATCAGTGGCCCCCGCCGGGCCAGGACCTGTTCTGCCGCAGCCAGGTTGCGATCGGTCAGCTCGTCCTCCGGGATGATCGCCACGGTTGGCATGCTCGGGTTGATCAGCGCCAGCGGGCCGTGCTTGAGCTCGCTGGTCTGATACGCCTCGGCGTGGACGTAGCTGACCTCCTTGAGCTTCTGCGCGCCCTCGCGCGCCACCGGGAAGCCCCGCACCCTGCCGATGAAGAACATGCTCTGCGGCCTTGGCCAGTTCGTTCGCGATCTCGACCATCTCGTCCTGGTGCGCCAGGATCTCCCGGATCTGCGCGGGGATCCGGCTCAGGCCGGCCAGGATTCGCTGACCGTCGGCGACCGACAGGTCGTGCACCCGGCCCATCTGCAGGGCGAGCAACGCGAACGCCAGGCCCATGTTGGTCAGCGCCTTCGTCGAGGCCACCGAGATCTCCGGACCGGCGTGGATGTAGACGCCCGCCGTCCACCTCGCGGGCGATCGTCGACCCGACGACGTTGACCACGCCGAGCACCTTGCCGCCCTTGCGCTTGATCTCCTGGACGGCGAAGGCCGTGTCGGCGGTCTCGCCGGACTGGGACACCGCCGACGTAGAGGGTGTCCGGCTCGATGATCGGGTTGCGGTAGCGGAACTCCGAGGCCGGTTCGGCGTCGGCCGGGATCCGGGCCAGCTCCTCGATCATCGCCGCGCCGATCTCGCCCACGTAGTACGCCGAGCCGCAGCCCAGGATCTTCACCCGCGTGAAGGCGCGCAGCTCGCGAGGGCCCATGTTGAGCCCGCCCAGGCGGGCGGTGCCGAACCGCTCGTCGAGGCGGCCGCGCAGCACCGCCGCGGCGACGTCCGGCTGCTCCAGGATCTCCTTGAGCATGTAGTGCTTGTGCCCGGACAGCTCGAGGTCCTCGGCGTCCAGATCGACCTCGATCGGGGTGCGCCCGGTGTCGTCGCTGTCCTTGGTGAAGGTGCGGTAGCCGGTCGCGGTCACCGTGGCGAGCTCGCCGTCGTCCAGGTGGATCACCGAGGTGGTGTGCCGGATCAGCGCGGCCACGTCGCTGGCGATGAACATCTCCTTGCTGCCGATGCCCAGGATCAGCGGCGAGCCGTTGCGCGCCACCACGATCCGGTCGGGGTTCTGCTCGTCGATCACGGCCAGTGCATACGTGCCCCGGGCGCGGTCCAGGGCGTCGAGCACCGCGCCCTCCAGGGTGGAGGCGGTGGAGCGGGCGATCAGATGCGCGACCACCTCGGTGTCGGTGTCCGAGCTGAGCTTGACGCCGTTCGCCTCGAGCTGGCCACGGATCTGGGCGGCGTTGTCGATGATCCCGTTGTGGACGACGCTGATCCGCCCGTCCTCGCTGCAGTGCGGGTGGGCGTTCTCCTCGATGGCGGGTCCGTGTGTCGCCCAGCGCGTGTGTCCGATGCCGGTCCCGCCCGCCAGTCGCTTCGGCATCGCCGCCTCGAGTTCGCGGACCCGCCCGGCGGTTCGCACCACCACCGTCGAACCGGACTTGCCGAGCACCGCGATGCCCGCCGAGTCGTAGCCGCGGTACTCCAGCCGGGCCAGCCCCTCGATGAGCAGGGGGGCCGCGTTCTGCGAGCCGATGTATCCGACGATTCCGCACATGAGCTGTGACTCCTGGGGTCGGGGTGGGGGGCCGAGGTCAGCCGTAGACGATCCGGCGGAGCTGGCGCACGGACAGCTCCGGGGGCGCGACCACGCGCCGGGTGAGCTCGGTGGCGATCATCGGGAACGCCTGCTCGTTGCGCACGCCACGCAGCTTCAGCTCGGCATGGCGGCGCCGGACGACGTCCTCGACCCTCTCGTCGTACCAGGCCAGGATGTCGTCGATCACGCGCCGGGCCTCGGCGTGATTGAGGCCCGTGGTGGCGGCGACCCGATCGACCAGATCGGCGTCGTCCTCGCGGCGTGACACGGCGCCAATCCTGACGACGACACGCCCCTGTTACAAGAACTTGCCCGATTTCGGGCACGACCGTGTCGCCGGTGGGGCGGAGCACCCTCTCGGAATGGTCGCCCGGAGCGGGCCTCAACCTCCTACACGGTGATCATGGAGAAGCCGCTGGTTTCACCCCGCCCGAACCACCGGCAACCCCATGATCACTGCATAGGTGGCAGAAGTGACGGTAGTCTTCTGCCATGAGAATCACCATCGACGCTGCCGGCCGCATCGTCGTGCCCAAGGCGCTGCGTGACGCGATGGGCCTGGTCCCCGGACAGGAGATCGATGTGGTGTTCAGTGACGGTCGCCTCGAGATCGAGGTCGCTCCGGTCGATGCCCACGTCGAGGAGCGGGACGGGGTCCCGGTGATCGCCGCACCGGCCGGTCAACCCCCGTTGGATCCTGACGACGTCCGCGCGACGATCGAGACCACCCGCCGGTGAGCGGCCGGGTCACCTGCGACACCAGCGTGCTGGTCGCGGCTCTCGCCGCCTGGCATCCGTGGCACGACGAGGCGGCCTCCGTTCTGGCCGCGCGCGTCCTAGGCCTGCCCGCCCACGTGATGATCGAGACCTACAGCGTGCTCACCAGGCTTCCGGCACGGCACCGGGTCACTCCCGCCATCGCCGGGCAGGCCCTCGCCGCGCTGCGCCACGACGTCCTGGACCTGCCCGGGGCCGCACATCGCGACCTGGTCGCGACCCTGTCGCGGGCCGGGGTCCGCGGCGGTGCGGTGTACGACGCCCTGGTCGCCGCCACCGCCCAGCACCACGGCCTGGCGCTGGTCACCGCCGACCGTCGGGCCCGGCGCGTCTACGAGCTGGTCGGGGTGGACATCGCCCCGCTGTGATGGCGCGCCAGAACGCGAAGGGGCCTCGGGCGGCCGAGGAGTCCAGGCGCAGGACCCGGGCTGCGGCCCCCTCCGCGAGAGCCACGGGCTCGATATCAGGCGCGCTGGGCCACCACGAACACCCGACGGAAGGGCAGGACCGTACCCCAGGGCCGTCGCGGGTAGGCGGCCTCCACGAGCGAGCGGTACTGGTCGACGAACGCCGAGCGCTGCTCGTCGTCGTCCAGTTCCGACAGGTACCGGCGCAGGGCGGTCCCGGACACCCAGCGCACGATCGCGTCCTCGCCGTCCAGCACGTGCAGGTACGTCGTCTCCCACGCCTCCACCCGACACCCGAGCGCGGCCAGGACCTGCAGGTAGGCCGCCGGCTCAACCGCCTCGCGCCGTCCCGGGTCACGGCCCGCGAAGTGCGGCGCCCAGGCCGGTGACGACGCGAGTTCGGCCAGCGCCGTGTGGGTACGCTCGCCGAAGTTGCCCGGCACCTGGACGGCGAGCCAGCCGCCGGGAGTCAGCCGATCCACAAGGTCGGGGAACAGGTCGAGATGACCGGGCACCCAGTGCAGGGCGGCATTGCTGAACAGCACGTCGACGTCGCCGCCGTCTGGGCCGGCGACGGCCCAATCCCGCAGGTCGCCGACGGCGAAGGTGAGCCGTCCGTCGAAGGGCCCGGTCAGGGTCGCCGCACGCGAGATCATCTCCGGCGAGGAGTCGAGGCCGTGCACCCGTGCGTGCTGCCAGCGCTCGGCGAGCGCCGCGGTGAGGTTTCCCGGACCACACCCGAGATCGACGACCACCCGCGGATCGTCGACCTGCACCCTCGTCAGGAGGTCGGCGACTGGGCGTGCCCGCTCGGCACCGAACTGCAGATACGTCTGCGGATCCCAGCGCACGTCGCCCCCTTGTCGGCCGGTCACCATCCTCCCGTGGAATGCCGGCCGACGCTCCAGGGCCAGCTATTCCGGGCCTGAATGGAGTCGGCTGCCGAGGTGTCTCGACCACCGGCGGCTCCAGTAGCCTGACCCGGGCATGGGGTCGACTCGGCTGCGGAACCGGACGCCCGGCGGATCGGAGCATGGTGATGGTGGGCCACGACGGTGCTGGACGTCAGCTGGTCGAGGGGCGCCCCGTCCTGGTCGTGATCGACATCCAGGGGGGCGGATCGGCCGAGTCCGGCGAGTCCGCGATGCCGTTCATGCCCGGCTACGGGGCGGCGATGGACCGGGTCCCGGCGCTGGTCGCGACGGCACGTGAGTGCGGTGTCCCGATCGTGTTCTTCCAGGAGGCACACCGACGGGATCTGGTCGACTTCGGCCGCGAGCTCGACGGGGCCGAGGGGGTGCATCTGCTCGAGGGTGACCCCGGGACCGAGATCGCCGCCGACCTCGGTGTCCGGCCCGACGACTACGTGATCCGCAAGCGTCGCTACTCGTGCTTCTTCGGTACCGAGCTGGAGATCCTGCTCAAGGGTCTGCGGGCGGAGACATTGATCCTGGTCGGCGGTCACACCGACGTCTGCGTGCACTACACCTTCGTCGACGCCCATCAGCATGACTACTTCTGCCGGGTGGTCCAGGACTGCGTCGCCGGATCGAGTCTGGAGGCGCACGAGGCGTCTCTGCGGGCGATGGAGTACCTGCAGACCGGCGCCCGCCGGTCCTCGTCCGAGGTCGTCGAGGCGTTCAAGGCCTTCGCGGCCCGCTGATCCGGCGGGAGCCCCGGTCCGGGAGGCGTGGCGCCTCGTAGTTGTTCCAACACAGAGAGCAACGCTCGGCCGGTCATCCGGAGCACGTTCTCGGCACTCCCTGGCCAGATGCGGGCGCCTGGCTACTGTGAAATCAGAGTTGCATTCTCAGTATTCAGAAACGCCCGGCACCAGCCGATACACAGCCGGGATCAGCCGTGGACGAGTGCGTCGATCGCGGGCGTAGTCGATCACGGATGAATTGGTGGACTCACCGATGCCGAGGGAGGGAAGGCCGTCGTGAAAGAGCAGGTCAGGACCGGGATCGTTGACTTCATCAACGAGACATACCTTTTCGGGGACGTCTCGGGTCTCCCCCGCGACGAGGACTCACTGATCGAGGGCGGAGTCATCGACTCGACCGGGGTTCTCGAACTGATCGATTTCCTCGAATCACATTTCGAGATCCAGGTCACCGAGGCAGAGACCGTGCCCGCCAACCTCGACTCGATCGACCGTCTGGTGGACTACGTCCTGGGCAAGAAGCAGGCTCGTGTCCCCACTGCCTGAGTCGGCGGTGAACGTCAGCGACTACCTGCTCGACCGCGGCCATCCCACAGACCCGGCGGTGATCGATGCTCAGCGCAGCTACTCCTACGCCGAGCTGCGGGTCGCCGCCGCGCGGTGCGCCGCCCACCTGGCCGAGCTGGAGCTCGCACCGGGCTCACGGGTGGGGCTGCTCGGAGCGAACTCGTTCTTCTGGGTGGCGGCCTACCTCGCGATCATCAAGCTGGACCTGGTGGCCGTCCCACTGTCTGACCGGCTGCCCGCGGAGGGCGTGCGCCAGGGGCTGACCCAGGTCGATTGCGCGGCGGTCGCCGTCGACCGGCGGTCGCTGCGTCGCGTCCGGCATGCCCTTCCCGAGCACCTGCCGGTGATCACCGACGCCGTGCTCGATTCGCCGGCCGGCCGCCGGCCGGACCATGGATCGGCTGCCCCGGCCTGGGACGCCGCGCTGATGTTCACCTCCGGGACGACGGCGGGGCCCAAGGCGGTACGCGTGACGCACGAGAACATCCGGGCGAACACGGACGCCATCGTCGCCAGCCTGGGACTGCGCCGCGACGATCGCGTCCTGGTGATCCTCCCGTTCCACTACTGCTTCGGGGCCTCCCTGCTGCACACCCATCTTCGGGTGGGCGGATGTCTGGTGCTCTGCACCTCGTTCACCTACCCCGAGACCGCCGTGGACCTGATGGCGGCGCACGGCTGTACGGAGTTCGCCGGGGTGCCCTCCTCGTTCCAGCTCCTGCTGCGCGCAAGCAGTTTCGCCGGGCGCAGCCTGCCCGACCTGAGGCTCCTGCAGGCGGCGGGCGGGCGTCTGTCCGAGGCGACCGTCGACGAGCTCACGGCCGCCAAGCCGGATGTCGACCTGTTCCTCATGTACGGGCAGACCGAGGCCACCGCGCGGTTGTCGTGCCTGCCGCCGGAGCGACTGGCCGACAAGAAGAGCTCCATCGGGCGCGGGATCCCCGGCGTCGAGCTGCGCGTCCTCGATGAGCACGGGGCGCCGGTGGCGCCGGGACGGCCGGGGGAGATCTACGCCCGCGGCGCCGGCATCTCTCCGGGCTACCTCGACGATCCTGAGGCCACCGCGGCCAAGTTCACCGAGCACGGCCTGCGGACCGGAGACCTGGCGGTCGTCGACGAGGACGGCGACATCCACGTGGTCGACCGGCGGGACGACTTCATCAAGTCGTGGGGCTACCGGATCTCGAGCCAGCAGGTGGAGGGATGCGCCCTGCGCCTGCCGGACGTCGTCCACGCCGCGGCCATCGGAGTGCCGGACGATCGGGCGGGAGAGGCCGTGATCCTCTTCCTGGTCCGTCGTCCGGGATCCCCGTTGGACGAGGACGACGTCCTCGCGCTGTGCCGCCGGCATCTGGCGCGGCACGAGGTGCCTCAGTCGGTCGTGTTCGTGGACGCGATGCCGATGAACGCCAGCGGCAAGATCGTCAAGAAGCAGCTGCGCGCCCTACCACTGGCCGCGAGCGGGTAGCCGGGTGTGCGGGCGCGTGGGCACCGACATCGTGTCGGTGGCCCGAATCACGAGACTGCTCGAGGACGGCGGGACGGCCTTCCTCGAGCGATGGTTCACCGCGACCGAGATCACCTACTGCCTGTCGAAGGCGGTCCCCGGCCGGCACCTCGCGGGCCGCCTGGCGGCGAAGGAGGCCGTGCTGAAGGCGGCGGTGCCGCGGTGGGACGGACCGCCGCCCTGGCGGTCCATCGAGATCGCCAACGACGAGCGAGGCACCCCGTCGGTCCGACTCCACGGCCGGATCGCCGCGGCCGCCACGGACGTCGACGAGATCAGCGTGTCCCTGTCGCACTGCGACGACTACGCGACCGCCACGGCGCTCGCGAGCCTCCGGCCGGCCGCCGGCCGGACCGACCAGGTCCTGCGCGAGTTCGCCCGATCCCCCAGGCAGGACGGCGATCCGCACCTGGCGGTCCTTCGGGCCGCGATCGCGCTCGAGGACGCGCTCGGCGTCACGCTGACCGATGAGGACCTCAACGGCTCGCAGCTCCTCGACGACCCGGCGAGGCTGGTCCGCGACCGGGGCGTGACCTGATGTGCGGCATCTGCGGGATCGTGAGCGAGCAGGACCCGCCGGACCTGGACCTCCTTCATGCCATGACGGCGCGGCTGGCGCACCGGGGCCCGGACGGTCACGGCTACTACCGCGATCATCACGCCGCCCTGGGCCACACGAGGCTGTCCGTCATCGACACCGCCGGCGGTGCCCAGCCGATGGCCAACGAGACCGGCACGCTCTGGGCCACCTTCAACGGCGAGATCTTCAACTACGTCGAGCTGCGCGAGGAACTGCGGGGCCTCGGTCACGTCTTCCGCACCCAGTCCGACACCGAGGTCGTCGTCCACGCCTGGGAGCAGTGGGGAACGGCCTGCTTCTCCCGGTTCAACGGCCAGTGGGCGCTGGCCCTGTGGGACCGGCCGGCGCGGCGGCTGGTGCTGTGCCGGGACCGGATGGGGGTGCGGCCCCTGTTCTACACCCGTCGCCGTCGCCGGTTCCTCTTCGCCTCCGAGGTGAAGGCGTTGTTCGCCGACCCCGGGGTGGAGCGCGCGTTCGACCCGGCGGGTCTGGACCAGACCTTCACGTACTGGGCGCCGCTGGCGCCTCGCACCGTCTTCGCGGGGGTCGAGCAACTCCAACCGGGCCACGTCGCCGTCCTCGACGCCGACGGTTTCCGAACGGCGCCGTACTTCTCGATCACCTTCCCCGGCCGTGGGCGGGAGAAGCAGCAGGACATCGAGAAGAACGTGCCGGCGTTGCGCGAACGCCTGGTCGAGGCGACCCGGCTGCGCTTCCAGCGCAGCGACGTCCCGGTCGGCGCCTACCTGTCGGGCGGGATCGACTCGGCGGTCACCGCCGCCGCGATCGCGCAGTACACCGACGTCCCGCTGGACACGTTCTCGCTGCGCTTCCCCGACCCCGAGTACGACGAGGGCCACTACCAGAAGGAGATGGCCACGGTCCTGGGCAGCCGGCACCGGGACGTGGTGGTCTCGCCCTCGGACGTCGCCGACGTCTTCCCGACCGTGGTTCGCCATACCGAGACACCGATCCTGCGGGCCGCGCCGGCACCGCTGTTCCTGCTCTCCAAGCTCGTCGCCGACAGCGGCTACAAGGTCGTCGTGACCGGCGAGGGGGCGGACGAACTGCTGGCGGGCTACGACATCTTCCGCGAGGCGCGCGTCCGGCAGTTCTGGTCCCGCGACCCCGGCTCGACGTCACGGCACCGCGCGGCCACGCTGCTCTATCCCTGGATGGCACGCTCCCCCGGCGCCGCGCCGGCGTTCGCCCGCAGCTTCTTCGGCCGCAACCTGGACTCCGCCGACCCCGCCCTGTCGCACCGCCCCCGGTGGGACTCGACCGCCGTCCTCAAGCGCCTGCTCTGCGAGGACATGACCGAGGCCGTGAACCACTGCGACACGGTCGATCTGGTGCAGGCGATGCCGGCGGACAGCGATCGGTGGGACCCGCTCAGCCGTGCGCAGTGGCTCGAGATGACCACACTCCTGTCCGGGTACATCCTCTCCTCCCAGGGGGATCGGATGCTGATGGCCAACGGCGTCGAGGGCCGGTTCCCGTTCCTGGACGCCGAAGTCATCGAGCTGGCGAACGCGTTGCCCGCGTGGCAGAAGCTGTTCGGGCTGGAGGAGAAGCACATCCTCAAGCGGGCCTTCGCCGATCTGGTACCCGCCGAGATCCTGCACCGGCCGAAACAGCCGTACCGATCACCCGATGCGGCGAGCTTCTTCTTCGAACCGCGCCCGGAGTGGCTCGGCGACCTCACGTCAGCGAGCGCCGTCAGGGCCGCCGGCGTCTTCGACCCCTCGCTCGTCTCGAGCCTGATCGCCAAGGCCTCGCGAACGGGGGGCGAGCGGATGAGCAACACCGACAACATGCGGGTCCTGGCCGTCATCTCGACCCAGCTCGTGCACGACATCTTCATCTCCGGCGACGGCGGAGGGACCGCCCGCCCTGCGGGAACACCCTGCGTCGCCGTCGATCTCGTACTCGAGGACAGGAGTGGGAAATGACGACGTGGACCTCGCCGTTCGGACCGGACAGTCTGCGGATCGACCCGGAGCAGGAGACCAAGCGGATCACGGTCGCGCTGACCGAGGCGGTCACCCGGACCCGGCGGCGCGGCGTCGTGGTCGGGCTGTCCGGAGGTATCGACTCGAGTGTCGTGGCCGCGCTGTGCGTGGCAGCGCTGGGCCCGGAGCGGGTGTTCGGCCTGCACATGCCCGAGCGCGAGTCGTCACCGGAGACCATCGGCTACAGCCGGCTGCTGTCCGACTCCCTCGGCATCGAGTCCCAGCTGGAGGACATCACCGAACCGCTGGAGGCCGCGGGCTGCTATCGGCGCCGGGACGAGGCGATCCGACTGGTCTGCCCGGAGTACGGGCCGGGGTGGCGGTCGAAGATCGTGCTACCGGCCGTTGACGGTTCCGGCGGTCTGCGCGTCTACTCGGTCGTGGTCATGGCGCCGGACGGCACCCAGACCAAGCACCGCCTCACCCGCGAGGCCTACCTCGGCATCGTCGCCGCCACGAACTTCAAGCAGCGGGTGCGCAAGATGCTGGAGTACTACCACGCGGACCGGCTCAACTACGTCGTGTCCGGGACGCCGAACCGGCTCGAGTTCGACCAGGGCTTCTTCGTCAAGCTCGGGGACGGCGCCGCGGACGTCAAGCCGATCGCCCACCTGTACAAGTCCCAGGTCTACGCGCTCGCCGAGCACCTGGGCGTGCCGGAGGGCATCAGGTCCCGCCCGTCGACCACCGATACCTACTCGCTGGAGCAGTCCCAGGAGGAGTTCTACTTCTCCCTGCCGTACGAGCGGATGGATCTGTGCCTGTACGCCAAGAACCACGCCGTCCCCGTCTGCGAGGTGGCCGCCGCGACGGGGCTCACCGAGGCGCAGGTGGAACTGGTCCTGCGCGACATCGACCAGAAGCGCCGGACGACGCGCTACCTGCACGCGCCGCCGGACCTCGTCGAGGCGATCCCCGAGCTCCACCATTCGGCCGAGTCGTGACGGCCGCGATGTCGACCCAGTGCATCTGCAAGGGCGCGGGACTGGTTTCGACGCTCCGCCAGGACATCGACCGCTTCGTCGTCGCCTTCGAGCGCGACGGGCAGCGGCCGGCCGCCGCCGTCCCGCGCCTGGCGCTCTCACCCCGGATCTGGGCGATCGTGAATCACCGCCTGTCCCACTTCACCGCGACGCGCGTGAGGTGGCGGATCATCAGGGGTGTCCTCACGGTCATCGGCTTCCTCGTCCAGCGGCTCGTCCGGAACGCGAGCGGGATCCAGATCGACCCCCTGGCCCACATCGGCCCCGGCCTGTTCTTCCCGCATGAGGGTTACATCGTGGTCGGCGCGGTGCGGATCGGGAAGAACTGCACGATCTCCCAGGGGGTGACGCTCGGTCGCGGCGAGCAGGGGGACGCTCCGGAGAATCCCGACATCCCGCTCGTCGGGGATCGGGTCTGGATCGGTCCGGGAGCGGTGATCGCCGGAAGGCTCCAGATCGGGTCCGATGCCGTGATCGGTGCCAACAGCGTTGCGCTGCGCGACGTCCCGCCCCGCGGCGTGGCGTTCGGAGTACCGGCCCGCGTGATCTCGCACAGCGGCAGCTTCGCCAAGGTGCACTACCGCGACATGGTCCACGACCCGGCGCGCTCCGCGGCGCTGGCCGCGGCGGGGCCCGTCCCTCGCCAGGACTGCCGAGCGGTCGAGCCGGCGATGCCCCCTACAGGATCCGGTCCTCAGGAGTCGTGAAGAAACGGTCGTTCACTCCCGGAGGGTTCGGGCCGCCGGTCAAGAGGTCGACGGCGCCATCGCTGAGCAGGTTCAGCGCCGCGTTGCCGGAGATCCGATCCACGCCCGCTCCACCGAGGACGCCGTCGGTGCCGGTGCACGTCCACAATGGAGGGATGTCGGACGCCTCGGACTGGAGCAGACGCCGACGGCGAGTCCATCGACCTGGGCGTGCTGCTGACGATGCGACTGGACGCGGGCGACTCCTGGGACGTCGTCCGATGAGCCCGTAGAATCAGGACACGGCCGTCGAAGGCGAGGTCACCATGGACCCTCTGCCGGCGCTCCTCCTGACGGGAGCGATCTTCGTCGGGCTGCACCTGCTCCTGAGGCCGCGCACTGAGCGGCGCACCCCGGGGACGGCGGTCACCTGGGAGTTGCAGCATGAGCACGCCGCTCCGGTCGAGGTGGTCGAGTGGGACGTGTTCGCCTTGCCGCTCGTCCGCCGGCGACTGGACGCGATCGCCGACGAACTGGTGCGACTCGAGCACGATCCCGACATCTTCGCCAAGGCCTTCCACACGCACGTCGCCGAGGCTGCCTTCCAGGCGCTCCTGGCCGAGGAATCGCGGATCATCGACAGCCGACGCAGACCCGTACGAGGTGGCGACCTTGCTGTCATGGTCGGTGCAGATCGTGGGTCGTCGATCGAGGTCCTCGAGCTGTAGGGCGACGCCCCTCGAGCGGGACACGGACCCTGCCCAGGCGCAGCTACCGATCGAGCAGTTCGCCCACCTCGACGGGCGCCCCGCGCCGAGCGGACTCCAGTGCCGCCTCGAGCACCGCCTGGACGACGAGCGCCTCCGCGAAGTCCGGCATCGGGGCCACCGGTTCCAGGCCGGCGAGGACGGCGAGGATGTCGGCCGCCTGGTGGGTGAACGTGTGCTCGTAGCCGATCGGGTGGCCGGGCGGCCACCACGAGCCGACCCACGGGTGCCCGGCGTCGCCGTCCGAGACCTCGATGCGGGTCCACCCGCGCACGAGCGGATCGGCACTCGCGTCGAAGTAGTCCAGGCAGCCCATCTCGTCGAACCAGAAGCGCAACGCCCCGTGGTCGCCGTGGATCTCGAAGCCGTGGTGGTTGTGGTACCCGGTGGCCAGCCGGGTGGCCTCGAAGGTCGCGATGCCGCCACCGGACAGCCGGGCCAGGAAGAGCACCGCGTCGTCGACGGTGTGGCTGGGCACGAACGTCTTGGTGATCGAGCCGCTGACCTCGGTGATCTCCTCGCCCGTGACGAACCGGACGGCGTCCACGATGTGGGCGTTCAGGTCACCGTGCGCACCGGACCCGGCGATCGCGCCGTCGAACCTCCAGACCGCCGGCGTCGCCGGACCGCCCCACTGCTGGGCGTACACGGCACGGACGTGCCGGACCTCGCCGATCCGCCCCTGGCGCACCAGCATCCGGGCGAGCGCGATGGCCGGGACCCGGCGATAGCTGAACCACACGAAGGTCTGCCCGTCGGCACGCGCGGCGGCCTCCGCCATCAGGCGGGCATCGGCGATGGTGCCGGCCAACGGCTTCTCGCACGCCACGTGCTTACCGGCCTCGAGGGCGGCGACCGCCTGCTCACGGTGGACGTCGTTGGGTGTGCACACATCGACCAGGCCCACAGTGGGGTCGGCGAGGACGGCTGACAGATCGGTCGAGCCGCCCTGCCAGCCCCAGCGTCGTGCGAACTCCTCGACGCCCGGTCGGTTGCGCGCCACCACGGTGCGCAGCACCGGCGTCAACCGGGGGTCGAAGAACCGACTCACCTGCTGCCATGCGTTCGAGTGCGCCCTGCCCATGAACTTCGACCCGACGAGCGCGATCCCCACGGTGTCCGTCACGGCCCGAGGCTAGCCGTGATCCCACTGCGGTCGATCCTTTGCGCACCCGCGGATGGGTGGAGAGTGCCGTCGATTCGCGAGTTTCGGCCCGAGGCGTGCGCGTCCGCGGGTAGCTTCGGACCCCTCCTCGCGCCCGCAGAAGGTTTGTCGCCGACATGCAGATGTACACGGACCCGGCCACCGGACGGCTCTATTACATCGACCCCGCCACCGGCCAATCCCGCTGGGCGCCGCCTCCGGCCCGCCGCGTCGGCGGTGGCGCCGTCCCGGCCGACGACGGCCCCACCCGTCGCAGGATCCCCCGTGGTCTGCTCTGGGGCAGCATCGGACTGTCCACCTTGCTGCTGATCGGCACCGTCTCCGCCATGGTCGATCCGGCGCCGTCCGAGGGCCGGCTCGTCCCGGCGGACGCGACGACGGGTGACACCTCGGCCGAGGCCTCGGCCCCCTCACGGTCGGCGGAACCGCCCTCTGCCTCGTCATCCGCGCCGGCGTCCAGGGCGGCCTCGACCCCGGTCCCCGCCGGGTCCGCCTCCTGCCGATGCGACAAGCGGTACCGTCGCCCGCCTGGTGGGGGCGGCGGCCGGCCGCGCGACGACCACCAAGGCACCCGCCGCCAAGGCACCCGCCGCCAGGACACCTACCGCCACGAAGGCCCCCGCCACCACCAAGCCCCCGGCCGCGTCCTCACGTCCGACGGCGACGACCACGTCGACGTCCGGTTGCGACCCCAATTACACGGGCGCCTGCGTGCCGATCGCCAGCGACGTCGACTGCGCCGGGGGCAGCGGCAACGGTCCGGCCTACGTCGAGGGTCCGGTCACCGTCGTGGGCGCGGACATCTACCGGCTCGACGCCGACCAGGACGGGATCGGCTGCGAGTAACGCCGTGTGTGCGCCGAGTGATCCCTCCACCAACTTGGTGGTGGCGAACTCACCGAGTGGTGGCGAACTGCTGCATCAGGGCCCCGACCACAGCAGTTGCCCACCACTCACCAAGCCGGGCGCAGCGTCTGACCTGGAGGGCATGTCTAGGACGGTCGACGCGGTCTCTCGCAGGGCTCGAGCAGCAGGAGGGTGCACAAGTGGTCGCCGATCCAGGTCTCGGCGTCGTCCCAGGTCCAGCCGCGGCGCGTGACCAGCAGCGCCCAGAACTCTGGCGACATGGTCATCCAGACCAGGTCGACGGCCTGCTCGTCATTCAGGTTGGCTGGCAGGTCGGTGACGCCGCGCAGGTCTCGGACGATGCCGCGGGCTCCGAAGAGCCGCTCTGCGTCGACGGTCTCAGCGAAGTCGCGTAACGCGAGGTCGCCGGCGGTCATCGCGGCGCGAACCTGCTCATAGATCGGAAGGACCCGCTCGACCAGGCCGCGGATGAGGTGGGCGTACCCGCGCAGCTTGGCGTGGGGGTCTGCTTCCTCCAGGACCGCGCGGAACTCGGGTCGCTCACGGAACGGCACCGGCTCCTGGTCGCCGACGACCGCCACGTCGTAGACGCGTTTCGCTAGGTCCGCCTTGGTGCGGAAGAGCTTGTAGAGCATCGCCGGTGAGACCCCGGCCGCCTGTGCGACGTCGGCCAGCGTGGTGGCGGTCCAGCCGCGACGCACGAACAAGTCGGTGGCCGCCTCGACAATGCGGCGTTCGGTCTGTCGGGCCTGTTCGCGCCGTTTGGGGCTGTGGTACGCCCGCGGCGATGCGTCCTCCGGGGGCTGGTCCTGGGACTTCACGCGCGACTCCCTACATTGGGTTGACAGTGACCCTACCCAATATTATTTTGGTGGCTGTTAACTTACTGAATTAGACGACGGGGGGTCGTCATGATCGACGCTGTTCTCGCGGGTGCACCCCCGCTCAGCCCCGGCGATCCGGCATACGGGGAGGCCGTGGCGTCGTGGAACCTGCTGGTCGGCCACCGCCCCGCCGCCGCGTTCCGCGCCACGTGCGCGAAGGACGTCTCGGCCGCGGTGCGGTACGCCCGCCGCCACGGACTCGGTGTGGCCCCGACGGCGACCGGGCACGGCACTCCCGCTGTCGGGGCCGGGGGCGTCCTGGTCAACACCGCAGCGATGCGCGAGGTCACCCTCGACGTCGGGTTCGCCTCCAGCAGCGTGCGCGCGGCCGAGCTGGTGACCGCCGACGGCGAGATCCTGACCCTCGACGAGGATCACCACCCCGACCTGCTCTGGGGCGTCGCCGGTGGCGCCGGCAACCTGGGGGTGGTTACTCGTCTGACCTTCGACCTGCACCGGGTCGGTGTCACGGGCAGCGCCGGGCCCGCCACCGTGTACGGCGGCAACCTCTACTACCCGTTGGAGAGAGCAGCCGAGGTCGCCACCTTCTACGCCGGGTGGGCGCCGAGGCTGCCCCCCGAGGTCATGTCGGCCCTGACCTTCCGGTTCTTCCCGCCGATGCCCGCTGTCCCCGAGGCGCTGCGCGGCCGCACCCTGGTCGCGGTCCGGGCGTGCGCGAGCGGACCCACGCCGGCGACCGGCGAGGAGTTCGTGCAGATCGCGCGTTCCGCGCTCGGTGCGCCCGATGGCCGACACCTTCGCCGCGCTGGCCGGGCACGACCTCGACCCGATCAGCGCCGACCCGACGATGCCGGTCCCGGCGGCCCAGCACGGCGAGGCCCTCGGCGAACTCGACGCCGACGTGATCGACGTCCTGGTCGAGGAGACCGCCCCGACCGCCGGCCCACCTCTGGTGATGCTCGAGTTGCGCCAGCTCGGCGGCGCGCTGGACGACGCGCCCCGTGGGCCGCACCCGATGGCGCGCACCGACGCCGCCTACACGGTCAACACCGTCAGCCTGGTGCCCACCCCGGCGGAGGAGCCCACTGTTCGGGCCCGGCAGCGCCGCCTGTTCGACCGGCTGAGCCCGCACCTGACCGGCAGCACCTACCTCAACTTCCTCGAGGGAGGCGCGGGCTCACCGGCCCGCGTCCGAGCGGCCTACGACGACACCGACTGGGCGCGCCTGGTCGACCTCAAGACGCACTACGACCCCGACAACACGTTCCGCCTGGGCCGGACCGTGCCCCCTCTCGGCCGCACCCACCTGGACACCCACGCGAACACTCACCTGAACGGAGACATCTCATGACCAGCTTGCTCATCACCGGCGCCACCGGCACCATCGGACGGCGCCTGGTCCACACCCTGACCGAGCAGGGCCACCGCCCCGCGGTGCTGCTGCGCGACCCCGACCCGCGTCGCCGCTCTCGGCCCGGACCGCGGACGCGTCACTCCGGTCATCGGCGACTACGCCGACACCGCCGCCCTCGAGGCCGCCCTCCGCGGGGTGGACCGCGTCTTCCTGCTCAGCCCCAACGGGCCCGAGCAGGTCAGCCACGAGTGCGCGCTGGTCGATGCCGCTGCACATGCGCGGAGTGTCGCGCATCGTCAAGATCTCCGCCCACGGCGCACACCCGGACTCACCCGTGGCGTTCTGGCGCGGACACGCCGCCGTCGAGGAGCACCTGCGACGCAGCGGGATGTCGTTCATGGCGTTGCGGCCCATGTTCTCGATGGCCAACGTTCTCGGACACGCCGACGGGGTCCGCCGCCAGGGCGTGGTCTTCGCCCCCGCCGTCCAGGCACCCATCGCGATGGTCGACCCCCAAGACGTCGCCGACGTCGCGGCCCGCCTGCTCACCACCGACCGCCTCCCAGGTGGCTCGCACCACCTCGACGTCTCCGGGCCGGCCGGGGTCACCTTCACCGACCTCGCAGAGGTGATCTCCAGGCTCACCGGCCGCACGGTGACCTACCATCCCGGCACCGACCAGGAGACGGTCGCCTACCTGGAGCAGAGCGGCACCCCGCCGTTCGTGACGACGGCAGATCCTGGCGATCTTCACCGCCTTGCGGTCCGGCGCACAGGCACGGCCCGTCCACACCGTCACCGACATCCTCCAGCGCGAGCCCAGGACGCTGACCGCGTTCTTGGGCGACCACACCGACGCGTTCCGGGCGGCGTCGTGACCCGGGGGGACGAACGCCGACGAGGATGACCATCCCCGTCGCGTTCGCGCCGTCCGGTCGGCGTGATCGACGAGGATCACTCGCACGCGGGTCTGGCGCGCCTGGCCTCGCGCGCGGAGTTTTCGTTGCGACGCGGGTCCGGGAGGTCTCCCTGGTGGTCCACACCCCGCAAACCAATGTCCAATACCTGATTGCACCGGCGCGTCGAGGTAGGCCGCGGCGAGGCTGTGCCAGCAGCTCGAGAACGGGGTGTCGACCCCGGCGTCGTATCTGGCCAGGAAATCGTCCCACACCGGTGGATCCCCCTTGATTGCCGCAGGCGAGCCGTGCCGTCCACCGCGGTCTCGTCGCCATACATCGTCGCTCTTGACCTACGCCCCGGTCCGGGCGGCGGGGACGCACGCGGTTGCCCGGCGAGCGAACGCGCTTGGTGATCTCAAGGTCGTCGAGTGAACTGAGACCCATGGAGCTACTGATCTTGGGCGGGACGGCCTTGCTTGGCCGGGCGATCGTGTACGCCGCGCTCGGTGGTGGACATGCCGTGACCTGTCTGGCGCGTGGCAGTTCGCCGGTACCGAAGCGGGCGGCCTTCATCTCTGCGGACCGTGATGACGACGATGGTCTCGCGTTGGTCGCTACGCGATCGTGGGACGCAGTGATCGATGTGTCGCGCCAGCCTGGGCACGTTCGCCGCGCGGTGCGTGACCTGAGAACCCGACACTGGGTCTTCATCTCCTCCGGCAACGTCTACGCCGACTTCTCCACCGTCGAGCAGGACGAGGACTCAGCGCTTCGCGCTCCCCTGCAGGGTGAGGTCATGGCCGACATGTCGACCTACGGCGAGGCCAAGGTCGCCTGCGAGGACGCCGTCCGCGGCAGCGGCGCCTCGGCCACGATCGTGCGGTCGGGTCTGATCGGGGGACCGGGTGATTGGTCGGGGCGCACAGGCTATTGGCCTTGGCGGTTCGCCCATCCCACCGGGGATGACGTCATCGTCCCCGACGACCCCGATTTCCCGTGCGCGATCATCGACGTACGCGATCTGGCCTCCTGGGTCGTCACCGCCGCAGAGCAGCACCTCGACGCGACAGTCAACGCGACGGGCCCAACCATTCCCTTCCACCGTGTGGTGGCCGCCGCCGCGCAGGTAGCCAATAGCCCCGCACGGCCACGCGCCGTTCCAGCCGCGAAACTGGCCGAGCTCGGGATCAGCGGCTGGATGGGCCCGGCCTCGCTTCCCCTCTGGATCGATGACCCGGCCTGGCGTGGCTTCGCCACGATGAACACCGACCGCGCACGTGATGCCGGCCTGGTGACTCGGCCGCTCGAGCACACCCTGCGCGAAGCGCTTGCCTACGAGAATCGGCGCGCAGAACCAAGGCAGGCCGGTCTGAGCAACGAGGAGGAGCGCCGGGTTCGGGCCGCGCTCGATCGAAGCAGCGACTGACCTCGCGTCGGTCACCGCCCTATGGATTGGCACTCCTCGGAGTACGGCCTGGGACACCGGGAAGCGTGACCCTTGAACACGCGATTCTCTCGCCGCGCCTCCGCCGAGGATCAGGGCAGCGGCGAGTGCGGTGCCCGATCCGACCAGGACCAACAGGGGCAGGTCGGTCCAGACCACGTCAGCGCTCGGGCTCATCGGTCGACGCGTGCCCGCAGCCATTCGACCAGGGCGGCGCCGGCCCCCGCTCCAAGCCCGACCCCGGACGCCACGACGCCCACCACGACGGCGCCTGCGAGCACGATCCGCCGGTGGTGGCGGCGTTCCCGCCTGTCGAGGCCACGATCGCCAGCGTCCGCTCGCTGCGCCGGGCGCCCACGGCCAACGCCGGGTCGGCCAGCAGCGCGATCTGCAGGAGGATCATCGCCACGGCGACCGTGATCGTGGCGAGCACCGTCTGGTCGGCATCGGCTTGCGACTGCGGACTCGCGGTGTACGGCACCGCGGCAGGATCGCGCGGGTCCAGCAGCACCGAGCGGCTGACCACCCGTGTGGCGACGTCGTTGTACTGCGCCACGTTCGGAGGTGATCGGGTTCGGCCCGATGACGTAGTGCGAGCCGCTGCTGTCCGATACATGCTGCGTCTCGGGGATGAGGGTCTCGGGCGGACCGATCACCATCGCGGTGCCCGGGTCAGCACTGACGCGGACCACCGCGCCGACGATCGGGGCCGAGGACGCCGGCGGCGATCCGGCGCGGCCGACCTGCAGTCTGTCTCCGACGCCCAAGCCGGTCCTCTCGGCCAGGCCGGTGCTGATCGCCACCGATCCGGACCCGTCGGGCGCTTCGACGGATGGACGTCGCGAAGCTGCAGGACCGCGGGCCTGCGGCCGGCCGCGAGCGGGTGGCGGTCGGTGTCCACTGCGGTCATGACCGGGCCCGCTCGGCTGAGGTGGAGGTCGACGCCCCGGCGCCGCCGTCCGGGTGCCGGTGCGGATCCTCGAACGGGCGACGGGCCGCCGGGCGGAGCCGTGCCAGCCGCTGCTCGATGTGATCGAGCCAGCGCACCTCGGCCTCGGCGGCGAAGACCAGGGAATCCAGCACCAGCAACCAGGCGACGTCCGCCCGGTCGGGCGGGCCCGGCGCCCACCCCCACGGTCGCTCAGACCCCACGTCGACAGGCGACGACGTACACGACGACACTCGTTGGGTTGCGACCCCAACTATGCGAGCGCCTGCGTGCCGATCACCGGCGATGTCGACTGCGCGGGGGGCAGCGGCAACGGTCCGGCCTACGTCGAGGGTCCGGTCACCGTCGTGGGCGCGGACATCTACCGACTCGACGCCGACCAGGACGGGATCGGCTGCGAATAACGCCGAGTGTGCCGCCGAGTGGTGGCGAACTGCTGCACCGAGGCCCCGACCAGAGCAGTTGCCCACCACTCACCAAGCCGGGCGCGGCGGGCAACGGTCCGGCCTGGGTCCAGGCTCCGGAGGTGCGCGGACCCAGAAGTGCACCCTCGGGCCACCTGAAATCACTCAGCGTCACCGATTCCTCCCTTCGTGTCGTGACTTCCTCAAGTTCTTCGTAACTCCGCGTCGACTTCGGCTCGGCTGTGCCATCGTTCGCCTGTTCACTGTCGCCCAAAGTGAGAACCGGTATGGAGCAGCGCTAAGGAGGTGCCACCGTGGCAGCTCTCGACGTTCCCCAGACAGGCGGCGCACGTGTCATCCAGTTGCTCGCCCGGGGGCTTGGCTCCATGACGTACTACCACGACGTCGAGGAGGCCGCGCAGGCGCGGCTGGCCGAGTCCTACCGGCTGCTGCACGCGGCGGCCGACGACCTGAACTCGTTGGCACGGCGGACGCCGGGCTTCGACATGACGCTGGCTCTGGGCGATTCGGGACCCGCGGTCCGGCTGCACTTCGCCAACGAGGGTCTCGTCACGGAGCGGCTGACGCGGCGGGGACGGGGACGGGCGAAGACGCGTGAGGTGGTCGGGCCTGCGGTGGACGAGAGCGAAATCGTGACGGAACTGGCATCCATCCTGTGGTCTGGAGATCTTGGCACATGACACGTCAAGGACGCCCTCGTGGCGGACGACGCAGCGCCGAACGCGTCCCACCCCTCGCCGGCGACCGCCCCACCGGGGCGCCGGCCGTGGGACGGCATCACCGCGAAGATCGCCGCGATCATCGCCGGGCTGCTCGCGGTGTTCATCGTGACCAGCACGATCATGATCGTGCAGATCGTGCAGCTGGGCAGGGAGCCCGCCGACCAGGTGGCCCTCGACAGGGCGCACACGGCGGGCGTCAAGGCGCTGGCCGAGTACCAGGAGGTCCTCATCGACTTCCGCGCCATCCTGCTGGCCCCGGACGCGGCGACCCGCGCGGCCGAGCTGGAGAAGTACACCGCAGAGGAGGAGAACGTCGCCACGCTCCTCGCCGAGATCGAGGCCACGCTGCCGCCCGGTGAGCTGCTGGAGGAGGTCAAGACCTTCGACGCCGACTACCAGGCGATCCGCGAGTCCCACGACAAGGCGATCGCGGACTTCCTGGCCACCGGGAACGCCCAGCCGCAGGTGGCGACCCTGGCGGTCCGTGAGGAGGAGGACGCTGCACTGGCCGAGCTCGAGGACGCCACGTTGCGGATGGACGAGCAACGCATCGCACTGCAGGAGCAGCGCGCGCGGGACGCCGACCGCCGGGCAGAGATCATCGTCGGCATCGGTCTGCTCATCTTCCTCGCTCTCGTGGTGGCCGCTGCTGCCGTCGTCCGCCACATCGTGCGCCCGATCCGGCTGCTGACCCAGATAGCCGACCAGAGGGCCCGTGAGCAGCTGCCCGACACCGTCGCCCGGATCCGAGAGCTCGAGGAGGGCGAGGCGCCGCCGGTCCTCGACCCGATCGTGCTGGGCACCCGTGACGAGACCGCCAGCCTCGCCTCGGCCATCGACTCCCTGCAGTCCAGCGCGGTCTCCCTCGCCGTTGAGCAACGGTCGGCAGAGAACGAGTCCGCCAAGATGCTGGTCAACCTGGGACGCCGCAACCAGAACCTGCTCAACCGGACCCTGGCCTACATCGGCGAGCTGGAGCGCACCGAGACCGACCCCGACATCCTGGAGCGGCTCTTCCGGCTCGACCACGCCACCACCCGCATCCGGCGCAACGCCGAGAGCATGCTGGTACTCGCGGGCGCCATGCAGACCCGCACGTGGTCGATGCCGGCGCCCATCGCGGACGTCGTCCGCGCCGCCCTGTCGGAGATCGAGGACTACAACCGGATCGAGATCTACCACATGCAGGAGGCGGGGATCAGCGGCGGCGCCATCTCCGACGTGGTCCACCTGCTGGCCGAGATCCTGGAGAACGCCGCTCACTTCTCCCCTCCGACCACGACGGTCACCGTGGTCGGCAAGGCCGTGCCCGAGGGGTACCGGATCCGCGTCATCGACGAGGGCATCGGCATGACGCAGGCCGAACGCGATGCCGCGCACGACACGATCCGCCTGACCAGGCAGGGCCAGGGCGCCACCAAGTTGCTGGGCCTGTACGTGGTGGGCCGGCTCGCGAGTCGGCGAGGGATCGAGGTCACCCTTGAGCCCACCGCCGGTCGGGGCACAACCGCCAACGTCATTCTGCCGCACAGTGTCCTGGCCGAACTGCCGGCGGAGTCCATGGGCGGGACGGACGTCGCGGGCCAGGAGCCGCACACCGACGCCATCGCCCCCAGCTCGCCCGACCAGGGGAGTGAGCCCGTCGCCCGGCGCGAGGTCGACCCGGCACCGACCCAGGAGACGAGCCCCGCCGCCACCGCCGTCGACGATCGGTCGGCGGAGCCCGCGCCGGAGCCGGTGATGGTCGCGGGCGTGCCCCAACGGGTACGCGGTGCGCAGCTGCCGGACCTCGGACCGGTCGACTCCGGCCCGGCCCCGGCCACGGTGGACGCCGCCGACGTCCGCGGGCAGCTGAGCTCCCTGCAGGCGGGAGTCCAGGCGGGTCGCCAGGTGGACGTGGCCGACCCACGGGAGACCGAGGGCGACAAGCCCGTCGCCGACGAGCCTGTTGCCGACCAGACCGTTGCCGACCAGACCGTTGCCGACGAGACCGTGGACGGCGTTCCGGTACGGGTGCGCGGCGCCAACCTGTCCGAGCTCGGCCTGGCCGACGACGACCCGGACGCCATCCTCGCGCCGTCCGGAGATGCCAACCGCTGGAAGCTGCGCAGCTTCCAGCTCGACGTCGACGCGGCGCGACGCGTCGACCCGCAGAGCCCGGACCGGACCGACTCGGGTCGACCCGGCACCAAAGACCGTGAGACCCCAGCGGAGGAATCGTGAGCGAGACCACCACCCCCGAGCTCAGTGACGCGGCGCGCGACGTCGGCTGGCTGCTCGACAACTTCGTCGACAAGACGGCCGGCGTGGAGCAGGCCATCGGCGTGTCCTCGGACGGCCTGCTGCTGGCGCTGTCCGCCAGCCTGTCCCGGGCCGACGCCGACAAGCTGGCGGCGATGATCTCCGGACTGACCAGCCTGTCGCTGAGCGCCTCGCGGTTGCTCTCCAAGGGTCCTCTGCGCCAGGTGATCACGGAATTCGGTCACGGCTACCTCTTGGTGTCGGCGATCAGCGGCGGCTCCTGTCTCGGAGTGGTCACCTCGGGCAAGTGCGATCTGGGCGCGATCGGGTACGAGGCCACCGTGCTCGTCCAGCGGATCGGTCAGCTGCTCACGCCCGAACTCATCACCGAGCTCAAGATGAGCCTGATGCAGTGAGCACCGACAAGGCTGGCCACGACGAGCATGAGAGGCTCGTGCGCCCGTACCTGATCACCGGTGGCCGGACGAGGTCCGCACGGGTCGACATCGCGATGGAGACGGTCGTGTCGCTGTCGGCGACCGCACGTGACGGTGGTAGTGGGCGGGGAGGTGGAGCGGCCTTCGAGCGGGCCGCCGTTCTGGCCCAGTGCGACCAGCCGCGGTCGGCGGCCGAGATCGCCGCCCGGCTCGGGATACCGCTGATGGTCGCCCTCATCGTCGTCGGCGACCTGGTCGAGGACGGCCTGCTCGAGGCCTCCGAGGCCAGTTCAGATCAGAAGGACGACGTTGCGTTCCTAGAGAGGTTGATCGATGGTGTCAGTTCCCTCTGACGTGCTCAAGCCGGCCGGGTCGCAACGGGCGGGGCGGCCCCCCGTTCCGGTCAAGCTCCTCGTGTCCGGGGGATTCGGAGTCGGCAAGACCACGTTCATCGGTGCCCTCTCCGAGATCGAGCCGCTCACCACCGAGGCGGCCATGACCTCGGTCTCCGTCGGCGTGGACGAACGCGGTGATCGGGACAGGAAGACGACCACGACCGTGGCCCTGGACTTCGGCCGGATCACGATCGACACCAGCATGATCCTGTACATGTTCGGCACGCCCGGACAGGACCGGTTCGGCTTCATGTGGAACGACCTCGCCCAGGGCGCGCTGACCGGGGTCGTGCTCGTCGACACCAGCCGGCTCGCCGACTGCTTCGTGCCGCTGGACTACTTCGAGCGGATCGGGTTGCCGTTCGTCGTCGCCGTGAACCAGTTCGAGGGACAGGACAACCTGACCCTGGAGACGGTGCGGAAGGCGACCAACGTCAATCCCGAGGTGCCGGTCGTCGGGGTCGACGCGCGGAGCCGCGAGTCGGTCAAGAGCTCCATCCTGCACGCGCTGCAGTTGGTGCTCATGCGCGCCCGGGCTCGGCAGGGAGATCGCTGACCCGTCGTCCGCGGACGATCTCACACCCCGCACGGCTCGGACACCCGCCGTCGCTGGCAGGCTCGCGGTCATGACGGAGCTGCCGCAACCGCCCGACGCCACTCGCCGGGCGGCCCCACTGAGCGACGTGGTGGTGGTCGATCTGTCGCGGGCACTGGCCGGTCCGCACGCGGCCATGATGCTCGGCGACCTCGGTGCGCGAGTGATCAAGGTCGAGGGCGAGGCGGGGGACGACACCCGCGGCTACGGGCCACCGTTCGTCGGGCCCGAGGACGACCCGATCTCGACGTACTTCCTGTCCGCCAACCGCAACAAGGAGTCGATCGTCCTCGACCTGAAGTCGGACGACGGGCAGGCCACGCTGACCCGGCTGATCCGGCACGGCGACGTCCTGGTGGAGAACTTCCGGCCCGGGGTGCTGGACCGACTGGGCTTCACGGTCGAGCGGATGCACGCGATCAATCCGGCGCTGGTGATCGTCAGGATCAGCGGCTTCGGCGAGGACGGGCCGCAGGGTGGCCGGTCGGGCTATGACCAGATCGCCCAGGGCGAGGGGGGTCTGATGTCGCTGACCGGATCCGGGCCGGACGATCCTCAACGGGTGGGGGTGCCGATCGCCGACCTGGTCAGCGCGCACAACGCGGTCATCGGGGTGCTGGCCGCCCTGAACGAGCGCCACCGGACCGGCCGTGGCCGACTGGTGCGGACCTCCCTGCTGGCGGGCATGGTCGGCGTCCACGCGTTCCAGGGCACTGCCTACACCGTCGCCGGTCAGGTGCCGCGGGCCCGCGGGAACCATCATCCGGCGATCGCCCCCTACGGACCGTTCCACTGCGCGGACGGCTTCGTGCAGATCACCTGCGGCTCCGAGGGCCTGTGGCGCGCGCTCGCCGCCGCCCTGGGCCTGGACCCGACCGCGGATGGGTTCGCCACCAACGCCGACCGCGTGCGCAACCGCGATCGGCTGATCGAACGGATCGAGTCCGCCCTCGCCGATCGCACCATGGACGAGTGCCTGGACCTGTTCACGGGGGCCGGTGTCCCGGCAGGTGAGGTGCGGACCATCGACGCGGTCTACGACTGGGAACAGACCAGATCCCAGCACCTGGTGATCGGCGTCGACCATCCAGTGCTCGGCCGGATCGAGCTACCCGGGTCACCGCTGCGGTTCGACGACGCGCCGTTCTCGGGCGGGCGCGCCGAGCACCGGCCGCCCCCCGGTCTCGGCGAGCACTCGGTCGCCGTCCGGCAGTGGCTGGACGAAAGGGACCGCGACGCCGAGGCTTGAGCCATGGACGACGCCTTGAAACGCATCGACCGGCACACCGAGTTGCTGCTGCGCACCGCAGCGGCCCTGGACGACGTGGCGGCGCCCTCGCTGTGCGCCGGATGGTCGCGGGGGCACATCCTCAGCCACACGGCCCGCAACGCCGACGCGATCGCCACGCTCGCCTCCGCTGCCCTCGACGGCACCGGCGCGACCATGTACCCCTCCGCCGAACAACGTGACGCCGACATCGAGGCCGGCGCCGCCCGCCCGATCGCCGAGCAGCTGGCCGACATCACCACCTCCGCGGCGACCCTGGCAGATCTGCTGGCGCGCCTCGGCCCGGAGCACGCCGAACTGCGCCTCGAGCGCACGCCCGGCAGCGGGACGATGATCCGGATCGCCAACCTGGCCGACATGCGGCTGCGCGAGGTCGTCTACCACCACGTCGACCTGCTGGCCGGCTTCGGCTTCGCCGACGTCGAACCCGACCTACTGCACCGGTTCCTGGTGCTCGAGACACGCATGCTCGACGCCTCGACCACTCCCCCGGCGCTGCGGCTGCGCACGGACGAGGGCGAGGAGTGGGTGATCGGCCCGCCGGACGGCGTCCCGGTGAGCGGGAGCAGGGCCGCTCTCCTGGGGTGGCTCGCGAGGGGTCTGACGGACGGGGTGACCTCGCCCGAGCTGCCGCAGCGGACCTGGGGCTGACTACAGCGCCCTGGCCACGGTGGCGGTGGCGAAGGTGACGGCGAAGCCGACCGCCAGCGGCAGCGCCGCCGACACGGCGGTCCAGCGCACGCTGCCGGTCTCCTTCCAGATCGTGAGCATCGTGGTGCTGCAGGGGTTGTGCAGCAGGCTGAAGAGCATGAGGTTGACGGCGGTCAGCAGCGTCCAGCCGCCGATCCCGACGAGCACCTGCTCGGCCTGCGCGTCACCGAGATTCAGCATCACCCCGGGCGTGGCACCCGCCGTGGCCGTCGCCGCAGCCGTGCCCGTGGTGATGGTCAGCATCAGGATCGTCGGGATGACGATCTCGTTGGCCGGGATCGCGACGATGTAGGCGATCAGGATGATCCCGTTGAGCCCGAGGGCCAGCCCGAGCGGGTCGAGCGCCGAGACCGCGTGGGCGGCCAGGCTGACCTGGCCCAGGGTGACGTTGCTGAGCACCCACAGCACCGCGCCGGCGGGGGCGGCCATGATCACGGCCCGGCGCAGGACCACGAAGGTGCGGTCGACGGCGGTGGAGGCGATGGTCCGCCAGAACGTGGGGCGACGGTAGGGCGGCAGTTCCAGGGTGAACACCGACGCCTGACCGCGCAGCAGGGTGCGCGACAGCAGCCAGGACGAGGCCAGGGCGGTGCCGACGCCGATCACCGCCACCAGGACCACCGCCCCCGCGGCCACGGCACCGGCCACCGGGGCGGGGACGACGGCGCCGACGAAGATCGTGCCCATCAGCATCAGGGTCGGCCAGCGCCCGTTGCAGATGCTGAAATTGTTGGTCAGGATCGCGATCATCCGCTCGCGGGGGGACTCGATGATGCGGGTGGCCGTGATGCCCGCCGCGTTGCAGCCGAAGCCCATCATCATCGTCAGCGCCTGCTTGCCGTGCGCCCCGGAACGGGCGAAGAGCCGGTCGAGGTTGAAGGCGACCCGGGGCAGGTACCCGAAGTCCTCCAGCAACGCGAACAGGGGGAAGAAGATCGCCATCGGCGGCAGCATCACCGCGACCACCCAGGCCGTGGACAGGTAGACGCCGTCCACCAGCAGGCCGGTCACCCAGACGGGGCTGCCCGCGGCGGCGAACAGCTGCTGCAGCTCCGGATGGATCCGGCCGACCAGCAGGTCGAACAGCAGGTCCGACGGCACCGCGGCACCGGTGATGGTGAACCAGAACACCGCGTAGAAGAGCAGCCCCATCACGAAGAACCCACCGATGCGGTGGGTGAGGATCCGGTCGAGGCGTTGTTGCCCGCGCAGGGCGGCCGGCGCCCCCGGCTCCGAGACGACGGCGGCGGCGATGGCGTCCGCACGAGCGTGCAGGTCGGCGACCAGGCGGTCCTCGACGCCGGCCGGCAGGGTGCCGGCGAGCCGGTCGGCCTCCTCGACGATCGCGGCGCGCGGGTTCACCCGGACCCGCCCCGTCATCCGGCCCGGCGCAGACTCGGGTCGTCGCCCGGCACCGGCGGCATCGCTGCGAGGCCGAGCGATCCGTCGAGCACGGCCGCCCGGACGGCCGGATCGCCCTCGATCAGCCGCCGCGCGACCCATTCGGCACGGACCAGACCCGGGAACTGCTCCCGCAGCCGGACGGCGAGGGAGGCCACCGCGGCGATCAGGTCCGGATCGCGCATGTAGCCGACCGCCCGCCCGGCCGGCTCGCCGTCCGCCGCCCGGGCGATCGCCCGCATCAGCTCCGGCAGGCCCCGACCCTGCCGCGCCGCGATCGGCACCACCGCGGCGTCCAGTTCACGGCGAAGGTGCCGGACGTCGATCCTGATCCCGTCCCGGTCGGCGGCGTCGATCAGGTTCAGCGCCACGACGGTACGCAGCGCCAGTTCGCGCACCTGCAGCACCAGGGGAAGGCCGTACGCCAGGCGGGTGGCGTCCACGACGACGACGGTGACGTCGGGCGAGCCCACGAACAGCGCGTCGCGCGCCACCTCCTCGTCGGGGGAGGCCGAGTCCAGTGAGTAGGCCCCCGGCAGGTCGAGGACCCGATATCCCTTGCCGCCGTAGAGGTAGCCACCGACGGTGCGGGTCACCGTGGTCCCCGGCCAGTTCCCCACGTGCTGGCGTAACCCGGTCAACGCGTTGAACAGCGTCGTCTTGCCCGTGTTCGGGTTGCCGGCCAGCGCAACGGTTCGGTGACCCGCGGGCACGGACAGCCCAAGGCGCCGCAGGCCCGCGGTCGGATGGGTGCCGGCGCCGCCCAGACCCTCCGAGGCGCCGCCCGCCTCACAGTCGGTGCACCCGCTCAAGGCGAGGCCGCCAGGGGCTCGACCAGGATGCCGTGCGCCTGCAGGCGCCGCAGGGCCACCAGGGTGCCGCGGACCCGATACGCCGTCGGGTCGCCCAGCGGGCTGGTGTTCTCGGCGGCCACCACCGCCCCGGGGATGAGCCCGAAGTCCAGCAACCGTCGTCGCTGCGGCACGTCCGTGATCACTGACACGACCACGGCGGACTGGCCCTCGGGGAGTTCGGCGAGCGTCATCAGGCCGCCCCCACCGACGCCTCGATGACCAGACCGGTCACGACGGCCAGCACGGCCCATCCGACCACCATCGGCGAGACGCGGGTGATCCGGTCGATGCGGGCCAGCACGCTGCGCGGCAGTAGCTCGCGATCCAGTCCGCGCAGCAGTCCCTCGCGCAGCACCAGGACGGCGATGACGATGGCTCCGAACAGCGCAAGACGAGCGCCCAGGTCGAGTGTCAGATGCACGATCGACGCTCCCCTCGCACCGTGGGACGGCCGTGGCGACATCTCCAGGAAACACCTTGCCAAGCCACTGCGGGTGTCTCAATGTGAGACGAGAATCACGTTACGGCAGGCATGATGCCAGGGCGAGGTGAGGTGGCGAGGTGGCGAGGCGCACCACGCACGCCGAAGCGCTCTCGGCCTGGCGTGGCCTGTCCCCGGACCTACTCGCCGGCCTGCCCGCGGACGGCGACGTGGTCAAGCGCTTCCTGCTGCACCCGGCCCTGTTGCGGATGATCGGCCCGGTCCGGCGCCGCGCCGTCCTGGATGTCGGGTGCGGAACCGGCGAGTTCGCCCGGCTGCTCGCCGACGGCGGGGCGCGGGTCAGCGCTCTGGAGCCCTCGGCCGCCCTCGCCGCCCACACCCGGGCCGCCGCTCAACGACACCGGGTGCCGGTGGACGTCGTCGAGGCGGACCTGCTCGACATCGGTCCCGTCGCGTTGCCCGAGCCCGGCTACGACGTCGTGATCGCCTCCCTGGTGCTGTGCGGCATCCCGGATCTGCGCGCCGGGGTGGACGCCTGCCTGCGCGCCCTGAACCCGGGCGGCCTGCTGGTGATCGCCGTCGAGCACCCCTGTTTCGAGCAGAGCCTGCGCACCTGGACCCGCACCGGGCGTGCCGAGATCACGCAGTACCTGAGCGAGTACGAACTGCCCGGCAGCATCTCCCCCGACTTCCACCGCCCGCTGTCGACCTACGTCTCGACGGTGCTGCAGGCGGGATGCCGGATCGTCGGCCTGGACGAGCCCCGCGTCCAGCCCTCGACGGTGGCCGATCATCCCTACCTGCGGCCGCTGCTGGAGTTGCCGCTCTTCCTGCTGCTGGGCGCCCGCGGCCCCGTCGGCTGAGCCCGGGTCCGGTGGACGACGAGCCCCAGGTCACGGCGGACGCTCGGCGGGGACCTGCGTCTCAATGTGAGACAAACCACTCGGGGGCCGCGTACCTATGATCGCCGAGCAGCACGCCTGAACCCCGCCACCCCGGCCGCCTCTCGGCCCGGTGACGGCGATGCCGGACAGGTTCGCCGAGGCGAACTGATCACGTCTGCCGACGGAGGATTGCCCGTGAAAGCCGTCCGGGTGCACGCTACCACGCCGACCCGATGATCGACGACATCCCCGAACCGACGCTCGCAGGGCCCGCTCGACGTCATCGTCAAGATCGGCGGCGCCGGTGTCTGCCGCACCGACCTGCACATCCTCGAAGGCCAGTGGGCCGAGGCGATGGCCCCGAACTGCCCTACGTGATCGGCCACGAGAACGCCGGCTGGGTGCACGAGGTCGGCGACGGCGTCACCAACGTCGCCGTCGGCGACACGGTGATCCTGCACCCGCAGCCGAGCTGCGGGCTCTGCCCGGCCTGCCGCGCCGGCAAGGACATGCAGTGCGAGAACGCCTTCTTCCCCGGCCTGTCCAACAACGACGGCGGCATGGCCGAGTACCTGCGCACCACGGCCCGGGCCTGCGTCAAGCTCGACCCTCGACACCAACCCGCCGACGTCGCCGCGCTCGCCGACGCCGGCATCACCGCCTACCACGCGGTGCGCAAGGCGGTGCCGCTGCTGCACCCCGGCACCACCGCCGTCGTGCAGGGCGCGGGCGGGCTCGGCCACATCGGCGATCCAGTGCCTCGCCGCGCTCACCGCGACCCGGATCGTCGTCGTCGACCGCAACCCCGACGCGCTGGCGCTGGCCAAGCAGATCGGCGCCGACGAGACCGTGGTCGCCGACGGCAGCCACGTCGACGCGCGTCGCAGGACCTGACCGACGGCGCGCGGCGCCGACGTCGTGTTCGACTTCGTCGCCGAGCAGGGCGCGGAGAACGACGCCTGGGCGATGACCGCGCCGGACGGCTCGCAGTACGTCATCGGCTACGGCGGCGAGCTGAGGATCCCCACGCTCGACTTCGTCGCCGGCGAGAAGAACATCATCGGCAACATCGTCGGCACCTACAACGACCTCGCCGAGCTGATGGTGCTGGCGCAGGCCGGCAAGGTCACGCTGCACACCAAGCAGTACCCGCTCGACGCAGGCCGCTCGACGCCCTGCACGACCTCGACGCCGGCCGCGTGCGCGGCCGCGCGATCCTCGTCCCCTGACCGAGGCCTGAGCCGACCCGACCCGAGAGCACCCGACAGAGCGGCCCACATCGAGACGACCCATCGGGTCAAGACGAAGGCGTACCACATGTACGAGAAGGATGGCGAGAAGTACTTCATCGTCGACTCCCACTGCCACTTCTGGGACGCCAGCCGGGAGAACTGGAAGCCCGGCCAGCGAGGAGTACGCGAAGGGCTGGATCGACTGCTTCTACGGCTACCACCAGCTCGGCCCGCCGGAGACCCACTGGGACTACGAGAAGTACCTGAAGGTCACGCCCGAGGAGACTTCGAGCGCGACATGTTCGAGCGAGGGCCACGTCGACCTACGCGATCTTCCAGTCCACCTACCTCAAGGAGTGGTACACCGACGGGCTTCAACACCCTCGACCAGAACGGCTCGCTGCCGGAGAAGTGCGGCGGCCGGCTCATCGTCAACGGCCGGTGGGACCCGCGGGAGGGCGACGCCGGGCTCAAGCAGCTCGAGGCCGACGCCGAACGCTGGAACCTCAAGGGCGTCAAGCTCTACACCGCGGAGTGGCACGACGGCTCCCGCGGCTGGAAGCTCACCGACCCGGAGGCCTACCGGTTCCTGGAGAAGTGCCAGGAGCTGGGCATCAAGAACATCCACGCCCACAAGGGCCCGACGATCTGGCCGCTGAACAAGGACGCCTTCGACATGACCGACGTCGACCACGCCGCCACCGACTTCACCGGACCTGAACTTCATCGTCGAGCACGCGGGCATCCCGCGCATCGAGGACTTCTGCTACATGGCGGTGCAGGAGCCCAACGTCTACGCCGGCCTGTCCGTGGTCATCGGCGGGCTCATGCACGCCCGGCCCGAAGTTCTTCGCCAAGGTGATCGGCGAGCTGCTGTTCTGGGTCGGCGAGGACCAGATGACCTTCGGCGGCGACTACAACATCTGGGTGCCGAAGTGGCAGGTCGAGGGCTTCGTCGACTGGCAGATGCCCGACGACGACGCGTTCACCGACTACCCCAGGCTGACCACGGCCACCAAGAAGAAGATCCTCGGGCTGAACGCCGCCCGGCTCTACGACATCGAGGTGCCGGCCGAGTGCCAGCTGCCCGCAGGCGACCGCGGACGAGACGTGGAGCCGAGCGAGGAGCTGCGAGGTCCTGGCGGTGACGTCCGCGCCCCGCTGCGTCGCCGGCGGCCGCGCGGACCCTGCGATCTGCGTCTGGCGCGGCGCTGGCGACGGTCCTCGACCCGGAGCTCGACGAGCCGATCACCGACCTCGACTTCGTCGAGTCGTGCGACCGTCGCCGACGACGGGGTGGCACCGTGCGGCACTGCGGCTGCCGACGTTCTTCTGCGCGCCGAACTTCTCGTTCCTCATGGTCGCCGACGCCCACGACGCGGTGTCGGCGGTGGACGGCGTGCGGGAGGCCGCACGTCGTCATCGCTCGACCACCACGCCTCCGACGAGATCAACGGCGGGGTCGCGGCGGCCAGGCCGGGTTCGTCAGACGATCTTCGTCCGACGAGGCCGACGGCCGAGCTGGACGAGCTCCGCGGGCACTTCCTCACCAAGGCGGCGCTGGCCGGGCAGGACCGCGTCGCCCGGCCGCTGGTCGACGGCGGGGCCGACGCCGGACGACCTGGCGGCGATGACCCTCGGGATCGGTGCCGCCGTCGGACGAGCTGCACCGGCTGCGGCAGCGGCGGGCCGCGCTCGGGCTGCCGGCCGACGACGAGGCGCCGCTGCTGATCGACGCCGAGGGCGCACCGGTGCCCGTCGAGCAGGTCCCCCTGCACCTGCGGCGGGCCCGGCTCAGCGGGCTCGGGATCGAGACGAACGGGGACTACTGCAAGAGCCTGCTGCAGGCCCGCTACCCGACCACCGAGACCGCCGGGGCCGGTCCAGCCGTCGGCGATCAGTCATACGTACCCGGCCGGCACAGGTGGTCCCGCTGGCGTTGGAGCGCTGCCGGTCAGGAGATCGCGATGCCGAAGTCTCGGATCTTGCGATAGATGGTGGCCCGGGACAGTCCCAACAACTTGGCCGCCTGGGACTTGCTGCCGCCGGTCTTGAGAAGGGTCTTCACGATCGCGTCGCACTCGATCGCCTCCAGGGGCGTGAGCACCCGGCGGGCCGTCGTCCAGATCTCCGAGGGCAGATCGGTGACCTCGATCACGCCGGTCCGGCGCTGCGCCACCACCTTGCGCAGCACGTCGTGGAGCTGCCCGACGTTGCCCGGCCACGGATGCCGCATCAACATGTGCATCGCCGGCTGTGAACAGGTCAGCTCGTCGCGCCGGGTGAGCCGGGAGATGAAGTGGGCGACCAGCCCGGGCACGTCCTCGGGATGGTGGCGGAGCGGCGGGATCTCGACCGTGCGGGAGAACACGTCGGTCAGGGCGGCCAGTTCCGGACTGGGTGAGGTCGGGCGCACTGTGGCGACCACCCAGGGACGCTGGGCGCTGGTCGACTCCCGGTGAGGCTCGAGCACCTCGACCAGGGTGGCCATCGCCTCCGGGGCGAGCAGGTCCAGCCGGGTCAGGATCAGGGTGCTGCCCTGATCCCCCTCGAGTTCGGCGGCGATCTCGTCGAGCCAGTTCTCGTCCCAGTCGGCGGCGTCCAGCACGCGCAGGTGTGCAGCCGGTCTGCGTGACTGATGGACGGCCCGGGCCACCGTGCGCATGCCGCTGCCGGACTCCCCTGCCAGGATCACCCACTCCCGGTTGAGGAGGTGCTTGTCCACCGCCTCGCGGGCCATCGCCCACAGGGCGCCGTTGCCCACCGCCGCCGGCGAGGACACGGACGGCTTCGTCGCGGAGCGGGTCACGTCGGTTTCACGCTCGACCAGCTGCACGAGCAGCACCCCACCCGCAGCGCCGGGCGCCGTCTCGCTCGGGCGGCAGCGCAACCGCACGGTGGCCCCGCTCGGCAGATCGACGACCTGCATCGACTGTCGCCCGGAGCGCAGCGCGTCGACGCCGACCGCGACCAGCGGTCCCTGATCCGCCGGATGGAGCAGCGCGCGGGCCCGGTCATTGAGCATCAGGACGTCATCGCTGACCGCGAGCACAGCCCCCCGGTTGTGCTGACAGGCGATCAGGTAGTCGTTGAACAGGACCCGCTCGTCGTGCCCGGACTCCTCGAGCAACGCCTCCTCGATACGGATGGCGAGCATGGACGCCGTCGTCATCATCAGCGCATTGGCGTGACGGTTCCACCCGGTCAGGTCGATCACCCCGACCAGCTTGCCGGTCCGCGGATGACGGATCGGGGCGCCCGCGCAGGCCAGCGCGTCGAGCTTGTCCACCCAGTGCTCCTGGCCGAGGACGCTGACCGGGCCGCGGCTCTCCAGTGCCGTGCCGATCCCGTTGGTGCCGACGTTGCTCTCCGCGTAGCTGAAGCCCGGGGCGAGCCAGACCCGATCCAGGTGCTGACGCAGGTGGGAGTCGTTGGTCCGGCGGTCGAGGACCACACCGTTCTCGTCGCACAGGATGATGCTGATCGGTTCCGTGGCCAGCCGCTCCGCCAGGTCGGACACGATCGGACCGGCGACCCGGCCCAGCAGGTTGTCCCGCTCCCGTCCGCGTTCGGTGCCCAGGTCCAGGTCGCCGGTCGGGATCTCCATCTCGTGTGATCGAACCCAGGAGGCGAGGATCGACTGGCGGACCCTCCCCCGACCGCTCACGCGTTCGGACAGGACCGCTTCTTGCGCCGTCGTCAGCCGTCCTTCACTCCCGTCCTCGTCTGGTGGGCCGGACGGGCTCGGAACAAACGCCATAGATCCTCCGGGCTCGGTGCTCCGCCGCGCGAGGGTGACACCGATCGCCGGCCCGATCTCGGACGCATCCCGGTGCGGATCCGCTGGCCTCAGATCAGGTCACTATCACGGTGGGCCCCTCGCCTCGCACTTCAGCGTAGGCATCAGGAATGTGGTCTTCGTCTCATATTGAGACCCTTCGGCGCTCCTGCAAAGGGTGTGATCGGAACGAGAACCCCACCAGCCACCGACAGTCCGGACCCCCCGCCGGACAGTGACCGGGGTACTCGAGCCCGGCGCCGCGACCGTCGTGGTTCACGTGTCCGTCCGCCCCAGCGACGAGTGCGGCAGCAAGCCGACCGACGCCGGGTGGTCAGGATCCGATCCGACCACTACACACACGTGAGGAGTCACCGTGAGTCGGCAGAGTCTGGCGAAAGCCCATCAGAAGATCCAGGAACTCGCCTGGGAGCCCGTCTACCACGAGCCATACATGAAGTACGGGACGGACTACACCTTCCACAAGGCATCGAAGAAGGATCCGCTCAAGCAGGTGCTGCGCTCCTACTTCCCCATGCAGGAGGAGAAGGACCACCGCGTCTACGGCGCCCAGGACGGGGCGATCCGCGGCAACATGTTCCGTCAGGTGCAGGAACGCTGGCTGGAGTGGCAGAAGCTGTTCCTGTCGATCATCCCGCTGCCGGAGATCTCGGCCGCCCGGTCGATGCCGATGTTGTTCCACACGGTCCCGAACCCTGAACTCCACAACGGCCAGGCGATCCAGATGATCGACGAGGTGCGTCACTCGACGATCCAGCAGAACCTCAAGCGCCTCTACATGAACAACTACATCGACCCGGCCGGCTTCAACACCAGCCTGCGGGGATTCCACAACGACTACTGCGGCACCATCGGCCGTCAGTTCGCCGAGGGCTTCATCACCGGCGACGCGATCACCGCGGCGAGCATCTACCTCACCATCGTGGCCGAGACGGCGTTCACGAACACACTGTTCGTGGCCATGCCGGCCGAGGCGGCCGCGAACGGCGACTACCTGCTGCCGACGGTGTTCCACTCGGTGCAGTCGGACGAGTCCCGGCACATCTCCAACGGCTACGCGACCCTGCTCATGGCGCTGTCGGACGAGGACAACCGGCAACTGCTGGAGCGCGACCTGCGCTACGCGTGGTGGAACAACCACCGGGTGGTGGACGCCGCGATCGGCACGTTCATCGAGTACGGCACGAAGGACCGCCGCAAGGACCGCGAGTCCTACGCGGAGATGTGGCGCCGGTGGATCTACGACGACTACTACCGGTCCTACCTGGTCCCCCTGGAGAAGTACGGACTGGTCATTCCGCACGACCTCATCGAGGAGTCCTGGAACCAGATCTGGAACAAGGGCTACGTCCACGAGGTCGCGCAGTTCTTCGCCACCGGCTGGCTCGCCAACTACTGGCGGATCGACGGGATGACCGACGAGGACTTCGAGTGGTTCGAGTTCAAGTACCCAGGTTGGTACGACCGGTACGGCAAGTGGTGGGAGAACTACAGTCGGTTGTCGGTTGCCAACGGGCATCACCCGATCGTGGCCGAGAACGTCGACTACGTGTACCCGCACCGTTGCTGGACGTGCATGGTCCCCTGCCTGGTCCGCGAGGACATGGTGATGGACAAGGTGGACGGCCAGTGGCGCACCTACTGCCACGCGATGTGCCACTGGACGGACGCGGAGGCCTTCCGGCCCTCGTACCAGGGGCGCGAGACCCCGAACATGGGCCGCCTGGTCGGACACCGTGAGTGGGAAACCCTCTACCACGGCTGGAACTGGGCAGACGTCGTGTCGGACATGGGCTTCGTCCGTGACGACGGCAAGACCCTCACGGCTCAGCCGCACCTCAACCTGGACCCGGCCAAGATGTGGACGCTCGACCACCTCCGCCGGATGCCCGAGGTACAGAGTCCCAACGTTCTGCTCAACCAGATGACGGACGCGGAACGTCAGGCCTTCGCCGAGGACTACGTCCGTCAGGGGCCGGCGGGTCGTCCCGCTCCTGACAACGCCTGAGCGCGGTCAGGCGAGGGGGGAGGGCCTTCGGGCCCTCCCCCTGCCTCCCCGTGCCAGTCCGAACCGGGTGTCGCAGCGAGGGGTCAACAGATGAGTGACGAGCACATCGTCCGATTCGAACCGGTCGGCATCGAGATCTCGGTCCGCGAGGATCAGACGATCCTTCGAGCGGCGGCCGAACAGGGCGTCCAACTGATGCACGGCTGCAAGGAGGGACAGTGTGCGGCGTGCAAGTCCTTCATCCTGGAGGGCGAGGACGTCGAACACGACCGGTACTCGACCTTCGCCCTTCCCGACTACGAGAAGGACGAGGGCATGACCCTGCTCTGCCGGGCGCATGCCTACGAGGACCTCGTGATCGAACTCCTGCAGTACGACGAGGAGATCATCCGTTCGGGGCTCCCGCTGCAGCAGGGCGTGGCCGAGGTGGTCTCGATCACCCCGGTGACCCACGACCTGCGGCACCTGGTGATCAAGCTGATCGACCCGCCGGACCTGAAGTACTTCCCCGGCCAGTACATCGACATCACCATCCCCGGCACCACCGAGAGCCGCTCGTTCTCGATGGCCAATCCGCCGGATCGTCAGGGCCTGATGGAGTTCGTCATCAAGGTCTATCCCGACGGCCTCTTCTCGCAGTACCTCGACAGCCGGCTGTCGCCCGGTGACCGGCTGGACGTGGAGGGTCCGTTCGGCACCTTCACGCTGCGGGAGAGCAGGTCGAGCGACCTGCTGTTCCTCGCCGGCGGCGCCGGACTCGCCCCGGTGCTCGGACTGCTGCGATCCATGGCCGAGCGCGGCGTGGACCGCAAGGCCGTCTTCTACTACGGCGTGCGGACCCGCAAGGACCTGTCCTTCGAGGACGAACTGCGTGCCCTCGAGGACAAGTTGCCCGGCTTCAGGTACGTCCCGGCACTGTCCGAACCGGGCGGCGACGACTGGGACGGGGAGGTCGGGATGATCACGGAGGTGGTGCGGCGGAACGAGGGGAGCCTGACCGGACGGGATGCCTACCTGTGCGGTCCGCCCCCGATGGTCGAGGCGGCGATCCCGCTGCTCAACGAGATGGGCATCGCCGAGGCCGACATCTTCTACGACAAGTTCACGACCACAGGTGACCCAGGAAGCGAGGACGGTTCATGACCACCACACAGGAAGATCGTCCGGGACGCAGCGTCCCCAAGCCGGTCTTCACAGACGCCGAGGCAGGCGCGGCCGAGTTCCCCGACTCCGGGGCGACGGCCCGCCGCTACAACTACTACAAGTCCACCAAGCGCAAGCAGACCATCTACGAGGACGTCACCGTCGAGGTGCAGCCGGACCCACGGCACTACCTGTCGCAGGGCTGGATCTACGGTTTCGCCAACGGTGACGCGGGGTACCCCTTGCACTGGACCAAGCTCAAGGCGTGGGGCGTGGACGAGCCCGAGCCACATCGTGGTCCCGGCTCCGGCGGCGGTGGGAAGGACCTGGTCTGGCCGGCGCACGGCTGGCACGAGTTCCGTGATCCCAACGAGGAGTGGGAACTCACGATGTTCCGCTACAACGCGAACGTCGTGCGCCAGGTCAGTCAGAACATCGAGAACGCCCGGACCAGCAAGTCCTTCCAGCAGTGGGCGAACAACTGGGTGCGTTTCGTCGAGCACAACGTCGGAGCGTGGATGCACGTCGAGCACATCCTCGGCCTGTACGTCTTCGCTGCGTGCAACAGATCCGGACCGACCAACATGCACAACACCGCGATCGCGGTGAACAGCATGCACAAGATCCGTTTCGCGCAGGATCTGGCCCTGTACAACCTGACGCTCACCGATCAGATCGAGGGCTTCGACGGGACCGCGCATCTGCAGGCCTGGAACGAGGACCCGGTGTGGCAGGGCGTCCGGAAGGTCACCGAGGCGCTCACCGCCGTCGAGGACGACTGGGGCGAGTCGATGTTCGCGACGAACATCGTCTTCGAACCGCTGATCGGGGAGCTGTTCCGCAGCCATCTGGTCATGCAGGCGGCCGCGGGCAACGGTGACTTCGTCACTCCCACCGTCGTGGGCGCCGGCGAGTACGACTACGCCGAACGCGATCTGCGCTGGACCCAGGCGTGTTTCGCCCCGCTGACCCAGGACCGGGAGTTCGCCCAGCACAACATCGATCTGATGCAGGGCTGGCTCTCGCGCTGGGTCCCGATGTGCATCGAGGCGGCACGGACCCTGCAGCCGATCTGGTCGCAGGCCGATGCCAAGCCGCCGCGGTTCGAGGACAGCCTCGATGCTGCCAAGAGCCGGTTCGCCGAGATCGTCACCAGTCTCGGCCTGACCCCCCCGAAGGAGTTGACCCAGTGAGCGCACCCGCGGAGAGCCGCTTCGAGAAGAACGCCACCGCCTCGGACATGTGTGGCGTGACCCTGATGAACAACCAGGTCGGAGCCGTGGTGGCGGAGGTACTCAGGGCCAAGCCCAACGTCACCGTCACCGAACTCCCGTCGATGATCCGGGTCGACGGGAAGAACCGATTCGACATCGTCTACGACGAGGTCGACGAGGCGGCCGGCCAGGAACCGGGGTGGTTCAGCGCCGCCGAGTTCGAGGAGAGCATGTCCACCCACTACGGACGGATGGTCCACGAGGACGACCGGACCATCATGTTCGCCAACCCGGAGGACGCCGCCGAGTTCATCGGTTTCGACCTCAAGGCCGTTCAGTAGCCCTCGACGACACCGGCCCGCGGCCCGTCGAGATCGGACGGCGGGGGGCGGTCGTTCGCTCAGGGACTGCTTCGCTCGACGTCCTGTCCGCGAACACCCGCTCCACGCCGTCCTCGGTCGCTCGTTCCAACCGTTCCGTCTCGCCTCTGTCGTCCCGACCGGCTTCCGGTCGGCGGCTCGTGGCTTCCGCGCAAACCATCCGTATCGACAACTGAGGACCGGCCGGCCGAGGGCCGATCGGACAGGGAGGCATCATGGCCAAGGAACTTCGTTTCGGCGGGGAGGCGCGTCTGCTGCTCCAGGCCGGCGTGGACCAGCTCGCCGAGGCCGTCAAGAGCACGCTCGGCCCCAAGGGCCGCAACGTCATCCTGGAGAAGATCGTCGGCACCCCGGAGGTGACCAACGACGGGGTGACCATCGCCCGGGAGATCCACCTGCGGGACCCGTTCGAGAACATGGGTGCCCAACTGCTCAAGGAAGCAGCGATCAAGACCAACGACGTCGTCGGCGACGGCACGACGACGGCCACCGTGCTGGCCCAGGCGATCGTCCGCGAGGGCATGAAGGCCATCGAGGGGGGCGGCAACCCCGTCCTGGTCAAACGCGGCATCGATCTGGCGGTGGCCACCTTGGTCGAGCGGTTGCGCACGTCGGCCCACCAGATCTCCAGTGAGGAGGAGTTCGCGCGGGTCGCCATGATCTCGTCGAACGACGACGAGGCGATCGGGAGGGTGGTGGCCAGGGCGTTGCACGTCTCAGGCGCTGACGGCGTGGTCACGGTGGAGGACAGCAACGACATCGGGATGGACGTGAGCTTCGTCGAGGACTTCCAGTTCGACAACGGCTACGTGACCCCGTATCTGGTCACGAACCCGGGCACCCTCGAGGCCGTCCTGACCGACTGCTACCTGCTGATGTCCGCCGAGGCGATCAAGGACGTCCGCCAGCTCATGCCGATCCTCGACCGGGTGATGCAGGACCCCAAGCCCCTCGTGGTGATCGCCGAGAAGGTCGAGGGCACCGCCCTGCAGATGCTCGTGCACAACCACATGAGCGGGACCCTGCGCACGGTCGCCATCAAGGCACCCGGCTTCGGCGAGAAGCGGATCCACCTGCTCGAAGACATCGCCGCCCTCTGCGGGGGCAAGGTGCACAGCAAGAGCTCCTCCTTCGCCCTGGAGCAGATGACCCTGGAGCACATGGGACGGGCCACCCAGGTCCGGGTGGTCAACGACCACACCACGATCATCGGTGGCCTCGGTGACCGTGAGACGCTGGACATGAGGCTCCAGCAGCTCCGGGCGGAGCTGGCCCGGGCCGCGATCGGCACCGACCAGGACTTCCTGTCCGAGCGGATCGCCCGTCTGTCCGGAACGGCGGCCATCATCTGGGTCGGCACTGCGACCAACGCCGAGAACAAAGAGGTGCGCCACCGCGTGGACGACGCGCTGCAGGCCACCCGGGCCGCGGTCGCCGAGGGCGTCGTGGCCGGCGGCGGTGCCGCGCTGCTGCACGCCGAGTCCGCGCTGGACGCCCTGGAGGTCACCGGCGACTACCGGATCGGGGTCGAGATCGTCCGCGGCGCCATGTCCGAACCCGTCCACCTGATCGCGTCCAACGCCGGCTACGACGGGAACGACGTGGTCGCCCAGGTGCGCGCGAGAGGCGGCGACGACGGCTTCGACGCCTTGGAGGGCCGGTTCGGCAACATGGTCGAGATGGGCATCATCGACCCGTTGCGCGTCGTCCGCGAGGCACTGCAGAACGGTGCGTCGGTGGCCGGGCTCATCCTGACCACCAATTCACTGGTGGCCGAGGAGGTCACTCCCTGGAACAAGGCGCTGATGACCGAGTACGGACCCCTCGACGAGGGCATCCCGCAACCCTCCCCCGATTCCAGTACTCCGCAGTCGCTGGGCCTTGGCCCGTCCGTCGGCTGACCGAGGAGGGTGCGGCCATGACGCAGCCGGTGCCACGTGAGCAGACCTTCAATCCGTGGAGCGTGGTCAACCTGGTCTTCCACCACCTGGCGGAGCAGGGCCTACACCCGGTGCTCGGGGAATCCGGCGATCCCTCGGCGCCCGCAGCGGAACTGCTGCGGGCGCTGGGGGTGAAGCCGGGGCAGGACCACGAGGGACCTGGTGCCACCCTGATCCAGGAGGAGTTGGCCAGGGTTCGCGCCGGCCTCGACCCGGAGCTGTTCCCCGGAGTGGAGCCGTAGCCCTATTCGTCCGAAACCAGAGGCGCGCTGGCCGGGGCATAGAGGGCGGGCAGTCCGGCGAGACCATTCCAGTAGATCCACAGGTGCCCGCGCCAGACTCAGCCCCCCGCAGGCCTACTCGTACACGCGAGCCGCGAGCAACATCTGGGCAAGCAACTGCCACGTCAGTTCCTGTGGAACGGGCTCCCCGCGGTTGATGAAGTATCCGTCCATGTCGTCGGCCCAGGCCGCCCACGCACGCAGGAACCGCTCGATCGTGTCGTTCTCCCAGACCTCGGGCTCAACCGAGATCGAGTCAGCCAGCCGGAGCAGGAACCCGGCGAACTCCGCGCGGGTCATGGCGTGGTCTGCGCTGGACTCGAATGTCATCCGCCACCTCGGATCAGAATGGACGTGCCGTCGTTCCTGGTCGTGAACTTCCACCCCTCCTTGGCGATCTCCTGCGCGGTGGCCATGCGGTAGGGGATGTCGACTCCGGCCTCCTGGAACGCGGCAAGCCGGCGGTTGTCCAGTGTGTAGTACACGCCATTGCGTTCCACCAGACGAATCGCCGGGACATCGCTCGCGTTCACAGTGCCGTTCTTCAACGCCGTAGCGAGCTCCTTGACGGTTCCGCCGTCCCTGAAGGCGGCGGAGATGCTGTTCTGGCTGAACCGGATCGTCGCCGGGTCCGCTACCCCGCTGACGCCCAGAGGGACTGCGTTCCGTGCTGCGGCGTTGGCGGCCTCGTCGGCTGCCTCCTGCGCCTGACGGGCGGCGTCGCGGGCGCCGTCGCAGGGATCGGCCGTCTTGATCGGGCCCGTCTTGATCGGAGCCGCCGTGATCGGGGCCGTCTTGAGCGCCGAACCGGGGATGGGCGCGGTCATCGCGATCAGACCCCGGCCCCCACCACCCAGGCGTCCCAGCGGCGGTGCCGCGAGCGGGCACCCCAGCCTGCGGGCGGCCTCCGCCGCCTCGTCCGCGATCCGTCTGGCCTCGGCCGCCGCCTCGACCGCCCGTGCGGCATCACCGGCCCTGGCCGCATCGGACGCCGCGTCGGCGGCCCGGCGGGCGTCGGCGGCGACCCCGGACCAGTCATCGACCGTGCCCGCGACCGCCCCGATCTTGCCCGCCTTGGCGGCCTTGGTCGCTGCCAGCACGAAGCCCCCGACGTTCCAGATCGTGCGACCCACGGACGTCCCGTAGTCGCCCTCCCCCCAGGCGTCCCGAGTCTCCTGGTCGATCACGAGTTGACCGGCCACGCCCAGCGGGTCGTCCCAGATCGCCTTCCCGGCGTCCACCAGCACACCCGGATCCCGCACCACGTCCACGACCCCGGTCACGTCGTCCCACGCCGCACCCGCCACGCCCGTGGTGGTCGACCACACCGCACCGCCGGCGCTCTTGGCGGCGTTGCCGACGCCGCACCAGAACCCGGAGCAGCCCTCGTCGTCGGTCACGGGGACCGTGCCGTCTCCAGTCGCGCCGCCCCCACCGGAAGCTGTGGCCGGATCCACGGCCGGCGATGCCGTCGCCGGAGCCGCGCACCCCGCCCCACCCACGATCGAGCAGATCGCCTGACGCAACCCCCCCGCGACCTGCACCCCGATCGGGGTCAACGCGATCACACCCACCAGGGCGGCGACCACGACGAGCACCCCGAGGTACTCGACGGTCGTCACCCCCGCATCACGCCGATGCCGCACCCGCGACCGCTCGCGCGAGCGGTCAGGCGCGCTCGGGGGCGGAGCGATCATGGACGGCATCCGCGCACAGTAGAAGGGGCGCCGACCCGAGCCACAGGGCCCACGGACCCAATCCCGGGCCCCAGAACGGGCCCATGGGACGGGCATTTGGGCCCCCGGGCCCACGCATCATCGGCCCACCCGACCTACGCTTGCCCACATGGCGAAGGACCCCTGGGCTCGACAGATGGCTCCTGTGCGAACGCTGCCGGGGCCGGTGCGGACGGTCAGGCTCACCCTGCTGGTCCTGGCCGCCTTCACCGCCCTCGTCGTGATCGGCGGACTGCTGGTCTTCGACATCACGCCCGAGTTCGTGGGTGCCCTGATCTGGACCGCGCTGCCGGGCATCGCCGGGCTGGTCCTGGCGCTGCGCATACCGCGCGGCGGAACGCGAGCGATGTTCTGGCTGGTGATCGCGATCGCCGTCCTGACGTTGGTCGGCGCACTCGAGACGCTGTCCACCGGAAGCGCACGCGGGTTCACCCAACTGGTTCTGCCGATCGTCTTGCTGGCCGCCGTCACCCGGCCGGCGGCTCGCAGGTACTTCTCGAACGATGCCGCGGACGACGCCTACAGCTACTGAGCCCGGGCCGCGGCGGGCCGACCCATCGCGCGCGCGAATCGACTCGGCTCAGCGCACCTGCAGGGTGCACCCAGGCCGGATTCCCCACCGCTGCATCCGGCCGGCCTCCGCCTCCAGGATCCAGCGGGACCGCGGCCGCGGCAGACCCAACCGGTGCCGGGCCATGGTGCGCACCGCCAGTACCCGTCCCGACCGCGCGACGTACGCGACATCGATCGGGAACGCCATCCCGAAGGTGTGCACCGAACTGGCGGGCTCGAGCACCAGCGCCGTCTCGATGCCTCGCCGGCCGAGCAGCCCGCGGCTGCGCTCGGCGAAGGTCCGGGCCACCTCCACCGGGCCGACCTCAACGCCGTCCAGACAGAGCATGCTCGAACCCGCATCGTCCTTCTGCGTGACCAATTGTCTACCCCCAGTGGCATTCAGGCTGTCGGTTGTCGAAGCGTGTTGGTCAACGATGCGGTGTTGGCCATTCATGCGGTGTTGGTACGGTTCGTCGCGATCGGCGATCAGCCTAGGGGGCACGACGATGGGGAATGCGCGGCGTCGGCCCCCTCGATGGCCTCGGCTGCCCCCGCAGGCGACATCACGCCTGCGTCGAGCCGGACGACCCCCCGACGACGGCCCGTCGGGCGCCCGCATGTTGGCGATCAGCGCAGGCTGTCTCACTCTCGTCGCGGCGACCGTGGCCTGGTCGGTGCCCGTGGCCCGCGACGTGCGTGACTGGGTCTGCGGAACAGGGGACGCCGGGTGCTCCGCACCGCTCTATCAGGTGAGCGACCTCGGACGCTGCCGGGTGATCAGCCGGGCGGACCGGGTGGCCGAGGACGCCGTGGCGTTCTCCGACGGCGTCCTGGGCACGGAGCACCTGCGGCTGAGTCGCTCCGTGGACAAGAACGCCGTCGTCACCTGGCGGGTCGAACGGGACGACGAGCGGCCGGGCCTCGTCGTGATCCGTACCTTTGCTGATCGACGCAGCGCCGATCGGTTCACCCTGGCGGTCGCCCGGCATCCGGGCAGGCAGGCGGTCCGCACCGGCGACGGTAGCGGGTTGGCCGGCTGGTTCGCCGACCGGATCGACGGGCCCGGACCGCAGACGGCCCCCGCGCCGAGCGCGTTCGTGGTCACCTCGGACGGCGCCGCCCCCAGCACGTCGGGGTCGAAGACCTTTGACCCGCCCGCGCTGCCCGGGCCGGGGCCGACCGGGGATGCGGTGGCCCGAACCTGGTACGCGGACCCGGACGACCCGTCCCGACTGAACCGGCTGCGCACGGTCTGGGAGCTGGACTGGGGGGCGGCCCAGGAGCTCACCCTCGCCTCCCCGACGGGCAACGGTCGTCTGCTCCTGGCCCTGACCCAGACCCGCGACGGCGTGCCACTGGACATCGATGTCGAGGCGGCCGGTGACCTCGCGGCACGGCTGAGCCCGCCGACGTCCGGCGAGGCGTTCGTCGATCCGCTGAGCCGTCCTGTCGGGGACCTGTCGGTCCCGGTGGGCACGCACGTCGGGCGGTTGGTGCTCTCGGTGAACCTGCAGGACAGCAGCACCCGCGAGTTCGCGCAGGCCCTCACGGCGCGTCTCGGGGCGCCGCTGTTCGACGCCTCGGTGGAATTGGACGACAGCGGCCGGCGCGCGCGCGCCGCAGCCCTGGCCCGAGCCCGGCGTCAGGTGGAGTACGCCTCCCTGACCGGGCTGCTCGCGGCGGCGGACCACGGACTTCCCGGCACCTCGGTCACCCTGCACGAACCGGGCCTGCCCGGCGCTGGGCCCGCCGAGGTGGCCACGACCCCCACCGGTCGACTCACCTTCACCGGCGCCGTCCCGGCGGCGGACTACTACCTGGCCGCCTCGGCCGGATTCGTGAAATGGCAGGAGTGCACCCCCGTGAGCGAGACGACATGAGCGAGCAGAACGGCACCGGCAACGGATCACGCGGCGACGAGGTCCGGTTCATCGATATGCGTCAGTTCGACCAGCAGCCGCCCCCGCTGCCGCCCGCCGACGCCCCCGACCGGACAGCGGCGCAGACCCAGACCGAGCAGACCCAGACCGCGCAGACCGCGACCCAGACCGGGCAGACCCGGTCCGTCGGGCCTCGCCACGAGCGCACCAGGATCGCCACCGCGCCCCCGCGGGCCGGGGACGGCGCCACGGCGATCACTCTGGACCGGCCCGACCGGCCGGGAGCCGGACCGGTCTCGATCGACTACGACTTCGTGCTCGCCGACGATCCGAGTGTGTGGCCGGACGCGCAGGGGTCGACGAGCGCCCTGATGGACCTGCCGGAACGGGATCGCCTGCCGGCACTGGAGACCATGCTGGCCGCCTCGCCCCGGCGACTGGTGATCATCGTGACCCGGGCGCAGGAGGCGACCGTGCGCAGGCTCGCCGCGGGCGCCCGGAGCCTGTTCGACGCCAAGCTGGCCGTCGTCCGCATCGATCGGGGGCCTGCGCTGCGCAGCGCCGCGGCCCTGATCGGTCAGGTGATGACGGCGGCTCCTCCCACCGCCCGACCGGCCGCGGAGATCATCGAGCGACTGCCGCGGCTGTGCGGGCAACTCGGCCATCTGGTGCTGTTGAAATCGGTGACCAAGACCGATCACCCGGCGGTGGGTTTCGCCCACCACCTGTACTCCTATCTTCCGGGTCGGCGGCTGTTCGTCCTGCAGACGAGCCCCGAGGAGGCCATCGCCCGGGTCACCGGCAAGGGCCAGTTCCGGCCCGCGAACGCGCATTTCACCCCCTTCCGGTTCGATCGGACCCATGGACTGACCGTCGCTGTGCTCGGTCCGCGGCCGTTGCCCGAGGAACTCCTGGACCGCCTCGGCGTGGACGCCTCCCCGGTGCCCCTGTCGGTCGCGCTCGACGCGGGGCGGTACTGGCAGGACGCCGACGCCACCGAGATCGTGCTGATGCCCCAGGACGTCGCCGGCTGGGTCGCCGGGCAGCTGTCCACGCCCGAGACCTGGCCGTGCCGCTGGTGCGGCGAGCCGCTGGCCGCCCCGATCCGCTCCTGCCCCTTCTGCGCCGACACGCTGTGACGGACGGGGTTCCCGAGGTCCCGCCGCCGATCCCCGTCGTCGACGCGTGGCTGCAGACTGTGCCGGCCGGACTGCAGGACCGTCTGATGCAGCTACGGACGCTCATCCACGAGGTGGCGATCGATGAGGACGCGTGGCCGCTCGTCGAGGAGATCAAGTGGGGCCAGCCGAGCTATCGATCACCCCACCGGAACGAGTCGACCCCGGTGCGACTCGGCTGGACTCGATCGGGCGAGGTTGCGCTCCTCACGCATTGCCAGTCGAGGGTCATTCCCGAGTTCCGTCGTGCGTTCGGGGATCGGTTTCGCTTCGACGGCGATCGCGCCGTGCTGGTCGACCCTGCCGGCGAGCTGTACGACGCCGAACTCGCCGAACTCATCCGTCACGCCCTCACGTATCGCCGATGACGACGCGACGGCGACCCTGCCGCCGTAGCAGATCGCCCGGCGCCCGCGGTCCGCGCCTCCACCTGGGGCTCGTGCACGGGCAGATGACCGGGTCGATGGGACCGGGCGCCCCGCCATCGGGTGGCGGTGGCGCGTCAACTGATGGCCGAGGCGCAGGCCGTCCGTGACACAGGCCCACGGCTGTCGCTGGCACTCGGCGTCGCCGCCTACGACCTCCACCCCACCTCCGATGCCAAGAGATGGCTGTGGAGTGCGCTCGAACCCCCGTACACGCGCGGTACCGGCCTGAGCGAGCACACCGACACCATGTCCTCGGCGGCCTACGTCGAGGGCCTCGACTAGCGAAGGACCTGTCCTTAGGTGTTGTGGCGCGTCGGCCCGATCGGCCCGCCCGACAGGTGCCCTAGGGTTGACCCGGACCAATCGTCCCGATTCGGGACACGCGATCGGCGAGGAGGCGGTATGACCACGCTGCGACGTGGGGGCATGTCTCGCGTGGGCGTCCTGATGGTGGCCGGAGTGCTGCTGACCGCGTGCACCGGCGGTGGCGACGGGCCGGCGCCGACCGGATCGGGCAGCACCACCAGGGACGCGTCGGCCTCGCCCGCCGTCCCCGACTGGTCGGCCACCCCCGTGTGGCAGGGCACGGTCTGGTTCCGTCAGTCCGCGGACATGCCGGTGACGATGCGGTTGTACCCGCTGCAACGCATCGACGGACGCGTCCTGCTGACCGTCGACTTCACCCCGCAGGGCACCGAGGGCCAGCGGATGGACGTGCTCGGCCCGTTCTGCTTCGGGGTGAGCTGCCTGACCATGGAGTCGGTGAACCTGATCGACCCGGTCGCCATGGCGCGCTACGGGCCGCTGCTGCAGGGCGAGGAGGGCTCCCCGCGCCACGACGAGTTCGCCGCCAGCCAGGAGAAGCGCAGCGCGAAGCTGGCGGGGGTGACCTACCGATACGGGGCGTTCTTCGCCGATCCCGGGTCCGACTCCGTCGCGGTGACACTGGCGCATGCCGGCGCGATCCCGTCCGTGCCGATCGTGGACGGCGGACCGACCGCGCCCGGACTGGTCGGGCCCGGGCCCGACAGCAGGACGGCGACCCCGTCGCCGCTGCCGTCGGTGGAGACCGAGGCCGACGACGCACCGCTGGTCACCCTCCCGGTGCCGACGCCGCCGAGCGACGCAGGAGCGAACACTCACGTACTGGTCGCACCGATCGTCGGCGGTGACGTCACCGACTACACCGGGACGGTCAACCTCAACGCCGACGTCCTGTTCGCGTTCGACTCCGCCGAGCTGTCGGCCAAGGCCAAGACCCTTCTCGCCCAGGCCGTCCGGACCATCCAGGAGAAGGCAGACCCGGCCGGCCCGCTGCAGGTCACCGGGCACACCGACAACGTCGGCGGGACCACCTACAACAGGAGGCTCTCGACGGACCGGGCGAACGCGGTGGCGGCCTACCTGAAGGCCGACGCGACCACCCGGTCCTGGAAGCTGGAGATCGCCGGCAAGGGCGAGTCCGACCCTGTCGTCCCGAACACCACCGCCGACGGAAAGGATGACCCCGTCGGGCGGGCGCTCAACCGGCGCGTCGAGATCACCTACACCCCCAAGCCCGAACCGACCCCCAGCCCGACTCCCCCCTCCTCCTCCTCGGCCGCACCCCAGAGCACGATCGCCGACCCCACCCCGGCAGCCACCCTCGGACCGATCGAGCTCGGCAGCTCCACCACCGCCGGGGGGGCGGCCACCGCCGAGATCGACCCGGTGGTCGTGCAGGGGGGTCTCGCGCTGGTCCGGTTCGACATCAGCCCCCAGGGGGAGTACCTGATCAACGACGCCTTCAGTACGTTGAAGGCCTCGAAGGACCCCGGCGCGATCAGGCTCATGGACGACGCGACGAAGAGCGCCTACCTGGCCGCGTACGACGAGGGCGACGAGCGCTCCATCATGGGGACCGACTCCGGGCACACCGCCAAGGCCGGTCGCACCTACTCCTACTTCGTCTACACCGCGGCCCCACCCGCAGACCTGACCGAGATCACCGTGGACCTCGGCCCGTTCGGGGAGGTCAGCGTCCCGATCGAACGCTGAGGGGCTATTCGATGATCTCGACCCGGGTGGCGTCACGGGCCATGGTGAGGATCGGTTGCGGTGGGCCCACCGCCGCGGCGTAGGCCGCCAGGCCCCACCACGGATTGTCCAACGACTCCAGGCTTGCGGCGTCCGCGGGGGTGAAGCACGAGCTGGGCGATCCGAAGCTGCGCACGCTCTGGTCGGTGATCCACCGTCCGAGTGCGCCGCGGACGCCGCCCGCCGTCGGACATCGGTCGAGTACCACCCGGGCGTGGGCTCTGGCCTCGGCCCGAGCGGCGGACGCGTCGACCGGCCCGTCGACCACCTCACCGGCCGGGGCCACGACTCGGGTCCTCACCCCGTCGCCGACCGGGACGACGCTCAGATGCGCGCTGCAGGACAACCCGCTGGAATGCGGGTTCGCCGACCAGTTGCGCTGGCTCGCCGAGCAGGCCTCCTGGGTCGTGCGCAGCGGTGCGGGTGGGACGGCGGCGAAGATGGCCTTGGCCCACCAGTACGGGACCGTCCGCGACATCACGCTGATCCGGTTGTCCCGCAGGTTCTGGGTGGCCGCCACGGCCGCGGAGTCGGCGACGGCCCGGGTCTGGGTCTTCTGCTCCGCGGCCGCGCCGACCTGAGCCACCACGAGGCTGATGAACAGCACCGACACCACGACGAGGAGCAGGACCAGTGCGACCTGGCCCTGCTCCTCGCGCGCTCGTGGCGGTTGGATCATCAGCTGTGCGAGAAGATCTCGTTGATCTTGGTCATGATGTTGGACTGGATCGTGTCGCCGATACCCGAGCCGGCGATGGCCGCGATGATGATCGCGACCACGACCACGATGCCCAGGTACTCCGCGGCGGTCTGGCCGCGGTCCTCCTTGCGGCGGGACTCGGCGAGGCGAAGGCCGGCCGTCTGCAGGGTGCAGAGCAGGTGCAACATGTGAATCTCCTCCATGAGGCGTTGACCGCTCGGCCAACGTGGCTTCTGACACCCCTGACGCTAGGCATCGGGTCGTCCGCGGTGCAGGGCCCGGGGGCCCAATTCAGGGCCCAATCCTGGCGCCTCCGGGCCCGGGTCCGTCGACGCCCAGCCACAACGCCATCGCCTGGGCGCGGTTCGTGACGTGCAGCTTGGCGAAGATGCGGTTGACGTGGTTCTTCACGGTCTTGGGGGCGAGGAACAGCTGCTGCGCGATCTCGGTGTTCGAGCGTCCCGCGCAGATCAGGTCCAGTACCGCGACCTCGCGTTGGGACAGCTCCTCCAGCAGTCCCTCACGCGTGTGGCCCCGCGACGCCGGGGACGGCGCCTGGTCGATGCGGTGGCCGTCGCCGAGCAGGGCCTGGGTGGCCCGGGGGCTCAGCACCGCACTGCCGTTCACGGCCGCGCGGATGCCCTGCACCAGAGCGGACTCGTCGAAGGTCCCGTAGACCAGGTAGCCCCGGGCGCCGGCGGTGACCGCCTGGCGGATCGAGGCGTCGTCCTCGGTCGAGGTCAGCATCAGCACACAGGAGCGTGCCGCCAGCTCGCCGACCACGTCGAGCCCGCCACGACCCGGCATGCGCACGTCGAGCAGGACGACGTCGGGATCATGCTCGGCGGCCAGCTGCACGGCGCTCTCGCCGTTGTCGGCCTCGGCAACCACCGTCAGGTCGTCGCTGTCGGCCAGCAGCATCCGCAGACCCGCCCTGATCACCGCGTTGTCGTCGACGACCAGCACCGTCAGGGCCTCGTTGACTGTCTCAACCATGCGCCATCCCTTCGATCGCCGTCGATCCGAGGGGTCGGGCGACGGCGACATCGGACGCTCTGGTTCCCCTGTGCGGCAGGGGAACCCGGATCGTGACGGTCGTGCCGGCAGCCGGAGCGGCCGACGCGGTGACGATGCCACCTATGCGCCGCATGCGTTCGGCCATGCCGACGAGGCCGAGGTGTCCAGCGGCCGCGGCGGCGGCCGCGCTGTCCGGGCACAGTCCGACGCCGTCGTCCCGGACGCACACGACCAGACGTGTCGCCCTCGAGCTCCCCACCGACGACGAGCGACTGCGCGGCAGCGTGTTTCACCACGTTGTGCACCGCCTCGCCGACCACGGCCAGGATCTCGCTGCTGGCCTCTGTCCCGAGCGTCCGCGCGCGGTCGGCGACCTCGTCGCTCATCCGCCAGGACAACATCATGTCGTGCCCGGCCAGCGCGGTTCGGACCACGTCCTGAAGCGCTCGGGCGAGATCGGGATCCGGCCGCTCGCGCAGATCGAGGATGACCGATCGCGAGGAGTCGGCGAGCTGGCGGGCGGTCAACCCGACCAGCTCCGCGGTGTCCCGCGCCTGTTCGAGGCGCCCTCGATCCAGGCACCGGGTCAGACCGCCGGCCAACAGCGACAGCCCGTGCAGGTTCTTGGTGATGGTGTCGTGCATGTCGCGGGACAGACGCAGCCGTTCCTCACGCACCGCCATCTGCGATTTCAGCATCCCGACCGCCTGGGCGTCCTGATCGCGCAGGCGCAGCAACCGGCGGACCGCGGACGCGGCCGGGCCGGCGCCGAGCATCAACGCGGGCAGGGTGAACACCGAGTGGACGTCGATCGAGCCCGGAACGGCTCCCTGGCCGCTGAACAGGACGCTCAGGTAGCCGCCGGTGACGACGATCGAGGCCACAACGGCGAACCTCCACGCGTAGATCAGCCCCGCGAGCACCACCGAACCGACCAGGTACAGGACCAGCGGTGAGGCCGCGCCCACGATCAGGATCACGCTCAACGCGAGCGCGATGTCCAGAACGAGGTACAACGGTTTGTCGCGGATCCGGATCGTGTCGACGACGTAGGGCCAGCGTCGAAGGGCCACGTAGTTGCCGGTCACGATCACCACGATCGAGACGGCCAGACCGACCCGGCCACGATCCAGATGATCGAAGCCACCGGCCGCCGCCACCGCGACGGCGGCCGCGATCAGCCGGGACAGCAACGCGTACTGGGCGATGTGATCGGCGGGGCTCAGCTCTCGGCTCGTCACAACGCCCCCAGATCGATGTCGCTGCCGAGCACGAGCGCGACCACGATGAGCAGGATGATGGCCGGCAGGATCACCATGGTGATGATCAGACTGACCCGAGGTGCGGCGCGGGCGGCACGTCGCCGGGTGGTCTGCGAGAACTCCCGGCGCATGTCCTTGGCCAGTTGGTTGAGGGTGCCGGCCAGCGGGGCTCCCAGTTCCTCGGCCTGCAGCATCGCGGACACGAACAGTCCCATGGTGGCCGATCGCGGATTGCGGTCGCGCAGTTCCAGGAACGCCTGGCGTCGGCTCACGCCCACGTCCATGCGACGCAGGCTCCAGCGGACCTCCTCGGCGAGCGGTCCGGTCAGCGTCTCCCCCACCCGCTCCATCGCCTGCCGGAACGCCAGTCCGGCGCTCACCGTCACGGCGAGGATGTCGAGGAAGTCCGGCAGATCCCGCTCGATCTGCCGCTGGCGCGTCTGCGCCTGGCTGATCAACCACACCGCCGGGTAGGCGAGGGTGACCACCCCGAGCAGCAGGCCGATGACCGGCCTGCCCTGCACGAGCAGGAGGAGGAGGACCAGGGTGCCCAGCACCGCGTAGCTGCCCTGGAACTCCGCGAATCCCATGACGTCGTACCCGCGGGGACGGCCACCGGCGTCGAGCTGGCCCTGCACCCAGGCACGCCAGCGCGGCCCGAGCGACCGGGCTATCGACGGGCCCGACCACCGGCCCAGGGCCGCGTACAGGGCCACGATCAGGCTGCGTCTGTCGCGCTCGTTCTCCGGGAACTCGTGCGACAGCGACCCCAGATCCGGCGGCGCGAGGATCTGTCGCAGTCCCATCATGGCCACGACGAAGCAGGCCAGGAATCCCGTCGCGAGCACCAGGGGCATCGGATCAGACCTCGATCCGAGTCGTCCGCCGGATCAGCAGGAAGCCCATGCCGCGTACAGCGCGGCCGCGGTACCGATCGTCACCTGACCGATCACCGTGCTCGTCATCCGGTCCAGAGTCCCGGGGGCGATCGTGTTGAGCATGAAGATCGCGCCGACCCCGATCAGCAGGACGACCCAGCTGGTGTAGATCGCGCCGGCCAGCAGCGTGCGCACCTCGCGGCGCAGTTCCTTCCTGGCTTCGAGCGTTTCGGCCATCTCCCGCAGCGCGGTCACCACGGCGCCGCCGGCGCGCGCCTGGATGATCAGCGTGCGGGTCAGCAGCGACAGCTCCCGGCTGGGCAACCGGTGGTACATCTCCTCCAGGGCCTGCGAGGTGGTGGTGCCCACCGAGATCCGCTGCGAGACCAGGTGCAGTTCGGGCCCTGCCGGTGCGGCCAGATCATCCGCGGCCATGGCGATCGCGGCCGGCAGCGAGAGCCCCGCCGAGGTGGCGTTGGACAGCACCCGGGCGATCTCTGGCAACTGGGCGACGAAAGCCTCCCGGCGCTGCTCCTCCCGCCGATCCAGGTAGATCAGCGCCGCCCGACCGACCCCCGCGGCCACGAGCAGAGCGATCCACCAGCTCATGTACCGGTTCCCGACCACGAAGGCGAGCGTCACGACGGCGACCAGGGCGAGCCAGGACGTGGTCACCCGCCACTCCAGGCCGGCCCGGTTCAGCCGGTTCTGCATCCAACGGCCAGGCCGGGTGCGGCCCAGCGCGCTGTCCCACACCTGCATCGGGGAGTCCAGTGCGACGTCCTGGTCCAGGCCCTGGGTGCGCAGCTCGAGCGCATCCCGCTCGGCGACCCCGAGCCGCCAGGAGGCGTAGCCGACCAGGGCAAGGATCGACACCGCGATCAACAGGGACAGGACCAGCGTCATCGGGCCCCGTCCGTGAACTCGACCGGGATGTGTGCCCCGCTGAGTCTGACCCGTTCCTCGAGGGCACCCGGCAGCCGGTGGTGGACGAACGAGCCCGTGACCCGTCGCTGCGGGTCCAACGGATCTGCGGCGAAGTGCATCACCGATTCGAGCCGGTAGTCCTCGCGCTGGGCGGAGGTCAGGGCGAGGACCTCGACCACCTTGCGCGAGCCGTCGGGGAACCGCGACAGCTGCACGATGATCTGCACGGCGCTGTTGATCTGATCGCGCAGCGCCGTGAAGGGCAGCTCGAGCCCACTCATGCTGGCCAGGGTCTCCAGCCGGTGCAGCGCATCACGGGCCGAGTTCGCGTGCACGGTGGCCAGCGATCCGTCGTGGCCGGTGTTCATCGCCTGCAGCATGTCCAGCGTCTCCTGCCCGCGAACCTCACCGACGATGATCCGATCCGGCCGCATCCGCAGGCTGTTGCGCACCAGCTCGCGGATCGGCACGTTTCCCTTGCCCTCGACGTTCGGTGGCCTCGACTCCAGACTCACCACGTGTTCCTGGCCGAGCTGGAGCTCGGCGGCGTCCTCGATGGTGATGATCCGTTCCCGGTGGTCGATGAAGGCGGACAACGCGTTCAGCATCGTCGTCTTCCCGCTGCCGGTGCCGCCGGAGATGATGATGTTCAACCGGGTCGCGACCATCGCCGCCAGCAGTTGGGTCGTCGGTTCGTCGATCGCGCCGAGCTCGACCATCCGGGTCAGCGGGATCGGTCGGGGGAAGCGGCGGATGGTCAGGGTGGGGCCGGTGAGCGCCAGCGGGGGGATGATCACGTTGACCCGCTCACCGGTGGCGAGGCGGGCGTCGACCATCGGGCTGGACTCGTCCACGCGACGGTTCACCGTCGAGACGATCCGGTCGATGGTCTGGAGCAGCTGTTCCTCACTGGCGAAGGCGAACGGCGCACGCTCCAACTTGCCGGCCCGCTCGATGTACACGTTGTCCGGGCCGTTCACCATGATCTCGGTGATGGCCGGGTCGGCCAGAAGGGGCTCCAGGACGCCGAGCCCGAGCGCATCGTCGATCACCCGGCGGATCAGCCGGCCACGCTCGGCGCCGCCGAGCAGGGGACCATCGCGGCTGAGGATGCGGGCCAGGACGCGTTCCAGCCGGCTGCGTCGCGCCGCGCCGTCCAGGCCCGCCAGATCGCTCAGGTTGATCTCGTCGAGCAGCGCCGTCCGATACCGCTCGACCATCTGGTCGAATGCGCCCGCGCCACGCTCACCGCGGTCGAGGCCGTGGTCGGGTGCGAGATCCCGCAGACCCATCAGGGACCCCAGGGCGCTCGACCGTACTCGGCCGGGAACCACGCCTCGCGGGTCACCCGCGGCCCGGTGAAGCCCGGCAGGACGGTCTTGACCGGTGCACTGACCTGCACCCCCGGCTCAGACCCGCCGGTGAGCCGCACCCGCAGATCGCCCGACAGCCAGCCGGGGACGGCGGCCCGCGCCGAGGCCTCGGCGCTGCCGCTCGCCTGGCTCACCGTGCGCGCCGCCGCCCGCGAGGCCACCGAGACCGCCTGCACGGTGGCGACGGCGAGCAGCAGCTGGAGCGCGGCCAGGGCCGCGAGCAGCAGGTACCCGATCGTGCCGAGGAACTCCACGGCGACCTGCCCGCCGTCCCGATCGGGGCGCCGCCACGCCGGGCGGAGCCGGCCTCTCGTGCGGGTGGTCACGGCGCTCACCCACCCTCGAAACGCATCTGGGCGGTGGACGAGACGACCATGGCACCGCCGAGCAACCGGTCCGCGGCCGGGATGAGCGCCGGCACCCGGAACCGGACCGTCACGGCGGCGTCCGGGTTCGTCGAACGCGAGGAGTTCATCGCGACGGACAGATCGCGCCGCCAGTTCGCGTCGAGTTCACCGGTTGCCGCAGCACGGATCTGAGCCGTCGATGCGATCGGGGAGACCGCGACCCGCGCACCGGCGGCGGCCGCGTTGGAGGCCAGGATGTGTCCGTACCCGATCACGGCCACCTGGGTCACCAGCGCGATGGCGACCAGGATCAGTGGCAGCAGGCCCATGAACTCCGCGGCGGTCTGGCCGCCGTCCGGACGGCGGCGAGCTCGGGACAGCCGGCGGGCCCGGCGGGCGCCCTGGGACGACGCGGCGGTCGCTGCGGTCGCGGTCGCCGGCACAGCGACGGGACCGGTTGCGGGCCCGGAGCCGGGGTTTGGTCCCGTGCTCGGTGAGGACGACGTCGCCGCCGCGGGGATGGCTGCCGGAACGGGCGCAGGGGCGGGCGCCTGCCCGGAGCGCGACCCGCCGGGCAGAGGCGCGGAGTCGGTGGCGGCAAGGTCGGACACCGGTTCCTCCACAGACACCCGCGCGCCCCGAACGCCGAGCCAGGCGGCCAATCGAGCCAGCGCCCGCCGGAGCTCCCGATCGGTCAGTCGTGCCGGGTCCCCGGCGTTGAGACCGGCCTCGAACGCCCGGAAGGCGGCCGGGACGGTCACCGGGGCCAGGGGCATCCGGACCAGCCGTTCGGCCAGATCGGGTTGGATCTCGGTGGCGCGGGCCACTCGGTTCAGCACCACGCCGACGTCGCTCGGGCGGCGCAGTTGGAGCCGGTCCCACAGGTTGAGCTGGCGGCGCACCCCCCGGATGCTCGGGACGTCGGGGTTGAGCACCAGTCCGACCCGCTCGGCGATCTGCACCGCGACGGCACCGGCTGGAGTGAGGTGGGCGCCGACGTCCACCACGACCACGTCGAAGCGGGACTTCACCGCTCCGAGCACCGCCCGCGCCACACGCTCGTCGACGTCCTCGCCCCGCTCGCCCTCCCGCGGGGCGAGCAGTACCTGCAGGCCGCTCGGGTGCCGGTACAGCGTGTCGTCCAGGGCCTGACCGCTCACCTCGTCGGCCACCGGGACCAGATCGGCCACGTCGCGGCGGTGACTGACGTCGAGCAGCGCGCCGACGTCGCCGTTGAGCAGGTCGAAGTCGACCAGGCAGACCCGGCGACCGTCCGCCACGGCGTGCAGGGCCGTGTGCACGGCCAGGGTCGTCGTCCCGACCCCGCCCTTGGCGCCGGCCAGGGCGACGACGTGGCCGCTGCCGTAGGCACGGGTGCGCTCCTGGTCGACGAGGTGGGCCCGGACCAGGTCGGTCCACGACGCCGCGGTCTCGATCCGCTGCCCGAGATCGTCGACCGTGAACGAGACGGGCACGACGCTGCGCGCGCCGGCCTCCATGGCCTGGCGGAAGAACTCCGGGTCGGACGGCGTGGCGATCAGCAGCACGCCGACGCGCGGGTCCTGCCGGGTGGCCTCCCGGATCAGGTCGAGCACCGGGACCGGGCCGAGCCGCTCGGTGACGATGAGCACGTCCGGCGACAGCCCGCCGAGGGCGTCCAGCGCCTCGGCCGACGTGGCCGCGACGCGCACCACCTCGTCACCGATCTCACCGATGACCGAGCGCACCCGCTCGGAGAGCGCGGGATCAGCCGATCCGAGCACGATCCGTCGGGCCATCAGTTCTTCTTCTTCGGTGTCGGTGACGGGCTGGGGGAGGGCTTCGCCGCGGCGAACACCTGCTTCTGGGTGAGCACCGCGGTGTTCGGGTCCGCCCCGGAGCGGGTCCCCGGTGCCACCAGGGCCAGCCGCGTCTTGGCCGCGAAGCTCTCGGCGTAGGCGACCTTGAGGCTGTCCTGGACAGACAGCGCGAAGGTCACCGGGACGACCTGGTTCTGCTGGTAGGTGGTGGCCCCGGTACCGTCGTCGACCGGGCCGTCGATCTGCTGCAACGCCCCGATGGCGAGCACCTCGGCGTTCGCCACGATCACCCGGGCCTGGGAGGCCTGCTGCTCGCTGTCGGCGAACGTCGCGTAGATGTCCACGAGGTCGCCGGGCTGGATCCGCCCGGCCACGCCCGTCTCGGCGTTGATCATGATGGCGATCTCGCGCTCGCCCGGCTCGAGCTCGGGGGGCGCGTCGGCCATGCCCTCCTGGAGCAGCGAGCCCTCGGGGATCGGCTCGGCGGCGACCAGGCCACGGGTGGTGTCGAAGGACCGGATCGCCGTTGTGGGCAGCCACTTCTGCGGGACCTCGACCTCCTGGATGAGATCGTCGGTGATCGGCTGGAGGCGCTCGACCGGCTTGACGAACCGGTAGGCGGTCACCAGCGGGCCGACCTGCTCGCCGATGGAGCGCACGTAGCTGAACACGCTGACGAACAGGGCCACGGCGCCGACGACCGCGAGGGCCATCAGGAAGACCCCGCGTCGCTGCCGCGCATTCATCGCCCTGCCCCCGTTCCCAGCTCATCCATCACCCGGCGAAGCAGCGGAGCCACTCCGCCATCTCCGCCCACGCGTGCGCTCTCGGCGACACCGGACCGCAGGAGGACAAGTCGCACGAATCGGCCTGTCCGAGGCGGAAGTTACCATAGGGCCTTGCTAGGCTGATTCGGCCCATAAGGACCCCTTAAGGCCTTGTGCGGCAAGCACATTAAGACACTCTCAAGGAGCCTGACTGCAGTGAGCGGCCGAGGACGGAGGCGCCCCAGCGGGGTCGGGATCGATCATTCGATCCGACGGCACCTGGGATCGGTGGCACTGGCCTTGCTGGTGACCGTGGTCGCCCTGGCGTGGGTCCAGCTGATGATCGTCGCCGTCGCGTTGGGACGGGTGTCGCCGGGTGCGGTCCCCAACCGGTGGACGGTCGCCGCATTCGGCGCTGCGGCCGGCGCCGTCATCGCGCTGGTGGTGGCCGCCGTCACCGCCGGCACCCTGCGGCGCCGAGGCACCGACACCACGGCGACGATGGCCCTGGCGACGGCGCCGGCTGCTCTGGCCGCGATCATCCAGGCCGGGGCCGGCCTGGCCGCCTCGGTCCCGTCGACCGTCTCCGTCGCCGTGGAGGCGGTCGCGATCCTGCTCGGCGGGGCGGCCGGTGCGGCTCTGGGCGCCTCGCGCTCCACCGCGCATGATCCGCCGCCCGCCTATCCCTCGGCGGACAGACTGCTGATCGGCGAGGAGCCGTTGTGAGTCGCCCCGCCGGCAACACACACTTCGACGAGGGACTCGACGGTCCGCCGATCCTGCCGTCGGTCATGTTCGGCCTGGGCGTCGGTCTGGTCACCGGCCTGATCGGGATGTTCGTCATGGTGAGGCTGACCATCGCCGTCCTGTACCCCGCCGGCAGCTCCGGGCGCGTGATCAACGCCGTCCTCGGCGTGGTTCTCGCGGTGCTGATCGGTGCCCTCGCGGCCCGGTTCGCGGCCACGGGGGCCGAGCGTCGCGGATGCGGACGCCGACCCGTGCTGCGGGCCGCCAGGATCGCCGGCGTCGTCGCCGTCCTGGGCACACTGACGCTGGGCGTGACGGCGCCGCTGAGCCCCGTGACCTGGGTTCTGGAGGTCGTGGCCGGGCTGGCCGCCGCCTGGTGGACGCGGCGCTGACGGCCAGGGTCCGTGCCGCCGCGTCACGGACCCGCACCACAGCCAGAGGTGCATCCGCCGGGACGGCTGAGCCAATGGGTGGGGTTCTCCCCCGTCTACGGGGGAGAACCCCACCCATTGAGTGACGCCATCGAGAGAAGGCATCGATGACGCCATCGAGTGAAGGCATCGAGTGAAGGCGGTGACGACGGGGTCAAGAGGTGACGGTCGGTAGAGCCGCGTCCGGGGCCTTCCACCGTTGATTGCCCAAGCGGTTCCTCGCACCGGGCAGGACGGCTCCCTCGCGGGTGCAGGGCCGGAACAGGGGCGAGTCCTTCGAGGGCGCCAGGGTCAGGCACTGCCATCCGGACGGCTCCCGCTCGATGCGCATCCGGGTCGGCGCGACGCCGGTGAACCGGCCGTCGGGCACCACGGCCCCGCCGGGGTCGTCCTGGACGAGGAAGGTCACCGACAGCTCCTCGCCGCTTGTGCGGCGCGGGGCGATCCGGTGGCCGAAGTCCTCTGGGGCAGGGGCGATCTCCAGGGTCGCACCGGTGCCGTCGGTGGCCGCCAGGTAGCGGAACTCGGGACTGCCGACCCCTTGGATCCGCTGCGGCAGGATCAGGGACACGGTCTCGGGCAGCTCCTCACCGGCGGCCGGCCGCAGCGTATGGGTCACCTCGGTCCGACCCGCGGAGTGAGAGATGCTCACCGAGTCCTCGACCTTCGGACCACGGTCGGTGCCGAGCGAGCGCAGCATCAGGAAGGCCCCCACGGCCGCGGCCAGCACGACGAGGACAGCGAACCCGGCCAGGAGCAGCGGGCTCGGACGGGATCCGCTCATGCGTCCGCGGCGGACCGCGAGGGGCTCGGGAGCGTCGAGGGCTGTGGCGGGTCGGTGGGGGCCTCACTGCCGGTCGGGACGAAGGAGTCGGCCAGGGCGACGATCCCGCACGTGTCGAGCATCTCCTCGGGCGCCGAGGAGATCAGCTGCAGGAGCGTGCGTCCCGGGGTGAGCTGTTCGCGGATGACCCCGCGCAGCACGATGGGGGTGCCGTCGTCCAGAGTCACGTCGCTGGACATCTCCTGCGCGACGGCCGCCGAGGCGCCGGACGGTGGCGGATCGACCACCTCGTTGCGCATGACCCGGTCACGAGGACCCTCGCGGGACTCGAAGATGTCGATGGACGACTGGGGGAACTCCGCGGTGTAGTTCGGCTGCTCGACGGCGTGGACGTAGCAGAACGGCGCCTCCCCGGTCGGTGACCAGCGCCATCGGCGTCCGTGCTGGCCGTCCTCGGACCGCACGTACTCGTCGAACAACACGTACGCCGGGTCGGCGGGCAGCACGAAGCGATAGGCCGCGCCGCGCACCTCGGTCCCGGTGGCGGGCTCGGGCGGGCTCGGCGCTCGGCTCGCCGCGGCCTCACCGGCACCGCCGTCGGTCTCCGGAGAACTCCCCCCGTCGTCCCCGCCGGGGACCGAGCAGGCGCTGCACAGGACGGCGACGGCCACCGTCACGACCAGCCAGCGGTTGGGGAACACCTGACTCCTCACCGGCTTCTCACATCGAACACTGGATCCACGGCACCATGCCACGGCCCGGCACGTAGTACGACCCCCCGGTCGAGGCCCGGTCAGTGGTGCCGAACCCTCCGCCGAGGCCGAACCTGACCCCGGCGCCTCCCGACGCGGACGCGGAGAACGAATCGTCGCTGTGGCCGTAGGTCACCACACCAAGGGTCGTCCCGGGTGCCCCGTCGTCGAAGAGGTCGTACAGGCCGGCGACGCCGTCGGCAGGGGAGAGCCGCTCGGGGCCCGCATGCTCCTGGAGGACCGGGACCCCGAAGGAGCCAACAGCGTCGGAGAACACGCGCAGGTTGTCCCCCTGGGTGAGGTCGACGGCCAGCTCCGCGGAGCCGTGCACGCCGTCCCGGCTGTCCGTCCCCACACTGGCGGCGATCTTGTTCAAGGTGTTCTCACCGCCGCCCTCCAGGGCGGTGGTCAATCCGCCGGCGAGGGTTCCGTTGACCGCGATGGAGGCCCTGGTCGGGGTCCCGGTGGCGTCGTCGAACTCCACGCCGACCACCATCTCACCGTCCACCCCACCCGAGGCGCCGACCACGCCTCCGGCGAGCAGGCCCAGGCTGCCGGCCGCCTCCCGAGAGGTCTTGAAGTAGTAGGTGGTCCGGCCCGTCTCGTGGTTCTGCCGGACGCCGAGCAGGGCCGCGGCGCCGCCCTCCACGCCGGCGTCGAGCGCACCGCTCTTGAAGTCCGCCGAGAAGTCGACCTTCAGCCCGCCCTCGACCCAGGTCTCCTGGGGGACGGCGGGTCGTAGGACCGTCCGTCGACCTTGTCCAACAGCCACATCGCTGCGTCCCGCCCCGGCCCGGAGCTCGTGATCGGGTTCCCGTTCGCCACGGCGTCCTTGGCGAGCTGGTGGGTCGCGGTGGTGATGAAGTCCCGAGCCTGCGCCTCGGAGTCGAAGACGTACTTGAACCCGCCGCCACCGGCCAACGAGACGCCGGCCTGGGCCTCCGCCTTGGCCCCCGTGCCGTTGATGTCCACGCCGCCACCGGGGGTCATGACGGTCAGGCCCAGCCCCGCGTCCCGCTGGTCCTCGACGGCCCAGGTCTCCTTGCCGTCGCGGCCCACGCTGCGGGTGAGGGTGAGGGTCGCGCCGCCGTCCAGCTTCACGCTGAACACGGTGACCTCGGCATTGACGTTGCGCGCCGAGGACAGGGTGGTGCACTGCTCGGGGACGTGGCTGTTCGCGCTGGCGTCAACGGAGCAGGACCCGCCCATGATCCGGCAGACGGCCGCCTCGAGGCCCTGACCGATCTGGGCACCGAACCCGGCCGACGCCAGCAGCGCGATGACGATGCCCACGACGACCAGCAGGCCCATCCACTCGGCGGAGGTCTGTCCCTGGTCGCCGCGCCGCGGCCCGATGCCACGGGTTCCGATGCAGGTCACGATGCGACAGTGGCGCTGGGCCCGGGCCCAGCGGCAGGGTCCACGGGCCCCGATCAGGGCCCAAAGGGGGACGAGGTGGTCTGCCCCGGCGAGGTCGACGATCGAGCCTTCGGGACTGTGGCAGGCTCGCCGGGTGACCTCAGTCCGTCGTCCGCGGCGTCCCCCGCTGAGGCTGGTGCCCGGCGTCCACGACCGACTGGTCACGCGGTCCGTCGAACAGGCGCTGGCCGAACTCGCCGATCAGGGGTGGACCGGCGTCGTCGACCCCCTGGAGCAGGCCGAGCAACCGGTTCGGCTGGCCCGGCACACCGCCGCCTGGCTTCGCCGGGTGCTCGCCCTGGTCCAGAGCCCCGCCGACCGGCTCACCGTGGTCGCCGACGTGCTCGCCCGACTCGCCGAGCTCGACGCCGAGGCCGAGGACGATCGGCCGAACCACCCCGTGCGGGTGTTGCGCGCGGTGAATCCGACCCGCGAGGGCCCCGGCCGGCGGTCCAGCACACCACCCGTGCTCGGTCTGGACCAACCCGACCTGTTGGTGAACGCGCGCGGCGAGCCGAGCATGCTGCACAACCTGCTCAGCGAGATCGCCTCGGCCGACCGGATCGACGTCGTGGTCGCGTTCATCAGATTCTCCGGCCTGCGCCCGCTGCTGGAGGCGTTCCGTGCCGCGGCCGAGCGTGGCGTTCAGATCCGGGTGCTGACCACCACCTACCTGGGCGGTACGGACATCCGCGCGATCGGCGAGCTCGCCCGTCTCGGGGCCGAGATCAAGATCAGCTACGACCTCGGTCAGACCAGGCTGCACGCCAAGGGATGGCTCTTCGAACGGGACACCGGCTACCACACCGCCTACATCGGCTCGTCGAACCTGTCGCACACCGCGATGACCCAGGGGCAGGAGTGGAATCTGCGACTGACGTCGGCCCAGACCCCTGAGCTGGTCGAGAAGTTCCGCTCGGCCTTCGGCTCCTACTGGGACGATCCCGCCCTCGGCTTCGAGACCTACGACCCTGCAGGCGATTCGGCGGCCGAGGCTCACCTGGCGGCCGCGCTGGACGCCGCGGGCGGGCGCCACAAGGACCGCGAGGATCTGTCCCCGTTCACCATCACGCCCCTTCCCCACCAACGGATCATGCTGGAGGACCTCGAGAGGGAGCGCCAGGTCTACGGGCGTCACCGCAATCTCATCGTCGCGGCGACGGGTACCGGCAAGACCGCTCTGGCCGCCTTCGACTATCGGCGGCTGTGCGACGCATCCCCGTCCCCAGATCGGCCCCGGTTGCTGTTCGTGGCACACCGCAAGGAGATCCTGACCCAGTCGCGGCGAGCCTTCCGGGAAGTGCTGCGTTCAGGCGACTTCGGGGAACTGCTGGTCGACGGGGACCGGCCGCGGGAGTGGAACCACGTCTTCGCCTCGATCCAGTCCTTGAGGACGCACCTCGACGTCATCACTCCCGACGCCTACGACATGGTCATCGTCGACGAGTTCCACCACGCGGCGTCACAGTCCTACCGGTCGCTGCTGGACATGATCCGTCCGCGGGTCCTGCTGGGGCTGACCGCGACCCCCGAACGACTCGACGGACAGGACGTCACGTCGTGGTTCGACGGACACGTCGCCACGGAGCTGCGGCTGTGGGATGCGTTGGAGCAGAACCTGCTCAGCCCCTTCCACTACTACGGGGTCGGTCACGGGGAACTCGACTTCCGCCGGGTCACCTGGACGGCGGGACGCTACCTGCCCGGGGAACTGGACAACCTGGTCACCGGGAACGACGTCATCATGGGCTGGGTGCTGGAGCGCGTCCGGGACACGGTCTGCGACCCGCGGCGGATGCGTGCGCTGGCCTTCGCCTGCACCGTTGCGCACGCCCACTTCGTCGCCGACCGCTTCAACGCCGTCGGGATCGGTGCCGTGGCCCTGAGCGCCGAGACCCCGACGGAGCGGAGGCGTCGTGCGGTCGAGGATCTGCGAGCGGGCCGCATCCAGGTGATCGTCACCGTCGACCTGTTCAACGAAGGCGTCGACGTACCCGAGGTGGACACCGTGCTGCTGATGCGCCCGACCGAGTCGACGACGGTGTTCCTCCAGCAACTCGGTCGAGGCCTGCGTCGGTCCGAGGGCAAGGACGTACTCACCGTCCTGGACTTCATCGGCTTCCAGGACAAGCGATTCCGATTCGATCTGCGATTCCGGGCGCTGACCGGTCTGCCCCGGCAACAACTCACCCGCGCGGTCGCGGAGGGCTTTCCGTACCTGCCCGCCGGCAGCTTCATCACGCTGGACCGCGTCGCCCAGGAGGCCGTCCTGGCCAATGTCCGGGCGAACATCCCGGGCGACACGCGAGCGCTGATCGACGACGTCCGCCGTCACGCCGAGACCGCCGGACGACGGCGCTACCGGCTGGGGGACTACCTGGACGAGGCCGGCACCGAACTGCCGGACGTGTACCGCAGGGACCGCCTCTCCTGGACCGAGGTCTGCCGTCGCGCGGGCCTCGACACCCCGTCCACGCCCGCCGGTTCGGATCACACCGAGAATGCCCTGCTCGGCCGGATCCGGTCGCTGACCCACGTGGACGACCTGCCGCGGCTGGACGCCTACACCCGTCTCGTCTCGGGCGGGCCGGGTCTGTCCCCGGCCGACGAACGCTTCGCCACGATGCTCTACTTCACGCTCTGGCCGGACGGAACGGCACCGAACGCCGTCGAGGGTCTGCGCGCGATGCGGGCCCTCCCCGCCGTCGTCGACGAGCTGGGCCAGGTGCTGGAGCTGGCCAGGCAGCGCATCCCCAGGGTGAGCCATGCACTGGATTCGCAACGGTTCGGCGCCTGCCCGCTCCGGGTGCACGCCCGCTACGGACGCGAGGAGATGCTGGCCGGGCTGGGGTGGGCGCGGTGCGGGCCCGCGGGACGCCGTCCCAAGGGTCACGCTGCGGGCACCCGCGAGGTGGCCGACCTGCGGGCCGACGCCTTCGACATCACCTGGCAGAAGACGGAGAAGGCCTACTCGCCGACCACCATGTACGCCGACCACGCCGTCTCCGCCCAGGAGATCCACTGGGAGTCGCCCAATGCGCTGGCGGACGACGCCGCCACCACCCGGCGCTACATCGAGCACGAGGCCCGCGGCCGGTCGATCCTGCTCTTCGCCCGTGAGGTGAAGCGCGGCCCCCTCGGCGCCCAGCCGATGATGTTCCTCGGACCCGCGTCCTACGTCTCGCACGAGGGATCGCGCCCGGTGGCGTTCCGGTGGCGCCTGCACCGCCCGATGCCGACCGAGCACTTCGAGAGCGCCCGGGTGATGACCGCCTGACATCGATTCCGCCGAGGTCGTGGAGGGTTGGCTACCGCTGACGGTGCACAATCCTCCCCGACCCGGCCAGCGACACCCACCGGACGACGGACTCCAGCGGACCCCGTTCGTCGCGCAGGGCCCGCGCCACGGCGAAGACCCCCGCCCACAGCACGAGAACCGTCAAGAAGGCCGCCATCGCCGGGTCGGGCAGGTCCAACCAGAACCAGCCGGATGCACCGAGCAGGACCAGATGCCCCACGTAGAGGGTGAGCGGGATCCGGCCGGGCCAGGCCAGCGCCTCGACCACCCGCGGCACCCGTCGCCATCCGTACGCGGCCAGCGCGTAGACGGTCGCTGACACGGCCAGGATCTGCAGCAACTCGAACGAGGTCCCACTGTGGTGGCCCGCGGTCAGCAGGGACGACCAGGATGTCGTGGCGGGAACCCCACGCGCATTGTCTGCCGCCACCTGCGCGGACGACGGGGAGTACCCGGCGGCGACCAGGTCGGCGATCATCGTGGCCCGCGGGTGCCACACCTGTTCCGCGAGCCAGGAGCCCCCGAACCCGCCCATCAGCAGCCCCCCGCAGATCCACCCCCCGATGGGCACGGCGTGACGTTGCGCTCGTCTATTGAGCGCAACGTCACTCCGTGGCGGATCTGGGGGGGTGCGCGCGCTGTTATGGGTGAGCCACCCACAGCGATGAGCACCCCAGGCGACGGCGGCCAGGGCGAGCCAGGTGGGTACCGGGTACTCACCGTCGAGGAACAGCGTCCTGGCGAGCACGACCGCGGAGTCCTCTCTGGCGAACAGATCCCAACCGACCTCGAGGGTGGCCGGGGTGTCGATCCGCCGCCGGATCAGCAGCGACACCGGCGGCCAGAGCAGGCCCAGGACGACGCCCAGCGCGAGCAGCGCCCGGCCGGACAGGCCCCGCAGTCCGGCGGCGATCACGAACAGGACGCCGTAGGTGCACAGGATCACCAGGATCGCGGAGGAGAACGGCTCGACGAGCACGCCCAGCACGAACAGGGCCACCCCACGCAGCACCATGGACGCCGCGATCCGCCGTCCGGATCCGCCACCGGGGCGCGGGGGCCGGGGATCCGTCAGGGACATGCCCACCCCGGCGGAGACCGCGAAGGCCCCCGCCGAGAAGCCGGCGGCCTGCGACAGCACCCACCACGGACCCGATCGGGCGCTCCACGAACGGAAAGCCGACGTGGACGGCGATCATGCCGAGAATGGCCGCGGCACGCAGCACATCGAGGGCAACCAGGCGGGACGGCGCCCTCACCGTCGACGTGGCCATCCCGGTATCGTGCCGCAGCCGGCGGGGCCACCCCTACTGTTGCAGGTGTGTCCACCGCCGGTCGATTCGTCACCGACCTGCGCATCGTTCTCCGCAGCCGGGACTTCCGCCGGCTCTACGCGACCCGGTTGAGCTCACAGCTCGGCGACGGGATCTTCGAGGCGGCCCTGGCCAGTCTGTTCTTCTTCTCCCCCGAGCGCGCCACGTCGGCGAAGGGGATCGCGTTCGCCTTCGCCGTGGCGATCCTGCCGTACACCCTGGTCGGGCCCTTCGCAGGTGTCCTGCTCGACCGCTGGAGCCGGCGACAGGTGCTGGTGCGGGCCAACCTGCTGCGCTCGGTCATCGTCGTCGTCGTGGCCGCCATGGTCCTCAGCGGCGCGGTCGGTCTGTGGCTGTACCTGCTCGTGCTGGTCTGCCTGTCGATCAACCGCTTCTTCCTGGCCGGGCTCGGGGCCAGCCTTCCGCACGTGGTCGTGCGCGACGAGCTGGTCATGGCCAACGCGGTCTCCACGACCAGCGGCACCGTGTTCGCCCTGAGCGGGGCGGGCGTGGCCGTGGGGATGCGCGAACTCCTCCAGGGCGGTGACGGCGGGGACTCTGCCATCCTGCTGCTGGCCGCCGGTGTCTACCTCGCCTCCTCGGTCACGGCGCGGCTCATGCACCGGGATCTTCTCGGACCCGACGACGCCGACGTCCAGGACTGGCAGAGCCTGCCGGACGCGGCCCGAGGGGTCGCGCACGGACTGATCGAGGCGGGCAGGCACCTCTGGCGGCGCCGTCCCGCCTTCGACGCCCTGGCCGTCGTCGCCGGGCAGCGTTTCGCCTTCGGGCTGGTCACCGTGGCCATGTTCCTGCTGTGCCGGGCCACGTTCGCCGATCCGGCCGACCCGGACACCGGCGCGCTGCGGCTGGCGGTCGCGTTCGTCGTCTCCGGGGTCGGGTTCTTCGCGGCGGCCCTCATCACCCCGGCCGTCACCCGACGCATGCCGCTGGAGCGCTGGATCGTGCTGTGCTGCCTGTTCGCGGCCGTCCTGGCCGCCGGGTTCGCCACCAGGATCACCTATCCGATGGCCCTGGCCGCCGGGTTCGCGGTGGGCATCGCGATGCAGGGCACCAAGATCTGCGTCGACTCGATCGTGCAGGCCCACACCGACGACCAGTTCCGCGGCCGGGCGATGTCCTTCTACGACACGTTGTTCAACATCACCTTCGTCGGCGCGGCCGGGGTGTGTGCGCTGGTCCTGCCGGCCGACGGCAACTCCCCCGGGCTGTTCGTGGTGATCGCCGTGGTCTACCTGCTGTCCGGCCTCGGTTACGCCTGGGTGCGGCGGACGTCGCACGCCTGAACCTGCGCCACGAAGATGTGCCGGGTCCAGCCGCTCTCCTCGTCCTGCTCCGTCACTGTGGTCACCTCGAAACCGTTCTTCTGCAGAAGCTCCAGCCAGGTCGAGATCGGGAACAACCCCAGGCGGTGCGAGTCCGTCGCGGTGGTGACCCGGCCGTCCTCGTCCCGCAGGAGATAGGAGAAGTCGGCACGCACCCAGGTGTCGGACCCGGCCGGGTCCCAGGTCCAGCGCAGGTACCGCGCACCGGCCCGGACGCCGCCGGAGGTCTCGTCGTCACCGTCCGAGTCGTCACCGTCATCGAGCCGTCACTGTCGGAGCCGCCGTGTTCGGTGCCCGGCCGGAAGGTCTCGCGGGTGTGGTCGGGCACGATGACCGCCACCCCCGCCGGGCCGAGGTGCGCGCGGGCCGTGGCGAAGGCGGCGTCCAGGTCGGACTCGGTGAGCAGGTACCCGATGGCATCGTGGATCAGGACGGCGTCCACGGTGCGCCCGAGCCGGACGCCGCGCATGTCGCCGAGATGATGCTCCAGGTCGGGGTTGAGCCGGCGGGAGACCTCGAGCATCTGCGCCGAGGCGTCCACCAGCACCGGCTCGAAGTCGGCGGCCAGATGGACGGCGTTGTGCCCGCCCCCGCTGCCCAGCTCGAGCAGGACGGGCCGCGGCGACCCCGGGCGGCGGGCCAGGGCCGCGCGCAACAGTCCCGCGATCATCGCGGCCTCGTCGACGTAGTCCTCCGGCGGCGACAGCAGCGGCCACCATTGCGCCAGGTCGGTGTACATGGCGGGCAGCTGCGCCTCGATGCTCATCGCGCCTCGGAGCCCTCCTCGGCCTGCTCGGTCTGCTGGGCCTGCTGGGCCTGCTGGGCCTGCCACCAGGCGACCAGCTCGGCCTCGGCCTCCTCGGGTGCGAGCGGGCCGCGGTCGAGTCGCAGCTCCTTCAGGTGGTTCCAGGCGCGACCGACGTCGCGGCCCGGACCGATCCCCAGGATCGCCATGATCGCCGTGCCGTCCAGGTCGGGCCGCACGGCCTTGAGCTCCTCCTGCTCGGCCAGCTCCGCGATGCGCTGCTCCAGGTCGTCGTAGGCGGCCGACAGCCGCATCGCCTTGCGCTGGTTGCGGGTGGTGCAGTCCGAGCGGGTCAGCCGGTGCAGCCGCTGCAACTGATCACCGGCGTCGGTGACGTAGCGGCGCACCGCCGAATCGGTCCAGGCGCCGTCGCCGTAGCCGTGGAAACGCAGGTGCAGCCCGATCAGCTTGACCACCTGATTGATGGTCTCCTTGTCGAACCGCAGCTGCTTGAGCCGCTGCCGGGCGAGCTTGGCGCCGACCACCTCGTGGTGGTGGAAGCTCACCCCGCCGCCCGACTCGAACCGGCGCGTGGCCGGCTTGCCGATGTCGTGCAGCAGCGCGGCGAGGCGGAGCACCAGATCCGGGCCTGGCACGCCGTCCTCCGGTGACGTGCCCGGCGGATCCTCCAGATCGATGGCCTGTTCCAGGACCGTCAGGGAATGCTCGTAGACGTCCTTGTGACGGTGATGCTCGTCGATCTCCAGCTTCAGCGCCGGCACCTCGGGCAGCACGTGATCCATCAGACCGGTCTCGACCAGCAGCTCCACCCCGCGGCGCGGGTTCGAAGCGAGCAGCAGCTTCTCCAGCTCCGACCGCACCCGCTCGGCGGCCACGATGGTGATCCGCTCGGCCATCGCGGTCATCGCCTCGAACACACCGGCGTCGACGTCGAGACCCAACTGGGCGCTGAAGCGGGCCGCACGCATCATCCGCAGCGGGTCGTCCCCGAAGGACTGCTCCGGGGTGCCCGGCGTGCGCAGCCACCCCGCGGCCAGATCCGCCAGCCCATCGTGCGGATCGATCACCTCCAGCGTGGCCAGATCGACCGCCACCGCGTTCACGGTGAAGTCGCGGCGCGACAGATCACCCTCGATCGTGTCCCCGTAGACCACCTCCGGCTTGCGGCTGGCCGGGTCGTAGGACTCGCTGCGGTAGGTCGTCACCTCGGCGATCAGGCCGCCGCGCTTCGCCCCGATGGTGCCGAACGCCTTGCCGATGTCCCAGCAGGCGTCCCCCCAGGAGATCAGGATCGCCTCGGTCCGATCCGGGTGGGCATCGGTGGTGAAGTCGAGGTCGGGAGCGGTGCGCCCGAGAGCGGCGTCCCGGACCGGGCCACCGACGAGGGCCAGGCGATGGCCGGCCGCCGCGAAAGCCTCGGCCAGTTCGTGGATCTCGCTGGGCAGATGGCTCAGGGCGACGGTCAGACGGCGGCGCAGAACGGCGAGCTCGGCGGACATGATGCCCAAGCGTGGCACACGCAGAGGCGACGCCGTGCCGACCCCTCGCGGCGAGAACCGGTGCCACGACGCCGCGCGGTTAGAGTGACACGATGCCCCGTCCCTCTCGTCGACCGCGCCCGGACCCGCGTCCCGGGCGAAGGGGCGGACGAGGTCGCCAGAAGGCCCCGACGGTGCTTGAGACCTCGGCCGGCGGACTCGTCGTCGACCTCGCGGCCACCCCCCTGAGCGCGGCCGTGATCGCCCGTTTCAACCGAGCCGGACGCCTCGAATGGTGTCTACCCAAGGGCCACCTCGAGGCCGGCGAGACCGCCGAGCAGGCCGCCGTCCGCGAGATCGCCGAGGAGACCGGCATCGACGGCCGGATCGTCGCCGCGTTGGGCGCCATCGACTACTGGTTCTCCGCCGACGGTCGGCGCATCCACAAGAAGGTTCACCACTTCCTGCTGGAGGCGACCGGTGGTCACCTGACCATCGAGAACGACCCGGATCACGAGGCCGTGGACGCCGCGTGGGTCCCCCTGGACGACCTCGGCATCCGCCTCGCCTTCCCCAATGAACGCCGGATCGCCCGCACGGCGATGACCCTCCTGGCGGACTCGGCGTGATCCGCCGGCGGGCGGTGCGAGGACTCCGCCGGCTCACCGCCGCCGTCCTGCTCTGCGGGTTCGGGCTGGCCGGCGCGGGTGCCCCGGCGGTCGGCGCGGCACCCCGCCCGGCCGCCAGCACCGCGTCCACCCTTGCTGTCGAGATCACCTCCGTGTCGACGCCGTCGCTGGCCCCTGACGGCCGGTACACGCTTCAGGGAACGATCAGCAACGGCGGCTCCGGGCCGGTCACCGGGCTGGCCGTGCGGCTCAGCATCGACTGGGCCCTGCTGGACTCGGACGGCATCGCGGCCTGGGCGGCTCAACCGGACGACGCCTGGGCGGGCACCGTGTGGGCCTCCACCTCCCTGGAGCGACCGCTCCCGCCGGGCGGCACGCAGAGCTTCTCCCTGACCGGCACCGCTCAGTTCCTCGGCCTGCCGGCGGACGCGGACGCGTTCGGTCCGCGCGGCCTGGCCGTCGAGGTCGTCGGCGACGCCGGGGACGGCGTCCGGCGGCTCGCCGTCCAGCGGACCTTCGTGGTCTGGGACCCCGTGCCCACGGCACCGCCGCCCGCGGTGCGGCTGTCGGTGCTGGCCCCGATCGTGCAGCCCGGCGGATCGCCGGCCGAGGACGACGGGGCCGTGCGAGCCCAGCTCGTCTCGGACTGGTCGCAGACCGGTCGCCTCACCCGGGTGCTACGCGCCACGAGCGACCCGGCGATCGGATGGGCCCTCGACCCCAGCCTGCTGACCGCCGCACGCAGCGCCCAGGCCGCAGGCACCCCGGCCGGCACACCCGAGGCGAGTCCACGCATCACCAGCGTGGACCCGTCCGGGAACGCCACGACCGCACCGCGGCCTACCTCGGACGGCGGTGCGCGGGCCTCCGGGTCGACGCCCACACCGGCGCCCGCCACCCCCGCCGAGCCCACCAGTCAGGCCGACCGGACCGCGACGGAGGCCACCGCCTGGCTGGAGTCGCTGGTCGCCGGCTCCTCCGGCCGCGACGTCTACTCGCTCCCGTGGGGGGATCTCGACCTGACCGCAGTGGCGCACGCGAACGCCGTCGCCCTGGTCGGGGCCGCCCAGGACGCCGCACTCGCCGCGACGCGGGACGTCTTCGGCACTCCTCTGGATCGCTCACTCTCCTGGCCCGTCGAGGGGCTGGCCGACGCGCAGACGGTCTCCCTCCTCGCCCGGTACGTCGATCGCACCGTGGTGCTGTCCCGATCCGTTCTCCTACCTGATCAGGTGCCCGGGCGGCTGGCCCTTCCCGGCACTCGCGATGACGTCTCGGCGCTGGTCAGCGACCCGCAGCTGGGACGGGCCGTGGCCGACATGGGCGGCGGTCTGAGCGCACAACCGGTCCTGGGGGCTCAGCGCGCGATGGCTCTGCTGGCGGCCCAGAGCCGGGAAGCCCAGGACGCCGGGCTGCCGGCCGACCGGGTCGGCGTGGTGGCAGCGATCCCCCGCGACTGGGATCCAACCCGGCCCGAGGGCGTGAGCGCCGGTCTGACCCTGCTGCGCTCGGCGAGATGGATTCACGTGGAACACGTCTCCGCGGCCCGCGAGCAACCGGCGCAGGCCGCCCCGACGGCCGAGAACTGGATCACCTACCCGGACGCCGCCCGCGCGGCCGAGCTGCCGGTCGAACACGTGCAAGCGCTGAACGCCGCCTACAAGCGGTTCCTGACCATGCTGACCGCCCTGCACGATCCCAATCCGGTGTTCCAGTCGTTCCGGCATCGGACCCTGTCCCTGGTCAGCCGGACCTGGCGTGATGGCTCGGGGAGCGGTGACGATGCGGGATCCGCGGTCGGTGAACGACTGGCCACGGCCCGGCGGGAGGTCCTCGGCGAGGTCGACCAGCTCTTCAGCGGGGTCTCGGTCGTCACCGGGAGCGCGGTCAATCTGCTCACCCGCAGTGGGTCGCTGCCGGTCACCGTCATCAGCACCCTCCCGTACGCCCTCGATCTGACCCTGACCCTGCGGCCCCAATCCGGACGCCTGGTGGCCGAGGGCCCCCAATCGATCCTCCTGCCGGCGGCAGAACCCGGCACCACGTCCCGAACGAACGCCCTGGTCACCGTGGACGCCCGAGCGAACGGCGACGTGGACGTCATCGTGTCCCTCAGCGCCCCGGGCGCCGACCGCCCCTTCTACACCGCCGCCGATCCGATCCAGGTCCGGGTCCGCCACGACTGGGAGGACCGGGCGCTGCTGATCGGGGGCGGGTTGCTCGGCGTGCTGCTGCTGTCCGGACTGGTGCGCAGCGCTCGCCGGGGCCGAGGCAGCCGGATCCCGCCCGAGAGCGTCCCCGATCCGGACGACGTGGGTCGCATACCCAGCACCCGAGCGTCCTCGCGCGCCGGCCCGGCCACCCACGAGGGCGCCGCCGAAGGCACCGACGGGGCCACCGCGCCGGCCACTGAACGGGCCACCGTCGCGGACGAGGGGCGACGGACAGGCTCGACGCCGCCGACGTCCCGGGCCCGCTCGCTGATCCGCAGCAGCGCCGTGATGTCGGCCGGGACCCTGGTGTCCCGGATCCTCGGCCTGGTGCGCGTCGTCGTCCTCTCCGCGGCCATCGGCGCGATGGCCTCCGGGGACGCGTTCAACACCGCCAACACCCTGCCCAACACGCTGTTCATCCTGATCGGCGGTGGCGCGCTCAACGCCGTCCTGGTGCCCCAGATCGTGCGTGCGGCGAAACAGCCGGACGGCGGTGCGGAGTACGTCGACCGGCTCCTCACGCTGGCGATCCTCATCCTCGGGATCGCGACGATCGTGCTCACCGCTCTCGCGCCGATCCTGATCCGGCTGTACAGCAAGGACTGGCCGGAGCCGAAGATCGCTCTCGGCACCGCCTTCGCTCTGTGGTGCCTGCCGCAGATCTTCTTCTACGGGCTGTACACGCTGTACGGGCAGGTGCTCAACGCGCGCGGCAGTTTCGGTCCGTACACGTGGGCGCCCGTGGTCAACAACATCGTGGCCATCGCGGGCATGGGGCTGTTCATCGCGGTGGCAGGCCGCGGGGTCCGTCCGGTCGAGGACTGGTCGGGGCTCGACGTCACGATCCTCGCCGCGACGACCACGCTCGGGGTGGTGGCACAGGCGCTGATCCTGGTCCCGGTGCTGAACCGCACCGGGTATCGGTGGCGTCCACGCTGGGGCTGGCGCGGGGTCGGGCTGCGCACCGCCGGGTCCGTGGCCGGCTGGACCTTCGCCGGGGTGGTCGTCGCCCAACTGGGCTTCCTGGTCATCTCCCGGGTGGTCAACGGGGCCGGGCAGAACGCCGACGTCGCGGGCGGCCGCACCGTGTTGGACAACGCCTACCTGATCTTCATGTTGCCGCATTCGTTGATCACGGTCTCCGTCGTGACCGCGCTGTTCACCCCGATGTCCGCCGCCGCGGCCGAGGGACGCCGGGACCTGGTGCGCAGCGACCTGTCCCAGGCCATGCGCAGCGTGTCGGTGGTGACCACGTTCGCCACGGTCTTCTTCTTCGTCCTCGGCGCCTATCTGATCAACGCGATGTTCGTCGGCACCGACCCGACGACCACCCTGCAGTACGCCTCGGCGGCCGTCCTGATGTTGCTGGGGCTGGTCCCCTACAGCGCGCAGTACCTGGTCCAGCGGGTCTTCTACGCCTTCTCCGACGCCCGCACCCCCTTCTGGGTCGGCGCCCTCGGCACCGTCCTGTGGACCGGCGGCGCGCTCTGGGCACCTCAGCTGGTCGAGGCCGGCGACGTGGCCGCCACGGTCGGCCTGGCGCTTGCGGTGTCGACCACGATCACCTTCGCTATCTGGCTCCCCCTCGTGCGCCGCCTGCTCGGCGGCCTCGATCTCCGGCGCATCCTGTGGACCCACCTGCGGCTCGTGGTGGCCGCGGCCGCCGCCGGAGGGATCGGAGTGGCTCTGCGCCTGACCGCGCCGGAGGTGGCCACCGCCGGTCGGCTCGATTCGATGGTCGTCGTCGCCGCGATCGGGATCGCGATGGCCGTGTCCTATGTGGTGATGCTGCGACTACTGCGCGTACAGGAAGTGGACGTTCTCTTCGCCATGATCCGACGCCGCTCGCCGATCGGAGGGGCAGGATGATCGGCCTCACCAGGGCGGCGATGGTGAGATCCGCCCCCCAGGTGCCTACCATGGTCCGAACGGCCGGTCAGCAGGCATCCACCGAACGCGGAGTCTGACATGTGTTCGCCACTCGGCGGGGGTATGTCCGGCGGCCTACGATGCTCGGGGAAACGACCGACCGAACGAGCGGCTCGCGCGCGCAGCCGATAGGAGGCAGGGAACTGGACCGGGTGGGCCACGGCAGCGTACTCGCTGGCCGCTACCGCCTCGAGGACCGGCTCGACGCCGGGCCCGAGGACTCACTGTGGCGCGCCGTCGACGAGACGCTCGAGCGCCAGGTGATCGTGCGCGCCCTCCGCTCGTCCCATCCCCGCGCCGCCGACATGGTGGACGCCGCTCGCCGAGCCGCCCTGGTCGATGACCCCCGGCTGGCCAGGGTCCTCGACGTCGGTCAGTTCGAGGGCATCACCTACATCGTCACAGAACACGTCCAGGGCCGGGTCCTCACCGACTTCCTGCGGGGTGGCCAGCTGCCGGCGGACGCGATCCGGCGAATCGTCGGCGAGGCGGCGCAGGCGCTCGACCGGGCCGGCTCGCGGGGACTGCACCACCTTCGCCTCAGCACCAGCAGCATCTGCGTCGTCCCGGACGGCTCGATCAAGTTGCTCGGTACGGCCATCGAGAGCGCCGCCGCGGGTGTCGAGCAGGACGACGCGGACGACGCAAGCAGGATCGACACCGTCGGCCTGGTCCGACTCCTCTACGCGGGCCTGACCGGTCGCTGGCCGGGCGAGGCCAATCGGACGTCCCTCGGGCAGGCTCCGCGCGTCACCGGTCGGGCCGTGGCGCCGGCGGAACTCGTGGCCGGGGTCCCCGCGGACCTCGACGCGCTCTGCACCCGCACCCTCGGCCCGGGCGACGACGGCCCGCAGACGCCGGGTGAACTGGCCGGCCAGCTCGGCCCGTGGACGAAGGCGGCACCGTTGACCGACCCCCACGGGCTCATGGCGCTCCCCCCGGATCGTCCCGTTCCACCGCCGCCGCGCCGCACCGCGGTCGAGTCCGCCGGGCAGTCCGGCCCGCAGCGATCTGCCGGCACGGGCGCGGCCGTCGGGGTCAAGGACGTCGAACCCGTCGCCGCCGCGGGTCCACTCTCTCCGGTCTCTCCGGCTGGGGTTGTCGCTCCGGTCCCCGACGACGAGGTAGCCGATATCGAGATCATCACGACCGAGGCCGAGTCGACCGAGGCCGAGGATTCGCCGGACGAGGCCCCTTCCGCCCCAATCGATTCGCCCGAGGCGAGTCCCGAGCCTGAGGCAGACGTCGACCCCGACCTGGCCGCGGCGGAGACCGCCGCCGTCCAGATCCCCGCCGCCCGACTCCTCGAGAACCCCGAGACCGCCCCCACCGATGCGGCGACGCTGCACTCGGCAGCACAGAGCGCGGGTGTCGGATCGGGCGAGAACGGGGTCCGCAGTCAGCAGCGGATCACCGACCGGCAGGCATGGCCGACCCCTGCGCCGGCCCCGTCGTCGTCCGGACCGATGCTCGGCGCGATGGCCCCGCCGCAGGTCACCCTGCCCAGCGGACCGCAGTCGACCATCAACGATCCCGACGCGCGAGGGGTGCGCCGCCTCGACCCGGCGCCGCCGCCCCACCTCGGTGGTGGCCACTCCGGCTGGAGTGGATTGGACCGCGACGACGAGCGGCTGGGCCCGTTCATGCCTCCGGTCCCGGTCGGGCGGCCACCCCGCGAGCAGGCGAGGCTGGCCATGGCCGTCATCGCCGGCCTGGTCGTGCTCGGGTTGATCCTGTCGGTGATCGCCCTGCGCGGCGTCCTCGGCTTCGGATCGTCGAATCCCGTGGCCTCTCCCCTGGCCAGCGTGGAGGCCGGTGCGGGAGCCGCCAGTCCGGCTCCGGCCACCTCCGCGAGTGTCGAACCCATCACGATCTCTTCGGTGAAAACCCTTGACCCGCAGGGCGACAACAGCGAGAACGACGCCGCGGTCGGTCGCGCGATCGACGGCAAGACCAACACCGCCTGGCGCTCGGAGCGCTACGACTCCGCTCAATTCGGCGGCCTGTCCAAGACGGGGGTCGGACTGATCCTCGACCTGGGCACGACGTCCACCATCAACGAGGTGACGGTGGACAGCATCGGCACCGGAGGAGCGGTCGAACTGCGCACCGCGACCGAATCCTCGTTCGACGGGTCCACGACGATCACCCAGACCGCGCTCAACGACGGCTCACTGGTCATGAAACTGACCAAGCCCGTCACTTCGCGATACGTGATCCTGTGGTTCACCAAGGTCCCGAAGCAGACCAGCGGAGAGTTCCGGCTACTCGTGTCCGAGGTGTCACTCCGGTAGGTTCCGATCGTGAGCGGCAGCCCAGCCAACGCCGCACCCGACGGCCCGGACGATCACGAGCTTCTCGCTGCCCACTGCGCGGGGGACCCGGACGCCTTCGCCCTCCTCGTTCATCGGCACCGCGATCGGCTGTGGGCCGTCGCGCTGCGCACCCTGGGACAGCCGGAGGAGGCCGCCGACGCCCTGCAGGACGCGTTGCTGTCGGCTTTCCGCGCCGCGCCCTCGTTCCGAGGGGACTCGGCCGTCACCACGTGGCTGCATCGGATCGTCGTCAACGCCTGCCTGGATCGGATCCGGCGTAGTGTCGCGCGACCCTCGGTTCCCCTGGGCGATCGGGATCTGCCGGCGCCCACCGACCCCCAGGGACAGATCGACACCCGGCTCGCGGTGCGGGCTGCCCTGGCCCAGCTGCCCGTCGAACAACGGGAGGCACTGGTGCTGGTCGACATCGAGGACCTGCCGGTCGCCGAGGCGGCCCGGCTGCTCGACGTTCCGGTGGGTACGGTGAAGTCACGGTGCTCGCGGGGCCGGACGGCGTTGGCCGCGATGCTTCGGGACATACCCGAGGAGGACGACCATGAGGCGGACGCCCCGCGGGATCGAAGTCGAACGGGACAACCGGGGAACCGCAACGACCCCTCGCACGTCGCATCGTCGGGTGGCCACGACGACCGGCAGCCTGTGGACACCGACAACGACTGGTGGAGGTGAGCATGTCCGGACGCCATCCCCCTCGTGATCTGCTCGCCGACCTCGCGGCAGAGATCCTCGCGCAGGACGAGGCCAGACTCGTGGAGGCCCACGTCATCGGCTGTGCCCGCTGCGCCGAGCTGCTCGCGGAGGCCGAGCGGATGCGGCAGCTGCTCCGCGAGGGCGATCCCGGTCCGATGCCGACGCAGGTCTGGGAACGGATCGCCAGTTCGCTCAGGGTGGAGACGGCGACCAGGTCGGGGGCGGCGCCGCCGCCCGGCGGGTTCCGGCCATCTGGGTTCCGGTCTCTTCACCGACTCCCGGCCCGCCGTCCGGCCCGCTGCTTCACCGGTGGCCGCCGCACCCTTGACGCCGACCGAGCCGCCGGTGGAGCCGCCGGCCATACCGCCCCTCCGACCGGCCACCGATCCGTGGCTGACGCAGGAGTGGCCGACCGCCACCGATTCCGAGTCGGTCGCCGATCCACCCCAGGCTCCCGAGAGTGCCCAGGACGCGCCGACTGGACAGTGGGCGCAGTTCCTCCAGCAGCCCGAGGCGGACCACGAACCACCCGAGGCGCCCACGGCGGACCTCGAGGACGACGGTGCCGCCCCCGCGGCGTCCACCGCCTGGTCGAGCCCCGTGATCGGTCAGCGGCGCGGCTCCGCCGCAGCACTGCGGTCGCGGCGGCAGATCCGCAGCGAGGACCGGACGATGTCCCTGGTGCGCTACGCCCGCCCCCTGGCCATCGCGGCCGGGGTCCTCGCCCTGGCGGCGATTGCCGGGATCACGGCGGTGCGGCTGCCCCTCGGCGGCGGCACGGCCACGACGTCCGCGGAGGGGGGCTCGCTGGCCGCCTCGGCCGCCGGCGCCGACCGGGCCGCCGCGGCAGCCCCGCCCGGTGCGGCCTCCCCCGGGGCAGCGGACGCCAACGTCGGCACCGTCACGCTGACCAGCGGCCAGAACTACACCCAGGCCAAGCTCGCTCAGCAGGCCGAGGCGCTGACCCCGGCGAGCCGCAAGAACGCCGCCAGCTCGGCCACCGGCGCCCCTCAGGCGATGGAGGCGATGCCCTCGGTGGCGGGGAACGCGACGCTGACGGACCCGGCGAAGCTCGCCGAGTGTCTGGCCGCCCTGAACGTCGACAACCCCCAGCCGATCGCCATCGACTTCGCCCGCTACGAGGGCGGGGACGCCGCGATCATCCTGCTCGCCGCTCGGGACGGCGGGTACGAGGTCTGGGCCGTGTCGCGCACCTGCGGGCCCGATGACTCCGGCGTTCGGGGGTTCGTCACCATCCCGGCGTCCTGAGTTCACCGCGGTCCGGGAACACCACGGGGCTACGATCCGGTTGACGCTCATGGCCGGTGAGGCCGCCGACCTGGCGGAGGATGATCCGGGACCGAGACGCACAGGGAGAGACGTGGACGACGTTCGTGACGTGATCATCGTTGGATCTGGGCCCGCGGGCTACACCGCCGCCATCTACGCGGCCAGGGCCGACCTGCGGCCTCTGGTGTTCGAGGGATCCGTGACCGCGGGGGGCGCGCTCATGAACACCACGGAGGTCGAGAACTTCCCGGGCTTCCCCGACGGCATCCAGGGTCCAGACCTGATGGCCAATCTGCGGGCCCAGGCCGAGCGATTCGGCGCCGAGCTGGTCAGCAACGACGTCGTCGCCCTCCGCCTGGACGGCGACGTCAAGGAGGTCGACGTCCCGTCCTTCTCCGGCACCGGGACCGAGACCCACCGCGCCCGGGCGGTCATCCTGGCGACCGGATCCGCCTACCGGGAGCTGGGGCTGGAGAACGAGAAGCGGCTGTCGGGGCGCGGCGTCAGCTGGTGCGCGACCTGTGACGGCTTCTTCTTCCGCGACCAGCACATCGCCGTGGTCGGCGGAGGCGACTCCGCCGTCGAGGAGGCCACGTTCCTGACCCGTTTCGCGGCCTCGGTGACCCTGGTCCACCGCCGCGACGAGCTTCGCGCGTCGAAGATCATGCAGACGCGCGCCTTCGCCGACCCGAAGCTGCGCTTCCGCTGGAACAGCGAGGTGGTCGACGTCCTGGGTCAGGACAAGGTGAGTGGGCTGCGCGTGCGCGACGTGACCACGGGCGAGGAGAGCGACCTCGACGTCACCGGGGTCTTCGTCGCCATCGGCCACGACCCGCGGGTCGAACTCATCGCCGGCCAGATCGACCTCGACGAGGCCGGGTACGTCGCGGTCCAGGGCCGCACAACCCTGACCTGTCTGCCGGGCGTGTTCGCCTGCGGCGACGTGGTCGACCACGTCTACCGACAGGCGATCACGGCCGCCGGCACCGGGTGCGCCGCAGCCCTGGACGCCGAGAGGTATCTGACCGCGGTCGCCGACGAGGCGGCCGAGGCCGCCGTCGCGGCGTCCGGGCAGCCCGCGGTCGTGAGCTGAGCCGGCCGCCGTCCATCGAGTCCAGCCACGCGGAGGACCCACACCTCCCCGAAGCGCCCACCGAGTAGAGTCCACCGAACCCGCTCCAGGAGGAGAGACCATGTCGGTCGCCAGTCCGTCACCGATTCCACCTTCGACACCGATGTCCTGGCAGCGACAAGCCCGTGATCGTGGACTTCTGGGCTCCGTGGTGCGGGCCGTGCCGCCAGATCTCGCCGATCATCGACGAGATCGCCGAGGCGCACAGCGACAAGATCAATGTTGCCAAGCTCAACACCGACGAGAACCCCAAGATCACTGGACGGTACGGGGTGAGTTCGATCCCGATGATCGCCGTCTACTCCGGCGGGGAGTTGGTCAAGACCATCATCGGCGCGAAGCCGAAGCCGCTCCTGCTGCGTGAACTCGAGCCCTGGCTGAGCTGACCCGCGGCTGACCCCCGAGCCGCCGCCGGTGAGCCGGGCTGCACGGGGTGATCAGTCCCGGGGTGATCACGTCCCGGGGTGATCAGTCCCGGGGTGATCAGCCCGGCGTGATCGGTGCCGGGGTGATCAGTCCCGGGCCTGCGAGGTGAGTGCCGGGTGGCGGACGCTGCCGAGGATGCGCTCGAGGGCCTGTTCGACGTCCTCGCGCCAGGACAGCGCTGTCTTCAGTTCCAGCCTCAGGCGCGGATAGCGATGGTGCTGCCGTACGGTCTTGAATCCCACGGCGAGCAGAAGGTCGGCCGGGACCAGGCAATGGTGCCCGGCCTCACCCGGCTGGCTGGCGGCAGCCCCCGACGCCAGGGCGAAGGCCTCGACCGCACGGACGCCGCGGCGGGTCAGATCCTTGGCCGCCGACTGGATCAGCAGCCGGGCCAGTCCACCGCCCGCGTACTCGGGCAGCACGCGCGCCGTGGTGAGCAGGACGGCGTCCGCACTCACCGGTGAGGTCGGAAAGGACATCGCCCTCGGCACGAGTTGGGGCGGGGCGTACAGCACGAAACCGGCTGGGTCCTCATCCACGTAGGCGATGCGTCCACAGGAACCCCACTCGAGCAGGGTCGAGGAGACCCAGACCTCCTTCTCAAAGGCGGTGTCGCCGGCTTCGCGCGCGCGCCGCTCCGCGACGGGGTCCAACTCCCACAGCACACAACGTCGGCACGGGTCCGGCAGATCCGTGAGCGTATCGAGGGTCAACGCAGCGACGCGCCGAGTCATCCTTCACCCACCCTGACGGGTTGCTGGACGCCCGGATACACCCGGGTTCTCGCGCGTAGCAGGCACACGATGAAAGACACCGTCATGCCGGTCAGCAGACCGGCTCCCATCGCGATGAGCACGGGGCGGGCGAGCCGCACGGGTAACCCCCAGCTGAAACGATCCCGCTCCGGAGCGGGGTGATACGCGGTAATGGTACGCAGAATCGGAGGCGACGTCACCGCACGCGAGCGGCTGCGTCGCGCGATCAGGCCGACCCCCTCACGGGAGGCGCGGTGTCGAGTCATGCGCGGATCCATGCTCTGCCGTCCCTGGTCATTGGACTCTGGGCTCCCCCGCAACAAGTCCATCGTATACGTTCCGTGTTCACAGATCACTGAATGTGTGACCGTTGCCGTGGGTTCCACGTGAAACGGCCGGGAACACGGTGGTCCCGGCCGTTTCACGTGGAACTGGATCAAAGGCGAACTGGATCAAGCGGCGGATTGGTGGCCGGCTGCCCGGAGGCGACGTCCTGTCACTCCCCGGCGGTTGCGGGCTCCATCTCGGCCTTCTCGCCGGCGAAGGCCTGCCGAACCTGCGGACTCATCATCCCCAGAATGCGGTTCAGGTCATCGACGCTGGCGAAGTCGATCCCGATCCGACCCTTGCGTCGGCCCAGCTGGATCGACACCCGGGTCTCGAGTACATCTCCGAGGCGACCCGCCAGGTCGTCCAACTCGGAACGGTGACTCCCCGCCCGGGGCTGCTTCTTGGCCACCGGAGCCGGTGAACCGTCACCGAGGGCCACGACCTCTTCCACCGCGCGGACCGACAGTCCCTCGGCAACGATGCGCTGGGCCAGCGCCTCCATCGCGCCACCGTCCTCAAGACCCAGCAGGGCGCGCGCATGTCCGGCGGACAGAACGCCGGCCGCGACTCGACGCTGCACCAACGGTGGCAGCCTCAGCAACCGGATCGTGTTGCTGATCTGAGGACGGGACCGCCCGATGCGGGTCGCCAACTCCTCGTGGGTGCACCCGAAGTCGTCCAGGAGTTGCTGATAGGCGGCCGCCTCTTCCAAGGGGTTGAGCTGACTCCGGTGCAGGTTCTCGAGCAGGGCGTCGCGCAGAAGATCGTCGTCGGCAGTCTCACGGACGATGGCCGGGATGACCTCGAGTCCCGCGTCCTGAACCGCACGCCAGCGCCGCTCCCCCATGATCAGCTCATAGAGAACAGGGCCGTCGACTTCGCCGCTGATCGGGCGGACGACGATGGGCTGCAGGATCCCGATCTCACGGACGGAGAGGACCAGCTCGGCCAGCTCCTCCTCGTCGAATACCTGACGCGGTTGCCGGGGGTTCGGCCGGATCGCCGTGACCGGGATCTCCGCAAACCGAGCACCCGGCACGGGAACCAGCCCCGAGTCGGCCGGCACGTCGAGAGGGGCGACGCCGGCGTCCTCATGGCCACCCTCTTGAGTGCCGTCAGATGGACCGTGCTGCGGCGCATCGGGTTCGGCGGTTTCACGCGCCTGGACACCGCCCGGGTGGTCATCGGAGGCCTCGGACTCCGGCCGCTCCAGGGTGACCGTCGTCGAGCCCGCTTCCGCCTTGTCCCTGAAGAACACGTCGTCAACGGGCCGATCGCCGCCCGGCTTCGCTGCCGGTGCACTGGGGATCAGCGCACCCAGCCCACGCCCAAGACCTCGCCGCTTCTCGCTCACGATTGCTCCTCGCGCTTCGTCGATTCCCACGTCACTACCTGTTCGGCAAGTTCGCGAGATGCCTCAAGGTATGAGAGCGCTCCGCTTGACGCCGGATCGTACGTAATCACTGTCTGACCATGGCTCGGCGCCTCGGAGATGCGCACCGATCGAGGAACCGTTGTCTTCACGACCTGATCCGGGAAGTGATTCCGGACCTCATCCGCGACCTGCGCCGACAGTCGCGTTCGTCCGTCGTACATCGTCAGCATGATCGTCGATACATGGAGCTTGGGGTTGAGCTGGCGATGAATCAGCTCGATGTGCTTGAGCAGTTGCGAGAGACCCTCGAGCGCGTAGTACTCGCATTGAATGGGAATCAGCACCTCACGCGCGGCCACGAAGGCGTTGACCGTCAGCAGGCTGAGACTCGGTGGGCAGTCGATCAGCACGTAATCGATCTGCTCATCGCCTCGCTCCGCGAGTTCCCTGAGGAAGGTCTCCAGGGCTCGCTTCAGGCGGGTCTCCCGGGCCACGAAGCTCACGAGTTCGATCTCAGCACCGGCGAGATCGATGGTCGCCGGCGCACACCACAGGTTCTCGATGTCCGGGCACGTCTGGACCACGTCGGCCAGCGGCATGTCCTCGACCACGACGTCGTACAGACTCGGGATCTCAGCATGGTGCTCGATACCCAGCGCTGTGGAGGCGTTGCCCTGAGGGTCGATGTCCAGAACCAGCACGCGCAGTCCCGCTTGGGCGAGCGCCGCGGCGACGTTCACCGTGGTGGTTGTCTTCCCAACGCCGCCCTTCTGGTTGGCCACCGTGAGGACCCTCGTCCATGGAGGCCTGGGGAAGCGCACGTGACGCCGCCGCGCATCGGCCGTGGCGGGAGCAGCGGACATCTGCTCATCCATTATCGAGGCCTGCTCGAGATCGATGTGGTCAACGGGTTCGTCCACCACCGACGCCTTCTCGAGATCGATGTGAACAACGGGTTCGTCCACCGCGGGGGCCAGGGGCGCACCCGGCGGACGCCACGCATCGTCCGTGACACGGGCCGGGGCAGGTCCAACCGTCTCCATGGATGGAGACGACACCGACACGGCAGCGGTGTCAGGCAGTACCTGACCGCTGAACTCACGCATGACCGTTCTCCCGTCCTCCGATGCGACCGGCGTGGTGAGACGCTGCTGCGTGGCGGCGACGACTCCCTCGCCCTGGCGCACCTGGTCCTCCATGGCCGCCGGCGCCTGGGTGAGCTCGAGGTCGGGTGCTGCGTCGGTGTCGGTGCGTTGTGCCTGGTCACCGGAGCCTAGAGGAACTTCAGGTTCGGCATTCACGCGAACCTCGGTCGGGTCCGAAAGGTCATCTACATGGAGGATGCGGCCGAGTCCCCCGTCTTCCTTGACGCCGCCTTCCTCGACACCGTCTTCTTCAGCAGCACGTTCTTGTTCAATACCGCGTTCTTCGACACCGCGTTCTTCAACACCGGCCTCTTGGACGTCCGCCTGACCCGCACCAGCCTGCCCGACCACAACCTGCCCGCCGCCGGACCGCCCGCCGCCGGACTGCTCACCGCTGCCGCGAGCCGCGGCCAGACGCTCCAACGGAACGTGGATCGTCTGCCCCCACGGCTGAGCCTCCATCGATATGGGTGCCCGTCCGCCCCATTCCCGATCCACGTCTCGGCTCCCCCGCTCCCGCGCATCCGCCGCGCTCAAGACGGGTCCAGGGTCTTGGACCTCGGCCGCTGACGGCTCGCCGGCCGGGCGGGCGGACGCCCGCGTCAGGTCGATCGATGTTTCCCGTGAAACATGGTCCTGAGCGGGGGACTCGGCGGCGCCAACACCTGCAGAGTGGCCGTCGTGGATCCCCCGAGCACGATCCGCGTCCGAAAGGGATGAGCGAAGAGGCTCGGTGGCGGAGGAGACAGCGCCGGATTCCAGCCGTCTCGCCTCAGGGACCCTCTCGTCTGGCTGAAGCGCACGGCCGCTGCCCACAGCAGTCTCTGCCGAAGAGGTCCCGTCCGGAGCAGTCGGCGAGCCTGCCACGGGTCGATCTGCCGAGACGGCGTGGTCCACGCCCACAATTGGGGGCACAGGCGCTACTTCCCGTTCAGATGGACCGCGGGTAGTGACCGCGGGCGACGCCGAAACCTGTGGTCCCACAGCCACTTCCAGCTCCGGTGGGCCCGTTCGTAAGCCGCCCCATCCGTCGACCACCGCAGGCCAGCCGAGAGCGGCTGGAGCCTCGCGAGGACCAGATGGCGGCCAACCAATACCAGTCACTAACCCCTCCAGTCCGTCCCCGTGCAACACCATCCTGACAAGACACTGGCTGCGCCCCCGAGTGGCGCGCCGAACCCACACGTCAGACTCGCTGTATCGACCCGGCGTCGGCACGAGCCTAGGACCAATCGCTGACGTGGACTCACGTTGTCCACAGGCTGGATTGCTGCATCACGGCGCAGGCGAAGATGCCCTCGCACCGGCACCGAAAGCCCTCGGCCGGTAGGCATTCGCCCGCAGCGACAGTTGCTGGTTGGCCGGTTGGGCTTCTATTCATTGTTGGTCCAAGGCCCCCGACGGTGGGCGATCGAGTGCCTCTGGGCTCAGCACCTCCTGACGTCGTCCCCAAAGAGCAACGTCAAGCGGCTGTGGATGACGCTGTGGATGACACCCACCCCTGGGGGCAAGGAGGCGCCGGCGCTCTGCAGCTCCCGGCTCGACTCCCCGCGGATCATGGACACCTGCACGTGCATAAGCCCGCGCTTCTGGGCGACCCCGCGCGCTGAACGCTCAGTTTGAGCGTGGGAAGCAGGCGTGACGACTTACCACCGCTCCGTGTCGATGGGACTGAGGCGCCCGACTCGACACCCAAAGGACCGTGGATTCGACGGGGAGCGGCACGAATGGGGCGCCAACTTCCTGTCCACGTGGACTGTGGATAACACGTGGATAGTCCGACGAACCGAACCTCCCAGGCCCCTGGCCAGCGTTCACCTCACCCCGGGGCGACGGCGACCCACCCCGAGGCGGACCCACGGACGCCACTCCACGCTCTGCCCACTTCTCCAGCCATCCGCACATCGCGTCTGATTGTCGCTTGCGGAAGGCGGGCGCTGTTTCACGTGGAACCGTCCACATCATCGACGTCGGTGGGAGCCGAAGCGGCCGGACTAGGTTTGCGTTCACGATCATCCGTGAGGGGGCACCAGGAGGCCTCAGACGTCCATCTTCCCAGACCGCGTCGCGTCCATCAGCTGGGATGCGCGTGGCAGCGAGGTGTGGGCGTTAGTGCCATCGGCGGCGAGTAACCCGGTCCACGCGGAGTCTGGTTTCACGTGGAACGCGTCGGGAGATCCACGGATCCAGGTCTCGAGTGTGGCCGGGGAGGACGCCCGGGGTCTGGTCCAGGCGCGGGAAGCCGCGCGTGGTGATCTGCCGAACTCTGCCGTGACGGAAGGTATCAGGCGTCTCGGGGCCATCCTCCTTTCTCGGCAGGGCTGCGATCGGCAGCGCCACGGACAGAGAACCGACACAGGGGGAGACCGTGATGAACGTGACCCAGAACCGCCAACGCACGGACGCGTTCGACCTGGACACGCACAACGCTCCGATCGAGGTGATCATCCCTGAGGTGATCCCGGTGATCGCCGCGACGATGTCTCCGGCTGGGAACGACGCCACGCTCGTGCTTCGGGTGACGACCATGCTCACTCACGCCTGGTTCGACGCCATCGCGCCCTACCACCCGACGGCGGTAGGGGTCAGCTCACGGCTGTGCCGCCGGCCGGCGCACGAGGCGAACGACCGACACCGGAACATCGCTGTGCTGACCGCCTCGGTTCCGGTGCTGACCAGCCTCTTCCCGGCGTACGCCGAGCAGTGGCAGCAGCTGGTGTCCGACGTGCTGCCCGAGGAGCCCTGCGGGGCGGACGCCGAGGCCGTTGCGGTCGGGGAGGAGGCGGGTCTGGCCGTCGTGGCGGACAGGATCGCCGACGGCATGAACCAGCTCGGGGACGGCGCCGGACGGCGCTACCACGTGCAGCCATACGCGGACACAACCGGTTACGCGCCGATCAACGCCGCCGATGAGCTGGTCGACCCGAGCCGGTGGCAGCCGCTCACCGTGACCGACCGGATCGGCATCTACCGGTCCCAGCGCTTCGTCACCCCGCAGATGGCGGTGACCAGGCCGTACTCCTACCTCGACCCGGCGTCCTTCGATGTTCCTGCTCCGACCGACAGTCACTGGCAGTACTACCCGCAGGCCTACCGGGCCCAGGCGGAGCACGTGCTGTCGGTATCGGCCGGTCTGGACGAGGAGCAGAAGCTGATCGCCGAGCTGTTCGACAACAAGATCAACGGTCTGGGGTTCTCGGCCCTCTTCGCCGCCCAGTCCCATGGGCTGGACCTGACGGACTTCGTGCAGTACGACTTCCTCACCAACATGGCGGCGTTCGACGCAGCGATCGCAGTGTGGCACCACAAGCGCCGCTTCGACGCTGTACGACCGGTCACCGCGATCGGCTTCCTGTTCGGCGATGAGTGTGTCACGGCCTGGGGAGGGCCGGGTGAGGGCACCGTCAGCGACCTTCCGGCGGTGCAGTGGCGTAGCTATCTCGACACGGCCGACCATCCCGAGTATCCCTCTGCTTCCACGGCGTTGTGCCATGCCCATGCCGAGACCAGCCGGCGGTACTTCGGCACCGACGAGCTCAACTGGACCGTCACCGTGCCGCAGGGCGCATCGACCGTCGAGCCGGGCGTGACACCCGCCCAGGAGCGCGCGCTGCACTTCGCCACCTGGACCGATCTGGCGCAGGCGTGTGGAGCGAGCCGAGTCTGGGGCGGGGTGCACTTCCAGCCGGCCGTCAGCGCTGGCGTCGAGCTCGGCGTAGCCGTGGGCGAGGCGGCCTGGGAGCTCGTCAACGCCCATATCGCCGGCACGGCCCCGGAACCGGCGGGGCCGGCCACCGGGTCGAGCGGCGACGGGTTGAGCGGCAATGGGTTGAGCGGCAATGGGTTGAGCGGCAATGGGTTGAGCGACAATGGGTTGAGCGACAATGGAACGGGTCGCTGACTTTCTCGTCGTTCTCGCCACCGGCCTGGTCGTCGTCGCACGAGTACCGCAGATGCTGCGGTTGGTCAGGACCCGGGACGTCGCCGGGGTGTCACTGGCGAGCCCGGTCCTCGGCACGGTGTCAGGGTGCGCATGGGTCGGGTACTCGGCCGCCGTCGAACTATGGCCAGCCATCCCCGCCCGGGTGCTGATGGTGCTGGTGAACGCCAGCCTGGCAGCGCTGGTGGCCGCGGTAGGCCGCATGTGGTGGGTTGCGTTGCTCGCCGGCTGCCTGTGGGCGGGAGCACTCGGCGCGGCCGGTGGGTTCGGTGGCACGGTGCTGCTCGGCTCGATCCTGGCGGCCGCCTACCTGATCCAGACGGCTCCGGCGGTCTGGGTTGCCTACCGAGCCCCAGGCCCCTCCGGGGTGGCCCCTGCGACCTGGCTGCTCGCCGGGGCAGAGACGCTGCTGTGGGGCGGCTACGGGCTGATCCACAGCGACCCCGCCTACACGAGCCTCGGCATCATCGGGGTCGGCGCCTCACTCGCCATCCTGGCGCGAGTGCTGGTGGTCGGCCGGCGTCGCGGCCGGGACGGCGTCGATCCGCTGGACCAGAGCCGATTCGGGCTGGGCACCGACCACGTGGCCCACCGGTGACCCCAGCGCGGACCAGGGCCAAGGTGGGGATGCTGCGCGCATCGAGACGGGTGGCGGTGCTCGCGTTGTGGCCGACGAGAGCGCCACTCCAGCACCGGGAGCGAGCAGCCGGCAGGGTCCGCACCAGGGTGCCCACAGGTCGACGAGGACGACATGGGGGTGTCCAGCAATGCGTCGAGGCCGGCCCCCCGGCGTCGACGAGCCACGGCAGCGAGGCCACGGCAGGAGGCGCACCGGGGGCGGGCGCCCCGTCGCTGAGACCGGACACGGTTCTTCGTGCCACAGGAGGGGCTCCACCTGCCACGCGATGAGCGCGATTCACGTGAAACACGACCAGCAATCGCCCCCGAGGGCACAGACGTCGCCCGTAGGCGGACGCCGGCAACCTCAGCTGCTGGAGCGGCCCCGGCGGCGGCGCGCACGCGTCCGTCGTCCACCGTCCCCAGGGACAGCTCGCGACGATCGCGTAGGTCCACCGGCCCGGCCATGCGTGGTCGTGGGCGACGTGGCCGTTCGGTCGGCGACGACCAGGCTGACGACCGTGGTGGGCTCTTCGAGCACGCCTGAACCGCACTCCTGCACCGAGTAATCCTCGACGCCAAGACCAGTCAGCTGGCCCTCGACGCCGATCAGTTCCTCCTCGGCGGTTCTGCCCTTGATGGCCAGAACGACCCCACCCGGACGCACCAGCGGTACGCACCACCCGATCAAAGTCGAGAGCCCGGCAACGGCTCGGGCGGTGGCAACATCGAAGTCATCGCCCGCCATCTCCTCCGCCCGCCCTCGGCGCACCTCGACGGCGTTACCCAGCTCCAACTCCTCCACCGCGTCCACCAGCCAGGACACCCGGCGCTGCAGGGAATCGACGAGCACGACGGACAGGTCCGGGCGGGCGATCGCCAAGGCGATCCCGGGCAGACCGGCACCAGAGCCCACGTCCACCACCCGCGCGCCGCGCGGAATCAGGTCACCGACGACCGCGCAGTTCAGGATGTGCCGGCTCCAGAGCCTCGGCACCTCCCTGGGTCCGATCAAGCCCCTCTCGACCGCCGACCCCCCCAGAAGACGGGCGTAGTGGCGGGCACGATCAAGTCGCTCTCCGAAGACGGTCGACGCGGCGGCCGACTGGGTCTCGAGCTCCTGACCCGGCCCGTGCGACATCGGTGGATCAGGTTCCCGCTGGATGGATCACGACCCGACGCGCCGGCTCCTCACCCTCGGACTCGCTGACCAGCCCGGCCTCAGCCACAGCGTCGTGAACGACCTTGCGTTCGAACGCCGACATCGGGTCCATCTTCACCGGCTCGCCGGTACGCGCAACCTCCTGGCAGGCGCGCCCGGCCACATCCTCCACAGCACGCCGGCGTCCGGCGCGGTATCCGGCGATGTCCAGCATCAAGCGGCTCCGGTCGCCGGTGCGCGCCTGGACTGCCAGACGAGCCAGGTCCTGCAGAGCCTCGAGCACCTCGCCGCGCGAGCCGACCAGCTTTCGAAGGCTCCGGTCAGCACCGTCCTCGGAAACGATCGCCACCGACGCCCGTCCGTTCTCCACATCGATGTCGATGTCGCCGTCCAGATCAGCGATGTCGAGGAACTCCTCGAGGTAGTCCGCCGCGATCTCGCCCTCCTCCTCGAGGCGTCGCAAGCTGGTCTTGGTCCGAGCCGAGCGCTTGCCGGCGCCGCTGTTCTCGCCCGCTTCACCGGACTCGGCGGCCTCGACGTCGGTGGTCTCGACGTCGGTGTCGGGGGTCTCCTCGACCACGTCGTCCGCCGTCGCTGACTCGACCTGCGCCTGGCCCTCCGCAGCGTCCAGAACGGTCTCGGACCCAGTGGCCTCAACGGACTCAGTGGCCTCAACGGACTCAGTGGGCTCCGTAGATTCTGTCTTGATCTCAGTCATGCCGCGCTCCTCTCATCGAGAACTCCACCGCGCCACCGTGGGCGGCCGCCGATGGAGCTGTCGGGGTCATCAGGAATAGGGCCATTCGCAGTAGCAGTGACCCTGAAGACGTCAACCGCCTTCGACGCTCTCCGCGCCTGGCTTCTTGCGTTTCGGAGCCGAGGACTTCTTCTGGCCCGGCCGTTGCGCACCGCCGCCCTGTCGCTTGCTCTTGGGCTGTCGCTTCGGCTGCTGCCTCTTCTTCGGTCGCTCGTCCTCGACGTCGTCGCCACCGGTTCCCGTCTCGGAGGCCGTGGACACCACAGCGTTGCCGGGCAGGGGCGACTTGCCATGACGCTGACGGCGCTCCATGAGCGCCTTCTCCGCCAAGGATCCGGGAGCCGGCATCCGGCGGATGACGTAGAACTGCTGACCCATCGACCACACGTTGGTGGTCAGCCAGTAGAGCAGCACGCCGATGGGGAAGTTCACGCCGGACACGGCGAAGATCACGGGCAGCAGATACAGCAGGATCTTCTGCTGCTGCGCGAACTGCCCCTCGAGGGCCGAGGCCGGCATGTTCTTGCGCATCAGCTGACGCTGCGTGGTGAACGTCGTGGCCGACATCAGGATGATCAGCACCACGGTGAGGATCTGCGTGGAGAACGAATCGGCCTTGAGGAAGGTGTCCGACAGCGGCGCGCCGAACAGGGTGGCGTTGTCCGCCTGACGGACGAGTTCGGCGTCCAACGGGCCGATGGTCTTGTTCTTCGGGATCCCGTTGAGCACCCGGAAGAGGGCGAAGAAGATCGGCGACTGCAAGAGGATCGGCATGCACGAGGCCAGGGGGTTGGTCCCGTGGTGCTTGTAGAGCCCCATCATCTCGCGGCTCATCGCCTCGCGAGAGGCCTGGTCGGTCTTGCCCTTGTACTTGCTCTGGATCTTCTTCATCTCCGGCTGCAGCAACTGCAGCCCGCGAGATGCCTTGATCTGCTTCACGAACAGCGGGATCAGAAGGATCCGGATGACGATGACCAGACCGACGATGGACAGCGCCCACGTGACACCGGACGCCGCCGGCAGCCCCAGGGCGGTCAGGCCGGTATGCCAGGTCACCATGATCCAGGCGACCGCCAGTTCGATCGGTTGCAGAACCGAGTCGATCAATCCCATGGCGCTCCTCGCCGGATCGGGGTCGACGCGCCGACATGGCGCATGAGGTCTTCGTTGTGAGGTGCGGGTGGCGCCTCACGGGGCGGTGCGGGTGGCACGTCGTCGATGCCGCCGCTGCTCCACGGGTTGCAGCGCAGGATCCGCCACACCGTCAGAACGACGCCGCGGGCCGCGCCGTGCCGCTGCACCGACTGCAGTTCCGTAGGCCGAGCACGACGGGTAGTACTTGCACGTCTGTCCGTACAGCGGGGACACGAGCCTGCGCCACAACCCGAACAGCAGGAGCAGGAGGAACCGCGGGACGTTCACGACGGCCCGGACGACGCGCCGCACCGGGACCGGAAGGCGTTCGATCCGAGCGGCCACCGGGGCGCCCAGGCCGGTCACCCAGGTGGCGAATCTCGAGCCGACCGCCTCATGGATCACCGTCTCGACCGGGGCGCTCACGTCGCGGCCCTCGCGCCGGGGTGACGCTGAGTGCACGCAGCCCTCAGCGCGGCGTCCAGATCGTCGCCCAATCGGGTGAATGATGAGGTGGCCGCCGCCGGTAGTGCCCTGACCACGAGAAGCGTCGAACTGCGCGACAGCGATCCGTCGTCCAGCCGCTGCGACACCAGGGCGCGCAGCCGACGCTTCACGAGGTTGCGTCGAACGGCACCGCCCACGGCCCGCGAGACGACGAAACCCACGCGCGTGTGTGGGTCAACCGATCCGGAGTCCTCGACGGAACCGACCCCGGGGGCGAGGTGCACCACGACGGCACCTCGCGCCGCACGACGTCCACGGCGCACGGCGCGCCGAAAGTCGTCGGCACGATGCATACGGTGCGCAAGGGGTAACACGGCGGCCGCGGGGTGAGCCGGGCCGGGTCAGGCGGAGATCTGGGCGCGGCCCTTGCGACGACGGCCAGCGAGAATGGCGCGGCCCGCCCGGGTGCGCATACGCAGCCGGAAGCCGTGCGTCTTGGCGCGGCGCCGGTTGTTCGGCTGGAAGGTCCGCTTGCTCACAGGAGTAACTCCACGCTCTGGGAGGCCCAGTGGGCCAGGTGCTGGGGAACGACGCTCACCGAGCGCCGAGGTCGAGCTGGACGGCGCAACAAGGCACCGTCAAGCTTCCATACGGTACGGCGGGGGCAGGGACAGGGTCAATTCCAGAGCCCCTCCGGCGAACCCCCGCAGCGCCCTCGTGACTGGTCGTCGGCCCTGCTCGGACGAGGTCCGCGGCGATCGCTGGGCTGACATGCTCGGGTCACACCGGTCTAGTCTGAGATCGCTACTCCCGTCCACTCGAACGGCATCAACAGGCTATGGTCCTACCTGTTGGCTTGATGCAGGGGAGCGACACGCCGGGGGGAATTCGGTCATCGCCTCGAACCAGCCGGAGCACAGCGTGGGGAGACGCTCCGCCGAACTGGCAACGGACGGCCATTCTCATGCACAGGGTGTGGATAACTGTGTGGACCATGACGACGGCGGCCGAGCCAGGCTCGCAAGGAGGTTTCCCCTCGTGGCACCCGCAACGGACGACTTCTCATCAGTCTGGCTTCGCGCCGTCGCGTCCCTGAACATGACCCCGCAGCAGCGGGCCTTCGTCGGCCTGACCCGTCCTCTCGGGCTCCTGGACGGGACCGTGCTGCTCGCCGCCCCGAACGAACTGACCAAAGAGGTCCTCGAGCAGCGCATGCGTGAGGCGATCAAGTCCGCCCTCGCCGCCGAACTCGGTCACCCGGTCCGGATCGCCGTCACCATCGACCCCAGCCTGACACTGGACGAGACCGAGCAGGACGGGGCCGAGACGTTCAGCGGGCGCTCTCGGACCTCCCCAGATCATCGGGAACCGGACGATGCCGGGGTCATCGACGTCCGGCATCTCGACGACCGTCACCCGGCGGACCGGCAGGCCGACCGACGCTTCGAGCGTTTCGGTGATCCGGCGGCCGACCGGGACAACGCATCCGACCGCCGAGAACCTGAGCACCGGTCCTATACCTCCGGCGGCTACCGCCGTGAGTCGGACGAAGGACCATCCAGCTACGACGGCATCCGTCCGGAGCTGCTGCGCGGAAGTGGCCGGGTTCCGGGCCGGAGCCCGACCTCGGACACCTCACGCCTGAACCCGAAGTACACCTTCGAGACCTTCGTCATCGGTGACCGCAACCGGTTCGCGCACGCGGCCGCGGTCGCCGTCGCCGAGGCACCGGCCAAGGCCTACAACCCGCTGTTCGTCTACGGCGACTCCGGACTCGGCAAGACCCACCTGCTGCATGCCATCGGCCACTACGCCTCCAGCCGCTACCCCGGCGTCAGCGTGCGGTACGTGAACTCCGAGGAGTTCACCAACGACTTCATCAACAGCATCCGCGACGACAAGGCCGGCAACTTCCAGCGCCGGTACCGCGACGTCGACGTGCTGCTGATCGACGACATCCAGTTCCTCCAGGGCAAGGTGCAGACCCAGGAGGAGTTCTTCCACACCTTCAACACCCTGCACAACGCGAACAAGCAGGTCGTGATCACCTCCGACCTGCCCCCGAAGCAGCTGTCCGGCTTCGAGGAGCGGATGCGCAGCCGGTTCGAATGGGGTCTCATCACCGACGTCGGCCCGCCCGACCTGGAGACGCGTATCGCGATCCTGCGCAAGAAGGCGATGGCCGAGCGCCTCGAGGTGCGCGGCGAGGTCCTGGAGTACATCGCCAGCAAGATCTCGACGAACATCCGCGAGCTCGAGGGGGCCCTCATCAGGGTCACCGCCTTCGCCAGCCTGAACCGGCAGGCGGTCGACCTGTCCCTGGCCGAGATCGTGCTGAAGGACCTGATCCCGGACGACGACACCCCGACCATCACCGCCGGCGCGATCATGGCTCAGACCGCGGCCTACTTCGAGCTGACCATCGAGGACCTGTGCGGCTCCTCGCGCTCACGGGCGCTGGTCAACGCCCGGCAGATAGCGATGTACCTCTGCCGGGAGCTCACCGACCTGTCGCTGCCGAAGATCGGCCAGCATTTCGGCGGCCGCGACCACACCACCGTGATCCACGCCGAACGCAAGATCAGGCACCTGATGGCCGAGCGGCGCAAGACCTACACCGAGGTCACCGAGCTGACCAACCGGATCCGTCAGTCCAACCGCTCCTGACTCCGGCGCCCGCCGGTCAACAGGTGGACCCGCCGGCGAGTCCGCACGAGCATGTCCGTTCAGCCGAGGACTCGGTCATCCCCACGGACGGCCACTCATCGTGCATATCGGCGGCTCTGCGTACACAACGTGGGGACAACTCTGTGGATCCTCGGTCACCGAACGCCTATCGGTGATAACGCGTTCCGCATGCTCAGGCGGGTCAGGCGACTCAAAGGCCCCATGCGCGACGTCCGGCGGTCAAGGCCGGGAGTTCCCCTGTTATCCCGTGAGACCCCATGAGACCCCATGAGACCCCATGAGACCCCATGAGAAGGGACTTCCACACCATCGGTCACAGGACTGTTCAGAGGACACTGCAGCCCCTGACGTCATCGTCATCCACGGGCTGTAGGCAACCTGTGGACAAACTCGGGACAGTGCCACCCCAGGTGTGGACTCCCGCCCTGCCGGAGTGGACGACGTGTGGCGGCCGTCCGAGGAGCCACCCGGTTGTGCCACCGCCGTCCACCGCCTGACGCGATCGGTCCACCGGCCATGAACACCCGCATCGTCACACTGACCTGCCTGGACAGGGGTTTGCCCACAGGATCCACACCCGCTACGACAAACCCTGTATAGAGAGATGGTTAGAAATGATCCGCGTACATCTACCCGACCGACCCACGGGCCAGGACACCGACAGGACCCTCCTCACGGTCAGCGGTCCCCCCGGGAGCGCGGTAGTGTCGGTAGGCCACACGGAGCCACACGGAGAAGGGCGGTCCGGCGTGAAGTTCCGGGTCGAGCGAGATGTTCTGGCCGAAGCCGTCACCTGGGTGGCGCGGGCCCTGCCGAGCAACCCCTCGGTGCCGGTCCTGGCGGGCCTGCTGATCAAGGCCGACACAGACGGCGTGCTGCGCCTGTCGAGCTTCGACTACGAGGTGTCGGCGAAGGTCGAGGTCTCTGCCGAGGTCTCGGATCCGGGCACCGTGCTGGTCTCCGGCAGGTTGCTCGCCGACATCTCCCGGTCACTGCCCGCCCGTCCGGTCGATGTGTCCACCGACGGCTCCCGGGTCGAGATCGTCTGCGGTGCGTCCCGGTTCACCCTGCTGACGATGCCGGTCGACGACTACCCGGCCCTGCCGGAGATGCCGGACGCCGCGGGCACCGTCTCGGGCAGCGAGTTCGCCCAGGCGATCGGCCAGGTCACCGTCGCGGCGAGCCGTGACGACACCCGGCCGGTGCTCACCGGCGTCCAGACCGTGATCGAGGGCGATCGACTGACGTTGATGGCCACCGACCGGTACCGGCTCGCCGTGCGGACCCTGCCCTGGAACCCGGCCGATCCCGGTGGTTCGGCGACCGCGCTCGTCCGGGCCCGCACCCTGTCCGAGGTGTCCAAGGCGCTCGGTGCGGTCGGTGACATCACTCTGGCCCTGCCCGCGCACGGCGCTGGTGAGCTCATCGGGTTCGAGGCGGGCGGGCGGCACACCACCTCGCTGCTCATGGACGGCGAGTATCCGCAGGTCCTGGGCCTGTTCCCGAGTGAGCACTCCGGCGAGGCGACGGTGAACACCACGGAACTGGTCGAGGCCGCTCGTCGGGTCTCCCTCGTGGCCGGGCGGCACGCCGCGATCCGGCTGCGGTTCGAGGACTCCTCGATCGTGCTCGAGGCCGGCCAGGGCGAGGACGCCCAGGCCTCGGAGGCGGTCGAGGCGGATCTGTCCGGTGAGGACATCATGCTCGCCTTCAATCCCCAGTTCCTGCTCGAGGGCCTGGCCGGGGTGGACGCAGAGCTCACCCGGATGACCTTCACCCAGCCCACCAAGCCCGTGGTGATCTCCGCCGGCGGGCGGGACGGCGACCGGGACGCCACGACGGCCGACCGGCTCGGTTTCCGTTATCTCGTGTTGCCGGTGCGGCTGAACAGCTGAGGCGTGACCTACGCCGGCGATCCCGGCCATCGACCCCTGAGCCGGTCCTGAATCCGGGTCCGGCCCACCCGAGCATTCAGGAGGCGGAAAGTGCACATCGGACTGGTCGGACTGGGGAAGATGGGCGGCAACATGCGCACGCGGTTGCGCGATGCCGGGATGGAGGTCACCGGCTACGACCGCAATCCCGAGGTCAGCGACACGGCCTCCCTCGCCGAGATGGTCGCCGCCCTGCCGGCTCCACGCATCGTCTGGGTGATGGTTCCGCACGGCGGCCCGACGACCTCGACCATCGGCGATCTGGGCGAGCTGCTGTCCGGTGGTGACCTGGTCATCGAGGGCGGCAACTCACGCTTCACCGACGATGTGGTGCACGCCGAGACGCTGGCCGCCAAGGGCATCGGATACCTCGACTGCGGGGTGTCGGGCGGTGTATGGGGTCTGGAGAACGGCTACGGGCTCATGGTCGGGGGCGACGCCGCCCTGGTCGAGCGGGCGATGCCGGTCTTCGACGCACTGCGCCCCGAGGGACCGCGCGAGGAGGGGTTCGTGCACGCCGGATCCGTCGGCGCCGGTCACTACGCGAAGATGGTGCACAACGGCATCGAGTACGGCCTCATGCAGGCCTACGCCGAGGGGTACGAGCTGCTCGCGGCCAAGGACATCGTCACCGACGTCCACGGCTGCTTCCAGGCCTGGACCCGCGGCACGGTGGTTCGCTCGTGGTTGCTCGACCTGCTGGTCAAGGCTCTCGCCGAGGATCCGGACCTCAACGACATCAAGGGTTTCGTCAACGACTCCGGCGAGGGGCGCTGGACCCTGGAGGAGGGCATCGACAACGCCGTCCCGATGCCGGTGATCGCCGCGGCCCTGTTCGCCCGGTTCGGTTCACGCCAGGTCGACTCCCCCGCCATGCGGGCCGTGGCGGCGCTGCGTAACCAGTTCGGGGGGCACGCCGTCGCCTCTGCCACGGGCTCGGTGGACGCCGGCTGAGGCGACCGCCGCCCCTACCGTCCAGGCAACCGTGCACGTCACACATCTGTCGCTGACCGATTTCCGCTCCTACTCGCAGGTCGAACTGCCGCTGGAGCCGGGCGTCAGCGCCCTGATCGGCCCGAACGGCCAGGGCAAGACCAATCTGGTCGAGGCGATCGGATACGTCGCCTCGCTGTCCAGCCACCGGGTGCCGTCCGACGCCGCCCTGGTGCGCATCGGGACGCCGCGGGCGGTGGTGCGGGTCGCGGTGCAGCGGCTGGACCGCCCGGTGATCGTGGAGCTGGAGATCGTGCCCGGCGCGGCGAACCGGGCACGGGTCAACCGTTCACCGGTCCCGAGGGCGCGCGAGGTGCTCGGTCTCCTGCGCACGGTGCTGTTCGCCCCCGAGGACCTCGCCCTGGTCAAGGGTGACCCCGACGGCCGCCGACGCTTCCTCGACGACCTCCTCGTGGCCCGGGCCCCGCGGTTCGCCGGGGTGCGCGCCGATCTGGACAAGGTGCTTCGCCAACGCAACGCCCTGCTCAAGAGCGCCGGGGCGACGATCCGGTCGGGGCGGGGTGACGTGCGCACCCTCGACGTCTGGGACGCGCACCTGGCCGCCGCGGGCGCCGAGCTGCTGGCGGGCCGGCTGCATCTGGTCCATCTGCTCACTCCCCTGGTGGCCCGTGCCCACCGAACGGTGGCGGCGGGTCAGGGTGAGGCCGTGCTCGGGTACCGGTCCAGCCTCGGCGAGGACATCACCCCCGATCTGCCCCAGGCCGAGCGCGGCCGCGATCTGCTGGCGGTGCGGATGTCGGAGGCGATGGCGCGGGTACGGCCCAAGGAGCTTGAGCGCGGGGTGAGCCTGGTCGGTCCGCATCGCGACGATCTGCTGCTGGGTCTGGACGCCGCGTCCTGGCTCGGGTCCGGCGCCGGGACGGCGGCTGTCGTGCCGGCCAAGGGGTACGCCAGCCACGGCGAGGCCTGGTCGTATGCGCTGGCGTTGAAGCTCGCCGCCTACGAACTGCTCAAGGCCGACACGTCGGAGGAGGACGGCGAGCCGGTGCTGATCCTGGACGACGTGTTCGCCGAACTGGACGCCGGACGGCGGGCCAGATTGGCCGAGTCAGTGGCCGGGGCGGAGCAGGTGTTGGTCACGGCGGCGGTGCCGGAGGATGTCCCCGAGGTGCTGGCCGGTGCCAGGATCGACGTCATGGGCGGAGAGGTGCATCGTGTCCGATGACCCGAATCCCGACGGCGCGACGGGCGATGTTTCCCGTGGAACAACGCCCGCCGAGCCGGATGCCGCAGCGGCGGACGACGCCGTCCGGTCGGCCCTCAACCGGGCCAAGGCCTCGGCCCGGGCCCGTGGCCTGACGCCCTCGCCGTCCGGGCGCGGCGGTAGGGGCTCGGCGGGCGGCCCCCCCGCACGGCGCCCGCGTCGCTGGGACCCGACGGTGCTTTCGGGAGCCCGCCCCGACGGACGAGATCCGCAGACGGTCGGGGCCACGGTCGACAGACTCGTGGCCGAGCGCGGGTGGCAGGCCCCGGTCGCCGTCGGTGGCGTGATCGGACGCTGGGAAGCCGTGGTCGGTACGGAGATCGCGGCCCACTGCGCCCCGGAGGCGTTCATCGAGTCCGTGCTCACCGTGCGGGCCGACTCCACGGCCTGGGCCACCCAGCTCAGACTGCTGCTGCCCCAGGTGATGCGCCGGCTGACCGAGGAGGTCGGCGAGGACGTCGTCACCAAGATCGTCGTGCTCGCGCCCACGTCGCCGTCCTGGCGCAAGGGCCCACGCTCGGCCCCCGGTGGGGTGGGCCCCCGGGACACCTACGGCTGAGCGCGATCAGGTCCCCGTCGCGATCGCATCGAGCAGGTCGACGGAGTGGTCCAGCGCCCAGGGGATGTCTCGGGTGGCACCGCGGGCGATCCAGTCCTCGACCGCGTCCGCCCCAGCAGCGTCGACGGCGGTCGAGCGGGCGTCGGCGAGGTGGTCCGACTCGATGCCGTACGTCGATTTCACCTCCGGTCTGGAGACCGCTCCGAGCAGTTCCATCGCCGGTTCGTAGCGCCCCGCTCGAACCAGGGCCTCGATGATGTTGCGGATGGCGGTGATTCCGTGGCTGTCACTGCGCATCCGCCGATACTCGACGAGCAGCGGCCGGAATGCGGCGAGCGCCGTCATGGCGTCGCCGGTCCTGGCGGACGCGGCGAGCGACGACACCTGGGTGACGCCCACCACGAAATGGCTTCCGACGGATCGTCCGAGTCGAACGGCATCGCCGAACCGTTCGATCGCCTCGTCGTGGTGAGCCTGTGCCGAAAGCAGCTCACCCTCGGTATAGGCGATCCACGCCGCGCTGGTCGCACCGAGATCGGTGGTCGTGTCGTGACCGTCGAGCACCCTCTGGCCATGGGCGGGTCGACCGTCGTAAACGAACGTGAGGACCTCGCTGATGATCCCGGAGACGAACAGTGCGCGATCACCGACACTCGTCCCCAGACCGATGAGGGTCCGGCCGTGCCGGCGTGCACCGTCCAGGTCCCCGGTGTAGAGCCCGACGTCGGCGAGCGTCCCGAGTGCCGACCCGGCCACACGCGGGTCTGCGCTGACCGCCGCCCGGGAGGCGAGGCGTTGAGCCTGGGCATAGTCGCCGCGGTTCGAGGCGTCCGCGGCGAGGGACGCCGCAACGGCGAGGGCCCGCTCCTGGTCAAGCGGCGGCTTCGTACTCAGCGAGGCTGCCCACGTCGCCGGTTCGGTCCATTGCCGCTCATGGGCGTACCAGAGCAGTGCCGCGGTCAGCTCGGCGGCCATGCCCGGATCGTTCGAGCGGGCCCAGGCGTGCGCGGCCCGGATCTCGGCCGTGAGCGCATGGAGCCGGGCTGCCGCGGCGGGTTCCTCGACCGTGCGGACCCGGCGGTCGCACGTCGTGACGGTGTCGGTGATGTGGCGGGCGTGCGCGGCGTCCACGCTCGCCGGACGACGCCGTGAGGCCCGTGCCCGAACGGTCTCGAGGAGTCGGTAGCACGCCGGACTCCGGGAGGTGTCGGCGACCACGAGCGACTTGTCGACCAGACCGGCCAGAGGTCCGGTGACCAGCTCGGCCGGGTCGGTTCCGGCGATCGCGGCGACATCCGTGGCCGAGACCGGGCCGGCGAAGACCGACATCGTCGCCAGCAGAGCACGTTCGTCATCGGCGAGGAGGCTCTCGGACCAGCCGATCAGGGCGTCGACGGTTCGATGGCGCTCGACGGCGGATCGGTCGGCGGAGCGAAGCAGGTCGAGCCGGCTCGTCAGAACGTCGGCGAGTTCACCGACGCCCATCGTCGGCAGACGCGCCGCCGCCATCTCGATCGCGAGCGGCAGATGGTCGATCGCGTGGAGGATCCGGTCCACCGCCGGCTCGTCGCGCCCCGTCCAGGTGAATCCCGGCTGGAGGAGCCGCGCCCGGCTGAGCAGCAGGTCACGGGCTACGCCGTCGTCGAGCGGGGCGACCGGCCAGACCTGTTCGCCGTTCACGCCGAGCCGTTCTCGGCTGGTCGCCAGGAAGGTCACGGTGCCGTCCCTGGCCATGACGTCGGCAACGAGTCGGCTGACCTCGTCGAGTACGTGCTCACAGTTGTCGAGGAGCACCAACGCGTTCAGGGCGGCGAGGGCCTGCACGAGCGCGTCGTCCTCGGAGCCGGCCTCGATCAGATCGGTCTCGCGCCGCAGGACGTGGATCACGCTGGCCGGATCGTCGACCTGGGCCAGCCGCACCACCTGGACGCCGTCCGGGAAGCGATCCCGAGATCGGCGCGCCAGTTCCTGCGCGAGGGTGGTCTTCCCGACGCCGCCCGGGCCGACCAGGGTGACGAGCCGGGTGCTTCGAAGCAGGGCAGCGGCCTGCGCGATGTCGGTGTCACGCCCGATCAGTGCCGCCGATGAGCGCTCCGATCGCTCGACGGCCGCTCGGTCGTCGTTGAGGGCCGCCACGAATCGATAGCCGCGCCCCCGGTAGTTCTTGATGACGGCTTGGCGCGTCCCGTCGTCGCCGAGGGCCTGGCGGATCTCTTTGACGCGCGTCGTCAGGACCGAGTCCGACAGGAACTGATCACCCCAGACCTCATCGAGCAGCTCCTGCTTCGGCACTACCCGATCGGCGTGCGCGACCAGGTACGCCAGCAGATCGAACGCCTGCGGTTCGAGGTGGCGAGCCCGGCCGTCGCGCTCGACGACGCGCGCCGCGACGTCGACCGAGCAGCGACCGAACCGCACCATGGCGACCATTGTGGCCCGCGCCCCCGATCGACGTCAGCGGCCGATCCTCAGGTGATCTGGACGCCGTCCCCAAGCTCCTCAGCCTCCGGTTTCCGACGATGGCATGAGTTCGCACTCCTGCGGATGACCGAAGCACCAGCAGACCCGAGACGGGTGGAGGAGCATTCCCATGTCCCGACGACACATCGCCGGCGCCGCCATCGCCGTCGTCACCCTCGCCGCCATCGGTGTCGCCGCCACGTCCGCCGCCTCGGACGGCGGCGGTGGGTCGGCCGAGCCGGAATCGATCGAGATCGAGATCGCTGAGGACGCCGCCCGCTTCGCCTTCGACGAAGCGCCGGTCTTCGACGACGGGATGCCCGGCTACGGCAACCAGTTCGCGACCCAGGGCTTCATCTACGAACCCGGAACGCTCGCGCTGGGTGGCGGCGTCAAACCCGACGGCAGTGCGACACATCCCGATCGGGTGCTGGGAACCTGGATCTGCGAGGGCGTCCTCCTCGGCGACGGCGCCCACACCGAGACCGGGCCGTGGGTGGCCAGCACGCAGATCTACGACTTCGGTGACTTCGACGGCGACGACATCGTCATCACGCACGGCGTCGAGACGCCGGAGATCGGTTCGCCCGTCGACCGCGCCGTGATCGGCGGCACCGGCGAACACGCCGGCGCAGCCGGCATCCAGTCCCAGGTCCTCCAGGGCTTCAGCACGAGCGGCGGCGTGAAGCTGACTGTCACGCTGACTCCGGCGGTGGGCTGACGATGTCTGCTCTGCCCACCCTGCCCCGCACCGCCGGGATCCTCGCTCGGCTGCGCGACGACCTGGCCCCGTGGGTCCGGCGCACGCCCGCCGGCAGCCGCAGCGGCGAACCCGAGTGGGAGCAGTTCCATGGCCGGAACACGGTGCGGGTCAACGGCATCGCCGCCAAGACGTCGACCTTCGTCGACGTCTGCCTGGACGACACCGTTCTCGGGGTCGCCGACCACCGTCTGATCCCCGACGGCGGCGCGACCCAGATCAGCGACACCCAGCTGATCGCGATCGGTCCGGGCGAACCCGCCCAGTACCACCTGCCCGGGGGGCCCGAGATCACCGTGATCGCGATGGTCGCCGCACCGCCTACCAGTGGCGTCAGGTCCTCCACGTCAGCTACCTGCTCGGCTGGCTGCGACCCGAGGAGGCGCACGCGTTCGCCGTGCCGGCCGCCATCGGCGCCGCGCTGCCCCGCCGGGCACAGGAACTCCTCGGGTTCGCCGAGTACAACCCGGCCCCGCGCGAGGGGGGTCGCCTCTGGCTCGTCGACTTCGAGGACCCCGCCCACCTGTTCCACCACCACCTGTTCAACCATCCCGATATCTCCATCACTGCCGGAGCCTCCGGCGAAAGGACACCGTCATGACTGCACCCGCCACCACCACGAACCACAGCGCGGACGTCACCCGTCTGCCGCAACTGGCCGGACGCACCTTCATCAGCGAGGCCGGCTTCGAGACCGATCTGGTCTTCCACCACGGCATCGATCTGCCGCACTTCGCCACCTTCCCGCTGCTCGAGTCCGCCGAACACCGCGAGACGATCCGCGCCTACTTCCAGTCGGTGATCGACCTCGCCCGGCGCGACGGCACCGGCGTCGTGATCGAGACCGCCACGTGGCGCGCCAGCTCCGACTGGGGTGCGCTGCTCGGCTACGGCGCCGAGGGCTCTCGACCGGGTGAACCACGACGCGGTGGACTTCTTCGTCGAGCTGCGCGAGGCCAACGCCGACGTGCCGGTGGTCATCAGTGGCAACCTGGGCCCGCGCGGCGACGGCTATGCCATCGCCGACGCGATGAAGGCCTCCGAGGCGGCCGCCTACCACCACCCGCAGGTGCGCTCCCTCGCCGACGCCGGCGCCGACCTGGTGTCGGCCTTCACCCTCAATTACGCGGACGAGGCGACGGGCATCGTGCTGGCGGCGATCCGCGAGAACGTCCCGGCGGTGATCTCCTTCACGCTCGAGACCGACGGCCGGCTCCCCTCCGGACAGACCCTGGCCTCCGCGATCGAGCAGGTCGATGCCGCGACGGACGGCGCCGCCGCCTACTTCATGGTGAACTGCGCACACCCGACGCACTTCGCCCACGTGTTCGACGAGCCCGGGCCATGGCACCGCGTGCGGGGCATCCGCGCGAACGCCTCGACGATGAGCCACGAGGAGCTGGACAACGCCACCGAACTCGATCGGGGCGACGAGGCAGTCCTGGTCGCCGGATACCTCTCGATCGCCGATCGACTCCCCCACCTCGCCGTCACCGGTGGATGCTGCGGCACCGATCTGATGCACCTCGACGGGATCAGCGCCGCGATCGCGGCCCGCACCGTCGCCGGACCCCCAGGACGGTGACCCCTTGAGTGCCGCGGACACCACGTGGGGCGTGGCAGGTGGCGAGGCGGTGGACGGCGTCCGTCGACGTTCCACAACGGAAGGATCGGACGGCTCAACGCCTGGTTCTTCGACGCCTTCGACCGATACATCAACGCCATCAGCCGTCGCTACAAGCAGCACGCCTTCGCCGACGTCGGGGTGGGTACCGTCCTGGAGATCGGCACCGGGGTCGGTGCCAACCTCGGCTACCTGCCCTGCGGCAGTCGCCTCATCGCCGTCGAGCCCAACGAGGCGATGCACGCGCGCCTGACCGAACGGGCGCGGGAACGTGGCATCGATCTCGACATCGTCGGTGCGCCGGCCGAACGCCTCCCCGTCCTCGACGACAGCGTCGACACGGTGATGTGCTCACTGGTGCTCTGCACGGTCGCCCACCCCGATCGGGCGCTCGCCGAGGTTCGCCGGGTGCTCCGGCCCGGGGGCACGTTCCGGTTCGTCGAGCACGTGGCCGCTCGGCCGACCTCGCCACGGCGCTGGATCCAGGCTGCTCTCGCCCGCCCGTGGTCGTGGCTGTTCGAGGGATGCCAGCTGGGCCGGGACACCGCCGCGCTGATCGAGGCGTCGGGCTTCGCCGAGGTCGACCTGCGGCGGGGCCGCCTCACCCGTTCGGTGTTCATCCCCGTGAACACCGTCATCTCCGGGCGGGCGGTCGAACCGCGGGCGACGGGTCGCCATCGGTGACGGCGGCTCCGACGTGCTGCTCGGCGGGCTCAACCGATGAGCCCGCCGAGCAGCACCTCGACCTGTTCGTGGCCCCGGCTCGGCGGGTGGTCGCTCCGGCCGAGCCGGCACAGGTCGAGTGGCGTGCGGCCCTGCTCGTCGGTGCGGGCCGGGTCGGCGCCGAGGTCGAGGAGTCGCCGCACGCTCGCCGCCCGACCGTTCTGGGCGGCCAGGCGCAGCGGATGCCGTCCCCAGGTGGCGTCGGCCGCATCGACCGGGGTCCCGGCGGCGATGAGGGCGTCGATGACTCCGAGCCGCTGGTGGTCGGCCGCCATGACCAGCGCCAGGACCCGGATCTCGGGCGCGGCCTCGGCCGGCGACCACCGCGTGATGTCCCCCGCCGCGGCCCCCAGCACGAGGTCCGGCACGACCGCCCCGGCGGCGATAAGGACGTCGACCACCTCGGTCATGCCGAACACGGCGGCGTGCAGCAGGGGCGTCCCAGCGGGGACGCCACCGGAGTCCGGGGACGACGTGGCCTCCAGATCGGCGCCGGCGTCCACGAGTACCCGCGCCACCTCGGCGTCGCCGTAGCTGGCGGCGGTGATCAGCGGTGTCTCCCGGTCCCCCGGGTCGCCGTCCACCGCCGCACCCGCCGCGATCAGGGCCCTGGCCAGGTCCGCCGTCCCGGGCACGTCGCGCCACACCTGCCGGGCGGTGTCGAACCGGAGCATCGCCAGGTAGCTCAACGGGCCCGCCCCGAGCGGGTGATCGCCCCAGCCGTACAGGGACGCCGCGGCGAGCCCGGGATCGGCGGCGAGCAGCGCCGAGAGCCGATCGAGGTCTCGGGCGTCCAGCACCTGGCGCCGCACCACCTCGGCCTGCAGCGCCGTCCAGCCTGTGAAGCCGTGCTCACGCGCCAGGGCCGACTGCGCCGCAGCGAGGCTGACCCGATCGGACACCGCGCGGATCCGGGCCGTCGCGTCGGGATCGCCCCGGCGCGCCGCGGCGAGCAACTCCTTGGCCCGACGGCGGAGCTGGTCGAGATCGGGTCGTGGGGACAGGATCGCCATGACGTCTCCTCGGGCCCGAGGTCCGCGTGCCGGGCCGGGGACGGGGGTCGCCGACGGCCGCATCCTTGTCGAGCGGAGGTGGACTCAGTCCTGCCCGCGGACCCGGAGGCACCCTCCCGTGCCGAGGGCCCACGGTACCGCCCGGTGGTCTGGGAGGTCATCGGGATGGGGAGGATCCCCGAGGATCACGGCGCGGCGCGGGCGGATCCTGCGGGGCGGGCGGATCCTGCGGGGCGGGCGGATCCAGACGCGTCCGCCACCCGGGCGACGGTCGCGGTGGCCCGGCGGCAGGCCTCGGCGGGCACGTCGGTGATCAGGTCGTCGAGGAAGGCGTAGCGCCTGCGGACCGAGTGCGTATAGGCGTCGTTGACCTGGCCGGAGGACAGCGCCGTCCACCAGTCCGCGATGTCGCCCCAGGCGGGGGCGGCGAGCGAGCCGCCGAACTGTTGCAGGGCCAGCCCCGAGCACAGGTTGCCGAACGCGAGCCGGTCGGCCAGCGGCCAGCCCTTGAGCGTGCCGAGCACCAGCGAGGCCGTGAAGACGTCGCCCGCGCCGGTCGGGTCGAGCTCGGTGACGCGCAGGGCCGGCACGTGACACTCCTCGCCGGTCGTGGCGTCGATGGCCCGCGCGCCGTCCGACCCGCCGGTGACCACGGCCAGCGGCACCCGGTCGGCCAGCGCGTACAGCGCCTCCTGCGGGGTGGGTGTGCGGGTGTAGGCCATGGCCTCGCGCGCGTTCGGCGCGAACGCGGTGCACGCCTCGAGCCGACCCAGGATGTCACCGGGCCACCGCCCGGTCGGATCCCAGCCCACGTCGGCGAACACGAGGGCGCCGGCGCCGCGCGCGTGCCCGACCCAGGCGGGCAGGTCGCCGTCCGGGCTCTCGGCCAGGTCCACGACGACCGCGCGGGCCCTCGGCGGCGTACCGATCAGGTCGTCCGCGCCGGCCGGTGACGGGTGCCCGTGGGTGATCATGCTGCGGTCCCGATCGATCGACATCGACACCGTGACGGGGCTGTGCCATCGCTCGAACCGGCGCGAGCGGGACAGGTCGATGTGCTCCTGTTCCTCCAGGGTGCGCCAGCAGAAGTCGGCGTAGGCGTCGTCCCCGAACGCCGCCGCGAGTGAGGTGCGCAGCCCGAGCCGACGGGCGGCCACGGCGAAGTTCGCGATCCCGCCCGGGCAGGAGGCCATCCCGGAGGCCCACTCCTCCGTGCCGGGGGCAGGCATCCGGGTCAGCCCGCTGAAGATGATGTCGAGGAAGACGGTGCCCCACGTGAAGACGTCGAAGTCCGGTTCGCCGGGGCGTGAATCGTCGGCGAAGACGTCGTAGGGATCGTTCACGGGGCACCCTCTGGATCCGTCGGTCGCGGCCGATCGATCAGCCGGTGCCGACCACTGGACGGATTGCGAGCCTAATCGACTGGGCCTGATCGACTGGGCCCAATCGACTGGGCCTGATCGATTGGTAGGTTCGCCGAGTGCGCTCGACGTGCCCGGTGGCCCCGTCACCGCCCTGGGCGATCACGCGGGTCGCAGCGTGAAGCTGACGATCCTGGGCGGCGGCGGCTTCCGCACACCGCTGATCCATGACGCCCTCGTGCGCGACGCCGATCGCCGGATCACCGAACTGGCCCTGTACGACACCGATCCGATCCGCCTGGGCGTGATCTGTCGGGTCGTGGCCCAGGCCGGGGCAGGTCATGCCGATCGGCCCGTGGTGCGGACGACGACCGAGGCCGCCGAGGCCCTCGACGGCGCCGACTTCGTCTTCTCCGCCCTGCGCGTCGGGGGTCTGGCCGGGCGGACCGAGGACGAGCGGGTGGCACTGGACGCCGGTCTGCTCGGGCAGGAGACGGTCGGGGCCGGCGGGATCGCCTACGGGATCAGGACCGTGCCCGAGGCCCTGCGGATCGCCCACCTGGCCGTCCGGCACTGCCCGAACGCCTGGGTGATCAACTTCACCAACCCTGCCGGACTGATCACTCAGGCCATGCAGGGCGTGCTGGGCGAGCGGGTGATCGGCATCTGCGACTCCCCCGTCTCGCTGGCCCGGCACGCCGTCGACGCTCTGGGTCTGCCCGCCGACCGGGTGGAACTCGACTACGTGGGTCTGAACCATCTCGGCTGGCTCCAGGGGCTCCGGCTCGACGGGCAGGACGTGCTCCCGCTGCTGCTCGCCGACGACGCGGCGCTGGCGGCGACCGAGGAGGGGCGCCTGTTCGGCGCGGAGTGGGTGCGCACCCTGGGCGCCCTGCCGAACGAGTACCTCTACTACTACTACTTCGCCCGCGAGGCGACGGCCGCCGTCCGGGGATCCGCGCGGACGCGCGGTGAGTTCCTTCTCGGGCAGCAGAACGCCTTCTACGACCAGGCGGTGGCCACCCCGGGCGACGCACTGGCGCTCTGGCGCCGCGCCCACGCCGAGCGCAACGCCACCTACCTCGCCGAGCTGCGTCAGCCCGACGAGCGCCGGGACGGCGTGGACGTCGCGAGCGGCGGGTACGAGGGGGTCGCCCTGGCCCTGATGCGCTCGCTCGCGGGCGGGGCGCCGTCCACGCTCGTGCTGAACGTGCGCGGTGGAGGGGTCCTGCCGGGACTGGCCGCGGACGCCGTGATCGAGGTGCCGTGTCGGGTGACGTCCGCGGGACCTCGCGCGCAGTCCGTCTCGGCGCTGCGTGGTCACGCGCTCGGACTGGTGCACCAGGTGAAGGCGGCCGAGGAGGCGGCCATCGCGGCCGCGGTCGAGGGCTCGCCCGATCGCGCCGTGGAGGCGTTCGCGGTGCACCCGTTGGTCGACTCGGTCGCCGTGGCCCGCCGGCTCGTCGCGGCCTATCGCGAGCGGATCGTGGAGTTCGACCGGGTCTTCTCCTGATCGCGCGACGGCCATCTCAATCGGGACGAACCGGTGAGGCTGTGCGGCCCTGAGACGCGACGGACCCACCGTCCGCGTATCGGTACCCGACCGAGGCCGTTACGGGTCGTCAGAACTGAGAGGAAACGCCGCTCACGGCCTGTGGACAGGGCCGGGTGGCCCCCTGACGCGGGGTAGGATGAAGGCATCTCGCGGCGGTCGCGCCACGACCCCATCCCGGGCGGCGGACGCCTCTCGGTGGGTCGCACCGGCCGCCCGAGATGTGCCAGGGGTCAGCACCGGCGGACCCTCCGCCGTACGCGTCAGGAGTCCGAGGACCTGTGACCGACCAGACCGCCACCGAGTCCGGCTCCATCCCCAGTTCCAGCCCCAGTTCCAGCCCGACCGGCCCGGCGCCCCATCGGCTCGACATGGTCCCCTCCCAGTTGGGTGACTACGACGCGAGTGCGATCACCGTCCTCGAGGGCCTCGAGGCCGTGCGTAAGCGGCCCGGCATGTACATCGGCTCGACCGGCGAGCGCGGCCTCCACCACCTGGTCTACGAGGTGGTCGACAACTCCGTCGACGAGGCGCTCGCGGGCCACTGCGACTCGATCGAGGTGACCCTGCTCGCCGACGGCGCCGTCCGGGTGATCGACAACGGCCGCGGCATCCCGGTCGACATGCACCCGATCGAGAACAAGCCCGCCGTCGAGTTGGTGCTGACCGTGCTGCACGCCGGCGGCAAGTTCGGCGGCAGCGGGTACTCGGTCTCCGGCGGTCTGCACGGGGTCGGCGTCTCGGTGGTGAACGCGTTGAGCAGCCGGCTGGCGGTCGAGGTCCACCGTGAGGGTCACGCCTGGCGGCAGACCTACGAGGTGGGGGTGCCGGTGGCCCCGCTGTCGAAGGACGAGGAGGTCTCGGACTCCGGCACGATCGTCACCTTCTGGGCCAGCCCGGACATCTTCGAGACCACGCGTCTACGACTTCGAGACGCTGCGCGGCCGGTTCCAGCAGGTGGCCTTCCTGAACAAGGGCCTGCAGATCACCCTCGTCGACGAGCGGCCCGAGCACGCGGACGAGGACGGCACGGCCCCGGCGGTGACCTTCCGCTACGACGGCGGCCTGGTCGACTACGTACGTCACCTGAACGCCTCGAAGAAGTCCGAACCCGTCCACGACGAGGTGATCGACTTCGAGTCCGAGGACACCGATCGCGGTCTGTCGGTCGAGATCGCCATGCAGTGGACGACGGCGTACTCCGAGAGCGTGCACACCTACGCCAACACGATCAACACCCACGAGGGGGGCACCCACGAGGAGGGCTTCCGCGCCGCGCTGACCACGCTGGTCAACGAGTACGCGCGCGAGCAGAGCTGCTCAAGGAGAAGGACGACAACCTCACCGGTGACGACATCCGCGAGGGTCTGATCGCGGTGGTGTCGATCAAGTTGGCCGAGCCGCAGTTCGAGGGACAGACCAAGACCAAGCTCGGCAACACCGAGGCCAAGACGTTCGTCCAGCGCATCGTCCGGTCCCGGCTGGTGGACTGGCTGGACTCCCATCCCCGCGAGGCCAGGGCCGTGGTGGGCAAGTCGATCCAGGCCGCCGCCGCCCGGATGGCCGCTCGCAAGGCCCGCGAGGCGACCCGGCGCAAGGGACTGCTCGGCGGTGGTGGGCTGCCCGGCAAGCTGAGCGACTGCCAGTCGACCAACCCCGACGAGTGCGAGATCTACATCGTCGAGGGCGACTCGGCCGGTGGCTCGGCCAAGATGGGTCGCGAGCCGCGGACACAGGCGATCCTGCCGATCCGGGGCAAGATCCTGAATGTCGAGAAGGCCCGCATCGACAAGGTGATGGCCAACCAGGAGGTCCAGGCGCTGATCAGCGCCTTCGGCACCGGGGTCGGCGAGGACTTCGACATCGAGAAGCTGCGCTATCACAAGATCGTTCTGATGGCCGACGCCGACGTGGACGGTCAACACATCACCACGCTGCTGCTGACCCTGCTGTTCCGCTTCATGCGGCCCCTGGTGGACGGCGGGTTCGTCTATCTCGCGGCTCCCCCGCTGTACAAGGTCAAGTGGACCAAGGCCGCCCCGGAGTACGTCTACAGCGACCGGGAACGGGACGCCGCGGTGGCCGCCGGTCTCGCGCTGGGCAAGAAGCTGCCCAAGGAAGAGGGCATCCAGCGGTACAAGGGCCTCGGCGAGATGAACGCCGACGAGCTGTGGGAGACCACGATGGACCCGGCCCACCGGCTCCTGCGCCAGGTCACCCTCGAGGACGCAGCGGCCGCCGACGAGGTCTTCTCCGTCCTGATGGGCGAGAACGTCGAGTCGCGGCGATCGTTCATCCAGCGCAACGCCAAGGACGTCCGCTTCCTGGACATCTAGCCGAGTCGGCGAGTCCCCACGACCGGGAGCGAAACCGTCCAACGATCAGGCGGTTTCACGGGAAACATCCGCACCTGACAGCAGAGGAATGACGTGAGCGAGCAGCCACCGCAGGGACCTGTCCAGGGTGGGAACCGGGTCGAGCCGATCGACCTCCAGCTGGAGATGCAGCGCTCCTACCTCGACTACGCGATGAGCGTGATCGTCGGGCGGGCGCTGCCCGACGTCCGCGACGGTCTCAAGCCGGTGCACCGCCGCGTGCTCTACGCGATGTACGACGGTGGCTACCGTCCCGACCGCGGCTACTCCAAGTGCTCCCGCATCGTGGGCGACGTCATGGGTCAGTACCACCCGCACGGCGACTCGGCGATCTACGACACCCTGGTGCGTCTGGCCCAGCCGTGGTCGCTGCGTTACCCGCTGGTGGACGGGCAGGGCAACTTCGGTTCCCCGGGCAACGACCCGGCGGCCGCCATGCGGTACACCGAGTGCCGCCTGGCCGCGCTGGCCATGGAGATGGTCCGGGACATCGACAAGGACACCGTCGACTTCAAGCCGAACTACGACGGCCGCACCGACGAGCCGGTGATCCTGCCCAGCCGGTTCCCCAACCTGCTGGTCAACGGCTCCACCGGGATCGCGGTCGGGATGGCGACCAACATCCCGCCGCACAACCTGCGCGAGGTCGCCGACGGCGTCCAGTGGCTGCTCGAGAACCCCGAGGCGGACGACGAGGCCCTGCTCGAGGCCCTGCTCACCCGGATCAAGGGCCCGGACTTCCCGACCCACGGCCTGATCATGGGAACCCGTGGGATCGAGGACGCCTACCGGACCGGCCGTGGCCCGATCACGATGCGCGCCGTGGTCGAGGTCGAGGAGGTCAAGGGTCGCAGCGCCCTGGTGATCTCCGAACTGCCGTACATGGTCAATCCGGACAACCTGAAGCTGAAGATCGCCGAACTGGTCGACCACGGCCGCATCGCCGGCATCGCCGACCTGCGGGACGACACGTCCAGCCGCACCGGCATGCGCATCGTGATCGTGCTGAAGCGCGACGCCGTGGCCAAGGTGGTGCTGAACAACCTCTACAAGCACACCCAGCTGCAGGAGACCTTCGGCGCCAACATGCTGGCCCTGGTCGACGACGTCCCGCGCACGCTGAGCCTCGACAAGTTCGTCCGGCACTGGGTGGACCACCAGCTCGATGTCGTCGTCCGGCGGACCCGGTACCTGCTCGCCGAGGCCGAGAAGCGCGCCCACATCTATCGCGGCTACGTGAAGGCGCTCGACGCCCTCGACGCCGTGATCGCGCTGATCCGGCGCTCGCCGTCCGCCGACCAGGCCAAGGGCGGCCTGATGGAGCTGCTGGACATCGACGAGGAGCAGGCGCTCGCCATCCTCGCCCTCCAGCTGCGACGGCTCGCGGCCCTGGAACGCCAGGAGATCGTCGACGAGCTGGTCAAGCTCGAAGCGATGATCGCCGACTACCGCGACATCCTGGGCTCCCCCGAGCGTCAGCGGCTGATCGTGTCCACCGAACTCGGTGACATCGTCGAGCGGCACGGGGACGAGCGGCGCACCAGGATCGTGCCCGTTCGAGGGCGACATGGGCGCCGAGGACCTGATCCCGGTCGAGGAGATGGTCGTCACCATCACCCGCGACGGCTACGCCAAGCGCACCCGCAGCGACAGCTACCGGGCCCAGCGCCGCGGCGGCAAGGGGGTGCGCGGGGCACAGCTGCGCAGCGACGACGTGGTCGAGCACTTCTTCGTCACCACGACCCACCACTGGCTGCTGTTCTTCACCAACCTCGGCCGGGTCTACCGGGCCAAGACCTACGAGCTGCCCGAGGGCGCACGCGACGCCAAGGGCCAGCACGTGGCGAACCTGATGGCCTTCCAGCCCGGCGAGACCATCGCCCAGGTGCTCGACATCCCCGACTACCAGACCTGCCCCGTTCCTGGTGCTGGCGACCCGGGGTGGGCGGGTGAAGAAGACGAGACTGTCCGAGTACGACTCCAACCGGTCCGGCGGCGTGATCGCGATCAACCTGCTGGACGACGACGAGTTGGTCTCCGCGCGGCTGCTGCACGAGGGGGCCGACATCCTGCTGGTCTCGCGCAAGGGCATGTCGCTGCGGTTCACCGCGGACGACTCGGCGCTGCGTCCGATGGGCCGGGCGACCTCGGGGGTGACGGGGATGAAGTTCCGCGGGGGCGACGAACTGCTGTCGATGGATCCGGTGCGCGACGACGCCGAGGCGTTCGTGTTCGTCGTGACCGAGCACGGCTACGCCAAGCGCACCCCCATCGAGGCCTACCGGTTGCAGGGCCGCGGCGGTCTGGGGATCAAGGTGGCCAAGCTCACCGAGGAGCGCGGCGACCTGGTCGGCGCCATGATCGTCGGCACCGACGACGAGGTGCTGGTCGTCATGGAGCAGGGCAAGGTCGTCCGCTCGGCCGTGTCCGAGGTGCCCGCCAAGGGCCGCGACACGATGGGCGTGGTCTTCGCCAAGCCAGACAGCGGCGACCGGATCATCGCGGTGGCCCGCAACAGCGAGCGGGCGCTGGCCATGGAGGAGGACGCCGCGGAGGCTGTGGAGGCCGCCGACGGCGACGCGAGCCCGGACGACGCGGGGGCCGAGGACGGCGCTGCCGGCGAGGCCGTGGACGTCGTCGCTCTGGACGGGGACGCGGTCACCGGCGCCGAGGACGACGCCGACGAGGCCGATTCGGACTAGTCGTCGTCCCCGGGTGAACGGATGACTGTTCACCCCGGCAGTGGTCTGGACGTGGACGGCGCGTGTCGGACCGGGTCGTCAGCGGTTAGCATCAGGTGGTGGTCGCACTGCCGAACGGTTCAGAGATCGAGCCCGGCGAAGGCTCCCATGGCGTACCGTCGGCCAGAATGGCGTCACGGAGGTGAGCGTGAGTTCGTCTGACCAGGTGTTCAGAGCGGGGTCGGCTCCCAAGATCACTGCTCGTCCGACCGTCGGCAAGGGCGGCGCACCCTCCTCAGACTCCGGACAGAAGATGACCTCGACCCCCACCGCCACCACGGCTCCAGCGACCGGCGGGACGACCTCAACGGACGACGTCACCTCGTCAGGCGGCGCCACGTCGTCCGATCCCGGCCCCGGTGCACCGGCGTCGGCGCCCACGCCATCGGCTCCCACGGGCGGACCCGCCCCGGCGAGCCTGGGACCGCGCACCGTGCGGCTCACCCTGGCCCGAATCGATCCGCTGTCGACCCTGAAGCTGTCGTTCCTGCTCTCGGTCGCCCTCGGGATCGGGCTCGTGGTCGCCACGGTCGTGCTGTGGCAGCTGCTGAACATGATGGGCGTCTTCTCCAGCCTCAACTCCACCCTCGGTGAGGCCGCCGGCGGCGGATCGTCGTTCGACATCTACGACTACATCGGGCTGAGCCGGGTGGTCTCGCTGGCCACCTTCGTCGCGGTGATCAACGTGGTGCTGATGATGGCGCTCGCCACCGTCGCGGCGATCCTCTACAACGTGGCCGCGAGCCTGGTCGGCGGCCTGAACGTCACCCTGTCCGACGACTGATCCGACATCCCCCGCGGTCACTCCGGGTCAGAGCCATCAGGCCGGCCCAGCGCGCCGACCCTGTCTGCCTGCCGCAGACGACGTGATGCGATCCGCCGGTGACGCTCGATCGCGCGAGCCCGTCGATCCAGGCTGTGCCCCAGGGCGCGGTGTTCGGCGGCCAACTGGCTTCCGTCCAGGGCGTGGATGGCGATCACCGCCAGATTCCCGCAGAAGCTGAGGATCGCGAACGCCAGGGCCAGCACCATCGCTTGACCACCGCTCAAGTACGCGGCGGCGGACAGCGCGCGATCGGAGACCCGCTCGAACATCAGAACCCCCATCGTCGCGGCCAGAACGACTCCGACACCGACCAGGGCGTGGGTGAACGGGTCCATCACCCGGACGGCGATCTGGCCGAGGTCTCGTCGGAACGCCCGCAGCCGGATACCGGTCATCGCCAACCAGGTGAAGGCCACCCCGCTGCCGAGCACCGCGAGCGCGATGGCCGCGAGCCCGTCGGGTCCCAGGTCGGAGGGCCTGACATTGAACAGGTCGGCGCAGAAGCGATGCAGGACCACCAGATCCAGCAACGCGACCACGGGGGGCACCAGGCGCAGCGGCCAGGGCAGCCGCTCGTGATGTGTTGCACCCGCACGCCGTTCCGCGTGCAGCTGCACGCCGGTCTCCTGATGTCGGGCGATCAGCATCTCGACATCGGTGTGCCCGAGGTGAGCGGTTCGGACGGGCCTGATGCCCTCCATCTCGGCCCGGCGTAGGGCCTCTCCGCCGGCCAGGGCGAATCGTCGTCGCCTGGACAGCCGCTCGTGCTCAACGGTCCGGTCCAGGGCCGAGGGGCTGCGGCGCGGCAGGGGAACCTGGCCTCGGGGAGCGTCGTCGATGAGTTGGCCGAGAGGATCGTCGTGGGAGAGCTGTTCGAACATGGTCTTTCTCCTTCGGGGTGTCTGTCGGCGTCGAGAGGCGTCAGGGCAGCTGGGGACGGCGGGCGAAACCGATCTCGACGCTTCGGGCGCGCCACACCAGTGAGGGATCGGCCCGCTCGGCGGCGACGGAGGTGTCCCGAGATCCGACGCCGTCGACCCAGACGATGCGGTTCGACGGCAGTCCCAGCTCGAGCAGACGATCGCGGACCCGCTCGGCCCGCCGGCGCGATAGGTCGAGATTCCCGCTCTCGGTGCCCGTCGAGGCGTCGGTGCGTCCGGTGATCGTGATGACCAGGTCCTCGTTCTCCACCTTGCGGACGACGGCCCGCAACGCGACGTTGGCGGCTCTGGAGAGCAGGTCGCTGCTGATCCCGAAGGTGGTGGAGACGTCGAGCAGGATCTTCTGCGAGTAGGTCTCGTCGGACGGCGGGACGACGACGGGGACCTTGTTGCGGGACAGGGACGGCGCCGATGTCGGCCCGGTCTCGATGCTCTGGCAGCGGCGTGCGCCGTTCGCGCGGCAGATGCTCAGCCATAGACCGCGCAGTTTCTCCTGCTGAGGCGGCGAGAACGCCGGTTGGCTTCCGGCGGCCTGACCGATGCCGACCAGCTGCACGTCCCAGCCGGTCAGATCAAGCCAGCCGCGCTCCTTCATGAAGGTCGCCAGTCCTCGGCCGTCCGCGCCGAGTCCCTGCCGGCGCAGGTCCACCGGTTCCTGCGTGGAGATGCCCGAGCCGATGACGACCACGGTGCCTGGCACAGGATGGGCCTGCTGCGCGCGTCGGAGGGCGCCGACCAGGTCGAGGCCGTCCTTGCGCGCGGCCATCGCGGCGACCCGGTCCTCGACGGAGGCCAGGATCTGCGCTCGTGCCTGCTCCCGCCGCGAGCCGACCTCGACCTCGCGCCCGCGGCGTGGGGTCAGCGAGACGGCTTCCGGCTCGCCGTCCGGCGGCACCAGGAGCACGCACCCGTCGTCCTGGCGGCCAAGCTCGGTGAGCCGTGCGAGGACCGACGGGGGAAGCGTGGGAGCCGGCTCGGCGCTGGTCGCCGTGGCGGTGATGACGAGGGTCTGGGCGCGTTGGCCCTGTTGGTCCGGGCAGGGCGAGAGGCTCTGCTCGGCAGCGATTCCCGGCTGACAGGCGGTAGTGACGGACACCAGGGCGAAGGCGGCGGTGATCACCGCGATCCGTCTTCGCCATGGGTGCGGCCCACGGCCGTCGCGGGGTGCGGGGAGTTCAGTTGTCGATGAGGCTGCAGGGAATGCGGGTTGAGGCGTAGCGTTGTACATGACGCACCTCCGACGGTCCTTGGACCGTGTTCTGGATGCCTGGGCAAGGGCGGACGGACTGGGGGTCGGACGACGGTCTTGGTGTTGGCGCACCAGGACCGTTCGTCTTTTGTGCGACCGTGGGGTGGTCGCTGTGGGTCACGGCGTAAACATTGAGTAACTGTGGCGCGGCGCACTTGCCGGTTGGCGCCGGACAAGCACTAAGGTGACGCCTCTATGGTGCCAGGGGCACGTGCAGTCTGGCCAGAACGATAGGCAACCGAATCTTGGTAATTGCCAAGATCAGCTTGCCCGTAGTAGAGTGGACAAGGTGCCTGCCACGGCCGGAAGCAGCCCCACAGCGCGACGGTTCGAACTGGCCCGTCGGCTCCGTGAGTTGCGTGCCGAGGCAGGGCGGTCCGTCGACGAGGTCGCCAAGGAACTCGAATGCTCCACGGCCAAGATCTCCCGGATCGAGACCGGCCAGCGCGTCGCCACCGCCCTCGACGTCAAGGTCCTGCCTCGCTATCTACGGGCTCAGTGATGCGCAGTCTGGCGGACCTGATGTCACTTGGCGGCTGAGGCCCGCAACGTGGCTGGTGGCACGACTACCGGTCGCTTGGGCGAGCAGACCCAGACCTTCATCGGCCTGGAATCGGCCGCCTCCCATGTCTACGAGGCGGAGGCGCGTGCGCACTTCCCGGCCTGCTGCAGACCGAGGCCTATGCCGATGCGCTGGTTCGCCGTCTGCGCAGTCCGCTCTTCTGGGAGGGCAACCCGGACCCCGACCAGATCGTCGCCTCGCGGATGAAGCGTCAGCAGCGAGTCCTCGACGGCAGCCTGCAACTCTCGGCGATCGTCGATGAGGCGGCCCTCTCGCGCCGGATCGGTGATCCGGAGGTCATGGAGGGTCAGGTCGCGCACCTGCTCGAGATGGCCCAACTCTCCAATGTGACCCTTCAGGTCACCACCTTCGAACTCGGGTCTCACCCCGCACTCGACGACTCGTTCAACATCCTCTCCTTCGACATGGCCGATCTGCCCGACGTTGTCTTCCTCGAGGGCCTTGGCCGGCAACTCCCTGATCCGAGCGGACGATCGACCCGACGTCGTCGCGCAGTTCCACGATGCGTTCGATTTCCTCAGCACGGCCTCGGCGCTCACCCCCGAGGACACCCAGACCTGGCTCCACCGGTTCCACGACAGATTGCGTCTACAGTCCCGCTGACCCGGCCCGAGTCCGCGTATGACCGGGATCGGTGGCCAGGGGCGGAGAAGGGGCGGGGAAGCGCGAGAACGGAGAACGGAAGTTGACCCGTGAGCCTCTCACCTGGCGGCAGGCATCGTTCTGTGCCAATTCCGGCTGCGTGGCCGTCGCCTATGACGACGGACGGATCCACGTCAAGGACACGAAGGAGGCGACCAGTCCCGTCCTGAGTTTCGACTCAGACCGAGTGGACGGCGTTCGTGTCGGGCGTGAAAGCGGGGGAATTCGACCCCCCTCTCCTCCAAGCCTGAGGCCAGGGCCGACCGTCCCATCTCCCGCACGCAGCGCTACTACTGCTGGCGTGGCCCTCGCGTCGCCACGCCAAGTCCTGATACCCCACTCCTTTCGCCGATGTCCAGTACATGGTGCATTGTCCCAACTGCGATCGCATGCCACCGTGGAGTACTCGCAGCGGCTGCGGATCTGCAACGGCGCCGATCGAAGTGGACGCTCTGGCCCGCCACGTGCGAGACAGGACGGCACCATGGGAACGAACCCGGTGACCTGGATTCGATCGACCTTCTGCGCCAACGCAGGCTGTGCCGAGTTGGCACGCCACGGCGATCAGATCCTGATCAGAAGCAGCAGGAACCCCGAGCGGACTCCGCTCGCCTTCTCCCTCGACGAAGCGAGGGCACTCTTCGCCGGCCTCAAGGCCGGTGATTTCGACGTTCTGCTGGAGCGATAGCCACCGCTCCATGGACGGCTTTGGCCCGAACCAGCGGCCGACCGTCCCATCTCCCTAATCACGTCGCGTCACGTGACGTACGCACCGTAGTGGATCGACGCCTCCGTCCTCGTGTCAGAGAACGCGCTCAGAGGAGACGTTCAGCAACGACCTTTCGTGCCCCCCGGCTACATCCCCGCCAGGATCTGCGCGATGAGGATCTTGACGATCATCGCGGCCGGGAAGACCAGCGCGTAGCCGATCGCGACCCGGGTGTCGTACTCGGTGCGCTCGTTGGCGAAGGCCAGGACGGCGGGCTGGGTCTGGGCGCCACCGAACACTCCCGCGCAGCGGGTCCCGCCGACGTGCAGCACCCGGCGCAGCACCAACAGCATCGAGACGGCCATGAAGGCCGTGATGACTGCCCCGAGCAGCAGCACCCGCCATGCCTCGCCACTGGTCAGGGCGGGCAGGAAGAGCCCGCCGGCCGTGGTGCCGGCGTAGGCGAGGAAGGCGAGCATCCCGAACTGGGACAGCGCGGAGGCGGCCCCGTGAGGGACGGTGACCACGACCGGTCCGATCCGGCCGAGTCGCCCGAGCACCAGGCCGGCGACCAGGGTCCCGGCGGCGCTGCCGACGCCGATGCCGAGACCAGGGATGGTCAGTTCCCCGATCAGGACGCCGATCGTCAGGCCGAGGGCGAGGCCGAGCGGGTTGATGTCCGACAGGCCCCGGATGGAGTCGCCGAGGTACTCCGACACCTCGCGCATCCGATCCTTGGGGGCGATGACGCGCAGGCGGTCGCCGGGCAGCAGGATCAGGCGGTCGGTGGCGACCATGTCGACGTCACCGCGGCGGACCCGCGAGACGGTGGCGCCGAACCTCGCCCACAGTCCGAGCTCGGCGACGGTGTGTCCGGCGAGCCGGGTCTGGGACAGGGTGATCCGGCGGAAGTCGAGGTCGTCGCGTTCGGCGACCAGGGTGTGCGAGCTGCGGTGGCCCAGTTCCTTGGCGACCTCCTCGATGAGGTCGACAGGTCCGACGACGGTGACCAGGTCGTCCGGGTGCAGGGTGTCCTCGTCGCCGGCGACCAGGACCGGACCCACCTCGCCGCGCCGGATCCTGGAGAACGCGACCTGCCCGCCGTAGCGGGACTCGATCTCGCCGATGTGGCTCTGGTCGACGTGCTCGACCCGGACCGTGAGGTGCGCCAGCGGCTTGGGTGCCCCGTCGTCGTCCGGACGGCGCAACGCGATCGCCGCGGCGGCGATCATGCCAAGGACCCCGCCGAGGTAGGACAGGGAGTAGCCGACGGTGGGAGCGGCCGCGTCCCCGGCGCGTTCCCCGGCGGCGGCCAGGGCCGGGGTGTTGGTCAGCGCACCGGCGAAGGTACCGGCGATGGTGGGCCCGGACAGCCCGAAGGCCGTGCCCAGGCCGATGGCGAGGAAGCCCGCCAGGAGCAGCAGGAGCACGACCGCGACCATGATCCTTGCCCCGGTGCGCAGTGCGGCGAAGAAGCTCGGGCCGGACATCACGCCGACGCAGTAGGTGAACAGCAGCAGCCCGAGGATCCCGACCGAGCCCGGGATCGACAGCTCGACGTCTCGGGTGGAGGCGGCGGCGGTGACGGCGATGGCGGTGAACAGGACGGCCGCGGGCCCGACGTGGATGCCGGCGATGCGGACCCCGCCGAGGGCGGTCCCGATGGCCAGGAGGACGGCGAGGAGGAGCACTTCGTCCGCAGCGAGGAGGTCGTAGACATGAGTCACAGGTAGAGTTTCGACCCCGGGGACCCCTTTGGGCAGGGCCTAGGTCGCCCCTCGGGGCGTGTCGCTGAACACGCGGACGGGGAGGAGCACGGGGCATGGACGAGACGCAGTACGAACCGCCCGTACCGGGGCAGCCGGCTTCGAAAGAGCTGAGGAAGCTGGCCCGCAAGCGCATCCTCGAACGCCGCGGCCTGCAGGCGCACCTGTTGGCCTACGGCACGGTCAACGCCTTCCTGATCGCGATCTGGGCGATAAGCGGCTTCGGGTTCTTCTGGCCGATGTTCCCGCTGATGGGGTGGGGCATCGGTCTGGCCTTCCATGTGTGGGACTACCTCACGCCGGGTGCGACCGAGGAGCAGATCCAGGCCGAGATCCGGCGCATGGTCGGGGAGTGATCCCGGAGTGATCCCGCTCCGTGCGGGCCCGCAACCGGTTTGGGCGTGGATCGGTGCCTGCGATACGCTCAACGCCGCGCAGTCGCGCACGGGCCTATAGCTCAGACGGTTAGAGCGCTTCCCTGATAAGGAAGAGGTCACAGGTTCAAGTCCTGTTAGGCCCACCGTGTTTGCCCTGGTCAGCGCCGGGTTCTGGGTCGGTTCGTTCGGGTCCGGACGGGCAGCGGGCAGCGAAAAGGCAGCGAGACTGCTGCTTCTGGGTCAGCCTGGCGCGACAGCGGGGTGAGAGAGGCCCTTCCATGACCGTGGTCTGAGCACGAAACCGACGGTGGCCGCGTCGGCGGTCGGCTTGGTCGGCGCCGACCAAGTGGTGATCTCTTCCACGCCGTGCGGTGCTCAGGCCACGGTGATCTGCGACGTCCCGGTCATGACGTGGGGTCGAAAAAGGGTGGCCAACCTGAACCTGTGGGTGCCGGAAGCTCTGCATCAGCTATGCGACCTGCGCGTATTCGTGGAGCGGGAAGGCTGCCGTGGCGTTCACGCCGGAGGACCGTGGCCATGGGGTCCGCGGGCGCGGACGGGAGCGGTCGAAGTGGAGCGGCCTGGCTCAGGGCACGGTGAGGCCGGTGCGCGTTGAAATGCGTTTCGTACTCCCCCAGCACAGCCTTGGCGTGAGCAGTGCTGACGATCAGGATCCGATCCAGCAGCGGACACTGCCCACGAACCGCTCACAGATCGCGTTCGCTCGGGGTGCCCGGACCGGGATCGTGATCACATCTGCGCCAGCGCCGACGATGACGGCATCGAACGCGTCCGTGTACTTGGTGTCCCGGTCCCGGATGAGGAACCTGATCCGACGGCCGGCGTCGTCGGCCTCCATCAGTAGGTTGTGGGTCTGTTGAGTCACCCCAGGCCCTGGGTCGGGTGCGCCGTGACAGCGAGGATCCGGACCGGGCGGGTGGCGTGCTCGACGGCGAAGAACACGTAGAGCCGTTTCAGGGTGATGGTCTCCAGGTGGAAGAGGTCGCACGCCACGATGCCCTCGGCCTGGGCCGTGAGGAACTGCTGCCAGGTCGGACCCGACCGGCGGGGTGCCGGGTCCAGTCCCGCCGAGCGCAGGATTGACCACACCGTCGACGGGGCGACCTGGGTAGCCGAGCCCGGCGAGCTCAGCGTGCACCCGGCGGTAGCCTCAGGTCGGGTTCTCCCGGGCGAGGCGTGTCACCAGCGCCCGAAGACCTGCCCGGATCGGTGGCCTTGCCGGCCTCTTCCTCTCGGTGGTCCAGCGGCGGGCGACCAGCCGGCGGTGCCACCGCAGCATCGTTGCGGGAGGTGAGATGAGCATGCCGACCCGTCGCGCCTCGCGGCAGCCGCAATGCCAGCGCCGCGGTCATCGCCCGGTCCACCCATGACGTCCCGCGCTGGAATCGAGGGTCAACGCGCTTGTTCGGGGTGTCCGGCTGCCGTGGTGGCCGTGTCGGGATCGGTGGGTGTGCGTGGGGAGACGACCTGCTGCCCGGTGACGCGTCGTGGGCGTGACCGGTCGCGTGTGGCGGCCAGCTGGGAGATGCGCTGCTTGGACAGACCGAGGATGACGGCGCTCTCGCGGCCGTTGAACCCGGCCTCGGCGAGTTCGGCGACCACGGCGCGGGACAGGGACGCGGCGGTGGCCTGGGCCTGTTCGGCGTCGGCGGCGGCCTGCTTGGCGGCGGCGACCCGGTCGGCGAGAGCCGCCGGCAGCTGGGGGACGATGGTGACGGCGAAGCTGTCGGGGTCGGCGCCGGCGACGAAGGCGATCGCCTCGCGGACGTACTCCTCGGCTTGGGCGAGGCTGCGGACCTGGGAGACGGCGCCGGGGGCCTGCGGAACGGTCAGGCCCCACCAGCCGTCGACACGGACTGCGTGCACGGTGTAGGTCTTCATCTGCGCCACCATCCCTTCCCCAGTGCGGGCTCCAGCTGTTTGAAGATCGTCTCGGCGAACAGGTCCGGGATCTCGGTGTGTCGGGCGACGGTCGTCGAGACGTCTCCCACGGTGATGCCGGTGTGCCGTGTCAGTTCCCGCTCGGTGTAGGCCAGCCCCTGGGCCTTGGCCGCCTTGCGGATCTTCTTCAGCACGTCGGCACGCTTCACAGTCTAGAATCTATACCTCTAGACAGCAAGACGTCTAGGGGTATGGACAACTTGTCCCGCTCGGGTCCACACATGGGGTGGGCGAGCGATCGAGAGGCGCCGCCAGGGCCCGCGGTTGTCTTACCGAGCATCATCGAACCAGCAATCGGGGTGGGAGACGGCCAGCGGGCAACCTCGGCCCTGTGAACGCCGTCGCCGCCCGTCGAGGCAGCGAAAAGGCAGCGAACCCGCCGTTGTCGGATGCGACCGGACGAGACCCGTTGACAGCGTCCCCGCACGAGAAGGCACGCATCGGCACCTGCTGGTGCTGAGTGTCGGGGCTGATAAGGAAGAGGTCACAGGTTCAAGTCCTGTTAGGCCCACCGTGTTTGCCCTGGTCAGCGCCGGGTTCTGGGTCGGTTCGTTCGGGTCCGGACGGGCAGCGGGCAGCGAAAAGGCAGCGAGACTGCTGCTTCTGGGGTCAGCCTGGCGCGACAGCGGGGTGAGAGAGGCCTTCCATGACCGTGGTCTGAGCACGAAACCGACGGTGGCCGCGTCGGCGGTCGGCTTGGTCGGCGCCGACCAAGTGGTGATCTCTTCCACGCCGTGCGGGGCTCAGGCCACGGTGATCTGCGACGTCCCGTTCATGACGTGGGTGGAAAACGGGGTGGCCAACCTGAACCCCTCGCGTGCCGGACACGGAGGTAGACGTGGTCAGCGTCTCTGGTGTGCATCGAAGAAGCGGATGAACTCGGCGGAGGCGTCTGGTCCGAGCGGGTCGGTGTAGGAGCCCTGCGGGCTGCCTCCTGACCAGGCGTGAGCGGCCTGGTGGATCCTCCAGTGCTCAACGACAGTGCGCCCGCTGTCGTCCTGGTAGGTGGTGTGAGTGTACGTGTGCCCGTTGGGCACCCGACCTGATGTTGTTGTCGTCTTGGTCTGCCCCGGCTGGGAGCGGGCGGCCTTCGTGAGGGCATGGAGGGCGTGGCCGGCGAGCTGATCCGCATTGACTCCGGCGACGATCGGATCCTGGTCGCCGTGGAAGACGATCAGCGGGATCCCGTCGGCGGCACCGGTTCCCGACTGTGAGCCCTGTTTCATGGCGGCGAATGCGGAGGGGAGGTCGTCGGCGCCGCCGTAGGGCAGGCCGGAGTGCACGCCGGCTGCGGCATACAGGTCCGGGTACGTGGCGGCCATGATGGCCGCCATGGCTCCACCGGCGGAGAGACCGGCGATGTAGACGCGGCGGTCGTCGACCGCATGCGTTTTCATGATCTGCTGGGTGATCCCGGCGATGAGGGACGGTTCGCCGGCCCCCTTGATCTGGTGCACCGGCTGAAACCAGTTCCAGTAACCCCCTGGGTTTGCCGCGCGGGCCTGCTCCGGGTAGGCGACGAGGAAGGTGTCCCGCTCGGCCAGTTCATTCATCCGGGTGCCTGTGGCGAAGTCGTCGACCGACTGGCCGCCTCCATGCAGCATGACGATCAGCGGGACGTTCTGGCCGCTGTAGCCAGTTGGAATGTACAGCTTGTACGCACGCGTCCCGGCGGCGTTCGTGTAGGAGGATCGAATCCATCGGCCACCCGCCCGCGCGATGGCGGCCGGGTCCGGGGATACCGGCGCGGGGTGGGTGAACCGGCGCAGCAGGGTCGGGGCGAGCCCGCGGAGCGCGGCGCCTGCACCGGGCGGGTGCTGACGGGCCGACTGAGCGTAGGCGGCACCGGGCCGTCGGGTGGTGGGGACGTCGGCACCGGGCGGGGTTCTGAGGCTCCGCTGGATGAGGGCGGTGGCCTCGGCCAGCCGACCTTCGCGTGTCAGCCGGGTGGCGGTGGCCATGGCGGCCTGGTGCTGCTCATTCATGCCCATGTCCTCTCGGTGATGTCGACGCCATGGCTGAACCGGCCAGGGCGCTCACGGCTCGATCTGCCGTGAGCCGGCCCGGCCCACGGCGCTACTCATACGGTCCGGGCAGCCAGCGCTGCCTTGACGGCTGGACTTGCCCGGAAGGCGCCGAGCACTTCGACGGAAGCGATCGTCGCGACGGCGAGGTCCGGTGTGACGTCGTCGGCGATGCTCGCCAGCCCGAGTACCCGAATGTCCACACGGCGCCCCGTGGCGCGCAGTTCCTCCAGGTCGCTGCGGGCGTAGTGGGCCGTGCCGAGGACCAGCGTCTTTCGAGCCACTGTCTGGCTTATCGCCTCGCTGGTGGCCTGGAGCTGGTTGCGGATGGCCGTGCGGATGAAGTCCGTGCGGTTGGTGTAGAAGCCTTCGCGTACGAGCAGATCGATCTGCCCCAGGTCGACGAGGCCCAGGTTGATAGTGATCTTCTCCGCCTTCTCAGCCTCAGCCATGACGCCCCCTCCTCACCCCGCTCCAGCGGCTGGTTATCACCCGCGTCACTCCCTGCACCATCCCTGCACCATCCCTGCACCATCCCAAAACCATCTGACAGGATGGTACATCGTTCGTCGCCGTGACACAACCCTCGCAGTGCCCCCAGCCAGTCGTTGGAGCGGTCAGCGGACATGCGCCTGCGTAGTCGGGTGTCTCGGACAGGCATCGGCGTCGTCCCTCGTGGGACACGAGTCGGGCATTCACCTCGTGCTAGGTCGCACGCCATGATCCCCGTCCGCCTTCAGGAACTGCTGCCAGGTCGGTAGTCCGCTACGTGACGAGGTCGTCCATCGCGGCGCGGCCGCAGACGATGGAGGCGTCGCGGGGTGAACGCAGCGACGGCCAGGACGATCAGCGATTTGCGGCGAGCTGCGGGATCGCCGATCGCCGCCGCACCTGACGCCACACGACCATGGTCGCGGTCATTGGGTCCGTGCCCAGTGAGTGGAGCGGGCCCTGGCCCTGCGATGAGCGCCGCTCATCTCGACGCGGCGACACTGTCCGGTTACGGAATGCGCCTGCTGGTGACGTTGGGTGAGTACGGTGGCTAGGGTGCATGAGGCGAGGAGGGACCGTGGCTGAGCAATCCTGGAACGCTGCCCGACTGATCCCGACGTCGGGTATCAGCGGTGCGGACGAGCAGGAGCGGCGGGCGACGTCGGCGTTGCTGGCGGTGATCCCGGCTGTCAAGGAGTTCGGCAAGACGCTGCTGTCGCCTTTCGGGGCTCCTGCCGGGACGATCGAGACGTTCATCGAGGTGCCGTTCGAGCAGGGCGAGACCACGTTGTACCCGGACGGGTTGATCCGGGTCAGCCGTGGCCAGCGCTCATGGACCGCCCTGGTGGAGGTCAAGACGGGGACCAACGAGCTGAAGGCCCAGCAGCTGGAGTCCTACCTCGACATCGCCCGCGAGCAGGGCTTCGACGCGGTCGTCACGATCTCGAACGAGATCCCCGCCGTCCCGGGTCAGCACCCCACGGCGGTCGACAGGCGGCGGCTTCGTAGGGTCGCCCTCCACCACGTGCCGTGGGTGGAGATCCTTGCGGCCGCGGTGATGCAGAAGGAGTACCGCGGCGTAGCGGACCCGGACCAGGCGTGGATCCTGGGGGAACTCATCCGCTACCTTGAGCACCCTCGCTCGGGGGCGTTGGCCTTCGAGGACATGGGTGCCAGCTGGGTGCCGATCCGCCAGGCGGTGCACTCGGGCACCCTGCGCACCGGTGATAAGGGCATCCAGGACGTCGCGGCTCGCTACGACGCGCTCCTACGGTTCGTCGGGTTGCGGCTCGGGCAACGCCTGGGCGTGGACGTCCAACCCGCCCTGACCCGCAAGGAGATCGCCGACCCGTCGATGCGGACCCAGGCCCTCGCGGCGTCCCTGTCGACCGCGGGGACGCTTACCGGCGGCATCCGGATCCCGGACGCCGCCGCGACTCTGGAGGTGACCGCGGATTTGCGGGCCGGGCAGATCCACTGCCACTGCGACATCGACGCCCCCAGACAGGGCCGCCAACGCACCCGCGTGAACTGGCTCGTCCGCCAGCTGGACAAGGCCCCTGACGGACTGCGGGTCGAGGCGTTCGTCTGGCACGGCCGTGGCCCGGGCACCGCGGAGCTGATCGGCGCCGTAAGCGACGAACCCCGACCTGCTGATCGCCGACCCCACCAAGGACCTCAAGAGCTTCCGGCTCACCCAGATCACGCCCGCTGGGCCCCAAACGTGGGACAGGCCGTGGCAGCTTCATCGACACCGTGATCGCCGCCGTCGACGCTTTCTACGCCGAGGTCCTCCAGCACCTGCGGACCTGGTCCGCCCCGCCGCCCAAGCTCCGCGACGAATCCCCCGGCACCCGACGTCCGTACCGCGCTGGTCTCCACCGCCCTCTCATCCCAGGACGAACCCCAGGCCGCCCCGAGCACCACCCACTCCGTCGCGGACCACGGCGACACGACCGAGGACGCGGCGGCAGCGGAGACCCTCGCGCGCGGAGACGCTGGGGCGCAGAACGACACAGACCGCGCCGATACCGGGACCGCCCCTACGGACCGCGACACCGCAGCCGTCCCCCACCAGGGGTCCATGGCCGCCGCATCACCCGCGAGATAGCTTGTGGTGTCTCAATATCTGGATTCGTCTCTCTCGGTCTGAGTCGCGACGCGGGTTGCTCTCGATCCCTGCCACGCGTCCTCGGTGGCTGCACTGCATCTGGCCGCAGGAATCCGACGTCCCCGCGGGGACGTCGGAAGGCCACCTGCGTGCAGGTCCGCTGCGGTGTCAGTACCGAGTCGGCGGGCCACCACGGGAGATCCGGGCGCGTGATTGGGCGCGGTCGGGCAGTTACGCAACCCCCGCAGCCGCTCCCTTGTCACGTCGTTGGCGTCGCTCACGATCGAGACCACTTCCGCCGGCTTCGATTCGGCCCGTGAGAGGGCGGGCGTTTGGTCGATTCCCGGGTGTTGGGACCGCGGAAAGCTTCATCGGAGGTCAGGCCTGTGAGCCCTGCTGTCAGTGCCGTCCCGACTGAGTTGATCTTGTGGATGACCTCGCGTGAGTCGTCCAGAGGCACGGCCGGTTCACGGAGTGGCCTTGGGGCGCAGGGGGATGGTCCAGGCGCCCATGGCGACGGACTTGCTCTGGGTCCAGGTGGTGGTGCCCTGGGAGCCGGTCTTGGTGGTGGCCTTGTAGGCGGCCATGCCCATCTGGGCCACTGCGCGCTGCCAGGCCTGGGTCCACCCGGACGGCGGGTTCGCGGTGGCGCTGCCGGAGTCGGTTCCGACGCCGCCGATGAGCAGGGCCCCGGCGGTGGTGGTGGTCACTGCGGGCACAGTGACCGACGCGGCCCCGGTGCCGGTCCGGACGGCGCCGTCAAACGGGTTGGCCGGGTCCACGCCGACGTACCGGGCGATACCGCCGTCCCACTTCTGCCCCGAGGAGAGCGTGAACGTCCAGGTGCTGATGCCCGCGTCGGCGGCGGTCACCACGCGGGAGTAGGCGAACAGCTTCGCCCCGGACACGGTCACCGACGTGATCGGGCTCCAGCCCGCCGGCGGTGTGGCACTGGGGCCGTTGTTGGTCGTGAACGAGGCCACCAGCAGGTCACCGACCGCGGTGTTGGCCGGCTTGGCCAGGGTGACCGATGTCGTGTCCCCGGTCTGGCCGGTGGTGGTCGCGTTGGCGAAGGTGACCGCACCGCCGCCAGACGGCGGTGGGGCCTGGACCTGGACCGTCCCGCTGGACGAGGCGCTGGTCCCACTCGCAGTGGTGCCGGTCAGGGTCACCGTGTACGTGCCCGCAGCCGTGTATGTGTGCGAGGGACTCTGCTGCGTGGACGTCGTCCCGTCCCCGAAGTTCCACGACCAGCCGGTGAGGCTACCCGTCGACGTGTTCGTGAACGCCACATCGAGCGGAGCCGTCCCACTCGCCGGCGACGCCGTGAACGCCACCGTCGGTGACGATCCGGTCAGGGGTATGTCGGCGTGCCAGTACTGCCTGGTGGCATCGTTGCTGGCCAGGATCACCAGGCCGGAGGCGGCCGTGATGTTCTGCTTCGTCCCGGTGACGTCGTTCACGTTGGCCGAGGACGCGTCGCGAATCACCGGTGTTCCTCGTCCCGGTGGGAATGCCAGCTGATTCAGCGGTGTGGTCTTCTCGTAGATCGTGCCGGGCGTGCCCGAACCGGGACAGCCGCTCGAGGTCGATGGACCGGTGGCGAACATGTGCAGCACGCTGTTCACGCGGTCGATGACGATCATCGGGCGGGTGTGGCAGTCGGCCACCGTGCCGAAGACGACCGACTCCCAGTTGCCGCTGGAGACGTTCAATGCGAGCAGCAACACCTGGGCCGCACTGCTGGACCCGGTTCCGTCCAGGCTTGTCTTGACCGCGGCATAGACGTGACCGGCGTCGTCGCCCTCCAGCTGCTTGAGGTTGATGTGGTCGTCGGCGATCCTCGATGAGGACACCGCGGCCCGCGTCGTCCAGGTCGTCCGGGTGTCATTGTCCCGGTGAATCGCGAAATAGACGGTCGACGTGTTCTGGTTGCTCCACATCAAGCCGATCTTGTTCCTGCCATAGGCGACAATGGACGAGATGTCATCGCTGGCCAGGTTCGCCGACCCACTGGCGCCGAGCGCGAACGGCTGGCCCCACGATGAGTCGGTGCCATTGGTCGAGTTCACGTAGACGACATTGTTGGCCGTCCAGGTGGCCCACAGAACGCCCCGAGAGTCCTTGTCGATCGTCATCGACTCGCTGGAGACGTTATTGATGGCAACGGGGAAGCCGGCGTCCAATGCATAGGTGTCGGTGGATGAGTTGTATGAATAGCGGTAAAGACGTGCGGGTTTACCCGTCGAACTCTGGGACGACGAGGCGGCCACGACGTTCACCGAGATGTACAGATGGCTGCCATCCCAGAGGGCGTCGGATCGGGTGTCCGGGCGATTGTCCACCTGCGCACCGGTGTCCACCCACGTCTGGGAGGCCCGGTTGAGACGGAAGATGTGCCAGGTGCCACTGCCACTGTGGAACATGTTGGCCCACCAGAAGCCGTCGTTGAACCACAGCTTGGACTGAGGCTTGTCCGCGGTCGGCGTGAACACATTGGAGCTGTACGAGGGGCCCGCGTATCCGATGTCGCCGGGATCCGCGCTCGCGGGCGAGGTCTGCAGACTCAGGCCGGTCGCGACGACGACGAGCGCGAGCAGACGTGCCACCCGGACGCTCCAGAGGGCTCGATCACGGCGAATGGACATCACATGACCACCGTTCAGACTGACATCCCCACCGGATCGGTGGTTGCCAATAAGGAATCGAACGACCGAATGGTCGCGACACCGGGGATCCTAGACCCGATGCCACGGCGACGAGGGCTTGTTGGGCAAATGGTCGGGTTGTGTCTTTGTTGAGTCTGAGTCGAGCCGGAGTGGAGTCTCCAAAGCGGCGAATTAGCCGTAATCCGGCTATTTCGGGCTGATTGGGCGGATGTCGTGATGACCACCGCAGGACGCCCCGAGTCGGCCGAGACCGTCGCCCGCTCTCACCGACCCGCACTCGCAGGCACCGGCACAGCTCTCAGAGGCACTGTTCAAGGCCGCTCGAGGTTGCGGTAGGACGGCTAGTACATCCACGCATGCCTCATGCTCGAAAAACATCCCAGGGCACCTTCTTGAAGAACTCGCCGGTCTTCGGCTCCCGCACGGTCAGATGGGTGACGTTGCCGAAAAGACCCTTGTGTGTTCGCGTCACGATCACTGTCGTCCCCGCCTTCAGAGTCACCGTCGTGAACAGGTACCTCACGACGTGATCCCGAGTCGGAACAATGGACCCGTTGCTCAGGTGGTGTGATCGTCGACCCGTTCTCCAGCGAACCGCTCCGCGAGCCAGTCCTCGTCGGTGGCTCGGGCTATCCCGCGGGCCCGCAATAGGGTGACGGCGCGTAGCCCCGAGGCGTTGCGCGACTGCTCGGCGATCCGGCCGAGCGAGGACCCGACGACGTCCGGCTGGCCCATCGTCAGGCCGTCGAGGTCCTCGGCGCACGAGGCCTGATAGGCCTCGTAGGCCGCGATGACCCGGCCGAACGGCTCGGCGAGGAACACCGGAGTGTCGAACTCGCTCTGCATCCCGTTGAGCACCTTGACCACGCGCCTGGACATGATCATCTGCGCGCGCCACGATTCGAGGAGTTCGACGGTGCTGCGGTGCGCGTGATCGCGGGCGACGAGTCCGAGCACCCCGTGGACGAGCGCGTCGAAGACGTCCTTGCGGTCGCGGGCCCGGTGTGGGTCGAGCCCGCCGAGGTCGGCGCCCTCGATGAGTTCGATCTGGAGCTGGAGCTTGCCGTGCAGACGCCGGTAGGTCAGCTCGCTCACCTCGCCGTTGACGTACTGCTGGGCGAGCGTGCTCTCCTCGACGCCGATCGCCGTGAGGCGCAGGGATCGCTCGAACAGGTCGATGCCGTGCTGCTCGACGAGGCTGTCCCGTTCCGCGACGGCCCGGGCGAAGGCCCGGTCGATCCTGGCGACGACCGAGCGATAGCTCTCGTCGCGCACGAGCCCGAGGGTCTCGGAGTCGTCGAAGGCGGCGCGCTCCGCGAGCAGGTAGTAGATGGCCAGGTCCGCCTGGCGGGCGAGCTCGACCGGCTCGGGCTGGTCGATCCTGAGCCGGCGCATGAGCGGGCCGATGAACGGCGCCTTGAGGAACAGCGTCGTGAGGATGCACGAGATGGTCAGGGCGACCAAGAACTCGCGAGGCGTCGAGTCCAGCCCCCAGCCGGGCACCGTGAAGTCCGGCGGGATGAGCAGGACGACGATGATGGCCAGCGCCCCGCGCAGACTCCCGAAGGCGAGGAGCTTCTGCCAGGAGCTGCTCACGCCGGCGTCGATGTGGAGCCGGTTGACCGGGACCGTCACGGCATAGACCGATACCGCCCGCATCGTCGCGACGACCAGAACGGACAGGACCATGACGAGCCACAGGTCCGCGAAAAGGACCTCGGTGGAGGCGAACAGCAGCCCGGCGAGGATGAACACAAGGGAGTTGGCGATGAAGGCCAGGTGGCTGACGGTCTTGTCGACGTAGGCCTCCGTGCGGGGCGTGAGCGAGTGCCGTGCGTAGTTGCCGAGGAAGAGCGACGAGATCGTCGTCGCGATGATCGAGGAGACCCGCAGTGCGACGCCGCCGATCGCCCACCCCTGCTCGTTGATGAGCTCACCGGTGATGAAGACGAGGTGCGCCGAGATCATGAGCAGGGTCGCGGAGACGAACTCGTTGGTCCGCGTGCGCCGCAGCACGACACCCAGCAGGCTCGCGCCGCCGAGGCCGAGCAGGACGCCCGCCAGAACCATGACGACGAATGCCGCGACGCCGGCGAGGACGGTGGGCACCCCGTGGAACCCCGTGCCGGCGACGGAGAGCACGACGAGGAACAGGGCGACGGCGGTCCCGTCGTTGAAGAGCGACTCGCCTTCGAAGATGATCGAGAGTCGCCTCGGGGCGCCGAAGTCCTTGAAGAGGGCGAGGACGGCGACCGGGTCGGTGGCCGAGATGATCGCCCCGAAGAGGAGCAGGACGGTGAAGGGCACCGGGACGCCGACGGCGTTCAGCAGCAGGTAGAGGACCCCGGCCGAGCCGAACGCGGACACCAGCAACCCGACGACCGCGAGCAGAGAGATGGTCCAGGCGCTGTCGAGCATCTTGCGGATGCTCATGCTGTAACCCGACTCGAAGATCAGCACCGGCAGGAAGATGTAGAACAGCAGCTCGGGGGTCAGCTGAAGATCGTCGAGAAACCCGAAGACCCGGCCCAGCACGGGCAGGCGCACCAGGGGGACGAGGGCGATCCCGACCGCGACGAGCATGACGGTGTACGGGAGCCGGAACCGCCGCGCGGCGTAGAAGACGCCCGAGGCGAGGGCGAGCAGGCTGAACAGGGAGAGCACCGAGGTGATCGTGAACTCCATCTACCGATGGTGGCAGCCGCCCCGGGCCATCTTCCGTGACCTTTCGGCAGCAATGAGGAGAATGGTCGACGCCCGACACGCGATCGGGATGTGGGTACGCCGATACGGTTGAGCGGCACTCTCTGGCGCACGCCATCGAAACGGGAACGGATGTGATCGTACGGATCCGTAGCGGTTGCGATCCGTCCAACGGCAGATCTGCGACCGAGCCGAGACAACGCGTCTCACCAACCCACTCCTCACGCTCGACGAGGGCGAACGTGCCGGCCTGTTCCGATTCTGGATGCAACGCGAGGCCTACCAGGACTTCGGCCCGGTGCAGCTGTTCATCACCCTGCACTTCGTGAGGTACTACATGTCCACGCCGCGGCTGGCGTACTCGTTCGTCGCCTACGCGGACCCGGACCTGTGGGCGGGCATCTGCGCCTACGCCGACATGACTCGGCTGCCCGGGCGGACTTCGAGGTCGCAGGACGCTGCTACGGCGTCTACGGTCACGACTGCGCCGCACTCCCCCACTGCAGTGGCTGCAGCTGCTCGGCGAGCGCGAACTCGGGAACGAGCCGGTAGTACGGAGTCCGGCGGATGCATCCCGGTCCGGCAGGCTGTCCGATGAGCGTTTCGCCGGGGCGGTACGCGCGGCGCTCACCGGGCTCGGCCGCGCCGACGGGCTGCGCGGCTCACCGCTGCTGAGCGCACCCCTGGTGGCCTCACGGGTGCCCGCCGAGGCCGACGATCGCGCCCGTATCGAGGTTCTGCGGGCGCGGATCCGGGACGCCGCGGCGCGGCTGGAATCCTCGCCACGGGGTCGTCGGGGTTTCCGGGCCGTCCACCACACCTACCTGCAGCCCGCGCCGACCCAGGCCGCGGCCGCCGAGCTGCTCGACCTTCCCACCACGACCTACCGGCGCCACCTCGCGGCCGGCGCCGCCCGGCTGATCGAGATCCTGCGGCAGGACGACCTGGACTCGAGGTAGTGGCCGGAGCCAGCCCGACGAGTCGTGCGACTAGAGTGCCCTCGATCGGATGGCGGCGTGGGGAGTTGGTCTGGTGAGGTCCGTTGTCCTGGGCTCGGTCGCGGAGCTGACGCTGGACGACGCCGCCAGGGTGGCCTTCGACAGGGCCGGGGTCGAGTTCTCGGCAGACGCGTCGGTTCGGATCGCTTCTGGGCGAGAGCGTTTCGAGGACTTTCTGAATCGCCGGGGTGGCTACGTCTACGGGTCCACCACCGCGCCGGGGGCCAGGGCCACCGTGATGCTGAGCCGCCGCAGGCCGGCCGGCAGGGGGCCACGCTGCGCGAGTTCCATCCCGTCCGCTCCGGGGTGGGTGGTGCCTTGCTCTCGCCGAGGTGCGTGCGTCTGGCCGTGCTGGCCCGGCTGTCCAACGCGCTGACCGGTCGCGGCAGACTGAGCCTGCGGACCGCACAGGCGGTGGCCGATCTGCTCGAAGACCCGCCGCCGGTTCCCGTTCAGGGCACGGCCGGGCCCGGCGAGGTGGTCGCGCTGAGTTGGCTGGTCGCTCCCCTGGCCGACCTGCCGTTGGGGATCGGTGAGGCGATGGCATTGCTGAACGGGTCGCCGTTCGCCACCGCGATGTCCTGCGACGTCGCCCTCACCTTCGGTCGCCGGGTCACGATGGCCGAGCAACTCCTGGCGATGAGTATCGCGGCCTCCGCCTGCCCCCGTGAGCACTTCGACCCCCGGTTGGCGCAGCACTGGTCCGACCCGCACTACGGACGCGCCCTGCGACGACTCGAACGGGTTGCTCGGCCGGGCGGCCGGTGACCAACTCGACCATCAGGCACCGACGTCGTGGCGGGTGATCCCCAACGTCCTGGCCAGCGCGCTGCAGGCCCTCGAGGACGTCACCCGAGCGGCCGAGATCGGCCTGCAGTCGCTGAAGGACAACCCGACGTTCCTGGGCAGCAACCAGAATCCGGACGACGACCTGGTCGTCTCCAGCGGCGGCTATCACGATCACCGCGCCGCCAAGGCCATCGACCAGGTCAACAGCGTCATGGTCGACCTGTGCGTGTTGGCCGCCCGTCAGGTGGACCGGTTCCTGGACGGGCAGGGTCTGGGGCTGCCCCCACTGCTGGCGGCACCGGAGGATCGGATCGGGATGGAGTTCCTGTCCTGGACGGTGACCGAACCGCTGACCTCGGCCCGAGCCGCGGCCGCCGCGACCACCCTGGACATCGGAGGGCACGACCCCGCCGGGAACCAGTCGGACATCTCCAGCCTGGCGTTCATCGCCTACGCCAAGCACCTGGTGATCGCCCGCGCTTTCGGCGACTGCATGGCATCACTGGCGATCACGGCCGGGCTGGCCCTGGATTTGCGCGGGGCCCCGATCCCGGACCCGGTGAGCACGTTCTGCCAGCCCTTCCTGTCCCTGGCCCGCGCCGGACGGACCGCGTGGACGCGGTGTCCGAACCGCTCCGCGCCGCCCGTGACCTGCTCGCGCAGAACGCCGAAGCTCTCAGCCGAGACGACTTCGCCCACGTGGCGGGCCAGCGGCCACGCCCGTGAGCGCGTCGCGACGGCCCCACGTAGCCCGGCGCCTCAGTCGACCACGGCGAGACCGAACGGGTTGGTCCCCACGGTCACCACGCGGTCTCCACCGCGACGCAGGACGCTGAGCGCGGTGGACGTCGATCCCGAGTGGGTCACGAAGGTCGCGCCGTCCGATGCGACCGCGACGTTGTGCGGCACGGCCACACTGGTGTCCACCGGCTCACCCACGGGACGCAGTCGGGCGTTGAGCCTCCAGACGGCATCCGTGCCGCCACCGGAGATGTTGGTGACGACCACCTGGAGCCGGCGGGTGACGAAGATGCCGTGCGCGGCGGGGACGGCGGTCGACGCGAGCGGGCGCAGGGTCGCGGCCACGTAGCTGCTCACCGTTCCGGCCTCCTGGGAGGCGACGAAGAGGCGGCCGCCGCGGACGAACAGGTGGGGGTCACCGCCGGTGGCGATCCGGCCGGTCTCCGTGCGGGTCCGGGTCGAATACTGGACGACGACACCGCCGGTCGGCAGACCGACCAGACTGACGAAGGCATTGCGGCCCGAGACGAACACGTCGTGCGGGACCCCACCCTTTGCGACGAGGTCAGCGGGCAGTGGAAAGGTGGCCCGCACGGTCAGGCTGTCGGTGTCGACGACCGAGACCGTTGCGTCGTCGGTGCCGACCACCCAGAGCTCCTGTCGCCTCTCGTCCAGCCACTGGTGGAAGACGCCTCGCCCCGACCGGCACGGTCCCGACGACCTCGAAGCTGTCGTCGTCGAGCGCGACGACCCTGCTCGAGGCCCGGTCACCGACCAGGACGATCCCGTTGCGACCGTCGTGGTTGACGTACATCGGCTCGGCCTGACCGGGCAGGTCGTAGGTCGTCACGGCCAGAGAGTCGGAGTCGACGACCGAGATGTCGCCCGAACCGCGGTTGGCCACCACGACGAGGTCGTCGTCCGCCCCCCAGGCCGAGGCCGGGGTGGCCGCACCCGTCATACCGGCGAGAGCGAGCAGAAGACCGGCGATACCAACCGAACCCGACCGTCGACGTCCGAAACGCATTGCACCCACGTCCATTCCACGTTGTGACGAGACCACGGGCGTGGCCGCGCCCAGCACCGCAACTCTGAGTCACCACTCTTGCGTGTGCAGACGGTCGGTGACCTTACGAGGAGATGACGCGCCGGAACTCACCCCGCCGCAGGTCCCAACGTCCGCTACACGGCCGGGATCGAAAGTCCTGAACGATCAGTCACCCTGGGAGTGCTTGGCCCGGGCGACGATCAGCGGGTCAGGGGAATACACGATGTCGGGGTCCTTGCCCTCGTACTCGAACTGGTTCAGGAAGGCGCGCATCGCGTTGAGCCGCGCGCGCTTCTTGTCGTTGCTCTTGACGGTCAGCCAGGGCGCCTGCTTCTTGTCGGTGTGGTCGAGCATCGCCTGCTTCGCGGCGGTGTAGTCCTCCCAGCGGTCCAGGCTCTCCAGGTCCATCGGGGACAGCTTCCACCGCCGCACAGGGTCGATCTGCCGGATGGCGAAGCGGGTGCGCTGCTCCTGCTGGGTCACCGAGAACCACAACTTGGTGACCGTCGTCCCGGACTCGACCAACATGCGCTCGAAGGCGGGCGCCTGACGCATGAAGGTCTGGTACTGCTCCTCGGTGCAGAAGCCCATCACCCGCTCGACACCCGCCCGGTTGTACCAGGACCGGTCGAACAGCACCATCTCGCCCTCGGTCGGCAGATGCGCGATGTAGCGCTGGAAGTACCACTGGCCGGCCTCGCTGGAGGTCGGCTTGGTCAGCGCGACCACGCGCGCGGCCCGTGGGTTGAGATGCTCCATGAACCGCTTGATCGTGCCGCCCTTGCCCGCGGCGTCCCGGCCCTCGAAGACCAGCACGTGCTTCGCCCCGACGTCCTGGGTCCAGTACTGGAACTGCAGCAGCTGGGTCTGCAATCGATACTTCTCGTCCTCGTACTCCTCCCGGTCGAGCAACTCGTCATACGGGTAGTCCTCGCGCCAGGTCTCGACCGCCCGACCGTCCGGAGCGATCAGGGTCGGATCGTCGCCCTTGCTGCCCTGAACGGTGTAGCCCTCCGCGCGCAAGGTATCGATGTACTCACGAAGCCCCATCTTCTGCGTCATGACGCCATTCCAGCGCATCATGACCGGTCAGCGCTGCGGGACGGACGAGTGGATTCGCCCTGTGTCCGCCCAGGTGGAACCCGTCCAGCCGCGTGACGGCGTGCGGAGCCTAGGCTGAGTGGCATCCGACCCGCTCACGACAGCGCCGTCCTACGGTTGGCGGGGACGTGGCTGCTCCTGGTCACCGGCGGCGGGCCCACCCCGGACAAGCCGACGGTCCAGGCCGCGGAGCGACCTTCCTCACCCCGCCGATCGACAACGGGCCGGAGATCCGTTGCTTCTTCCGCGACCCCGACGGTCATCTGCTCGAGCTCAGCCAGCTGACCTGAACGGGACCGCGGGCGAGCGTCGCCGCCCTCGTGCGCGAGCGGACCTCCCGCCAGCCCTTCCTGTCACCGGACGGCGCCCGTAGATTCGCGGCGGACACGCATCGCCGAGGAGAACGGGGCAGAGATGTCGACCATCACGGTGGCGGGGGCGGGTACGGATGGGCGCTGAGGCCTTCGAGCGCGGGCTGGAACCACGCCAGGCCAACCACGCGCCGCTCACCCCGCTGGTCTTCCTGGACTGGAGCGCGGACGTCTACCCGCAGCGGCTCGCCGTGGTGCACGGCGCCCGCCGTTACACCTGGGCGCAGACCCGCGAGCGCTGCCGGCGACTGGCCTCGGCCCTGGTCGATCGTGGGGTGCGTCGCGGCGATGCGGTGGCGGTGCTGCTCCACAACACCCCGGAGATGATCGAGGCGCACTTCGGCGTGCCGATGACCGGCGCCGTCCTGACCACGATCAACACCCGGTTGGACGCCGCGACGATCCGCTACATCCTCGGGCACAGCCAGGCGAAGGTGCTGCTGGTCGACCGGGCGCTGTCCGGCGTCGCCGCGCAGGCGCTGGCCGGGCTGGACCCCTCGCCGGTGGTGGTCGACGTCATCGACAGCGAGTACGACGGCCCCGGCGAGCCGCATCGGTGCCACGGACTACGAGTCGCTGCTCGCGGCGTCCTCGCCGGACTTCGCCCGCACCGAGCCGCTCGAGGAGTGGCAGGCGATCGCGCTGAACTACACCTCGGGCACCACCGGACGTCCCAAGGGCGTGGTCTATCACCACCGCGGTGCGCACCTGAACGCCGTCGGCAACATCCTCACCTGGGGGATGCAGCGACACTCGGTATACCTGTGGACGCTGCCCCTGTTCCACTGCAACGGCTGGTGTTTCGCGTGGACCATGGCCGCCAACTCGGGCACCAACGTCTGCCTGCGCACCGTGGACGCGGCCGGCATCTTCGCCCTGATCGACGAGCACAAGGTGACCCACTACTGCGGGGCACCCGTGGTGCACAGCATGCTGATCAACGCCCCGGAGTCGATGCGGCCCGCGATCGACCACACGGTGCACGCCATGGTCGCCGCCGCCCCGCCGCCGGCCACCATGATCGAGGGCATGGAGCAGCTCGGCTTCGACCTGACCCACGTCTACGGGCTCACCGAGACCTACGGTCCGGCCACGGTCTGCGCCAAGCAGGACGAATGGGCCGCCCTGGACCTGCACGAGCGGGCGGAGCGCAACGGCCGCCAGGGCGTGCGTTACCTGCTGCAGGACGAGATGACGGTGATCGACGTGGACACCGGCGAGCCGGTGCCCGCCGACGGCGAGACCGTCGGCGAGATCGTCTACCGCGGGAACATCACCATGAAGGGCTACCTCGAGGACGCCGAGGCGACGGAGCGCGCGTTCGCCGGCGGCTGGTTCCACTCCGGCGACCTGGCCGTGCTCGAACCCGACGGCTACATCAAGATCCGCGACCGGGCCAAGGACGTGATCATCTCCGGCGGCGAGAACATCTCCTCGGTCGAGGTGGAGGACGCGCTCTACCACCATCCCGCGGTGGCCTTCGCCGGGGTGGTGGCCCGGCCGGACCCGACAGTGGGGCGAGACCCCGGTCGCCTACGTCGAGCTGAAGCCGGGACATGAGCCGGACGACGCGCTGGCCGGCGAGCTGATCGCTCACTGCCGCCGGCTGCTGGCGGGCTTCAAGGTGCCGCGGTCGGTGGTCTTCGGCGACCTGCCGAAGACCTCCACCGGCAAGATCCGCAAGACGGAGCTGCGCGAGCGGGCCCACTCGACCGACTCGTTCACCTGAGCCGCACTGCACACGGAGAGGCCATGGCCATCGACCGCGACGCCCTACGGCGGCGGCTGGAAAGCCTGTTGGGCATCCCGGCCACCGAGGGAAACGACATCGTGGTGCTGCGCAACGGCGACCGCATCTTCCCGGCGATGCTGTCGGCCATCCGGTCGGCGACCTCCAGCGTCGAGCTGCTGACCTACATCTACTGGACGGGTTGGCCGGCCGAGGCCTTCGCCACAGCGCTGGCCGATCGCGCTCGGGCGGGGGTACGGGTCAGAGTGCTGATCGACGCCGTCGGCGGGGCCCGGATGGAACGCTCCCTGACCGACCTGATGAGCCAGGCCGGGGTCGACGTCCGCTTCTTCCGTCCGCCGTGGCTGCGCTCCCCGTTCACCCACAACCACCGCACCCACCGCAAGGTGCTCGTCGTCGACGGTGAGGTCGCCTTCACCGGGGGCGTGGGCATCGCCTCGGAATGGGAGGGGGACGCCCGTGGACCGGACGAGTGGCGCGACACCCAGATCCAGGTGCGCGGCCCAGCGGTGGCCGGACTGCTCGCCGCCTTCGTGCAGAACTGGTCCGAGACCGGCGGCGCCCCCGACGATCCCGGCGACGCGTACCCGGTACCGCCCTCCGCGGGGCAGCACGTCGTCCAGGTGGTGCGCGGAACCGCCACCATCGGCTGGGACGACATGCAGACGGCGTGGTACGCGCTGCTGAGCGCGGCCGCGACGCGGATCACCCTGCAGACCGCATACTTCGCCCCGGACAAGGACTTCCTCGGCCTCGTGCAGGCGGCGGCCCAGCGCGGCGTCCAGGTCCAGGTGCTGACGCCGGGCCCGCGCTTCGACAAGGCCATCTCGCGGCTGGCCCTCGAGCGCTGCTACACCCCGCTGCTCGACGCGGGTGTCGAGGTGTGGCGCTACCAGCCGACGATGCTGCACACCAAGGTGCTCACCGTGGACGGCGAGGTGGCCATGATCGGGTCCTCGAACCTCAACCGGCGCTCCCTGGACCACGACGAGGAGGTCGCCTGCATCGTCCTGGGCGGCGACGCACCGTCCCGGCTGATCGAGGACTTCGAGGCCGACCTGGAGCGGGCCGAACGGGTCCGACCGGCGCAGTGGCGACGGCGTCCGGTCGTCCAGCGTCTCGGCGAGCAGGCGATCAGGCCGTTGTCGCGCTACCTGTAGCTACCTGTAGTCGGGGGCCTCGCTCGGCGTCGACGCCGACCAGGCCCCGGGCAGGACCGTCCAGCGCCTGCGCCCGGTCGCGCCGAGCAACTCGCCGTCCACGTTCAAGGGCGCCGACCCCGCCTCGATCACGACCTCGCGAGCGCGCAGCACCAGCACGTCGTCGCGGCCCAGATGCGTCCCGGCGCGTAGCCGGCGGGCGAAGTCGGCCCGCGCCAGAGGCCCGGTCGCCGCGACGAGGACGACGTCGGCGGCCCCGTCACGCGGGTCGGCGTGGGGCGCCAGGGCCGTGCCACCGCCGATGGTCCGACCGACCGCGACGCCGACCATCAACAGGCGCTCGCCGGATGCGGTGACCTCGTGCCCGTCCACCTCGACCCGGATCGGGTAGTCGGCCATCGAGGCACCCGCCAGCACGGCGCCGACGGCGTACCCGAGCGGTCCCAACATGGCCTTGACCGGCTGCGCCCGCTCGGCGGCCAGCGCCCCGATCCCGACGTGCGCCGCGTTGACCACCACGACGCCCTGCTCGTCGCGCAGCAGGTCGAGCGGGCGCAGAGTGCCCCTCACCGCGACCTCGGCGGCCGCCGCGGGGTCGGTCGGCAGCTCGAGCGACCCGGCGAGGTCGTTGCCGGTGCCCAACGGAATGATCGCGAAGCCCGGCCCGGGCAGCGCGCCCCGCTCGCTGATCGTCGTCAGCACCCGGTGGACCGTCCCGTCCCCACCGGCGATCACGACCCGCTCGGCCGAGGCGACGACGTCCATCAGGTCGCCGGCCTCGCCGAGCGCGTGCCGGTGCGTGCGGACGCCGAGCCGCTCCCAGACCCGGACCACCTCGTCGAGGACGTCGGCGTCCGCGCCACCGGCCTGCACGTTGCTGAGCAGCACCACCGAGCGGACGGCGACAGGGCCGTCGTCGGGTGACCTGTCGGGTCGCTGGCCATGGTGTCCCTCCGATCCGACGATCACCGGCGCGCCCCGCGCACGGTTGCCTCGCGAGTCTAGGCGGCGGGTGTCGCACTGACGGTCCGGCCTCGGCGGACTCGACCCGCCGGCCGATGCGGGCAGACCACGGCTGCAAACACGCACATGGTGGACGCGGACCCCGCGATAGTGGCTACGGTGAATCGTGACGTCTTCCCACAGCCCACGATCCAACTCTGTTCGCACCATCGTGCTGACCGCCGGCATCGTCCTCCTGGCCCTCGCCGTTCTGGCGGGGGCCTTCCTGCGCGGCCGCGGGCAGTCCGAGCCCCAGACGGTGACCACGCCGTCCGCTGCGCCCTCGTCCGCGGCGAGCGAGGCCTCGCCGGAACCCGCTTCGACAGGGGACGCCACCTGCGACCCGGGGCAGAGCGGGCCGCTGCGGGAGGACACGCAGTTCACGGCGGACGACGGCAGCCAGACAGTGGTGAACTACAGCATCAGCCTGCCGGAGGACTACTACTCCGCCTGCAAGAGCTACCCGGTCCTGTACGCGCTGCACGGCAAGGGCAACAACAACGTCGGCTTCATGGACCAGGCGGTGTCGTTGCGCAAAGCCATGGACGCCGGGGCGCTCGACCAGGCGATCATCGTGACGCCCGACAGCTACGCCACCGGGCGTTGGGAGAACCGCGACACGGGCCCGGCCGAGGACAACTTCATCAAGCGGCTCATCCCCTACGTCGAGAAGAACTACCGGGTCGAGGCCGGTCCCTCGCACCGGCTGCTGGTCGGGTTCTCGATGGGTGGACACGGAGCGATGCGTTTCGGTCTGAAGTACCCGGAGATGTTCGCCGCGGTCTGGTCGGTGGACGGCGCCATGGCCCACGACGTGCAGGACTATCTCCCCTTCGTGGAGGGCAAGACCTCTGACGACTTCCACATCATCGCGGACGGCGGACAGCTCAACGGGTCTCGCGTGGAGACCGTGATCGATGCGTTGAAACAGCGAGGCATCGAGATCCCCTACGCCTACCATGACCGCGAGCACGAGTTCGTCGCCTTCATCGACGAGGACGAGAAGGGTGACTGGTACGTCATGAAGTACCTGCAGCAGAACCTCGGCCGCAGCATGTAGTGGCTACCGGTCTTCCTGGCCTGGGCCAGAGCGGGGTGGTGTGGCGTGTCGGCCTCTGATCCGCGGGACACCTCGTGGCCACAGGTTCCTCTGGACGGCGTGACCGAGCTCCGGATACATGGGGTTGGGGGAACGCCTGCGCCCGACATGCTCGATGACCCGTTCCCGGTCCAGGTCAGCGGTGATCGAAGCGCCGGCATGATGCGAGGTCGCGACCTCGCCGCCGACCCCGGCGGCGCCGAGAACTCGTCCCTGCTCGTTGAGGGCGTCAAGCGGTCCTGGCACCTCGAGGCGTACTCGTGGGGCGGACTCACCGGGCGGGCGGTCTCGCGGGCCCTGTGGTTGCTCGTGTTGCCCTTCGCGCTGTGCAACATGGCCGGATGGATGGTCTCAGGTCGCTCGACGGACACCGCCCGCGGCCGGTGGCTCCTGAGCGTCCATTGCGGTGCCGCTCGGGTCAGCGCGCTCGCGTTGACCTGCCTCTATGTCGCCTTCGCCTGCGCGATCACCGTCGACGTCGTGGCCTATCAGTGCGCACCCCGTTCCGACTGCCGGGCCGCCGGTTGGTATGTCATCGGCTCAGAGCAGTTGATCGGCCATCCGGGGCGACGGGTCGTCATCGGTGCAGCGGCTCCCGTGGTGCTGCTGGTCGCGTTGGTTGCGATGACGCGCAGGAGCAGGCAGCGGTACGAGCTGTGGCAGGGCAGTCACGGCGACGGCGGGTCCCCACCCTCTGCCGCGGGCCCGGGCGCCGAGGATGATGCCGCGGTTCGGGGTGGGTTGACGCTTGAGACGTTCTGGGACGGGCGGGCGTTCTCCCCGCGCCTGGCCGAGGCGCACATCGCCGGGGGCGTGACAGTTGTCGCCGCTGTGGTCGCCAGCACGGTCGCCGGGGCGAGTCGTGCCCACGTTCTCGGCGCCGGCCTGCTCATCCTTGCTTCCCTCATCTTCGCTGCGTGCGTGCTCGTGGCCACTTCGGTGGCATTGGCCGCACGCATGCGCGTCGGCGCGGTGCTCACGCCGGCGACCGTGGTGCTGTTGGCCAGCCTGGGCGCGGCGTGGTGGGCGCCGCCGCAGGCCGGTTGGGGCCGACCTCACCCGGGCCTGCTGCAGATCTTCAATGTCCTGCTCGGCACCCTGTTCGTGGCTGCGTTGGTCATTCTCGTCGCGGGCATCACGGAACGACGGGGTCGCCGCGACGAGGGAACTCGGATCGAGCAGATCCGCCGTTGGCTCTCCCCCTTCGCGGTCCTGGTCTGCGCGACGCTGCTCCTGGTGGCGGTGCTGGCGGGGACCCAGCTCTCCTTCGGGAAATACCTCGGCACCACGCAACCGAGCAACTCGGCCACGTCGGCCGGTGCCGACATCGTCTATCCCGCCCCGTTCGGTGCGTTCGCCCGCGTGACCCTGCTGCTGGCGCCCCTCGCCGTGTTCCTGGGCCTGGTCGCCCTCCTGATGGTGTACCGACAGCCCGGATGGCGTGCGGCGTTGGTTCGTGCGGAGGAGGGTTGGGCGTCCGTCGAACCCTGCGACAGGCCATGGCGCTCGGCGTTGGAGGACACCTGGTGGCGCAGACGTGCCCGCTGGGCCCTGCTCCAGCCGGCGGCGAGCCTGCTGGCTCTCGAGTGGATGGTGAACGTCGGCGCACTCCTGGTAGCGGTGGCCACACTCTCCTACAGCGGCTATTGGCTGATCGGCGCGCTCGGGACCCTCTCCACGGTGGCCCTGCTCGGCGGCCTTGCCCTGGGCGCGACCATGGCGATGGTGCCCGGGTCCGCTCGTCGGTTGGCCGCGGTTCCGCCCATCGTCGGCGCAGTGCTCGCGTGGAATCTTCTCGACGGCGACCCATCGACGCAGCGCTATCTCGACGAGCGGGGGTGGTGGCTCCCACCGGTCGGCATCAGTGTTGCGGTCCTGGCCTTCCTCCCGGTGGTGGCGGCCCTCGTTCTCCGGCGCTCATTGAGCCAGACCGGCACCCGCCGCGTGGTCGCCATCGCCTGGGACATCGCGACGTTCTGGCCTCGGGCGTTCCATCCGCTCGCCCCGCCCAGCTATGGGGAACGAGCGGTACCGGAGCTGCGGCGCAGGCTGGAACTCTACGCCGCCCACGGTGGAGCCGTGGTCGTGGCGGCGCACAGCCAGGGGTGCATGCTCGCCACCGCGGCCCTGGTGGGGCAGAGGGCACCTCGGGTGCCGCTGTCGCTGATCACCTATGGGTCACCGGTGCGTCGCCTGTACGCCAGGTTCTTCCCCGCGTACGTCAACGACCAGCTCATCGACGCATTGAAGGCTCGACTGCGCGACGCGGGCGCACCCCATGGTCTCGCCTGGCGAAACTACTTCCGGGACACCGACCTCGTGGGGCACAGAGTGCAACATGCCGACGAGCCCGAGACCGTGGACGTCTGGCTCCTCGACCCGGCCACACCGTGGTATCGGGTGGGGGACGAGCTGCCGCGGATCCGGGGGCATGCCCACAAGGGCTACCGCTCGCAGACCGACTTCGACGCCCACGTCGTGGCCGAGGTGAACCGCCTGGCCCAGTCCCAGGCCGAGCGTCGCCACGGGGCGTTCGACAGGTCGCCGCCGCCGTATGACGCGGACGAGACCATCAGCGACGGACATGACACCCTGAACACCGTCAGCCCTGTTCCTCCGGCTCGATGTCGAGCTCGGGATACTTCGGCGTCCACATCCGCCGGAACACGTCGTTGATCGGGTCGGTCAGCGGACGGCGGGCCACCCCCTCCGCCTCGGCCGCCTTGGCCACGGCCAGCGCGACGTGCGCGGACACCGGGCGGAGCTGATCGATCGACGGCAGCAACGGGGCCCCCGGTCGGTAGGCGTTCGCCAGAGCGGCGAGCGCCTCGGACGCCGCCGTGATCATCCCGTCGGTCACCCGCGTCGCCTGGCACGTCGCCACACCCAGACCGATGCCGGGGAAGATCAGCGCGTTGTTCGCCTGGGCGATGTAGTGGCGCACGTCGCGATGGTCGATCGGGTCGAAGGGGCTGCCGGTGGCGACCAGGGCGGCGCCGTCCGTCCACTGGATCAGGTCCGCCGGGTGCGCCTCGGCCCGCGAGGTCGGGTTGGACAGCGGCATGATGATCGGCCGCTCGCAGTGGCGATGCATCTCGGTGACGACCTCCTCGGTGAAGGCACCCCCGGCGGTGGACGTCCCGATCAGGATCGTCGGCCGCGCCTGCCGCACGACGTCCAGCAGCCCGATCCGGTGCGAGGGCGAGAACCCCCAACCGCGCACCTCCTCGCGCGGTCGGGCGAAGGCCCGCTGGAAGTCGAGCAGCTCCTCGTCGTCGTCGACGTACAGGCCGTGGATCCCGATCGGATAGAACTGGCCGACCGCGTCCTCGTGCGCGATGCCCCGAGCGAACCAGGTGATCCAGCAACAGGTTGGCGATGCCGATGCCCGCGCTGCCCGCCCCGAAGCAGACGAACCGATGCTCACTCAAAGGCCGGCCCGCCGTCTCGATCCCGGCCAGGACGGCGGCCAGCACGACGGCGGCGGTGCCCTGGATGTCGTCGTTGAAGCTGCAGTAGTCGCCCCGGTAGGTCTGCAGGATCCGGTAGGCGTTCGCCGTCCCGAGGTCCTCCCAGTGCAGCATCGCGTAGGGGAAGACCCGGGCGGTCGTCTCGACGAACGTCTTGATGAACTCGTCGTAGCGCTCGCCGCGGACCCGGGCGTGGCGCTCGCCCAGGTAGAACGGACTGTTCAGCAGACCGAGGTTGTCGGTGCCGACGTCCAGGACGACGGGGATCGCGCGGCGCGGATGAATGCCCGCGGCGGCGGTGTAGACCGACTGCTTGCCGATGGCGATCTGGATGCCGCCGATGCCCTGGTCACCGATCCCGAGGATGCCCTCGGAGTCCGTGGCCACGACCAGATCGACGTCCTCCGCCGGCAGTCCGTAGTCGAGCAGGGCGCGCTCGATGTCCTCGGGCCGGTCGATCGACAGGAAGACCCCGCGAGGACGGTTGAACTCCACGCTGAACCGCTCGATCACCTCGCCGATCGTGGGGGTGTAGACGATCGGCATCATCTCCTCGAGGTGGTCGGCGAACAGCCGGTAGAACAACACCTCGTTGCGGTCGCGCAGACTCGACAGGTAGTTGTTCTTCGCGAACGCGGTCTTGGCCGAGGAGTACTGCTGGTAGACCCGTCGCACCTGGTTGGCCATCGAGTTGACACCGGTCGGCAGCAGACCGCCGATGCCCAGACGGCGCCGTTCCTCGGTGGTGAACGCCGTCCCACGGTTGATGATCGGGTTGGACAGGACGGCGCGTCCGCGGGCGTGGATGCGCAGCCGACCGTCCCGGTGGGTGGTGTCCAGGTCGTAGTCCCGCACGGTGGACCTCCAGGGTCATCGCGGGTGGTGTGCAGGCCACCCTAGACGCGGGGGCGCCGTCCGACACCGCTGTGCCGCCGGCCGGGCCCGCCGGGCGCCGGCGCGGCTCACGGGTGACCCAGACGCACATCCGGCGCGCCCAGGCGGGCGGCATCGGCGGTGTGGTCGTCGGGTTGGCGCTGCGACTCGATCTCCGCCTGCACCCGCGCTCGATAGTGCTCGACCTCGCGGTCGACGGCGGGCTGATCCCAGCCGAGGAGGGGGGCGACCAGGTGTGCGACCCCCTCGACCGACTCCTCGCCCCGATCCCAGGTGTCGATCGATATCCGCGTGCGACGGGTGAGGATGTCGTCCAGGTGCAGGGCGCCCTCGGCGGCGACGGCGTAGTGGGCCTCGACCTTGAGATAGGACGGGGCGCCGACCAGCGGCTCCCCGAGTTCCGGCTGGACGGCGACGAGGTCGAGCAGTTCGTTGACGAGCGTGCCGTAGCGATGCAGCAGGTGCTCGATGCGCGAGACGTGCAGGCCGCTGCGCTCGGCCAGCAGCTCTCGCTGGTTCCAGGCCACGGTGAAGCCGTCGGCGCCCACGAGGGGGACGTCCTCGGTGCAGGAGGGCGGCACCCGCCGGGCGATGGAGTGAACGGCCTGGTCGACGGCGTCCTTGGCCATCACCCGGTAGGTCGTGTACTTGCCGCCGGCCACCATGACCAGCCCGGCGACCGGGCTGACCACGACGTGCTCGCGGGAGAGCTGGCTGGTGCCCTCGGACTCACCCGCCAGCAGTGGCCGCAGCCCCGCGTAGACCCCCACGACGTCCTCCGTGGTCAACGGGGTCGCCAGCAGCCGGTTGGCGTGCTCGAGCAGGTAGTCGATGTCGGACTTGCTGGCCGCCGGGTGGGCCAGATCCAGGTTCCAGTCCGTGTCGGTCGTCCCGATGATCCAGTGCCGGTCCCACGGAATGACGAAGAGCACGCTCTTGCCCGCCCGGGAGATGATCCCCGTCGTCGCGTGGATGCGGTCGCGCGGGACGAGGATGTGCACGCCCTTGGAGGCGCGAACGTGGAACTGGCCACGCCCGCCGACCATCTCCTGGATCTCGTCGCTCCAGACCCCGGCCGCGTTGATCGTCTGCCGGGCCCGGATCTCGTGTTCGGCACCGGTCTCCAGGTCCCTGACCCGCGCTCCCACGACGCGGTCACCCTCGCGGAGGAAGTCGGTCACCCGCGCGCTGTTCGCGCACAGGGCGCCGTAGTGGGCGGCGGTCCGGGCGATCATCATGGTGTGACGGGCGTCGTCCAGCTGACCGTCGTAGTACTGGATCGCCCCGACCAGGGCGTCCTTGCGCAGGGAGGGGAACTCGCGAAGGGCCTGTCGCCGGGTCAGGTGGCGGTGGGGCGGGACGCCGTGGCGTCCGCCCATCGTGTCGTACAGCAGGACGCCGCTGCCCACGTAGAGCCTCTCCCAGCCCCGGTGCTGCAACGGGTAGAGGAACGGCACCGGCCGAGCCAGATGCGGCGCCAGGTGGTTGAGGATCAGAGACCGCTCGCGCAGGGCCTCCCGGACCAGAGCGAAGTTCAACTGCTCCAGGTAGCGCAGGCCGCCGTGGATGAGCTTGCTCGAACGGCTGGACGTCCCCGATGCGAAGTCGCGGGCCTCGACGAGACCGACCCGGAGCCCTCGGGTGACCGCGTCGAGGGCCGCACCGGCGCCGGTCACCCCGCCGCCGACGACGAGCACGTCGAGCTCCTCGCGGGACATCGCATCCAGCGCGGCTGACCGCGACGCGGGATCGAGCTTCGCGATGGTCTGGGGCATTGTCGTGGCTCCTCGGCGGGGTCGTGGGTCGGCAGACGCTCTGCCGGTCGGTCAGGAGACGTCCACCCAGTCCAGGGTGCGCTGGACCGCCTTGCGCCAGCCCGCGTAGCCCTGCGCACGCTGCTGGTCGTTCCACTCCGGCTGCCAGCGCCTGCCCTCATGCCAGTTCGTCCGTAGGTCCGCGGGGTCGGCCCAGAAGCCCACGGCCAGCCCGGCCGCGTAGGCCGCTCCGAGCGCAGTGGTCTCGGCGACCACCGGGCGACTGACCGGCACGCCCAGCACGTCGGCCTGGATCTGCATGCACAGCTCGTTGGCGGTGACCCCGCCGTCGACCTTGAGAACCTCCAGATGGACGCCGGAGTCCTTCTCCATCGCGTCGGCGACGTCCCGGCTCTGGTAACAGATCGCCTCCAGAGTGGCCCGGGCGATGTGAGCGCCGTTGTGGAACCGGGAGAGCCCGACGATCGCTCCGCGGGCATCGGCCCGCCAGTACGGGGCGAACAGACCCGAGAACGCCGGGACGAAGTAGCAGCCGCCGCTGTCCGGCACCTGGCGGGCCAGGGTCTCGCTCTGCTGCGCCCCGCTGATGATGCCCAGCTGGTCCCTGAGCCACTGCACCGCCGATCCGGTGACCGCGATGGACCCTTCCAGTGCGTAGACGGGAGCGGAGTCGCCGAACTGGTAGCAGACCGTCGTGAGCAACCCGTTCTGCGAGCGGACGATCCGCGTCCCGGTGTTGAGCAGCAGGAAGTTGCCGGTGCCATAGGTGTTCTTCGCCTCGCCGGGGTTCAGGCACACCTGGCCCACCATCGCGGCCTGCTGATCCCCGAGGTCACCCGACAACGGGACCGAACCGCCGAGGGGCCCATCGGCCAGGGTGTGCCCGTACAGGCCCGGGTCCGACGAGGGCTGGATCCGGGGCAGCATGTTCCGGGGGATGTCGAAGAAGGAGAGCAGTTCGTCGTCCCAGTCCAGCGTCTCCAGGTTCATCAGCATGGTGCGGCTGGCGTTGGTCGGGTCGGTGATGTGGACGCCGCCGTCGACCCCACCCGTGAGATGCCACAGCAGCCAGGTGTCCGTGGTGCCGAAGAGCGCGTCGCCGGAGCGGGCGTCGCGCCGGACCTCGGGCACGTTCTCGAGGATCCACTGGATCTTGCCACCGGAGAAGTACGTCGCGGGGGGCAGTCCGGCCTTGTGCCGGATCACGTCGCCGCGACCGTCCTTGTCCAGCGCGGCGGCGATCCGATCGGTGCGCGTGTCCTGCCAGACGATCGCGTTGTGATATGGCCTGCCGGTACGGCGATCCCACACCACCGCGGTCTCGCGTTGGTTGGTGATTCCCAGGGCGGCGAGATCGCCGGCGCCCACCCCGTGCTCGGCCAGGACCGACTGGATCACGGTCCTGGTGCGCTCCCAGATCTCGACGGGGTCGTGCTCGACCCACCCGGGCCGCGGCAGGATCTGCGTGTGTTCCAGCTGATGCCTGCCGGCCTCGTTGCCCTGGCGGTCGAAGAGCATGAACCGCGTACTGGTCGTGCCCTGGTCGATGGCACCGACGAAGTCAGCCATAACCATGCCTCTCTGGATGCCGGATGGTCGACGGAATCTGGTCGCGAACGCCGGGCATCACCCTGCCACCACGTGCATGAGCACGGCCTGGCCGGGTCCGAGCACGGGCAGGGGGAGCCCGACATGTTCCAGGCTCGCCCCCAGCCCCTCGGTCGAACCGCGGGTCCACCAGGGCGGTGACGCGATGCCCGCCGGGCGGGCGGGGCCGGCGTCGTTGCGGCGCGTCACCCGGTATCTCGTGGTCGGGTCGAGACCCGGCAGCCGAACGCGGGGTCCTCCCGCGGTGGCGCCGGTGGCCAGCCTGGCGTAGCAGAACACCGCCTCGCTGCGGTCCGTGGCCACCACGCCGTGCAGCCAGGCCTCGTCCGTCCCGTCGGTGCGCACGACGTCGCCGGTATGCAGAAGTCCCCGCAGCTCGCGGTAGAGCGCCGTCCAGGAACGCAGCTGGTCCAGCTCCGCCGGGGTGCAGCTGGTGATGTCCCACTCGATACCGGCATGGCCGAACAGGGAGGTCAGGGCCCGGAACGACAGGTCACCGGTCCTGCCGGTGGTGTGGGCGATCGGCGGGCCGACGTGGGTGCCGACGAGCTCGGGCGGTACCAGCAGGCCGGTCCAGCGTTGGATCGCCTGCCGTTCCAGAGCATCGTTGGTGTCGGAGGCCCAGATCCGGTCCGTCCGAGCGAGGATCCCCAGGTCGACGCGGGCACCCCCGGAGGCACAGGACTCGATCTCCAGGTCCGGGTGGCGTCGGCGCAGCGTGTCGAGGAGGGCGTAGACGGCCTCGGTCTGGGTGTGGACGCCGGCCCGACGTCCGCCGGCGTCGGTGTGCCAGGACTCGTGCAGGTCGCGGTTGTGGTCCCACTTCAGGAACGAGACGCCGACCTCCTGCACCAGGGTGTCCAGCCGTTGCAGGATGTGGGCGAACGCCGCGGGGTGGGCGATGTCCAGGACGGCCTGATGTCGCCACATCCGGGGCAGGCGGCCCAGTCCGCCGGCCGGCGCCAGCAACCAGTCCGGATGCTCCCGCGCCAGATCCGAGTGGGGGTTGACCATCTCGGGCTCCACCCACAGGCCGAACTCCATGCCCAGACCGCGGACGAACTCCGCCAGCGGGCGCAGGCCGTCGGGCCAGTGCTCGGGGTCCTCGTACCAGTCCCCCAGGCCCGCCCGCTCGTCTCGACGACCGCGGAACCACCCGTCGTCCAGCACGAAGCGCTCGACGCCGATGTCGGCCGCGGCGCGTGCCAGCTGCGTCAGTCGGTCCCGGTCATGGTCGAAGTACACGGCCTCCCAGGTGTTCAGGACCAGAGGTCGGGCTCGATGAGGGTGGGAGGAACGAGCGCGCAGATCCCGGTACAGGCGCGAGGAGAGCCCGTCCAACCCCTCGTGTGACCAGGCGAAGTACACCGCCGGCGCGCGATAGGTCTCACCGGTGCGCAGGCGCACCTCCCCGGGGTGCAGGAGCTCCCCGCCGCCGAGCACCGCGCCGTCGGGCAGGCCGCCGGCCCCCTCGGGGAGACGGTCGGCGACGTGCACGTGGTTGCCGCTCCAGGCGACGTGGGTGGCCCACACCTCGCCGGACCGGAAGCCGAACCCGGGTGTCCCCGCGACGAGCAGCAGGGTGGCGTCGTGCCCGGTGCGCCCGCGGCGGCATTCGCGCACCCGGCTTCCCTGGTGGAACGGCTGGCGTTGCGGGCTTCGCTCCCGGCACCACCGGCCGGTCAGGTCGAGCAGCTCGCCGGCCCGACCGGGGACGGGAAGCAGAGCGCTGAGTGAGGCCACGTCGTAGATCCCGGGCCCGGTGTTCGTCACCGAGACGATCACGCGCAGCACCCCGGTGGACGCCAGTCGCAGCTCGACGTCGACCCCGAGCCCGTTCTCCTCGTCCCGGGCCGCCGCGTGCAGGCTGCCGCCCCCCTCGGGCCCGGGCTCCACGCTCGCCGGGCCGTCCAGCACCAGACGGGGAAAGACGGACTCCCCGTTGCGATGACCCGCCAGCCCGGGTCGGCCGGACCAGCCGTCGACCTCGCCGGGGACGAGCGTGAGCGGCCAGACGGCGTCCAGAGCGCTGTTCGGGACGGCGGGCACCAGGTCCTCAGCGAGCCTGCGGAGGTCCTCCTCCCCGAGGTCGCCCGGGTCGGCGCCCCAGTGCAGCACGCGCGGCAGTTCAGGTCCCTCGACATCGAGCAGCACGGCGGTGCCGGCCGCCCGCAGCAGTACCGGCGCCGGGCCCGTGTCCGTCATCCGCCACACCCCTCGCGCGAGGATCATGAAGGGGCGGCGAACAGGTCGAGGCCGCCACGCTCGGGAAAGTAAACATTTTCTGGCACGACCACTCACTTCGTGCCTCGAGCCTGGCGTTCGATGTGCGGAAAGTCAAGCCTTCGTCTGCGCGGCCACCGGGGGCGTTTCCGGGCACATCGACACTGTCAGGCCACCAGTCAGACCGACCAGAAGCCCGTCCGATTCCTGCGGGCCGGCACCTCGACGGGCATGCCGTACGTGTGCTGACAGGTTGGATAATGTTGATTCATGGTGACGTGTCTCCTGGGCGCCGCGGCGGATGGCTGGTCGATCTGCCGGGGGGTCAGGGCCGCTGTCCCCGATGGCGCGGCTTGCGGGGCATGGTGCCCAGCTGGCGCAGGCCGATGAGCTTGCCCGAGATCCTGGTCGCGCGCAGCGCGTTGAGGGTGCCGTCCGGAAGGTTGGCGGGCAGTTCGACGATGGTGTGATCGAGCCGGATGTCGATGTGCCCGAAGTCCTCCCGGCTCAGGCCGCCCTCGTTCGCGATCGCGCCGACCACCGCGCCGGGCTGGATCCGGTGCCGCTTGCCGACCTCGATCCGGTAGGGAACCCAGGATCGGTCCGTGCGGGAACGCCGGGCGCCGGCCACTCGGGGCCCGCTGCGCGGCTCGGGGCGGGCCTCGGCCGCCGGCTTCCTGCGCCGGGCAGTATCGGCGCGCTCGTGAGGTCCGGCGGGCGACTCCACCCGACCCCGGTGTGGCTCGGGCTCGGGCTGGAGCAGGAACGACTCCCCGTCCTGGGCCCGAAGCGCCAGCGCCGCCGCCAGGTCCAGCGCCTCGACGTCGTGCTCGACGGCGTAGTCGGCGAGCAGGTCGCGGAAGGTCGCGAAATCCGCCTGACCGCGATGGGACTCCAGGATCCCCGCCAGGGCCGCGGTGAACCGGCTCACCCGGGTCGAGTTCACCTCGTCCACGCTCGGCAGCGTCATCTCCTCGATCGGCTGCCGGGTGACCTTCTCGATCATCCGCAGCAGGCCGCGCTCGCGTGGGGTGACGAACAGCAGGGCCTGCCCGGCGCGACCGGCGCGACCGGTCCGCCCGATCCGGTGCACGTACGCCTCGGCGTCCGTGGAGATGTCGTAGTTCACGACGTGGCTGATCCGGTCGACGTCCAGCCCACGGGCGGCGACGTCGGTGGCGACCAGGACGTCGATCCGGCCGTCCTTGAGCTCGGCCACGGTCCGCTCGCGCTGGTTCTGCGGAAGATCCCCGTTGATGGCGGCGGCCGACAGCCCGCGGGCGCGCAGCTTGTCGGCGAGCTGCTCGGTCGCCGAACGGGTCCGCACGAAGACGATGATCGCCTCGAACGGCTCGACCTCGAGGATCCGGGTGAGTGCGTCCAGCTTGTCGTGGTGGCGCACCAACAGGTACCGCTGCCGGGTCGCCGAGGCGGTCATGGTCTCGCCGCGGACCGAGATCTCCTGCGCACCAGGCAGATAGCGCTCGATCATCCGGCGGATGGTCGGCGGCATGGTCGCCGAGAACAAGGCCACCTGACGGTCGGGTGGGGTCGCGGCCAGAACGGCCTCGACGTCTTCCGCGAAGCCCATCTGCAGCATCTCGTCGGCCTCGTCGAGGACGAGGAACCTCAGCGTTGACAGGTCGAGCGTGCCGCGCTTGAGGTGATCGATCACCCGCCCCGGGGTGCCGATCACGACGTCCGCGCCCCGGCGCAGCGAGGCCAACTGGGGGCCGTAACTCTGCCCGCCGTAGACCGGTGCCACGTGCACCTGCGGCAGATGGGCGGCGTAGCGGGTGAACGCCTCGCTGACCTGCAGGGCCAGTTCGCGGGTGGGCGCCAACACCAGCGCCTGAGGGGGTGCCCCGCGGCGGCGGCCGGCCTCCAGGCGCGACAGGATCGGCGTGGCGAAGGCGGCGGTCTTGCCCGTGCCGGTCTGGGCCGTGCCGACGACGCTGCGCCCGGCCAGCAGGGCAGGGATGGTCGCGGACTGGATCTGGGAGGGGGTCTCGTACCCGACATCGGCCAGGGCTCGCCGAACGCGCGGATCGAGCCCAAGGTCGTCGAAGCTCATCGGGACCCAGCCTACGGCTCAAGGACGACTCCGGGGACGTCGAGAACAAGGCCGTGACCGCTGTCGTGGAGGAAGCCGCCAAAGCACGTGACCTGACCGGCAAGCGGGTCCTCATCGTGGACGACGTGGAGATCAACCTTCTCGTGCTCGCCGGGACCTTCCGCTCCGCGGGGTTCACCCAGGTGCTCACGTGTGAGGACGCCGCGACGGCGCTCGAGCTGATCGACACCACCGAACCGGACCTGGTCCTTCTCGACCTGCACATGCCGACGGTGGACGGTTTCGCCGTGCTGGAACGGCTGCGCGAGCGCCCGGGTGAGGACTTCCTGCCCGTCATCGTGGTCACCGCGGACCTGACCAACCCCAGCCGCGACCGCGCGCTGGCGCTGGGCGCCCACGACTACCTGACCAAGCCCACCGACTCGACCGAGGTGTTGCTGCGCTCGGTCAACCTGCTGCGTGCCCGCGTGCTGCACCAGCGGCTCGCGGAATTGCTGGAGAAGACCCTGGCAGGCAGCGTCGAGACGCTGCTCGAGGTGCTCGCCCTGGCCAATCCGGCGGCGTTCGGGCGGGTTCCGCGACTGCAGCAGATCGTCCGGGAGCTGCCGGACATGCCCGATCTGGGCCATCCCTGGGTTCTGGAGATGGCCGCCGGGCTGTCCCAGCTGGGCGCCGTCACGCTGGGCCCCGAACTCGCCGCCCGGGTGGTCGAGGGCCGGCCGTTGGCTCCGGAGGAGCAGAGGGCGGTCGACGACGTCCCTCGAACCTCGCTGCGGCTGCTGCAACGGATCCCGCAGCTGGACGAGGTCCGCGACGCGATCCGGCTGCATCATCTCGACGCCGAGTCCGGCCTGTCCGTCCCCCGCAGTGCCCGGGCCCTGCGGGTGGTCTTCGCCCTTGAGCGGTTGGAGGCACGAGGGCTCGACCGGACGGCCGCCCTCGACGTCCTGCGGAGCCGCCCGACCGCCTTCGACCAGGCCATCGTGGCCGCCCTCGCCACCGGCAACGAGGCCCAGGACCGGGGACAGCCCACGATGACCACCCTGGCGGAGGTCAGGCCCGGCGTGCGCCTCTCGGTCGACCTGTACGGGGTCGACGGGATGCTGCTCATGGCCCGCGGACAGGTGCTCAGCGAACGCATCCTCGAGCTGCTCCGCAGCGGACGGCTCGCACCCACCACCTCGCTCGTGGTCGAGGACTGACCGGCCCGCGACGCCGGATGCGGCCACCCCCGGGCGGTGTACCGCCCGCGAGGTGACCGCATCCGCGGTCGAGCCGCTCAGTCGATCGAACTGCTCAGTCGATCGAAACTGCTCAGTCGATCGAAACTGCTCAGTCGATCGAAACTGCTCAGTGGGTCTACTCGAGCGGCTTGCCCTCCAGGTGCTGGGCGACCAACTGGGTCTTGCCCGGGTAGCGGATCTCCTCGACCAGCTCCTGCATGAGCGGCGAGGGCTTCGGGGTGAACTGCGAGACGGCGATCGTCACCGCGAAGTTGATCAGCATGCCGACTGTTCCGAAACCGGTGGCCGGGATGCTCCAGATGCCGTCCGAACCGCCGTAGATCGGGATCGTCCAGATCATGTACGCCAAGGTGACGACCAGACCGGCGAGCATGCCGCTCATCGCCCCGATCGCGGTGCAGTTCTTCCAGAAGATGCCCAGTGTCAGGACGGGGAAGAAGCTGGCCGCTGCCAGACCGAACGCCAGAGCCACCACTTGGGCCACGAAGCCGGGCGGGTTGATGCCGAGGTATCCGGCGACCAGGATCGCGCAGGCCATCGCGATCCGACCGACCCGCAGCTGGAGGCCCTCGTCGGCGCCCGGGTTGATCTTCTTGTAGTAGACGTCGTTGGCCACCGACGACGAGATGACCAGCAGCAGACCGGACGCCGTCGACAGGGCGGCGGCCAGCGCACCGGCCGCGACCAGACCGACGATCGGGGCCGGCAGGCCGCCGATCTCGGGGCTGGCGAGCACGATGATGTCGTTGTTGATGGTCAGCTCGTTGGCCGCGGCGGCGCCGAGGTAGTCGATCGCGCCGTTGCCGTTCAGGTCGTTGAAGGTGATCAACCCGACGTCGGCCCAGGTGGTGAACCACGCCGGCACGTCCGCGATCGCGGTGCCGGAGAGCTCCTTGATGACCTCGAGCTTGGAGAACGCCGCCACCGACGGCGCAGTGGTGTAGAGCAGGGAGATGAAGAACAGGGCCCACAGCGCCGAGAATCGTGCCGCCCGAACGGACTTGGCGGTGTAGAACCGCACGATCACGTGTGGCAGACCCGCCGTGCCGAACATCAGCGCGGCGGTGATCAGGATCATGTTCGGCATCGACGTCTGGCTGAACGGTTCGGTGTAGGAGTTGAAGCCGAGGTCGGCCTGCAGAGCGTTCAGCTCGTCCAGGATTCTGCCGAACCCGATCTGGGGCAACGCGATTCCGGTGACCTTGGCCGAGACCGCGACCGCCGGGATCAGGTAGGCGATGATCAGCACCGTGTACTGGGTCACCTGGGTCCAGGTGATGCCCTTCATCCCGCCGAGGACGGCGTAGAAGAACACGATGGCCATACCGATGATGACGCCGGTGGTCGTGTTCACCCCGAGGAAGCGGGTGAAGACCACACCGACACCGGCCATCTGCCCGGCGACGTAGACGAACGAGACGACGATGGCCGCGACGACGGCGACGAGCCGCGCCGTCTCGTTGTACCGGTCACCGACGAAGTCCGGGATCGTGTACTTGCCGAACTTGCGCAGGTACGGCGCCAGCAGCAGGGCCAGCAACACGTAGCCGCCGGTCCACCCCATCAGGTAGACCGAGCCGCCGTAGCCGTTCCCGGCGAAGGCGACGATGCCCGCCAGGGAGATGAACGAGGCCGCGCTCATCCAGTCCGCCGCGATCGCGGCGCCGTTGGCCGGGGCCGGGATGCCGCCGCCTGCCACGTAGAACCCGGCGGTGTCGCTGACCCGGCTGCGGTAGGCGACGTAGATGTAGAGGCTGAAGGTGAGGATCGCGAAGATCAGGGTCCAGAGCTGGATGTCACTCACGGGTGATGCACCTCACCCTCGTACTCATCGATCCCGAACTCGGCGTCGAGCTTGTCCATCCGCCACACGTACACGGCGATCAGGATCACGAAGACGATGATCGAGCCCTGTTGGGCGAACCAGAACCCGAGGGGGAACCCCAGGAAGTCGATGTTGTTCAGTGGCTCGACGAACACGATGCCGGCGCCGTACGACACCAGCGCCCAGATCGTCAACAGGACGGCCATGAGTCTGAGATTCCGTCGCCAGTAGACCCGGCGTTGCTGTTCGTCCATCGGGGGTCGCCTCCTCCATTGGGGGCACAGGGCCAGACAAGATGGGCGTCATGCAACCCTGCCGTGGCGTGAGGTTCAACGGACCTTTGGCTTGGGAATGTGCACCCGGTCACATCGGTCGATGGACGGCACCGGAGCACTGCCCAGCGGTGTGTTTGCCACGACAAGCGGTCGGCGACAGCTCTGTTGCACCGGTGGACCCCCCGTTCGGCGCGCGTCGTCCGCCGTTCGACGTGCGAAACCGACCGTTCGACAGAGCGCGGGTCCTGCGTGGGCAGGCAGGCGTGCATAGCATCGACCCATGCCCGATCCCTCCCCCGTGTCCTCCTCCGGCGCCCCGACCCGCGGTCGGCGCCGTATGGAACCGGCCAGGCGTCGCCTGCTGCTGGCCTCGGGGATGGCGCTGTTCGGAGCGTTCCTGCCCTGGGTGCTCACCGGCCTGGGCAACTTCTCGGGGATCAGGGGCGCGGGCCTGTGGGTCTCCTATGCGGGTCTGCTGGGGCTGGCCGGCGCACTGGTCCCGATGCGGCGCCTGAGCGCCGTCCAGGCCGCGATCCTGGCGGTGGTGGGTGTCGTGCTGCCGCTGTGGCAGGTCGTGCACATGATCAATCTCGTCGGGGTGTCGGGATGGCTTCCCGGCCCGGGTCTGGTGCTCTGCCTGGGTGGCGGGGTGCTGGCCGGCGCTGCGAGCTGGGATCTGTTCCGTCCGGCCGCGGCGGTCTGAATGAATCGGTCGACTGCCTCATTCGGCCCGGCTGGTCGGGGGGTCGTTCATGGCGGGTCCGGATCCGAGGATCAGGCGCCGGCCTCGGCGTCCGCGAAATCGCAGAAGGCGGAGTAGGCGCGCGGACCGTAGATCGTCGCGGGGCCGCCGTTCATCAGGATGGTCACCCCGATCGCCTCGGCGGCCTCCTGCTTGCTCGCCCCGGCCTTGACCGCACCGCGGGCGTGCGAGGCGATGCAGCCGTCGCACTGTTGACTGATCCCGATCGCCATCGCGATGAGTTCCTTGACCCGCGTGTCCAGGGCCCCGGGGGCGAACGACGCATGGTGCAGGTCGCGGAAGCCGGCGTAGACGTCGGGGATCGCGCGGCGCAGGTCGCGGGTCAGCGGGTTGAGGTCATCGAGGACGGCCTTGCCGTGTTCGTGTGTGGACATACACCGAACATACCGACAGGGGTATGACGCTCGCGCGGGCCAAGGTCCTGTCCCCTGCCGTCGCGGGTCAGTGCACCCGCATCGCCTCGGCCAGGGTCGCCGCCCGCGGGCTGGTGAAGACGTCCTCGAGCAGCAGGGTCTCGCCGTCCGGGCCGGTCAGCGGCACCCGCCAGTTCGGGTACTCGTCCACGGTCCCGGGCTGGTTCTGGGCGCGCCGGTCGCCGACCGCGTCGGTCAGGGCCAGGCACAGCAACCGGGACGGCGTCCGCGTGAGATAGCGGTGCAGCGCCGCCACGGTCCGTTCGATGTCCTCCTGGCCGGTGCCGGGCGTGGCGTCCGGGAGCAGACCGCTGCGGTGCAGTTCCGCCAACCAGGCGCGGCGCTGGGCGGCGTCGATCGCCAGTTCCTCCTCGAGCGAGCGGGTCAGCAGACCGAGCTCGTGTCGCAGCCGGATGTGCTCCCCGGCCAGGTAGCCGGCGGTGGGCGGCAGGTCGTGCGTGGTCACCGAGGCCATGCAGTACTCGCGCCAGCGCTCGGCGTGAAGTGGCCCGCCGCCGTCCTCGTAGTCGCCCTCGAACCACAGGATCGACGTGCCGAGGATGCCCCGGCGCCGCAGGTAGTCGCGGGCCGCGGGTTCGACGGTGCCCAGGTCCTCCCCGACCACCACCGCGCCGGCCCGGTGCGCCTCCAATGCGAGGATCCCGATCAGCGCCTCGTGGTTGCAGCCCACGTAGGTGCCCTCGGTCGGCAGGCATCCGTCCGGGATCCACCAGAGCCGGAACAACCCGATGATGTGGTCGATCCGCACCCCGCCCGAGTTGCGCATCACGGTGGAGACCAGGTCCCTGAAGGGGCCGTAGGCCTGGGCCGCGAGCCGGTCGGGGCGCCACGGGGGTTGCGCCCAGGACTGGCCCCCCTGGTTGTACGCGTCCGGAGGCGCGCCGACGGCCACCCCCCGGGCGAAGACGTCCTGCAGAGCCCACGCGTCGGCGCCCTGGGGGTGTACCCCGACGGCCAGGTCGTGCATCACGCCGATCGACATGCCCGCCCGGCGTGCGTTGAGCTGGGTTCGAGCCAGCTGCTCGTCCAGCAGCCACTGCAGCCAGGCGTGGAAGTCGACGCGATCGCGGTGGGCGTCGCGGAAGGCGCCCACCGCGGGGGCGTCGGGGTGACGCAGCTCGGCCGGCCACTTCGAGGAGAGCGACCCGTGCACCTCGGCCAGGGCGCACCACGTCGCGTAGTCCTCGAGCCCACGCCCCTCGCGGCGCAGGTAGGACTGCAGGGCCAGCTCACGCCCGTCGGTGCGAGGGACCGCGAACAGCAACTGCAGCGCCGCGCGCTTGGCCGCCCAGACCTCGTCGCGATCGATGACGTCGCGGTCCGAGAGCCGCGCGCGGACGTCGGCGCGCACCTTGTCGACGGCGGACCGGTCCGCCGGGTCCAGTTGGGCGAACTCCTCGACCTGCTCGATGCGCAGATAGACGGGGTTGGTGAAACGCCGCGAGGTGGGCAGGTAGGGAGACGGCTCCATCGGCGTGGTCGGTTCCGCGGCGTGCAGCGGGTTGACCAGCACGTAGCCGGCGCCGTGATCGGCGGCCCAGTAGGTCAGGTCGGTCAGGTCGCTCAGATCGCCGATCCCCCACGAGGAGGCCGAGCGAACGCTGTAGAGCTGGGTGGCCAGGCCCCACTCCCGGCCCCCGCCCAGCTTCGCCGGCAGCCCGACCCAGGCCGGGGTGACGATCACCGGGGTCGCGCTCGCGTCGTCCCCACTGCGCGCGCGCAGGGTGTGATAGCCCAACGGCAGGTTCTGGGGCAGGGCGAAGGTGGCCTCACCGGTCAGCCGGCCGTCGATCTCCTGTGGCGGGTTCCAGTTCTCCAGCTGGACGACGTCGTCGCGGCGGGTGCCGTCCTCGAGGTCGATCCAGACCTGGACCGCCTCGCCGTGCTCGGGGTGGGCGGCGAAGGTGGCGCCCTCGCCCTGGACGACCACGAGCGCCGGGGGGAGCAGATGCCGCCAGGGTGCCCGGCGGTGGTCCAGGCAGCGCGCCCCGTCGCGCCTCGGGATTGGACGCGTCGACGCCCAGTGCGGCCAGCACCGCCACGATCGCGTCCTCGCCGACCTGCACATGGTTGCCCCGCCAGTCCCAGTACTCGGTGGCGACCTGATGGGCTTCGGCGAGGTGGCGCAGATCGGCGTCGAGTTCGCTCATGGGACAACCTTGGCATCCCGCAGTGGCCCCGCTCACCACGATCGGGGGCGGATAGCCTTCCCCACGATGAACCCTCCGCTCACGGCCGTCGTCATCGGCGCCCTCCTGCTGCTGGCCGGCTGGACGGCGCTGACCGCCGCCCGGAACCGCGCCGTCGGCCGCGCCCACCTGCTGGTCGCGGCCACGGTCGAGATCCTGCTCGTCGTCCAACTGGCGATCGGCGTCGTGGCGGTCGTCCGGGGCGAGGGGCCCCCCGAGACGGTGGTGTTCCTGGCCTACCTGGTCGGTGCCCTGCTCGTGCTCCCGGTGGCGGCGCTGTGGTCGCTGGCGGAGCGAGTCCCGGCCGAGCGTGCTCGTGCTCACCCTGGGGTGTCTCGGGCTGGCCGTGATGATCGTCCGGGTGACGCAGCTGTGGAACGCCGGTGTCTGAGGGCGCCGGGCAGGTCGACCACGGCGGGCGGGCGAGCGGGCTCGGTCGGTTGCTGGTCGCGCTCTACGCGCTGTTCGCGATGGCCGCGACGTCGCGGGCCGGGGTGCAGATCGCCACCCGCTTCGACGAGGCGCCTCTGGCCTACACGCTGTCGGCGGTGGCTGCGCTGGTCTACGTGGTGGCCACGGTGGCGATCGCCCGGGGCGGGCCCGTCTGGCGTCGTCTCGCCTGGGGCGCCTGCGGCTTCGAACTGGCCGGGGTGCTCACGGTCGGGACGCTGAGTCTGGTGGATGCCTCCGCCTTCCCTGATTCCACCGTGTGGTCGAACTATGGGCAGGGCTACCTGTTCGTCCCACTGGTGCTGCCGATCCTCGGGCTCGGCTACCTGCGCCGCACAGTGTGTCGGAACGAACAGGCCCAGGAGTTGGAGTCTGGGGCGCCGACCCCCGATTCTTGAGGGGTGATCCGTCCCGCAGCGGTGGGGGGCTGGCGGGTGTCTCGGATACAAGCGCTGCGTCAGTCCCTGCCCACCCTCACTCATATCGGCAGACTCACCCTGGCCGGCGTGATCTCGTACGCCATCACCGGGGCGGTGACCGACGGCCCGATCGACCTGACCTGTGCCCTGACCGCGGTCCTGGTCGTGCAGGCATCCGCCTACTCGACGATCAGGATGGGCCTGGTCCGGGTGGGGGCGGTGCTGACCGGGGTGTTCATCGCGATCGCGATGTCCGCCGTGGTCGGGCTGACCTGGTGGTCCCTCGGTCTGGTCATCGCGCTCGCGCTGATCCTCGCCCAGGTGTTCCGGCTGGGTGAGCAGGCGTTGGAGACCCCGATCAGCGCCATGCTCATCCTCGGTGTCGCCCATCTGGCCATCGCCGCGCAGACGCGCATCCTGACCACGCTGATCGGGGCGGGCACCGGGATCGCCCTGTCGCTGCTCGTCCCTCGCCGGGTCCCCAACCGGGTCGCGACCCGCCGTGTCCGCGATCTCGCCACGACCACCGCCGACGCCCTGATCCAGGCCGGCCTGTCCCTGATGACCGGCCCGGTGACCGTCGCCGAGGTCGAGCGATGGCGGGCCGCGACCGCGGTGGCCACCGCACGGGTCGGCCCGGCCCGTGAAGGGGTCCAGATGGTCCGCGAGCGGCGGGTGCTGAACCCTCGGGCGCTGCGGACGCCGTCCGTGGAACCGGTGCTGCGCACCGGTCTGCACACCCTCGAGTCCTCGCTGGAGGCCGTCCGCCTGTTGTTCGAGCGCATGCTGCGTGAGGCCCCGTCCAGCCCGACGGACGACGACGGCTACGGCGAGGAGATCCGCGAGGCGTTCTCGGTGGTGCTGACCTGGCTCGGCCAGTGCATCGGCACGTTCGGTGAGTTGGTGCAGGCCGAGGCCCAGGACCAGGAGGCCGAGATCGAACGAAGCCTGACCGAGAGCCTGGAGTCGCTGCATGAGGCCAGGGCGTTCCTGACCGAGCTGATGTTCGTCGACGCTCGCTCCCGGCCCGCCCTGTGGCTGCTCCGCGGGTCGATCCTGTCCGCGGTCGAGCAGATCATCGACCAGCTCGACCTGGAGCAGCGCGCGCGCCTGCGGGCGGAGATCCGCGACGGCGTCGTGCCACGGATCCAGTTGCAGCACCTCAGGCTTCTCGCCCCGGGGCGGGTGCCCCGGCCGCGCGATCGTCGGCGCGACCGGCCGCGCGACGACCGGCAGGGCGAGCCGCGCGACGACCCACAGAGCGAGCGGCAGGCCCTTCGATAGGGCGTTCGACCGGGGCTCGTCAGTCGTTCAGTTCGCGGAAGGTCTGGGCCACCACGTCGATCCCGCTCTTCAGGCGCTCGGAGTAGCCGATCTCGGTCCAGGTCGGCCACGTGTAGGGCAGCGTCGTGGGCGACTGCCCGCCCACGGCCAGGCTCAGGGTGATCCGGTCGATCGGGGTCGCGTTCGGGTCCGCGCCCTCACCGAGTGCCATCCGCGTGGAGGGGTCGGCGATGCCGATCATCGACCACGGGATCCGCATCTTCACGGTGTCGCCGGCGGTCTGCCAGGTGGCCAGGCTGTCCGGCTGGGCGGAGTCGGCCTGCCAGGTGCCGCGGCGCAGCACGCCGACGTCCTGGGTCTCGAGGGTGGAGGTGTCCACCCCGGCATAGGACCGGTTCGTGACGAGCCGGAACAGCTGCCACGGCCGGCCGGACTCGGGCAGGTCCTCCCAGGTGTCCCATCGGGCCGGAGCCAGGGCGCTGCGGACCGTGGCCCGCGCGACGGACGCCGTCGGGTCGACCTCGATCCGGTAGTCCGCGGCGTCCACCTCGCCGTTGGAATCGGCCGTGGGTGCACCGCCCGGAACGGTGTCCACCCCCACGACCAGCTCGGACGTGGCGGGCACGGTCTGGCTCGAGGAGCCGTAGGTGACGTCGAGGTAGAGGTAGGACGCGTCGGCGTCCAGCTGGACCCGGGCGACGCCGGAGTCGTCGTCGGGCGTGACGACGTGGTGGGCGCCGTCCAGGGGCTGTGAGTCGTGGGCCAGCAGGCCGAAGTACTGCTCGTTGGTCAACGGGTCGTGCCACCGTGCGCGGTTCTCGGCGGGGACCTGGTGCTCCACCGTGTTCCAGGTGAACTTGAACCACTCGTCGGACCAGCTGAACAGGAACGCCCCGGCCAGACCCTGGTCCTTCACGGTGCGCAGCAGGGAGGCGTTGATCGCCATCGCGTCCTGCTCGCGGTGCCCGCCCTGGTCGCGGCCGAGGGTGCCGTTGTGGGCCGACCCCATCGCCGAGGGCACCCCGAGCTCGGTGATCATCACGGGCATGTCGGGGTGGTGCTTCTTCAGCGCCGCGAGATAGCCCGCGTAGGGGTCGGCACGGCCGTCGACGACGGTCGTCCGCAGGCCCTTCTCGTAGCGCAGGAAGTCGGGGTAGTACGGGTAGGCGTGGTAGCTGGCGAAGGTGCCGCCCGGCCAGGCCCCGGTGGGCTGCACGTGGTTGGCGTCGATCCCGACCAGGTCCTCTGCCGGGTGCGGCTCGTCGGGATGGGACAGCGGGTCGGTGGTCGGCCAGTTCACGAACGCGATCGGCATCGAGTACCCGTTGCGGGCCTGGATCTCGGCGAGGGCGTTCATGTGCTTGGCCATCCAGCGCTCACTGGGGGTGGCCTCCTTCGTGGACCGGAAGAACTGGCCCTCGATCGCCGGTGCGTCGGCGTGCTCCTGATCGGTGCGCAGGGTCGCCTCGGGATCCCACTCGACGCCGATGACCCACCCGAGCACCCACTGGCTCACGTCCGCGTCCCAGTCCCCGAAGGCGCGACCCGGGCTCTCGTCCCGGTGCAGGGCGCCCCGGACGGCGAGGGTGGCGTCGGCCACCTCGGCGGCGAAGTCGTCGTCCACCTTCTGGTCGTAGAGCGTGCCGCCTGCGAGCAGTGCGGTCTCGTCGGTCAGGTACACGCCCTGCATCAGATACAGCGGCGCCGCGGGATGCGCCTGGTTGTAGGCGAGCAACTCGCGGTAGAAGGTCGGCGGGTGGATCGTGTAGATGCGCAGCGCCCGGATGCCGAGCGAGCCCATCTGCTCGAACCAGCGGCGGTACTCCGCCGACCGAGATGGCCAGTTCGCCGGGCAGGTGGCCCGGGGTGGTCGCGCCGACGTCGACCCCGGCGACGAAGTCGCGCACGCCGCCGGCGGTGCGCAGCCTCAGCCCGTGCGCGTCCGTGACGGCCAGTGTGGACAGGCCCGTGCTGCGGTTGGGTGCGGGCGCCCACGAGGAGGACCGGTCGATCCCGGCCCGGCTCGCCGACGCGCTGGGCGTCGGCGCCTGGGGTGTCGACGTCGCGGACGTCGTGGGGATGGCCAGCGCGGCCACGGCCATGGCCGAGATGACTGCCGCCCCGGTGATCTGCATGGTTTTCGGCTGCACCCTGCACACTTCGGTGGCGGGCCGGGAGGTCTTGACCCATTCGGGGGAACGTCTCGGGTCTGTGCCGGGGCCGCTGGATGTTCGGCGGGGATGGTCGGCGGGGATGGTCGGCGGGGATGGTCAAGCCGCCGGCTGCCGGTGCCGAACGAGTTCACGTTGGGTACGGTGCGAGAGCCGGGTGGGCACGACCACGCGTGCCACCGCCACCGAGCAGGGAGTCGTCGTGAAGAAGATCATCGCCGCCGCTTGTCGCCGCCGCGGGATTCGCCGTGTGGCGCAAGGTGCAGTCCGACAAGGCAGAGCAGGCGCTCTGGGCCGAGGTCACCGACCCCGCGCGCTGAAGCACCGCAGACAACGGGTGCCGTTCTCCCCCCGACAGAGGGGGAGAACGGCACCCTGTGCTGTCAGAACCGGCCGAGCTTGACCAGGTCGTCGACGTGGCAGCGCCCGCGCTTCACCTCGAGCTCCCCGGCCAGGGTGATCAGGAGCAGGGCCGTGGTGAGGGCGTCCGCGAAGGCGTGGTGGGAGTGCATCGGGGGGATGCCGTGCCGCTGGGCGGCCCCGGGCAGGCGCGCGTCGGCGTTCGGCTGACCGAACCGGTCGTCGAGGCGACGGACCATGGCCATGGTGTCGATGGCCCCGGCGTGCGGGACGCCGAGGCGGGTCAGGAGGGCGCCCTCCAGGAAGGCTCCGTGGGCGACCATGAACCGGCCCGAGGCCGCCTCGCGCAGCCGCGCCGCCACGTCGTCCAGATGGTGACCCTCCCGCAGGTGTTCGGGCAGCAGGCCGTGGATGCGCATCGACGATTCGGGGACCTCGCCGCGGTGGTCGATCAGCAGGTAGTTCGCGGCGTTGCACTGCACGCGGCCGTCGGCGACCGTGATCCAGCCGACGGAGAGCGGTTCGGCCGTGCGGGAGTCGGGCGAGGTGGTCTCGAAGTCGAGGACGAGGAACTCGACGTCCCGCCAGCCGCGCCGATCTCTCGCGCGCCGCCAGAGCGGGCTCATCGTCGATCTCGGCCGATCATCCCAACATTCCCACCCGGTAGCGCACCTCGAGGTTGCTCTGCACGGTACGGATCGCCTTGAACGTCTCGCGCAACTGGGACCGGGTCAACGGTTCCAGGGCATCCGGTTGCACCCAGTTGTCCTGGGGCACGCCGCGGCGGTACTGGTCGAGGTGGTGGCGAAGGCGTACCCCGATGGCCAGCGCGTAACCCGAGCGGATCGTGGCGCCGAGCTCCTCGGAGATCTGATGATCGGCTATCGCGGCGGCGAGGCGGGAGTCGGTGGAGATCTCGGGACCGCCCCGGGCCAGGGTCAGCAGCCGGGCGATGTCGGTGATCGGCAGCATCGCGCCGGCCTTGATGTCGAGGGTGCCCTCGTGCTCGCCGGAGCGGTGGACGGAGAAGCGTCCGAGGAAGCCGATCGGCGGGCGATGCCGGACGGCGTCGCGGGCCAGCCGGGCCAGGAACAGCGCGTTGTCGGCGGCCTGGGCGATGGTGGGCTGCAGCAGCTCGCGGACCTGCAGCTCGCCGGAGACCGTGCGCAGGTCGAAGGCGATGGTCGATTCGAGCAGGTGCGCCTCGGTGGGGCGGGAGATCCACGACGCGAACGCACTCGCCCATCCCGTGGCGCTGCGGCGCCAGCGCTCGTTGCTCGCCATGACGTTGCCGTCGCAGCGGGCGTAGCCGCATCGTTCGAGGGCATCGACCATCCAGACCCCGAGACGCTCGTAGTACTCCAGGGCCTGCGGATCGGACCCGATCCCGTCGGGCAGCAACAGACCGTGGTCCTGGTCGCTGTACAGGGTCTGCTCCCGCCGTCCCTGGCTGCCGAAGGCGATCCAGCCGTAGGGGGTGGGGGCCTCGCCGAGCTCGGCCTGGGCGAGCACGAGCAGCCGGCGCTGGATGCGGTCGGTGACGGTCGCGATGACCCGGGCGACATCGCGCGGTGAGGTGCCGGAGCTGAGCAGGGCACCGACGCTCTCCGGCAGGTCGGCGTGGGCGGCGACGATGGCGTCCACGTCGGTCGCGCGGTCGATGGCCGCGCGCAGGTAGAGCGGGTTGCGCGAGCCGAGTTCGAGCAGGTCGTTGGAGCTGACCACGCCGACGAGCCTGTCGTCCTCGATCACCGGCAGGTGGTGGACGCCGTGCGTCAGCATGTCGATCAGCGCCTCGAAGATCGGGGTGTCGGCGTCCACGGTCCGCACCGGGAACGTGGTCACCTCCCCGATCGGGGTGTCGCCCGGGCGGCAGGGGGCCACGAGCCGGCTGCGCAGGTCCCGGTCCGTCACGATGCCCATCCGGTCGCCGTCCCGGACGATGATCGAGGAGACGCGGTTCTCGGTCATCCGGGCGGCGACGGCGCACGCCGTCTCGTCGGTGGAGGCCACCCTCGCGGGCTCGCGCATCACGGTGCGCACCGCGGCGGTCTGCAGGTCGATCCGGGACTGGTGCGGGCTGATCGCCCGGGCGGGTAGTTCGGACGCCGGCACCGACCAGGCGAGGTCGAGGGCCCGTTCGGGCAACCAGGCCACCAGGGCGGACTCGACAGGTTCGACCTTCTCGTCGGCGGCGGGGGACGCGAACTCGCCCTCGGCGACCATGTCGACCGAGCGGCCCTGCTGGTCGCGCACCATGAGCGCGCCGCGCTGCACCACCAGAGCGCGGGTCAGCGGCTTCTCCGCCGCGGCGACGTAGGCGATCTGCGCCTGGTGTGCCAGGGGCGAGAGGCGGCCACGATCGACGCCGACGAACGCCGGGCAGGAGACGAGCAGATCGACGAGGTCGTCCAGGACCTCGGGGGGCAGAGTGTCGGCCATGGGGGCGATGGTGGCACGGCCCGCGCCCGCCCGCCGGGGACCATCGACGAACGGGCCGACCGCTCGCCGGGCGGCGCTATCGCGCGTTTCTCCGGGCGGGCCCGCACGCCGTACGCTTGACCGGGCGGTCCGCCGGCTGCGGTCGGCGCGTGCTCCCGGGGACGTGGCGCAATTGGTAGCGCACCTGCTTTGCAAGCAGGGGGTTGTGGGTTCGAGTCCCATCGTCTCCACCGCAAAGTGCCTGGTCAGAGGCGGTTCTCGGACCGATTCATGATCGCTGTCGATCGGCGTCCTGCACGGGAGTACCGCTACCCGTCGGTAGCTTTCCTCGGTTGTGCTGCCGGGTTCTTCCTCAGCGCGGCTCAACGATGCTCAGCGAGGCACGGGCCCGGGCCGTGGACGGGGTGCCCCTGCTGGCGAAGCAGGGGGGTTTCGCCTGTCCAGGTGGGGCTCCCGCTGGTGGGCGGCATCGATGCGGAGGCGCCTGGCGCTGCCGACACCTCACAGCGAGCGACCCCCGTGACATGGCACTCGAGCGTCCACGGCTCGGTGGTACTCCATATGGAAGTGATAACCTTCCATATGGAAGCAGTCTAGGTAGGAGTCACAGCGTGGATCTGTCTGACCCGGCGCGGGCGGTGATGACGCCGTCGGTCTCCGCAGTGCTCCGGGTCCTCGTGCGCGCTTCGCCTGCAGAGTTCACCTTGCGTGAGGTCGCCCGTCTGGCCGGGGTCAGCCACAACAGCGCCCAGACCGTGGTGCACCGGCTCGCCGATCACGGGCTGGTCGCGGTGCGCCCGGCTGGCCGAGCCCTGCTGTGCGGCTTCAACAGCGAGCATCTCGCCGCCGACGCCGTCGCCGCGCTCGTGACCCTGCGGTCCCGGCTCGTGCAGGCGCTCGCTGAGGAGCTGTCCGGTTGGTCGCCGCCGCCGACACACGCCAGTCTCTTCGGGTCAGCCGCTCGTGGCGACGCAGACGTTGACAGTGATCTGGACCTTCTCGTGGTCCGTCCTGATCTGCCCGATGCTTCGGCCGAGGGGGCCTGGGATGCCCAACTTAGCGAGTCCGTGGCCCGGCTGCGGCGACGCACCGGCAATCCAGTCAACATGGTGGAGACCACCCGCGACGGTCTGCGCCAGGCAGTCCTGGACGGTGAGCCGCTGGTTGCGGCCTGGCGCCGGGACGGCGTGCACCTGGTCGGGCAGCGCCTCGACGCCCTGCTGGGGGAGGTGGCGTGATGGCGCGGCGGGTGCGGTGCGGACCGGCCGAGGCGCGGGCCCGGTGCGCCGTCGCTCGCCGCTATCTGGACGTCGCGGAACTGGCCACAACCGAGGACGACGCGTCGGCGTGGCACAACGTGGCGACCGGCAACGCCGTGCTGGCGGGGATCGCCGCGGCGGATGCGCTGTGCTGTGCCCTGCTGGGTCAGCATTCCCGCGAGGCGGATCATCGGGCCGCCGTCGCGCTCCTCACGACAGCGCGCCCGGCGTCGGCGCGTGACCTGGAGCGGCTACTGCAGTTCAAGGACACCGCGCACTACGGCAGCCGGCTCATCACCGCCGCCGCCCTGCGCAGTGCCGTGCGCGCGGCGAACCGGCTCGTCACCGCTGCCGAGGAAGCCCTCGCCACGTAGCGGTAGTCTCGAACGGCGTTGCCCGTTATGCCGTACAGCACGGAAGTACTGCAACGGCATCCCCACCCGCCGCTGCTCGGCGGCGCTCACCGTGCGTCGGGCGTGCTCACCGCAGCTCGACACGGTTGGTGCCGGTAGTTTTCAAGCAGGGGGTTGTGGGTTCGAGTCCCATCGTCTCCACCAAAATGGCTGGTCAGAGGCGGGGTTTCGGACTGATTCATGATCGCTGCCGATCGGCGTCCTGCACGGGGTGCAGCTACCCGTCGTTGGATATCCCTGGGTTGTGCTGCCGGTCCTTCCCCTGGCAACGACGTCGTCGGCGAGGGCTGGATCCTTGTCGAAGACCCGCTGGCCCTGCGGGTCGGTCCACCAACCCGGCCCGCCAGTGCGTGCGTCAACGTATCGGTAGGGGCCGGACCCGCAGCCGCGTGGTCGACAACGACACCACCGCGCCGGCGTCGAGTTCCTTGAGCACAGTCGGCAGGTTGACGAGGATCAGATCCGCCTGATCGGCCGGGGCGAGCCGATCGGCTGACCGCAGCAGAACCAGAGACGGGCTCGTGGCCCCCGACACCGCGAGCATGAGCGTGAAATCGGTGTCCGCGGAAACGATCACCTGACCGTTCTCGATGGCATGGCGAGGATCTCCTCATTCCTGGCCGCCAATAGCCCATGATCGACGACATGCGTCGCCTCGTGGCCGGCTTAGGACAGCCGAGCGGCCAGCGTGGGCGAGAGGTTGGCGTCGACCAGAAACCTCATGCCGGATGAGCAAGCGGCAGCTCACGCTCTTGGAGCGCGGCGGCAGCGAACTCCAATGCGGCGAGCAGGTCCTCGTGGACCAGGTACGGGTAGTCCGCCAGCACCTCATCGAACGTCCTGCCCGCGGCGAGCTGTCCCAGGACAGCTGACACCGTCACCCGAGTGTCGCGGATGCACGGCAGGCCGTTCATCCGCCCAGGCTCGATCGTGATCCGCGGAAACCCCACACCTCGATAGTACGCACCCAGGCAGGCGGGCCCCCAAGGGCCGACACGGGCAACCGACCTGCCCAGGCGCCGCCTCCCTTTCGGCTTGTCGCACGGCGGAGGGCGTACAGCACGGAAGTACTGCAACGGCGCCGGTCGCCGTGGTTCAGCGGTGCTCGCCGCGGCCAGGTCGTGCTCAGCGACGCCCCGCAAGAGGTGTGCCGACAGTCTGCAAGCAGGGGTTGTGGGTTCGAGTCCCGTCGTCTCCACCGTAAAGTGCCTGGTCAGAGGCGACTCTCGGATCGATTCGTATCGTTTGTCGATCATTGTCCTGCACGGGAGTACAGCTACCCGGCGGTAGGTCTTGTCAGTTGTGTTGCCCTAGGAGTCCTTCGCCTCCTCGGGTTCGCGCTCCTTGCGCCGCAGCAGCAACGCGGTGACGCCCAGCAGCAGCACCAGGACCGCCGAGCACGCCGATCTCCCACAGTCTGTCGCGGAACTCCGCGCCGGTGCCGATCTCGCTCGGCCGCCTTCACCGAGAGCACGACGATCTCCTTGATCGAGGCGATGATCCCGACCAGCAGGAACGGCTCGGCCACCAGTTCGCGCTTGCGCAGCGTGGCCCGGACCGCGAACAGCAGCTCGACGATGATGAACAGCAGCAGCAGGGTGTCGAGCACCTCGATGCCCGTGTTCTGACCGGGATCACGGACCATGGCGACGAGCTGCCCTGCGGCGACGAAGAGCAGGATCGCCGCCGTCCCGCTCAGGAGCGCGGCGATCCCCACGTACACGATGCCTTCGGCGGCCTCGAGCAGGAGGGTTCCGAAGCGGTGCCAGCGGGGCGGCAGATCGGGTTCATCGGAGGGTGCCATGCCGAGATCCTGCCCGATGGCGGCGCTCACATCCCATAGTGCGGCGATGCCTGCTGCCCGATCCGACTGGGTGCGGCGTTCAGGGTCTGATCTGCAACCCTCTGAGGGTGGGGTGGAACCCGGCGCCGCCAGCACCACGGTGCTCGGCTCCCCCTCGGACGTGCGACCGGCCGTGCCGCAGACCGCAGCCGGTCGACCGCCCCGGTCGTGGCGAACTGGGTCGCGCCCAGCCCGTCCACGAAGTAGCCGCGACGAGGCATTCGAGTGCGCAGCGAAGGCTCGGCGAGGGGATGCGTTCATCATGGTGAGGGTCCGCAGGGAAGGCGCCATTCTGGCGGTCGGTCCTTTGGCCCCCTTGCGGCCACGGCGGGGATGGCGTGTGCTCCAGGGTGACCGGTCCAACGTCAGCAGCCGGTGGGCTGCACATCCGAAGGTGATCCGATGAGCTTCGATCCGGCTTCCCGCGTGCAGGACTACCTCGTCTTCGGTGAGTTCGGTGATGTCAACCCGTCGATCACTGACTCCTCCACGTTCACGTTCCTGAGCCCGGAACGGATGGAGGAGGTGTTCGAGCACGAGATCGAGGGGTGCTTCCTGTACTCCCGGCACTGGAACCCGTCGAACAAGTTCCTGGCCGAGGCCCTGGCCCGGATGGAGGACGGGGAGTCGGCGCAGGTGATGGCGTCGGGCATGGCCGCCATCAGCAGTACCGTGCTGGCCCTGTGCTCGGCCGGTGATGAGGTTGTGGCAAGCCGGACCATCTACGGCGGCACCTACGCCCTGTTCAAGAACCTGCTGCCGCGCCTGGGCATCACGACCCGCTTCGTGGACATCTGCGACGCCGAGGCGGTGCGGCGAGCGATCACCCCACGCACCAGGGTGCTGTTCGCTGAGTCGATCACCAACCCGCTCCTCGACGTGGCCGACCTGCCGGTCCTGGCCGACCTGGCCCACGAGCGAGGCGCGCGCCTGGTGGTGGACAACACCTTCAGCCCGATGATCCTCTCGCCGCTGAGGCTCGGCGCGGACGTCGTCGTGCACAGCCTGACCAAGTTCGTGAACGGGACCAGCGACTGCGTGGCCGGGTGCGCGGTGTCCACGAACGAGTTCATCGCGCAGCTCAATGACGTCAACGCCGGCACCAGCATGCTGCTCGGTCCGGTGCTCGACAGCCACCGGGCGGCCAGCATCCTGAAGAACCTGCACAGCCTGCACATCCGGATGCGCCAGCACGGCGCCAACGCCGCCTATCTCACGGCAGGCCTGGCCGAGCGCGGCTACACCGTGCACTACCCCGGCCTACCCGCGCATCCTCAGCACGAATTGCTGAACCGCTTGATGAACCACGGGTTCGGCTACGGGGGAGTCATGACTCTGGACGTCGGCAGCTACCCGCGTGCGGCCCGGTTGATGACCCGGATGCAACAGGAGCGCGTCGGCTATCTCGCGGTGAGCCTCGGCTACTTCAAGACCTTGTTCAGTGCTCCCGGATCGAGCACCTCCTCGGAGATCCCGGCCGAGTCACGCCACGCCATGGGACTGACCGACGGTCTGATCCGGTTCTCGGTCGGGCTGGACAGCGACATCGAGCGCACCCTGGAGGCGATCCTGACGTGCCTGGCCGAGCTCGACGCGCAACCTGAAACCATCCGGGCCTGACGGTCGGCATCCGCGCCCGCCGGCACCGCGGCGTCCTCACCCGCTCTGCACCGGCCGGCTCAAGGTGCAATTCCTTCGACCCGCGTCTTGATCCCCAGCATCATGCGGCGAGTCATCACGAAGCTGACCACGCCGACCGGGGCCATCACCGTGCGCGCGACAGCACTGCCGAAGGCGGTCCGTTCCCGCACGAGCAGCCGGGTACCACCCGACGCCGTGGGCCGCAGCGCGAAGGTCCACTGGAACTCCCACTTCAGCTGTTCGTCCCGACGTAGGGGCCGACCGGCGGCCAAGTCAGCGACCTTGAGCACGAGCGCCTCGTGTGGACGGAGGTCGACGACGATCCACCCACCGGTACGGTCGCGGCTTGCATAGACGACATCGCCCACCCGCAGCCGCTGCCAGGTCTGGACGATCTGGTCCGCGCTGTGGATCTTGAGTCCGAACAGGTTCTCCAGCCAGTCGTAGCTGTAGAAGCCGCCGCGGTCGGCGCCGAGTTGCACGATCCACGGCCACACCCGATCGGGTGAGGCGTCGATGGTGAGGGCGCGAGTCAGCTGCGTCGCGGGTTCGGCCACGAGCTCGTCGCCGGGAAGCGTGACGGAACGCTCCGCCTCCGTCGCGCCCCATCGTTGATGCCAGGGCTTCACCCACCGCTCGTACCCGACCACCGATGCCGCCACGACAGTCGCCGCCACCAATCCGCGTTTCACCCTGTCCCCCAGGACGTCGAGCTGTGCACTGACGTCATCAGCCTGTCCCGCGACCAGGATCGGCGGTAGGGGCCGAAGTCGCAGACCCACCACCCCCGCCGGCGATCTGTTGACTCGGCGATGCCCTCCGTGGCCGGCCCGTGCTCGGCGAGGTTCACACGACGAGCAGGCAGGTAGCCTGCAAGCAGGGCGACCACCGAGACACCATTCACGTCACCGGGACCTCGGCACCTTGACCTTGCCGGCGGTGAGAGTGTGCTGGATCTGTGAGCACGCAGTGGCCGCAGGAAGGAGGTAGATCCCGTGACCATGGACACTCCCGCGTGGGAGGCGGTTCCGGTCGACACACCGGACGACGTGAACGTCGTCATCGGTCAGGCGCACTTCATCAAGACGGTCGAGGACCTGCACGAGGCGCTGGCGGGTGTGAGCCCGTCGCTGCGGTTCGGGCTGGCCTTCTGTGAGGCGTCCGGGCCACGGCTGGTCCGGCGGTCCGGCAACGACTCCGAACTGGTCGAGCTCGCGACGAACAACGCCCTGGCGATCGGGGCCGGGCACTCGTTCGTGATCTGTCTGCGCGACGGGTTCCCGGTCAACGTCCTCAACCAGGTCAAGGCCGTCGCCGAGGTGTGCACGGTGTTCTGCGCCACGGCCAACCCGGTGGAGGTGCTCGTCGCGACGACCCCGCGCGGCCGCGGCGTCGTCGGCGTCGTCGACGGAGCGCCGCCCCTCGGTGTGGAGACCGAGGCCGATGTCACCGCCCGGCACGACCTGTTGCGCGCCATCGGGTACAAGCTCTGAGCCGTCAAGCAAGGTGGATGTCCGATGAGTACTGATGTCTGCATGGACGATCCGTATACGGTCCCGACCCAGTACTGGCATCGCCTGCCGGACGGTCGCCTGCAGTGCGACGTGTGCCCGCGCGCCTGCCGGTTGCATGACGGGCAGCGAGGCCTGTGCTTCGTCAGGGCGAGAACCGCGGACCAGATCGTGCTGACCAGCTACGGGCGTTCGAGCGGTTTCTGCGTCGACCCGATCGAGAAGAAGCCGCTGTACCACTTCCTGCCGGGCACCGCGGTGCTGTCCTTCGGTACCGCCGGCTGCAACCTGGCGTGCCGGTTCTGCCAGAACTGGGACATCAGCAAGTCCCGGCAGACGCACCGGTTGACCGACGCCGCCTCCCCGGAGGTGATCGCGCGGACGGCAGATGAGCTCGGCTGTCGCAGCGTCGCGTTCACCTACAACGATCCGGTGATCTTCCTCGAGTACGCGATGGACGTCGCGGACGCCTGTCACCAGCGGGGCATCCGGGCGGTCGCGGTGTCGGCCGGCTACATGTGCGGGCCCGCCCGCCGAGACCTCTACGCCCACCTGGATGCCGCGAACATCGACCTCAAGGCCTTCACCGACGAGTTCTACCGCAAGGTCACTCTCGGCCGGCTCGCGCCGGTGCTGGAGACGTTGCGCTACCTGCACCACGAGACCGACGTCTGGCTGGAGATCACCACCCTGCTGATCCCGGGGCTCAACGACGGCCCGGCGGAGATCGAGGCGCTGACCCGCTGGGTGCACGACGAGCTGGGAGCCGATGTCCCTGTGCACTTCTCGGCGTTCCATCCCGACTTCAAGATGCTCGACGTCCCACCCACGCCGCCGGCCACGCTGACCCGGGCACGGCGGATCGCACTCGACAACGGCCTGCGACACGTCTACACCGGGAATGTGCGGGACACCGAGGGTGGCACGACGTCCTGCCCGGGCTGCGGGGCACCGGTCGTCGTCCGGGACGGCTACCGGATCGAGAGCTACCGCCTCGATGAGCAGGGTCGGTGTCGGGACTGCGGCACCCGGCTCCCGGGGCAGTACGACGGAGCCGCCGGGACCTGGGGTCCGCGCCGCCTGCCGGTCCGTCTGGCCTCGGAGCGCTGACCCGGTGGCCGGGACCGTCGGCGGACGTCGAACGCGTAGGCCCGCGGTCGCCGGCGTCTTCTACCCCGCCGCACCGGAGGAACTCGCCGCCACGGTGGACGGCCTGTTGTCCGCCGCGCGCGCCTCGGCGCCACTGACCGCGGCCGCAGCCGATGAGCCTGCCGAGCCCATCCGGGCGCTCGTCGTCCCGCACGCCGGGTACGTCTACAGCGCAGCCGTGGCAGCGAGCGCCTACGCGCAACTCCAGGCTCAGGACGTCGCGCCGCCGCGCCGCGTCGTCCTGCTCGGGCCCTCCCACCACGTCCCCCTGGACGGCATGGCGTGCGCCGCCGCGGGCCGCTGGCTGACGCCGCTGGGCGAGGTGGAGGTCGAGCAGGCGCCGGGCATCCGAGCCGACGACCGGCCCCACGCCGACGACCACGCGCTGGAGGTGCAGCTGCCGTTCCTGCAACGGATCGCGAGTCCCCTCACGCGACGTCGGCTCGTCATCGTGCCGGTCGCCGTGGGGCGCACCGCAGCGGCAGACGTGTCGGACCGTCTCGACGCCCTCGAAGCGGCCGGACCGACTCTGGTGGTGGTCAGCACCGATCTGAGTCACTACCGCGACGCGGCCACCGCCGCCCGGCTGGACCGCCGCACGGCGGAGGCGATCCTCTCCCGTGACGCGGACGCCATCCGGCCCGAGGACGCCTGTGGGGCCTGGGCCCTGCGCGGTCTACTCGAGCACTCGCGACGGCGCGACAGGTCGATCAGGCTGCTCGACCTGCGTACGTCGGCCGACACCGCCGGTGGTCCCGAGCGCGTCGTGGGATACGGAGCGTTCACCGTGTCGGGCCTGCGCTGAGGCCGACCTCAGGTGAGGTGGCCCAGGAACCAATCACGAGCCAATGCCGCGGCCGATTCCAGGGTGCCCGGTTCCTCGAACAGGTGGGTCGCGCCGGGGACCACCTCCAGTCGGGCCTCGCAGCGCAGGCCGGCCATCGCCTGTCGATTCAGCGAGAGCACCTCGCGATCCGACCCTCCCACGATGAGCAGCGTCGGCGCGTGGACCGTCGACAGGCGGGGCCCGGCCAGGTCCGGTCTGCCGCCGCGCGAGACGATCGCCGACACGTCTGCAGCGGGCTCGGCCGCCGCCCACAGGGCTGCGCCGGCGCCGGTGCTTGCGCCGAACCAGCCGACCCGCAGCCCGGTGAGCTCTGGACGGGAACGGCACCACGCCGTCGCCCCTGCCAGCCGCTCGGCGAGCAGGGGGATGTCGAAGACGTTGCGCCGGTCGAGGCCCTCGGTCGCAGTGAGCAGGTCGAACAGGACGGTCGCCAGTCCGGATCGGTTGAGAAACCGGGCGACGTGCGCGTTGCGCGGGCTGTGGCGGCTGCTGCCGCTGCCGTGGGCGAACAGTACGAGACCGGCCGCCGGCTGGGGTAGGTCAAGCCGGCCGTCGAGCCTGACGTCCTGCACCGTCAGCCGGATGTCCCGCGTGGTCAGTGGGTGACCCTCCGGGGGGCCATCGACGTCCATGGCGACCTCCTCGTAAACAGCCGTTGCTGTCAGCGTCCCCTCGATTGTCGACACAGGGCCGGACCGAAGGTCGGTGACAGCGGTCAGGGCGACGTCCCGGGGGTGGACGACGATTCGGCGGTCTCCAGGTGCGGTCCGTCGACCGGGCAGGCGAAGGCGGGCCCGGGCCTCGGTGGTGCCTCGGGCGCCGGCCGGGCCTCGATCTCGGGGGAGGGCCTCGGGTTGCGGATCCCGGCAGCGGCCAGTGCTGCACCGGCGACCAGCAGGGTGATGCTGATCCCGATCGAGATCCGGAAGCCGCTGCTGAACGCCGCCGCAGACCGGTAGTCGTCCCCGCTGAGGCCGGAAAGGGTGGGCAGGAGCGCCACCGCCAGGAGGCCGGCGGCCCGGGCGACCGCGTTGTTCACCCCCGACGCCACCCCGACGTGCTCGGTCGGGACGGCGGCGAGCACCGTGGAGGTCAGCGGGGCGACCATCGTGGCCAGCCCGAGCCCGAACACCGCCACCGCCGGCAGCACGTCCCGCCAGAACGAGGCGTCCGAGGCGATCCGCAGCATCAGCAGGAGGCCGGCAGCGGCGATCAATGGGCCGGTGCTCATCTGCAGCCGCGGCCCGATGCGCTGGGCCAGCGCGCCGGAGCGCGCCGACAACGCCAGCATGACGACGGTCACCGGCAACAGTGAGGCGCCGGCGAGCAGCGGGCTGAACCCGGCCACCACCTGCAGGTACAGCACCAGCAGGAAGAACACGGCGCCCAGGGCCGCGTACACGGCGAAGGTGACCAGGTTGGCCACGCCGAACTGGCGGGAGCCGAACATCGCCGCCGGCACCAGCGGCGCCGGGCTGGTGCGCTGCACTGCGACGAAGGCGCCCAGGGACAGCGCACCGACCGCTCCGGCCACCACGGCCGCGGCCGGCACCGGGCGGCTGCCCGCGGCGATCGCGGCGTAGGTGATGCCGGCCAGCCCCACCGCCGCGAGGACGGTGCCGGTCAGGTCCAGCGGCCGACCCGCCGCCGCCGGGTCCGAGCTCTCGGGCACGTGCCGCAGGGCGACGACGACCACCACCGCGGCGAGCGGCAGGTTGATCAGGAAGACCAGGCGCCACGACCACACATCGATCAGCCAGCCGCCGAGGAACGGTCCGATCGCGGCGGCGATCCCGCCGAGCCCGGACCAGGCGCCGATCGCCCGCGCCCGGTCCCCCTGCGCGAACGAGGCCGAGAGGATGGCCAGACTGCTCGGGGTGAGCAGCGCGCCGCCGATGCCCTGCAGCGCCCTGGCCGCGACCAGGACGCCGATCGAGGGGGCCAACCCGCACAGCGCCGAGGCGAGCGCGAACCACACGGTGCCGACCACGAACATCCGGCGACGGCCCAGCCGATCCGACAGCGACCCGCCCAGGAGGATGAGGGCCGCCAGGGTGAGGGTGTACCCGTTCAGGGTCCACTGCAGGCCACCCAGGTCCGAGTCCAGGTCCCGACCGATCCGGCCGAGTGCCACGTTGACCACGGTGGCGTCGAGCATGGCCATCCCCGAACCGAGGACGGTCGCCAGGATCACCCACCGGCCGGCGGGCTCGCCGAACCTGACCTGGCCTTGAGCGTCCATCCCGCCATCATCCAGTGTGTCCGTCGACGGCGGCTGGGTCAGAACCAGCCGAGCGATCTGAGTCGGGACTCGCTCAATCCCATGGCGTGGCCGACCTCGTGGCCCAGGACGGTCCGGACCCGGTCGGCGACGTCATCAGGTCGCCGGCAGTTCAGCAGGATGGGGATGCGGTACAGGGTGATGGTGTCGGGGAGCGAGCCGGGGGCCCGCCCCGGGTAGCTGGTGCGGGGGATGCCGCGGTAGAGGCCGAGGCAGAGCAGCCCGTCGTGGGACTCGCTCGGATCCTGTTGATCCTCGACGAGGATCGCGATCTCGTCGACGACGGGCTGCACCCAGTCCGGGAGGGCGTCGATCGCGTCGACCACCAAGGTCTCGAACGCCTGCCGAGGCATCAGTGCGGGATCCACGGGTCTACGAGCTGCACCTTGTGGGCGAGCAGGAGCGGGCTCAGGCTGGTGTCGCTGAGCGCCGTGGGGATCGTGGAGACGTAGTGCGCCCCGCCGACGAGCGTCCCGCTGATCGCCCCCGTGTCGGTGATCGTCGCTGTGGCCACCTTGTTCGCCGTCACCTCGCTCACGAATTCCGTGTAGCTGAACGACTCGGCCGAGGTCGTGGTGGGGACGGGGACGAACCACAGCAGCACCATCACCGCGAGTGCGACCGGCATGACCCACCTGCGCCATCCACCGGTCGGAGGAGGTTTCGACGGCGGGACCCGATCTCCTGGTGTCGCATCCTCGTGCTCGACCGGGCTCCGTGTCTGGGTCATCGGGGCCATCTGCTTCCGTCCCGGATACAGATGCATGGCAGTCCTTTTCTCAGTGCAGGTCGGCGAGCTGGGTTGTCGTCGACCTGCAACCATCCGACTACCGTCCGCTGGACGGAGCCTGTGAACTTCCTGGGTGATGGCGGTGCATCCGGCCGTACCGCGCCCGGCGGGCCTGACGTCCTGGAACGAGGCCGAGCAGCTGGCCGACCTGGTCGGCGTGATCCGCGCCGGGCAGCTGATCACGACATCCAGCAGAGCCCGCCCACCGGCGGCCGAGCCGGGGAACGCAGCAGCAGATCAGTGCAGCGCGCACAGCGCGTCGTACCAGCACGCGCTGGCGTCGACGGCCGCCCGGCGCCTCGGCTCGACTCCTGCCGAGGCGACCGGGGCGCTCACGGCAGCCTGACCGACACCAGGGCGGGCGGGCGCTCCGTCCCGGCCGTGACCGGCGAGCCCAGCATCGACCACGGCCCGGAAACGCTCAGGGTGGCCAGGGTGCCGGCGGGAAACCTCCAGTCGATCGCAGCCATCGCCTGCGCGTCGGAACTCGCCGGGTCGGCCAGCTCGTGGGCCACCGACGGCAGGCCGGGGGCATGGCCGACGACGAGAACGGTTCGGGCGGCATCGTCCAGCTCACGCAGCAGCGCCAGGATCTGATCCTCACCGGCGTTGTACAGCTCCTCCACCACCACGTCAGTGGCATTGAGCTGCAGGGCTTCGAGAGTCTGTCGGGCCCGGGTCGCCGACGAACACAGCGCCACGTCCACCTGGATCCCCGCTGCCCGTAGGTGGGCGCCAAGATCCGTGGCCTGCCGCTCACCGTCGGGGGTCAGTCGCCGGGCGTGGTCGGTGGAGCCAGGACGACTGGACTCGCTCTGCGCGTGCCGCAACACCATCAGGGTCCGCATCGCCTGATTCTGCACGACTCCCCTGCCCCGGCCCCACCCGCGGCTGTCCGAGCACGTCGCGGACCCGGTCGGGTCACGGTGGCAGTGCCGCCCCGACATCCAGCGCTGCGAGGTCGGCGACGCTCCGGCCCACGTGCCAGCCCTCTGCGTCGTTGTACGAGCCGAGCCGCGAATGCACCAGCTCCGGGAACAGCGTCTGGGTCGCCTCGTCAACGGCCTGGTCCCGGGCCGCGAGAACGGGCACCAGGTCGGCCCCGCTCGAACGGGCCTCGGCGGTGGCCGCCTCGGTCTCGGATCGGGTCACCTCGGCCAGCCGCTCCCGGATGCGCGCGGCGAAGCCGGTGAGGAACGTGCCCCGGAAGGATCGGGTGCGCGAGCGGCCGAACCGATCTGTGCGGGACCCCTCGCGCCGCAGGGCCGTCGTGGCCTGGACCAGGAGCGAGGTGAACAGGGTCTCGACCGCCTCGAGGTCAGAGCCGTGCCCGACCACGGTGGAGAAGCCGAGCTGCTTCGACCAGACGCTGCGGCACCGATTGGCGTCCGCGACCGCGTCGAGCAGCAACGCCTTCGGCGCCTCGTAGGGGTTGTCGATCCCGATCCGGCGACTCTCCGGTGCCTCCCGCCGGCCCGGATCGGACGCGGCCAGCAGAGCGGAGTCGATGCTGTGGCGAGCCATCAGGGCCTGGGCTCCTGCGGTGAAGGTCTCGGCCTCCGCCTCGAACGTCGTCGACTCGGCCTTGGCCAGCAGCGCCCGCACCCGGGCCAGGACCCGGCCGTCCACCGGGGCCGCATCCTCGGGTGCTCTCCCGCCCGTCTGTGGCACCCAGCGCCCGGGTGGCGGGCTCAGAAGGGCCAACCGGGGCAGGGTGAGCAGCAGGTGGGCGACCTGCACCGCGACAGCCAACAGGGAGGCAGGACGCTGACCCGATGCGTCGATCCGGACCAGGAGGTAGCTGGTCTGGGAGGGCCACCAACGGACTATTTCGCACTCGGCGAGCTGTGCCGTCCAGCGAGGATCGATCGTTGACGGTGCGTAGCGCGCCAGCTCGTGCGCCATGGCGTCGGCCAGCAGCGCCTGATGCTCCGAACCCAACCGACGACCGGCCAACCGGTGGATGTCGGCCGGCTGCCACCCGCCGTCCCACGCCGCGGTCAGCGCCGAAGTGATCATGTCCACCAGCGCGCGGTCGATCTGCCGGCGCCCCCTGGCGGAGGTCAGCTCCGTGCCCAGCTGGCCGACTGCACCGAGCCACCCGGTCTGGTCGGCACACCCGACGGCGTCCAGCGCCTGGCTGAGCAGCGTGGAGATCCGTTGCTGCGCAAGGGCATCGGCGGACGGCGCCGAACGTGAGCCGGGCGGTATCCCAGTGCTCCGGGCGCCAAGCGCGCCGTCATCGAGGAGCTCGTCCAGCACCGTGGGTCCGAAGGCGTCGCCCACCGTCGCCCGCTCCCGTGCCTCGCGACGCCGTGCCGCCTGGACCCGGTCCCTGGCCTTGGTGGCACGGCGTCTCTGATTGTTGCGACCCATTCCCGATCCCTCCGCTCGGCTATGGACCGAGCCTGGCACAGCGGTCGGACAATCAGGCCACACGCCATGCGACCGGCGACCGCCTCCGGATACGGCTGAACGAGTTCGAGTGGTCGCACTACGCGCGGGATGATGGGCCCATGACGCAGCGTCCCCAGGCCGTGGTCTTCGACGTCGGCCGGGTGCTGATCACCTGGGATCCGGAGGGCTTCTACGACCGGGTGATCGGCCGCGAGCGCCGCGAGCGACTGTTCGCCGAGATCGATCTGCACGCGGCGAACTCGGTCGTGGACGGCGGGGGCCCCTGGCGGCAGACGTTCGCCGACCTGGCCGCCAGGCACCCGCACTGGGCGGACGAGATCATGTTGTGGCACGAGCGCTGGGCTCGAGATGACCCTGCCGACGATCGAGCACTCGGCCCGGCTGCTGCGGGCCCTGCGCCGCAACGGCATCCCGGTGTTCGCGCTGACCAACTTCGGTCGCGAGGCCTTCGCACACGGCCGGCGCCACCACGCCGTGCTCAACGAGTTCGACGTCGCCGTCGTGTCCGGCGAGCTGGGCACGACCAAGCCCGACCCGCGGATCTACGCCCACCTCGAGCGCGTCACCGGGCTGAGCGGGCGGGCGCTGTTGTTCGCCGACGACCTGCCGGCCAACATCGCGACCGCCACGGCCCGGGGCTGGCGCACCCACCTGTTCACCGAGCCCGCGGGTTGGGCGCGAGCGGCTGGTCGCCGAGGGGCTGCTCGCCCCGGACGACGCGGCCTGATCACCGAAAAGGGTGCTGTTGTCCCCCTCTGACGGGGGGAGAACAGCACCCTTTCGGACGGCGTGGATCAGGCGTCGCCGCGGATGAAGGCCTCCAGCTCGGCGCGGGCCGCCTTGTCCTCCATCTGCACCGGGGGCGACTTCATGAAGTAGGCCGCGGCCGAGGTGATCGGGCCGCCGACGCCGCGGTCCTTGGCGATCTTCGCGGCGCGCAGCGCGTCGATGATGACGCCGGCCGAGTTGGGGGAGTCCCAGACCTCGAGCTTGTACTCCATGTTCAGCGGGACGTCGCCGAACGCGCGCCCCTCGAGGCGCACGTAGGCCCACTTGCGGTCGTCCAGCCACTGCACGTAGTCGCTCGGACCGATGTGCACGTTGCGCGCACCGAGGTCGTGGTCGAGGTTCGAGGTCACGGCCTGGGTCTTGGAGATCTTCTTGGACTCCAGCCGGTCGCGCTCGAGCATGTTCTTGAAGTCCATGTTGCCGCCGACGTTGAGCTGGTAGGTGCGGTCCAGCACGACGCCGCGGTCCTCGAACAGCCGGGCCATCACGCGGTGGGTGATGGTCGCGCCGACCTGCGACTTGATGTCGTCGCCGACGATGGGAACCCCTGCGGCGCGGAACTTCTCGGCCCACTCCGGGTCGGAGGCGATGAACACCGGCAGCGCGTTGACGAAGGCCACGCCGGCGTCGATGGCGCACTGGGCGTAGAACTTGTCGGCGTCCTCGGACCCCACCGGCAGGTAGGAGATCAGCACGTCGACCTCGGCGTCCTTGAGGGTCTGGACGACGTCGACGGGCCGGTCGTCGGACTCGGTGATCGTCTCGCGGTAGTACTTGCCGAGCCCGTCCAGGGTGTGGCCGCGCTGTACCGTCACGCCGGTCGGCGGCACGTCGCAGATCTTGATCGTGTTGTTCTCCGACGCGCCGATCGCATCGGCCAGGTCGAGGCCGACCTTCTTGCCGTCGACGTCGAAGGCGGCGACGAACTCGATGTCGCGCACGTGGTAGTCACCGAACTGCACGTGCATCAGACCGGGAACCGTGCTGCCCGCCTCGGCGTCCCGGTAGTAGTGGACGCCCTGCACGAGCGACGTGGCGCAGTTGCCGACGCCGGCGATGGCGACGCGGATCGAACCCATTGAGTTTCCTTCTCTCTCAGGTGTGGACTTGTCGGGCACGGTGGGTGGAACCGGGGTGGAACCGGGGTGGAACCGGGGTGGAACCGGGTGGAATGGTCGGACGCGGGAATCCCCGGTCCGGTCAGAGCGGAGGTTCGCTGAGGTGGGTCATGTTGCTGTTGCGCTCGGAGTCGATGAGTTCCTCGAGCCAGCGGACCTCGCGCTCGAGGCCGTCCAGCCCGTGCTGGGCCATGGCGAGGGTGTAGCTGTCGCGGCGCTCGCGGGTGCGGGCCATCGCCGTCCGGGCGCTCTCGCGGCGCTCGTGCAGGCGCATCCGCCGCCCCTCCAGGATGCGCAACCGGGTCGCCGCGTCCGTCCTCGAGAAGAAGGCGAGTCGCACGTCGAACGCGTCGTCCTCCCAGGTGGTCGGACCGCTGTCGCGGACCAGTGCCTGGAAGTGCTCCTTGCCCTCGGCGGTGATCTCGTAGACGATCTTGGCCCGTTTGCTGGTCAGCGGTCCCCCACTGACCCCGTCGGCGTCCGCCTTCTGGTCGACCGGGCGGACCCATCCGCGGGTGAGCAGGGCCCTCAGCGCCGGATAGAGCGTGCCGTAGGACAACGCTGCGAAGACGCCCAGTCGGGCGTTGAGCAGTTTGCGGATCTCGTAGCCATGCATCGGGGACTCGTGCAGCACCCCCAGCACGGCGAGTTCGAGGACTTCACTGCGACGACTCACGCGACCAACTCCCTGCTACATCGCGCCAATGTATCGAGACGATACATCAACACTAACAGGTCACGCCGGACGGGCAAGCGCCGGACGGCGCGGGCGGCCGGATCGGCCCTCGGGCAGCGGCGCCGCGGTCTGGGATCCACAGACACTCGGCGTAGCCTGGGCCGCGTTCGGGCGGCGGACCCGGGTGTCGCGGAAGAGGGAAGAGGCACGTGACAGGCAGGACGCAACCCGGTGAGGGTGGCCGCGGAAGGCCCTACCCGAGCAACGGCGACGGACCCCCGCCGGATCAGTTGTTCCCCGGCACCGACCCGGCCGGCCGGGTCACGCCGGACACCTTCTTCACCGCGGCCGCCGCCACGGGTGCTGCAGGCAAGGGCGGCAGGGGCGGGGGCAAGCGCGGCGGCTTGATCGACTACCCGCGATCCGGTAGGAGCGGTGTGATGCGGTGGGTCCCGTCCTGGAGGTTCGTGCTCGGCAGCGGGTTCACCGTGGCGTCGTTGATGGTGGTGGCGCTCGCGGTCTTCTACGCGGTCACCCCGATCCCGAGCAAGGCCGCCGACGCCCTCGCCCAGACCTCGCTGGTCTTCTACTCCGACGGCACGCAGATCGGGCAGTTCAAGAAGGAGCAGCGCACCGTCGTCCCGCTCTCGCGGGTGCCCGAACACGTGCAGCAGGCCGTCCTGGCCATCGAGGACCGCTCCTTCTACGACAACCGGGGCGTCTCGGTCCGGGGCACCGTCCGGGCCGCGTGGAACAACGCTCGCGGCGGTTCCGTCCAGGGTGGCTCGACGATCACCCAGCAGTACGTGAAGAACTTCTTCCTCAACTCCGACCGCACCCTGCAGCGCAAGGCCCGCGAGTTCGTCATCTCGTTGAAGGTGGCCCAGCAGGTGCCCAAGGAGCAGATCCTCGAGGACTACCTGAACAAGATCTATCTGGGCCGCGGCGCCTACGGCCTGCAGGCCGCCTCGCGGGCCTACTTCGGCAAGGACGTCGACAAGCTGACCGTCTCCGAGGGCGCCTTCCTGGCGGGCATCATCAACAGCCCGGAGAGCTACGACCCGACGGACGGCGAGGCGTCGACCCAGGCCGCCACCGCGCGCTGGTCCGAGGTGCTCACCGCGATGACCGAGATGGGCTGGCTGACGTCGGCCGAGGCCGAACAGGCCAGTGCCGCCGGGCTGCCCGAGGTACGCGAGCCGAGCGCCGGCGCCAACCGCAGCGGTCAGCGCGGCTACATGATGGACATGGTTCTCAAGGAGGCCACCGCGCGCGCCGGCCTGAGCCGCGAGGACCTCGAGACCGGTGGGTACATGATCCGCACCACCTTCGACAAGAAGATGGTCGCCGACGGGATCGCGGCGGTGAAGGAGGTGCTCGGCGACCGCTCGACCTGGCCGGAGGGCACCCAGGCCTCCGTCGCCTCGGTGGAACCGGGCACCGGTGCGGTCAAGTCGATCTACGCCGGGGACGACGAGCGGTTCGCCAACGGGGTAACTCAGGACGAGGTCATCGCCGGGTCCACGTTCAAGCCGTTCACCCTGGTCGCCTCGCTGGAGGGCGATCCGGCCAACGACATCGAGCCGCTGAGCCTGCGCAGCCGGTTCAGCGGTCGCAGCCCGTACAAGCTCAAGAACGGCGACGGCGAGGTCAAGAACTTCGGCTCGGGCGACGGGCAGCAGTTCGGCATGATCGACCTGATGACCGCGACGGCCAACTCGGTCAACACCGTGTACGTGCAGATGAACGAGCGCATCGGGGCGAAACTCACCCGCGAGACGGCGGTCAAGGCGGGTCTTTCACCGAAGACCCGGGATCTGCTCGACCCCAATGACCAGGACTACGTGGCCAACGTGCTCGGCTCGGCGGCCCCGCAGTGTCCTCGACATGGCCGGCGCCTACGCCACCTTCGCGGCGCAGGGTCTGCGGGCCACGCCCTACACGATCACCTCGATCACCCGGATCGCCGACAAGGGTGTCGTCTACTCCTACGATCCGAAGAGCAAGGCCGAGCAGGTCTTCGACAAGGACGTCATCGCCAACGCCACCTATGCGATGCAGCAGGTCGTCCGGCGCGGCAGCGGCTCGTACGCCTCCGGTCTCGGCCGGCCCGTGGCCGGCAAGACGGGCACGTCGAGCGACAACAAGTCGGCCTGGTTCATGGGTTACACCCCGCAGCTGGCGACCGCCGTGGCCCTGTACAACATCTCGGGCTCGGGCCAGTCCCCGGTCGAGGGATGGGGGCCCTACGCCGGGTCGGAGATCACCGGCGGGTCGTTCCCGGTGCGGGTCTGGACGACCTACATGAGGGCGGCGTTGGAGGGTACCGAGGTGCTGCCGCTGCCCGAGCCCACCTACGGCGGCGACGTGGTCAACCCGGCCCCCAAGCCGGTTCCGACGCCCACCCCGAGCCCGAGCCCGAGCGGCGAGCCGACCCCGAGCGACCAGCCGACCCCGACGCTGCCGCCGGACGGCGGGCCGTCGCCGAGTCCGCTTCCGCCCGAGCCGGTGTCGCCGTCCGACTCGTTCGCGCCCGGCAACGGGAACAACGGCAACAACGGGAACAACGGCGGGTGAGCGTCAGCTCCCCCTCGCGCACCGATCCGGTGGCGCGGGCGCTGAGCCCGGTGGTGGGGGGCCCGGCCGGGCGACGGCTGGCCCCCGCGCACGGATTCTGGCGGGCGCTCACCGTGCTGGTGCTGATGGCCGCGGCCGTCATGGGGGCCTCGGTCATCGCCAAGCAGCACTGCCGCAGCCAGGGCTGGACGACGCCGGACCAGTTCTGGCACGTCTGCTACAGCGACGTCCCCGTGCTCTACATCAGCCAGGGCCTGGGCGCCTCGGACGCGCCCACCCTGCCGGAGGCCGTCGGGCCGGGCGGACTGGGCCAGCCGCCGGTACCGGCCGCCCTCATGTGGGTCACCGCCAGGGCGACCGACGCCGTGGACGGCGTGATCGGCGGGCGCACCTCGCAGGCACTGGCCCCGCGCCAGTTCTTCGACGTGTCGGCCCTGCTGATGACCGGTGCCCTGATCGGCACGGTGCTCGCGGTCGCCGCGACGGCAGGACGGCGCCGGGTGTGGGACGCCGCGCACGTCGCCCTCTCCCCGGTGCTGCTGGCCGTCGCCCTGCTGTCCTACGAGCTGGTCGCAGTGGCGTTCGTGGCGCTCACCCTGTGGGCATGGTCGCGCAGGCGCCCCGTGGCGGCGGGGGTCTATCTCGGGCTGGCCATCGGTTCCCGGCCGGTGACCGCGATGATCGTGTTCGCGTTGCTCGGGGTCTGCCTGCGGGCGGGCCGGCTGCGAGCGTGGGCGGTCACCGCCGGGACCGCGGCCGCGGTGTGGGCCGCCGTCCGTCTGGTGCTCTTCGGATCGCCGATCGGTGACCTGTCGCAGACCTGGCAGTCCTGGAAGGCCTCGACCCCGGGGTACGGGTCCCTGATGCTGGTGCCGCAACTGCTCTCGCAGAGCAGGCCCGCCTCGGCCGGCACCTGGTACGGCGGGCAGGGGGTGAGTGCCACGGCCGCCTCGATGGTCACCATGATCGGCCTGACGCTGATCGCGATCGCGACGGTGATGCTCGCCCTGTCGGTGCGCTACCGCCCCCGGACGGCGCATCTGGTGCTGTTCGTCCTGGCCGCCTCGCTGCTGGTCACCAAGTCCTACCCGGTGCAGTCCGCGCTGCTGCTGCTGCCGGCCGTCGCCCTGGCGGCCCTGCCGTGGCGGGACCACCTGATGTGGGCGGGCGCCGAGGTGGCCCACTTCGTCGGGGTGTGGCTGTTCATCGCGACGACGAGCGACACCGAGCACGGCGCGAGCCGGGGTCTGCCGGCCGGGTTCTACCTGATCCTCGTCCTCGTCCGAGCGGCCGCGGTCATCTGGCTGGCGGTGCAGGCCGTCCGGATGGCCCGCGACCCGTTCCGCGACCCCGTGCGGGTGCCGGTCGACCCCGCCGAGGGGCAGGTCGACGTCGACGACCCCGGCGGCGGGATGGTGGACGACGTCCCGGACGCCCTCGTCGTCCGCGTGGGTGCCTCGGCCTGAGCCGGGTCCCCACAGGCCGGCAGGCCGGCGCCCGATTTCGGACTTGTCGGTGTGGGCGGGTACGGTTCTGCTCGTCTGCAACACGGCCACCCGGTCGCCGGTGCGTCTGCCCGTCGTCCGTGTCGCCAGACGCGATGACCCTCCTGCCACGGAAGGACCGTGGCCGTCTTAGTCCAGAGGAGGTGGGTTCTCAACATGCGTCAGTACGAACTGATGGTGATCCTCGATCCCGATCTTGAGGAGCGCACCGTCGCTCCGTCGCTCGACAGGTTCCTCAACGTCGTTCGCCAGGGCGGAGGCACCATCGAGAACGTCGACATCTGGGGCAAGCGCCGGCTCGCCTACGAGATCCAGAAGAAGACCGAGGGCATCTACGCCGTCGTCGACATGACCACAGAGCCCGACGTCGTCAAGGAACTCGACCGCCAGCTCAACCTCAACGAGGCCGTGATGCGCACCAAGCTCATCCGGCCCGAGGTGAAGTAGGCGCCCGAACCATCCGGGACCACAGACACGAGGGAGCCTGAACACTCATGGCCGGCGAGACCATCATCACGATCATCGGCAACCTGACCAGCGACCCCGAACTGCGGTTCACGCCGTCGGGTGCCGCGGTCGCCGACTTCACCGTCGCCTCCACCCCCCGGACGTTCGACCGGCAGTCGAACGACTGGAAGGACGGCGAGACGCATGTTCATGCGCTGCTCGGTGTGGCGCGACGCGGCCGAGAACGCCGCCGAGTCGCTGCAGCGCGGCATGCGGGTCATCGTCACGGGCAGACTGAGAAGCCGCTCCTACGAGACCAAGGAGGGCGAGAAGCGCACCGTGATCGAGATGCAGGTCGACGAGGTCGGCCCGTCCCTGCGGTACGCGACCGCCAAGGTGAACCGCACCTCCCGTGGCGGCGGTGGCGGCGGCAACTTCGGCGGCGGCGGTGCGGCTACGGCGGTCAGGGCGGCCAGGGTGGCCAGGGTGGCGGGGGCGGCTTCGGCCAGTCCGAGGACCCCTGGGCGACCGGTCCCTCGGGTGGCGCCGGAGCCGGTGCGGGAGCGCCCGGCGGCTACGGCGGCGCCCAGGACGAACCCCCGTTCTGATCCCCCCGCGCACCCTGACGACCATTCATCAGAACCCCCTCAGGGCGAACGGCCCTGACTCCAGAAGGAGCACCACGATGGCCAAACCCCCCGTCCGCAAGCCGAAGAAGAAGCTGAACCCGCTCAAGACCGCCGGTGTCGAGCGGGTCGACTACAAGGACGTCAACATCCTGCGCAAGTTCATCTCGGACCGCGGCAAGATCCGGGCCCGCCGGGTCACCGGCGTGACCGTGCAGCAGCAGCGGGAGATCGCCAAGGCGGTCAAGAACGCCCGCGAGATGGCGTTGCTGCCCTACTCGAGCTCCGCCCGCTGAGCCGGCGCATCCGAAGGAGTCGATGAGATGAAACTCATTCTCACCCAAGAGGTCACCGGGCTCGGCACGCCCGGCGACGTGGTCGAGGTCAAGGACGGCTACGGCCGCAACTACCTGGTGCCGCGTGGCCTGGCGGTCGCCTGGACCAAGGGCGGCGAGAAGCAGGTCTCCGCGATCCGAGCCGCCCGCGCCTCGCGCGAGATCGCCACCCTCGAGGAGGCGCAGACGATCCGGGCCAAGCTCGAGAGCGGCCCGTTCCGCCTGCCCGTGCGGGCCGGTGCCACGGGCCGGCTGTTCGGTGCGGTCACCCCGGCCGACATCGCCCAGGCGGTCGCCGACCGTGGCGGCCCCTCGGTGGATCGGCGCAAGGTCGAGCTGACCGCGCCGATCAAGTCCATCGGCGACTACACCGTGAACATCCGCCTGCATCCCGAGGTCCAGGCCAAGGTCGCCGTCCAGGTCGTCGCGGACTGACCACCTCCACAAAGGGTGCTGTTCTCCCCCCGCCAGAGGGGGAGAACAGCACCCTTTCGTGAGTCAGCGGGTGGCGCCGGTGACCAGCCACGCCGTGCCGCGCTCGCGCCAGCCGAGGAAGACCGCCCGAGCGAGCATGTAGCACGGCGTCCAGGCGATCCAGGCCCAGACCAGCCCGGTGGCCCCGGACGGCGCGAACGCCACCACCGCGAACGCCACCGGCAGGTACGCAGGGTCTGGACGAGCCTGGCCATCGGCGAGGTACCGGCCGTCCCCGGCCCCGATGAGCACGCCGTCCAGGACGAACACGTACCCGGCTCAGGGGCTGCCCGACACCGGCGACCACGAGGGCGGCGGAGACCGCCGTCCAGACCCGCGGGTCGTCGACGAACACCGGCCCGACCAGGTCGCGGACGGCGAGCAGGACGCCCCCGAGCGCCGCGCCCGCCCACAGTCCCCACCGGACCATCAGGCGGGTCAGCTCGCGGGCCCTGGGCACGTCGCCGGCGCCGAGGGCTCGCCCGGTCAGGGCCTGCGCGGCGATGGCCAGGGCGTCCAGGCTGAGCGCCAGCAGCATCCACAGGGACATCACGACCTGGTGGGCGGCCAGGGCGACGTCCCCCTTGCGCGGCGACCATCCAGGTGGTCAACAGGATCGCCGCCCGCAGCGCCAGGGTGCGCACCAGCAGCGGGACCCCGGTCCGCCCGGCGGACAGGATGCCCGCCCGGTCCGGGCGCAGAGCGGCGCCGTGCCGGCGCGCCGCCCGCACCACCACCGCGGCGACGGCCACCCCCATGCCCAGCTGGGTGATGGCGGTGCCCAGGCCCGAACCGGCGATCTCCAGCCGGGCGAAGGGGCCCGTGCCGTGCACCAGCATCAGCTGACAGTCCGGCGTTGACCACCGCCCCGACCGATGCCACCCACAGCGGCGTGCGGGTGTCCTGCAGGCCGCGCAGCACCCCGGTGGCGGCCAGCACCAGCAGCATCGCCGGCATGCCGGGCAGCGAGGCGCGCAGGTACGTGACGGCCTGCTCGGCGACGTCCGGCGTGGGGTTGAAGGCGGCGACGAGGGTCGGGGCGGCCGGGTAGGCGAGCGCGAAGGTTCCCGCGCCGATCGCCAGGGCCAGCCACATGCCGTCCACGCCCTGGGCCAGCGCCCCCGGCAGGTCGCCCGCCCCCAGACGGCGGGCGACCGAGGCGGTGGTGCCGTAGGCGAGGAACACGAACACGGTGACGGCCGCGGTCAGGATCGGCCCGGCCACCCCGAGCCCGGCCAACGGGATGGTGCCGAGGCGTCCCACGATGGCGGAGTCGGCGAGCAGGAAGAGGGGTTCGGCGACGAGCGCACCCAGGGCCGGTACGGCCAGCGCGAGCACCTCGCGCGACACGCCGCGCCGCTGCGGGTCCGACACGCCGGTCACCCCCCGATCCACTCCGAACTTTCTCCCCTCCACAAGGGGTGGACGCGATCGGTACAGGTCAGCGCGATGGTGACCACGGTGTCCCCGAGCCCCTGTCCACAGCGCTGTCCACAACCTGTGGGCGAATCGCCCAGCTCGTCCACGGCCTGTCCACAGAGGATCCCAGGCCCCCCACAGGGGGCGTTTGCCGGGGGTGGCGGGACGGTCCTAGGTTCGCCTGCGTCCAGGCCGGGTGACACCGGACTGTCGGTGGTCAGCGGTACCTCTTGCTTGTTGCCAACACGATCACGAAACGCCATCAGTGCGGCGGGAGAGGAGACCCACGGCAGTGTCTCTCGCCGACCTCGACCTCCCGGGCAGGGAGCTGTCCAGAGATCAGGGCCCCTCGGAGGACTTCGGCCGCACCCCACCGCAGGACATCGCCGCTGAGCAGAGCGTTCTGGGCGGCATGCTGCTGTCCAAGGACGCGATCGCCGACGTCGTCGAGGTGCTCCGGGGGACGGACTTCTATCGCCCGGCGCACGAGTTGGTCTACGACGCCGTCCTCGACCTGTACGGGCGAGGTGAGCCGGCGGACGCGGTGACGGTGTCCGCCGAGCTGACCAAGCGTGGTGAGCTGGGCCGGGTCGGTGGCGCTGCGTACCTGCACACCCTGCTGTCCAGTGTGCCGACCGCGGCGAACGCCGGGTTCTACGCCCGGATCGTGCACGAGCGGGCGGTGCTGCGCCGGCTGGTGCAGGCGGGCACGAAGATCGTCCAGCTCGGGTACGCGACGGACGGCGGGGACGTCGACGAGCTGGTCAACGCCGCGCAGGCCGAGGTCTATGCCGTCACCGAGCGACGCCAGAGCGAGGACTACGCGCCGATCTCGGAGATCATCGAGGCGACGATCGACGAGATCGAGGCGTCCAGCCACCGCGGCGACGGCATGGTGGGGGTTCCCACCGGCTTCGCGGACCTGGACCGGCTCACCAACGGGTTCCACGCCGGGCAGATGATCGTCATCGCGGCTAGGCCTGCGGTCGGCAAATCCACTGTGGGGCTTGACATCTGCCGGAGTGCAGCCATCCACCACCAACTGCCCGCGGTGATCTTCAGCCTGGAGATGAGCCGCACCGAGATCACCATGCGCATGCTCAGCGCCGAGGCCAGGATCCCGCTGCAGAACATGCGCAAGGGCACCATGCGCGAGGAGGACTGGACGCGGCTGGCCCGGACCATGGGTGAGATCAACTCGGCGCCGCTGTTCATCGACGACTCACCGAACATGACCCTGATGGAGATCCGGGCCAAGTGCCGCCGGCTCAAGCAGCGGCACGGGCTCAAGATGGTGGTGGTCGACTACCTGCAGCTGATGACCTCGGGCAAGCGCGTCGAGTCCCGCCAGCAGGAGGTCAGCGAGTTCTCCCGAGCGCTGAAGCTGCTCGCCAAGGAGCTCGAGGTGCCGGTGATCGCGATCAGTCAGCTGAACCGTGGCCCCGAGCAGCGCACCGACAAGAAGCCGATGGTCAGTGACCTGCGTGAATCGGGCTGCCTGACGGCGGACACCCGCATCCTGCGCGCCGACACCGGCGCCGAGACGACGATGGGGGAGCTCGTCGCTGCGGGGGCCACCGATGTGCCGGTGTGGTCGCTGGACGATTCGCTGCGCTACGTGCGTCGTCACCTCACCCATGTCTTCTCCACCGGGGTCCGGCAGGTTCTCCGGGTGCGTCTCGCCTCTGGGAAGTGTGTCCGGGCCACCGCGAACCACCCGCTTCTCACGTATGAGGGCTGGACACCCATCGGCGACCTGGCGCCGGGGGCCCGCGTCGCGGTGCCGCGCCACGTCCCGGGGCCGGAGCTGACTGTGCCGCTGCCGGACGACGAGGTGGGGGCCCTCGCCGCCCGGGTCGCCGCCGGCGCTGCGGTGCCTGACCGCATCTTCAGCCTGCCCAAGCAACAGATCGCGGCGTTCCTGCGCCAGCTGTGGACCCGAGCCGGATCCGTGTGCCGGGCCGGTGCCGGCGTCCGGCTGGTCTCGATGTCCCGGGAGAATCTGGACGGGGTGACCCGACTGCTGCTGCGGTTCGGGATCTCGGCCCGCATCGAGCTGGGCGAGCCGGGTGGGGTCGCCTGGGTGCTGCTCATCGATGGGGCGGACGACCAGCGCCGGTTCCTCGGTGAGATCGGAGTCGAGGGCCGGTTCGCCGATGAGGCGGCCGCGCTCGAGGCGGTGGTGCGGACCCCGCGCCCACGCTCACGCCACGAGGTCGATGATGTCTGGCGGCGGGTACGAGGGGTTCTGGCCGACCCGGTGGCCGTCGGTGACGTGCTCGCCACTGCGGTCGGCGGGGGTCCCCGCCCGCACGCAGGCCGCAACGGACAGCCGCTGGGCCGGGTCGCCGCCCTGCTGGAGGAGTCCGGCCTGGAGGTCGAGGCGGTCAACGACCTGGTCTGGGACGACGTCACCTCGATCGAGCCGGACGGCGTCGAGGAGGTCTACGACGCCACCGTCCTGGGCAACCACAACTTCATCGCCGACGGGATCGTCGTCCACAACTCGATCGAACAGGACGCCGACATGGTGATCCTGCTGCACCGGGAGGACATGTACGAGAAGGAGTCCCCCCGCGCGGGTGAGGCGGACTTCATCGTCGCCAAGCACCGGAACGGCCCCACCGACACGATCACGGTGGCGTTCCAGGGGCACTACTCGCGCTTCGTCGACATGGCCAACTGAACGGCTTCAAGTGGCCCACCCGGCCGCACGGGCGGCGGCCCGTCGGGGTCGCGCCTCAGCGGCGCGCCTCGATCACGATGTTGAACGGTGACTTCCACGCCAGCCGTGCATCGCTGAAGCCGGCGTCGGTCAGCAGGTCGATCAGGACCTTGGGACCGGCCTGCGCGCCGAGCGCCGCCGCTCCGGGCTGGGCCAACGCCGACGGCGCGCACAGGAACAACGAGCCGGCGTAGAAGAGCCGGCTGATCGGGTTCACGTTGTCGGTGAGGGTGTCACCTGCCGCGGGCTCGACGAGCAGCAGGGTGCCCCCGTCGCGCAGGGCACGCAGCGCCCGGGTCGCTGCAGCGAGCGGATCGCCCATGTCGTGCAGCGCGTCGAAGAAGCACACCAGGTCGTAGCCTTCGCCAGGGATCTCATCGGCTGCGTCGAGCACGTGGAACTCGGTGTTGCGCGAGACGGAGCGCTCGGCGGCCTGTCGCGTCGCGGCCTCGATCGACGGCGCGTGGAAGTCGAAGCCCGCGAAGGTGCTCGCGGGGAACGCGGCCGCCATGATGGCGGTCGACGTGCCCCACCCGCAGCCGAGGTCGGCGACCCGGGCCCCGGCCCTCAGCCTGTCGACCACGCCGTCGAGCGAGGGCAGCCACTGCGACACCAGGTTGCCCTCGTACAACGGCCCGAAGAGGCGGGCCACCCCCTCGTACAGCCGATGGTCGTGCGCCCCCCAGTGAATCCCGCCGTCGCCGCGGAACGCGCTCTGCACCGCGTCGCTGTCGGCCCACATCGAGGCGACGATGTCGAACAGCCCCGCCATGTAGGCCGTGGACGACTCGTCGGCCAGCACGGCGGCGTGCTCCGCTGGGAGCACCAGCGTTTCGGTCTCGGGATCGTGTTCGAGGTAGCCGCCCGCCACCTGGCCTCGCGCCCACTCCAGTACCAGGCGCTCGTTGCACCCGGTCGCCCGCGCGAGTTCCGCGGCGGTCACCGGTCCGCTGGTGGCCAGGTGGCGATACAGGCCGAGACGGTCACCGACGTAGGCGGCGGCGGTCGCCTCCGCGGCGGAGAAGTCGGCCACCACGTGGCCGAGGAACTGCTCGAGCCGGCCCTCGTCGAGCGAGGCGGCGATGGTCGTATCGGTCATGGCGACACTCCTATCTACTCCAACGTGGAGTAAACAAATTACTCCAGATGAGAGTAAAGTCAACTGTTGTGGTGAGGAGATCCCGGACGGCATCGGCCGCTGACTCGACGACGAGGCACGCGCTGCTCGGCCTGCTCTCGATCCGCTCGTGGACCGCCTACGAGCTCACGAAGCAGATGCAGCGTGCCCTGCGCTGGGCATGGCCCCGCTCGGAGGCCGGCATCTACGCCGAGCTCAAGAGGCTCGAACCCGCTGGGCTGGCGACTGCTGTCGAGGAGGCGGTCGGGACCCGGACCCGCACTCGCTACGAGATCACCGCAGCCGGCAGGGAGGCCGCCAGGGCGTGGTTGCAGACCGAGCCCGCCGAGCCCCGGGTGGAGCTCGAGATCCTGCTGCGCCTCTTCCTGGCCGACCTCGGCGAGCCGGGAGATCTCCGCCACGCGCTGGAGGTCACTCGTCGCCAGGTCGCCGGGCAGCTCGGCATGATCGGCGACATCCTCGATCAGTACGCCGGCGACGACGCCCCGTTCCCCGGCCGCGCCCACCTCAACGTTCTGTTCCTGCACTTCAGCACCACGCGCCTCATCCACCTGCTCGACTGGTGCGACATCGTCGAGGCCGAGCTCGAGACCTGGTCGTCCACCACCGGCGTCGGCATGACGGCACGGATCGGAGAGCTGCTCGAACGCACCCGGGAGCAGCACCGCGACGCCGTCGCTCGGGCGGGTGCGGTCGCCACGAAGGATCGATCATGAATCGTGTCCGCCTCAGGCATCCGGCCGACCTCGGCACGATCCTCGGCGTCTGGGCCCATCCGGACGACGAGGCCTACCTCATGGCCGGCACCGCGATGCTGGCCATGGCGCACGGCTCGACCGTTGCCTGCGTGACGGCCACCAGCGGCGAGGCCGGTGAGACCGCCGACGAGGCGCGGTGGCCGCAGAGCCGACTGGCTGAGATCCGCCGGCGCGAGATGGCGGCGAGCCTCGCCGTCCTCGGCATCGCCGACCACGCGTGGTGGCACCTGCCGGACGGAGGACTGGCCGACGTGGACCCCGGCCATGGCACCGACCTCGTGATGCGTGCCGTCGAGGCGGTGCGGCCGGCCACGATCCTGACCTTCGGTCCGGACGGGATGACCGGGCACCCCGATCACGTCGCGGTCGGCGCCTGGGTGGTCGAAGCGGTCCGCCGATCGGGGCGTTCGATACGAGTCCTGGCGGCCACGAAGCAAGCGGATTGGTACGACGAGTTCCCTGAGATCGCCGAGATCGTGTTCCCCGTCGGTGGCCCGGTGACCGAACCGGTCGAGGTCACGCTGCGGGTCGATCTGCCCGACGAGGTGATCGACCGCAAGGTCGACGCGCTTCGCGCGCAGGCAAGCCAGACCACGGGGCTGCTCCACCTCATGGGCGAGGCCGGCTACCGGCAGTGGCTTCGGACGGAGTACTGGGTCGAGCGGTGAAGGGCTCCGCATGCACAACAGTTTCGAGGGGACGATCGTCGCCGGCGAGCCGGCCGGCGCCCATGTCAGCGGGATCGACGAGTTCGTGATCCGGCCCGATGGGATCGGAATCGTCGACGCCCGTGAGGCGATCAGCAGCGACAACGGCTACCTGACCGCCGATGTCACCGGTTTCGCCCATCCGCCCGCCGGCATGACGATGCCGCCGCTGGAGGTCTTCCTCGACCCGTCCTTCGAGTGGCCCGATGTTCGATTCACCCTCGAGTGCGGCGCCCGCTACCGTTCGGGCGCGCCCGAATACGCGGAGCTCGGACGGACAGCCGTCGTCCACCTCGGATGGGTCAACATGGCGACCCGCGAGCTCGTCATCCAGGGCCACCGGGCAACCGCCCTCGCCGCCGATCGGTCCTTGGGCCGGTCGCTGGTCGGTGCACCCTGACGTTGCTGTCGGCGCGTGATGGCCTACTGCTCGTCGAGCAGCGCGGCGACACCGTTGAGTACGAGCTCCAGCCCAGAGTCGAACTCCCTGCTGTAGTCGTAGCCCGGCTGAAGGACGTGCTCGACCGTCATCTCGAAGAGGTATGGGAACTCGGAGGCCGGGAACGACTCCATGATGGACCCGGTCATGGCTGCCAGCTCCGACTCGTTCCGGAAGGGCAGGTTGACCTCTTGCATAACGAATCCGTGCACGTAGCTGTCGACGGTCGAGACCGCATGGGCTGCCTGGACGACCGAGAATCCGCCCTCGCGAAAGCACCGGATACTCGTCTCCAGAAGCCGCAGCGTGGCTGGTCCCGGGCTGGTCCTTGACGCCATCAGGCTTACGGCCCAGGGGTGGCGACGCAGGCCCGTGCGGGTGTCGTGTGCCCGCTGGCTGATCTGCTCCCGCCAGCCCGTGGACGGCCCTGGTTGCTCGATCTCGGCAGCGACGAGGTCGACCAGTCCGTCGAGAATCTGGTTCTTGCCGTCCACATGGTGGTACAGGGAGGCCGCCTCGACGCCCAGCTCGCGTGCCAGTCGGCGCATGGTGACGGCTTCGATGCCCTCGTCGTCCGCGAGGGCCAGCGCGACCTGCAGTGTCCGCGCCAGGTTCAATGGCGCCCTGTTCGCGACCTCGGCTGGCCTACGGCCCATGATGCTCCGCCTCTCCGGGTGGTCGCCGCTTGGCAGTGTCGGTGTCCAGCCCTCGACAATCTAACGGTGTTAGAGTAGCATCCGGAGTCCAATCTAACAGCGTTAGGGCCGAGTTCTCGGACCCTGCCGACGCACCTGGAAGGGCACGCCATGACCACCATGAGCACCACGACAGCCCCGACCTTCGGCGGGAAGCATCCGATGTCCAGGAGGAGGGTTGCGACCGCCGTCGGGATCCTGTTCGTCGTCCAGATGGTCACCGCCATGTTCGGCACGTCCTTGATACAGGCCTTCGTCGACGGCAACACCGATCGGACACCGATGACCATCGGCGTCCTGCTGATGATGTGTTCCGGTCTGGCGGTCGTCGCCATCGGCCTGCTGATGTATCCGGTGCTGAGGGACGTTCACCGGACCCTCGCCGCGTGGTACCCGATCCTCAGGGTCGTCGAGTGCCTCATCTCTGCAGCCGGCGGTGTCTACCTCCTCGTCCAGTCGCAGGTCGTGCCGAATCACCTCTTGTGGGTCTACGTCCCGACCGGTCTTGGCGGCATCATCCTCAGCTACCTCCTCCTCGTCTCGCGGTTGGTCCCACGTCCCATCGCCCTCCTCGGTCTTGTGGGCTACGTCTCGCTCACTCTCGGAGTACCCCTCGACCTCCTCGGCGTCCTCGACATGGGCGCCGGAGCCGGACTGCTCCTCGTTGTCCCCGGCGGACTGTTCGAGCTGGTGTTCCTGCCGATCTGGCTGATCGCGAAGGGATTCGGGCACAGCCGACGCCCCTGACGTCTGCGGCTCGTATGCTCGGGCGGTGACAGTGCTGGGAACGAAACTTCACCTCCCGGTGCCGCGCCGCGAGCTCGTCGCCCGGCCTCGGCTGATCGACGTGCTCCCCACCGAGAGCTCGGCGATGCCGCGACTGGTGCTTCTGTCGGCGCCGGCAGGCTTCGGTAAGACCACGTTGCTCAGCCAGTGGCTGACCACCGGAACGGATATCGCGGGCCACGTGGCGTGGTTGTCGCTGGACCAGGACGACAACGACCCGGACCGCTTCTTGGCCCACCTCGTCGCGGCTCTGCGCGGGATGAATCCGGGCGCCATGGCCGACACAACGGCGTTGGTGGAGACCGGTGGTGAGGTTCCGGACGAGGCAGTCCTCATCAGCCTGATCAACGATCTCGACCAGGTGGACGGGGCGACTGTCTTGGCCCTCGACGACTATCACCTCATCGACGAGGCCCGGGTCCACGCCGCTGTCGCGTTCCTGTTGGAGCACCTCCCGCCGGGGGTGACCATGGCGATGGCGACCAGGTCGGACCCGCCATTGCCGCTGGCACGCCTGCGTGCTCGTGCCGAACTCGTCGAGTTGCGCGCCTCCGACCTACGTTTCAGCACCTCCGAGTGCGATGCCTTCCTCAATCAGGTCATGGGGCTGAAGATCAGCGCGGACCAGGTCGCGGCCCTCGACGCCCGGACGGAGGGGTGGGCGGCCGGACTGCAGCTGGCGGGGCTGTCGATGCGCGGTCAGGACCGGAAAGCCGAATTCGTCGAGGCGTTCACGGGAAGCCACAGGTTCGTCTTGGACTATCTGGTGGAGGAGGTGCTTGGTCGCTTGCCAGAGGAGGTACGTGAGTTCCTGCTCGCCACGTCGGTGCTGGACAGGCTCACCGGTCCTCTCTGCGATGCGCTCACCGGTAGGAGCGACGGGCAGCAGATGCTCGCTCGGCTGGACCGGGACAACCTGTTCGTCGTACGGCTCGACGACCGGCGGAAGTGGTACCGCTACCACCATCTGTTCGCCGACTCCCTTCGCGCCCGCGTCGCCGCACAGAACCCGGACCGGACCCCGCGCCTGCACCGCGCCGCCGCTCGGTGGTACGCCGACCATGGCCTGCTGGAAGAGGCCATCGGGCACGCGACCGCCGGTGGTGACACCGGGGTTGCGGCCGATCTGATCGAGGCAGCCCTGCCCGCGGCGCGTCGCCTGCGCCGGGACCATATGCTCGCCGGCTGGCTGCAAGCGCTGCCCGACGAGGTGGTCCGGCAGCGGCCGGTGCTCAGCACCCAGAGGGCGTGGATGTCTCTGGCCGCGGGTGACCTCGACGGCATGGAGGTCTGGCTGCGGGCCGCAGAGCACGCTTTCCAGGCTCTGCCTGTGAATGGACGGGCTGCGTCGAGCGGGGACGACGCGCTGCGAACGGTGCCTGCATGGATCGCGATCTTCCGTGCCTCGGCGGCCCAGGCTCGCGGGGACGCGGTCGGCACCGCCGAGCATGCCCGCCGGGCACTGGAACTGGCCGGCCCCCAGGACCACTTCGCCAGGGGTGGCGCCGCCGGATTCCTCGGGCTGGCAGCGTGGGCCAGCGGTGATCTCCACGTCGCAGTGGAGACGTTCACCCACGCGGTGACCAGTCTGCGCTCTGCCGGGAACCTGGTTGACGAACTCGGGTCCACCGTCGTCCTGGCTGAGATGTGGCAGGCCCGCGGCTGCCCGGCGAAGGCCCGACGGTTGTACGAGCAAGCCCTGCAGACTGCCGAGAGGCACCCTGGCGTGCCGCTCGCGACCACCGGGGACCTCCACGTCGGGCTCGCCGACGTCCTGCGCGAACACGGTGAGATCGAACGCGCGGAACACCACCTCGAGGTCGGCAAGGCGCTCGGCGAGGCGGCATCGTTGCCGGAGAACCGACACCGCTGGCACCTTGCCCGGGCCGGGCTCCTACGCGCGCGCGGCGATCTCGACGGGGCGCTCTCGGAACTGGCCCACGCCGAATCCCTCTACCTGCCAGGGTTCTTCCCCGACGTACGCCCCATCCCCGCCGCCATCGCACGGGTTCGGATCGCTCAAGGTCGCCTGGACGACGCGTGGGACTGGGCGCACGCGCACCACGTCAGCGTCGCCGACGACCTGTCGTACCAGGCCGAATTCGCCCACCTCACCTTGGCCCGCCTGCTGATCGCCCAATACCGAGCCGACGGCGACCCGGCCAGCCTCGAGGATGCCCTCGGTCTGCTCGACCAGTCTCGCTCGCGAGCGCGCGGGAGGGGCGACGCGGCGGATGTGCCATCGACTCCCACCTGCTCCGCGCCCTCGCCCACGACGCCCGCGGCGACCACGAAGAAGCCCTGACGCAGCTCGACCATGCCGTGACCGAGGCGGTCCCGGCCGGCTACGTCCGGTTGTTCCTCGATGAGGGCGCACCGATGGAGATGCTGCTGCGTGCGGCCGAGCAGCGGCCCGATACCGGCGAACTCGCCCAAGCGTTGCTCCGCGCCGGCGCGGGCGCGGCCCCCACGGAGACCCGGCAAGCGGCCACTGCCGCCCTGCAGGGGCTCAGTGAGCGCGAGGTCGAGGTCCTTCGGTTGCTCGCGACTCCCCTGACCGGACCCGAGATCGCCGGGCACCTGTTCATGTCGGTCAACACGTTCCGCACACACAGCCGGCACATCTTCACCAAGCTCGAGGTGAAGACCCGGCGGGCTGCGGTCCTGCGCGCGGCCGAGTTGGACCTTCTCTAGGGCGTGCTGACCCGGACGCCGGAATCACAAACCCGATCACATCGTCGTGTGATGTGCACTCACCACTTCGGCTCCTAACGTCCCAGACATCGCCAGACGCCCCGTCCGGTCCCGGAACCCAGGAGCCACGTCATGAGTGTCACCAGCAGCAGCCTCACCAAGGCCGCCGGCGCAGCAGCCGCGGTCGCGGGAGCGATCTTCATCACCGTCCAGATCGGTCACCCGCCCTTCGACACCTTCACGACCGAGACCACCCAATGGGTGGCACGCAGCTGCGCCAAGACCGTGATGGCGGTACTGGCGCTCGCGGGAATCACCGGCATGTACCTGCACCAGTACCGCAAGGCCGGCCTCCTCGGCCTGATCGGCTACCTGCTCTTCGCCGCCGGCTACCTGGCGATGTTCTCCGTCGAGGTCATCGCCGCCGTTGTCCTCCCCGCCCTGGTCGACACCCAGCCAGGCTTCGTGAACGACGTCGTGGTCGCCGCAGGCGGCGGAACCCCGGCAGGAGACATCGGCGCCATGCAGACCCTGTTGAACGTCGCCGGAGCCGGCTACATGATCGGTGGCCTCATCTTCGGCATCGCCCTGTTCCGCACCGGCGACCTCGCCCGCTGGGCGGCCGCCCTGCTCGCGGTCAGCACCATCGGGACCGCATTGCTGGCGGTGCTGCCGGCTTCGTTCGACCGGCCGATGGCCGTGCCCGAAGGCATCGCGCTCATCGGCCTGGGCGTGTCGCTGTGGCGCACCCAGCGCCACGACCGCGTCGGTCGCTGCCGCGACCACCGCCCACGTCGAGCCCAGCCCGGTCCGATGACCAGCCGGCCCGCCGCCACCACGACGCGGGAGCGCCGGTGCGGGAACCGGTCTCGGGGTTGGCCGGTCCCGGCCGCCCTGGTCGCGTTGTCCGCAATCCCCTTGGCGGCCGGCACCCTTCGGCTCATCCAGCTCGCCGGTGGCCCGGAGCTGAGGCCGGCCGACGACCGGTTCACCGGCTTCCCGACCGCCCTGGTCGTCCACATCACCGGCGCCGCTGTGTTCGCGCTCGTCGGTATCCTCCAGTTCGCGCCCCGCATCCGCCGCCGGCACCGTGCCTGGCATCGCCGTGCCGGCCGGGTCGTCGCCGCCGCCGGTCTCGCCGTGGCCGGATCGGCTCTCTGGCTCACCCTGTTCTACGAGGCTCAGCCCGGCACCGGCGACCTGCTGTACGCGATGCGTCTCGTGTTCGCCCCCGCGATGACCGGCTGCCTGGTGCTCGGGTACACGGCCATCCGTCGCCGCGACATCGCCGCCCACCGAGCGTGGATGATCCGGGCCTACGCACTCGGCCTCGGGGCCGGTACCCAGGTGCTCACCCAAGGTTTCGGCGGCGCCATCTTCGGCTCCGGTGAGGTGGCCGGCGACCTCGCCAAGGGATCCGCCTGGATCATCAACCTCGCTGTCGCCGAATGGGTGATCCGCCGCCCCACCCGCCGACGCACACTTGGACAGCAGAAGCGCCTCACCGCTGCCGTCACCACCCCAGCAGGAGTCCCGTCATGACCAGCCCCGACACGCCGTACGAACTCCGAGTGGCCGGCCACCTCGATGACCATTGGGCGACCTGGCTCGACGATTTCACGCTGGTCCGCCACGGCGACGGCACCACCACCCTGACCGGCCCCATCGCCGACCAGGCGCAGTTGCACGGCATCCTCGCCGCCATCCGCGACCTGGGGGCCACGCTCCTGTCATTGCAGGCACGCGGTGCAGCCACAGCTCCCGCCCGTCCGACGCTCGACCAGCCGCTGCGCACCGAACGCCTCACGCTGCGCGCCGCCACCACCGACGACGCCGACGCGACATGGAAGTACCGACGACTCGGCTCCGTCGGCGAGTGGCTGACCGACGTCCCCAGCGATCTGCAGGCCTACCGGGCGACCTTCGCCGACCCCGCCCGGCTCGCCAACACCGTCATCATCGAGCTCGACCGCACCCTCATCGGAGACTTCATGCTCCGCCTGGACGACGCGTGGGCACAGACCGAAGTCGCCGACCAGGCGCGCGGTCAGCAGGCTGAACTCGGGTGGGTCCTCGACCCCGCCCACACCGGCCACGGATACGCCACCGAAGCCGTCCGCGGCCTCCTGACCCACTGCTTCGAAACGCTCGGCGTACGCCGGGTGGTCGCGAACTGCTTCCTGGCCAACGACACGTCCTGGCGGCTCATGGAACGGGTCGGAATGCGCCGCGAAGGGCACGCGGTCGCCGAATCGCTGCACCGGTCCGGACAGTGGCTCGATACCGTCACCTACGCCGTCCTGGCCCACGAGTGGCCACGCTGAGCCAACGGCGACCGCGGCGGCTACCTGCTGATGGGGGTCGGGCATTCCTCGGGCTGCGCCATCCGGTGAAGCTGGTGCCACTGCTGCTGTTCGAGTCCGTCTGGAAGACCCTCTGGCTCGCCCTGGTCGCGCTGCCCAAGGCCGCGACGGGCGACCTTGACGCGGCAACCTCCGACACCGTCGTCAGCTGCTCCCTGGTCGTCCTGATCCTCGTCGTCATCCCGTGGCATTACGTGTGGCGCACGTACGTGTGCGCTTCCGGTGACCGGTGGCGTTGACGACCCAACAGGTTCGTACTGGGCGCCTACCGGGGGGTTCTCCATGGGCTCGATGGGCTGGATGGGCTGGGGGCGCGTGACCGGGCTTCGTCCATGGGTTTCCGCGCCGGGCATAGTGTGATTCGTCATGGACGTGGTCATGGACGGCATCGTGTTCGGTGAGTCCCCGCGCTGGCGGGACGGGCGGCTCTGGTTCTCCGACTGGGGCGCCGGGCGTGTCTACGCGGTTGCGAGCGACGGCACCCCCACGGTCGAGGCCGAGGTCGCCTCTTTCCCGATGTGCATCGACTTCTTGCCCGATGGGCGGCTGCTGGTTGTGTCATCAGCCGACCGTCAACTGCTGCGGCGCGAGCCTGACGGAGCCCTTGTGCCGCATGCCGACCTGGCTGCGCTGTCCACCAAGCCCTGGAACGACGTCGTGGTGGACGGACACGGAAATGCCTATGTCAACAGCATCGGCTTCGACTTCCCCGGAGGGGAGTTCGCGCCGGGGATCGTCGCGCTCGTCACGCATGACGGCAAGGTCACGTGCGTCGCGGACGGGCTCGCGTTCCCGAACGGAATGGCCATCACCGCGGACGGATCGACGTTGATCGTGGCCGAGTCCTACGCCGAGCAGCTGACGGCGTACGACATCGCAGACGACGGGAGCCTGTCCGCACGCCGGGTCTGGGCCACGACCCCGGCCGATCATCCGGATGGGATCTGTCTCGATGCGACCGGTGCGCTCTGGTACGCCGATGTCGGTAACCAGCACTGTGTGCGGGTCCGCGAAGGTGGCGAGGTGCTCACGACGGTCGACCTCGACCGAGGCGCGTTTGCCTGTGCACTCAGCAGGGGCGCCGAGCCGAAGCTGTTCGTGGTGGGTCAGCATTGGCGCGGAGCCGATGCCGTCGGCGGCGCGACCGGCCGCGTCGTGGCCTTCCCAGCACCTGCCCCTGGAGCAGGCCACCCGTAGATAGCCTGTTCCCCGCAGCCCAGCGACGAAACGCGACCGCCACGCGTCACGACGGCGTCGCGGCCGCTGCCGTCACCGAACGGGGATCCTTTGCTGGTGTGGTCGGAGGACTCGTACCTCGACACCGAGCTTGTGTGCCGCGGCGAGCGGCGTCATCTCGGAGACATCGCGGACCTGAACGAGGGCCTGGGGAACGGCTGCCGGTGATCGCGGCAGCCGCACCTGCTTGACCGCGTTCTCAATGGTCGCCGTCCCACAGTGGCGCCGATGCGTGCGGCCCACGGGGCCTGCGCCAGGCTGATCCGTCTAGGAGTAGGCGTCTTGGCGAGCGCGGTCAGAGGTGAAGCCTGGGAGGCCTCGAGCCGCTGGCTCTCCCGCCACGGATCGGCTAGCGAACGGTTGGTTGCGCTGCACGACACCGACGTGTGAATGATGGTGCAGTGACCGAGACCCCGCGATTACCTGCGCCACCTCGCCGCAATCCGGATGTGGAGGACGACTTCTCGGGCGGGCTGCGTCCCGATCTGTGGGTGGATCACTACCTTCCGCATTGGACGACCCCGGACCGCTCCGCCGCGCGGTATGACATCACCGTCGAGGGCCTGCGCCTGCGCATCGAGGCGGATCAACTCGACTGGAGAGCCGAGGACGCCCCGATGCGCGTGTCGAATCTCCAGACCGGCACGTTCTCCGGCGAACGTGACTCGGCCCGGGGGACGCACCGTCACCGTCCGGACGGGCTCTTCGTGCGCACGGCTACCCCGACTCGGTTGCTTTGGGCCCCAGCAGCGGGCCGCATCGATGTCACGGTCAGCGCGACCCGCGATCCGGGCTGCATGCTGGCCGCCTGGCTGGTCGGTACCGAGCATCAGGACGAGGCCGCCGCGGGTGAGGTCTGCGTGTTCGAGATCGATGCCGCTGCCATTGGCAGCACGAGCACGGCACGCGCTGGGGTGAAAGCCCACGACGACCCCAGGCTGAGCACAGACATGGCTGAGGTGACACTCCCCTTCGACGTTTCCCGGCCGCACACCTGGACCGCGATCTGGGGAATGGGCGAGACCCTCATCGGATGCGAGGGGGTGCTCCTGCGACGCATCCCCCAGGCGCCCGACTACCCGCTCTTCCTCATGCTCGACCTCTTCGAGATCGGCGAACCCAACGGCTCATACCCGAAAACCGCAACCCTGCATCGAATCCGCGGTTGGCAGAACCAATAGCCATCCGAAAGCGGATGCCGCTGCGGCGGGGCATTCCGCCTCGCACTCCGGTCCGCCGGGCGACGCGGGGGATCCTGCACAATCACCAGCCCCCCTCGAAAAACCCAAGAAGTTTCGGCTCGGGATCTGCGGCGGTAGCCATGTTCGCCGCGCAGATCACACCGAACGAGAGGAAGAGGAGCACGCACAGAGCGGCGACGGACCTCACCGTTCGCGTGCCACGCCTGTCGAACGCTGCACGAGTCGTCCGCTTCCACAGGAGAAGGGCTGCAACGAGGAAGAGAGCCGTGGGCGCCGCCGCCATCGCGTGGACGACGTGGAATCGAGCGTAGTCATCGACCATCGCCGCGAGGGCTGGTGGAACTGATGCACCTACGGGCGTGGTGTGAGCCAGGTGCTGCCTCAGCTGCGCGAGCGTGTCGAGGAGGGATCCGTCCGGGGCCCCCTCGCTGAGCAACGGCAAGAGGACACCGAAGGGAGCAGCAGCACCCTGGATGCTGGCTGTCAGGGTCCATACAGCAAACAGCGCGCAGCCCCAGACGATCGCGCCAGCGAAGCGACCGCAAGTCGCCCGGCCCGTCCAGACGTGTCCCCTCGCACGTACTCCCTCCAGAGAAGACGACCGAGAGCAATGAGAGCGACCAGCAAGGCTGATGTCATGACTGGCTCGACCACGCTGTAGCGGACCCACTGCTCTGCCACGCGCACCAGCTCCGGGGGGACGAGCGCTGCGACGGCGCGTACCGGGAAGTCGACGCGCACGGACGACGACAGAGTGCTCGGCATCATGGCTTCCTGGTTGTGTTGTACTCGAGGTTGTCGAGGTGGGGCTGCTGGCCGGCGAGGGCGGCCCGAGCTTTGGGGTCGGCGTTGAGTGTGTCGCGAAGGAACGCAGTGGTGTAGTGCGTGACGATGTCGAGGGGCCGTTCGCTCCAGACGGCGTCGGTGCAGAGCCCGTCGCGGTAGACGGAGTTCTGGGCCCAGGGGAGGTTCTCGCACGGGTCGACGAAGAGCATGTGGCCTGCGCCGGGAAAGGTGATGAGCGTCTTGTCCTTGCTCGCTGCGTGGTCGTAGGTGAGTTTCGCGCCCCACGTGTAGGGAGTGCCTTCGTCGATCGTTCCGCCCATGGCCATGACGGGAACCTTGAGCTCCGCGAGGCCGCGCTGATCGAAGGGGTATGCGTCGCCGGCCATCGAGATCACGGCCTTGACTCGCGGGTCTCCGAAAGATGGCCACAGGCCGGAGGGGGCCGCAGGAAGTCCGGCTCGGGTGGCCATGTCTGATTCTTTGGGAACGACGGGACCGCAGAAGAAGTTGAGGGGATCATCTGGTGTCAGTGCCGCGCAGCGGGTCTTGTAGGCGGCGAAGTCGAACCGTGCACCGGCAGCCGCGAGTGCGGTGTACCCGCCGTAGGAGTGGCCCACGACGGCGATGTTGTCCATGTCGACCAATCCGGCCAACGGTGCTCCGGGCTTTGTGAGTAGTTCCGCGTAGTCGATGGTTCGATGGATGTCGACAGGCCTGTCGATCAGCGCCTTCCAGAATCCGGTGAGTGACTGGTCGAAGGTCTCGTTGTGTTCGGGAGCGAGAACGATGTAGCCCTGTGATGCGTAGTGCTCCACCAGCGTGCTGTACACAATCGGGCTGAGCGCGTAGCCATGGGAGAAGACCACGAGCGGGTACGGCCTACCGGTCCGCTCGGGTCGGCCGTTCGCGAACGCTCCGCCGACTGCGGTGATCTCCTTGCCGGGCGTGATCTGTTCGTCGAACTTGTTGGGCGCGGTATAGGTGATCGTCGCGGGCCGCTTGTCGTCGGGTCGACGTGCCGGGTACCACGCTCGCAGCGTCAGAGGTAGCTGCTGTGCGCCGGTGGTGGTGAATACCCGATAGCCAACTGCGTGCCTGCCCCGCGCCGCGTAGGTGAGCGAAGGCGTCGAGGTCTGCGCCGTCGCTGAGGTGGTGGATGGTTGCGCCGATGCGCACCCGGTAGTCAGCAGCCCGCCAGCAGCGAGGACTGCGAGACCGCAGATGGTGGCGACGAGTCGGTCGCGGTGGTGGTGATTCATGATTGTCCTTTCGGGAGACTTCTTGGAATGGGGGTGGGGATGCCAGAGGTGGGGCCGGTCAGTGACACGAACCCGATGATCACGTCGCCGTTCCAGGCGAGAAGGGCGGCGCGGGATTCGTGTCGTTGAGCTCCGTGCGGAAGTGCATTCACTGCGCTGAGAAACGAGCCGGGTTCAGAGGCGACGGAGGCATCTCGATCAACCAGCCCCGGCCTAGCCGATTAGCCGACGTCGCGACGTATCGTCCGGACGACGCCGGCGGCGAGCGGGATCGCCACCCAGAAAAGAACCGAGACCGAGATCTGCGGCACATGACCTCGCCACGCAGTGCGCCCGAGCGGCAGCCTCAAGGCGAGCGCTCGACCGCCTTGCCGCCCAGCATGGGGACGAGGCCCGCCGCTGCTACCGAGACGACGCCCACGACCGCTCCCTCGAGCCCGAGCGCGGCATCGGCGATCTCACCTCCGGCCCACGGCCGGCGAACGCCCCAAGCGCTGCGGCGATCGCGGCTGCCTCGATGTCGGTTTCCATCATTCCTCCTCGTCGGAGGTCGATACGTCGTCAGGACGGTCAGCTGTTCGAGCGCGCACCAGCCGTACGCCGGTCGCAAACAGCCACACGAGCCAGGCGGCGAGGCCCGGCAACCCCACGAACAGGAGCGCCGAACCGTCCGCGATCGCGAGGCTGGCCGCCCCGGCGACGAGAAGCAGGCCTCCCCCGGCCACGCCGAGCAGACGCTGCCACGGCGGCGTCAGCATGATCGCATGCGCCGCCAGCGCAGCGCCGATGAAGGTGGTGCCGAGAGCCGGCAGTGCCAGCGCGAACGCTGCTGCATGCAGCTGCCAGGCGAGCTCGAACACCGGGCTCGGCTCGGCGAGCTCGTCGGCGGACAGCACGACTCCGATCCACAGAACGGCGTAGAGCGCGAAGACCGCCGAAAGAGTCGCGCCCCCGGCCACCGCGAGGCGCGACCAGACCGCGCCCGCACCCCGGCGGCGCCCGACGAGCCCGTGGAGACCGGTCACGAACCCGAGCAGCAGCGGCAGGTGCAGCGCCTCCTGGCCGACCGCGATCGCGACCACGACCCGGTTCTGCTGGTGCCAGGCGAGCACGTCCTTGATCGGGTCCCCGTAGCCTGGCGCATCGGCCCAACCAAACATCGCGTTCTGGATCACCATCGACGCTGCCAACGCGATCGCCGTCGCGCCGACAACCCGCTCTCGCAGCGCTCGGGTCGGGGTGGGCCCCGTCGTTGCCGCTGCGGCGCTCGCGGGCACGTGCAGGGACTCCAGCGCGGTGGCGGTCTTCCGCGGTGATCTCATCTCTTGCTCCTTCGATGCGGCCGAATGACCGGTGACTCCACGATCGCTGACTTCGACGACGGGCGGATCGGCTTCAGGGTCGTGTCCGTTCGGCCGGTGGAACGGTCTGTCTCTCGTGCTTTCGGCTGATACGCACCCCTCCCGAGCAGGCCATTGTCAGCGGGAGTTCGAAGCCTCCTTCACACCTGGAACTTGACACTGGCGCGCGAACGACGACGCCACTGGGGAGATGACGGACGACGCGTAAGCACGCATAGAAGCCTTTGCGCGGTACTGATCGGACCAAGGCGGTGGCGCGCTACCCGGGGTGGAATGCGCCGTACCCGAGGGAGCTGGTCGGTGACTGTGCGCTGGCTCCACAGACGCACGAGGCACGGACCGTCGAGATCGGATTCACCATCGCTCCCGAGCATCAGGGACGCGGCTACGCGCGCGAGGCCGTCTCTTGGCTCCTGCGCTAGCTGTTCGGTCAGCTCGGCAAGTACCGCGTGACGGCCTCTTCCGATCCCCGCAACCCGCCCTCGGTCAGGGTGCTTGAGGCCGTGGGGATGCGCCGCAACCACGAAGACCGGTCATGACCTCCGGTCGGCCGTACGTCACGCGCGCGGCACTCGGGCTGCGCAGGCCACGGGTCGCCGTCCGCGGACGAGACCTCGCCGGCCGGATCGGCAGCGGCGGCCCGGTCATCGGGCCGCTGGGAAGCTACCTCCGGGCGCTTGCGTTGTCGCCGTTCGTGACCCAGCGACTGCGGGTGCACGCCGCGAAACCATCCCAACGAGACCCTCGTCGCGCTCACCGCGCGACACGCACGAGCAGTCTCTCGCCTGTCGCCAACATCGATCCCAACGGCAGGTGAACCCGACGGTGGTGAATCCATTGATGACCCACCGGCTGAATTCGCGGCATCGGACAATGGCGTCGGCGTCGCTGGCCGCCGTCGGCCTCCTGACCGCTGCTCATGTCCGCGCGCCTACGAGGCTGGCTGCCGCTCAGCGGACGCCGCGACGGGTGCCACGACCGCTCATCGGCGGATCCTGGCCGGCCCCGCAAGCCGAACGACGCTTCACTGACGACGCTCGCGAACAGAAGGTTGTTGCCGCGTCGATCAGCGGTATCGCTCGGTGAGCGCGTTGCCGATGGCGGCGAGGTGGTCTCGCACTCCTTGGGGGCTGGTGATCTCGAGCCATTCGACGAGTCCGGCGAGGTGGCCGGCAAGCCCGTACTCGCTAGGACCATGGATCACGACGGCGATGCGTCCGTCGTGGGTGGTGCCTCCTATCTCGAGGTTGTCCCCCATGGCGACTCGAAGCAGGTTGATTCCGTCGGGTGCGCAGGTCGCGCGGATCTCGATGGGTGTTCGCCTGCTGTGATCGTCGGTCGACGTCGTCGGCGATCTTGCGCCAGCTCTCGGTGAGGTCGAAGTCCTTGGGGCGGTGGACGGGTTGGTCGGTCGGGTCGGCGGACGAGACGCGGTCGATCCGGAAGGTTCGCCGGCCGGTCTCGGTGTGGGCGATGAGATACCAGGACCGGTCTTTGGCGACGATGCCCAGCGGGTGGACCGTCCTCTCGGTCTGGGCGCCCGTGCGGTCGACGTAGCCGAGTCGTACCTGGACGCCGCGGATCACGGCGTCCTGCAGGTGGTCGAGGAAGCGAGGAGGTGGCTGCGCGATGCGAGTCGATCCCCATTGCTGTGGGTCCAGGATCAGTGAGGATGCCGCGGCCTCGGCTTGTGCCCGGAAGGGTTCCGGTAGGGCGCGGACGAGTTTGCGGAGGGCGTTCTTCACGGCCGGGGTTGCCGCCGCGGCGGGCCCGGCGACGAGGAACAGGGCGCGGGCTTCGCTCGCGGTCAGTCCTGACAGGTCGGTGCGGGCGCCGCCGAGAAGCCGCCAGCCGCCCCCTCGGCCCTGGATCGAGTACACGGGGATGCCGCTCATGGCCAGGGCGTCGAGGTCGCGCCGCGCAGTGCGCTCGGAGACGTCGAGCTCCTTGGCGACCTCCGTCGCCGTAACCTGCTCGCGCCGTTGCAGCATGAGGAGGATGGCCACAAGTCTGTCGGTTCGCATGTCGCCGACTTTTCCAGATGAACCGGTCATGGGGTGACCGGTATAGATTCCTAGATTGGAGGCATGAACTCACTGACGAACTCCACCGACTTTCCCGAGCCCACCCTGATCGCCGTCAACGGCGTGGAGCTGGAGGTCTTTGAAGCAGGGCGGCAGAACGCCGGGAAGCCCGTCGTGCTCTGCCACGGCTGGCCGGACATCGCCTTCACCTGGCGTCATCAGGTGCCCGCCCTCGTCGCCGCGGGCTACCACGTCATCGCCCCCAACCAGCGCGGCTACGGCAACTCCTCTCGCCCGGCCGAGGTCACCGCCTACGACGTCGAGCACCTGTCCGGCGATCTCGTCGCTCTCCTTGACCACTACGGCAACGAGGACGCGACCTTCATCGGCCACGATTGGGGGGCGATGGTCGTGTGGAGTCTCGCCATGCTGCATCCGCAGCGCGTGAACAAGGTGATCTGCCTGAGCCTGCCGTATCCCGTTCGTGGAGAGGTGCCCTGGCTCGAGTTCATGGAGGCGGTGCTCGGCAGCGACTTCTACTTCGTCCACTTCAATCGGCAGCCGGGCGTCGCCGATGCCGTGTTCGATGAGAACCCGGCCCGCTTCCTTCGCAACCTGTACCGGAAGAACGAGCCCCCCAACGAGCCGCAGCAGGGGATGGCGATGATCGATCTCGCCCGAGCGGAGACACCCCTTGGCGAGCCGCTGATGAGCGACAGCGACCTGGCCGTCTACGTCTCCACCTTCGAGGAGTCAGGGTTCACCGGTGGCATCAACTGGTATCGGAACCTTGACCGCGACTGGCACCTGCTCGCCGATGTCGACCCGATCGTCCACCAGCCCGCCCTCATGATCTACGGCGATCGCGACGCCGTAGCCCAGGCCGAGAACCTCCCAGAGTTCGTCCCCGACGTCGAGGAGATCCACCTCGACAGCGGTCACTGGATCCAGCAGGAGAAGCCCAAAGAGACCAACCGGGCGATCATGCAATGGCTGGAACGACACGACACGACCCAGGCGTGATGTTCGGTGAGTCATCCCAGGCTCGCGCCTGATCGGATCAGGGACGAGGACCACCGGTCGTGACGAGCGTCCGTCGGCTCCTGGCAGTGAGGGTGGACCCTGGGCTGTGAACCGCTGGCAAGTCCGGGGCTGCTGTTGGCCAGGTGGAGCTACCCCGCTTGGGGATGGTGACGCGGAGCGTGCCGGTGCGGGATCGGCAGGCGGAGCGTGCCACGGCGGGATGCCCGGGTTCTCGCGGTGGTCGCAGCACCTGATCGATGCCGTGAGGGTTGGTGACATTGGGCTCGCGCTCACGAGCGCCTCATCTCTGTCCATCTCCTCGAAGGTCACCTAGCATCGAGGCACGGCGTCATCCCCACCCGAGATGCAGGAGGAGACCGTGATGACCACCCGCATCGTCGAAGTACATCTGGAGGAACTGGGTGGGGACTCCTGGTTCGCGGCAGCGCTCAAGGGCCTGGGGGGCGCCGCTGGCGGGGAGTACCGATTCGTCGCCCGCTCAGCCGACGACGACTCGGGCGCTGCGACGACCGTGCTTGAAGGCGCCACCTTCCCCATGCTGCGCTTTCTAGACCTCAACGCCCTGCAGGAGCCCAACCCATCTACCGACATCGCACAACGGTTGGCGGACCTGGACCGCGACTTGGTGGCGGACGGGTGGCGTCGACAAGAGACGTCCGGACGGCATTGGTGGTCACGGACCTATGAGAAAGCCTGTTGACTTCCCTGGGCGTTGGCCCGAAGTGCCGGAGCAACTGTTCTCCAGATGCGAGAGGACCGTGGATTCCCCCTGACCCCCGGGTGTCCGCCGCGGGCGCTGGCAATCGCTCCTGATGAAATCGCGGCGCCGCACGTGGACCAGGACGCGTGCAGGGATCCTGACGGGAGCGCGTCCCGCGCGAAGATTCTGATCCCAGAGGTGATCCTGAACAGATGACGGATCCTGGCGGCGACATGAGTCGCTCTCGGCCTGGGATATGAGGGGTGGTTGGCAGCCTCCGACTCCACATAGCCGTTAGCAGGGTACGCGGAGGTGGGCCACGATGGCCGGCGCGGGAAAGCTCACTGAACCGTCTGGGTCGCAGAATCGGGCGAGGTCCTGGGTGCCCTCTCCCGCAGCGTCGCGAAGGCAGCCTCGGAGATGAGCGGGCGGAGCGTCCAGGCCTTGATGTCGGTCTCTAGCCAGTGTAGGACCGACGGAACCGCGCGGTGCCGTCCCACCGTCGGACCTGGACATCGGGGAAGGCGGGCGCCATCAGGTCGTGCAGAGACCTTCTCGGTGCCGACCGAGAAGGGCGCCGAGAGCGCGTCAGCGGGTCCGTCGCCGGCTACCTTGCGGAGCAAATCAACCATGGCCGCGTATCCGGGACTCTTCGAAACCGCTGCCCAGGTCGCAACCACGACACTGCCTCCGGGGCGGGTGACCCGGGCCATCTCGTTGAAGGCCTGGTGCGGGTCGGTGAAGAACATCAGCGCGAACTGGCACAGGGTTCGGTCGATCGTGGCGGTGGTGATCGGGAGGTCTTCGGCTATGCCCTTTTCCCAGACGACCCCACGATCGGCCCGCTCCGCAACGGAGAGCATCGCGTCGTTGGGATCGACCCCGGTGACCGAGCCGGACGCGCCCACCACCCCGCGGGCGGTGCGGGCGAGGATGCTGGTGCCGCACCCGACGTCGAGGACCTTGTCGCCGCCCTCAACCTCTGCGAGGGCCAGCAGCCTCGCCGGCCACTGGCCGAACAGCGCCGGCACGAAGAACCTCTCCTAGAGCTCTGCGGCTCCGGTATCCAGTTGCCCAGTCGTCGCATCCGTCATGGATCCATCGTCGGCATCGCGGCTCGCAGACCTCAAGGCCTGATTTGGCACTTCGCCTCGGTCCGTAGTCGGGGCAGCATGGAATGGTGCGGAGCTACGGTCAGTACTGTCCGATCGCGCGGGCCTCGGAGATGCTGGCCGAACGCTGGACCCCGCTGGTGATCCGCAACCTGATGTCCGGAGCCGACACCTTCTCGGCCATCTCCGGGGGTGTCCCGTCCATGTCTCGGTCCATGCTCGTGACCCGTCTCAAGGAACTGGAGCATGCGGGCGTCGTGAGCCGCGAGCCGAAGCCGACCGGTGCCGGGAGCCGATACCTCCTCACCCCCGCCGGGCGGGACCTGGCCACCGTGTTGGAGACGATGGCGGCGTGGGGCGAACGCTGGGCCGAGATCGGGACGGAGCACACGGACCCGGGTTTCGCGCTCTGGGCTTGGTGCACGGCGCAGCTGAAACGCGAAGCGCTGCCCGCTGGGCGCGTGGTCGTCGCCTTCAGATTCGTGGATCAACCACCCGGGAGCCGTTGTTACTGGTGCTGGTCGAGAACCGTGACGCAGAGGTCTGCTACACCGATCCCGGAGGGGAGCCAGCGGTGTACGTCGAGGCGCAGACCCGCTGCTTTCTGGACTGGCACCGCGGTCGGCTGGCCTGGTCGCGCGCTTTGCGGACCCGGGGGATCGTCCTCAGCGGTGATCCCGTCCTGGCCGCCGACCTCCCGAACTGGAACGCGTTGGAGCCGCACTGGGCCCGACCCGCGAACCTATGACCGAGCGCGGAGCCGCTGACCGACGGCTCCCCGTTGGGACCTGCCCGGGCGCGACCCTCGCAACGTCCAAGCGGACGATCGGCTCGCGGGGACGGTCGCGGCGTCGTCTCGTCGGCGGCGACGAGCGTGATGGCTGGAGCGCTTCCTGCGTCAGGACCCGGGTGGCTGGGCCGAGTCCCTGGTGGGCTTGGTCTGTCGACGTCGAGCAGATGTCGCTGAGGCCGGGCCACGTCCCAGGCGGATCACGTCGACTCCGACATGCTCTGGTTCTGTAACGCCCGGCGTCGCAGCACGGCTCGCTCCCCCTGGTTCCTGGTGGCGACGGCCGCCTCGGTGAAGGCCTCGCCCGCTTGGGCGTGCAGGCCGGCCCGTTCGAGGAGGTCCCCGCGCACGCTCGGCACGAGCGCCGAGTCGCCGAGCGCGCCTGCATCGAGCGCGTCCAACACCGCGAGGCCCGCGTCGGGGCCGTGTGCCCGGCCGTGGGCTACGGCCCGGTTCACCTCGACCACCGGTCCGGGCGCGGCCTCGGCCAGGACGTCGTACAAGGCTGCGATGCGACGCCAGTCGGTGTCCTCGGGCCGTACGGCGCGAGCGTGCTGTGCGGCGATCGAGGCCTGCAGGAAGTACGTCCCGACCGGCGTGCCGCGGGCGGCGAGCTCCTCGGCCTGCCGCAGGGCGCCCAGTCCGCGCCGGATCATGAGCCGGTTCCACAGGGTCCGGTCCTGGGCCTCCAGCAGTACGGGGGAGCCGTCGTCGTCGAGCCTGGCCGCCGCCCGCGAGCCCTGGATCTCCAGCAGCGCCTGCAATCCGAGCACCTCGGGCTCTTCGGGGGCGAGCGCGGCGAGCAGTCGCGCGAGCCGGGTCGCCTCGCCCGCCAAGTCGGGACGCATCCAGTCCTCGCCCGCGGTCGCGGTGTAGCCCTCGTTGAAGATCAGGTAGATGACGGCCATCACGTCGTCGAGACGCCTGGCCCGTTCCGCCCCCGTGGGCAACTCGAACTCGGCGTGGGCCTCGGACAGGGACTTCTTGGCACGCGAGATCCGCTGGCCCATGGCGGATTCGGTGGTCAGGAACCCGCGCGCGATCTCCTCGGTCGTGAGTCCGCCGACCAGTCTCAGCGTCAGCGCGGCCCGGGACTGCGCAGTCAGGGCAGGGTGGCAGGACAAGAAGATGAGGCGGAGGACGTCGTCCTCGATGTGGTCGACCTGGCCGTCGAGGTCGCACATCTCGGCCTCCTTTCCTCTGCGAGCGTCCGCGATGTCCGCGACCTTGCGGCGAAGAGTGTCGGCGCGCCGGAAGTGGTCGATGCCGCGCCGCTTCGCGGTAGTCATCAACCACGCGGTCGGGTTGTCCGGTACGCCGGTGGTGGGCCACTGCTCGAGGGCGGCCACGAGCGCGTCCTGCGCCAGGTCGGCGGCAAGCTCCACGTCACGCGTCATCCGGGTCAGAGCCCCCACGAGGCGGGCCGCGTCGGCCCGCCACGCGGAGTGCACGGCTTCGGTCGGGTCGTCGACTCTGGTCCCTGCCCGCACGCTGCCAGCGTAGTGATTTTCGTTCAGTCGCCGGGCGCGTCGGGACCCGTGGAGACTTGGCGCAGGGTCGAGATCACGGTGACCTCGGGCCAGTGCTTCGCGTGCAGCTCGGCGAACACCTGCATGTCGGCGACGGCCTCCTCGATGGTGGCGTACTCCAGGATCGACCAGCCGCCGACGACCTCCTTGGCCTCGGCGTAGGGTCCGTCGACCCGGCTGACCTCGCCCTTGCGCACGACGAAGTTCACGGCGTCCTCGGTACCGTAGAGCCCGCCGCCATCGATGAACACACCGCTCGCAGCGCGTTCGCCGATGTGGACGTCCATCGCCTCGAACAGTGACTGCGGCGGCGTGCCAATGCCTTCTTCCATCCTGACGAATCCCATGAAACGTGGCATGTTGATCACTCCTGTTGGTTGCCGGTGGGTTGCTTTCTCGCACAGACGTCGAACGGCCACCAGGCAGTTCGACATCGAGAACCGAAATTTCTGCGAGTGAGGACGTCGTGCATGCCGGCCGACATCCGGGCCAGGACAGTCTCCGTGAGGTGGTGGGTGCTGATCGAGGCACTACACCGGCGCCCACCGATCCGTCGACGAGAAAAAGAAGAAGGCCCACGGCGAGCCGCGACGCCGCGGGTATCGGCCTCTCGTCCTGTCACATGCAGTCCCGGCCCTGTCCGCAGCGCGATCCTGAACTGAGCGGGCTCCGCGTGTGGATGGTCCAGTGGTCATTCATCGGTTCAGGTTCCTGGGCCGGCTGCAGGCCGGTTGCCGAGTAGGAGCCAGGAGGCGGTGTCGCGGAACCAAGCGACGTAGCGGTCGAGTGTCCACCCTGCGTGGTCGACCAAGACCACGTACTGCTCGGGTTGGAGAAGCCACCACATGATGTCGACCGCGTCCGCCGGGGCCAGTCCCTGGCGCAGCCCACCCTGATTGTTCAACTGTGTGACGAGATCCGTTGCACCGACCCGGCTCTCCGAGGCGATGGTGGCGCGGAGTTCGACGAGGTCGGGCTCGCCGCCCATCGCTCCGGCCAGGATCGCGGGGTACAACGCGCCCAGACGGCTCCAGAGGTCACGTCCGATCTCGCAGTACAGCCGCAGTGTTTCCTGTGGGTCGGTCTCGGCCTCAAGCCGGACGAACTCGGGTCGCGCGGCCATCGGGACCGGTTCGTCGTCGCCGGCCAGGGTGACGTCGTAGACCGCCTTCATCAAGGCCGCCTTGGTCCCGAAGGTCTTCTGGATGGTCGGCAACGACACCTGCGCGGCACGGGCCAGCTGGCTCAGCGAGGTGGCCGCGTATCCGTTCCGGACGAACAGGGTGCGGGCGACGTCGATGACCCGCGCCCGGGTCAGGCGAGCCTGTGCCTGGCGCGTGGAGTTGTCGTAGCGACGCCGGCCCGGCGGCTCGTCGTTCGGCACAGCCGCAGCCTAGCAACCAGTATCTGTTTACATATTGATTATGTGTAGGCATATTGGATTGAGTCGCACTCACCTTTCGGGAGACACCCATGGACACTCAACGCCTCGACAGCACCGATGACGACGCCGCGGCTCACCTCGCACGTCCTCCGCGAAGCGACGGGATCCGACGCTGGAACCTCGTCGGCGTCGCCACTCTGACCGCCTACTCGACCGCGTTGGGCTGGTTCGCCCATGGGGTCGGCTACCCGCTGTTCGGGCAGGTCGGCGCGGGCGACTTCGCGGCCTACCACCAGTTCTACAACAAGGCGATCGTGTGGCCGGTGATAGTGCCGGGGTTCGTCGGATTTCTCGCTGCCACCGTCTTCCCGTGGACCCGGCCCCGAGAGGTGCCGCGACCGGCCGCCCTCCTGGTCGGCGCGACAGGGCTCACCTGTCTGGCCAGCACCCTGCTGTGGGCCATCCCGATGCACGACCGTCTGGACGCCCAAGGCTTCGCGATCGAGACGCTGGACAACCTCCTGGCGGCCAACCTCGTGCGCACTATCGCGCTCACGACCGGAACACTCACCCTCGGCTGGTGCCTGCGCCGGATGCTGCCCTGATCACACGGCCGATCGAGGAGAGTCGGCGGTGCCTCGAGTTCGAGCCGACGGCCATCGAGACCTATTCCACGGGCTCAGCTGGGCGCTACGATCCGGGCGTGCCGAGCCGGGTGCGCGTAGCCGGTGTTGTGGCAGCGCTGTCGGTCACCAACGACCTGACCCGCGGTCATCCGGTCGGGGAAGCGATGCGGTCTTGCCTCGTCGCCACCGAGCTGGCTCGGCGTTCCGGTCTCTCGGCCCCGCGACGGTCGGAGGTCTTCTACTCGACACTGATGCGTTTCGCCGGATGCGCGGCCACCTCGCACGAGGCGGCGGCCAACTTCGGCGGGGACGACATCGCGGTCCGGGCCAAGGGCGACCTGACCGACACCGCTGGAGGTCCCCACGCGGTGGACCCACAGGCTCCATGATCGCCCTAGGGGCGCATCAAGATCACCGCCTGCGCGTGCTTGCGCTGACGGGCCTCATCCCAGTCGCCAGTGCAGTAGAGCGTGAAGTCGAAGACCGCACCGTTCTCGTCGAGGTCGAGGATGAAACCCTCCCGGCAGTACCACTGCTGGCCGCCGTCCTCCCAACGCTCCTCGAGCTTGATCAGGTAGCCGGTTTCGGTGGGCGTGACCCGCTCCAGCCGGACGCGCCCGGGCTGAGGGTGCAGCCGCCGCCGGCCAGCAATGAGCTCGTCCGCGCCATCGGTCTGAGTGCGCCAATGCGGGAAGGTCAGGTCACCGAAGACCGTCGACGCGAACAGGCCCTCGGGCGCGATGCCCCCGCTCTCGAGGAACTCGACGAACTTGTCGACGCTGGTTTGGACGATTGCCGACAGGGGCATCGTCGAGGTCCTCATCACGCACCTGCTCCCGCTGCGGCAAGGTTGCGCTCGACAACCGCCATCGTCTTGCCGAGAGCGTCGGTCGGACTGAACTCGACAACGCTGGTGCCGGCGGCGACCAGCGGCAGGTGGCCAGGCGCTGCGTAGTAGGCATCGCCGGCGCCGTAGGTCTCCTCGTGGTCGGCCCACCGGAACGTGACCTGTCCGGACTGCACGACGCCCCAATGCGGGCACTGGCAACGGTCGTCCGGGAGGCCGGTGAAGAACGGCGCCGGGTCGGCCTCCTCCGGGAAGGTCTCAAAGCCGACGGTGTAGCCGCCGAGCTCTGCATACCGGCCCTCGATCTGAGGAAGGTCGACGGCCACCGGGGTCGTCATCTTGCTAGCACTGGGCATCATGTCCTCCTGGATGAGTTGGTGCTGACACCCTGGAGGCGTGACTTCCCGGGTCACATTGTGACCGGGCGCGGATCGCTGGTAGGTGTGCGCTGCACCGCGACAGCGACCGGGACTCGAGGTCCCAGAGGTCAGTCTCCATGCCTCGACGCAGCTGCACTCGCGGCGCATCCGACGCCGCCGCTCGCGCAGCCACACGAGTCGCCCATCCCCTCGGAACCGTGACTGTCGGCGAGGGGGGTGCAGCAGCCCTCGCCCTTCCAGGCCTTGGTGCCCTCTCGGACTGCGACTGCGGCGATCACCAGCCCGGCGATGGGGTCGGCCCAGGACCAGCCGAGGGTGGCGTTGGCGACCAGCCCGGCGAGGAGGACGGCCGACAGGTAGGTACACAGCAGGGTCTGGGTGCCGTCGGCGACGACCGCGTTCGACTTCAGTGCCTTGCCGGTGCGCCGCTGTGCCCAGGACAGGAACGGCATCACCAGGAGCGAGGCGATCGCCAACCCGATCCCGACCGGAGAGGCCTCGGGGTCGCTGCCGGTGAGCAGCGCCCGGATGGACTCGAACCCGACGTAGATCGCGAGCGCGAAGAAGGAGACCGCGAGCAGCCTCAAGGCTTGGCGTTCACGGGATTCGGGTAGCGGGTGTCGGAACTGCCACAGGATGATCAGCCCGCTCGAGACCTCCACCGTGGAGTCAAGACCGAAACCGACCAGGGCGACCGAGCCGGCGGCAAGGCCGGCGGTGATGGCCACGATCGCCTCGAGCACGTTGTAGGCCACCGAGGCGCCCGCGAGAAGCTGGGCACGCCGCCCGAGCCGCTGGCGCAGTTCGGGGTCGGCGGTCCATCCCGTGGTGGGCGTCGCGGTGGTGCTCACTGGTTGGCCCCCTCGCCATAGACCGGGCACAAGGTGACGGCGTCTCCGGTGGCCGCCAATAGCCCCTCCGCGGCGCCGAGCACGTCGATCACGAGTTCGGGGTGGGTCAGCGCGAACACCGACGCGCGCCCCACCGGGCGGGAGCTGACCAGACCGCAGTCGCGTAGGCAGGCCAAGTGCTTCGAGACCGTTGACTGGGCCAGTCCAAGGTGCGCGGTCAGGTCCACGACCCGGTGCTCGCCCAGCGCCAGGTGCCGCAGGATCGTCAGCCGGGCCGGATCACCCAGCCCACGGAACAGGCACGCGGCCGCCGACAACGCTGCGCGCTCGTCGATGACCTCGGCATCGTGGACCATCCCCTTCATCGTCATCCGGTGATGTTAGCGCGAAGCATGCGCACAGAGCCGACGCCTCCACGAGTTCCAAGCGAGCGGGGGGCGGCGCCTGGTCAAGCAGGGGGTCGACCTCTCGGCGGCAATGCCGAGCGCGAGTCGAGGTAGGACCGCAGGGCGGCGAGAGTGGCCGGCAGGCCGGTGCGTCCGAACCCCACGCGAATTCGATCGTCGGGGACGGTGGCGAGGCTGCTGGCGTAGATGGACGCCGGCAGGGTCAGTACGCCGGCCTCCTCCACCGCTCGCCGAGCGAAGTCGTCGGGTCCCTCGGCCCCGAGGTACCGCGGGAATGAGACACACCCTCCGATCGGGGCCTCGAACTCGAACAGGTCGGGGTAGTCGGCGAAGAAGTCGCGGACGAGGTCGACATTGCCCGCGACGATGCTGCGGTTGCGATCGTGGAGAACCTGGCCGACTCCCAAGGCGAGCGTGGCGAGGTGCTCGGTGAGGCCGGGATTGCAGATGCTCGTGTAGTGCTTGCGCCGCTCGAGCCGGTCGAGGAGGCCTCGGTTCTTGCTGGCGACCCAGCCGATTCTCAGGCCCGGCAGCCCATAGGACTTCGACATCACGTTGACGCTCACGGCGGACGGGGTGAGGTCGGTCGCGTGGGGCAGGGTGTTGGCGGGGTCCACCTCGATCCCCCGGTAGACCTCGTCGTTGACCAGGACGATCCCGCGTTCGTGGCATAGCCGCGCGAGGGCATCGAACGTCGCACGGTCCGGAACGAACCCGGTGGGGTTGTTCGGGAAGTTGACCACGACGGCACGGGTGTCGGGTCGTAGGAGGTCGACCAGGCGATCGAGGTCCAGAGTCCACACCAGATTCGACCCGGACCCCTCCCACAGTGGCAGACCCGAGACGCTGGCCGAGCTCGCCATCGGCACGGCCTCGATCGACTGGTAGTTCGGGACGGTGACGACGACGTGGCCGCCGCCGCGAAGGAGTTCAGCGAGGAGCCAGAACAATGCCTCCTGAGCACCGGCGAAGGCCAGGACGTCCGCAGGCGCGAGCGTCGCGTACTGCGAAGCCACCATTTCCCGGAGCTGGGCCGTCCCATAGGTCGGCCGATAGCCCAGGTCGATTCCCGCAAGGTCATCGATGGAGCCACCCGCAAGCGCGAGGAGCTCACCGACGCTCATCGTCTGCGCGTCTGAGGCGGTGAATGAGTGGGCCGCAGCGAACTCCCACTTCGAGAACCACGTCTCCAGGCGGAAGTCGGGCAGCGCGCCAATCATCGGGACCGCTCCTTCGTCGGTTGCCGGCTGTTCGATCCGAGCGGCGCCCAGCGCACACTGACCGAGGTGGTGCGGTGCCCCCGAACGGTAGCCTGCTCGTACGGCCCAATCACTGTCGTGTCACCGACGGAGGAACGGAACTGCGGCTGGATGGACGACTGATCATGCGGGCGACGTCGATCGGGGAGTTGCGATGAGTCTGGCGTTCCTGGTCACGACGTTGGTGGTCGTTGCGACGCCGGGCACCGGTGCTCTGTTCACGATCGCTGCAGGGCTCGCCCGAGGTTCGCGTGCCGGCTTCGTCGCGGCAGCCGGGTGCACGTTGGGGATCGTCCCGCACGTGGTGGCGGCTGTCACCGGGCTCGCGGCGGTGCTGCACGCCAGCGCGGAGGCGTTCCACGTCCTCAAGTACGCCGGTGTCGCCTACCTGCTCTACCTCGCCTGGCAGACCTGGAGGGACAGGACGCCGCTCCCTCTGAGAGACGAGGCGTCTCCGCAGGCGACCTGGCGGGTTGTCCGTACCGCGGTGTTGATCAACGTGCTCAATCCGAAGCTGACCATCTTCTTCTTCGCGTTCCTGCCACAGTTCGTCCAACCCGGCAGCACGGACGCCGTGGCGCGGATGCTGGGGCTGAGCGCGGTGTTCATGCTGGCCACGCTCGTGGTCTTCGCCGTGTACGGAGCCTTCGCCGCCGGCATGCGACGTCACGTCATCACCCGCCCCACAGTCGTGACCTGGATGCGCAGAGTCTTCGCGGGTACGTACGTCGGTTTGGCTGGGCGCCTTGCGCTCAGCAGCCGATGACCGATTCGTCCAGCACTTATTGCGATGACCGATGCCGGCTCCAGGGCAGGGCCGGGCGCTCCTGCCAGTCGGCGGTGACGTCGCGAGCCTCGGGGTCCTGCCCGAGGACCGCGCGGCCGCCGTCGACCGGCACGACCGCGCCGGTGACGAAGCACGCCTCGGGCGAGAGAAGGAAGGCGACGACGGAGGAGACGTCCTCGCCGCGCCCGACGCGGCCCAGCGGGTGCAGCCGCCCCAGTTCGGTGTCCAGGCGGTCGTCGTACCGCTCGGTCACGATCGACCCGAGGGCGACCGCGTTGACCCGGATGCCGCGCGGAGCGTAGTCGACTGCCAGCGCGCGGGTGAGCCCCTCGACGGCAGCCTTGGCGGTGGCGTACGGCAGAGCGCCGGGAACAGCGCGCTGCGCCTGGTGGGAGGAGACATTGACGACGGCTCCGGCAGTACCGTCCGCCAAGAACCGCCTAATGGCCGCCGCACTGCCGGCGACCGCCGGCCCGAGGTTGGCGGTGATGAGCTCGAGAACATCAGCGACCGGCGTGTCGTGGACAGCGGCATCGCGGAACACGGCCGCGTTGTTGACCCACCCGGACAGCGTGCCCGCCCTCGCGGCGCGATCGACAGCATCGGTGAGCGTGGCGTCGTCCATCCCGTTGCCGGCGACGCCGTCGACGTCGGCCCGGTGCTCCGTCCAGGCGAGCGCGTCGGCGTCCCGGTCCAGGGCGATCACATGGCCCTCGCGTGTCAGACGCTCGGCGATCGCTCGACCGACTCCGCGAGCCGCCCCCGTGACCACGTACGACCTCGCCATCGAGCAAGCCTAGAGTCGCGGAACCAGTCCCGGCCGGGTTCGCCGCGGGTTCGCCGGCGGGGTTGGCGCAGTCGCGACCTGGTCAGGTGAGGGCTGCTACGGCGGTGTGGCCGACGTCTGGGCCGGCGCGGGCCACAATCAGACCGCCGGGTGACCAGATGGCAGAGGACCCGGCGGTCTCGGTGAAGACGTCACCGGTGGGGCCGGCGAAGCTGGCGAAGACCACGTAGGCCCGGCACGTGCGGGCGATCACCACCGCCCGGGCTTCCTGCTCCGGCAACTCCTCCGGGCGGTGCGCCAACCCAGCCACGTACGCGTCGACACCGAGTGCGGCTGTGCCAACCGTGTGTTGAGCGGCGCCGGTGTCCCGGCAGATCCCCATCCCCAACCGCCACCCGTCGACCTCGAGCACCGTCGGCCCTTCCCCGGGAACGAAGCGGGCAGCCTCACGGTCCGCCACCCAGGTCTTGCGGTAGGCGACCCGAACTCCGGCACCGTCGACGCGCAGGGTCGCGATGAACTCCTGCCCGGCCTCGTCCCGGATCGGGGCCCCCGCCAGGGCCAGGGCGCCCGTGGATCCGCAGGCCTCGATCAGCGGCGCCAACGCGACGTCGTCGAGGGCGACGGCGACGGCGTCCAAGTGGTAGCCGGTCAGCGACATCTCGGGAAACACGACCACCCGCGCCCGGGCGGCGCGCACCACGTCGGCGTGGGTGGACGCGTTGGCCGCGACGTCGTAGGGGACGCACACCGGCTGCGTCGCAGCGACCGTCAATGGGTGACGCACCTGCCCATCCTCCCCCGCCGGCCGAGTAGGCGCCCGCGCGACGAGCCTCGGCGGCAAAGGGAGTCTGTAAGGTCCTCGGTCAGTGTTCGACTGCGAGCCGCTCCTCACGCCGTCCCAAGCGTTCTCTCGAGAAAGGGGTTCCAGAACTTGCCGTCCGGGTCATAGCGCCTGCACGCGGCCTTGAAGTCGGTGAGGCGGGGGAACTGTTGCTTGATGTCGTCGCAGCCGTAGTGAAAGAGCTTGCCCCAGTGCGGGCGCGGCGCGTAGGGCGCGAGCGCCTGCTCGATCACGGGAAGCAGGGCGGCGACCTGCTCCGGGTGCTTGGCCCACGTGAAGCCGATGCACAGCACGTCCCGCTGGTATGCGGGGCTGAGCCACAACCCGTCCGCGGCGACCGTGCGGATCTCGGCGATGAGCAGGTGCGGTGAGATCGAGGCGCCCAGCGTGCGCAGCACGTCCAACGCCTGCGCACCGTGCTCCCGCCTGACGTAGTACTCGCTCTGCAGCTCATCGCCGGCGTTGGAGGGTTCCCGGTCGAGGCGAAAGTGCGGTAGCCGTTCCGACCACGGGCCGGGCACACTGGCACGCTGGTTCAGGTTGCCGTGCGCGGGTTCATCGGAGTCGTCGTACCAGGTCCCGCCGAACAGCGTCGCAGCCACCTCGGGATGGTCCCCCTCGCCGAGGCGGGTCTTGAGCCACAACTGCATGACGGTCGGGCTCGCGAAGTCCGCGAGGAGGCTGACGCTGTAGGCGCTGGCCATGACCTCGTCCAGCCGGGCCAGGACCGTCTCCCACGACGCGTCACGGTAGACGTCCTGGCGCACCAGGAAACTCGGCTGAATATCGACGGTGACCCGGGTGATCACCCCGAACGCCCCGAGGCCCACCGCCAGAGCAGGCAGGTGCTCACTCGTCCGGTCGATCGTGATCAGCGAGCCGTCCGCCGACACGAACTCCACCGCCGCGATCGCGGTGGCCAGGATCCCGTTGCCGTCGCCGGAGCCATGGGTTCCCGTCGCGGTGGCGCCCGCCACCGAGATGTGCGGCAGCGAGCCCGTGTTGTGCAGGGCGAACCCCTGCGCTTGCAGCTCGCTGATCAGAACCCCGAAACGGGTCCCCGCGGTGACGCTGGCCGTCATCGTGGTGCGGTCGATCCTCACGTCCGGTTCAAATCCGGCCAGCGATATCAGCACCCCCGAGCAATCCGCGATCTCGTTGAAGGAATGCCGGGTACCAAGAGCCCGGACGCTGGGCCATCGGGCGACGAGCGTCTGCAGCTCATCGACACTCCCCGGGTGAACACACCGCCTCGGCGCCGTACGTCAGGTTGCCCGCCCAATTCGTCAGGTTGGTCGACACGACGGGTCCTTTCGGTAGGCGCGGTGGCTCAGGGCCCATGCTGCACCCGCGAGCCGCTCGGGTCGACGGGTCAAGGCGGCGAAGGGTGACCCGGCCGACCTCTGACAGGACAGCATGATGTCCGGCCGTGGAGTCGTGCGACCCTGAGGTGGTGGAGGTCGGCGTACATCTACCCCAGCTGGACTTCGGCACCACGCCTCCGAGCATCGAGCGAATGGCCGCCGTCGTCGACGCGGCGCGCGATCTGGGATTCGCTGCCATCTCGGCGAACGACCACTTCACGTTCTCCCGCCCCTGGATGGACGGTCTCACCCTCCTGGCGGCCGTTGCCGAGCGCGCCGGGCGGCTGGACCTCGTCACCTCGGTCGGCCTACCGACCCTGCGCGGTCCCGTGCCATACGCCGCAGCGATGCGCACCCTCGCCACGCTCAGCCAGGGCCGCGTGATCGCCGGCATCGGCCCGGGGTCCTCGCGTGACGACTACGACCTGATGGGGATCGCCTGGCAGGAGCGCTGGCCGCGCTTCGACGAGGCGAGCCGGGTCCTCAGAGCCCAGTTCGACGACGGGGCACCCGCGGTCGAGCTGTGGCTGGCGAGTTGGGGTTCGCCGGCGGGGATGCGGCGGGTGGCGCGGTATGGCGACGGGTGGCTGGCGTCGGCGTATCACTCCACTCCGGCGGAGTTCGGAGCCGCGCGGCGCCTGCTCGGCGACGAGCTCGCCCGCCTGGGCCGCGGCATCGAGGACTTCGGGCACGCGCTGGTGACGATGTGGACCTGGATCACAGACGACCCCCGCGACGCCGAGCGGATGCTGGACGTCTTGGCGGTCGCGCTCGGGCGCAGCCCCGACTCGCTGCGGGGCCGGGTGTGCGTCGGGTCGGCGGAGGAGTGCGCCGCGCTGCTGCGCGAGTATGCCGCCCACGGCTGCCGGCGGGTGCACTTCTGGCCGCTGGGCGACGAGCCAGGCCAGCTGACCCTGCTGGCCCATGACGTCCTGCCGCGCATGTCGCTCTGACCGGAGGTCAGCGCCGCGTCCCCGTCACCTGCTCCAGCAGCGCGACCATCGTGACCGCCGCCGCGGGACGGAAGGGCCCGGCGGGACAGGCGGCCACGATGGTGCGTTGCGGGGTCGGGCCGCGCAGGGAGCGAACCTGGACGCCGGCGATCCGGCGTGAAGCGACCAGACCGGGCACCATCGCGACGCCGAGGCCGGCGGCGACGAAGGCCTGCACGGCCAGATAGTCGTCGGACGTGAGGCCGACCCGGGGCTCGAAGCCGGCCTCCCCGCAGGCACGGCGCACGATCTGGAACCAGGTGCTCGCAGGCCCGCCGCCGATCCACGTCTCGTCGGCCAGGTCGGCGATCGCCGGGTGCCGCTCCTCGCGAGCCCAGCGGTGGCTCCTTGGCACGAGCAGCCGATAGGGATCACCGAAAAGCGGCGTCAGCGTCAGAGGGAGCTTCGTCGACTACGACCCTGCCTCGGCTCGCTACACGTTGCCCGCCGAGCACGCCGTCGCGCTGACCGACGAGACCAGCCCGGCGTTCCTGCCGGGACTCTTCCAGATTGCGCTGGGCACCGTGGCTGACACCAACCGCATTGTCGAGGCCGCCCGCAACGGCAACGGCGTCGGATGGCACGACCGCGGCTCCGACGTCCATCACGGGTGCGAGCGGTTCTTCGCGCCGTCCTACCGGGCCTACCTCGTCGATTCCTGGCTGCCTGCAGCCGGACTGCATGAGCGACTCGGCGATGGGATCCGGGTGGCCGACATCGGGTGCGGCCACGGGGCGTCGACGATCCTGATGGCCGAGGCCTATCCGGCGTCACGGTTCGTCGGATCGGACTACCACGCCGATTCCATCGACATCGCTCGCGCACGAGCGGTCGAGGCCGGGGTCAGCGCCCAGGTGAGCTTCTACCGCGGGCGATGCCGGCCACGGCAGGTTCGACCTGGCGACCACCTTCGACGCGTTGCACGACATGGGGGATCCGGCGGGGGCGGCCCGACATGTCCTCGACCTGCTCGCTCCGGAGGGCAGTTGGATGATCGTGGAACCGATGGCCGGGGACCGGGTCGAGGACAACCTCAACCCGGTAGGCCGGGCGTACTACGGTTTCTCGACGCTGCTGTGCACGCCGGCCTCGCTCTCCCAGGACGTCGGCGCCGCGATCGGCACCCAAGCCGGTCCTGCGAAGGTGCGCGAGATCGTCGTCGGCGCCGGTTTCGCCGACTGCCACACCGTCGCTCAGACGCCGTTCCACCGGGTGTTGCTGGCGACCCGGACCTGAGGCCGTCCCGCCGGGCCAGCGCGGCGCCCGCTCGACGTCCGCTGGCCCGACCAGGAGGGGCAGAGCGGGGAAGACCCTGCTTCGGCGGTGGGACGACGCCCTCGTTCTCGCCGATGAGGAGGACGCGATCAGGCGCTGGGAACCCCCGCACGGCGAGGTGCAGGCGCAGCCTCGTGCCGCATATCTCCCCGGGCAGCCCGGTGCCCGTGCGTACTTGTCCGCCGGACTCCCTGGCGCGGACTGGTGGGTCGCCGGTCGCACAACGGGCAAAGGGCAGGACGCCGACGTCGAGCTGAGCGAGGTCGAAGAGCTGTACACCGAGCACGGATTGTGGGACACGCTCGGGTGAACCGGCGTCGGGCGTTCCAGTCACCGATCCCTCTGTGAGACGGGAGTGTTGACGTGGCGCGGGGCAGCACCCTGACCGCTGGGCCTACGGCGACGGCTGCGACCATTGCAAAGTGACTCTCGAGCATGCGCTGCTGCCGGTCAGACCGGGCCACGAGGATGACTTCGAGGCCGCCCTCAGGCAAGCCAAGAGGATCATTGCGCGCATGCCCGGCTTCAGGAGCCTGACATTGTCGCGGTGCCTGGAGCGCCCGAGCACCTACTTGCTGCTCGTGGAATGGGACAGCCTGGAGGACCACACCGTGGGCTTTCGCGGTTCGCAGGACTACCAGCAGTGGCGCCAGTTGCTGCACCACTTCTATGAGCCCTTTCCCGTCGTAGAGCACTACGAGCAGGTCCTGACCGCTTGACGATGGGCTCGCGGAGCGACCCGGTGCGGGATCCGCTATCGGTGACGATCTCGTGGTCCCGAGCGACGCCGTGTCGACTGGAGCGGTGTCCGACGCAGGATGGTCCTCAACAAATCGTTGTCAACTTCCCGTTGACAACGCAGTGTTGAGTTGCCATCGTTGGGGCATGTCACGTTCCGCGTCCCGAGACGGTGCCCACGGTGCTGGTCAGGTCGCCGCCCGACGTCACATCACCGAGATCGGCGCGGGGGCACTGCCCCGCTTCCCGTGGATGGTGGGGTCGGTCCCGCACGATGACGCGACCCTGATCCGGTACGCGTTGTGGCGGGCGAACAGCAGAGAGGGGCTCGACGTTCCGCGGGACCTGCATGCCGCACTGACGCTGCTGGAGTCCGCTCGCGCCGAGATGGACGCCCTGGAGGCGGGCCTGCTGTTTGTGGCCAGGGCAGAGGGCCTCACCTGGCCGGAGATCGCCAAGCACTTGGGGGTGCGGTCACCGCAGGCCGCGCAGCAGCGGTTCGAGCGGGTGACGTCCCGCGCCGACACCCCGTGACCGGCGGAGGCACCTCATGGCCGACGCAGTGAGCACAGCGTCTCAACCATCACCGGCGGACCTGTTGGTCCTGCACGCGCTGCGGGTCACCGGTTTCGCCGACGACGACGTTCTGGCAGAACGTAGTGGCATCGAGGCGGATGCGGTGCGGGAGCTGCTGGGGGACCACGAGGCGCACGGCTGGGTGACCCGCCAGGAGTTCGCCGGCACCAGCGGATGGTCACTGACCGAGCGCGGGCGGGTCGAGGACACCCGACGGCTCACCAACGAGCTAACCGCTGCTGGGGCACGGGAGGCGGTGGCGCACGCACATCAGGTCTTCGAGCCGTTGAACGCGCGGGTGGTGCGCGCGTGCACTGACTGGCAGCTGCGCCCGCAGGGGGGCGATCGGCTCGCCGCGAACGACCACACCGATCCGGCGTGGGATGCCCGCGTGCTCGACGAGCTGGGTGGCCTGGGCAGTGAGCTGCGCCGGCTCGCCTGTGACCTCGCCGCAGCGCTGCCACGATTCGGTGGCTATCACGGGAGGTTCACCGCTGCGCTGGCTCGCGCCCGCACGGGGCAGGTGCAGTGGGTAGCCGGTGTCGGTGTCGCCTCGTGTCACGCGGTGTGGATGGAGTTGCACGAGGACCTGCTCTCGACCCTGGGCATCCCGCGCGGCGCCGGATCAATTCGGCGGGAGTGAAATCGAAGGCGCGGGTCGTCTATGTTGCCCGCCACGGCATGGCCGACGCGTTCGGCGAGCTCACCGACGCCGGACGTAAGCAGGCCGACCTGTTGGGGCGGCGGCTCACGCAGGTGCCGGTGAGCGCGGTGTGGCACTCGCCGCTGCCCCGTGCCGCCCGCAGTGCTCACGAGCTCGCGCGGCACCTGCCCGGCGTGCCCGTGGCCGAGGCCGCGGAGCTCGTCGACCACGTGCCATACGTCCCTGACCCGGCGGAGATGCCCGCGGCGTGGGCGGGGTTCTTCGATGGCTACGACCAGGGCGAGGCCGTCTCGGGTCAGCGTCTCGCCGACGCCCTAGCAGCCCGGTTCGCCCGCACCCCCGATCCCGGGGAGGGCGCACCGCCGGGTCCGCGCGAGGAGACCCACGAGGTCCTCGTGACCCACTCATACCCCATCGCGTGGCTGGTGCGGCACGCACTCGGCGCGCCACCAGTTCGGTGGCTCGACCTGAACAGCGCCAACACCGCCCTGACCGTGATCGAGTACCGCCCCGGCCTGCCGCCGACGCTGGTGATGTTCAACGACATGAGCCACCTACCGACCGAGCTGCGCTGGACGGGCTTCCCGACCCGTGTGCGGCCATGACGTCGCGACGAGCGCCCGAACCGGAGGCGCGGTGCTGATCGACCTCCCCGACGCCACCCGCGCAACCGGCGGGGGCAAGACCGCGCCGCTGGCCCGCCTGCTCCGGGCCGGCCTACCCGTACCCCCCGGGTTCGTGGTGCCCACCTGCGCCTACGAGCAGAGCCTCACGGGCGTCGACGTCGCCGGTGCTGCCCGGCAGAGTGCTGAGGCCGCGCGTGTGATGATCGGGCAGGCGGTGCTCCCGCCGGCCCTGGTCGACGAGATACCCGTAGCGTTGGCCCGCATCACCGTGTCGTCTGGTGACGGGTACGTCGCCGTGCGTTCCTCCGCGAGCACCGAGGACACCACGGAGGCCACGGGGGCGGGGCAGCATGACACCGTCCTCGCGGTCCGTGGCCCGGACCAGGTGGCCCACGCGGTGCGCAGGTGCTGGACCTCGCTCTTCTCGGCGCGAGCCGTCGCCTACCGGCGGCAGTCAGGCGCCCCGGACACCGCCGCCCCTGCCACGATCGCGGTGCTGGTGCAGCGACTGGTGGACGCCGACGTCGCCGGGGTGATGTTCACCGGGACCACGACCCGCATCGAGGCGTCGTGGGGTCTGGGTGAAAGCGTCGTCAGCGGCCGGGTCACCCCGGACACCCGGCTGGTGAGCGACGACGGCGTCGTAGCCCACCGGGCGGCGGGGGCCAAGTCGGACCGGATCGACCGAGTGGGCCCACAGGTCGAGACCCGCCCGGTACCGGCGGCCGACCGGGACCGGCCGTGCCTCAGCGACAAGGACGTTCTCGATCTCATGCTGCTCGGCCGCCGGATCGAGAACCTCCTGGGTCGCCCACAAGACGTCGAGTGGGCCCTCGCCGACGGTCAGCTCTGGATCCTGCAGGCCCGCCCGCTCACCGCCGCCCTGCCCGGGGCGCCCACCCCGTCCTCCAGCCCAGACCCGGCCGGCACCGATCTCATCGGAACTGCCGCGAGCCCAGGGCACGCGACAGGACCCGTGCGACTCGTCCATGGCCCGGGCGACTTCGGTCGAGTCCAACCTGGCGACGTCCTCGTGTGCCGGATGACCGACCCAGCCTGGACCGTGCTGTTCGGTGTCGTCGCGGCCGTGATCACCGAGGCCGGAGGCCTGCTATCGCACGCCGCCATCGTCGCCCGAGAACACCACCTACCCGCCGTCCTGGCACTCCCAGGGGCGATGACAACCCTTCCCGACGGAGCAATAGTCACCGTCGACGGAAGCAACGGTCGCGTCACAATGACCACCGACTGACCACAGGCAGGCCTGCAGGCGCCCGCGAACGAGACTCTAGCGAAATGCGTTCCCGGTTCAGGAACGGCGTACGGCGACCCGTGAGGCCGACGCCAGGCGAGACGTGGTCGCCGTAGGCGGGATCGGTCTATGGCGTGGCGACGGTGCAGCGAAGGCCAGGTGCGCGGCCGATGCGGAGGTCAAGGGTGACGAGCGTGGCTTCGAGGAGTTCGGCGAGGGCGACGTAACTTGCGTCGTAGCTCGTCAGGTTGTGGCGAAGTTGCCATGCTCGCGGCACGAGGAGCTCGTAGGGCCACTGCTCGATGGCTAGATCGATCAGGTCGGAGTGGGCTTGGGCGGCTTGGTCAGCGCTGATGACTCCGGCGAGTTCGAACCGCCGGATGATGTTGGCGGCCTCGAACGGAAGCAGGTTGGGGGCGGCGAGGTCGGCGTCGTTGAGGGCGTCGGTGGCCCAGCGTCCATCGGGTCCCGAGTCCAGCAGGATCGCGACCACCGCGGAGGCGTCGCAGACGACGAGTGCAGTCACCGCCGGTCGGCGTCGCGAGCGGCGAGGATCGATTCGCCGTCCACCCGGACGCCGGTTGCGTCGACGCGAGAACGAGCACGAGCGATGAGATCGCTGGCTGTGGGACGGGCGGCGCTCTGGACGAGCAACCCGCGTAGGTATTCCTGGAGGGACATCCCAGCGCGGGCGGCGCGCGCCGCCAGTTCGTCCCTGGTCTCGTCGGGAACGTCGCGGACTGTGATGGCAACTCCCATGCTGCTACTTTAGCAGCATTGACTGCTTTTTGCAGTCGCGCGTTGCCCGATTGAGGAACCCCATCAGGGCACTCAGACGCATGCGGGCATGCGTGAGGCGCCGGCGTCCCGCACGGGTGTCGGATTCGGGACAGCCGGTGCCGGGAGGTGGTCTCAGCACTTGGATGCCGTCTCGGCGAGGCCGGCTCTGGCTTCGACGCGTTGACGTTCGATGGCGCGGTAGACGGTGGAGCGACCGACGCCGAACAGTTCGGCGACCTCCAGGGTGCTGTACTCGCCGCTGTGCGCCAGAGAGACCAGGTGCGCTTCCTGGCGACGATTCAGCTTGGGCTGCTTGCCCCGCAGCCGACCCTTGGCCTTGGCGACCTTCATCCCTTCACGGGTTCGGAGCCGGATCAGGTCGGACTCGAACTCAGCCACCATGGCCAGCACGGTGAACAGCAATCGGCCGACCGCGTCGGTGGGGTCGTAGACCGACCCGCCCAGACTCAGGCTGATCTGCCGGGAGGTGAGTTCATCGGCGATGGCGCGCGCATCGGGCAGAGACCGGGCCAGGCGGTCCAGTTGTGGTCCCCACCAGCGTGTCGCCGGCCCGGCAGGCCGCGAGTGCCTCGCGTAGCCTGGGACGTTCACGGTTGGTGCCGGTCAGGCCGTGATCGACGTAGATCCGATCAGCCTCGACGCCGAGAACGGACAGGGCGTCACGTTGAGCGGTGAGGTCTTGTTGATCGGTAGAGCATCGGGCGTGCCCGACAAGCAGCGCGCTCATGGCGCACCTCCAAGAGGCTGGCCCGATCGTGCCGCAGGACGTGGACGACTCGGGCATCGGACGACGCCCGACCTCCACAGGAAGACGCTGTGACAGCGCGTCCGCAGGAGCCTGCCCCGCCCGCGACGGGATCGGCTTGTGGCACGACTCGATCTGCGCCTGCCCACCGGCGGCAGTGGGACAGGCTTCGGGTCTTATCGTGGCTCGGTGACCTTGCGACTGATCGGGGCCGGCCTGCCCCGCACCGGCACGTCCTCCCTGCGCGAGGCGCTGCGGCACTTGCTCGACGCCCCGATCTATCACATGAGCGAGGCCTTCGCGCATCCCGAGCACGCCCCGACGTGGGTGGCGGCGATCCAGGGCGACCCGCCGATCTGGGATGAGTTCCTGGCCGGTTACGCCGCGGGGATCGACACTCCGTTCTCGACCTGCTGGCGCGACCTGGCCGCAGCCCACCCGGATGCGCCTGTGTTGCTGTCGCACCGCGGAAGCGCCGAGGTCTGGTACCGAAGCATGGACGCAACCGTCCTGGCCCGCACCCGCGAGATGCTGGCGATGGACGACGACGCCGACCCGATGGTGCCGCTGTTCAGGGTGATGTTCGACGACGTCTTCTCCGATCCCGACGATCCTGACGATGTCATGGCGGGCTACGAGCGGCGCTTGGTGCAGGTCCGCGCCGAGATCGGGCCCGAGCGCTTGATCGAGTGGCAGCCCGCCGACGGGTGGGGGCCGATCTGCCGTGCCCTCGGCGTACCGGTGCCGGACCTGCCGTTTCCGCACGAGAACACCACCGCCGACTTCTTGGCCCGCGCCGAGGCGCGAGCTCGCGAGCCGTAGGGGCTCCTGCTTGGGACTGTCTCGGGTCGGCCTAGGGCCGCGGTCGGGCAAAAGGACTTGGCCACAGGCGGATCGGTCACCGGCGCGCCCCTGGCCATCGCTACGCGGAGCGTGACGACCCTCCTGAGGGGATCTCGCTGGGGCCGCTGGCCGCACGTCGTGGGAGTCAGTCTGACGCGGCGGTGAATAGTGCAGCGAAGTCCCCGATGGGCGGGATCGGGGTGATGACGTCGATGAGGACGTCGTCGGGGCCGGCCACGATGAAGTGTCGTTGGCCGAAGTCCTCCGAGCGCAGCGTCAGCAGGGGCTCGAGAGGACCGTGGGTGACCAGTCGGTCGTACTCGGCGTCCACGTCGTCGACCTCAAGGTTGATCAGCACTCCTGCGGCAGGTCGGGCCTTGGCCGGGATGGTGGGATGGCTGATGTCGAGCACGGCCAGCTCCCAGCGGTCGCGGACCAGACTGACGTACCAATCGGCCGCGAAGGTCACCTCGAAGCCGAAGTGGTTCCGGTAGAAGCGCGGCCGTGGAAGCCAGCGTCGCGACGGCCGGGACGAGGCTGACAGCGACGCCACCGCGGCCGCCGTCCAGGACGCCGCCCGGGTGCTGTTCGCGGCCGAGGGGTACGCCGCCGTGCGCCTCGAGCAGGTGGCCGCCGCGGCCGGTGTCACGAGGGGAGCGGTATATCACCACTTCGCCAGCAAGAGAGGCCTATTCGCCGCGGTGCTCGCCCAGGCGCATGCCGAGGTGGGCGAGTCGGTCGCCGCAGCGGCGGACCGCGCCCGGGCAGACCACGGCGACCCCTGGGACGGCGTGATGGCCGGTTGCCGCATGTTCCTTCAGGCCAGCGCGTCCTCGGCCGTCCGCCGGATCCTGCTGCTGGACGGTCCTGCCGTCGTCGGTTGGCAGGCTTGGCGCGACCAGGACGCGGCTGCGTCAGGCCACCATCTCGACGACGCCCTCGCCGAGCTTGCGAGCCTGGGTCTGCTCGCAACCGCCTCGGTGCCAGCAACCGGCGCACTGCTGTCAGGGGCTATGAACGAGGCCGCCCTCTGGGTGGCCGGCCACCCCGAGAGCGACCGTTTCGACGCACTCGAGGAGGCATGGTCGTCCCTGCACGTACTCCTCACGGGACTTCGCCACCGGTGACAAGACCACAGCTGTCTCCGGCACCGAAGTGGCGGGCGATGAACGTGAGGCGTTGTGGCGCACGCTGAACGAGAAGGTGTTCGACTACGAGTCCTACCAGCGCGAAGTACGTCGCCGGCTCGCGGTTGTGCGGCTCCGGCCGGTTCGGTGATCGGCGCATGTGACTGGTGCAGGCGTCGCGGGTGGGGCGGCGGTGGGGTTTGCGGCCGGTCCGGTGACGGGGCCCAGTCGTGGCGGTGCCGGCAGTGGGTGTTCAGGTCTGGAACACGGTGCGCCACAACGTCTGCCCGGGTCGGCGTGGGGTGAGTGTGCTGCACCACGAGAGCCGCTGAGGCGACGGATCAGGACGGTGCTCGCCGCCAGGGCGAGGTCGCAGCGGCCATCTCTTCGTCGGTGGCGACCCGGAACGGGGGGTGTTCCGGCGCAGCCACTTCACGTCGCCCCTGACCGCGGGTGGCGATCATGCTTGCGATCACCGAGGCGCTCAGGATGAGGGTGACCACAGTGAGCGAGATCGTGGTGGGGATGTAGAACACCTCGATCTTGAGCATCATCTTGATGCCGACCCAGATCAGTACCAGCGCCAGGCCGAGCTTGAGGTAGATGAAGCGGTGGATGAGGTCGGCGAGAAGGAAGTACATCGCTCGCAGTCCCAGGACGGCGAAGGCGTTGGCAGTGAACACCAGGAAGACTTCATCGGTTACGGCGAAGATGGCCGGGATCGAGTCCACCGCGAACACGATGTCGGTGACCTCGACCAGCACCAATACCGCCAACAGCGGAGTGGCGAGAAGAACGCCGTTCCGGCGGATCAGGAACTTCTGCCCGTGGTAGGCATCGGTCATCGGGACCCAGCGGCGGAACAGGCGCAGCGCACGGGACTGCTCCGGGTCGAGGTGCTCGTTGCGCTGGCTGATCATCTTCCACCCCGTGTAGAGCAGGAACGCGGCGAAGAGGTAGAGCACCCAGCCGAAGCTGGCGATCAGCACCGACCCTGCCGCGATGAACGCGCCGCGGAACACCAACGCGCCGAGAACCCCGAGGAACAACACCCGGTGCTGGTACTCCCGTGGTACGGCGAAGTAGCTGAAGATGATCGCCCACACGAAGACGTTGTCGACCGCCAGCGACTTCTCGATCAGGTAGCCAGCGTAGTACTGCTGACCCAGCTCGCTCCCGTATCGCCACCAGACGAGTGCGCCGAAGCCGACACCACACATCACCCAGATCACCGACCAGGCGGCGGCCTCCTGAACACCGATTACGTGAGCGTGGCGATGCGCGATCAGATCTAACAGCAGCATGCCCAGCACGGCACCGATCACCGCGAACCACAGCCACAGGGGAACGTCCACAGCACAGCCTCCAGTCCATCGACTGGAGGTCTCGCCGGCCGCATCGGGCCCTGGTGACCGAGCGCCGGACGCCGACGCCGTGCTGACGATCACCAGCGGGGACTACTCCCCTCCACGCCAGAGTAAATCAGGGCATCGACTTCCAGGCAACGGCAGGCGTGCACTTCCAGAGCAGGATCGAAGCGTCCGTGCGCCGGCCTTTGGCTTTCGCGACCTTCCTGACCTCGACCGTGCGAAACCGATGGACGTGAGTGTTGCTCGGAACGAGGATCGGAGGGTGAACGACCAGGCCGAGCTCCTCCGGCAGGCACACGCGGCGCACGCCGAATATCGGTTCGCGGCGGCCGACGAGGCGTTCTGTCGTGCCGACCGGTTTGGCGAGTTGTCCGCCGCCGACCTCGTTGCCTGGCAGGACTCGACGTGGTGGCTCGGCCAGTCCGACCGGGCGCTCGAGCTCGCCGAGGTGGCCCACCATCGGCTTGTTGCTGAGGGCCGGACGACCCGCGCTGCGCAGGCCGCCATGGGCCTCGGGTTCCTGTTGATGCTGCGCGGTGACCTTGCGGCGGGCTCGGGCTGGATCCAGCGCGGCCGGTCTCTGCTGGAACAGTCGCCCGACGAGGCGGCCCGTTGGTACGTCGTCCAGCTCGACGCGGAGACCGCCCTGCACGGTGGTGACCTTGATCGTGCCCTGCACCTCGCCCGGCAGGTCCGTGACGGCGCTCAGCGGGCTTCCGACAGCACGCTGCTCTCGTTCGCATTGATGACCGAGGGGACCGCCCGGCTGCGCGCTGGAGCGGTGGCCGACGGAATGGCCCTGCTCGACGAGGCCATGCTCGCGGTCAAGGCCGTACACGGGCGGCGTCGCCCGAGTGACAAGGATACTTGACAGTATGGAAAGGTCGCTTTACCTTCGACACATGAGACGAGCCGCTGAGGACAGTCATACCGACCGCGCGGCGCGCCGAGCGATGATCATCGACGGCGTGCCGGTGTTCATCGTCGGTAGCGCCGCACTGATGCTTGGCAGCAGTGCCGACCAGACGGACGGGCGGCAGACCATCTGGTTCGTGATCACCGTGGTCTTCATCCTGACGGTGCTCTGGGCCCTGGTCCGGAGCTTCCGCCGAGCCGATGAGTACCAGCGCAAGATCCAGCTGGAGAGCATGGCCGTCGCCTTCGCGGCGGTGCTGGTGTCGCTGCAGATCGCCGGGTTGCTGGCCGCGGTGGGCGTCGGCGACCTGCGACAGTCCTTTCAGCTGATCATCATCGGCGGGATCCTCACGTGGCAGCTGGTCGCCGACCTGCGGACCAGGTTCCATCGGTGAGGAACCGGCTGCGCGAGCTACGGGCCGCTCAGCGATGGAGCCAGGCCGACCTTGCCGACCGATGCCAGGTGTCACGCCAGACGATCAACGCCATCGAGACCGGCCGGTACGACCCCAGCCTGCCGCTGGCCTTCAGCTTCGCTGCGGTCTTCGGTGAACCCATCGAGTCGATCTTCATCCCTGACGAACGGTAGAGCGGCGCCCCGGACTGCAACGAAAGGACCTCAGGCCGAGGACCGCGCCCGCCGGACCGGCTCGACGCTGCGAACCAGCCGCAGGAACGTCACCAGCCCCAAGCCGCCGAGCACGTTGCCCAACGCCGACCAGGCCAGGGCGATGAGCCACTGACCGATCGTGATGTCGCTGCCGGCCATCATGGCGCCGAACATGAACAGCGAGTCGAGTACGCAGTGGAACAGCTCGGCGCCGGCCAGCACGGCCCCGAACAGCACTGCAGGGACGAGTCGGACGCCGAGGGCATCGGTGGAGTGCTGCATCCGCGTCATCAGTGTGATCACGACACCCGCCAGCACCGCCAGCATCAGGCTGCGCAGGTTCACGCCGAGGCCCGCGTAGTGCTCGCCGACCTCGCGGACCACCTCATGCAGGTCGGGGCGCGCGGTCACGATCACCCACATGATGACCACCCCACCCACGAGGTTGGCGACCAGGGTGACCGTCCACAACCGGATCAGGCCGACCCAGGTGCCTCGCCCGGCCGCGACCGCGGTCGTCGGCACCAGGAAGTTCTCGGTGAACAACTCACTGTGCGCCAGCAGCAGGGCGACGAACCCGACGGAGAAGGCCAGACCCGCCAGCAGGACGTCCCCGGTGTGCTCCTTGACGATCAGGTAGGCCAGCACGCCGACGCCGATGTCGATCCCGCCGAGAGTGCCGGTGGCGGCCAGGGAATGCAGCGGACGCGCGATCCGCTCCTGGCCCGTGTTGACCAGGCGGCTGAACGCGTCCTCGATCTCCGGCTCCGGCCGGTCGTTGGTCTCGGTCACGCGCGAAGGGTAAGCCGCTAGGTGTGGCGCCGTCCTGTTGCGGCCGGCAGGGGCACCGGTCGGCTGCCCTCCAGGGTGATCACGTGGATCCCGAGCAGTCGCCACGCTCCTCGCGCGGATTGCGCCGCGGACGCCCACAGCTCGTCGTCCTCTGTCACCGACAGCCCGTCCTCGCGGGCGAGGACGATGATGAAGGATCCTCCGGGGACGATGTCTTCGGCGCCCGACAGCAGAGCGCCCAGACCCTCCTCGCGCATTGCGGAGGCCGCGGCGGGATCCGGGGTGGCGATCGCGATGGGCTGCAGCAACCGGTCGTTCTCGTCGCAGAGCAGGATGTAGAGCGAACCGCCGATCCTCGACCTCTCAGGTACCACGAGGTCGAGGACGTCGGCGATCAGCCGGGAGTCGGTCAGGGGTCGGGTGGGCCAGTCCTGGGGCAGGTCGTCGAAGCTCATGCGGACAGCCTTGCCGACCGGGCGACACTGATCGCGGTTATCCACAGGCCGCGGGTGACCGGATATCCGAGGCCTCAGAGGCGGTCGAGCGGACGGAGATGGCGCTCGGCGATCTCGCGCGCCTTGGCCACCCGGCGGGCGTACTTCGGCTCTCCCGACAGGTGGTCTGTCGTCATCCAGGTCCGCACGACCTCGAGGGCGAGTGCCGAGCCGATGATCTTCCCGCCGATGCAGAGGACGTTGCTGTCCGAGTGCGACCGGGCCAGGCCTGCGCAGAACGGGTCCTGGCAGACGACCGCGTCGACCCCGTGGATCCGGTTGGCGATCATCGCGCTGCCGTACCCGACGCCGTCGACCATGATCGCGCGCTGCACCTCGCCGCGACCGACGGCGAGCGCCGCGGGGTAGGCGAAGTCCGGCAGGTCGCAGGCCGTCTCGTCGTGGCAGCCGAAGTCGACAGTCTCGTGCCCGTCGGCATCGAGCAGGGCCTTGATCTCTGTCTTGAGCGGGTATCCGGCGTGGTCACTCGCGAGGGCAATCTTCATGTCCCGACACTGGCACCCATCCCTGGCCCCGCGCTAGCGCACCCCGTCTCCAGCGTCGCGGGACGGCTCGAAGGCGGTGGCGTCGAGCACCTCCTGGGCGTGCTGGACGAAGGCCCCGACGTGAGCGCCGTCGACCAGGGCGTGGTGGACGGCGATGCTGCACCCCAGCTGGAACCGGTCGCCGTGCTCGACGATGCGTCCCCACGAGATCCGCGGGATGTCGTCGTCCGGGGAGCTGACGGCGTGGGTCATGCCATGGACGTCGACCCAGGGCAGGCACGAGAGGTAGACGACGTCCCGGCGGGTGGTGTCTGCCAGGTCGCCGGCCGACCGCGGTGGGTGCAGTGCGGCCGCAGCCACCCGGTCGAAGGCCGGCCACGTGGGTCGGAAGTCGAAGGTGCTGAACCAGAACGCGCCGTCCTGCGTGGGGACGGTCGACGACAGGTCGACTGCGTCGTACAGGATCGCCCCGGCTCCCTCCAGCCGACTGCGGAACGCCGGCACCGCATTGGCCGCGCATCCGAAGGCGAACAGACATGCGCGGTGGGCGGAGGTCCCCTGCGGGACGAACTCGCGGACGAGCCGGGTGACGTCGAGGCGGGTGGTGATCGAGTAGTGCGGCTGATCGATGTCACGGAACATCCTGAACAGTGCGGTGCGGTTCCAGGTGTCCAGATCGATCGGGGTGAACGGGTGGGTGCTCACTCGATCCCGGCGGTCCGGTCGAGGTGCTGCAACAGGTCGTGGGCGGCGATCTCCACCTGCTTGTGGCGCCACTCCGCCGCGCGGTAGACGCAGGCGATCAGCCCCGATCGGTGCACCCGCCGGAAGTCTCCATACACGAAGGCGTGCCGGGCCTTCGTCTCCTCGTTGGCGCCGACGGTGAGCCCCAGATGCCAGGCGGCGTACTCCGGCCAGGAGTGCCGCTCCAGGTAGGCGTTCTGCGCCTCGGCGTCCGGCTGGACCTCGCCCCAGTCGCTGTCCAGCACATACTGTCTGGCGTCGATCAGCTCGCGGGCCTTCTTCACCGCCGCGTCGTTGACGTTGTACCTGGCCATGCCTGCGAGCATGCCACAGCGGTCCGTTGGCAGGCCGCGACCCTGCGCGAGGATACTGGGACCGACAGACATGCGTCGGGCTCGGGTTCGGGTCAGGACTTGTGGAGGTCGGCATGGACGGCAGCACGCTGCGCGAGATACAGGCCCCGCTCAAGATGCGATACCGCGACGAGCCGGACAGTGCCATCACGGCGTTGGAGGCGACCGGGAGCTTCGACGAGGCCGGCATCACGTGCACCGTGCAGTCCTGGGCCGGCCCCGTCCGCGCCGGACTGCACCCGGCGACCGGCGGGGACGGCAACGACGCCTGCTCGGGCGACATGCTCCTGCAGGCCCTGCTGGCCTGCGCCGGTGTCACCCTGCGCAGTGTGGCGACGGCGCTCGGCATCGAAATCCGCACCGCCCGGCTCCACGCCCAGGGCGACTTCGACGCCCGGGGCACCCTGGGGGTCTCCCGAGACATCCCCGTCGGCGTCCGCAACCTCCGGCTGGTGGCCGAGCTGGACACCGATGCGGACGACGAGGCCCTCGCCCGCCTCACCACCGCGACGGAGCGATACTGCGTGGTTGCCCAAAGCCTGGCGGAGCGCCCGGTTCTGACGATCCGGCGCGCCACGCGTCCTCACTAGCCCTTCTCGACTGCCGTCAAGCGCGGCCAGGAGCGGCTGGACGGCGGGCGCGTCCGTTTCCCTCGGACGGGCCAGATGCGAGTGTGTAGGCCATGGACATCACTGACCTGATCATGAACGACCATGAGCGGCAGCGGAACCTGTTCGTTCTGCTCGACCAGGCCGACCGCCACGACCGCCGCACGCTGGGGCGGATCTGGCGCCACCTCGAGGCTCTCCTGGAGGTCCACGCGCAGATCGAGGAGGAGCTGTTCTATCCCCGGCTGCTGCAGGAGCTCGCCGGTGCCGAGGAGGACACCAAGGACGCGATCGGCGACCACAACGGGATTCGTGAGGGAATCGCTCGGGCGCGCGAGGCGGAGGTGGGTTCGCCGCGCTGGTGGGAGGGAGTGTCCGCGGCACGCGAGGAGAACGACGAGCACATGGGCGAGGAGGAGGGCGGGCCGCTGAGGATGTTCCGCCTCCACATCCCCGCCGAGGAGCGGGAACGGCTCGCCGTCCAGTTCGCCGCCCTGGAGGCCGACCTGATGCGTCGGGAGCTGAGCCGCGCCGGCACAGTCGACCTCTCGGACAAGGATCCCGACGACTACGTCGACGAGAACTCCTGAGCCCGTGCCGATCCGGAGCCTCGCCGTCTTCCTCGCCTCCAGCGCCGGCAGCGACCCCGCCGCGGCCGGACTCGCCCGCGATGTGGGCCGGTCCCTGGCCGAGCGGGGTATCGACCTCGTCTACGGCGCCGGTGGGCGTGGGCTGATGGGTGAGATCGCCCAGGGGGCATTGGACGCCGGGGGCCGGGTGATCGGGGTCATCCCGCGGGAGATGGTGCGCCGCGAGTGGGGCCGCGAGGATCTCACCGAATTGCTCGTGGTCGAGTCGATGCACGAACGCAAGGCCCTGATGGCCGAGCGCGCCGACGCCTTCCTGGCCCTACCCGGCGGGCTCGGCACGCTGGAGGAGATCTTCGAGGTCTGGACGTGGCGGGTGCTCGGCCTCCACGACAAGCCCGTGGGGTTTCTGGACGCGGACGGGTTCTGGTCACCGTTGCTGGCCGCGATCGGCCGGCTGGCAGACGCCGGGTTCCTGAGCCCGGACTCGCTGGCCGATCTGGTCGTCGAGTCCACCCTGGACGGCGCGCTCGCCGCGCTGGGTCGCCGGCTCCCCGCTGTCGACGCCGGGCTGCGCCCGGGAACCTGAACGGCGTCGGAACCTCAGGGCCATCGGTCACCGAGGTGCGTGGTGTCCCGATCATCGGCAGCTCGGTGAATCTCCCCGCCGGTGCGGCCCGGCGTGGGAGTCGCAGGTCCCCACCGGCCGGTAGTCGCTGATGGCGCCAGTCGTGTCGGTCATCACCTGGCAGCACCGGGTCAGCAGTTCGCCCAGCCGCCGCCGTCCCCGTTGGACGCGCGACTTCATGCCGGGCAGCGAGATCCCGGCCAGGTCGGCCGCCTGCTGGTGGGTGTACCCGTCGAGATCGACCCGCTCGACGGCCTCTCGGTAGTGATCCGGCAGGCTGGTCAGCAGCGGACGCAGGCAGGCGGCGAGTTCCTGCGTGGCCGCGCCGGGAGCCGACCCCGCAGCCGGATCGGGCTCGGCCAGGTCGGGCAGCGTCGTGGTGTGCCGGCGGGTCCGGTAGTGGTCGATGGTGGCGTTGCGGGCGGCTCGGTACAGCCAGGCCTTGGGATGGGCGGCGCCGTGGATGCACGTCTCGCGGTAGTTGCCGAACGGTTACAGCGCTGCGATGAGGCTGCGAAGTTCGCGCTGCACGGTGGTCCCAGGACAACCATCTCGGAGGCTCGCCATGAACACCTCTCCTGCCGCACCAGCCGGTGCTGTCACCCTCCCACCGAGGCGATGGACGCCGCGGGTGTGGCTGGCGCTGCTGACCGTAGCGCTGCTCCTGCCGATGACCACCGCCTTCGCCGCGACCCGGACCGCCCAGGTCAAGGTCTACTTCACCGCGTCCAGCTCCGAATGCGACGTCACCAACCCGTACCCGCGGACCGTCCCGTCCCCGGCCGTGCTCACCGGCGCACTCAGAGAACTGCTCGCCGGACCGACTGCCGCGGAGCGGCCGCGGACCGCCACCATGTTCTCGGACGCCACCGCCGGCATGCTCCGCTCGGTCGCCATCCGCGACGGCGTCGCCTACGTCGATTTCCGCGATCTGCGCCAGGTGATCCCCAACGCCTCCAGCGCATGCGGATCGGCCGGTCTGCTGTCCCAGCTGGACGCGACGGCGCAGCAGTTCCCCACCGTCCACCGGGCCCGCTACTCGATCAATGGCAGCCAGGAGACCTTCTACACCTGGCTGCAGCGGGACGTGCCGGGTGAGAGCGTCGTCCTGGCGACCCGCGGCTCACTCCGCAACACCGCGACGATCCAGCGGACCGACGGAGCCGGTCCCACGCTGCGCAAGGTGCGTGTCGGCCGCCACGACGGCTTCGACCGCATCGTGTTCGAGTTCGACGGCGGGGTGCCCTCCTACACCGTCTACCCCACGGGCGTTGCGGCAACGGGCGGCGCCGGCGCGCCGATCCGGGCCGAGGGCACCACCGCGCTGCAGATCGTCCTTGGCGCGCGGACCATCGACATGGACTCGGGGGACTTCCCCCGCACGTTCGACAACGCCGTGCTGACGCCGCGGTACCCGACCCTGCGGACGCTGCGCTACGGCGGCGAGTTCGAGGCCGTTTCGACGTTCGCAGCCGGCTTGGCGACGCGGACGGGCTTCCGGGTGCTCGAGCTGGGCAACCCGACCCGCCTCGCCGTCGACGTGGCCCACGGCGGCACCGTGCGCCGACTGGACCGCGGCGACCGCGGTCCGGACGTCGCCGACTGGCAGTTGCAGCTGAACACCGTGCAGCACGGGGCTTTCGCCAGCTCGAGCCCGACAACGCCGGTTCCGCTGGCGACCGACGGGGTGTTCGGCCCCAACACCGAGCGTGCGACCCGCGTCTTCCAGCGGGCCGAGGGCGTCGACGTCACCGGCGTCGTCAACTCTGCGACCCGCACCGCGATGCATCGGGCGCTGACCCGGGCAGCCGCGATCCCCGCTTGAGCAAGCCCGCCCAACGGCCCCCGACCGGCACCGCGGTCGGGGGCAGGGGGTCTGAGATGATGCGCGACGTGGCCGACATCCTGCTTGTCGAAGACGATCCCTCGACCAGCGAGGCCGTGAGCCTGGCGCTCGAGGGCTTCGGGCACCGGGTCACCACCGCGGCGACCGGGGACGAGGCGCTCGAGCGTTGGCGGTCGGGCCAGCCCGACCTCATCCTGCTCGACGTGATGCTACCCGGCCGTGACGGCCTGGAGGTCTGCCGTGAGATCCGCCGCACGGGTCGCGTGCCGATCATCATGCTGACGGCCCGCAGCGACCCGATCGACATCGTCCTCGGCCTGGAGTCTGGGGCGGACGACTACGTCACCAAGCCGTTCGAGACCCGGGTGCTGCTGGCCAGGATCAAGGCAGTGCTGCGCCGTGGTGAGGCGATGACCGGGGAGCGGATCCGACGCTTCGGCGATCTCACCGTCGACCCGGTCGGGATGACCGTGCACAAGGACGGCGACGAGGTCCACCTCACGCCGACCGAGCTGCGCCTGCTGCTCGAGCTCAGCGCCCGGCCGGGCCAGGCGTTCACCCGCGAGCGGCTCCTGGAACGGGTGTGGGAGTACGACTACCTGGGCGACTCCAGGCTGGTCGACGTCTGCGTCCAGAGGCTGCGTGCCAAGGTCGAGGACGACGCGGGCGACCCGAGGCTGATCCAGACGGTGCGGGGGATCGGCTACAGGCTCCAGGCTCCGCGGTGAGCACGCGTCGTCCGCTCGGGCTGCGGGCCCGGATGGTGACCACGTGCGCGCTCGTCGCCGCGTTCGTCGCGGTGTCGGTCGCCGGGATCTCCTACGCCGCCGTGCGATACCGCACCCTGGAACGCGGCATGGAGCAGGCCGTGCGCGAGGCACGGGTGCACCTCGACGACGCCGCGGCGACCCTGGCCGAGGATCCCGACGCTGCGCAGATCCGCCGGTTCCTCGCCGGGGTCAAGACGCGAAGCCTTGCCGACGTCGTCGTGCTGACCGGAGGGGATCCCGTGACGACCTCGATCTCGTTGAGCGAGGCGGCGATCCCCGACGACCTCCGTGCAGCCGTGGACGACGGACGGATCGCGGCGATCCGCACCGTCATGAGTGACGAGGAGGTGGTCATCGTCGGTGGCGCGCTGCGCCCCACGGGCCCGGCGTTCTACTTCTTCTTTCCGCAGCAGGGCATCATCGACGACCTCACCCTGCTCGCACGGGTGCTCGCGGGCACCAGCGGAGTGCTGGTGCTCGTGTCGGCGGGGATCGGCGCGGCGGCGGCCTCCGGGGTGCTGCGACCGATCAGGCGGACGCGTGCCGCGGTCCGGGCGGTCGCAGCCGGCGACCTCGACGCGCGCCTCGACGAGGACGGCGGCGACGAACTGGCCGAGCTCGCACGGGCCTTCAACACGATGACGGCCGCGTTGCGGCGCACGGTGGGTGAGCTGCGCGAGCTCGAGGCGGGGCAGCGGCGCTTCGCGTCCGACGTCTCCCACGAGCTGCGTACCCCGCTGACGGCGCTGACCACCGCGTGCGAGGTCCTGGACGCCAATACCGACGGTCTCACCGATACCGGCCGTCGCGCGGCGCGCCTGATGGGCGTCGAGACTCGAAGGCTTGCCTCGCTGGTCGAGGACCTCATGGAGATCTCGCGCATGGATGCGGGGGCGGCCGACATGACGCTGGAGGAGATCGACGTGGTGCGATCGATCACCGGAGCCTTGCGCTCACGTGGCTGGCTGGAGCAGGTCGAGTTGCGTGGAGACGAGGGGGTGACCGTGTTCATGGATGCCCGACGGCTCGACTCCATCATCGGCAACCTGGTCGACAACGCACGGACCTACGGGCGCCCACCAATCGTCGTGACCGTCCGGGCCACGGCGGATGACGTCGAGATCGCCGTGACAGACCACGGTGGGGGCATCGCGCCGCAACACCTGCACCGTGTGTTCGACCGCTTCTACAAGGTCGACCGGTCCCGCAGCTCGGGTGGGACGGGGCTCGGACTCGCGATCGCCGCGGAGAACGCCCGGATGCACGGCGGCGATCTGCGCGTCACCAGTGTCGAGGGGACGGGAACGACGTTCACGCTACGTCTACCGAGGCAGCGGCACCATCAGGAGTCGACATGACGTGCGCACGCGTGGCAGTGGGCGCGGTCGCCGCCCTGTCGATCCTGCTGCTCGGCGGATGTGCTGCGAGCGGTCAGGTGGTGGACCTGGGCTCGGCGCCGACCCGCTCCTCGACCGACGTCACGTCATCGGTCGCACCGCCGGGCAACTCCACCGGTGCTGCCGCACCCACCGGCGCCGGCACGTCGGACCAGGCAGGCACGACGACGCTGAGGGTGTTCTTCGCCCGGGGCGAGCAGATCGCTGGGGTGCCGCGCACCGTTCCGCGGGTGCCACGCATCGGCAGCGCCGTCCTCGAGCAGTTGCTGGCCGGCCCCACCGCCGACGAGCGCGCCGCGGGGTACGGCACCGAGATCCCCTCAACGACCAGGCTGCGGAACCTGGCGATCACCGGCGGCGTCGCCGTCGTGGACCTCTCGGGCGACTTCGAGTCCGGCGGCGGCACGCTCGGGCTGACACTGCGGCTCGCCCAGGTCGTGTGCACCCTCGATCAGTTCCCGACGGTCGACGGGGTGCGCTTCGCCCTCGACGGCAAGATCGTGGATGTCTTCACCGGCGACGGCCTGATCATCGAAGAGCCGGTGTCGTGCAGCGACTATGCAGACACCGTCGCCGGCTGAGTGAGCTCGCGCCCGTCGTGCATCCATCGGCCAGGCCCGTCGTCTGTGCAGGCATCCGTTCATCGATGCCAGGAGATGAGATCACGATGACCAGCCGAGTCCAGCTCGCCCTCAACGTCACCGACGTGCAGGCGGCCACCCGCTTCTACTCCCAGCTGTTCGGGACCGAGCCGAACAAGGTGCGCGACGGCTACGCCAACTTCGCCATCGCCGATCCGCCGCTGAAGCTCGTGCTGCTCGAGAACCCGAACCCCGACGGCGCCCTCAACCATCTGGGTGTCGAGCTGGAGGACTCGGCCGCGGTCGAGTCGATCGGTGCCGAGTTCGCCTCCCGCGGCCTGACCACCCGGGTCTCGACGCGGGAGACGTGTTGCCACGCCGTCCAGGACAAGGTGTACGTGAGCGCGCCCGAGGTGCCGATCGGGATGTGGGAGTTCTACACCGTCCTGGACGACGATCCGGCCGGCGCGGGACAGGACACCGGCACCTGTTGCGCCGCCGGCGACGCGGCGGGGACCGTCTGCGGCGGGTAGCGGAGTGAGGTCACCGATGCCGGGCGGGGACGGTCAGACCGCGCCGACGGCCAGTGCCACTGCGGTCTCGCGCTCGGAGACCTCCCACAGGGTCCGGATGGCCTCGTCGTTGCCGCGCCGCAGGATGGGCCGGCGCACCGGCGGGCCGTTGTTGACGAAGCGAGGGGCGTAGAACTCCCCGCCCCGGGCCTGCGGGTCGGTGGCGGCGCGGATCTGTGGCATGGCACCGTCCGCGACGTCCATCCCGGTGTACTTGGCCAGCCAGGCGAAGACCGGGCCCATCCATCCACCGCCGCCCTCGGCGACGGTCGTGGTCTGCAGCTCGCTGTGGGACAGTCCCGGGTGCGCGACCAGGCTCCGGGCGAGCACGCCGGCGTGCTCGAAGTCCCGCTGCAGCCCGAGGCCGAAGTGGTAGTTGGCCAGCTTGGACTGTCCGTAGGCCCGCCATGGGTCGTAGCGGCCGTGCAGGTGCGGATTGTCGGGGTCGACCGGGCGTCCGAAGTGGTGCGCGGTGCTGGTCACGGTGACGACCCGGGCGGACGGCGCGGCCAGCAGGGCGGGCATGAGCCGAGCCGTCAGCGTCCAGTGGCCGAGGTGATTGACCCCGAACTGCATCTCATAGCCGTCCTCGGTGGCCCGTTCGGGCAGCGCCATCAGCCCCGCATTGTTGATCAGCAGGTCGACGCGGTCGTGGGCGGCGACGATCGTCTCGGCCGCCGCCGTCACCGACGCCTGCGAGGCCAGGTCCATCTCGACGAGTTCCAGCTGCGCTGTCGGCGTCTGGGACCGGATCTGCTCCGCCGCCCTGGCCGCCTTGTCCTGGTCGCGCACCGCCATCACCACGTGAGCGCCCTTGCCCGCGAGCACCTTGGCGGTCTCCAGCCCCAGGCCGCCGTTGGCCCCCGTCACGACCGCGACGATGCCGCTCTGGTCGGGTACGGAGTCCTGGGTGTAGGCCATGAGGCTTCTCCTGTGCTCGGGCGGGTGGTCCCAGAGTGTCAGATCGCCACGGGCGGTCGGCGGGGGCCGGCGACCTCTCATGATGGGTGGACTTCGCCACCGAACTCGGTGGTCAATCCCACCCGTTGTCGGTGCGACATCGCGGACACGGCCCGAAAGGCCCCGCCCAGCCTCGGCTGAGGAGCACCTGAGCGATGATCGCCGCCACCTGGCACGGGTCGCCGACGACGTCGACCCATCCGAATCGCAGGGTCATCCACCCGTCGATGGCGTGCGCGTTGTCGCGCCTGGCGTCGCGGAAGGCGCCCTGGCCGATGTGGCCCAGCTTGCCGTCGAACTCGGCGGCCACCCGATACCGCTCGAAGACCGCGTCCACCAGGTGCTGCGCCTGGGTCCTGTGCTGCAGCCGGTAGTCCGGAAGACCGTGCGGACGAAGCACGTCGAGCAGGGCCCGCCGCTCAAGGACGGTCGTCGCACCCTCGGCCACGTCGCCGAGGATCTGCAGCATCGTGTCGCGGTGTCTAATTCGAGCCCGTTCGACGAGCCGGCGCCGCAGCCGATGCGGCGTGCTCAGCCGCATCTGACAGGCCCTGGTCAACCAGGCGACCGCCTCCTCCGGTGTGCCTGCGGCACAGAGGTCGAGGGTGGTGTCCTCGGCCCGGGTGCGGGGCGGCTCACCCGGGCCGCAGGCCAGTCGCACCCCCGACCGCTCACGGTGGAACCGGATGTCGGGGTGGGCCGTCACAGTGCGACCGTGCGGGATGAGGATGTCCATCTGGTCGATCTCCGCAGGCTCGGCGAGGCCCAGCAGTGCCGCTGCGGTCATGCCGCCGGCTCGAGCTCCCTCTCCGCCGAGCAGGACGCCCGTCCACACCTTCGCGGTCCAGATCGGCTCGGCCGGCATGTCGGTCATGAGATAGATGCCGCGGGCCAGCCGGGTCCAGTCGGAGGTCATGCGCTCGACGGCCCGCGGGCTCACACCGGCCTCGAGGAGCTGCTGGCGGCTCACGACGCCGTCCTGGCACCGGGCGAGACGCAGGATCGCCGCGGGGAGGGGCTGCCGGGGGTGCACGCCAGGGAGTGTGCCCAAGTCCGGACGGATCCGCCGGGATCGGGCACGGTGCTGTGGATAACGGGAGCCGGCCCGTGGCGGCTCCCTACCTGCAGCCGGCCGCCCACGTGCCGAGCACGTCCCTCAACCGCTCGGCGCCGACGTGCAGCTGCCGCACGAGCTCGTCGGCCTGCTCGGCCTCGCCCTGCCGATGGCTCACCGTGAACTCCAGCTCGCCTCCATCGGCGGCGTAGTAGAAGCCGAATCCACCCCGGCTGGTCGGGGAGAACGCGCACCTGACGATCTGGTCGCGGTCACCCATCGACGTGGTGGACAGGAAATCGATGCCGAGTCGGCGGTAGGCCTCGTTGTGGTGCAGGGGAGATACGACGTCCAGCCGCTCCGCGGCCAGCCTCAGTCCGAGCAGGTGCCGGTCGACCCCCTGCCCGGCCTTGGCGGCCTTCACCCAGGTGCGGTGGGCGTCCAGGGCGGCGTCGACATCGTCCGGTGTGGCTGTCCCCCTGACCAGGGCGCGGGTCAGGGCCACCGCCTGCGGGGTGTTCGATCGCAGGCACTCCGTGCGCCCTGCGGCGTACTCGCGCATGTCGACGGACTCGTAGGTGCTGCGCACCCGGCCGAAGGTGGCCAGCTGTGCGAACAGCATGACCCACTGCTGGACAGCGTCGAGACTGATCCGGATCCCCGAGGGAGTCGGGTTCGCGGTGCGCACGATCTGCACGTGCAGCGGCGCCAGCCGAGCGCGGTACTCGGCCAGGCCGTGATGGACCTCGGCGGCCAGATCCGGCGGGATCCGCCATGACAGCTCCGTGATGGCGGGCGTCTGCCCGGCCGGCGAGGCGGGCTGCGGATCGACCGCCGCCGCGCGGTGTGCCCGCGCGACCAGGGCCTGCAGCGTGCCGCCGTCCGCAACGCTGTGCTCCATGTGCAGCGCCACGAGACCGTGGTCGAGGTGCACCTGGTAGGTCAGCGGCTTGTAGGCCCAGGCCCGTCCGGGCTCGAAGGAGACCCGGCGCAGGTAGTCGACCTCCCGTGCTCCGGGCTGCGACGAGTCCAGGGCTGAGTCGTCGAGGTGCACGGCGAACAGCGCGTCGGCGATCCCGTCGTAGGTGCGCCGGTTCTCGGGATCGGTCAGCAGCCGATCCAGACAGGCGGCCGTCCGGTCGCCGCCCAGGTAGGAGACGGCCGTGACGTCATGCTCGGCGGGCGGGAGCTCGACGATCCGGGCCAGTGCGGCCGACACCGCGGAGCGCGGCAGTGCGGCGCCGGTGCGATCGCTGATCGGGACGGCGAGCCAGCGCCCCCGCCACAGCACCCCGATCTGACGGTTGGCCGCCTCGCCCGAGTCCGGTGCGGATCTCGTCCGCTCCGGGGCGGGGGTGCCGCAGACCCCCGGTGACCACCTGCCACTGACCCGAGTCCACCGGCTCCCCGCGGGGGGTGACCTCGGGCTCGCCCTCACCACGCAGGAAGGCCAGGTGGACGCACGCAAAGCCGTGCACGACCTCCGCGGCCAGGGCCAGGCCCGCGGTGGACGTCGGCCAGGCCAGCCGGAAGCCGACGCTGGTGCTCAGCGGCAGGGGTGCGCGCACGCTCAGATAGCCGTCCAGCCACGCCTCGGACAACCAACTCCGCCCGGCGCCCCGCTCCTCGTCGGCGAAACGCTCGAGCTCTGCCTGGCACCGCGGGCCGACACCGGTGGCGAACTCGGCCACCGCACACCGGGCCCCCTCCAACTCGCCGGGTTCGAGCAGCGGCTCGACGGCGGTCAGGTAGCGACTCAGCGTGTCGGACAGATCTGGCACGGGCAGGTGCTTCACATCGCCTCCGTAAGTGGGACGGGAGCCGCTCAGCTGATGCGACGGCCCGACGTGTCAGACGACCTGACGGGTCTGGAGTTCCGGCTCCAGGTCGGACGCCGCGCCGGCGAACTGAGCGGCGTACAGCCGGGCATAGGCACCCTCGCGGAGGAGCAGTTCCTCGTGCGTGCCCTTCTCGACGATCCGGCCCGACTCCATGACCAGGATGACGTCGGCGTCGCGGATGGTGGACAGCCGGTGCGCGATGACGAAGCTGGTGCGGTCGCTACGCAGCGCCGCCATCGCGTGCTGGACGAGCAGTTCGGTACGGGTGTCGACCGAGCTGGTGGCCTCGTCGAGGATCAGCAGGTCGGGCTGGGCCAGGAAGGCCCGGGCGATCGTCACCAGCTGCTTCTCCCCGGCGCTGATGTTGTCGGCCTCGGAGTCGAGAACGGTGTCGTAGCCGTCGGGTAGGGAGTGGACGAACCGGTCCACGTAGGTCGCTTCGGCGGCCTGACGGATCTCCTCGTCGGTGGCCTCCGGGCGGGCATAGGCGATGTTGTCTCGGATGGTGCCGGCGAACAGCCAGGTGTCCTGCAGCACCATCCCGATCCTCGAGCGCAGGTCGTGGCGCGACATCGCGGTGATGTCCACGCCGTCCAGCGTGATCCGCCCGGCGTCCAACTCGTAGAAACGCATGATCAGGTTGACCAGCGTGGTCTTGCCGGCGCCGGTCGGACCGACGATCGCGACCGTCTGGCCCGGCTCGACGACGAGGTCGAGGTGCTCGATCAGCGGCGTGTCGGCGAAGTAGGAGAACGAAACGCCCTCGAACGCCACCCGGCCGTCGGACCGGCTGACCTGCACGGTCGTCACCTCGGGCACCTGCTCGTCGGCGTCCAGCACGTCGAAGACCCGCTCGGCGGAGGCGACGCCGGACTGCAGCAGGTTCGCCATCGAGGCCACCTGGGTCAGCGGCTGGGTGAACTGTCGCGAGTACTGGATGAAGGCCTGCACCTCGCCCAGGGTCATCGCGCCACTGGTCACCCGAAGTCCTCCGACCACGGCGATCACGACGTAGTTCAGGTTCCCGATGAACATCATGACCGGCATGATGATGCCGCTGATGAACTGTGCGCCGAACGAGGCCTGGTACAGCTCGGAGTTCGTGGCGTCGAAGGCGGCCTGGGTCTCCTTCTGCCGCCCGAAGACCTTCACCAGGCCGTGGCCGGTGAACGTCTCCTCGACGATGCCGTTCAGGGCCCCGGTGCTCTTCCACTGCTGGGCGAACAGCTTCTGGGATCGCTTGGCGATGGCCGCCGTGACCACCATCGAGACCGGGATGGTGACCAGCGCGATGAGCGCCAGCAGCCAGGAGATCGACACCATCATGGCGACCATGGCGACCACGGTCAGCAGCGAGACGAGCAACTGACTGAGCGTCTGCTGCAGGCTCTGCTGGATGTTGTCGACGTCGTTGGTCACCCTGGACAGCAACTCGCCCCGCGGCTGACCGTCGACGTAGGGCAGCGGCAGCCGGTTCAGCTTGGCCTCCACCTCGGCCCGCAGGTCGTAGACGGTGCGCGCGACCACCCGGGCCAGGATCCGTCCGGCGAGGTACTGGACGACACCCGAGGCCACGTACAGCGCGAGCACCAGCATCAGCACGCGGGCGAGGGCGGTGAAGTCGATCCCTTGTCCGGGAACGACGTTCATGCCCGACAGCAGGTCGGCCACCTGACCCTGCCCGTCCGCGCGCAGCCGCTCGATCACCTGTTCCTTGGTCGAACCGGCCGGCAGGCGGGCGCCGAAGAAGCCCTCGAAGACGATGTCCGTCGCGTTCCCGAGGATCCGCGGCCCCAGCGCGGACAGCACGACGCTGATCACCGACATCACGACGACCAGGACGACGCTGGCGCGCTCGGGGCGCAGGCGTGCGATCAGGCGCTTGGCCGAGGGGCCGAAGTTCCTCGACTTCTCCCCGCCCATCGCCATGCCCATTGGTCCACGTCCGCCCATCGGGCCACGGGCGCCCGACGGTCCCCGCCTCGCCTCGGCGGCCTTCTCCTCGGCGCTCTTGACGCGCTCGGCGCTCACGCCGCCTCACCCCCGGCCGCCTGCTGCGACGCGGCGATCTCCTGGTAGGTGGGGCAGGTCGCCAGCAGCTCCGTGTGGCGCCCCTGGCCGACGACGGCGCCGTCCTCGAGGACCACGATGAGGTCGGCATCGACGATGGTCGAGACCCGTTGGGCGACGACGACCACGGTCGCGTCCCGGGTGACCGGCCGGAGCGCCGCCCGCAGCCGGGCGTCCGTGGCCAGGTCGAGTGCCGAGAAGGAGTCGTCGAACAGGTAGATGTCGGGCCGTTTCACCAGGGCGCGGGCGATCGCCAGACGCTGTCGCTGCCCTCCGGAGACGTTGGTGCCGCCCTGTGCGATGACCGAGTCCAAGCCCTCCGGCATCGCCGCGACGAAGTCTGCCGCCTGGGCGATCCGCAACGCCTCCCACAAGTCCTCGTCGTCGGCGTCCGGATTGCCGTAACGCAGGTTGCTGGCGACCGTGCCGGTGAACAGGTAGGGCTTCTGCGGCACCAGACCGATGCGCGACCACAGGGCGTCCAGTTCCAGGTCGCGGACGTCGACCCCGCCCAGGCGCACCGCGCCACCGGTGACGTCGAACAACCGCGGCACCAGGCCGATCAAGGTGGTCTTGCCCGCTCCGGTGGAGCCGATCACCGCCGTCGTCCGGCCGGGTTCCGCGCGCAGGGACACCTCACGCAACACGGGCACCTCGGCCCCGGGGTAGTGGAAGTCGACGGCGTCGAACGTCAGGTCCGTCCCGCGGCCCCGGGTGAGAGTGCGCACGGGCGAGGCGGTCTCGCGCACCGAGGACTCGGTCTGGAGCACCTCACCGATCCGGTCGGCGGACACCGCGGCCCGGGGGATCATCATCGACATGAACGTCGCCATCATCACCGACATCAGGATCTGGATCAGGTAGGCCATGAAGGCGGTCAGTTGGCCGATCTGCATGTCGCCGCTGTTCACCCGCCCTGCCCCGAACCAGATCACCCCGACGGTCGAGGCGTTCAGGATGATCATGACTACCGGAAAGATGATCGCCTGCAGGCGCCCGACGTTCAGTGCGGTGTTGGTCAGCGTCCGGTTGGCGTCGGCGAACCGGTCGGTCTCGACCTGTTCACGGACGAACGCCCGAACCACCCTGATGCCGGTGATCTGTTCGCGCAGAACGCGGTTGACGCTGTCCAGGGAGGTCTGCATCTGCCGGAACTGCGGGATCATCCGCCAGACGATCGTGCCGACCGCGACCCCGAGCAGCGGGACGGCGACCGCCACCAGCCAGGACAGGCCGGCGTCCTCGCGCAGCGCCATGATGACGCCGCCGATCATCATGATCGGCGCGGAGACCATGAAGGCCAGAGCCATGAAGACGACCATCTGGACCTGGGTGACGTCGTTGGTGTTGCGCGAGATGAGGGTCGGGGCACCGAAGCGGCTGACCTCCTGGGCGGAGAAGTCGATCACCCGGTGGAAGATCGCCCCACGCAGGTCGCGGCCCAGCCCCATCGCGGTCTGGGCGGCCAGGTAGGCCGCGGCGACGGTGGCGACGATCTGGACGAGGCTGACCGCGAGCATCCACCCGCCGATGCGGAAGATATAGTCGGTGTCACCCCTGGCCACGCCGTTGTCGATGATGTCGGCGTTGAGCGAGGGCAGATACAGCGAGGCCATCGTGCCCACCAGTTGCAGGACGACGATGACGCCCAGCCGGCCGTGGTACGGCACGAGATGGCGCCGGACGAGATCGACGAGCATCAGCGGGCCCTTCCTGGCTCGGACGAGCCGGTGCTGCGATCGGCGCCGTCCCGGCGTGGTGGCTCCGGCTCGAGGAGCACTCCGTCGAGGATGACATCGACGATCTCGCTCGGGCCAAGCATTTCTCCCTCGGTCAGGCCGTGGTGGCTGCCCGCGAAGGTGAGCAGTCGCAGGTAGCGCAGGAGCTCTGCCGGGGTGCAGCGGAACCGGTCGGCGTCGGGTTCGAGGAAGCGCAGGAGTTCGTGGGTGCGCCTGTCCTTCTCGGCCTTGTATCGATCCGCCGTCGCCGGTTTCCCACCCGAGGCATGGGGGTCTGCCCCGGTGGGCGCCGCGGTCCCGACGTGACCGAGTTCGGGCGTGCAGCCGTCGTGTGCGCCGGGCGGGAAGTGGGGCGGCGCGGTGAGCCCGAGCGCACCCATGATGCCGAAGGTCTCGACGAACCGGCGCTGCAGGAGGGTGACGATCGCGACCAGCCGCTCGCGCAGCGGCAGCGTGCTGTCGAGATCGTTCAGGCGGCGGTGGAAGACGGCCGGGCAGAAGGTCGAGGCGATCACCGCGTCCAGCAGATCGTCCTTGGTCGCGAAGACCCGGAAGATCGTCCCCTCGGCCACGCCCGCAGCCTCGGCGATCTCCTTGGTGCTCGGCACCTGGCCCTGTGCGGCGATCAGGTCTCTCGCGGCGTCGACGAGACCGGCCCGTCGTTGCTCGGGCGGCAGCGGGAAGGCACGGGGCACCCGATGAATATAAGTGAGTGAGTGCTCACTCAGCAATCCCGGTGAGGTCGTGTCCACTTGTGCACCGTCCGCGTGACCGAAGTGGACGCGACCTCGGGCCGCACGCCGGCGCCGAGCCCGTCAGCCGGCGTGTGAGCCCGCAGAGGCTGCGGAGGTCAGGAACTCCTTGGCGATCGGGGCGGCCACCGAACCCCCGCTGCGGCCCTTCTCGACCAGGACGGCCACGGCGAGATCGCCCTGGTAGCCGGTGAACCAGGCGTGCGTCTCGGGCGGGGTCTGGCCGCCGAACTCCGCGGTGCCGGTCTTGCCCGCCACCGGGCCCCCGGGAGTCGAGGAGAGCACCGTGGCCGTGCCCGTGGTGACCACGCCGCGCATCAGGGTGCGCAGGTGGGCGATCGACTCCTCGTCCAACGCGTTCTCGGTGCGCTCGGCGGCGCCGTCCGGGGTCGGTGAGCTGATCAGCTGCGGTGCGAGCTGGGCACCCCGGGCGACCGAGGCCGTCATCGTCGCCAAGGCCAACGGTGAGAACAGGTTGCGGCCCTGACCGATCATCGCGGCCGCCTGGTCGGTGGCCCCCGTGGTGTTCGGGACCACCCCGTCGAACGCGTCCGGGACGCCGTACCCGCCCGCCCAGCCGGCGCCCACCCCGAGCGCCTTGGCGGCCTCGCTCAGATCGCCGGCGCCGAGGCGGGAGGCGAGTTGCACGAACGCCGTGTTGCACGAGTGGACGAAGTCGTCGGCGAACGTCGGTGAGCCCAGGGTCTCGCCCTCGAAGTTGGTGAACGCCTTGCCGTCGACGGTGAAGGACGGCGGGCAGCTGACCCGCTCCCCGGTCGACACCTCGCCCCCGGTCAGCAGCGCGTACGTCGAGGCGATCTTGAACGTCGACCCGGGTGGGTACTGACCCGTCTGGGCGCGGTCGTAGCCGAACCAGGGCCGGTTGGCCACCGCGCGCACCTCGCCCGACGGCACGTCGATCGCCACCAGCGCGGACGGCACGTCCCCGGTGACGACCAGGGCCTTCTCGGCGGCGCGCTGCAGCGCGGCGTCCAGGGTCAGCTCGACGTCGGTGCCGTCGACGGGCTCCTGCTCGAACAGGACCTTGCCGGTCGAGGTGGTGACCTTGGTACCCGCCGTGCCCGCCAGCACGGTGTCGTAGGCGCGTTGCAGGCCACTGATCCCCGCGCGATCCCCGGCGGAGTAGCGGCCGTCGCTCTGCTCGACGATCTCCTTCGTGACCTCACCGAAGGACCCCAGCAGCGGTTGGCCGAACTCGCGGTCATCGGCCAGGGGTTGCACGGTCTTGGGGTAGATCACCCCGGTGAGGGCGTCCAGCGCCTGCCGTCGGGCGGCGAAATCGCCCTCCCGATAAGTGATCACGGTGATCGGCGCCTTCGACCCGGTCTTCGCCGCCGCGGCCAGCTCGGCCACCAGGGAACCCGGCTCGGCGTCCACGACCTTCTCCAGCTTCGCGGCCGCCTCGGGGGTGGCCCGGGACGGGTCCAGTTGCACCGGGTAGACGGTGCCGAGCGGCATCAGCGCCGTCCCGGTGTGGTCGAGCAGGTCGCCGCGCACGGCGTCCGTCCTCTGCGCGGTGAGCGCATCGCCCGGGTTCAGCCCGGGGTGCCAGTAGCCGCCCTGGGCCGGTTCCGCGATCACCCAGCGATCCCCGTCCTGCTCGGCGCGCTCAGCGACGGAATAGGTCCACCTCACGTCGCCGGGCAGCGTCCAGGTGACGCTCAGGTCGGCCGTGGCCGTCGTCCCGGTCCGCCGCACGTCGCCCGGCTGGACGGCGACCGCCGTGGCGCCGAGGCCCTGCACGGCGGTGGGGAAGGACGCCGCGGCGGAGGGATCCGAGAACGGCACGCCGGAGACGTCCTGCCGGCTCCAGGCCGTGGCCAACGTGTCGAAGGCAGCCGTGGCCGCCCGGTCGTCCCCCTGCTGCCCGAAGAGGTAGTAGGCCGTGCCGCCCCCGGCAGCGGCCACCGCCACCGCCGCGACCGCTCCGAGGACCAACGCCTTCCGCATCAGGCCATCCAAGCACCGCCCACGGCTGCGGGCCGACCGGGGTGGAGGCCGCCGTCCACCGGTCGGTGGACGGCGCAGTGCATCGACCGGTGCTGTCGAGGCGCCCGCCACGGCGAGAGGGTGAGGGCATGACGACAACGGCCCCCCGAGGCGGGGAACCCCCAATCGCGGTCCGCATCCGCGGACTGCTCAAGCGCTACGCCGGCACGAACGTCGTGGACGGCGTCGACCTGGACATCTACACCGGCGAGGTGTTCGCCCTGCTCGGTCCGAACGGGGCGGGCAAGACCACCACCGTGGAGATCCTCGAGGGCTACCGGCAGCGGGACGGCGGCGAGGTCAGCGTGCTCGGCGCCGACCCGGCCACCGGCGGCGCGGCATGGCGGGCGCGGATCGGCATCGTCCCACAGACCACCCAGGAGATGCCCGAGCTCACCGTCGAGGAGCTGGTCCGGCATTTCGCCCTCTACTACGCCTCTCCCCGCGACCCGGACCGGGTGATCACCTCGGTCGGACTGGACGGACGACGGTCGACGCGGGTGCGGGCCCTGTCCGGCGGCCAGAGGCGCCGACTCGACGTGGCCCTCGGCATCATCGGTGACCCGGAACTGCTCTTCCTCGACGAGCCGACCACCGGGTTCGACCCGCAGGCGCGGCGCTCCTTCTGGTCGCTCATCAACGAGTTGTCCGCCGAGGGCACCACGATCCTGCTGACCACGCACTACCTCGACGAGGCCGAACAGCTCGCCGACCGGGTCGGGGTGATCCGGGACGGGCAGCTGGTGGCGCTCGACACCCCCAAGCGGCTCGGCGGTGGCGACGCCCACGAGGTGCGCGTGGCCTGGACCGAGTCGGACGGCGAGGAGCGCGAGCAGGTCACCTCGACCCCGACCGCTCTGGTCACCGAACTCGGACGCCGATTCGGTGGCGAGGTGCCTGGGTTGCGGGTGGCCCGGCCCTCCCTCGAGGACGTCTATCTGTCCATGATCGCGCACGGCGAGTCCGTTGAGGACGTCGCCGAACTCACCAAGGGTGGTGTGTCATGAGTTCCACGATGAGCCTCGGGATGGCTCGCACGGGCCTGGAGCTGAAGCAGTTCTTCCGCGAGCGCGACGCCGTCGTGTTCACCTTCGCCTTCCCGATCATCATGCTGTTGATCTTCGGGGCGGTGTTCTCCGGGGACCTGGGCGGGGGCGTGTCGTTCACGCAGTACTTCGCCGCCGGCATGATCGCCTCGGGCGTGGTGATGTCGAGCTTCCAGTCGTTGGCCATCTCGATCGCCGTCGAACGGGACGACGGCACGCTGAAGCGCCTGCGCGGCACGCCGATGCCGCCGATGGCCTACTTCCTGGGCAAGATCGGACTGGTCCTGGCGACCGCCGTCGTCCAGACCGCGATCCTGCTCCTGATCGGGTCCCTGGCCTTCGGGCTGGACCTGCCGAACAGCGCCGAGCTGTGGGGGCGCTTCCTGGCGATCTTCACTGTGGGCGCCGCGGCCGGCACCGTGCTCGGCATCGCCTTCTCGTCGGTGCCCCGTTCGGGCAAGAGCGCGGCGGCGGTGGTCAGCCCGGTGGTCATCGTGCTGATGTTCATCTCCGGGGTGTACTTCCTCTACAGCGACCTGCCGACCTGGATGCAGAACTTCGCCTCGGTGTTCCCGCTGAAGTGGATGGCCCAGGGCATGCGCTCGGTGTTCCTGCCGGACTCCTTCGCCGCGCAGGAGCCGGGCGGGTCGTGGCAGCTCGGCACCGGGTTCGCGGTGCTCGCGGTGTGGACCGTGGTCGGGCTCCTCGTGGCCACCCGCACCTTCCGCTGGCTGCGCAAGGACGCCGGATGAGCCTGCGGGCCTCGGCACCGGCGGTCGGTGGTGGGCATGATGAACCCGTGTCCACCCCGACCGCCTCCGATCTCGCCGCGGAGCGCGACGTCTGGGTGCGCATGCTGATCGGCTGGCACGTGGCCTTCTGGCTCATGCTCGGCGTCGCCGCCGTGTTCACGACGGTCTCGACCGAACTCACCCGTGGTGACCGGGTCCGGATCGGCGGGCTGCTCGCCGTCCTCGCCGTCGGCTACCTGGTCGGGGTGATGCGCAACCGCGAGGCCGCCCGCGGGCCGTCCGGGCACGCCTACGTGGTGCTGGCGATCGTGGTCGTCGGCCTGGCCTGCTCGGTGGACACCTCGATGGCGATGCTGCTCTTCGTGGTCTTCCCGCAGGTGTGGATGTTCACGCCCACGGCGCGCTGGGGCATGGTCGGGTGCATCGCGCTCACGATTGTGGCGATCGGCGGCATGGGCGTGGACGTCGGCTGGCACGAGGGTGTGATGCGCAACCTCGTGCCGCAGATGGTCATCTCGCTGCTGTTCAGCATCCTGCTCGGGTTCTGGATCAGCCGGGTGATCGAACAGAGCCGGCAGCGTGCCGATCTCATCGAGGAGCTGGAACGGGCCCGCAGCCAGCTCGCCACGGCCCACCACGCACAGGGCGTGATGGCCGAGCGGGAGCGGATGGCGCAGGAGATCCACGACACCCTGGCGCAGGGTTTCACCAGCATCGTCACGCTCTCGCAGGTGGCCCACGCCGGGCTGGCGCAGGCGCAGGCGCCGGAGCGGGACCTGGAGCGGATCGCCACGATCGAGGCGGTGGCGCGGGAGAACCTGGCCGAGGCCCGCGCGCTGGTCGCCGCGTTCACGCCGGTCGACCTGGTCGACGCGACGCTGGCCGACGCCGTGCGGCGCCTCGGTGAACGCTTCGCCGAGCGGACCGGGGCACGGGTCGAGGTCGACGTGTCGCAGGCTCCGGCCGCCCTGAGCCGCGAAGCAGAGGTGGTGCTGCTGCGCGCCGCGCAGGAGGCCCTGGCGAACGTGGGCCGGCATGCGCGCGCGAGATCGGTGGTGCTCCGGCTGGTCGGGGACGGCGATCAGGCCCGGGTCGAGGTCACGGACGACGGGGTGGGCTTCCCCGCCGAGCTGAGTGAGGGTTTCGGGCTGTCCGGCATGCGGGCGCGGGTCGGACAGGCGGGAGGCCAGGTGGCGGTCGACAGCGAGGTGGGCCGGGGGACCAGGGTCGTGGTCCGGATCCCGGTGAGGGCGGTGTCGCCGTGACGGTCTCGGTCCTGGTCGTGGACGACCACCCCGTGGTGCGTTCGGGGCTGGTCGGGATGCTCGACCTCGAGGACGACCTCGACGTGGTCGGCGAGGCCGCGGACGGCGAGGAGGCCCTGGTCCGGGTGGCCGCGCTCGCGCCGGACGTCGTCCTGATGGACCTGCGGATGCCGAAGCTGGACGGCGCCGGCGCCACCGCGCGGATCATCGCCGAGCACCCGGCGACCCGGGTGCTGGTCCTGACCACCTTCGACACGGATCGCGACATCGTGCGCGCGGTGGAGGCCGGCGCGACCGGCTACCTGCTCAAGGACACCCCGCGGGTGCAGCTGGTCGAGGCGGTGCGGGCAGCCGCTCGGGGCGAGACGGTGCTCGCCCCCTCGGTGGCCTCCCGGTTGGTGTCGCGGATGCGCGAACCCGAGGTCGAGGCACTCACGCCGCGGGAGCAGCAGGTGCTCGCCGAGGTGGCGCGAGGACTGTCGAACGCCGAGATCGGCCGGGTGTTGCACATCGGCGAAGCGACGGTGAAGACCCACCTGTTGCGGGTGTTCGCCAAGCTCGGGGTGGACGACCGGACCCGGGCGGTCACCGCCGCCATGGAACGGGGGCTGCTGCCGGCCCCGTGACCACGGGTCGACGGCCCTGGTCACTCGCCGTCCACTGCCTTGATTGACCGCCCGGTCAAATCGATCTATACTGTCCCCATCGATCCGCCTGAGGACGACGGATCCTGCTTCCAAGGAGGATCACTATGAGGACGTGGACACGATGGCAGGACTGGGGAGCGGTCATTGTCGGCGCCTACGCGCTCCTGTCCCCCCTCTGGGTGACCACGGTCACCGAGGCGACGTGGACGATGGTCGTTCTCGGTGCGCTCACCGCTCTCGCCGGGCTCTGGTCGTTGGCCAAGCCTGACAATGTGTTCTCCGACGGTGTCATCGCCGTACTCGGGGTGCTGTTCTTCGTCTCCCCGTGGGTTCTGTCCTTCACCGCGACGACCGCGATCGCACGGACCGCGTGGGTCGTCGGGATCCTGGCGTTCGCCCTGGGTGCCTGGGCATGGCCCGAGAGCAACCGCCTGCACCACCGGCACGCCGTCGCGTCCCACTGACGCGCGGCTGACGGCGGCTGACTCCGGGGTGGCCGGCGGGAGCGACCGCCGGCCACCCCGCTGCGCTGCCGGACGGGTTAGGGTCGGGGCCGTCCGTCCCGAGGCGTAACCGCCCGAGCGTGGCTCGATTCGGGCGGGTCATGAGGAGGTGATGGAGCCGTGGCCTCCACTCATCGACCGGCATCGCGGGCGGATCAGCCCGCGCGGCCGACGCCGTCGGCCGACCCGCACGACGAGCGTCCTCGGTCGCGCATTCTCGATGCGGCCGAGCAGCTCTTCGCCGAGCGCGGTTTCGACGCCACACCGACGGCCCAGATCGCCAAGGCCGCCGACGTGCCGAAGGGACTGTTGTTCTACTACTTCCCGCGGAAGATCGACATTCTGCGGACCCTGCTCGCCGAACGGCTGCCGGACCATCCGCTGTGTGAGGCGGCCGATGTGGCCCGCAGCGGCGATCCGATCGGTTCGCTGCTGCGTCTGGCCCGAGTGCTCGGGCTCGGCCAGCACGAGTCGATGGTCCTGCGCACGATCGTCTTCCGTGAGGCGGGAAGGCACCCGGAGGTCCGCCAGCACATCAAGACCCTGCGAGAGGGTCTGATCAAGCTCACCGAGGAGGTGTTGGACGCCGCCGTCGAACGAGTGCTGGACCCGATGCTGCGTCGTCAGGCATCGCATACCTTCGTCGCCGTGATGCTGGACGAGGCCAACGCCCGCAGCTTCGACGGCCCCGTTCCTGATCTGGCCGGGGCGGCGCACATCATCTGCGGCGGGCTCGTCGCGCCGGCCTGAGCCTCGCGGTTGACGCCGGAGCAGCGATCGCCGTGGGTCAGGGTGCCCGCTGTGGGTCCGTGGACCCGTCGTCCGGGAGCTCGTCCGTCCAGACCTCGAAGTGGGTCAACACGTTGGGACCGAAGGTCGTCGTGATGGCCACGTCGGCGGCGTCCCGCCCCCGCGCGATGAGCACCCGCCCGATACGGGGCACGAGGTTGCGTGGGTCGACGGTGAACCAGCCGTCTGACAGGTACACCTCGAACCACCCGGAGAAGTCCATGGGATCGGCCGAGGGCGGCACCCCGATGTCGCCGAGGTAGCCGGTGCAGTACCGCGCCGGGATGTTCATCGCTCGGCACAGGGCCACGCCGAGGTGGGCGAAGTCCCGGCAGACCCCGCGTCCCTCCTGCAGCGCCTCCGAGGCCGTCTTCGTCGGTCGGGCCGCCAGATGGTCGAAGACGATGTTCTCGTGCACGTAGGAGTTGATCTCCTGCACCAGCGGCCACCCCGTGGCGCCGCCGAAGGTGGCCCAGGCGAACTCCGTGAGGCTGTCGCTCTCGCAATACCTGCTGCCGAGCAGGAAGACCAGACTCTCCTCGGGCAGGGACTGGACCGGCAGCTGCTCGCCGACCGCGGGAACCGCATCGAGCATCCCCAGGTCCCGGATCACCGTATCGGCGCGCAGCGAGAAGTCCCCCGCGGGCGCGGTGACCCGGTTGCACCAATTGCCGAAACCGTCTCGGTAGGACACGTACGGCGTGGACGGCGTGGTCAGCATCGTGTCGGGACGTTCGAGGTCGGAGACGCGGCTGTAGTGCACGCCGAGTGTGACGATCATCGGGGTCGGCTGTTCGAACCGGTGACCGATGTCGTAGCCCAACCGGATCCTCATGTCTGGCCCATGCGGTCGAGTATGGGGCCACCGCACAGACCCTCGCCAGCCGGTCGCGGGGCCACCGGCAGACCCTCACTCGGGCAGCAGGATCTGGCCCCGGGATGCCGCCCGCAGGGTGAGCCCTGAGACCACGACGACCAGCACGGTGGCCATGGCCAGCAGCGCCACCGCCACCACGTCGTAGATCACCTGAGGCCGGGCCCCGGCCATGGCGATCGCCGCGGCCGCGGCCGCCGCGAGCGGGAAGGAATAGGCCCAGTAGGGCAGGGAGAACGGGATGCGGCGCAGACGGCCGACCTGGGCGGCCAGCAGGATCACGAACATCATCGCCGCCGCGTACAGCACGCGGGCCACAGGTGCGTCCAGGTCGCCGGTGAGCGCCCCCCAGGAGAGCATCGCGACGGCAGGCGGCGCGATGAAGATCGCCAGGGTGGGCAGCAGTTTCGCCGGCAGCGCGGTCTCGTGCAGCAGCAGTCGATGCAGCAGTAGCGGCAGCAGGGCGAGCCAGAACACGACCCCGACCCCGTAGGCGAACCAGGCGAACTCGACCGACCCGATCTCCTTGGCGGCCAACGGGGTCACCACGTTGCCGACGATCGGGATGAACCAGGCCGGCGTCAGATGACCCATCGCGATGTCGGCCCGGCCGAACCAGGCGCTGAGTACGACGACGGTCAGCATCAGGTGAGCGATCGCCGCGACCCACCAGGTTCCGCGGGCCAGCGCCGGCACCAGATCCTGCCCCGCCGTGGCCAGGACGAGCATGGCGATGGTGATGGTCGGCACGAACGTCATCCGGATCGGGTGACGCAGCTCGGCGAGCGCCGCAGCGGGATGACGGAACCACTTGATCGAGTACAGGACCCCGACGACCACGAACACGGCCAGGCCCACCCAGAACAGCGCGGTCGTCGTCCAGGCCGGCACGTCCCAGACCCGGACGGCGCGCCGCCAGGCGAGCGCCAGCCCGCCGATGCCCATCACGGACGAGAACAGGGTGACGGGCAGGTTCTCCAGGCGGTCGATCAGGGGCTCGGCAGTCGTGGCAACGGTCGCGGTCACCGCGCTATCTTATACCCATAGGGGTATATGGTCGGGCGTTTGGTCCTGACCGCTCCCGCTGGGGGCGGGCCGTGAGCCGGGATATCCTCATACGACGAATGCCGATATCCGGACAGGAGGTGCGTCATGGCCGACCAGGGCCTCCAGGGCGCGCCGGCGGCGAAGACCAGGCGACCACCTCGCGGGCGTCGTCCGGTAGGCAGCCGGACGCAGGAGGCGATCGCGGCCGCGGCCAAGCGCCACTTCGCCGACTTCGGCTACCCCGGGACGACGCTGCGCGGCATCGCCACCGATGCGGGCGTCGACACCCGGCTGGTCACCCACTACTTCGGCTCCAAGCAGGAGCTCTTCCTCGCGGTCGTCGATCTGCCGTTCGAGCCGGCCGAGGCGTTCGAGGTGCTGCTCGGACCCGGGCGTCAGGGCCTGGGGCTGCGCGTCGCCACATTCATGGTCGGCGTCCTCGACTCCACCGCCGGACGCCAGACCATCACCGGGCTGTTGCGCGCGGCCGCCTCGGAGGAGGCGGCGGCACAGATGTTGCGGAGCATGCTGATCGAGCGGATGCTCACTCCCCTCGCTCACCGCCTCGGCGGGCAGAACCCCGAGTTGCGCGCGGCGTTGCTCGGGTCCCAGGTGGCCGGGCTCGCGATGGCCCGGCACGTGGTCGGGCTGCCGGTGCTGAACTCCATCCCGTCGCCGGCGCTCGCCGCCGCCCTGGGCCCGGTCGTCGAGCACTATCTGACGTCGCCGGACATCGGTGAGCCGGCGTCAGGCCCCGCGATGTCCGCGCCGGACGAGCAGCCGGCGGCTGACGATCTCAGCGGTTGACGATCTCAGCGGTTGACGACGTCAGGGCAGGCGCAGATAGGCGAGGGCCGCCGTGCGGAGCTTCGCCCAGTCGTCGTCGAAGTGCAGTGCGCTGAGTGTCCCCGCGGGATAGCTCGCGTCCAGGATCGCCAGAGCCTGCGGGTCAGACGTCTCGCGGTCCGCCAAGGCGTGCGCCAGCATCGGCAGGCCGGGGGCGTGGCCGATGACCAGCAGGGTGGTCACGTCGTCCGGGGTCTGGCGAACCTCGTCGAGAATGGTCTCGGCGCCGACGTTGTAGATCCGGTCGGTGACGTCGACCGGGCAGCCCAGGTCGAGGGCCTGCAGCGTCTGTTGAGCGCGCATGGCGGCGGAACACAGGGCCAGGTCGACCGTCACCCCCTCGGCGGCCAGATGATCCCCCAACTCGGCGGCCTGCGTCTGCCCGTCGGGGGTGAGCCGGCGGTCGCGGTCGTGGGCTCCCGGCCGGAAGGCCTCGGTCTGGGCATGACGCAGCACCATCAGGGTTCGCACTCCGCAATTCTCGGCGACAGGACAGACCGTTGCCCACCCCCCGCGCCGGATGCGTCAGGCCGGATGCGTCAGGATTGGCTCATGATCGATCATCTGGGCGTCAACTGCGCCGATCTGGACGCCGCGAAGTCCTTCTATGACACCGTGCTCGCCACGCTCGGTCACCGCCGGTTGATGGACTTCGGCGTCGCGGCCGGATACGGCACGGACCAGCCCGAGTTCTGGATCTCGACCTTCGACGGCATCGGCCCGAACCGGGAGGTGCACGTCGCCTTCACCGCCCCGGACGCCGCGCGTGTGCGCGCCTTCTACGACGCGGCGATCGCCGCCGGGGCCGAGAGCCTGCACGAGCCGCGGCTGTGGCCGGAGTACCACCAGCAGTACTACGGCGCCTTCGTCCGCGACCCCGACGGCAACAACGTCGAGGCCGTCTGCCACGCCGGCGCCTGAGGGACGGTCGTCACCCCCAGGCCCCGGCCGGCGGTCAGAGCAGCGGCAGCACCGACTCGGCGGCCATGGCCCGGACCGCCTCGCGCGCCGACACGGCGTCCTTGGCGGCCCGCGCGGCGTCCGCCATCGCCTGGCACTGCTCCAGGGTGTGCGCATGAAGCACGATCCGGACCGTGGTGACCAGGCCCGGAGCCATCGACAGACTCCGCACGCCCAGACCGACGAGCACGCAGGCCAGCAGCGGATCGCCGGCCGCCTCCCCGCACACGCCGACCGACTTGCCGACGGCCTGACCGGCCGAACCGGTGGCCGCGATCAGGTCCAGCAGCGCCGGCTGCCAGGGGTCCAGCAGGTCGGCGAGTTCACCCTGCATCCGGTCCGAGGCGAAGGCGTACTGTGCCAGGTCGTTCGTGCCCAGGCTGACGAAGTCAACCTGTTCGAACAGGTCCTTCGCCCGCAGAGCGGCCGCCGGTACCTCGACCATGGCGCCCGCCACCTTCAGCCCGTGCGACCGGGCCTGAGTGGTGAACGCCTTCGCCTCCGCCGGCGTCGACACCATCGGGGCCATCACCCAGACGGTCGCCTCGCTGGCCGCGGCCGCCTTGCCCAGCGCCTCGAGCTGGGTGGCGAGCAGTTGCGGCTCGCGCCGGTTCACGCGGTAGCCGCGCACCCCGAGAGCAGGGTTCTCCTCCTCGCCCATGTCGACGAAGGCGAGCGGCTTGTCGGCCCCGGCGTCCAGGGTCCGCACCACGATCTTGCGCTTGCCGAAGACGGCGAAGACCTTCTCATACGTCTTCTGCTGATCCGCCACGGTCGGCGCCTTCTGACGGCCCAGGTACAGGCCCTCGGTGCGGAAGAGCCCGACGCCCTCGCTGTCGATCGGGGCCGCCCGCTCGGCGTCCTCCACCGTGGCGATGTTGACCAGCAGTTGCACGCCGACGTCGTCCGCGGTCTTGCCGGGGCCCCCGCGCCCGGCTGCGGCCAACTGCCGCCGCGCCTGTGCCCGCGCCTCGGCGCTCTCCAGGGTCTTCGCGTCGGGGTCGACCACGATCTCGCCGGACGACCCGTCCACGATGACCGTCATCCCCTCCGGCAGGTTCATCGCGCCGGAGGCCTGGACGACGGCGGGCAGACCGAGGCCCTTGGCCAGGATCGCGGTGTGGCTGGTCGGACCGCCCAGCTCGGTGATGATGCCGAGCACCTCGGTGGGGTCGAGGGTCGCGGTGTCGGCGGGGGAGAGGTCCTGGCCCACCAGCACGTAGGGGTGGCCCGGGTGCGGAACCCCCGGCATCGGCTCGCCCAGCACCACGGCCAGGGCACGGTTGCGGACGTCGTGCAGGTCGGACACGCGTTCGGCCATGTAGCCGCCGGCGGCGGCCAGTACGTCGCAGAAACCCTCGACGGCCGAGTTCAGGGCATGGGCGGTGGGCCGCCCGGAGTCCAGCAGCGACTTGACCGAGCTGAGCAGGCCCGGGTCCCGGGCCATCAACGCCGTGGCGTTGAGGACGGCGGAGGCCTCCTTCGAGGCACCTTTCGCGCGTTCCTCGAGGGTGGACGCCACCTCCTCCAAGGCCTCGGTGACGCGGGTCAGCTCGATGGCCGGGTCGCTGCCGGCCTTCTCGTCCGCAGGGGCCTGGGGCGGCAGGCCGAGCCTGGCGATCGGGCCGGCCACCGACCCGGGGCTGACCCCCAGGCCCTTCAGCACCGAACTCATGTCATTCCCCCGCAGGAGCGTCGAGGTCCTGCTCGAGCAGGCCCGCCAGTTCGTCGAGGGTCGCCTCGGCACCGTCCCCCTCGGCGGCCAGGACGACCTCATCGCCGTGCTCGACGCCGAGGGTGAGCACCAGCAGGATGCTCTTGGCGTCCACCGGGTTGCCGTCGCCCTTCGCGATGGTCACCGGAACCGGCGACTTGGCGGCAAGCTGAGTGAACAGGGCTGCGGGACGGGCGTGCAGGCCGACACTCGAGGCGACGGCGACGCGGCGTTCAGGCATGGGATCCCTCCAGGGAGTTGAGCGATGGACACGAACGGTGTTGCCGGGGTGCTGCGTGACGTTGCGCTCGTCTGACGAGCGCAACGTCACGTCGTGCGCGGAGGGGCCGGGGCGCGATTACGCGAGCGCCGCGGCCGTCTCGGGATGCCGGGTCGCGTTCATCTGCTTGAGCGCGACCACCATCACCGCTGTGACCACTGTGCCGATGACGATGGCGATCAAGTACGGCAGGACCCCGCCGATCAGCGGGGTCACCCACAACCCGCCGTGCGGGGCGCGCAGCGTGCTGCCGAAGCCCATCACGATGCCGCCGGTGATCGCCGAGCCGACCATCCCGGACGGGATCACCCGTAGCGGGTCCGCAGCGGCGAACGGGATCGCACCCTCGGTGATGAACGAGGCGCCGAGCAGCCAGGCGGCGTTGCCGTTCTCCCGTTCCGGCTCGGTGAACAGGTTCTTGCGCAGTCGGGTGGCCAGCGCCATCCCCAGCGGCGGGGTCATCCCGGCCGCCATCACCGCGGCCATGATCTTGAGCTGTGGGGCGTCGGTCGCCGTGCCGGCGGCGGCCAGGCCGGTGACGGCGAAGGTGTAGGCCACCTTGTTCAACGGACCGCCCATGTCGAAGGCCATCATCAGACCGAGGATCACCCCGAGGAACACGGCATTCGTGCCGCTCATGCCGTTCAGCCACTCGGCCAGGCCGTCGGACAGGGCCTTGAGCGGACCGCCCAGGATGAGCACCATGATCGCGCCGGTCAGCAGGGTGGCGACCAGCGGGATCACCACGACCGGCATGATGCCGCGAACGCCCTTGGGCACCTTGCGGCGGGCCAGCCAGCGGGCGATGAGACCACCGATGAGACCACCGGCGATGCCGCCGAGGAAGCCGGCGCCCACCGAGTTGGCCAGCGCTCCGGCCGACGAAGCCGGGCACGATGCCGGGGCGGTCGGCGATGGCGAAGGCGATGAACCCGGCCAGCGCCGGCACCAGGAAGCCGAAGGCGGCGACCCCCACCTGGAACAACAGGGCGGCCCACAGCATGCCGCTGGCGGGGTTGAAGTCCCCGGTGAGGACCGCGATCCCGTACTGCTCGCTGTCGGTGACCTGGATGACGCCCTCGTCGCCGCCGGCCACCTGGGCCAGCATGAAGGCGAGCGCGATCAGGATGCCGCCCGCCGCGACGAACGGGATCATGTAGCTGACACCGGTCATCAGCCACTGACGGACCTTGGTCGCCGCGCTCGCTTCGTCGGACACCTTCGAGGCCAGGGCGGGTCCCCCGGCGGGCGGCCGACGATCCTGCACCGACCCCGGCCGGAACTCCCGCCTTGGCCGCGGCGGCCGCCTGCTCGATGATCGCCGGCGCGTCGGAGATGGCCTTCTTCACGCCGACGTCCACCAGCGGCTTGCCATCGAAGCGCTGGCGGTCGCGGACCTCGAGGTCGGCGCCGAAGATGACGGCGTCGGCCGCCGCGATCACCTCGGGCGGCCAGCGGTTCCGAGCCCGCCGAACCCTGGGTCTCCACAGAGATCTCGTGACCGGCCGCCTGCGCGGCCTGCTCGAGGGCCTCGGCGGCCATGTAGGTGTGCGCGATCCCCGTGGGGCACGACGTGACGGCGACGAACTTCACAGCCCGACCTCCTCGGAGATGAGCTCGATGACGTCGGCCGGGGTGGCCGCGGCGAGCAGGGACTCACGGAACGAGGGGTGGATCAGCTTGCGGGCCAGCTTGGCCAGGATGGTCAGGTGTTCCGACCCGGCACCGTCCGGAGCCGCGATCATGAAGATCAGGTTGGCCGGGCCGTCCTCCGCCCCGAAGTCGACGCCGTCCGGCACCCGCGCGAAACCGAGCGTCGGCTCGGCGGCGTGGGCCGAACGGCAGTGGGGGATGCCGATCCCGCCGGGCAACCCGGTCGGCATCTGCTCCTCGCGCGCGCGGATGTCGGCCAGGAAGCCGTCGAGGTCGGTGATCCGTCCGGCCTCGAGGAGTTTGTCGCGCGAGTGCCGTGTTGATCTCGTGCCGGTCGTTGACCTTGGCGTCCAGGATGACGAGATCCTCGGTGATTAGTGAAGCCATCAGTGCTCCCCTTCCAGGAGGCGTTGGGTGTCGACCTTGTCGTGCAGCGTCACGGTGATCGCTGCGACGTCCGCCGGGGCCGGCATGCGGCTTCCCGGCAAACTTGTTGCGGCGCTGCCCCAACCGAGGGCTGCCGTCAGGCATTCACGCGGTGTTGCGCCGACCGCCGCGCACGACATGTAGCCGGCCAGGCCGGCGTCACCGGCGCCCACGGTGCTCACCGGGGCGGCGATCCGGGCCTCGCCGTGCATCGTCTCGGTCCCGGTCACCAGGATGGCTCCGTCGGCGCCCAGGCTGGCCAGCACCGTCGCGATGCCCCGGCCTTGAAGCTCTTCGGCGGCCGCGGCGACCTCCCCCAGGGTGCGCAGGGGCCGGCCGACCGCCTCGGCGAGTTCTTCGTGGTTGGGCTTGATCAGGTCGGGTGCGGAGCCCGGCCCGCCGGCGGCGACGGCTGCCAGGACGGCGCTCAGCGCGGCGCCGCTGCTGTCGACGACGATCTTGGCCCCCCGGGCGTGGACGGCGGGGACGAGCTCGGCGTAGAAGGCGTCCGGGACCCCGCGGGGGAGGCTGCCGGAGGCCACCACCCAGTCACCCTCGCCGGCCGCCTCCAGGACCGCGTCGATGAGAGAGGTCTGCTCAGCGGCGCTGAGTTCGGGTCCGGGCTCGTTCAGCTTGGTGGTCGTGCCGTCCGGTTCGGCGAGCGTGATGTTGCTGCGCACCCCTCCGGCGACCGGTACGGAGCGCACGCTGACGCCGAGCCCGTCGAGCAGCCCGGCCAGCTGGGAACCCTCCGGACCGCCCAGGGGCAGGACCGCCGTCGTCGCCACGCCGTGGGCGGCCAGGGCCCGTGACACGTTGACGCCCTTGCCGCCGGGGTCGACCCGGTTGCCGGTGGCGCGATGGACCTCACCCCGCCGCAGCGCCTCGATCTGCAGCGTGCGGTCCAGGCTCGGGTTCGGGGTCAGAGTCACGATCATGCGCGCACCACCTGTGGTCCAGCGCCGGCGACCTGTGCCGCCAGCTCGTCGTCGAGCTGATAGTCGGTGACCACTATGTCAATCTCGGAGAGTTGGCCAAAGCGTGCGAAGTGATCGGTTTCGAATTTCGAGTGGTCGGCGAGAACCACCCGCCGCCTCGCGGCGGAGATCATGGCCCGCTTCACGGCCGCCTCGTCGCGGTCCGGGGTGGTCAGTCCCTGGGCGAGCGAGATGCCGGCGGCGCCGAGGAACGCGACGTCCACGGTGATGTCCTTCAGGGCGGCGATCGCCCATTCGTCCACTGCGGCAAGGGTTCCGGTTCGGATGCGTCCCCCGATCTGATGCACGCTGAGCTCGGATCGGCCCGCCAGCAGCATCGCTACGGACAGTCCGTTGGTGACCACGGTCAGGTGCCTGTCCGCGGGGATCAGCTGGGCCAGTTCCGCTGTCGTGGTCCCTGAGTCCAGCAGGACGGAACCCTCTTCCGGCACCTCTGCCACAGCGGCCTGGGCGATCCGGCGCTTGAGGTCGACGTGGCGGGTCTCGCGTTCGGCGAGATCGGGTTCGAACGTGATTCGTTCGACCGGGACGGCGCCCCCGTGGGTGCGGCGGACCAGGCGCAGTCGCTCCAGGGTGTTCAGGTCGCGACGGATCGTCTCGGGGGTCACGTTCAGCTCGACGGCCAGGGCGTGCACCTCGACGCGGCCGGTATCGCGCGCACGATCGACGATTGCCTGGTGACGCTCGGTGGCATACATGACAACGATGTCCAACCATTCAGAAGTCTGTTTACGTCAGTCTGCTGACGTCAACCTAACGTCATTACATTCTGGCGACAAGAGATTCCAGGCTCGGGGCGATGATGCGGACCCGTTCGGGTGATCGCCGCCGCGGCGGGGACTACGGACTGGGGTTCCGGGCCCTGCGGCCGCGCCTGCGCCCGTCGCCCTGGGCGACCGGCTCGGCGTCGAAGGACTGCCACAGCCCACCCAGCGGGGCGTACACCCAGGTGGGCAGATGCCGGGCCGCGTACGTGATCTCTCGGCAGAGCTGTTCGGCCTCGAAGGCCGCCAGCAGTCGCTCGTCGAGCAGTCCGCTCTGTCCTGCGGCGTCCAGTTCGTGACGGTAGGCGTCCACCAGCTGCTTGCGGGCGGAACAGCTCCAGGCGTCGACGCGATCGGTCATGGCGAAGTCGGTGCCCTTGTCCACCACGCGGGCCACATGGTCGAGGCTGCGCATCAGGCGGGCCAGGTCGCGGGCGGCCGGCTGCATCGCGTGGCCCACGCTGAGGCCGGACAGCTCGATCACCGGGTTCGGATGGAAGTCGACCACCGCGAGCCCGCCCGGCCAGCGCAGGATCTCGCCGACGTGCAGATCACCGTGCACCCGCTGGATGGACACCGGCGGACCCTCACCCGACTCGACCGAGTCGGCGATCGCGAGCAGCGTGTCGACGGCCCGGCGCATGGCGGGGAGCCTGGGCGCCAGGACGTCGGCGACCCCCTCGACCACCTCCTGCTCAGCCAGCTCAGTCGCCGCATCGAGCTGGGCGTTCGCCGCACCGTGCCACGCCCGGATCAGGTCGGCCGACGCGTGCCCCGTGGGCTCGGGGATCACCGAGGACGTGGTGGCCAGGGACTGATGCAGCCGGGCGACGAAGCGCCCCAGCCGGGCCGGGAAGTCGTTCTGCCACGTGTCGATCCCACCGGAGGAGGTGCTCGTCGGGGTGTCCGGGCCGTCGGTCAGGCCCAGCGCGCGCTGGGTGAGGTCCAGGCACCAGTCCCAGCCGTCGCGAGCTCGCGGGAGGTACTTGGTCGCCCAGGCCACGGGGACCTCGCGACCGTTGGGCGACGTCCACAGCAGGACGCCGTGGACCTCGGGCACCTCGTAGAACTTGACCGCGTCCAGGTGGGCCAGGGTCCGCGGGGCCTCGTGGACGGAGTCCTGGATCTCCCGGACCCAGGTGACCACCACCCGCTCGCCGACGACGACCGAGGACGCGTCGTCGGTCACCGGCCGTTCGCCGCGGGTCTCGGGTGGCGGCACCAGGCGCACGACCCGGAACCCCTGGACCGGGGGGATGACCTCGTGCCGCAGGAGATCGACGAAGGCCTCGGCCACGCCGCTCACGTCCGGGTCGCCGTCCGATGGCCCGTCCTCGTCCCGGCGTGCCGTGACGACAGAGCCCTCCCGACCGGTCTCGACGGCGCGCGTTGAGCGCTGCGCCGCCCGGGAGTGCACCATGGCGCGGGCGGCGGCCAGATCGTTCTGGGACAGCCCCCAGGCGGGGGTCGCCGCGGCGAAGGTCCGCCGAGGGTGGCAGGCGTAGCCGGTCGCAGTGCGCTCCACGGTCACTGCGGCGCCGAGATGCAGCGGGTACTGCCACTCGGTCGTCTCACAGGTCACCGAGGATGCCGGGGCGGAACCCCCAGTCATCGACCCACTACCCAACGAGAGCCTCCCGTCACTCTGCGCTGACAATACCGTGCCTGTCATGCCACACATAGGCCCAGGGCCGGGTCATCTCGGCATTTCCGCGGAGAGCGGACGAGATGCCCACGAAACCCGCCCAGGGTGCCCAGGTCAAGCGGGACGGCAAGCGGGACGGTGTCGGGCGGGCCCTGCGTGGCCCCGATCCTCACGACGCCCAGGTCGGCCGCAGCGGCATGTCGGAGGCCCCGTCAGCGTGTCGGCGGACCGCGAGAACCTGGTGCAGCTCGACCTGGTCGGTCTCGAAGCCGAGCCGGGAGCCCGCCATGTACAGGCCCCAGACCTTCGCCGTGGCCAGGCCCACCTCGGCGACGCACTCGTCCCAGTCGGCGACGAGGTTGGCGCACCAGGCGGCGCAGGTGTTGGCGTAGTGCTCGCGCAGGCTCTCGACGTGGCGCACCTCGAGTCCCGCGTTCTGGATCTCGGTGGTGATCCGACCCACGCCCGTGAGTTCGCCGTCCGGGAAGATGTAGCGGTCGATGAAACCCCCCTTGACCCGGGGGACGTGCAGGTTGTCCGGCCGGGTGATGCAGTGGTTCAGCAGTCGACCACCCTCCCGCAGCCGACCCCGCAGGAAGTTGAAGTACGCAGGGTAGTTCGCCACCCCGATGTGCTCGGTCAGCCCGATCGAGGACACCGCGTCGAAATCGCCCTCGACCACGTCTCGGTAGTCGCCGTGCCGGACCTCGGCCAGCTCGCCCAGACCCTGGCGTTCGATGGCCGCGCCGGCCCAGTCGGCCTGCTCCCGGCTCAGGGTCACGCCGATGGCTCTGACGCCGTAGTTGGCCGCGGCGTGCCGGACCATGCCGCCCCAGCCGCAGCCGACGTCCAGCAGTCGCATACCCGGGCGCAACCCGAGCTTGCGGGCCACGAGGTCGTACTTGGCCGATTGGGCCTGTTCGAGCGTGGCGCCCTCGGTCGGGTAGCAGGCGCACGTGTAGGTCATCGACGGCCCGAGGACCATCTCGTAGAACCGGTTCGAGACGTCGTAGTGGTGACGGATCGCCGCCGCGTCGCGCGAGCGTGAGTGGGTGACCCCGTGCAGGCGCCGGCGCCAGTCCGGCAGGGCCTCCTGCGGTGGCGGGGGTGGCGGCAGCAACCGGGCCACGCCCAGGGCCCGTGCCACGCGGGCCAGGGTCACCGTGTCCGGAGTGCGCCAGCGCGGAGCGGTGCCCATGGCCTGCAGCAGGGGATACGGGTCGCCCGGATGCACCCCGAGGACGTCCAGATCCCCGGACACGTAGGCGCGGGCCAGCCCCAGCGACCCCGGGGCGGTGGCCAGGTAGGCCACCCCGCGGGGGGAGTTCACGTGCAGGCCGATGCTCGCGCCCTCCGGCCCCGTGCTGCTGCCGTCGTACGCGCTGAACCGGAAGGTGATCGGTCGGTCCGTCAGCAGATCCAGGATGTCGGCGAGCCTGAGGCGGCCTCCCGCCGGCCCGGTTCGCCAGGTTCCGAGTACTCCTGCCATTTCGGCGGCTCCGTGGTCTGGTCCCTGTGCAGTCCGGACGGCGATGACGCCCCCGGCACCCATGCCCCTCGAACAGAACGCGACGACAACTGTACGTCGCGGGAGGGGGCTGCGCATCGACCGAACCGCCGTGATTTGGCCGATGTCCGTGACGGGGGGTGACGGCTGGAACGGGCAGCGTGAGTGGTGAGCACGCAGGCGTGTTCAGCTCGCCGTGGCGGTCTCCTCCTCGCGAAGGGCGGCCAGTGAGCGCGTGGTCCAGGCAAGCGCGGCGAGGTAGGCGGCGCCCAGCTCGCTCCGGGCCGGACCGGCCTGCGACTCGGCGGGCGGCCGCTCCTGGTTGTAGTGACGCACGGCGTCCAGCAGCCTGCGCAGCGGTGTGTCCCGCCCCCGCAAGGCCGCCTGGATCGCCGGGGTCAGTGGCGGCATGCCGTCGAGCAGGGTGGCCGCGTCCGTGCCCAGTAGTTCGGCGATGCCGTCGAGCAGACCGACCGTGAACGCGGCGTCGGGGTCCAGGCCCGCCCCCTGGCGCTCGGCGAGCAGTTCGCAGGTGCGCCCCCGCACGAGTGCGGGGGACGCGTCGGTCGCCGCGCCGTCCGGACCGGACATCGCCAGCAGCACCATCCACGAGCGGAGTCGGTTGAGGCCGAGCAGGACGACGGCGTCGGTGATCGACCCGATGACCCGGTTCAGCCCGTTGCTCGAGGCGTTCGCCAGACGCAGCAGCCGAAGGACCAGGCCGGGGTCGGCCCGCAGCACCTGCTCCACGTCACGCAGCGCGACGTTGGGCTTGGACAGGCGGATCAGCAGGTGCATGGCGACCAGGCGATCGGCGGTCAGGGTGTCCGCGCTGAACGTCTGCGGCCGGCCGAGGTGGAAGCCCTGGAAGAGGCTGAACCCGACCTCGAGGCAGCGTCGGCGCATCGCCTCGTCCTCGACCCGTTCGGCCAGCAGGATCAGGTCGGGGCCTGCGGTGGCCCGGCATCGCTCGACCGTCGCCAGCACGTCGTCCCACGGATCGAGCACGTCGATCTTGACGATGTCGGCCAGTTCCACGAGTCCGGCGGCCGGGTCGGCCCAGACGAAATCGTCCAGCGCGATCCGGTATCCGCTCTCCCGCAGCCGACGGACCCCGCTGACCACGTCCGCGTCGATCGGTACGGTCTCGAGCACCTCGAGCACCGCCTGGTCAGGGCTGAACGGCACCGGCAGCTGTCCGACCAGGAAGGCCCTGGTCAGGTTCACGAAGCCGGGGTACCCACCGAGCAGGTCGGACGCCGCGAAACCGGAGAACGCCGCAAGGATGGTCTGGGTGGTCGCCCAGTCCGCCTCCTGCTCACCGGCACCGACGTCGGCGGCCTCGGCAGTGGCATCCCGACGGAACAGGAGTTCGTAGGCGGACAGCCTGCCGCGTGTGTCGAGGATCGGCTGGCGCCCGACGTGCACCAACCGTCCGGACGGCGAGGCGATGGCTGTGCTGCCCGTCACAATGCCTCCGCACCTTGAATCGCGGCACCCTGATCGCAGGGCACACCGTTGGTTGTCGGCACGACGGGGCGATGGTTTGAGGGAGGGCGGCGTCGGGGGTCAGGCCCGGCCCACGACCTTGGCGTACAGATCGGGGAAGCGCTGGTCGGGATCGTAGCGGCCCTTGACGCCGCGGTAGGCCTGCCCCCCGTAGTGCGCCCAGAAGTCCGGCCTCCTCGTAGTAGGCGTCCGAGTACAGGGACTTGTGGCCCTCATGGTCGGCGACCGCACGCTCCACGGCCCGGTTCACGTCACCGTCGACGTGCCCGGGCAGGATCGGCACGGTGCCCCAGAACCCGACGTTGACGTAGGTGTGCCCGGGGGTCAGCGGGTAGAGCGACCAGCGCTCGCGCCCCACCAGTGGGCACAGCCAGACCGGGGTCATCGGCACGTGGTCGAGATACCAGCGCAGGAAGTCCGCCGTCCGCTCGACCGGCACCTCCACGTCCTGGACGACGCGTTCGCGCGCGGGCCGTCCTCGCCGCGCGTCCAGGGCGGCGGCCAGGTGGTAGCGGTTCTCCAGACCGACCAGACGGTGGTAGACGTCACTGCGGCGCAGCCGGGCCGGCCACAGCCGCCGGACGGTGGGGTGCTGTGCGCCGAAGGCGCCCGAGCACCAGAACCAGTCGGTGTCCCATCGCCACAGGTAGTCGTGCACGGTGAGCGCGTCGTCCGACCGCTCGCGCAGCGAGCGGTAGTAGATCTCCTGACCGGTGTAGTCCGACAAATCCACCCCGGGGGGGAGTGCGTCACACCAGCGACCCAGGACGAGGTAGGCCTCCCGGCCGCCGAACACGACGCCGTCCAGGAAGTCGACCGGGACCGCCGGGCCGACCGGCGGCTGCCAGTGGCCGTCCCGCACGATCTCGCCGATGGTCTGCGCGAGCTCGGTCCAGATCGCCGAACGCCACGTTCCGCAGCAGCACATAGGGGTGCACCGGCTCCAGGGCGATCCGCAGCCGGGTGGCGTAGCCCAGGCTGCCGAAGGAGTTGGGGAACGCTCGGAACAGGTCGGCGTGCTCCCCATCCGGGGTCGCGGTCACGATCTGCCCGTCGCCGGTGAGGATGTCGAGTTCGAGCACCGATTCGTGCGGCAGGCCGTTGCGGAAGGAGGTGGACTCGATCCCGAGCCCGGTGACCGCCCCGCCCAGGGTGATCGTGCGTAGCTGCGGCACCACCAGCGGCATGAGGTTGCTCGCCAGAACGGTGGCCACCAACCGCTCGTAGGTGCACATGCCCTGGACGTCGGCGGTGCGCTCCCGGGCGTCGACGCTGATCACTCCGTCCAGCCCGCTCACGTCCAGGCCGGGCGAGGCCAGCGTGCGTCGGGGCCGGAACAGGTTGGAGGTCCGCTTCGCCAACCGGACCGGTGCCCCGGGCGGGACGGCGCGGAAACTCTCGCGCAGCCTCTCGACCGCCTGCCGGTGAGCGACCCTGCCGACCGGGGTCGCGGTCATCGGAGGCACGCCGGAGGTGGTCACCGCGGTGCCGTCGCTGCGCAGGTAGCTGGCGGTCTGTGCCATCGGGACGTCCTCGGGTAGGGGGTCAGCCGCCGAAGCGGTGCACGAACAGTCCGCTGAGCAGCTTCGGTTCGAACCAGGTCGACTTGGGGGGCATGTCGGCGCCGGTGGCGGCCACCGCCACGAGTTCGTCCACCGAGGTGGGGTGCAGCGAGAAGGCCACCGCCCAGCGTCCGTCCTTGACGAGCCGGGCCAGTTCGCCCGTCCCCCGGACACCGCTGACGAAGCCGATCCGGCGGTCGGTGCGCGGGTCCGTGATACCCAGTCCCGGCGCGAGCACGAGATCGTGCAGCAGCGCGACGTCCAGGCCCGCCACCGGGTCGACCAGCCGCGCCGCGTCCGCGGCACCGGCGCGCAGCCGCAACCGGAACCAGGCGCCGTCCAGGAACATGCCGAATTCGCGTCGCGCGGACGGCTCGACGGGGCCCTCGGCCGCCTCGACCTCGAAGACGGCGCGCAGGTCCTCGAGCCACTGCTGGACGGTGCGCCCGCCGAGGTCGGCGACCACGCGGTTGTAGGCCAGGATCTGCAGTTCCTCCCCGGGGAAGACCACGGCCGGGAACGCATCGGTCTCGCCACGGCCCGCGTGCGCCTGGGCCACCCGAGCGGCGGCCGCGATGCGGTGGTGCCCGTCCGCCACGTACACCTGCGGGATCGCGCCCAGGGCCGCGCCCAGTTCGGCGACCTCGGTTTCGTCGTCGAGGCGCCACAGGGTGTGCTGGATCCCGTCGAGGCTCAGGTCGAGCAGAGGTTCTCGGGCGACGACCACGTCGATGATGTCGGCGACCGGCGCCCACGCGACCTCGCCCGGCGCCACGAGCAGGACCACCGGCTCGTCGTGGGCGGACAGTGCCTCCAGGTGGTTGACCCGGTCGCTCTCCTTGTCGTGGCGGGTCTGCTCGTGGGTCTTGATCAGCCCGTCGACGTAGTCCTGGACGCCGGCACACACCACCACCCCGGTCTGGGTGTGGTCTCCGCGCCGCTGGCGGTAGAGCGAGTAGGACGGAGCCGGGTCGAGTTCCACGACGCCGCGCGCGACCAGGCTGTTCAGGGCCGCCAGGCCCGCGTCGTGCACCTGGGGGCTGTCCGTCGGGGTTCCGTCCGGCAGGTCGATCTCCGGCCGGCTGACGTGCAGGAAGCTGTCCGGGTTGTCCCCGGCCAGCGCCCGGGCCTCGGCGACGTCGACCACGTCGTAGGGGGGAGCAGCCATGCGGTCGGCCACGTCGACGCGCGGGCGCAGCGCACGGAAGGGTCTCAGGTCCGCCATGTCCCCATCTTGGCCCAGCCGCGGACCGTGCGTGGGCCGACCCGGTGGTCGCGGTGGCCGGCGACGGTGGGCGGTGGCCGTCTACCGTTGACCGGATGAGCCGCACACCCCCGCCAGGCCAGGTGTGGGTGGTCGCCGGTCCGCCCGGATCGGGCAAGTCGACCGTGGCGGCGGCGCTCGCGGCGGGGTTGGACCCACCCGCAGCGGTGCTCGACAAGGACACCCTGTTCGCGCCCCTGGTGGGCGCCCTGCTGGCCGCGCACGGTCGCGAGCACGGCGAGCGCGAGGGTCCTTGGTACGACCGGCACGTCAAGGTGCACGAGTACGCGGCGATGACCGCCGCGGCCCGGCAGATCCGGGCCGCGGGGTGCCCCGTCGTCCTCGATGCCCCGTTCACCGGCCAGATCCACGATGTCACCGCCTGGGCGGGCTTCGTGGAATCACTTGGCGGGGAAGTGGTTCGGCTGGTGTGGGTGCGCTGTGACCCGTCGGCACTGAGGGCCCGGATCGAGGCCCGGGCCCGGCCGCAGGACGCGGGCAAGCTCGCCGCGTTCGACGACTTCGTCGCCAGGATCCGGGCTGGGGTTCCGCCGCGGGTGCCGCACCTGGCGATCGACACCACCGCGCACGACCCGGCCGCCGTGACGGCCGTGGTCGAGGGGGCGGTGCGACGACCCTGACCCCGCCGTTCGGTCAGGGGCTGGTCACCAGCACCACCGCGGACTCGCGGCTGGTGCCGGTCGGCAGCAGTGGGGTCAGCGTGACCACGGCGCGGATCTCGTCGTCGTTGTCGGCGGGGCTTCCGAGTGCGCTGTCCTCGTTGAGGTCGACCCAGGCGATGGTCCTGGTCGGCTCGGTGATGGTGGTCGTCGCGTTGCCGTTGGAGCTCAGGCGTCGCAGCAGGGAGAGGCCGGTCGGGATCGGGTCGTCGCCCGCCGGGCCGTCGTCGCCGTCCTGACCGGTGTCGTCGCCGATCAGCCTCCAGCTGGCCAGATAGGTCAGGTTGGTGAGCTGGTCAAACTGGGTCCAGTTCACCGTGTAGCTCAGGTCGAAGTCGGCGTTCGCGACGTTCTTGGTGATGTTGAGTGTGACGCTGCTGATGGTTGCCATGATCATTCCCTCCCCCGGGGCCGACCCTGCGCCGGCCTGTGAGAGGCAGCATCGCCACCACCGGCTAACAGGGCGCTAACACGGCGTGGGTGGCCGTGCCGGCGTCCTCGGCCGGCGGGATCATGACCTCGCGAGCGTCAGCCCCCGAGAACGCCGTCCACGAGTTCCTTCGCAGCGGTCTGAACCTCGGTGAGGTGGTCAGGCCCCTTGAACGACTCGGCGTAGATCTTGTAGACGTCCTCGGTGCCGGACGGGCGGGCCGCGAACCAGGCCGACTCGGTGGTCACCTTGAGCCCGCCGAGCGCCGCACCGTTGCCGGGCGCCTCGGTGAGCTTGGCCGTGATCGACTCGCCGGCCAGTTCGGTCGCGCTGACCTGGTCGGCAGACAGCTTGCCCAGCAAGGCCTTCTGTTCGCGGCTGGCGGCCGCGTCGATCCGGGCGTACGCCGGGTCGCCGTGCTGCTCGGTGAGCCTGGCGTAGTGCTCGCTCGGCGACGAACCGGTGACGGCCTGGATCTCACTGGCCAGCAGTGCCAGCAGGATTCCGTCCTTGTCCGTCGTCCAGACGGTGCCGTCCTGACGCAGGAAGCTCGCTCCGGCGCTCTCCTCGCCGCCGAAGCCGATCGAGCCGTCGAGCAGACCCGGCACGAACCACTTGAACCCGACCGGCACCTCGAGCAGGACTCGCCCGAGGCCCGCCGCCACTCGATCGATCATCGAGGAGGAGACCAGGGTCTTGCCGATCGCCACCTCGGTGCCCCAGGACTCACGGTGGCCGAACAGGTACTGGATGGCCACGGCCAGGAAGTGATTGGGGTTCATCAACCCGGCGTCCGGGGTGACGATGCCGTGTCGGTCGGCGTCCGCGTCGTTGCCGGTGGAGATCTGGTAGGCGGAGCGGTTCGCGATCAGCGAGGCCATCGCGGACGGCGAGGAGCAGTCCATCCGGATCTTGCCGTCCCAGTCCAGGGTCATGAACCGCCAGGTCGCGTCGACCAGCGGGTTGATCACGGTGAGGTCGAGCCGGTGCCGCTCGGCGATCTCGCCCCAGTAGTCCACGCTCGCCCCACCCAGCGGGTCGGCGCCGATCCGGACCCCGGCCTCACGGACGGCGTCCAGATTCAGCACCGAGGGCAGGTCGTCGATGTAGTTGCCCGTGAAGTCGTAGCGCGAGGTGGTCTCGGCCGAGAGGGCGCGCGTCAACGGCACTCGGAGCACGCCGTCCAGCCGGGCGGCGATCAGTTCGTTGGCGCGGTCCTCGATCCACTTGGTGGCGTCGGTGTCCGCCGGCCCGCCGTGCGGCGGGTTGTACTTGAAACCGCCGTCGACGGGCGGGTTGTGTGAGGGAGTGACCACGATGCCGTCGGCTCGACGTGGCGAGTCGCCGCCGTCGGCCGAGCCCAGCTCACGGTTGGCCCGCAGGATGGCATGCGAGACCGCGGGGGTGGGCGTGAAGCGGTCGCGGTCATCGATCAGGGTGGTGACCCCGTTGCCGGCCAGCACCTCCAGGGCCGAGACCCACGCGGGCTCGGACAGCGCATGGGTGTCCCGTCCGACGAACAGCGGCCCGGCGATGCCCTGGGCGGAGCGGTACTCGCAGATGGCCTGCGTGGTCGCGACGATGTGGGCCTCGGTGAAGGCGCCCGTGAGGCTCGAACCCCGGTGACCGGAGGTGCCGAACGCCACGCGCTGGGCCGGGTCCTCGAGATCCGGCCAGGTCGTGTAGTAAGCAGTGACCAGGTGGGCGAGGTCCACCAGATCGTCGGGCTGGGCCACTTGGCCCGCGCGGTCGTGAGGCATCGTCGCCGGTCCCTTCGTCACGCTATGTCCACGTCAGGACCGAAGGTCGCCCGGCCCGTCTCGGAGGCTAACGGCCCGTGAGCGTCGGCGCACTGCCACCGGGGCGTATTTCTTGCCGGACTTGACTCTCTGCCCGCCCGGTGGCCGCGAGCGTGAGGGCGCCGATGGGCCCAGGACGGGCAGAATCGGAACGATCCAGTCATCACGACGAAGGAGTCGACCGTGTCCGTGACCGACGAGTACCTCGCCAACAACGCCCGCTACGCCGAAGGCTTCTCCGGCCCGCTGCCGATGCCGCCGTCGCGTCAGGTGGCCGTCCTGGCCTGTATGGACGCCCGGCTGAACGTGTACGGGATCCTCGGTCTCGGCGACGGTGAGGCCCACGTGATCCGCAACGCCGGCGGGGTGGTCACCGACGACGAGATCCGCTCCCTGTCGATCAGCCAGCGGCTGCTCGGCACCCGCGAGATCATCCTGATCCATCACACCGACTGCGGCATGCTCACCTTCACCGACGACGCCTTCCGCCACGCCATCGCCGAGGAGGTCGGGATGAAGCCGTCGTGGGCGGCGGAGTCGTTCACCGACATCGCCGAGGACGTCCGGCAGTCGATGCGCCGGGTGACGAGCAGCCCCTTCGTCCCGCACCGGGACGCCGTGCGCGGCTTCATCTTCGACGTCGCCACCGGACGGCTCGAGGAGGTCCAGCCGTAGAGCACGATGGCCGGCGCCGCGCGGAAACGGATCGGGCCCGTCCGACCCGGGACAGGGGGTCCGGTCGCGATGTTGACCAACCACATCGGGACCGACTCACAGGACCTGGCGCGACGATTGACCGACCTCGGGATCGGTGCTCGACGGCACCGTGGCCGGTCTTCTCGCCGTTCGTCATGCGCTCGCCTATCGCGACTTCACGCGACGACCGACGATCGCGCCCCCGACCAGACCCACCCACGAGTGGTCCTCGCGCGTCAGGTGGTCGGTGGGACGTCGGCCGCTTCCGCGGCCAGCTCGGCGGCCCGACGATCCGCGTCCCGTATCAGGAGCGCGACCTGCCTCTCGCACCAAGCGTCGATCTTCAGGTCGGCGACCGTGGACAGCGTGGGGAGGACATCGCGGACGCGCAACTCCAGGGCAGGAGAGTCACCGATCGCTCCGGTATCCACCGCGGCGTAGCGTGTCGCCACCCGCACCGCGTGCTCCATAGCCTCATCGGTCACCTGCTGCCTGGCCTGGTCCAGGGCGAGGGCGTACTCGTCGACCACCGAGGCGTCGTAGCCGTCTCCCCACCCTCGGAAGGAGGGAAAGGGCTCGTAGCCCTGGGAGATCGGCCGACCGTCGGTCATGAACGTCACGCTACCCGCGACGTAGTGTCGGCATTGTGGTGCACCTGCGTGGCGTTCGGAGAAGGGACGGAACAGCGTCTGAACAGGGCCGGAACGGGGAGGAGTCCGCGACGTGAACGAGCCCGCCAAGACCGGTAAGAAGGACGTGGCCCGGTGGCGTGACCTGCTGGCCGCCGAGCGCGAGGCCGCGATGCTGTACGACCGGCTGGCCGGGTCGGCCGACGGAGAGCGCGCCGAGATCCTCCGCGAACTCGCCGACGTCGAACGCCGGCACGCGGGGCACTGGGAGGACCAGCTGCGCAAGGCCGGTGCGAGCATCCCGCCGGCCCCGTCGCGGCCCGGGCTGCGCACCAGGACGCTCGGCTTGGCCGCACGGACCCTGTCCCTGGACGCCGTCCTGCCCGCGATCGAGCGGGCCGAACGATCGGACGCCGGCATCTACGACGCCGACCCGGACGCCGCACCCGGGATGGCCGACGACGAGCGCGGGCACGCCCGCACCCTGGCCGCGCTGCGCGGCGGATCCGACGAGCCCGGCCAGGGCGCTGACCGGATCGGGGCCCGCGAGCCGTGGCATCGCCCGGACCGCTCGGGAGCCGTCCGCGCCGCGATCTTCGGCGTCAGCGACGGGCTGGTGTCGAACACGGCCCTGGTCATGGGCTTCGCCGGATCGGGAGCCTCGCGGTCCGCGGTGCTCCTGGCCGGGATCGCCGGCCTGCTCGCCGGGGCGTTCTCGATGGCTGCCGGCGAGTACGTGTCGATGAGCGGTCAGCGTGAGATGTTCCAGCACGAGCTCGATCTCGAGGCCACCGAACTGGCGGAGAACCCCGAGGAGGAACGCGCCGAGCTGGTGCTGATCTACCGCGCCAAGGGACTCAGCCGCGAGCAGGCGGCCGTGGTCGCCGACAAGATCATGGCCGACCGCGACGTCGCCCTGAACACGCTGGCCCGCGAGGAACTCGGCCTGGACCCCGACGAGCTCGGCTCCCCCTGGTCGGCCGCCGGATCGAGCCTGGCCGCTTTCGCCGTCGGCGCCTCGGTGGTGGTCATCCCGTACCTGTTCACCGGCGGCACGCTCGCCTTCGGTCTGGCCGTCGGGGTCGCCCTGATCGCGATGGTCGCGGTCGGTGCGGCGATCGGCGTGGTCAGCGGTCGCTCGGCGGTGCGCGGCGCCGTCCGGCAGGTGGTGGCCGGGGTCCTGGCGGCGGGGGTGACCTACTTGGCCGGCTGGGCGATCGGCGCCGGCGTGGGCTGACGCCGCCCGCCCGGCGGGGCACACTGGCTGCATGCCCGAGTTGCCCGAGGTGGAGGCGCTGGCCGGTTATCTGCGTGAACGGGCCGTCGGTCGGGTGATCGCCGGGGTCGAGGTGGGCACGATCAACGTGCTGAAGACCTACGACCCGCCGCCCACGGCCCTGTGCGGTCTGCAGATCGTGGCGGCCGACCGGCACGGGAAGTTCCTCGACCTGGACGTCGACGGGCTGCACCTGATCTTCCACCTCGCCCGGGCAGGCTGGCTGCGCTGGTCCGACGCGATGGCCAAGACGGTGATCCGTCCGGGCAAGGGACCGATCGCCCTGCGGGTCCGGCTGGACGACGGTGAGGGCACCGGCGACAGGCAGCCCGGCTTCGACCTGACCGAGGCCGGCACCCAGAAGAAGCTGGCGGTCTACGTGGTCCGCTCGCCGTCCGAGGTCCCCGGGATCGCCTCGCTGGGGCCGGACCCGATGGCCGAGGGATTCGACGAGACGGCCCTGGCCGCTCTGCTGGCCGGCAAGCGCCAGCAGATCAAGGGGCTGCTGCGCGACCAGTCGGTGCTGGCCGGCGTCGGGAACGCCTACAGCGACGAGGTGTTGCACGTCGCGAAGCTGTCGCCGTTCGCGCTCGCCGCGACCCTGAAGGACGACGAGGTCGCCCGGCTCTACATCGCGCTGCGGCAGACGCTGGCCGGCGCGGTCGAGGCGGCGTCCGGGAGGCCTGCCAAGGAACTGAAGGATGCCAAGCGGGCCGGTATGCGGGTGCACGGCCGCTCCGGTCAGACCTGCCCGGAGTGCGGGGACGTCGTCCGGGAGGTGTCGTTCGCGGATTCCGCACTGCAGTACTGCGCCACCTGTCAGACCGGAGGCAAGGTGCTCGCCGACCGCCGGATGTCGCGGCTGCTCAAGTAGCGGCAGTGCTCAGATGGTCGGCGGCCGGGTCAGCATGGCCATCGTGACCGACAGCGCCATGCCAGCGACCATGACCGTGGCCATGCCGATCGCTCCGCCGGCGCCGAGCAGCCCCGCGAGGGGCGCCGCGACGGCCCCGGAGGCGAACTGCATGACGCCGAGCAGGCCCGAGGCCTGGCCCGCGCGGGCGGGCGGTTGCCCGGACAGCGCGATGGTGCTGCCGACGGGCAGCAGGACGCCGACGGCGAAGCACGCGGCCATGATCAGGGCGACGAGCAGGGTCAGGGGCACGGGGGCGACGATCGACATCGCGAGCAGCGCGGCGGTCGCGGTCAGCCCGAGAACCGACGTCAGACGGAGGGTGGCCAGTTCGCCGAGCAGGGGCAGGAGCACGCGGGCCCCGAGCTGCGAGCCACCGATGACGAACACCGACGCCAGGGCGAACACCAGCCCATAGCCCAACCCGCTGAGCCCGTAGGTGCCCTGGAGCAGGAACGAGCCGTCCGAGATCCAGGCGAACAGCGCGGCGAACGCGAACGCGGACACCAGCGTCGGGGTCAGGAACGACCGGTCGGTGAGCAGCGTGCCGTAGGTGCGTGCGAGCCGGATGGCGGACACGGTGCGCCGGCTGGTCGGGGGCAGGCTCTCGGGCAACCGGAACGCCAGGAGGGCGAGCATCACCACGCCCAGCGCGCTGAGCAGGACGAACAGTCCACGCCAGCCCGTGGCACCCACGAGCAGGCTCCCAAGCGACGGAGCGGCGATCGGGACGACGCCCATCACGAGCATGAGGCCGGCCATCGTGCGGGCGAGTTCCGGCCCGCTGACGTGGTCGCGCAGCACCGCCCGACTGATCACCATCCCGGCCGCGGCGAAGAAGCCCTGGACGAATCGGGCGCCCAGCAGCACCGGGATGGTCGTGGCGAGCGCGACGACCGCGCTGGCCAGGGCGTAGCCCGCGAAGCCCACGAGCAGCGGACGACGCCGTCCGAGTCGGTCCGAGACCGGCCCGATGATCAGGTTGCCGATCGCGATGCCGACGAACGTGGCGGTCAGGCTGAGTTGCACGGCCGCCTCGGTCGCGGCGAGGTCGGAGGCGATGTCCGGGAACGCGGGCAGGTACAGGTCGATGGTGAAGGGGCCGACGGCTGTCATCGCGCCGAGCAGGACGATCTGTGGCAACCCGAGGCGCGCCCAGGGGGCGATCCGGGGCTGGGGCTGCAGCGTGTTCGTCGGTGGGGCCACATCGGTGGTCACGGTTGAGCGGTCCTCTCACACGTTCACACACAAAGAAGCCGACCTCAGGGCGCGCTCCGCGCCCATCGGCCGGTTGACTGATACATCAGCCGCAACGCGGCTGGGCCGCCGCCTCTTCCGTCATCGGGCGGTGTCCGGCGCCACACGGCGTCCGGGTCTCGGCGGCGCGGGCCGGAAGGTAGAAGACCGCGCCCAGGATGCCGATCAGGCCGCCGACCACCATCGCGACCGGCGTCGAGCGGGCGCCCGCGATCAGTCCGAGCAGGGGGGCGCTCACCGACAGGGCACCGAAGGCGACCAGGGAGTTGATCGACAGGATGGTCGACCGGTTGCCCGGCTCGGCCCGGTCGTGCAGCAGGGCGGCGTGCATCGGACCGTTCGAGCCGTGCAGCGCATAGGTCAGCAGATAGGTCGCGGCCAGTCCGCCCGACCCCGTGACCAGCCCCATCGCCGCCGCGCCGAGGCCGTTGAGCGCGCGGGCGAGAATCGCCGTCCGAGCCACCCCGATCCGTCGGGCCAGCAGGCCGGCGAGCGCCGAACCGGCGGAGAAGGCGGCCCAGGCCCCGGCGGCCAGCGGACCGGTCAGGACGGCGGCGTGTTCCTGGGAGCCGGTCACCTCCGCCAGCCGGAGCGGCAGGAACTGCTCGAAGACGACGACGGCGATCGACCAGCAGGCCTCGGCGAGAAGCAGGCAGAGCAGCACGTGGTCGAGTCGGACCAGCCGCGCGCTGTCTCTCATCACCCGAATGCCTGCGTGGACGGCGTGACCCACCCCCTCGCTCGGTGACCGGACGTGACCCGGGGCTGACTCGTCTCGCATCAGGAACGTGACGGCGCTCAGGTGAGCGAGCGTCCAGGCCGCGGCGGCGCTCACCGGTAGCCACAGCGCCGGGCGGTCCGGCAGGGGCGACCACCAGACGAGGGCGGCGCTGAGCAGAGCTCCCGAGGCGATCGCCACGCCGAGCACCGTGCCGGCCGCCGAGAGTGCCCCGTCGACCCGCGCCCGGGGATCGTTGGCGCGGGCAGCATCCACGAACCAGGCCTCCAGCGGGCCCGAGTCGAGAGCTCGGGATACCCCCATCAGCGCCGCCGCGATGATGAACTGCGCGAACGTTCCGGCCATCAGCAACGCCAGCCCGGCGACCACGTTCACCGCCGCGGCCAGCAGGTAGAGCCGTCGCCGTCCACCGAGGTCGGCGAACGAGCTGGTCGGCAGTTCGAGAACCATGGTGACCAGGCCGGTCACCGCGGTGACCGTGAGGACCTGTGCCACGGACAGGCCGCGCTCCAGCATGTAGAGGGTCAGGATCGGGATCAGCAGGCCGGTCCCGAACCATCGGGTCCAGGTCAGGGCGAACAGGACCCGTTCTGGGGCGTGCGCTGTCATGGCTCGCTGGGGAACGCGAACGTGTAGAGCGCGATCGGGTGGCGGTCGTCGTCCGAGCGCCGCCCGGCCAGGCCGCGGTAGCGCTCCACGACCGCCTCGAGCTCCTCGCGCAGGGCCAGCAGCTCCGAGGCGCTCAGGGTCAGCACCGTGTCGGCGATGCCCGCCCCGTCCCACCACGCCTGAGGCCAGCCGGCCTTGGCCGCGAGCCAATGCTCGTAGCGCTCGGCGAACACGGCGGCGTAGTGGCGGTCCAGCCAGTCGAGGCTGGCCTCGGCGTCCGGGTCGCCCGCGAAGTCGCTCGGCGTCCAGGAGTGGCTGTGGCTGCTGGCCCGCCAGACCCGCTCGCGGCCGCGGCCGGTGCCGGTCTCGGTGATGAGGCCGACCTCGGCCAGCCGGCGCAGGTGGTAGCTGGTCGCTCCCGAATTGGTCTCCAGTGCGTCGGCAAGCCCGGTCGCGGTGGCGGGCCCGGCCAGTCGCAGCTGGGTGAGCAGCCTGGAGCGGAGTGGGTGGGCGAGGGTGCGCAGACCTGCCGCATCGAGATGGACGTCGCCTGTCGATGGTGGATGGGGATCCGTCATGGGTACACAATAGCTATGCAAAGGAATGCTGCACAATGCTTCTGCACGATCTGCCTTGACTCTCGGGCGGTCGGTCTATATTTTCCTGAGTAGTTAATTAACTGCTGTGGAAAATACAAGGAGAGGGGCAGCATGACGGCCACCCTCGACGACGACCGGCTCTCGAACACCTTCGCGGCTCTGGCCAGCGTGACCCGACGGGGGATCCTGGCCCGGCTCGCCGACGGCCCGGCCACGGTGAACGAACTGGCGGCGCCGTTCGACCTGACGCTGCCGGCGATCTCCAAGCACATCAAGGTGCTCGAGACGGCCGGACTGGTCGTCCGCGGTCGTCGGGGTCAGTACCGGCCGTGCGCCCTCGACGCCGAACCGCTGCGTGAGGTCGCCGGCTGGGCCGAGCGCTACAGACCGATCTGGGAGGCGCGTTTCGACCGCCTCGACGACTACCTCGCACAGTTCCAGGAAGGGACAGGCACACCATGACCGACGACACGACCAGCGACACCACCGACAGCGCCACCGGCACGACCGAGGCCGGAGAATCCGCCGTCGTCATCGAGCGCGTCTTCGACGCGCCGTCCGCGACCGTTTGGCGCATGTGGACCGAACCCGAGCACTTCGCGGCCTGGTACGGCCCGCAGGGCGCCACCATTCCCGAGTCGACGCTCGATGCGCGGGTCGGAGGCGTCCGGCGGGTCTGCATGCAGATGGACACGCCGAACGGACCGCATCGCATGTGGTTCGCCGGGGAGCACCTGGAGGTGGTGGAGGGGAGGCGTCTGGTCTACACCGAGGCGATGACCGACGCCGACGGCAACGTGCTGTCCCCCGCCGACCTGGGGATGCCCGGCGACCACCCGAGCCTGACCCAGGTCATCGTGGAGCTCGAACCCCTCGGGCAGACGACCCGCATGGTGATGACCCACGTCGGCGTGCCCGCCGACTCCCCGGGCGCCATCGGATGGGGCATGGCCTTCGACAAGCTGGCCGCCTATCTCGGGGCGAGCTGACGGCGGCGTCGTCCGCCCGGGTCACCTTCTTGGGCACGGCGTGACGTCGCGCTCAATAGACGAGCGCAACGTCACTCAATGCTCAGCACGGTCGATGAGCACTGTGTGACGTCACGCTCAATAGACGAGCGCAACGTCACGTCGTGCGCATTGGGGGGCGCGGGATCGTCCATGCCGGTGACTCGGGCCCGCTAGAGCAACCCGTCCCGCGCGGCGTGCGCCACTGCGGCCGCCCGGGTCGGCTCCCCGAGCCGGGTCAGGATGTTGGCCACATGCCGGTGCACCGTGTGCTCACTGACCACCAACTCGGCCGCGATCTGAGTGTTGCTCCGACCGGATGCGACCAGGCGCAGGACCTCGCGTTCCCGCGGGGTCAGGGGCGAGGACCTGTCCGGGGCGCCGCTGGCCGCCTCCAACAGGGAGCGCGCCTCGGCGAGGAGCGAAGGGGCCTCGAGCGACTCCAGCAATGAGACCGCCTGCCCGAGTTCGGCGACCTTCACCACCGTCTCGTCGGCAGGCAGCGACCGGGCCAGCCCGATCCGGGCCTCGGCCTCGTCGACCCGCAGCCCGGCCCGATTGAGACACCGGACGGCGATCCGCCATGCGGCCGGGGCGCCGGCGTCCGAACCCAGCAGCGCTGCGGCCACGGCCGAGGCCCCCCGGGCTGCCGCTGTGCCCAACTCGTCGGCGATCTCGGCGAGTTCGCGTGCCGCCTCGAGAGCCGGCTCCCGCGCTCGGGCCGCCACCGAGCAGCGGACGGCGGGCAGCAGGACCTGGGCGCGGGCCAGTCGGTCGTCCCGGGGTACGTCCTGGAGGACATCCGAGACCGTGGCCCACGCCGTCGCGGCGTCCCCCCGGGCCAGCAGGACGAGGGCGCGCCCCACGACGGCCTGCGGGGCGTACCCCGCCTGGGCGTACAGCTCGTCGGCCTCGTCGAGTCGGCCCTGGCGCCGTCGGAGGTGGCCCAGTTGGACGACGCCGTCGACGCGGGTGGTGCGACGCGAGCCCCGCATCCGGTCCAGGGCCGCGACGAGTTCCTGCTCGGCCTCGATCCAGTGCCCGCTCGCGAGGCGAACGGAGGCGTACTGGATTCGGCAGGTGGTGAGCAGGGGGGCGAGGTCGCGATCGCGGCAGAGGTCCTCGACCCGGGCACACCACTCGACGGCACGGGGAAGATCCTGGGCGTCACGGCACGCCGCGACGAGCCAACAGCACACCTTGCCGACCCACATCGGATCGCGGACCTCCCCGGACAGTGCGGAGACGACGGCGGTGTCGAGCTGTGCCATCCCCTCATCGATGTGGCCGGCCAGGACGTCGGCGAGGCCGGCCAGCGCCTGGCCGACCACCTGGAGGTCACCCGCCCCGATCGTTCGCCCCACCTGGATCGCCGCAGCGGCCGCCTTCTTGGCGACGTCCAGTTGATGCGTGACCTGCAGGGCGAACTCGGCCTCCCGCACGGCGAACCAGCCATGCTCGGTGGTCTCGGGGCGGAGGGTCGCGAGCAGCTCGCGGGCCCGGCCCAGCCACCCTTGCGCGACCGAGGCGCCCTGACCGAACAGGGCGGCGTCGTAGCCCAGCGCCGTGGCGGCCCGGGCCGCGCCCACAGTGTCGCCCGACTCGCGGCAGGCCCGATAGGCACGTTCGTGCGCGTCAAGGCAGAGTCGCCCGTCGTCCAGCCACCACGCGGCTGTCGCGACGCCCTCGTGGGCGGCGGCGCCCTGGGTGTCGACCAAAGCGGCGTAGGCGTCCCTTGCGACGGCCCACTCACCGCCGTCCAGAGCGGCATTCGCCCCGGCCAGCGGTCCCGCGTCGGCGCCCATGGGCACGACGAAGCCGCGACCGGGGCCGAGCGGGGCCGGGCTCACCCGTACAGAGTGGCCCGTCCCCCGGCCGGGCACTAGACCTGGACGCCCGCGGCGAGTGCGTGCACGTCGGCGGTCGTCAGCACGTTGCCGGCGATGCCCCAGTCGCCGGAGCGGACCTCCTCGACGACGCACCACGTGACCGGTCGCATCGCCTCGCCCTCGATGCGGACCATGGCGTCGGTGAGCGCGCGGACGATCTGGTGCTTCTGGTCGGGGGTGAAGACGTCTTCGATGACCTTGACCTGAATGAACGGCATGAGAGTGCCTCTCGTCGGTGGCCCGCGGTGTGCGGGCCGATGCCCTATGCTCCGGCGCGCAGTCCCCGGCCCACATCACCGAGGCAGGCCATCCTGCTGCGAAACCGCGCATGGCCCGATCGGGCCAGGCCGCCCGCTCGCGCCCCCACTTCTGGCACGGCGTGACGTCGCGCTCAATAGACGAGCGCAACGTCACTCAATGCTCAGCACGGTCGATGAGCACTGTGTGACGTCACGCTCAATAGACGAGCGCAACGTCACGTCGTGCGCAAATTCGCGGGGGAAACCGGGTCAGGGCTGCACGCGCCCGCCCAGGTGTTCGCCGAGGAAGGCCTCGGCCGCGGCGTACATGGTCTCCCGGTTCTGCGGCTTGGCGAGGCCGTGACCCTCGTCGTCGAAGACCAGATACTCGTGTGGCAGGCCCTTCTCCTCCAGAGCGGCCACGATCTGTTGCGCCTCAGCCAGTTTGACGCGCGGGTCGTTGGCGCCCTGGACGACGAGCAGCGGCATCCGGATGGCGTCGACGTGGTTCAGGGGGGACGCCTCGTGCAGCAGGTCGGCGTCGGTGTCGGGGTGGCCGACCCGCTGGTGCATCAGAGCGATCATCGGCTTCCAGTACTCGGGCACCGACGCGAGCAGCGTGTGCAGGTTCGACGGGCCGACGACGTCGATGCCGCACCGGAACAGCGTCGGCGTGAAGACCGCCGCAGCCAGGACGGCGTACCCGCCGTACGAACCGCCGTAGATGCCGACCCGGGAGGCGTCGACCTGCCCGGTGTCGACCAGGTGGGCGACGGCGTCGGTCAGGTCGTCCTGCATCGCGCGGCCCCACTGCTTGTCACCGGCGTTCAGGAAGTCCTTGCCATAGCCGGTCGAGCCACGGAAGTTCACCTGGATGCAGACGTAGCCGCGGTTGGCCAGCCACTGCGCCTCGGCGTCGAAACCCCAGACGTCGCGGGCCCAGGGGCCGCCGTGCACGGTCAGGACGGCGGGCAGGGCCCGGCGCTCCGCGTCGTCCAGGCCCGCAGGGAAGCTCAGGTACCCGTGGACGGTCAGCCCGTCGCGGGCGGTGAACGAGAACGGCTCCATCGGGGCCAGGGTGCCCTCGGGCAGCGCCGCGAGATCGCCGCGGTGGGGGAACAGATACCGCGTGGCGTCCGCCTCGGCCTCGGGACGGCCCGCGTCCAGGGCGTGCGCGTCGTAGAGCCAGAAGTGGACGGGGCCGTCGCTCGGGGCCACCGACACCGTCCACCATCGGCCCGACCGCTCGCGCCGGCCCAGCCCGAGGTCGCCGTCACCGAGGGCGCGCAGCCGCTCGAGGTGCCCGGCCAGGCGCACGTCGAGCAGCCGGATCTCCTGGCGCTCGGCGAACACCTCGACCGCCTGCACCTCCAGGGTCTGCGGATCCTGCCAGACGCCGCCGATGTCGTAGTGATCATCGGCGGCCAGCACCGTCACGTCCCCGCCGGCCAGGTCGTGCCGCTCGAGACGGGTGGCGTTCGAGCCCACGCTGGACAGCACCAGCATCGCGCCGCTGCGGGTGAAGCCCATGACCCCGCTGGACGCCGAGTCCGCGGGCCCGAAGCTCAGGTAGGGCTCGACCTCGCCCGCCTCCGAATCCGGGTCGCGGCGAAGCATCACCGTGGTCGAGCCGTCCTCGCCCATCGTCATGCCACCACGAACCCGGAGCTCGGGATCGACCAACCAGCTCAGGAACCCCGGGTTCTCCGCCAGCAGGCTCACCTGCCCGGTCCTCAGGTCGAGGGTGTGCAGGTCGTGCAGTTGGGGCGTCCGGTCGTTGAGCGCGATGAGCACCGTGTTCGGATGCCAGCGGTTGTGCCCGGCGATCCGCGCCTGAATGCCCTCACCCGGCGTGACGAGCTCTGCAGCGGCGTCCTCACCGTTCAGCAAAGCGGCGAGATCCAGCCGGTGAATGCGCCAGTTCTCGTCGCCGCCGCTGTCCTGCAGGTAGAGCAGGTGTCGGTCGTCGTGACAGGCGAGATAGCTGCGGATCCCGCGGTCCCCGTCGTGGGTGATCGGCCGGGGCGTCGTCGATCGATCCAGCGGTGCCGTCCAGAGGTTGAGCACGCCGTCCAGCGGTGCCACCCAGATCAGCAGACGACCGTCCGGCGACACCGACGGGGACATGTGGTCGGGATTGCCGAACAGGACCGAGCGGGGGATCAGGTGGGCCAGCGACATGCACCGACCCTACTGACGAGGCTTCATATGACCGGGGTCACATCGACTCGTTCGAAGATTTATCCCCCGAAAGTGCATCCAACGAGGGCATGCAGACAGAATCACGGGTAGACGCGCCCAACGGGGGCGACGCGAGAGGAGAACTTCATGCGCACCAACCGGATCGCCGCCGCCGCTGCCGCCGCGGTGGCCACCCTGGCCCTTGCCGCCTGCAGCTCGGACAGCGCGAGCACCGACGCGACGACCAGCGAACCGGCCGCGACGTCGGCGGAGGCATCGCCGTCGGCGGACGCCTCTGCGCCTGCAGCCGATGGGACGATCGTCGATGTCGCGTCGGCCAACCCCGACTTCTCGACGCTCGTGGCCGCTGTCGGTGCCGCGGATCTGGTCGACACGCTCAGCGGCACCGGACCGTTCACGGTCTTCGCGCCGACCGACGAGGCCTTCGCGGCCCTTCCGGACGGCGTGCTCGACAAGCTGCTGCTGCCGGAGAACAAAGAGGTCCTGACCAAGATCCTCACCTACCACGTGCTGCCGGCCGAGGTCATGGCCGCGGACGTGACGGCTGGAGACGTCGCCACCGTCGAGGGCAGCGACATCACCATCACCACGGACGGCGGTGTCAAGGTCAACGACGCCAACGTGACCGCGACCGACGTCGAGGCATCGAACGGCGTCATCCACGTCATCGACGCGGTGCTCGTGCCCGAGGGCGTGGACGTCAGCGCGCTGTAGGCCACAGCGCCCCACAGCTCGGGCCCACCTCCCAGATGACTGGGGGGTGGGCCCGATTCACGGTCGGGCCGACTCAGCGGGTGGTGAACCGCAGCCGGAACGAGCTGGAGGAGTCGTCGTCCCGCCGCACCGACAGACCGACCGCCCGGAACGGCGCCAGGTTCGCCAGGTCCGCCTGGCTCACGGCGTCGCCGCCCAACTCGATCGCCCTGGCCACGTTGAGGTAGGCCACCAGCTGCGCCGACTCGGCGTCCGGTACGGCGTCGACGAACGTCTGCGACCGCGCCAGCCCGCCATCCTCGCCGAGGTCCGCGACTCCGCCGAACAGGTCGACCACGTATCCGTCGCCGGTGCGCCGCGTGGTCACGTCCTGCCCCGTCTTGGCGAACTGCCGCTGGACGACGGCCAGGCGCGCCTCCAGTTCGGGGCCGTCGCTGACCACGTGAAGCCCCACGACCGGTTTCGCCGGTGCACCGGAGACGGCCAGGAGCATCTGCCGACCCAACAGGATGCGTAGGTCCTCGGGCAGCTCGAGACCGGTCATCTGTTCCATGGAGGACAGATCGGACTGCGTCACCTTGAGCTGAGCGACCGCCTCGGCCCACTGGTCGGCGATCAGGTCACCCAGCCCGGACACCGCCACCAGGGCCGCGACATCCTCGGGCGCGTTCACCGTGACGGTGCCCGCGGCCCGCGTCGCCGCCGCCTCGGCCACGCGCATCCCGCCGACGAGCTCGAGGGCGTCGCCGTCGAACCGCAGCGTCGCCGCCCCGTGCCCCTGGAGGGGTTTCGCGGGCGCCGGGGCCCCGGCGGTCCGCAGCGTCAGGTCCGACAGGCCGGCGAAGTCGCCCCAGAAGGTCGCCACCCCCGCGGCGCCGAGTTCGGCCAGGTCCGATCGGTAGTCGGCGTCCTCGGCCAGGGGACTCACCCGCGCCGCGGTCCAGGCGGCCGTGGCGCGCTGCGGGGTGTCGGCGAGCACGACCCAGTCGCCGTCCCCGGCGACCCCGACCGGGGTCCCGCCCATGGTTCCCATACCCTGCAGGCTCTGCCTGGCCGCATCGGCGTCGCGCACCTGCAGAGCGATGACCGGGTAGGGGTCGCCACCGGCGGTCTCGGGCGGACGCAGGGCGATGCCCACCCGGTCGCCCAGCCAGGGATCGACCTCGCTCCACGGCGGGGCGGCGGGGCTCGCCTGGGTGATGCCCTCGTAGAACGCCTGGCGCAGATCGTCGGCCCCGGCGGCGTCCCTGGCCGTCTCGCCGGGGAACTTGGCGAAGAACCTCAGAGCCGAGACCTTCTGCGCGGCAGAGGGATCCAGGTCGATCGTGGCCGCGGCGAGCGAATCCGCGGGCAGCGCGGCGACCGCCTGCTCACCACTGCCGGTCCACAGGGCGACCGCGGCCCAGGCGGTGGCCGCCACCCCGGCGACAGCGATGGCGGCCGCGGCCAGGATCGCCGTCCCGCGTCGTCCGCCGCCCGTCCCGGGACGCCCCGGCGATGCGGAGGCCGGCAACACGGTCTCCGTGTAGGCGACTTGCGGCCGGGGCTGCGGTGGTGGCCCGAACTGCTGGTGTGTGAACGGCTGGTGCGATTCGTGCGCCATCGTTGTTCCCCACGCTCGTCCGACCACTGGCGTAGGTCCGATCGGCGCGCGTGCCGGGGCAATGAGCCGCGGATCGCGAGATCGCCCGTTCGGCGGCGGTGTGCGACCCCGGCCGTGGGCGGAGTACCTGGCCCTAACGTCTCGACGAGCGCACGACCATCGCCGATCTCGGAGGTCGAGGCGAAGGTGTGCCCCAGTACCGCCAGGTCGGCGGTGGCGAAGCCGGGTTCGGCCAGCGTGGACGACGTGTTGCGCTGGGTCGCCCGTGGGGCGGCGATCGCCTCGGGCAGCGTCATGCCCAGATCGATCCGGTTGACCAGGGTCTGCAGCACCGTGGTGATGATGGTCGAGCCGCCCGGCGAGCCGAGGGCGAGCATCGGCCGGCCGTGCTTGAGCACGATCGTCGGGGACATCGAGCTGCGCGGGCGCTTGCCCGGCCCGGGCAGGTTGGGGTCCCTTCCGTTCTGCCCGTCGACGAAGTTGAAGTCGGTCAGCTCGTTGTTGAGGATGAATCCCCGCCCGGGAACGGTGATCCCGCTCCCACCGGTCTGCTCGATGGTCAGTGTGTAGGCGACCACGTTGCCCCACTTGCGCGAGGACCGAGTCGTCGCTGATCAGGCAGGCGCGCCGGGCCGCGAAACGATCGGAGAGCAGCCCCTTCAGCGGGACGTCCACGACGTCGGGGTCGCCGACGTAGCGGTTGCGGTCGGCGAAGGCCAGTCCGCTGGCCTCCAGGTAGCTGGTGCAGGGCCTGCCGTGGTCCCCATCCGCGACAGCCGGAAGCGTTCGAGGACTTCATCGCTTCGCCGACCGTCGAACCACCGCTGGACGGCGGTGCCATCCCGTAGACGTCGAGTCCCCGATAGGAGATGCGGGTCGGAATGCGTCGCGGTGCGGTGTACGCCGCCAGGTCGCGCGGTCGCGTCATCAACCCGGGTCGGATGTCAGCGTGGTCGCCGGATCCTTCGGCGAGTCCCGCGCCGTGGCGACGATGTCCTCGACGACGGCGGTTCAGCCGACCGCGGCCCGGTGGATCAGCCGGAGTTCGCGGTAGCGCGCGGCGCCGTCCCGGATCCGCTGCCGTTCGGCCTGCATCGTCTCGCGGCGCACCCGCCCCGGTGACCCGAGCACCAAAGAGCCAGGCGGGATCGCCACGCCCTCGGGGACCAGGGAGCCCGCGCCCACCAGCGACCCCGCGCCGACCACCGCCCCGTTCATGACGATCGCGCCGATTCCGATCAACGCGGCGTCCTCGATCCGGCAGCCGTGCAGGACGGCGCGGTGCCCGACCACCACGCCCTCGCCGATGTGACACGGCGAGCCCGGGTCGGCGTGAACCACGCACCCGTCCTGCAGGTTGCTTCCGGCGCCCAGAACGATCGACTCGGTGTCGCCGCGCAGAACCGCTCCGTACCACACGCTCGCCTCGGGGCCGATCCGGACGTCGCCGAGGACCTGGGCCGACGGCGCCACCCAGGCGGTCGGGTCGACCTGCGGCATCCGGTCCTCGATCGGGGTGAGCATCCGATCAGCCTGCCACCTGGTCGCGCCTCCTGGACAGGAAGGCGATCTCGGCCAGGCTCAGGGCACCGGCGGCAGCAGGCCCAGCAGCGCCGTCCAGCGGTCGGTCTGGCAGGCGTCCTCGCGGCTGATCCGGGCGGACACGGGCACGCCGCGCCAGCTTCCGGAGATCGTCGCGACCTGGGGGCCGCCGTAGAGCTGCGCGCAGACGGTCTCCGCCGGCACATCCTCGAGTGCCCGGCCGCCCTCGGCGCCGAGCACCCCGCAGGCCCGAGCCGGCTCCGGGTGGCTGCCACCCGCGGGTTCGCAGGTCAGGGTCCAGGTGGCGGTGTGGCCGGACCCGTCGTCCAGGTCGATGCGCAGGTCGGCGCTCCCGGACGGCCCTGAGGGCAGGGTGGCCGGGACGGAGGCGCCGCCCGTCGGCCACGGCACGGCGGCGCCGACGACCTGGTTGCCCGCCGTGCTGGCGGCCACCGTCGGCGAGTCGACCTGAGTGGACGGCGACTGCCCGCCGCAGCCGGCCAGGGTCGCCAGCAGCGCCGCACCGAGCGGCGGTGCGAGGCGTCGGGGTGCGTGATCGATCGGTCCCACCGCATCAGAGTGCCATCACCGAGCGTCGAATACGCATTGACGCACTGCAGTTTGTCAGGATGGTTCCTCACAGGCTGGGAGGTGCAGGTGGCAGGCTCACGGCGGGCGGCGCGCGCCCGGACCCACCGGGCGGACGGCCCGGTCGACCAGCCGTCCGCCGGGACGGTTGCGACCGTCGACCTGGCGGGGCCGGGCCCGGGTGAGGAACTCGTCTCCCACCTGCCGCCGGTGCTGGCCGGGTTGGACCGGCTCACCCCGGCCGAGGGCTCCGGACCGACCGACAGGCCGGACGGCGGGTCAGCGCCCACGCCTGACGAGCGGGCCCTGCTGCTGGACCTGTTCGACGCCCAGGTGGCCAGTCGCTGGCTGGACGTCGCCGCCCGGCGGTTGCGGGCCATCGGCCGAGGTCACTACACGATCGGCTCGGCGGGTCACGAGTCCGACGCGGCGGTGGCGCTGGGGCTACGCCGGGACGACCCGGCCCTGCTGCACTACCGTTCCGGCGGCTTCTACCTGGCCCGGGCCGGGCAGGACCATCCGGTGGCGGGCGCCGTGCCGCGACGCGCCGACGCGATCATGGACGTCGCGCTGGGCCTGGTCGCCTCGGCGCACGAACCGATGGCCGGTGGGCGGCACAAGGTGTTCGGACACCCGGACCTCGCCGTCGTGCCGCAGACCTCGACGATCTCCTCGCATCTGCCCCGCGCGCTCGGGGTGGCCTGGAGTATCGGCCGCCAGCGCGCGCTGCCGAGCCGGTTGCGCCACCGGCTGGCGTGGCCGGACGACGCGGTGGTGCTCGCCTCGTTCGGTGACGCCTCGGCCAATCACTCCACCGCGCTCGGCGCGATCAACTCCGCGCGCTGGGCGACCCGGCAGGGCGTCCCCATCCCGCTTCTGCTGGTCTGCGAGGACAACGGGCTCGGCATCTCCACCCGCACCCCGCACGGGTGGATCGAGACCCTGTTCGCGGGACAGCCGTTCCTCGACTACGTGCAGGTCGATGGGGAGGACCCCCTGGCGGCCCTGCGGGCGGCCCGGGCCGCGGCCGACGCCGTCCGCGAGCGGCGCCGACCGCTGCTGCTGCACCTGTCCTGCGTGCGGATCGGCGGACATGCCGGCTCGGACACCGAGTCCGGCTACCGGAGCCGGACCGAGATCGACACCGATCTGCTGCGCGACCCGGTGGCGGCCACGATGCGCACCCTCGTCGAGAGGGGTCTGGCCGGCCCGGACGAGGTGCGCCGCCGGTGGCATCGCCGCCGCGACGAGGTGGCGGGGGCGGTGGCGGAGGCGATGCGCCGTCCGAGCCTGACCTCCGCCGATCAGGTCCGTGCGCCGCTGGCACCACGGCGGGCCGACGTGGTCGCCTTCGAGGCCGCCCGGTGCGCCGGGACCGAGGAGCGACTGCGGGTCTTCGACTCCCGCCTGCCCGAGGACGAGGGCGGCCTGACCCTCGCCGCCGCGATCAACCGCACCCTGCTGGACGTCGGGGCCACCCGCCGGGAACTGCTCGTGCTCGGGCAGGACGTCGCGCGCAAGGGCGGCGTGTACGGGGTGACGCGGGGTCTGCAGCGCAGGTTGGGCGCCTCGCGCGTGCTGGACACGGTGCTCGACGAGCAGACCGTTCTGGGAATGGCCCTGGGCGCGGGGCTCAGCGGGCTGCTCCCGGTCCCCGAGATCCAGTATCTGGCCTACCTGCACAATGCGATCGACCAGGTGCGTGGTGAGGCCGCCACCCTGCAGTTCTTCTCCCAGAACGCCTTCCGCAATCCCCTGGTCATCCGGGTTCCGGGGCTGGCCTATCAGAAGGGGTTCGGCGGGCACTTCCACAACGAGAACGCGCTGGCGGCCCTGCGGGAGATCCCCGGTCTGGTGCTCGCCTGTCCCGCCCACCCGTCCGACGCGCCGTCCATGCTGCGCACCCTGCTGGCCGCGGCGTCCGCCGACGGCACGGTCAGCGTCATGCTGGAACCGATCGCGCTCTACCACGAGCGCGACATGCTCCGGCCGGGCGACGGCGGCTGGACGGCGCCGTACGCGCCGCCGTCCGCCTGGTCGGTCAATCACGTGCCGATCGGGCGGGCATCGGTGTGGGGCGACGGCCGCGACCTCGCGATCGCCACGTTCGGCAACGGGTTACGGATGTCGCTGCAGACCGCCGCGGTCCTCGCCGAGCGTGGATACGGCGTCCGGGTCGTCGACCTGCGCTGGCTCGCACCGCTGCCGGTGGCCGACGTGCTGGGCGAGGCGCAGGCGTGTGGGCGGTTGCTGGTGGTCGACGAGACCCGCCGCACCGGGGGCGTCGCCGAGAGCCTGATCACCGAACTGTTCGAGGCCGGCTATGCGGGTGCTGTCGGCAGGGTCAGCGGCGACGACTCGTTCCTGCCGCTGGGCGCCGCCGCCGAGCTGGTGCTGGTGCAGCAGAGCGACGTCGAGGAGGCCGCGCTGCGGCTGCTCACCGCGCCTCGGTGACCCCGATCGGGCTCAGCCGAGGCGGATCTCCACCCGACGGTTCAGCGCCTGACCCTGCTTGGTGGCGTTGTCGGCGATCGGATCGCTCTCACCGCGCCCGGCGGCGGTGATCGCCACCGAATCGCCGAGCGCCGTGGCCAGCGCGGCCTTGACCGCCTCGGCCCGCCGCGTGGACAGGGCCAGGTTGTAGGAGTCGCTGCCCTGGGCGTCGGTGTGCCCCGTGACGGTGACCTTGGTGGCGCCGGATGCCGTGATCCGCGCGGCCGCGTCCTCGATGAGGGTGGCGGCCTTCGGTGACAGCTCGGCCTTGTCGAAGGCGAACAGCACGTCTGCGGCCACTCGGATCTCGCTGCCCAGGTCGGTCAGCGAACCGTCCGCGTTGGCCTCCCCGAACGTCAGGTCCTGCACCGGCAGAGTCAGCTCCTCGACCGGCGGGTCGAGGTCCTGCACGGAGGCGTCCGAGACGGCCGCGGGCCCGACGCCGAGTGACAGCGAGGTGGCCAGCAGCACCGCTGTGACCGCACGCCGTGCCGTCGTCATCGGTCGATCGCGACGTTCGTGAAGGGGGCGATGTTCGGGACGACGACGGTCACCGACGTCACGTCGGCCGGTGGCGCCTTGAACGTCGCGCTGATCGCGGTGGACTGTCCCGGGGTGACGAACACGTCGCCCAGATCCACGGAGCAGGCGCACATACCGTCCGGTCCGCGCCCGACCAGATAGCGCTTGGCGTTCGTCGTGTCCAGCACGTACACACCATCGGCGCTGCCGCTCTCGGCGTAGGACTTCGTGTTGTCCTCGGCGTCGGAGACGCCGTTACTGAAGAAGCCGGTGACCTGCCACTTGTCGTTCTTCTCGTCGCTCGTGTTGGTCGCGGTCAGCGTGACCGTCATCAGATCCCCGTTGACCGCCACCGAGTTCAACGCGACCTTCACGGGGGTGCCGTTCGCGGTGCCCGGCGCCTCGGCCAGGACCGGGAGCGTCGCGCCGGGTGCCGGCGCAGCGTCGGCCTGCCCGGCGCTGCGATCCGAGGTCGCCGACGGATCGGTGGCGGATGCCGCCGAGCCTGACGTCTCGGAGCCGGCCGTCTGGGTGGAGCTACCCGCCGGGTCGGAACCCGACGCCGAACAGCCCGCCACGGTGAGCAACGCGGAGCTCACGGTCACGGTGATCAGGAACTGCAGGCCACGGCCGTGCCTCATGGGAACCCCCGGTGCGGGTGGCGGGTCCTTACCGTCCACCGTTCGCCCAGAACCTACCTCAGCCGATCAGCGGAGCCGGCAGCCCACCACGATCGTGCCCAGGGTGTCGACGGCCCGGCGAACAGAGGTGTTGCGTCCCACGATCCCGTTCTCCAGCAGGACGAACACCCGGTCCCGACCGTCGACGCCGTGGGCGATGCCGGCGAGAGCCACCGTGTCGGCCAGGGTGCCGGTCTTGGCCTGCACCTGACCCCGGGCGCAGGACTGGTACGAGGTGGTGAACCGACTGGCCAGCGTGCCGGACTGACCGGCGCGCGGCATGGCGCCCCAGGCGAAGACGATCGAGGCGTCGTCCGGGTTCTTCCACAGCGCCCCCACCACGGCGGCCAGGGTGGTCACCGGCATCCGGTTCGACCGGGACAGGCCCGAACCGTCCGCGATCCGCAGGCCCCCCAACGGGACACCCGCCTCGCGCAGCACCTGCACCTCGTTGGCGATGGCGCCGGACCAGGTGCCGGGCCGGCCGGCTGCGACGGCGGCATGGCGCAGCAGGAACTCGGCGTAGTCGTTGTTGCTGACGGCCAGCATCGTGGCGACCAGAGCCCCGATCGTCGCCGAGTTGGTCTTGGCCCGCAGGACGGTCGACTGCGGGGTGATCGCCGCCGTCCGGAAGCGCGTGGTCACTCCCTCACGAGCCAGGTGGGCGGCGAACAGTCGGCCCGCGCTCGCCGCGGCGTCCGGACCCCGGTACCCGGCCAACGGCAGGCCCTGGACCCGCTGCACCTCACTGCGCAGGTAGCTGGACTTCCAGCCGGGCGCCGCCCCCGTGGTCGGCAGCGCGGACGTGTCGACGTAGACGGCGGCGTAGGTGCGCCGCTGCCGCTTCAGGTCCGTGGCGACCGCCCGGGCCAGGCCGGCCAGCCGGGCCGAGGTCAGACTGGGATCGCCGGCGCCGCGAAGGTAGAGCCGGTCGCGCTTCACGGTGTCCTGGGACACGGTCGTGGTCAGCCTGGACGAGGCGTCCATCGAGCGCAACACCGTGAGGGTCGTGAGCAGTTTCTGGGTGGAGGCGGGGATCCGGGTCCGTCCGACGTTGTGCCGCCAAACCGTCCTGGCCGGCGCGGCGTCGGAGTCCAGTTCGACCACCGTGCCGGACAGGTGCGGGCCGAGATAGCGGCTGGCGCGCGCGGTGCTGGTGAGCGAGGACGTGATCCGGCCGGGCAGGGCCGCGATCGGAAGGACGGCCTGGGCCGACACTCTGCCGGGCGCCGGTGGGGTGGCCGACGGGGCCTGCACGGAGACCAGCGGTTCCCGGGTGTCGTCGTCCGCGGCGGCCCCGGTGGCGGTGAGTCCCAGCAGCGATCCGGTCAGGACGGCGGTGACGGCGATGGTGGCGGCTCGTGCCCGATGAGGCCGGGCGGTCGACAGACGCATGGCTCGACTATCACCCGAGGACGGGGTGGTCGATGACACCTCACGCACCACACCGGCACCGAATGGACCGTTCGTTCGAGCCGCGGCGGGGCCGGACGAAGGAGGTCTGTCGTGGCGCGTCGGGGCGGCACCTGCCACCCTCGGTCCGATGAACGAGAAGAACCCGTGGTGGACGAACGCCGTGGTCTATCAGATCTATCCGCGCAGCTTCGCCGACGGCGACGGCGACGGCATCGGAGACCTCGGCGGGATCATCGCCCATCTGGATCATCTGGCCGCGCTCGGGGTGGACATCCTCTGGCTGTCCCCGATCTACCGCTCGCCGCAGGACGACAACGGCTACGACATCAGCGACTACTGCGACATCGAACCGACGTTCGGCACCCTGGCCCAGTTCGACCAACTCGTCTCCGGACTCCACGCCCGCGGGATCAAGCTGGTCATGGATCTGGTGGTCAACCACACCAGCGACGAGCACCCCTGGTTCGTCGCATCCCGCTCCTCGCCGCAGGATCCGCAGCGCGACTGGTATTGGTGGCGGGCGCAGCCGAACGCCTGGCGATCGTTCTTCTCCGGGTCCGCCTGGCAGCTCGACGAGGCCAGTGGCGAGTACTACCTGCATCTGTTCAGCCGCAGACAGCCCGACCTGAACTGGGAGAACCCGGCGGTGCGCCACGCCATCCACCAGATGATGCGCTGGTGGCTCGACCGGGGCGTCGACGGCTTCCGGATGGACGTGATCAACCTGATCTCGAAACATCCGGGCCTGCCCGACGACACCCTGCCGTTCAACGGCCCGCGGATCCACGAATTCCTGTCCGAGATGCACCGAATGGTCTTCGGGGACCGGCGCGGCGAGTTCCTGACCGTGGGGGAGACCCCGGGCGCCGGGTTGGACGACGCGCGGCTGTACACCGATCCGGCTCGCGGGGAGCTGGACATGGTGTTCCAGTTCGAGCACGTCGAGATCGACTGCGGTCCGGGCGGCAAGTGGGACGTCGTCCCCCTGGACCTGGTGGCGCTCAAGGCGAATCTGGCTCGCTGGCAGAACGGTCTGGCCGAGACCGGCTGGAACTCGCTGTACTGGAACAACCATGACCAGCCACGGGCGGTGTCCCGGTTCGGCGACGACGACGGTGCCTGGCGCGAGCTGTCGGCCAAGACCCTCGCCACGGTGCTGCACCTGCACCGCGGAACGCCCTACGTCTACCAGGGTGAGGAACTCGGGATGACCAACGCCGCGTTCGACCGGATCGAGGACTACCGGGACATCGAGTCGGTCAACCACTACCGCCATGCGGTCGCGGACGGCGAGGACCCCGAGGCGGTGCTGGCCGCGCTGAGGGCCCGCAGCCGCGATCACGCCCGCACGCCGGTGCACTGGACGGCGGGTCCGAACGCGGGGTTCACCGCGGGGACGCCGTGGCTGAGGGTCAACCCGAACCACCGCGACATCAACGCGGCGGCCCAGGTCGACGATCCGGCCTCGGTGTTCTCCCACTACCGGGCGCTCATCGCCCTGCGGCACGCCGAACCCGTTGTGGCCCTGGGCGACTTCACCCTGCTGCTGCCGGATCACCCCTGGATCTGGGCGATCCGGCGCCGACTCGAGGACGCCGAGGTGGTCATGCTGGCCAACCTGTCCCGCGAGGCGGTGGGACTGGACGAGGCGATGCTCGCCGAGGTGGGCGGCATCGACGCGCTGGCCGGGGCCGAGGTGCTGCTGTCGACACATCCGGGCGCGGCGCGCCGCGCGCCGTCCGATCGAGCGCTGCTGCGGGGCTGGGAATCGGTCGTCTATCGCACACAGTGATCCGTGCGATCCGGCGGCGGTGGTACCCCTTCGCTCTGAGTCCCATTGGTCTGCCGATGCTCACGACACCGGGAGTTCGTCGTTGCGCAAATCCCGCAACGAGGCGGTCAGTGTCACGCTCTCTGCGCGGACCAGGCACCGAAGCTGAAGGCCGTTGTCGACCGAACGCTCGACGTAGCCGGCGACCAACCGGTTCTCCATGCCGGCCAGGGTCATCCTGGTGTACTCGACGGCTCGCCGCCGGCAGGTCTCGGCCCGGTCGTCGTCGGCAGGGAGGGTGAACCACGCGCCGATCCATTCGATCTCGTGAGGCATGACGCACGAGACCGCGACGCGGCCGTCGGTCCTGGCGCACTCACGCAGGGAGTCGGCAACCCGGCCCCCGCGAGCCCGCGCCAGATCGGCCGCCGTCGCGCCGGCGCGGCTCGGGATGTCGCCCGGAGCCACCCAGCACACCCCACCCTCGGCCGAGACGATCAGGTCCAGAGCGTCGAGATCGGGATCCAGCCCCCAGGCTCGCAGGACCCCACTCACGTCGCACGGCTGTTCGACGTGTCGCAATGCTGCCCCCGTCAGGGAGCAGTCGAGGGGCTCGCCCGTCGCCGGCGAGCCACACTCGGCGGGCAGCGGGGTGGGCGTCGGTGCGTCCGGGCCGGCACTCGCGGACGGCGGAGCGGCCGTCGGCGTGGTGGCGGTCCAGCCTCGACGGTCGCCCGGTAGGCCAGAAACCCGATGTAGACGCCGAGCGCCGCCACGAGGACCCCCGCGACGGTGGCCACGAGCGTCAACCGCCCGGTGTTCCAGCGGAAGGCCCGGACGCGTCCCCAGATTCGTGGCACCGCGGGCCCGCCTACTGTGGCGTGAGCTGGAACTCGGTGATGACGGCCGTCGCGGTGCACTCCGAACCCTGGGCCGGTCTCACCTGGAGCTCGAGTGCGCTGACTCCGTCCAAGCTCGCCGTCAGGGTGCTCACCTGGTTGAACTTGACGAGTTTGGTGTCGACCAGTCGCTGGTCCGCCAGGAGCTTGAACTCCATCGTCACCTTCGAGCTGCGCGAGTCCAACGCCTGAGCCACCTTGATCGTCGCCTCGCCCGTCGCCTGGGCGAGCCGGATCTCCATGGTGCGGGGGTAGGAGCACGAGCTCAGCTTCGTCGCCATACCTTGCTGGGCGGTCGCCGACTGAGGTGTCTGGTAGAGGCCCTCCTCCCAGTTCTCGTGGGCGAAGATGTCCGTCAGGGTCAGCGTTCTGGGCGCCCCCGCGTTCCGCAGGACCGGCGGGCCGGTCGGATCCGGCGTCGCGACGGACGGACTCGGCGACGGCGAATCGGAGGACGGCGAGGGGGTGACCTCGAGAGACGGGGACGCGCTCGGCGGGGTGGCGCTCGCCGACGTGGCGGAAGCCGGGCCGTCGGCGCCGCGAACCCGGGCCGGGCCGGCCTGGCTACGCCTCGGGCACGTTGGCGTGCAACTCGCTGAGCCACGCGGCCGCGGAGGCGTCCGAGGGCATCCGCCAGTCGCCGCGTGGTGACAGCGAACCACCGGTGCTCACCTTCGGCCCGTTGGGGATCGCCGACCGCTTGAACTGGTTGGCGAAGTACCGACGGACGAACACCTCCAGCCAGCGCCGGATCGTGGCGAGGTCGTACGCCGTCCGCTCGTCGTCCGGGAAGCCGGGTGGCCACGCCCCGGAGGCCGGGTCGGCCCAGGCCTTCTCGGCGAGGAAGGCGATCCGGCTCGGGCGCATGCCGCGGCGCAGTACGTGGAACAGGGTGAAGTCGTGCAGCGCGTACGGCCCGATCGTGGCCTGCGTCGACTGCGGCGCCTCGCCCTCGGCGACCGGGACCAGCTCGGGGCTGATCTCGGTGTCCAGGATCGAGGTCAGGATCTCGTCGACCGCGGCGTCGAACTGGTTGTCGGCGATCACCCAGCGGATCAGGTGCTGGATCAACGTCTTCGGTACGCCGGTGTTCACCGCATAGTGCGACATCTGATCGCCGACGCCGTAGGTGCACCAGCCGAGGGCCATCTCGGACAGGTCGCCGGTGCCCAGCACGATCCCGCCGCGCTGGTTGGCCGCGCGGAAGAGCAGGTCGGTCCGGATCCCGGCCTGGACGTTCTCGAACGTCACGTCGTAGACCGGCCGGCCCTCGCCCGCGGGATGGCCCAGGTCCGTGAGCATCTGCGTGGCGAGCGGCCGGATGTCGATCTCGGCGAAGTCGACCCCGAGAGCCTGCGAGAGCGCCGTGGCATTGGATTTCGTGCCCGCGCTGGTGGCGAAACCGGGCATCGTGAAGGCGAGGATGTCCGTCCGCGACCGGCCGAGCCGGTCCATGGCCTTGGCGGCGACGATCAGCGCGTGGGTGGAGTCGAGCCCGCCCGAGACGCCGATGACGACCTTGGGCTGACCGATCGCCCGGAGTCGCTGTTCCAGACCGCTGACCTGGATGTTGTAGGCCTCGTAGCAGTCCAGGGCGAGGCGGGCGGGGTCGTCCGGTACGAACGGGAACCTGTCGACATGGCGTCGCAGTCCCAGGTCGCCGGCCGGTGGACCGAGCTCGAAGGGGACCGACTGCGTCCCCGGCCCGTCCGCGGTCGCGCCGGCGTTGTCATCGAAGCTGCCCTGCCGGATCCGTTCCTGGCGAAGCCGATCCAGGTCGACGTCGGCGACCGCGCGCCGTGGACCGTCCGGGAACCGCTCGGTCTCGGCGAGCAGGTCGCCCAACTCGTAGATCATGGTCATCCCGTCCCAGGACAGGTCGGTGCTCGATTCCCCGGCGGATGCGGCGGCGTAGACGTACGCGGCGTTGCACCGGGCCGAGGCAGACCGGACCATCAGGTGGCGGTCCTCGGCCCGCGCCACGGTGATCGGTGAGGCGGACAGGTTCACCAGCACGCTGGCCCCGGCCATCGCCGCCCGGTGACTCGGCGGGATCGGGACCCAGACGTCCTCGCAGACCTCGACGTGGATCGCCAGGCCCGTGACGTCCCGGGCGCGGAAGATCAGCCCGGGTCCGAAGGGCAGGTGGCCCCCGGCGTCCGCGCCGGGCCAGTGCGGTCGTCGCAGCGGCGTCCCCTCGGTGCCGGCGCCGGGGGCGAACCAGCGCTTCTCGTAGAACTCGCGGTAGTTGGGCAGGAACGACTTGGGTGCCACCCCGAGCACCCGTCCGCGATGGATCACCACGGCGCAGTTGAAGAGGCGGTTGCCCCGCCGCAGTGGTGCGCCCACGACGATCACCGGCCGCAGGTCGGCGCTGGCTCGGGCCATCCGCACGATCGCCGCATCGACGGCGTCGAGCAGCACGTCCTGCAGGAACAGGTCATCGAGGGAGTAGCCGCTCAGGCTGAGCTCCGGGAAGACCGCCAGCGCCACCCCGTCGACGTGGCAGGCGCGGACCTGCTCGAGGATGCGCTCGGCGTTGGTCGCCGGGTCGGCCAGCGCGACCGGCAGCGTGCACGCGGCCACCCGGGCGAAGCCCTGAGCGTAGAGGTTGCGGAAGTCCATGTCCGTCAGCCTAGGTCCATGCTCCAGGCGCCTCATCCCGGTGTGATTCCAACGCCTTCGAGGAGCGCCAACAGCCACCGTGGCCCCGCGACACCGCAGGTCGTGGGCAGCCGGGCCCGCAGCCCGCGGTCGGCGGTGACCACCACGACCGCCTGGCCGCGGCCGGCGGCGTCCGCGGCCTGCTCGGCGATGGTGGTGTCGCCGTCCCGGGGAGCGCGGACGACGCGCAGCCCGTCATCGTCGAGGTCGCCGACCGCGACCGCGCGGCCCTCCACGACCGCCACGATCTCGGTGAGGGCGGCGTGGGGTCCGCCGGGCAGGGCCACGGTGCGTCCGGCGAGCCGTGTCAGGTCCTCGATGAGCCTTCGAGCCGCCCCGACCCGATCGCGCCACCAGCCGTCCGGCCGCGAACCCATGACGTTCGCGACGTCCACGACCAGCACCACCGGATCGGCGGGCGATGCATCAGTCACAGCCGGAAATCGCCGTCCGCAGGCGGGATCTCGACGTCCATCTGGGCCTTCTGCAGCCGCCCGGAGTAGTCCCAGTTCAACGACTGCCAGCGGGTGAACTGGTCCAGCACCCACACGCCGGACTGCCGGGATCCGTTGCCGCTCAGCCCGTTCCCGCCGAACGGCAGGTGCGCCTCGGCGCCGGAGGTGGAGTTGTTGACGCTCACCATGCCCGCGCCGACACCGGCGCGGAACCGGAAGGCCTCGGCCGGGTCGGTGGTGTAGATGGCCGAGGAGAGGCCGTATCCGGGCAGGTTCGCCAGTTCGATCGCCTGCTCGAACGTCTCGTAGGTCGTCACCCCGACGATCGGCCCGAACGTCTCCCGCAGGAACAGCGCATCATCGGGACCCACGCCGTCCACGATCACGGGGTGGTAGTAGAGGCCGGACGATGCATCGCCCACGAAGGCCGTGCGCGGGTTCGACTCGCCGATCCGCCCGATCGAGTTGGAGCCGTAGGGCGTGTGGTGCGGGCCGATCCAGCTCAGGTACTCCTCGTACCGATCGGCGAAGCGTTGCGAGATCAGCGGCCCCATCACCACGTCCTCGCGGGGGTCACCGACGGGGGCGTTCAGCACCGCGGCGTGCAGCCGCCGCCGGAACTCGTCGTGCACCGACGCGTGCACGATGATCGTCCCGAGCGAGGTGCAGCGTTGCCCGGCCGTTCCGAACCCGCCGAAGAGCGCGCCCTCGACGGCCAGGTCGAGGTCTGCGGACGGCGTGACCACCATGGGGTTCTTGCCGCCCAGTTCCAGGCAGGGCGACTGGACGTGGCGTCCGCACAGCTCCCCGATCCGCCGTCCGACCTCCACCGACCCCGTGAAACCGACCTTGTTCACCAGTCCCTCACCGAGGGCGGCCTCGAGCCCGTCGAAGGTCGCCGGGCCGTCGGCATGGACGACGCTCAGCAGGCCCTCGGGCAGGCCGCCCGCGATGAAGATCCGGGCCATCGCGTCGGCGCAGGCGGCCGCGTACTCGGCGGGCTTCCACACCACGGCGTTGCCGGTCAGCAGTGCCGGCACCAGATACCAGGACGGAACCGCCACCGGGAAGTTCCCGGCGGTGATCACGGCGGCCACCCCGACCGGCACCCGGAACGTGAACAGCTGTTTGTCGGGCATCTCGCTCGGCACCGTCTGTCCGTAGAGGCGCCGACCCTCACCGAGGAAGAAGTCACAGGTGTCGACGATCTCCTGGACCTCGCCGCGCGCCTCGGCGATCGGCTTGCCCACCTCGCGGGTGACCAGGTGGGCCAGCGTCTCGGCATTGGCCTCCACGAGCCGGCCGATCGCGGCGATCACCCGGCCGCGGACCGGCGCGGGCACCCTCGCCCAGGCCCGTTGCGCCCGAGCGGCGGCGCGCGCGGCGTCCACGATCGTCTGCGGTTCGGCGAGCTCGACCCGGGCGACGACGTCGCCGGTGTCGGCGGGGTTGATCGAGTCGATCGTGGTGACGCTGGTGACGGGAACGGGCACCAGGCAGCGCAGGGTCGTCGGGGAGGTCGGCGGCGAGGTCGTCATGTCGGCACGGTACGCCGTCGCCGACCAAAGGACCGAGGGCGACCAGAGCCGCCCATCACCTGACCGCGACTCGTGGAGAAGGCGGGCCCTTGTCGACCCTGGTGAACCTGTTCGCCTCTGGTTACCGTGCGGCTCATGGTCCCGTCTCGCGTGTTCCTTCTCGTGCCCGGGTCGGCCGACGGGGTCACCACGCCCGGGACGGCGTCGGGAGACGGCTCGCTGGACGTCGTGGTCCTGCTGCTCACCCTGTTCGGCGGTCTGGCCCTGTTCCTGCACGGGATGGACCGGATGACCGAGGCCCTGCGCGCGGTCGCGGGGGAGCGGATGCGTCAGGTCCTGGCCAGGCTGACCACCAACCGACTTCGCCGGTGTGGCCACCGGGGCGGGGGTGACCGCGGTCATCCAGTCCTCGTCGGTCACCACGGTGCTGGTGGTCGGGTTCGTGACCTCCGGGTTGATGACGCTGGGCCAGGCCGCCGGGGTGATCATCGGTGCCAACATCGGCACCACGATCACCGCCCAGATCATCGCGCTCGACGTGACCAGGTACGCCCTCGGCATCGTCGCCGCGGGGTTCCTCGTCGGGGCGACCGGGAAGAAGGACGAGACCAAGGCCCGCGGCGCGGCGGTCATGGGCCTGGGGCTGATCTTCTTCGGCATGACGGTGATGGGCGACGCGATGCGCCCACTGCGCGAGGAGCAGGCCTTCAGCGACCTGATGGTCTCGCTCAGCTCACCGCTGCTCGGCATCCTGGTCGGCGCGGGGTTCACCGCCATCGTGCAGTCCTCGTCGGCGACGACGGCACTCGTGCTCGTGCTCGCGTCGCAGGGACTGCTGCCGCTCGACGCCGGGATCGCGTTGATCCTCGGCGCCAACATCGGGACCTGTGTGACCGCGCTGCTCGCCACGATCGGCAAGCCGCGGACGGCATTGCGCGCCGCAGTGATCCACACCGGGTTCAACGTCGGTGGTGTGCTGGTCTTCCTGCCGTTCATCGGAGTCCTGGCCGACGTGGTGACCCGGATCGGTGGGGGTCTGCCCCGTGAGATCGCCAACGCGCACACCATCTTCAACGTCACGGTCACCGCCCTCTTCCTGCTGGTCCTGCCGTACTACGTCAGGCTCACCGAGCGACTGGTGCCGGACCGACCCGAGCGGCTCGAGGACGAGATCAAGGCCAAGTACCTCGATCACGAGCTGCTCCGCACGCCGCCGCTGGCCCTGGACCGGGCCCGGCTCGAGCTCGGCCGGCTGACCGACCGGGTGCGGGACATGCTGCGCGACGCGCTGCCGGTCGTCCTGGACGGCAACCGACAGGCCCTGACCGCACTCGAGGCCCGGGACGACGAGGTCGACGCCCTGCACGGACACATCGTCGAGTACCTCGGGCTGATCAGCCGGCAACAGCTGTCGGACGACGCCTCGCGTGAGCTCGTCGGGCTGATGGAGGCCGTGAACAACCTCGAGGCGATCGGCGACATCATCGAGACCAACCTGGTGACCCTGGGATACAGCCGGATCGAGAGCGGCATCTCGGTCAGCCCCAGCACCCGGGAGGTGCTCGGCGAGCTGCACGAGGCGGTGCAGCGGGGCTTCGACGGCGCGATGATCGCGGCCACCCAGCGCAACCGCGGGGCGTCCCAGATGGTCTCGGCGATGAAGGAGGAGATCAACAGCCTGGAGCGCGCGGCGGCCTCCCACCAGGTCGAGCGGCTGGTCGCCGACGAGCCGAACCGGTTGGGCGCCTACAAGTTCGAGACCGACCTGATCGCGAACCTGAAGCGGATCTACTACTTCTCCAAGCGCACGGCTCGGTCGGCGGTGCCGGCCCGGGAGTGGCGCTGGGACGAACGGGCGGGTGAGTCGGTCCTGGAGGACACCCACTCGGGGTGATCGCGCCGCCGTCGGGGCCGGTCCGTCGGACCGTGTCGGTATGTCGGCATGTTTCGGTATGTCGGCACGCGGTTCCACGAAACTGTCGGTGGTATGCAGAAGACTCTCACGCCATGAGGTCGATGCAACGGTCACGGCGTCCGAGGGGGAGTTCAATGCCGACCGACGTCTCACAGGTGGCACATGCACTACGTCGGGTGACCGATGAGGGGCTGCGCGACCTCGCCGGGTCCGGAGGCTTCAGCCGCGGCCGAGCCTACTGTCGTCAGCATCGGGTGGGTGCGCTGCGCGTGCTCGACGCACATCGGCTCACGGCCACGGTGCGCGGGTCCGGCAACCACCGGTACCGGACCGATGTCGAGCTGTCGGTCGGCGGCGCCGTGGTCTCAGGGGACTGCTCCTGCCCACTGGGTGGCGACTGCAAGCACGTGGTCGCCCTGGTCATGACCGCCCGGGAGACGCTCGGGCTGGCCGGTGCGGCGTCCGGGGGTCGTGATTCGGCCGGTGCCGTGCGGCCGGTCGCCCCGGTGTGGGAGCGGCTTCTCGGTGACATTCTCACCGAACCCGTGGCGGCGCCGGCCTTCACGCCGGTCGCGTTGCTCGTCGCAGACCGGACGCCCAGCACGGGTCGGTTCGCGGCGCCGGGCCAGCTGCCCAGTCGGCTCGGCCTGCGCCCCCTGGTCCGTGGCCAGACCGGCTGGGTGAAGACCGGGCTGACCTGGAACACCCTGGCCCACCCCGGTCGTGGGGTGCGGCTGGACCCGCGGCACCGGCAGGCCTTGGAACACATCGCGCGCACGGTCACCGGACCGTACGGCTACTACCACCAGAGCGAGTGGATCGACCTGGAGAGCCTGGGCGGGTCCTGGCTGTCGGCCCTACGGCTCTGCCGTCGTGTGGGTGTCGACCTTGTCAGCGACCAGCGCAACGGGGTCGACGTCCTGTTGGGCGACCAGCCGGCCCGGATCTCCCTGGACCTGAGCCGGACCGCGGACGGCGACGTCGCCGTCACCCCGTCGGTGGTCCTGCCCGACTCGTTCGAGGACGTGCCCGAGGACGCCGTCTCGGGGTGGATCCCGGTGGGCACGCCGATGGTGGGCCTGTGGCGCCGATCGGAGGACGCGCTGCGCCTGGTCGAGTTCGACCCGCCCCTCGACGCGGCCACCGGACGGGTGCTGCAGAGCGGACAGATCATCGTCCCGGCCGTGGACGTGCCGCGCTTCCTGACCGGGACGGTGCCCCCGCTGGCCAAGCGGCTCGACGTGGCATCCGGCGATGACAGCGTGCCCATCACCGTCGTCGAGCCCCCGCGGCTTGTGCTCTCGCTCACCCACCGCCCCCCGCTCCGGCTCGGGCTGAGCTGGAGCTTCCGCTACGCCCTCGGCGACTCGGGGTTCACGGTGCCCCCAAGTGGCGACCAGCATGCCGACCTGCGCGACGGCGCGGCGGAGGTGGAGTTGCTGAACCAGCTGGCCGGGGCGCTTCCCGAACCGGGCACGTTCGCCGGCCTGGTGCATCTCGGGCCGACCGGGCGGCGCCGGCCCGATCCGCACGCCGAGCTGGCCGGGTTCGACGTCGTCCGTTTCCTGCGTGACGTCCTGCCCGGTATCGAGGCACTGCCCGGCATCGAGGTGGACGTGCACGGCGAGGTCGTCGACTACGCCGAGGCGACCGATGCCCCGTCCATCCGGCTCTCGCTCACCGACTCCGGCGGCCCCGGCGGACCGACGGACTGGTTCGATCTCGACGTCGAGGTCAGCGTCGCCGAGGAGCATGTCCCGATCGCCGACCTGGTCAGGGCGTTCACCGTCGGCGAGGACCACCTGCTGCTCGCCACCGGCACCTGGTTCCGGCTCGACCGGCCTGAGCTGACCGAGCTGCGCCGGCTCGTCGAGGAGGCCCGTGCGCTGCAGGACGACCAGCGGGGGCCGCTGCGGCTGTCGGCCTATCACGCCGACCTGTGGTCCGAGCTCGAGGCGCTCGGCGTGGTGGCCGAGCAGAGCGAGCGCTGGTCGACGCTGGTCAAGGGGCTCACCGAGCCCGGCGCCGAAGCGGTCGACGCACCTCAGGGGCTCGAGGCGACGCTGCGGCCCTACCAGCACGACGGGTTCTCGTGGATGACCTTCCTGCGCCGCAACGGCCTGGGTGGGATCCTCGCCGACGACATGGGCCTGGGCAAGACCGTGCAGACCCTGGCCATGATCCTTCAGGACCGCCAGGACGCTGCGGCCGACGGGTCCCGCGAGACACCGGCGGCACCGTGGCTCGTGGTCGCCCCGACGTCGGTGCTGTCGACCTGGGCCGCCGAGGCGGAGCGGTTCGCACCGTCGCTGCGGGTCGCCGTTCTGCGCGAGACCTCCGCCCGGCGCCACACGTCGGTGGCCGAGGCGGTCGCGGGTTCGGACGTCGTGGTCACCTCGTACTCGGTGTTCAGGCTGGACGCCGACTACTTCGGCGAGGTGGCCTGGGCCGGCCTGGTGCTCGACGAGGCCCAGGCCGTCAAGAACCACCAGGCGGTGACCTACGCCCGCGTCCGAACGCTGCCGGTGCCGGTGCGGTTCGCGATCACCGGCACACCCATGGAGAACAACCTCATGGAACTGTGGGCGCTGCTGTCGATCGTGGCCCCCGGGCTGTTCCCGAAGCCCACGGCGTTCGCCGAGCACTACCGCCGGCCGATCGAGTCCGGCAGCGCTCCCGAACGACTCGACACGCTGCGCCGACGGATCCGCCCCGTCATGATGCGCCGCACCAAGCAGCTCGTCGCGGCAGACCTACCTCCCAAGCAGGAGCAGCTCGTACCGGTCGAGCTGTCCGGTAGGCACCGACGCCACTACGACCGCACCCTGGCCCGGCAGCGGCAACGGGTCCTGGGCCTGTTGGAGGACCCGAACCGCAACCGGATCGCCATCCTGCGCGCGTTGACCGTGCTGCGCCAGGCCAGCCTGCACCCGGCATTGGTGGACTCCGACTACGCCGATCCGACCTGCGCGAAGCTCGAGACGCTGATGGAGCGGCTCGAACCCGTTGTCGCCGAGGGGCATCAGGTGCTGGTGTTCAGCCAGTTCACCCGGTTCCTGGCGATGGCCCGTGCCCGGATGACCGACGCCGGCATCAGCTACAGCTATCTGGACGGACGCACCCGCAAACGGCAGGAGGCGATCGAGACGTTCCGGTCGGGCCAGAACCAGGTGTTCCTCATCTCGCTCAAGGCCGGCGGGGTCGGGCTGACCCTCACCGAGGCCGACTACGTCTTCGTACTCGACCCCTGGTGGAACCCCGCCGTGGAGGCGCAGGCCGTCGACCGGACGCATCGCATCGGCCAGGACAAGAGGGTCAACGTCTACCGGCTGGTCTCGGCCGAGACCATCGAGGACAAGGTCGTCGCGCTCCAGGAACGCAAGCGCGAGCTGTTCGCGAACGTCGTCGACGAAGGAGCGCTCGCCTCCGGCGCGCTGTCCACCGACGACATCCGCGCCCTGCTCTGAGGCTGCTCCGTGTGGCCGATGGCACCATGACCGCGGGACCGGTCCGTGCTCTGGTCAACCGGCCGCCGACGACTCAGCCTCTGCGCGCGGCGGGGCGAGGAGCCGGAAGAAGTGGTCCACCGCTCGCTCGCACCGGGCCTGCACCTGCTCGGCCGCCGGTGGCTGTTCGCCGAGCAGGACGCGGATCTGGGTGTCCTCGACGACCAGGCCGTAGAGGAGGCTGTAGGCGGCCGGCGGGTCGGGAGCGTGCAGGACACCTCGTTCGTGCAGCTGGGCCAGGTATCGCTCCACGACGGGTCCGACCCGGTGCCGACCCGAGGCCAGCAACAGTTCAGCCAGCCCCAGGTTGGTCATGGCCGCCCGGTTCAGCGCGATCGACCCCGTGCTGGTGAGCAGGGTCAACAGCCGGACGGAGTAGCCGAGCAGGGTCTCGCGGGCGTCGGCGCCGGTATCGAGAGCGGCATCCAGCGCCGTGCTGACACGTTGCGCCGATCCGTCGGCACTGCGCTCGATGAGGGCTCGCAGCAACCCGTCGCGGTTGCCGAACCAGGAGTAGAGGGTCTCCTTCGACGCGCCGGCCCGCGACGCGATGGACAGCATCGTGGTGTTGTCGTAGCCGTTCTCGACGAGCTCGGCGAGCGCCGCGTCGAGAACGTGCTGCTGTCGGGCCTCGCGTTCGCCGCGCCGGGGGCGTCCCCGGCGCGCTCGGCCCTGCGTGGTGGCCGCGGTCTGTGACATCGACACCTCCTCGTCTTGACAAGCGTACCAAGACGTACGAATACTCATGACCGTACCGAGAGGTACGAATATTGAGGAGGATGCGCGAATGCAGGCCATCGAACGCGAGACCATCGACCGACCCGACCCGATCGGGCCACGGAGAACGACATCGCCGCACACCGGCAGCGTGTCGAGGCGCTGGCCGCCGAGGCCGGGCCGCCGGCGGTGGACGCCGCTGCGCTGGCCGAGGTGCCCGAACCGGTCCAGCGGTGGGTCGACCACACCTTCCCCGAGGGAACGGGCGGCCTGCCGACCGTGGTCACCTTCGAGATGGAGGGGGACTTCCGCCGTCCCCTGACCGAGACGTTCTCCCCGACCACGGCCGAGCAGACCTCGGCCGTGGCCACTCCCGCCTTCGTGTTCTCGGCCACGACGACGATGGTTCCGGGCCTGTGGGCCCGCGCCTACGACGCCTTCGGTCAGGGCGAGATGGAGATGAAGGCGAAGATCCTGTCCACCACCGGACGGGACCGCCGGGAGGCCGTCGACGCCGACCGGGCCCGGGCCATCGTCTCGGCCGACGGCCGGGAGGCCTCGCTGGTCGCGACCTTCCGCGCCGACGGCAGCCTGCAGCAGTTCGACGCCGAGGTCGACGGTGACCTCACCACGCCCTACCACGGGTCCGGTGAGCACGCCCTGTACAGCGACTACCGCCTCGTCGACGGCCTCATGATCCCGCACCGCAGCACCTTCGCCCGCGCGGCCGGCGGCCAGACCTACCCCTTCTGGACCGGTGCCGTCACCTCGGTCGCACACGACAGTGAGTCGTGAGCAGCCGATGCCGGCGGGAGACCCAGCCATGACGTCCGCCTACATCCGCCGTGAGATCCTCACCGGGACGATCATCAGCGTCGTCATCAGCGTCTGCTTCGTCGTGGCGCGTGCCTCAGGCCACGGTCGCCCCGGCGCGGAACTCCTTCGGGCTCAACCCGAATCGCCGCTTGAAGGCCGTGCTCAGGCCGAACGGCGTGGAGTATCCGACCCGGGTGGCGACGGTGGTCAGGGTCAGCTCCGACTGGCGCAGCAGATCGGCCGCCAGGGTGAGGCGCCACTCGGTCAGGAAGGCCATCGGCGGTTCGCCGACCAGCTCCGCGAACCGCCGGGCCATACCGGCCCGGGACACGCCCACCTCGGTGGCCAGGCGGGCCACCGTCCACGGCGCGGCGGGGTCGTTGTAGAGCAACCGCAGCGCCGGACCGACGACCGGGTCACCGTGTGCGCTGAACCATCCCGGAGCCCGGACGTCAGGACGGGTGAACCAGTCTCGCACCACGGTCATGAGCAGCAGGTCGAGCAGCCTGTCCAGGACCGCCTCCTGACCGGGCTGCTCCTTGCCGGCCTCGCCCACCAGCAGATCAAGGATGGGGCGGGTCCCCTCGGACAGCGGGACGACGAACGAGGGAGGCAGGGCACGCAGCAGGTGCCGGCTGACCTCGGTGTCGAGCTGGTAGACGCCGATGAGCATCATCGTCGAGCCGTCCGGGTCGTTGCCCCAGGTGCGCACCCCCAGCGTCATGGACATCGCGACGTCGAAGCCGTCGACCGTCGTGCATCGTTGCCCCGGATGGATCACCACCTGTGGCTGCGTCGACGGGTCGTCGGCCACGACGTAGGGGTCGCCGGCCTGGATCATCGCAACCTCGCCGGGCATCATCCGCACCGGGTCGGCGCCGGTGCGGACCACCCAGGCCGAGCCGGCCAGCAGGGTGACCAGCGTCAGCGGCGCCTCGTCCTGGATGCGCAGGCTCCACGGCGGTTCGAGGACGGCGCGCAGCACGAAGGCGTCCCTGGCTCGGTTGCCCTGCAGCAGCCCGGCGAGTACATCCATCTCGTCAGCGTAGACGACAGCGTATGAACATGAGCTTCTGAACCATTCAGAGTCTTGCCCTGACGTCCTTACGGTCGAACCATGAACCAGACATCCAGTGACCGCACCCTCCACCGACCCGACGTCGACGCCGTCCTCGCGGCGATCGCCAAACGCACGTTCTGCACCCTGGCCACGGCCTCGCCCTCGGGCCGCCCGCACGTGGCCGGCGTCCTCTACCAGGCCGTGGACGCCGCGTTGTACGTGAGCACGGAGCGGGACTCGCGCAAGGCCCGGAACATCGTCGCCAACCCGAATGTGGCGGTCAGCGTCCCGGTCCGCCGGGCGCCGGTCGGGCCGCCGTCGACCATCCAGTTCCAGTCCCGGGCCGAGGTCCTCGACCCCGGGGATCCACGACTGCGGGAACTCGCCGACGCCGGACGCCTCGGGGCGGTCACGGGCCATGGCGAGCTGGATCTGCCCGGCGGTTGCTTCCTGAGCATCCCGCTGCCGCGTCGCCTCCTCACCTACGGGCTCGGCATGTCGCTGATTCGGCTCATCCGCGACCCGATGGACGCGGCGGGCCTGGTCGAACTCCCGGCCCCGAGCTGACCACCACGCCGACCGCGGCGGTGCCCGCCAGCACCGCGAACACCCAGGCCAGGCCGGCAGCCAGGCTCATTCCGGTGACCACCAGTCCGAGCAGTGCGGTGCCGACCGCGCCACCGAGGTTGCGGAACAGCTGCACCATGGCGCTCACCGAGGCGGTCTGGTCGGCGGCGGCGTCGTCCTGGGCCCGGACCAGCAACACCGGTTGGACCGTTCCGATCCCCACGCCGGCCACGGCCGAGGCCGCGGCAGCCGCCGCGAGCCCCGCCGCGCCGGAGGCGAGGGCGGCGGCGACGGCGAGAACCGCGAACGCCGGCGCGGCCAGCCCCCACGCGAGCAGCAGGGCGGTGCGGCCGTGCCGGGCGGCCAGCTGGCCGCCCAACATGCTGCCGACGCCCACGCCCACCATCAAGGGGATCAGGACCGCGCTGGACTCGGTCGCGGTGCGGTCGAAGACCCCCTGGGCCAGCAGCGGCAGGTAGGCGGTGGCCGACATCAGGACGATGCCGAGCAGGAACGCCCCCGTGGACACCGATCGCACCGCCGGATCCGCCCGCACCAGCCGCAGAGGTTGCACCCAGTCGATCCGCCGCAGGGCCGCCGTCCAGCCGCTGCCCGGCCCACGCGGCATACCGGCCGCCGCAAGACCCCACGCCGCCAGGGCGACCGGCACCACCGCCCACAGTCCCCACCGCCAGCCGGGGCCGTCGGCGAACAGCCCACCGAGCAGCGGTCCGACGATGTTGCCGAGCACCTGGATCACCCCGACCATCCCGAACAGCCGTCCCTTGGCCTCGCCGGTGACCAGATCGGCGATCCCGGCCAGCGCGGCGGGGACCAGCGCACCGGCTCCCAGGCCCTGGACGACCCGAGCCGCCACGAGCATCTGCATCGAGACCGCGAGGGCCGCCAGCATCGTCCCGAGCGCGTAGCCACCCATGCCGATCAGGAACACCGGACGACGCCCCACTCGGTCGGCGAGCTGGGCGAAGGCCGGCAGCGGCACCGTCGAGGCGAGCAGGTAGCTCGCGAACACCCACCCGTACAGATGATCGCCGCCCAGCTCGGCGACGACCCGGGGCATGGCGGTGGCGAGCAGCGTCTGCATGAGGACCGAGGCGGTGATCCCGGTGAGGATCGCCGCCAGGCCCAGTCGGTGCCTCAACCCGACCGGAACAGCCATCCCACTATTGTAAACGCAACGTTCACTATTTAGCATGGTGCCATGAGCGTCCCGTTCTGTCGTCCGTTGAGCGGGCTGACGGCCGCCGACCTGGCCGTCGCCGGGGGCAAGGGTGCCAACCTCGGCGAGCTCGTCGCCGCCGGCTTCGCGGTCCCGCCCGGCTTCGTGGTCACCACGGACGCCTACCGACAGGCCGTCCGGGGCGTGGATTCCCCTGACCGCGAACGGGTCCTGGCCGTGCAGATGCCCCAGGTGGTGGCCGATGCCGTCCTGGGCGGCCTATGCCGACCTGGGGGAAGGATCGGTCGCCGTCCGATCCAGCGCCACCGCCGAGGATCTTCCCGGTGCCGCCTTCGCCGGTCAGCAGGACACCTTCCTCGGCGTGCAGGGCGAAGCCCAGGTGCTCGACGCCGTCCAGCGTTGCTGGGCATCGCTCTGGACCGATCGGGCGATCGCCTACCGCGCCCGCCTCGGCATCGACCCCGCCACGGTGGCCATCGCCGTCGTCGTGCAAAGGCTGGTCCCTGCTGGGCATGCCGGAGTGATGTTCACCGCCAACCCGGTGACCGGAGCGCGCGACGAGGTCGTCATCGACTCCAACCCCGGTCTGGGCGAGGCGGTCGTGGCCGGTCTGGTCACCCCCGACCACGCCGTCCTGGACTCCGCCGGGCGGATCGTCGAGCGGCGCGAGGGGCGACGCGAGACCGTGATCCGGGCCGCGGTCGGCGGCGGCACCCAGGAGGGTTCGGCGGACGACGTCCCCGTGCTGACCGAGGGCGACCTGCGGCGCCTGGCCGAGCAGGGCCGGCGGATCGCCGACCACTTCGGACGGCCCCAGGACGTCGAGTGGGCCATCACCGACGGCGCGATCAGCATCCTGCAGGCGCGGCCGATGACCGCGCTGCCCCCCGCCCCGGTGCCGTTGTCCCGGTTCCAGCGCCTGTTCGGGCCGATCATCCTCGAACTGGTGCCGCGGCGGCCGTATCCGCTCGAGACCACCGCCTGGATCGGCCTGAACGTCGGGCTGCACGTCAGGGACATGGTGGCCGGCATCACCGGGGCCCACGTGAGCATGGAGGACGTGCTACCCACCGAGGACGGCGTGGTCCAGGCGTATGTGCCGCCCCGTCCCCGCCCCACCCGGCGGACGCCGCGGCGTCTGGCCGCCAGCCTGGCCCGGACCCGCCGCGACCACCGGGGATGGTCCGCCGACCCGCGCAACCTCCGCTTCCTCGCCGGTGCGGACGCACTTGCCGCCACCGACGTGCGCGCGGCGGACTGGGCCGAGCTGGTGGCGATCCCCACCGCCGCAGCCGATCTGACCGACCTGATCACCGAGCTGCGCGTGGAGTATCTGCCGGCCGCCGCCTCCGTGCTGGTCCGGTTGCGGCTGCTGCTCATCCTGCTGCGCCGCCGCGACCTCTTCTATGACCTGGTGCTCGACGCCGACACGATGACCCAGCAGGCGAACGCCGAGCTCGCCGAGCTCGCCGAGCTCGTGCGCGAGCGGCCGGCCCTGGCGCGCGCCGCGGCCGACCTGGACAGCGCAGCCGCGCTTCAGCTGCTGGAGACCGACCCCGACGCGGCCCCGGTCGCGGCGCGGTTCGAGGCGTTCCTGCGCCGGTTCGGCCACCGGGAGACGACGAGCGTGCTGCTGCCGCGCGACCCGACCTGGTCGGACTCGCCGCAGACCGTGATGGACCTGGTGTGCGTGCTGGCGGCCGGGAGAGGTGCACGTCGTCCGGACCCGGCCGCCCCGGCGGCGGCGCTGGAGCGGCTGCTCACCCATCCGCTGCTGCGTGGCGCACGTGTCCGGCGGTGGGTCCGGGATCTGGCCGATCGCGCCTCGAGGGTCGCGGGTCTTCGCGAGGACACCCACTTCGAGCTGACCCGGACCATGCCCGTCGTCCACCGCGCCCTGATCGAGATCGGCCGGCGCCTGGGGGCCGCAGGCGCGCTCGACGACCCCGAGGACGTGTGGTTCCTCACCTGGCCCGAGATCGAGGCCCTGCCCGACCCCCGGGTCACGCCCGCGGACGGCAGGCTGCGTGAGGCCGCAGCGCGCCGCCGGGCCGCCCACGCCGAGCTGGCCGCCTCACCGCTGATCGCGACCACGACCCTCTACCCGGAGCGCAGCGGCGACCGGGCCGATCCCGACGCCCTGGTCAGCGGAGTCGGCGGCGGAGGTGGACGGGCGGGCGGCCCGGTCCGCGTCGTCCGCGGCCCCGAGGAGTTCGCCACCCTGCGCTCCGGCGACGTGCTGGTCTGCTCGGCCACGAACCCGTCCTGGACGCCGCTGTTCTCCCGGGTCGCCGCCGTGGTCGTCGACAACGGCGGGCTCGCCTCGCACGCCGCCATCGTGGCCCGTGAGTACGGCATCCCGGCGGTGATGGGCAGCGGGAACGGCACCGACTGTGCTGGCCACCGACACCCGGCGTGGTCGTGGACGGCGACCGGGGACTGGTGCTGGCCGCGGACGGCGATGACGGGGCACGTGGCTGACCACCGCACCCGCCCCCGACGTCGCGGTGCGGCTCTGGAGGACGCCATCGTCGAGGCGGCGATCGAGGAGCTGCGCGAGGTCGGTTACGCCGCGATGACGATGGACTCGGTCGCCCGGCGGGCCGGGGCCGGGAAGGTCTCGATCTACCGTCGCTGGCCGAGCCGGGTCGAGCTGGCGATGGAGGCCGCCTACCGGCTGTTCGGCGAGCCGCCGCTGCCCGAGGAGCCGAGCAGCCTGCGCGAGGACCTGCTCGCCGTCCTGCGGTTCATGGCCCGGCAGACGTGTGGCCCGGCGGGGGAGGCGTTGCGGGGGATCGTCTCGGAGTCGCTGCGGGACGACACCGCCGCGCGGGTGGCGCAGGTGTCGCGGGGCGACAGCGTGCGCATCGTCTACGAGATCGTCCGACGGGCGGTCGAGCGGGGCGAGCCGGTGGACCCCGAACCGGCTCTGCTGCGGGCGCAGACACCGGGGGCGCTGCTCCGGCACCAGGTCCTGATCCATGGCCCGTCGGTCGACGACGCCTTCGTCGTCGCCCTGGTGGACGACGTGGCGCTGCCGCTGCTGCGGCGGTGTCGGGGGCAGCCGCCATAGTGGAACCTGTGCAGCGTCTGATGAACCGTGCGCCGGTCCAGTTCTTCGCCGCGCTGCCGCGCGCCGACGCCCGACTGGCCGCCGCGTGGTGGCTGGTCCTGGCCGGGCGGGCCGTCCTGCCCTCGGTGTTCGCCGTCGGCACCGGCCTGCTCGTCGCGGCGGTGGCCGACGGCACCTCGCCGACCGGTCCGCTGGTGCTTGTGGTGGCCTGCTTCATCGGGTTGCAGATGCTTCCGCAGTTGCACACCGCGATCAGCATGAACCTGGGCTCACGGGTCGCGGCCTGGCTCAACGACCGGCTGGCCACGGCCTGCGTCGCCCCACCCGGCATCGGGCACCTCGAGGATCCCGAGCTGACCTCGGACCTGAACACCGCCCGCGACTTCGACCGCGGCATCTCGGGGCCGCCCATGTACCTGAACATCGACTTCATCGCCGGCAGCCTGACGCCGATGGCCTCCGGGCTGGTGGCCGGCCTGACCCTGTTCGGCTACGCCTGGTGGCCGCCGTTGCTGCTCGCCCTGGCGTGGGCGGGCACCCACTGGCTGCTGCGTGAGAGCTCGGTCTGGCGCGACCGGAACACCGAGCCGGTCAACCTGGCCCGCAAGCACGCGGTCTACGCCTACGACCTGGCCGTCGATCCCGCTCCCGCCAAGGAGATCCGGCTGTTCGGCCTGCCCGAGTGGGTCGTCGATCGGTTCGCCGCCCGTCGCCGGGAGCTGTTCGACCTGCAGTACGAGGCGACCCGGCTGCGTGAGCGCAGCATGGCCGGGGCGTTGACCCTGGTGGTCTGCGCCAACGTCGTCGTCTTCACCTGGTTGGGCCTGCAGGCCACCTCCGGAGCGATGCCGCTCGGTCGGGCGGTGGCCGCGATCAGCCTGGCGATGGCCATGCAGTCGATCGCCTTCGGCGGTCTCAACTGGGTCATGGACGACGCGGCGCCCACCGTGCTCGCCGTCGACCGGCTCGTGCCGCGGATGGGTCCCGCCGGTGCCCTGGTCCCACCGAGCGACTCGGTGGCCGGGGCCACCCCGCCCGCCACCGGAGCGCGGCCCGGCGTCCACCTCTCGGTCCGCGGCCTGCATTTCGCCTACCCGCGGACCGATCGTGAGATCTACTCCGGGCTCGACCTCGAGGTCCGCGCGGGGGAGTCCCTGGCCATCGTGGGGTCGAACGGCGCCGGCAAGACCACCCTGGCCAAACTGCTGTGCCGCTTCTACGACCCCACGGGCGGGTCCATCCAGGTCGACGGTGTCGATCTCACCGAGATCCCCGTGCAGGCGTGGCGGTCCCGGGTCGCCGCGGTCTTCCAGGATGTCCTGCACCTGGAGAGATCGTTGCGGGACAACGTCGATCCCGGTGGGCGGGCCACCGACGCGGAGGTCACGGCGGCGCTGCGCGACGCCGGTGCCGAGTCCCTGGCCGAGCTCGACCAGCCACTGGCCAAGGGCTACCCGGGGGGCACCGAGCTGTCCGGGGGTCAGTGGCAGCGGGTGGCGCTCGCCCGGGCCCTGTGCGCGGTCGGCCGCAGCGACTCCGCGGCCGGTCTCGTCCTGCTCGACGAGCCGACCGCGAACCTGGACGTCCGCGGTGAGGCGATCATCTTCTCCAGGCTTCTCGAGGCGACGCGGGAGGCGACCAGGATCTTGATCTCCCACCGGTTCTCGACCGTCCGGATGGCCGACCGGATCGCGGTGCTCGAGAACGGAAGGGTGGTCGAGATCGGCAGCCACGATGAACTGATGGCGGTCGGCGGGCGCTACCGCAGCATGTTCGAGCTGCAGGCCAGCCGGTTCGGGGAGAGCACCGACGAGGAGGGGGTCGAGTATGAGCACCTCTGAGCCGCCCCCCGAGGTCCCCCAGCCGCCGGCGCTGGGCTCGATGTGGCGACTGCTGCGGCTGGGCTACTCCCACGAGCCGGGCCTGCTCAGCTTCGCGGTCGTGGTCACTGTGCTGAACGCCGTCCCGGACGCGCTGCTCGCCCTGTGGCTCAAGCTGTTCGCGGACGGGGTCACCGGCGGCTCGCGGCGTCTCGTGCTCGCGGCCGTCGGTCGGGATCGCCGTGTCGGTGACGCTGACGTGGGCGCTCAACGTCGCCTCGACGCGCATCACCCGACGCTTCCGCGACAAGGTGACCATCGCCCTGGAGACCCACGTCGCGCGGTTGCAGGCCTCGATCGCCACCGTCGCCCACCAGGAGCGCCCGGAGTACCTCGACCGGCTGTCCGTGCTTCGCCGGCAGGTGTTCGTCCTCGACCACATGTACATGTCGGTGCTCAGCACCCTCGCCTGGTTGGTCCGGCTCGCGGTCACCTTCGTCCTGCTGGCCTCGGTGCATCCGCTCCTGCTGCTGCTCGCGGTCTTCGCCGTCCCCACGGTGGTGAGCGCGACCCTGCGCCCGACCGCCGAGCGCGCCGTGGAGGAACGGATGGCGTCCCACTCGCGGCTGGCCGATCACCTGTTCACCACGGCCACCACCGCGGGCCCGGCCAAGGAGGTGCGCATCACCGGGATCGGTCCCGCCCTGGTCACCGAGCGGCGCCGCGAATGGGAACGCTGGTACCGACCGGTCGCGGCCGCCCGCTGGCGCACCTCGGTGTGGAACGCCGTGGCCTGGGGGATCTTCGGAGTGGGCTTCGGCCTGGCCGTGCTGTTCGTCGCGGTGCGGCAGGGCGGGACGGCCGGGCAGGTGCTGCTGCTGCTCACCGCCGGGTCCCGACTGTCGATGTACATGGGTGCCACGGTCGGCGAGATCGGCTTCCTGCGGGGGATCTGGCTGGACGGCGCCCGGCGGCTGGTCTGGCTCGAGGACTACGCCGCGGCCGTGGCCGCCGCCGGAACCCGTCCCGCGCCCGAGCGTCTCGAGCACGGGATCACCCTCGACGACGTCACCTTCACCTACCCTGGCGCACCCGAACCCTCGTTGCGCGGGGTCAGCCTCACCCTCCCCGCCGGCGCCGTGGTCGCGGTGGTCGGTGAGAACGGGGCCGGCAAGTCGACGCTGGTCAAGCTGCTGGCCAAGATGTACGAGCCCGACTCGGGGTCGATCACCGTGGACGGCGTGCCGCTCGCCGAGATCGACACCGCGGCCTGGCGGGAGCGGCTGGCCGGCGCGTTCCAGGACTTCCACCGCTTCGAGCTCCCGGCGCAGACCACCGTCGGGGTGGGCGACCTGCCCCGGGCCGGAGACGTGGACGCGGTCAGCGGCGCGGTCGAGCGGGCCGGGGCCACCGAGGACGTCGCGCGCCTGCCCGACGGTCTGGCCACCCAGCTCGGCCCGGGCTGGCCGGATGGCGTGGAGGTCAGTTTCGGACAGTGGCAGAAGCTGGCTCTGGCGAGGGGTTTCATGCGGCAGGACCCGTTGCTGCTGATCCTCGATGAACCGACGGCAGCCCTCGACGCCGAGACCGAGCACGCGCTGTTCGAGCGCTACGCCGCAGTCTCGCGTGGCGCGCCCGGCTCGAGGGACGGCGCGGCCCACGGCGGCATCACCGTGCTGGTCTCCCACCGGTTCTCGACGGTTCGGATGGCCGACCTCATCGTCGTCCTCGACGGCTCCCGGCTGGCCGAGGTCGGCACCCACGCCGAGCTCGTCGCCGCCGGCGGAGGCTACGCCGAGCTGTACGCGATCCAGGCGGGCGCCTACCGCTGAGTGTCCAGGGTCAGCCCGCCTGACGCAGGTCCAGGCCGCGGGCGAAGTCGTGCATCAGTTCCGCGAAGCGTTCCGGTTCGTCCAGGTGCGGGAAGTGGCCGGCCTGGTCGAAGACGACGAGCCGCGCATCGTGCAGCTGCTCGACGGCTGCCCGAGCGTGGGCCTGGGGGATCATCCGGTCCCGGCCGCCCCAGACCAGGAGCACCGGCACCCTGATCAGCGGAAGCAGCTCGGTGGCCGAGACCCGCTGTCCGTCCGGGCCGACGACCGAGCGGATGGTGGCCAGGAACGCGCGGCGGCTCTCGCCGTCCCCGAGCTGCTCGAACCCGTGCCAGGCCTCCGCGACGTCCGTGCTGCCCTTGACCCCGATCAGCTTCAGCCCTCGGGCCAGCGCGTTGCCCTGGCGCCGGGCGAACTGCGAGGCCAGCACGGGCAACACCCAGCCCGCACCGGGCAGCGTGGGCGCCCGCAGCAGCAGGTTCACCTCATGCCCCAGCCCCCCGCTGGCCACCAGCACCAGGCCGCTGACCCGGTCGGGGAACAGGTAGGCGAACGTCATGGCGATGCCGCCGCCGAGGGAGTGCCCGACGATGATCGCCCGGTCGATACCGAGGGCGTCGAGCAGGTCGCGGACGACGCCGGCGTGCCCGCCGAGGGAGTAGTCGGCCGCGGCCCGGGCGGTGCTGTCGCCGCATCCGAAGAGATCGGGCGCCACGACGGTGTGGGTCTGCGCCATCTCGCCGGCCAGGTGTGCCCACACCCGGTGGGAGCCCAGGACCCCGTGCAGGAAGACCAGGGGCGGCCCGTCGCCGGCGTGCACGTAGTGCACGTCGTGACCGTTCAGCCGGCAGGTCGCCGACGTCAGTGTCTGGACCATCCTTCATTGTTACCTGCCGGTAGCCCGGCGTCCTGCGACCAAAGGTCCCCGATTCAACCAGGGCCTTCCGAGGTGGGCAGGTATCAGCGACGGCTCCCGGCCGTCCTTGAGGGAGTCCGTTCCCGGTGTGTCCGGCCGTCCCGAGGGAGCCATTCATGACGTCGTCGAAACCGGTCGTGGGGGTGCTGGGCCCACTGACGATCCACACCGCCGCCGGACCGCAGGCGATCTGCGGTCAACAGGGACTCGTCCTTGCAGTGCTCGCTGCCGCCCATCCACGCTCCGTGGCCGGCGAGGCCCTGCTGGACGAACTCTGGTCGGACCGCCCGCCGTCCTCGGCCCGCACCGCCCTGCGTGTCGTGCTGACCCGTCTGCGTGAACGGCTGCGCCCAGCCAGGGTGCGCATCGTCCACGACGGCGGCGCCTACCGATTGGACAGCGCCGAGGATCAGCTCGACCACCTGAGGTTCCTCGAGATGATCGACCGGGCCACGGCCATCTCCGCGCGGGAGCCGCTGCCGGCCGCAGACCTGTTGCGGGCGGCGCTCGACCTGTGGCGTGGGGAGCCCTTCGCGCCGTTCATGGACGCCGAGCGGATCCGGGCGGTGGCCGTCCATCTGGCCGAGCAGCGACGACACGCGGAGGAGTCGTTGGTCGAGGCGCTGCTGGCCGGCGGTCGTCCGGCGGTGGCCGCGACCGTGGCGACAACCCTGGTCGAGGCCGAGCCGTATCGCGAGCTCCGCTGGGAGCAACTGATGCTGGCCCTCTACCGCAGCGGGCGCCAGGCCCAGGCCCTGCACACCGCGCGCCGTGCGACCGGCCTGCTGCAGGAGGAGCTCGGCATCGAGCCGTGGCCCGGTCTGCGCGTGCTGGAGCGCGACATCCTGTGCCAGGCGCCGCACCTGCGCGCCCCACGTGGCCGGGTGGATCCGGGCATCGGCGTGAACGCGATATCGAGCACCCGCGCGCTGCGACGGAGCGGCTGAGCAGATCTGGATCCCAGTGCAGATCCTCACCCACAAGGTCGACGTACCGTCGCCTGATGCACCTCAACCGAGTGCGGACAGCGCCGCGTCGTAGTCCGGCTCCTGGGAGATCTCGGGAACCTGCTCGGTGTAGGTGACCGTGCCGTCCGGGGCCACCACCACGACGGCGCGGGACAGCAGCCCGGTCATCTTCCCGTCCAGCATCGTGACGCCGTAGGTCTGCCCGAAGTCGCTGCGGAACGCCGAGGCGCTCACGGCGTCCTCGATGCCCTCGGCGCCGCAGAATCGGGCCTGCGCGTACGGCAGGTCGGCGGAGACGTTCAGCACGGTCACGCCGTCCAGCGTCGCGGCCCGCGCGTTGAACTCCCGCACACTGGCCGCGCAGATGCCCGTGTCGAGGCTCGGGAAGATGTTGAGGACGACGGTCCGCCCGGCGAAGTCACCGGAGGACAGGTCCTTCATGTCGGTGCCCACGAGGTCGAATGCCGGGGCCGTGGAGCCCACGGCCGGGAGTTCGCCGACGGTGTGGACGGGGTTGCCCTTCAGAGTGATCTCAGCCATGCACTCAATCGTGCCAAATCGCCTCGTCGACCGACGACCGGGTCCGGCGTGCACGACGAGACCACGGTGACGGTTCCATGCCCTGACACCCCACGCGCACGGACCCGTACCCTGGTGAGCTGTGGTCAATCCGATGACGGGCCCGCTGGGCCTGGCCAGACGGCGCATCGCCTACCAGGGCGAGCCCGGTGCCAACTCCGATGCGGCGTGCCGCGAGGTCCTCCCGGACCTGGCGCCACTGCCGTGTCCGAGCTTCGACGACGCGTTCGAGGCGGTTGACTCCGGGCTCGCCGACCTGGCGATGATCCCGATCGAGAACTCCATCGCCGGCCGGGTCGCCGACATCCATCACCTGCTGCCCGAGTCGGGCCTGTACATCGTCGGGGAGTACTTCTCCCCGATCCACTTCCAGCTCATGGTGGTGCCGGGCACGCCGATCGAGTCCATCCGGCAGGTGCGCAGCCACATCCACGGACTGGGGCAATGCCGCCGGATGGTCCGGGACAGCGGCTGGACGGCGCACGTCGCCGACGACACCGCCGGTGCGGCCCGCGAGGTGGCCGAACTCGGCGACCCGGCCGTCGCCGCGCTCGCCCCCCGGCTCGCGGCGGAGCTGTACGGGCTGGAGATCATCGCCGAGAACGTCGAGGACGAGCACCACAACACCACTCGCTTCCTGATGCTCGCCCGCGAGCCGCGGGTGTACTCCCCGGACGATGGTCCGATGATCACCACCTTCGTGTTCCGGGTGCGCAATGTGCCGGCCGCGCTGTACAAGGCCCTCGGCGGGTTCGCCACGAACGGGGTCAACATGACCAAGCTGGAGAGCTACCAGATCGGCGGCACCTTCTTCGCGACGCAGTTCTACGCCGACGTCGAAGGGCATCCCAAGCAGGCCTCGCTCGACCTGGCGCTGGAGGAGTTGCAGTTCTTCTCCGTCCAGACCCGGGTCCTGGGCACCTACCCGGCGAGTCCCTTCCGCGCCCAGATCGCCGAGCCGGTCGCCAACCGGGTGTTGAGGCCGCAGGCGCCGGGGGGATGAGCGGTCGCGGGGCGGGCGCCGAGTCTGCTTGTGTGCCCGGGTGGCCAGTCCCCGCGTCGTCCTGACGTTCACCGTCGCCTCCCAGGCGAGCATCTCCATCTGCGGCTGGGGGCTCGGCGCGCTGGTGCCCGAACTGCGCGCGGAGTTCGCGATGTCCGGCCCGCAGGTGGGCACGGTCGTCGCCGCCGGGGCACTCGGCACCGCGCTGGTCCTGGTGCCCGCCGGCGCCCTCATCGATCGGGTCGGGCCGCGCCGTCCGACGCTGGCCGCCGCGGTGCTCGCGGCCGCCTTCCTGGTGTCCGCCGCACTGGCCCGCACGGTCGGCGCTCTGGTCGCGGCCTTCGTCGCGTTCGGGATGTGCCAGGCGGTGATCACACTCGCCGGGGCGGTGTCGATCCTGCGCACCTTCGCGCTGGGGCAGCGCGGCATGGCGATGGGGGTGCGCCAGATGTCGGTGTCGCTCGGCGGTCTGATCGCCTCCGGGCTGCTGCCCGGCCTCGCGGTGCTGGGCGGATCGCGGTTGTCCCTGCTGGTCAGTGCGGCCCTGGCGGGCACCCCGCGTCGCCTTCGCCCTGGTGAGCCCGTCGGGCCCGGCCTCGGGGGCGCCTCGCGGGGCCCGTCTGGAGATGATCGCCCTGGTCGGACTACCCGACATGTCCCGGTTGCTGGTCATCGCCGCGAGCTATGCGGTCGCCCTGTCGGCCGTGCTCAATCTGGCCGTGGACGCGCTGCGCGCCCAGGGCGCGAGCGTCGGCCAGGGGTCGGCGTTGTTCGTGGTCATCAGCGTGTCCGCGATGATCGCTCGCCTGGTGTGGGGACGGCTGGCCGACGGCGGCCCGGGCGGTGCCCCCCGCCGTTGGCACACCCTCTCGACCATCTGGACGGTGCTGATCGTCGGGGCGCTCGCCTACTGGGCGGTGACCCCGCTCGGCCCCGCCGCGCAGATCCCGGTCATGGCGGTGTTCGCGTTCGGGGTGCTGGGTGCCAACGGGGTCATCTACCTGATCGCCGGGGAGCTGGCCGGACCCGACCGGGCCGGTCAGGCCGTCGCGCTCGCCTCGGTGATCCTGTTCGGGATCGGGGCGTTGTCGCTGCCGCTGCTCGGCTGGCAGGCCGACCATGCCGGCTACCGCTCGCTGTGGTTGGACAGCGCCGCCTTCGGGGCGCTCTGCCTCGCGCTGACCGTCTCACGCCACGGTCGAGCGCCGTGGCGAGGACCACGGCGACCACCACGACGGCCCCCGAGTACTCCGTCGTGGTGGCGCCGTGGTCGCCACCGTGGAGCGGCACCGAACGGCCTGGCCGGGGTAGCCCCCTCGTTCCTGCCCTGCTCCATCGCTGTCATGGTCTCCCGCGGCCGGACCCAGTGGCGAGGGCCCCTGGGCCCAATCCACGGGCCCAATCCCTGGGCCCGATCGTGGGCCACCACGAGGCCGATCGGGGTGTATCACGGTGTCTACCAGGGGTCCAAGAATCGGCGATAGACCCCGATCGACGGCGATCAGCGCGCAATCCGAGATGTCCGGTTCGCGACACGCGATCGCGGTGTATGAGCAAATCTCGGGCCCGCACTAGAGAGCCGGATACCTTCTCAGAATGGATCCGGTACGTAATCCCTACGCCCCCGGGGCGGGGCAGCGTCCGCCGGAGCTCGCCGGCCGCGACGGTGAGCTCGAGGCGTTCGAGGTCGTCCTGGAGCGGGTGGCCCGCGGCCGCCCGGAGCGCAGCATCGTGTTGACCGGGCTGCGCGGGGTCGGCAAGACGGTGCTGCTCAACACCCTGCGCTCGGCGGCCGTCCGTCGGGGGTGGGGCACCGGAAAGCTGGAGGCGCGACCGGAGCAGTCCCTGCGCCGTCCGCTGGCCGCCGCGCTGCACCTCGCCGTCCGCGAGCTCGGCGCTCCGCCCAGCGAGGCCGAGCATGTTCTGGGGGTGTTGAAGTCGTTCGCCCTCAAGGACAATCCACCGAACGCCAAGCTACGCGAGCGGTGGCAGCCGGGGATCGACGTCGCCGCCGTTCCGGGCCGGGCGGACTCGGGGGACATCGAGATCGACCTGGTCGAACTGCTGGTGGACGTCGGTGGTCTGGCCGCCGACGGGGGCCACGGGGTGGCGGTGTTCATCGACGAGATGCAGGACCTGGGTCCGGACGACGTGTCCGCGCTGTGCGCCGCGGCGCACGAGATCAGTCAGAACGGGCTGCCGTTCGTCGTGGTCGGTGCCGGCCTACCGCACCTTCCGGCGGTGCTCTCTGCCAGCAAGTCCTACAGCGAGAGGCTCTTCCGCTACGCCCGGATCGACCGGCTGAACCGCGAGGCGGCCGATCTGGCCCTGACCTCCCCCGCCAAGGAGGAGGACGCCGAGTTCACCGCCGGGGCGCTCGCGGCGATGTACGAGGCGACCACCGGCTACCCCTACTTCGTGCAGGCCTACGGCAAGACCGCCTGGGACGTCGCACCGCGCAGCCCGATCACGGCCGACGACGTGCGGGTGGCCGCGCCCGAGGCCGAGGCGGAGCTCGCGGTCGGGTTCTTCGGTTCCCGCTTCGAGCGGGCCACCCCCGCCGAGCGGGAGTACCTGCGCGCCATGGCCGACCTGATGGCCGCGCAGGACGCCGAGACGGCCCCGGACGGCGGGATCGCGACGTCCGCCATCGCCACGGTGCTCGGTCGCAAGCCGCAGTCGCTCTCCCCGGCCCGGGACGGGCTGATCAAGAAGGGCCTGATCTACAGCGGGGAGCGCGGGCGGATCGCGTTCACGGTGCCGCACTTCGGACGGTACCTGCGACGTCAGGGCGACTGAACGGAGCGCATCCAGCCCCGCACCGGCCCGGTGGTCACGCCCGAGCGACGTCGGTGTGGGTGAAGTCGTCACCGGTGAACAACAGCGGTTCCCCCGCCGTGACGGACAGCGCGTAGGCGAAGCAGTCCCCGAAGTTCAGCCTGGCCATGGATTCGGAGCCTCGCCCGAAGCGTCGGTACGCCACCCGTGCCACCTCACCCTGCCGGACCGTCACCGGGACCACCTCGACCTCGAGGGCGGCCAGGATCTCGTCCAGCCGGGCGCCGTGCGCGGTCGACCGGGCGTCGGCGACGATCGTCACCTCGAGCCAGGTCGCCACGGACATGCGGCACCTGACGCCCGCGGCGGTCCGGAGGAGCCGGTCCGAGTCCGGCTCCTGGTTGACGATCGCCATCAGCGCCGACGAGTCCAGGATCACCGAGGCAACCCTGTGGAGTCCTCGAACAGGTCCTCGACTGCCGTGATCGGTCGGTCCGGCCGGCCGGGATCGCCGGCGAAGGCGGAGGCCAGTCGCCGCACGGTGTCGACCGTTCGGGCGGTCCGGGCGGCGTCGGGGTCCACCCCGTAGGCCTGCAGCAACCGTTCGAGGGCCTCCTCGATGGCCGAGGTCTGCGATTTGCCGGTGACCCGCGCCGCCTCTCTGGCCAGGGCGTGCACGCGCTCGTTCTTGATGTTCAGACCCATGGGTAGAACGGTACCCCTTGGGCGTTCTACCTTCTACCGGCCTGTGGGAGGCGGCGAGTCTCACCAGTCGGCGCCCTGACACGGGTACCCCTGTGGTGACTCGACCTGGATCGTGGCATGGGCGATGCCGAAGCGTTCGCGCAGAAGCCGGCCCGCTGCCTGGAGCACCTCGGCCGCATCGGTCGAGCCCGGGCCGGCCTCGGGCCCGCCGTCCATCACCAGGTGCACGGTGGCGACGTCCATCCCCGAGGTGAGCATCCACAGGTGCAGGTCGTGCACCTCGGCGACCCCGGGCAGCCGACCGAGCTCCTGGGAGATGCCGGCGGGGTCGACGCCGCTGGGCGCGTGCTGGCCGAGGACGGCGAGCACCTCCCGCCCGAGCAGCACGGCCCGGACGGCGACGAACAGCGCGATGATCACGGCGACGGCGCCGTCCCAGACGGGGTTGGCGGTGGCGATCACCAGGGCGGCGGCCAGGATCACCCCCACCGAGCCCGCCGTGTCGGCGAGGACCTCCAAGTAGGCGCCCTTCACGTTCAGGCTCTCCCCGGCGCCGCCGCGCAGCAGGGCCAGGGCGATCAGGTTGACCACCAGACCGAGCGAGCCGACCGCCAGCATCGTTCCGGCGACCGGCTCCGGCGCGGTGCCCACCCGGTTCACGGCCTCGATCACGATGTAGACCGAGACGCCGAGCATCACCAGCACCGCCAGTCCCGAGGCGAACACCTCGGCGCGGTAGGAGCCATAGGTGCGTCGTCCCGAGGTGTCGGGTCGATGGGCGAGACGGGTGGCGAGCAGCGCGGCGCCCAGGGTGACCACGTCGGCGGCCATGTGCCCGGCGTCCGAGATCAGGGCGAGCGAACCCGAGATCAGCCCGGCGGCGAGTTCGACCCCGAAGAAGGCCGCGATCAGTGCGAAGGCGGCGGCCAGGCGCCACCGATGACGCCCGGCGGCGCTGTGCCCGTGCCCGGCGCTCACGAGCCCGCCTCGCCGTCGCCGTCGCCGTCGCCGTCGCCGTCGTGCAGGATGTGCTGGCGCATCAGGTCGAGGAGCAGCCGCACGTGGGCGTCCGACAGGCGATAGAACACCTTGCGTCCCGCGCGACGTCCGGTCACGACCCCGGAGGCCCGCAGCAGACGCAACGACTGGGAGACGGTGGTCTCGGCGGCCTCCGTCGTCGCCGCGAGATCGCAGACGCACATCTCCCCGGCCTCGACCAGGGTGTACAGCAATCGGACCCGGGTCGGGTCCCCGAGCAGCTTGAACAGGGCCGTCACCCGACCGAGCTCGTCCGCGCTCGGAGCCCCTGCCGAAGCCAGCGTCATATGCCTCTCCCCGCTCGTCGATCCATGACATCTGATTGAATGAGCAGATGTTAGCTGACGGTCTGTGGCGGTCGCGATACGCTCCCGCGGTGACCGAGTCGCCGCCGGACCACGCCCTGGCCCAACTCCGTGCGCTGCGCGGGAGCATCGACAATCTGGACGCCGCCGTGGTGCATCTGCTCGCCGAGCGGTTCAAGTGCACCCAGCAGGTGGGCCGGCTCAAGGCCGCGCACGGCATGCCGCCCTCGGATCCGGACCGCGAGGCCGAGCAGATCACCCGATTGCGGCGTCTGGCCGTCGAGTCCGACCTCGACCCGGTCTTCGCCGAACGCTTCCTCAACTTCGTCATCGCCGAGGTGATCCAGCACCACAGGGCGCAGATCGAGGACTCGTGAGCCGTGCACGTCGTCCTGGTGGCACCCGAGATCGCGCCGAACACCGGAGCCGTGATCCGGCTGTGCGCGAACGCCGGGGCGCAGTTGCACCTGGTGGAACCACTCGGTTTCGCGATGGAGGATCGACGGCTGAAGCGGGGCGGACTGGACTATCACGACCTGGCCTGTGTCACGGTGCGGGCGGGCCTGCCCGAGACCCTGGCGGCGATCGGCGCCGACCGGCCGCGGTACTGCTTCCGCAGCAGCGCCGTCCGCCGCTACGACCAGGTGTCCTACCACCCGGACGACGTGCTGGTCTTCGGAGCCGAACGCGCCGGCCTCAGCCCGGTGCAACGGCGGCAACTGGCCCCGGCCACCGAGCTGTATCTGCCGATGCGCCCGGGCAACCGCAGTCTCAACCTGGCCAATGCCGTGTCCGTCGTCCTGTACGAGGCGTGGCGGCAGAACGGGTTCACGGGGGCGGCCGACCGGCCCGACCCCGCGGCCGGTTCCGGTCAGACCGGGGAGACGCTCACCGCGGGGATCTTCGACCCCTGAGTGCGGCCGGACTGCTACCGGTGAGCGACGAGCCGCCGCAGCAGCGGTGGCAGCGAGCGCATCCGCCTCGTCGCCGACCGCGGCAGGATCGGAGCGACGATCCTGGCCCGCCGCGCACCAGCCCTCACCGAAGGATCGCTCGTGTCGCGACCGCGGGGTTGCCCCGCCATCCGGGCGAGCTGTACCGGTACCTGGGCCATGGGGTCCTCCGCCCTCGGTGCAGATGTGTCACCAGGTAGGAGGAGCACCGACGGCGTGAGATACCTCCGGTCCGTAGAGTCGTCGATGCTCAGGGGCGCAGCGAGGTCCGCAGGTCGTCGGGCAGCAGCCGCGCCGAGCAGATCAAGTGTTCGGCGACCACCGCGGTCGTGGTCTGCGCGGCCATGATGCCGACGAGGACCAGTACCTGCGCGGCGGCGGCCTGGGCCGGTGAGCCGCCACCGAGCAGCACGCCGATGAAGGCGCCGGGCAGGGTGACCACGCCCGCGGTGCGCACCTGGTCCAGGCCGGGGATGAGCGCCTCGGGAACCCGCCGGTGGATCACCTCATCGATCGCCTGCGCGCGGGTGAGCCCGATGGACAGCCCCGCCTCGTACTGCGCGTGCTCGTCGCGCAGCGCCTCGAACGTCCTGCGGCAGGTCAGGGTGTGCCCGTTCATGGTGTTGCCGGCCAGGATCCCCACCACCGGGATCAGTGCGGCCCCGGTCGCCGGGATGGTCCCGGTGGCCAGGATGAGCACGACGACGGGCCCCAACCCCGCCACCATCGCCAGCGTCGCCCAGGGCCAGGCCCGGCGCGCCCCGACCCGGCCCGTGGTGGTGAACACGGCGACGGAGAACATGAAGACCAGAACGACGATCGACAACCACAGCGAGGCGATGGCCGCGGTGATGATCAGCGCGGCGAGACCCAGTTGGGCGACTGCCCGGGCGGTGGCGATCACCGTCGAGGCGGGCCCGGGCAGCCTCCCGACGAGATACATGGTCACCGTGACCGCCAGGAGGCTCGCCACGGCGGCGGCTACGGGAAGCCCGGGCTCTATCGTCACGCCGACACCGTAGGCTGCCCCGCGCCTGCTCCACCCGCGCCGCCCGGCGGTCGTGGCGCACCATGGACGGGTGAGCCGCACCGAAATCCTCGAGGTGGGCGGCCCCTCGCCCGTCTGGCTGTGGTGGTCCCGGCTCCCGCGGGCGTGGCGGCGCGCCCTGGTCGCCGCCCTGGTGGTGGTGTCCGTGGTCGTGGCGGGGACGGTGGCCGTCCTGGACCTGCGCGAGCGGCGGGCCGAGCGGGCAAGGGTGGCCGTGACCCTGAGGCTGGACGTCGGAGCCGACTCCTCCACTCCCCCGGGCGGGGCGGTGTGGTTCTCTGTGCTGCTGCGCAACGACGCCGATCTGCCGGTGCGAATCGACGACCTCACCGCCAAGGGGGCCGGGCTGGAGCTGAGCGTGGCCGAGCCCAGCCAGGGGCGCCGGCCCGCAGTCCCCCGCACCCTGGACCCCGGCGGTCAGGCGCGGGTACTGATGTCGGTCCGACTGTTCTGCGCCGACCGACGGGCCGCCCGATCACAACCCGGGGGCACGGTGGTGACGGGTGCGCTGCAGGTCACCCCGGCCGACGGGCGCCGCCGCGAGATCATCGACGTGCTGTCCGGCTCCGGGCCGGTCACCGACGCGGCGGACACGGTGTGCCGCTACCAGGACCGGGCGACCGGGGTGGAGCTGTCCGGACCGGTGCTGCGGCGTTGATCCGATCAAGGCGCCCGACGACCGAGTCAGACGACGCGAACCCCGTTCGGCGTCAACGGTTCCAGCCGGATCTCGGCGCAGCGGGCCCGGCCCCCCTCGGCGAACGCCGCAAGGCCGGCAGGCACGTTCTCCGGGAAGATCAGATCGGTGAGTGAGATGGTCCCGTCGTCGGCGAACACCTCGACCGAGCAGGTGTCCACGACCATCTGCAGCCGCACGTCGTCGGACGTCGAGCGCACCGGCGCGCGGTGCACGGCGGGGAAGCCCTCGTGGAAGCCGGTGTCCCCGCTGCGGCGGCGGTCCACGAACACCTCGGCGGCAGAGACGTCGTAGCCGATCCGGGTGTGCTGTTCGCCGTCCACCGCGACCAGCACACCGAACCTGCTGGCGCCCTCGCCGACGAGGGTGATCTCGAGCAGATAGGACGAGCCGGTCACCGGCAGCGGGGCCACGTCGTCGTCGACCCGCACCGGGTCGAGTCCCACCTGCGGACCGTGGGTCACCAGCATCGGCCGCTGCACCAGGCGCAGGCGCCCGTCCACGCGCCGCAGGGACAGCGCCCGCGGCACGGTCATGGCGCCCCGCCAGGGCCGGGTCGGCGTGAGGTTGGCGTAGTCGTGGTTGCTCATCCAGGCGATCATGACGCGAGCGTCGTGGGGGGCGTCGTTGAAGGTGACCCCGGCGTAGTTGTCGCTGCCGTGGTCGAGCCAGTCGTGGTGGGTGGCGGTGAAGGTGGTGCCGTCGAAGTCACCGACGAAGTACTGCGAGCCCGACCCGCCCACAGGCCCGCCCGGCATCAGGCTGACGACCAGGACCCAGGCCGACTCGCCGGGCGATCCCTCGATGGCCACCTGCGACAGGTCCGGGCATTCCCAGATCCCGCCGGTGGCCCCGGCCGGACCGAAGTCGGACAGGTGCTCCCAGGTCAGCAGGTCGGCCGAGGCGAAGAACTGCACCACTCGTCGCTCGCTCAGTACCAGGGCCATCACCCAGCGCTCGGAGGGCGCGTGCCAGAACACCTTCGGGTCGCGGAAGTCCTTCTCCTGCGAGGCGAGGACCACCCGGCGATCCCGGGTGAAGGTGCGCCCCCGGTCGCCGCTCCAGGCGACGGCCTGCGTCTGCCTGCCGTCTTGGGCGACGACGGTGTGCACGGCGACGATGGGCGGCTCCGGCCCCGTGCCGAACCCGCTGGTGCGGTGACGGTCGAGCACGGCGCTGCCGGAGAAGATCATCTCGGGCCCCTCATGTTCGATGGCCACCGGCAACTCGGTCCAGTCGGTCAGGTCGGGGCTCACCGCGTGCCCCCACGACATGTTCGCCCAGGTGTCTCCTCGTGGGTTGTACTGAAAGAACAGGTGGTACTCCCCGTGGGCGTACAGGAGACCGTTCGGATCGTTCAGCCAGTTCCGGGCAGCGGTGAAATGTGCTGCCGGGCGGGGGCTCTCAGCCGACAATCGGTCGCTCCTCGGGTAGTCGGTAGGCGCGCTTGCGCTCGGTCAGGGCCAGGGCCGTCGCCACCGTGATCGGCCCAAGCCGGCCGAGGAACATCAGGGCGATCAGGACCAGGTGGCCGAACAGGCCGAACCCCGGCGTGATCCCGGTGGACAGTCCGGTGGTGCCGAACGCCGACGACGCCTCGAACAGAACCACACCGACCGGGTGATCCGAGGCGGCCAGCAGCGACATCGTCCCCGCGACCACGGCGGCGACGCCGAGAAGCACGACCGACAGCGCCTGCCGAACCGTGGTCGAGGAGACGGCGCGATGGCCGACCACGACCTGCTCGGAGCCGCGCATCTCGGCCCAGATGACGAACGCCAGCAGGACGAAGGTTCCGACCTTGATGCCGCCCGCGGTGCCCGCGCTGCCGCCGCCGATGAACATCATGATGCTGTCCAGGAACAGGGTCTCCGGCTGCGCGTGCGCATAGTCGATGACGTTGAAGCCGGCGGTTCGGGTGGTGATCCCGCTCATCAGCGAGCCCAGGACCTTGCCGGAGGCGTCCTGGGGGCCCAGGGTGTCGGGGTCGTTCCACTCCACCAGGGCGAACGACAGGGTCGAGATGGCGGCCAGCCCGAAGTAGCCGAGCAGGGTGATCCGGGCGTGCACCGAGAGCGGCCGCCGCAGCAACCTGTCGTCGGAGGGCGTCTCGCCGCCGAGGGTACCGAGCAGGCCCCTTCTCATCAGCCGCTGGGCTCGGCGCCGCTGTTGGATCAACTCGTGGTACACGGGGAACCCGATCCCGCCGGCCACCACGGCCGCGCACAGCGGCAGGATGAACCAGGGGTCGGAGATGAACGGCGTGATGTTGTCGCTGTACAGCGCGAAACCGGCGTTGTTGAACGCGCTCACCGCGTGGAAGAGCCCGTGCCACAGGGCGGGGCGGAACGACTCGTGACGGTCGAGCATGAACCCGGCGGTCAGCACCAGCGTGATCACCGCCTCGAGGGCCAGCGACGAGAAGACGATCGTCCGCAGAACACTGCGCACGTCGCCCCGGACGCTGGTGTGCGAGTCGTGCTGGGCGATCAGCGTGCCGTGCACGCCGAGGCGACCGAGCACCAGCAGGGTCAACACGGTGGCCAGGGACATCACGCCGAGCCCGCCGACCTGGATCATGGCCAGGATCACGCCCTGGCCGGTGGGGCTCCAGTAGGTCGCGGTGTCGACGACGGTCAGCCCGGTGACACAGGCCGACGAGACCGCGGTGAACAGGGCGGCCATGCCGTCGGGCGGTTCGTCGCCGGTCCGGCTGACGGGAAGGGTCAGCAGCAGCGTGCCGACGCTGATCAGAGCCAGGAAGCCCAGGGGCACCAACCGGATCGGGTGCCGCCACCCTCCGGAACGGCCGAGTTGGCCACGGGTGCGGCCCGCAGGTGGCGCGGTCTGCCTCACTCCAGGAGAGTAGCGGGCTGTGCGAGCATCGCCCGACGTGAGCGCATCCCGCCCTCGGCCCCAGATCGTGGCCCATCGAGGTGCCAGCCACCTCGAACCCGAGCACACCATGGCCGCCTATCTGCGGGCGGTCGAGGAGGGCGCCGACGCGTTCGAGTGCGATGTGCGGCTCACCCGGGACGAGGAACTGGTCTGCATCCACGATGCCACCATCGACCGCACGTCCTCGGGTCGGGGCCGGGTGTCGTCCATGTCGCTGGCCGAGCTCGCCGAGTTGGACTGGGGCTCGTGGAAGCCGGGCGCGGCACCGGCGGCGCTGCTCACCCTGAACGACCTGCTCGAGCTGCGTCGCGACCTCGCCGCGAGCGGCCGCCGGCTCGACGTGGCGATCGAGACGAAGCACCCCTCGAGGTTCGGCGGCCGGTTGGAGACCCGGCTCGCCGAGACGCTGGCCGCGCGTGACCTGCTCGGCCCGGGCAGCCCCGTGAGGGTGATGAGCTTCTCCCCGCTGGCGCTTCGCCGGATGCGCCGCCTGGCCCCGGAGCTCGCCGGGGTGTACCTGATGGACCTCATCCCGGTTCCGCTGCGCGATGGACGGCTCCCCGCCGGGGTCGCCGCGGCCGGGATCGGGGTGCAGATCCTGCGGGACCGCCCCGATCAGGTGCGCCGCCTCCGCGAGGCGGGGTACGCCGTCCACGTCTGGACGGTCGACGAGGAACAGGACGTCGACAGATGCCTGCGCGTCGGCGTCGATGCGATCATCACCAACCGGCCGGGCCCGGTTCGGCGACAGGTGGTCGGCGGCGACGGCTGAGCCCGTGGAATCGGGCGAATCTGTCCACCGGACGGCGATACATACCGCCTCGCGATGACCTAGAGTCACTCCTAGGCATCGTCGTGTCATGACGACGTGTGCCTCTGGGGGGTTCGACCACATTCCGTCCTGCGCGGGTGCCCCTCGGCATGGTCCACAGGCTGCCCAGCACGCTCCGCGAGGAGGACGGCGAGATGTGTCCATCGCCCAGTGGCACCGGCCCGCCCACATCGGGTCGTCCCGCCGAGGGGGTGGTCCGGGTACCGCACGGCGTGGGGTCCGTCGCGCCGGCCCGCCGCAGGATGCGGGAGGCCCTGATCGCCGCGGGGCTGGGTGGGCGGGTCCTGGAGGACGCCATCCTGGTGGCGTCCGAGTTGATGAGCAACGCCGTCCTGCACGCCCGCGCCCTTCCCGACGGCATGATTGCGGTGGGCTGGTGCCGCACCCCGAGCCGTGTCGAGATCCGGGTCACCGACGGCGGCTCCGGCACCCCGGTGGAGGCCCGTCGGGTCGCGAACACCTCGATCTCCGGTCGTGGGCTGCGGATCGTCGAGCGGGTGGCCGCGGCCTGGGGCGTGACGGATCACTCCGACCGATCGCGCACGGTCTGGGCCGCGCTCGCCCTGGACGGCGCAGCCCCCCGGCCCCGCCAGGCCCGGCGCGCCTAGACTGGCGCCCCCTGGGCACCAGCCGGGCACCGAACGAACACCGGGAGCGTTCATGGGCAAGTCCTCGCGCCGCACGTCCGGCCGGTCTGCGCCGGCCTCGCAGGAGGGCGACCTCCCCGTCGTCGGGATGCGTGAGCCGTGTCCGTGCGGCTCCGGCAAGCGGTACAAGGCATGCCACGGACGACGGGCGCGGGCCGCGCTCGGCACCCTGGTCAGCCGGCCCTTCGAGGGCCTGCCCGGTGAGTGCGACTGGGTCGCCCTGCGCGAGATCGTCCCCGCCGCCACCGCGACCGTCTCGACCGTCCCCGCCCACGGCGGGCGCGAGGTGACCGTGGTGACCGTGCTGCCGATGGCCTGGCCCGCCCTGCACCGCGCCGACGGTACGGTCCTGGTCGCCCTGCAGACCCAGTTCTCCTCCGGGGACGCCGGCCGGGACGTCGCGCACGCCCTGCTCACCGCGCTCGAGACCCCCCCGGGCACTCCGGTGACCGGCGGCGTCGCCCCGCCCGGCACGCCGTCGCTGCGCGAGGTGCTCGACCTCACCGCCGGATTCGAGGTCACCGTCCACGACGGGTTCGACTTCTGGCTGGGCGCCGACGCCGACCTGACCACCGAGGTGCAGGCCTCCATGGACAGGGCCAACGCCTCCGTCGTGCCCACCGAGCGACTCACCTCGGTCGAGGCCGCCTACTGGTGCTCGATCGGCCCGAAGCGACACCTGCGCTGGGTGCTGCCGCACCCGGAGGACGCCCTGCTCGACGCCCTCGCCCGGCTGCACGTGGCCGGGGATCTGGCCCTGACGGCCGAGGTCCGCTATGTCGGAGCCTTCCGCGCCGCCGGCCTGGTCGCGCCGGTCTGGGATCTGCCCGACGGGATGAGCGCGGAGGAGGCCGAGAAGCCGGCCGCGCGATTCGCCGACCGTCTGGACGCCGCCCTGGCCGTCGACCGGCCGCTGACGCCCGCCGAACGGGGTGCTCGCGCCGGCGTCGTCTCGCGTCAGCTCACGCTGCGCTGACCCGGGTCCCGCGATGACCAGCGTGCCGTCCCGGACCCGCCCGAGCGGCGTCGCCGCCGTCATCCCGGCGCGCAACGAGGCGGACCTGGTGGCGGCCACCGTCGCCGCGGTGCGGCGTCTGCCCGCCGTGCGGCACGTCGTGGTGGTGGACGACGGTTCGACCGACGCCACCCTGCGCCGTGCCGGGGACGCCGGGGCGATCGTCGTCCGCCACCCGCACCGACTCGGCAAGGGGTCCGCCCTGACCAGTGGGGTCGCGCGCATCGAGCGCTTCGCCGACGCCGGCGAGCTGGCTCTGCTGTTCGTCGACGCCGACCTCGGCGCGACCGCCCTGGGGGTCGCGCCCCTCTGCCCGCCGGTGCTCGCCGGGGAGGCGGACATGACGATCGCCGTGCTGCCGCCGCAGACGAGGGCGGGCGCCGGCCGCGGACTGGTGGTCTCGTTGGCGCGCAAGGGGATCCGCGACGCGACCGGCTGGGAGGCGACCCAGCCGTTGTCCGGCATGCGCTGCCTGACCCGCGAGGTGTTCGACGCCGCCCGCCCGCTGGCCCACGGGTGGGGTGTCGAGACGGCCCTGACCATCGACGTGCTCACGGCCGGGTTCACCGTCCTGGAGGTCCCGTGCGAGCTGCAGCACCGGGTGAGCGAGGGCGACTGGCGGGGACAGCTGCACCGCGGCGAGCAGTACGCAGACGTCGCGCGCGCACTGGCGATGCGTCGCGCCCGGCGGGCCACCCCGCTGCGTGTCCTGGCGCGGCTGGCCCCGCGCCGCCGGTGAATCGGCGCGCCGCGCTCGCCGCCGCCGCGAGCCTGCTCCTGCTCATCGGCGTCAGCGCGCTCGGCGATTCGGCCGCCGTGCCCGGTCTGGGCCCGCGGACGCCGTGGCCGCCCTGGGACCTGTCCGCCCGACCCTCGCCCTGGCTGGTCACCGCGCTCCAATGGGCGGGTTACGGGCTCGGTGCACTCTCGCTCTGGTGGGGGCTTCGGGTCCGTCCGCCGGCCGCGCCGCCGGCCCCGCCCCGGGGCGCCTCGTCGCGGCCGGTCTGCTCGCGGCATGCGCGCTGACCCTGGTGCCCCCCGCAGGGTCGGCCGATCACCTCTCCTATCTGGCCTACGGGCGGATCGCCGCCGCGGGCGAGGATGCCTATCTCGTCGCTCCGGGCGACTGGCGCGGCGGTGCCGACCCGGTGGCCGGGGCCGTGCAGCCGCCATGGCGGGACACCCCGAGCGTCTACGGCCCGCTGGCCACCGGTGCCTTCGCCGTCGCCGCCCTGCTCGGCGGGGGATCACTGCGCGGGACGGTGTGGGCCTGGTCGCTGATCTGCGCAGCCGCGTTCGCGGCGGTCGCGCTGGCCCTGGACCGGGCCCACCGTGGCGACGACGCCGCGCGCCGCCGGGCGGCCCTGCTGTGGACGGTCAACCCCTTGCTGCTCGGCCAGTTGGTGCTCGGCGCACACGTGGACGTGCTCGCCGCGGCGCTGGCGATCGCCGCCCTGACCCTGGCGGCCCGGCACGGACTGCTCGCCGGCCTCCTGATCGGGGCCGCGGCCTCGATCAAGGCGCCCTACGCCGTGTTCGGTCTCGCGGCGGCGTGGGGGCTGCTGACCGCCGACCCGACGCGCGGGGCGAGCCGGGACGACGCAGCGGGTGTCCGGGCGCGGCCGGGCGCCCTGCTCAGCGGGCTGGCCGGGGCGCTGCTCGTCGCCGTCCCCGCCCACCTGCTGGCGGGGCCGCACGTGTTCGATCAGCTCGGACGTGCCAGCGGGTTCACCTCGATCGCCTCTCCCTGGCGGGGGTTGGTCAACCTGGTCGAACTCGGCACCGGCACAGGCTCGCTGCGCCCGCTGGTGGTGCCCGCCGCGCTGCTGGTCGCCGCGGTCGTGGCCGTCGTCCTGGCACGGCGGGTGCTGGGCGCTCCCGGCTCCGGTGGACCGGGCGGGGCGGACCTGGGCGCGGACGCGGCGATCGCGCGCGCCGCCCTGGTCGCGGGCGCGGCCTGGGTCCTCTGCGCGCCGTACACGTTGCCCTGGTACGACGCCATGGTCTGGGCGCCGTTGGCGCTGGTCGCGGTGCGCCCCGGTGAGCTGGCGATGCTCGAGAACCTCCTGCTGGCAAGGCTTCTCGTGCTCACCGTCGCCTATCTGCCCGGCCGGGTGGTCGGGCTGACCCCGCTGCTGGAGGACCTCACCCTGGGGGTGCGGCGCTACCTGGCGCCACCGCTGGTGCTGCTCTGCCTCATCGCGGTCGTGGTGTGGTCGTTGCGGGCACCGTCAGGGCGCACACCGACAGCAGCAGCGGCAGGCTGACCAGGGCGACCACCGGGGGGATCGACGTCCCGGAGTCGTTGGCGGCGAAGCCGAGGACGGCCACGACGGCCAGTGCCACGAGCGCGTCGGCGAGCAGCCAGTGCCGCCGGTAGGCCGCCTCCACCCAGCTCAGCCCGAACCGTCGGGGCCGGGCCAGCGCCCAGATCACCAGCACCGCCAGGACCGGGATCGCCATCGTCGCCGGCGACGAGGTGAGGATGTCCAGGTTCTGGGCCACCTTGCGGCGCACCACGATCCAGCCCTCACCCTCGATCAGGGTCGCCACGAAGGCGCCCAGGTGGGTGCGCTGGTCGACGGGCCGAAGCCAGTCGGCGACGAAGACGGCCACCAGCAGGGCGGCGGTAGCCGCCGCGATCAGGGCGCCCCGGGCCCAGGTCAACCGGATCCCCCCGGCGCGCAGGGCGAGCAGGGCCATCGCGGGCAGCAACGCGGGCGGCCCGCCCACGTCGGCGCCGAGTTGGGGGAGCAGGTTGATCACCGAGGCGATCACGCCCAGGGCGATCAGGACGGCGGGCGCCCATCGGCGTCGCCCGGCCCGGTCGGCCAGGGTGGCCAACCCCAGGCCCAGCCAGACCACCGCCGAGGCGAACGCGGCGAACAGTGGGTTGTGGAACCCGTAGAACCGCCCGCCCACCAACGGATCCCCACCCATCGCGGTGACCAGGGTCAGCGGCGACCCGGCGGCCGCGTCGAGGCTGAGCGTCGCCGCGGTCAGGGCGCCGACCACGGCGGGAGGTCCGAGCGCGTGCCGTCGCCACGGCCCGGCCAGGGCCGCCGTGGTCACCAGGGCCACCACGACCAGGCCGGAACCGATCAGCGCGAGCCCGGGCTGCGTGGCACGCCACCAGGGGACCAGGGCGACCAGGACGCTCGCGGTCGGCACCGAGGCGGCGGCCAGGCCCGCGACCTGCACCAGCAGCGCGGCCGACCGGATGCGGCTGCGGCGCAGCCAGATCGCACCGGCACCGGCGAGCACGGCGAAGGAGCCCAGCAGCGTGACGAAGAAGGGGATCCGCAGTCGCTGCCACCCGGCCGAGTCCGCCTGCAGATCGAGGAGGTACTCGAGTCGGTCCGCCTCGCTGCCGCCGGGTGCCACCACGCGCAGCGACCCGCCGTCCACGTCGCGGGGCACCTCGACGTCGAGAAGGGTCAGGACGGTGGGCAACAGGTCGGTGGTCAGGATCAGCCCCTCGTGGCGGGTGCTGGGGCTGTAGAGCAGCGCGGGCCCGATCCCGCCGCCCGGGGGCGCCACGGCGGCCGCCAGTTGCAGCCGCTCGGCGGCACTCGACGCATCGGGGATCGGCGCGTCGGCGATGGAGGCGACCAGGATCGTCGCGTCGCCGGGCAGGGCGTTCAGCGTGTTCACCAGGGCGGCGTCCAGGGCAGCCACCTGCTGCTCCCGTGAGCTCGGCTCGGCCGGGGTCCCGGCGGCGGGCGCGGTGATCTGGGGCAGATCGACGATCAGGAGGTCGGTGCGGGTGGCGACGGCCTGGGACAGCTGGTCCGGTCCGGCCCAGGTCTGGTCGGCGGTGCCGTCGGCGCGCGCCAGGGCGAGTGTGGCCAACGGACCGACCGCCGCGCTGGAACGGCCGGCGTCCGCGAGGGCGTCCCCCAGCGTGCCCAGACGGGCATCGGCTGAGGCGTCGGCAGCCCGTTGCGCGTAGCCGGCCCAGTCCTGCACGGTCCCCGGCCCGCCCGGCGCCGCCACCACCACCCGTGGCGGCAGGCAGCCGCCGTCCGGGTCCCGCGCGGCGTCGGCGCGTCGTCCCGCGGACAGCGCCAGTGCACCGTCGATGGGGCAGGCCCTGGACGCGACGCTGCGCGGCACCAGTGCGGCGATCGCCCCGTTCGCCGCGAGCGCGTTCGGAACCTGCGTCGTGTCGGAGATGTCGTCCCAGGTCAGCCCCGCGGTGAGGAGCAGGACGACCGGCCGATGGGGCCCGAGGGCCTGGGCCGAGACGCCACCGCAGGCGGTGAGTCCGGCCAGGGCGGCGAGGGCGGCGATCACCCGGACGAGAGTGCGCACCGGGTCAGGCTAGGCCGCCCGCCGCGAGCCGGTGGGGATCGTCGCCGGTAGCCGCCAGAATGTCCCGGTGACCTCGCGGCGATCCACCGTGGCCGGGCTGGCGCTGTATGCCGTCTCGGCGGCGCTCGTGCTTCGTCGATACCTCGTGGACCGCGCGGGCGAGCTCTGGCAGCTCGATCTGGAGGTGTACCGCGACGGTGCGGTCAATCTGCTGCGCGGTTACCCGGTCTACGACTGGCTGACCGGGGCGCCGCAGTTCCTGCCGTTCACCTATCCGCCCTTCTCGGCGATCGGGGCGATACCGCTGGCCCTGATGCCCTTCGTGGCCGCGGGCTGGGTGTGGTCGGCGGTCCAACTGGTGCTGCTGTGGGTCGCCACCGGGATCGCGTTCCGGCCGCTGTTGACCCGCTGCGGGCCATGGGGGCCCGTGGCACGGGGCCTGGTCGCCGCCGCCCTGGTGCAGACCCTGCCGGTCTCGGACGGCTTCCGCTTCGGCCAGGTCAACGCGGTCGTCGTGACGCTGTGTCTGGTCGATCTCGCGGCGCCGCCGGGGCGGTGGCGGGCCGCCTGGCTGCCGCCGGGTTCACTGACCGGTCTGGCGGCCGCCGTCAAACTGACCCCGGCGGCGTTCTGGCCCCACCTGGCGCTGGCCCGGCGCTGGGGGATGTTGACGGCCAGTCTCGCGGCCGCGGCGGCGGCGACGCTCGCGGCCGCGGTGGTCGCGCCGGCGGCGTCCGCGGTCTTCTGGACCGACGCCCTCCTCGACCCGGACCGTCTCGGGCCCAACTCGGGCACCTCGAACCAGTCGCTGCGTGGCGCGTTGTTGCGGGTGGGCCCGTCCGACCCGACGATCAACACCGCGTTCTGGCTGGTGGGCGTCGCCGCTGATCGGATGGTTCGGCTACCGGTTGAGCGCCCGACTCGACCGCGCCGGCGATCAGGTGGCCGTGGTCGCGGCGGTGGGGATGGTGGCGGTGCTGATCTCACCGGTCTCGTGGATCCATCACTGGCACTGGGGGATCGCGGTGGTCGGTGCTCTGCTCGGGGACGGGCGCACGTACCGGCGGGTGTTCGCCGCGGCGGGCGTCCTCGTCGTCCTGCTGCTGCCACTGCCCTGGTGGGGTGGGGCCTGGCCGGGGCACGGCCCGATGGTCAGCATCGCCGGGCGGATCGTCGAGCAGTCCTACACCCTGCTGGCCGTCGTGTCCCTGGTGCTGCTGTGGCGGCTGGTGCTCCCGTCCGGATCACGGCATCTCGAACAGGCTGAGCAGGGTGAGCGCCGCGAGCAGCGCGCAGGCCGCTGCGCCGATCCGGCGGATCAAGGCCAGGGACAGCCTGCGCAGCAGCGCCCGACCGGTCACCGCGGCGATACCTGAGACCAGCAGCAGGCCGCACCAGGCGCCCGCGAAGACGGAGGCCGGATCCCCGTAGCGGACCACCAGGCCCGCGGTGAGCAACTGGGACAGGTCGCCCCACTCGGCCAGGAAGAGCACGAGGAAGCCGGTCCCGACCGCCCGCAGGCCGGTGCGTGCGTCCGGCGCCCTGGCCGAGAACTCCCGTTCGATCTCGGCGGCCCCGTCCGGGCTGTTGGCGGCACCCCGGAGGAGCAGGACGGCCCCGATCACGAACAGCGCCGCGGCGGCGAGCGTGATCGGTCTCTGCGGCAAAGCGGTGAGCAGCCCGCCCAGGGTCACCGCGACCAGGCACTGGACGGCGAAGGCCAGCCCGACCCCCGCCCACACGGGGGCCGGCCAAATCTGGTGGCCAGGACCAGGGTGGCGACAAAGGTCTTGTCCGGAAGCTCCACGGGAACGATCAGCAGGAACGATGCGGCGACCACAGCCAGGTCCATGGGGTGACAGGCTAGGGCCGGGACCCCATCGGCGGGGGCTCAGACCTCCGCGGTCGGGGATGTCGCCTGCGCCGCGCGGATGCCGGCGCGCAGCGCGGCCGACCGGTCGGGGATCCTCGCCGTCGTCAACGCTCGTTCGAAGCACTCGGCCGCGTTCGCGTAGCGCCCCAGCTCATAGAGGCGATCCCCGAGATCACGCCACAACCGCACCAGCGTGCGTCGCGGTGCGAGCCTGTTCACCACGTCGACCGCGGTCAGATAGTGCGTGACCGCCTCGTCGCCCTGCCCCCCGGCCATCGCCACGTCCCCGGAGACGAGGTGCGCATGCACCGTGAACTCGTGCTCGCCGAGGGATATGGCGGCCTCCAGGGCGGCGCGGGCGTGTTCGCGGGCCGCCGCGAGATCGCCGAGCAGGGCGTGGCAGGTGGCTGTCATGGCGTGCCAGTCGGTCAGTTCGATCTGCCCGCCGAGGTCGCCCAACTGATCCTGCAGCCGGGTCAGCATGACCAGGATCTGCTCGGTGGGGGGCGGGTCGAGGTGCAGCTGGATGTCGGCCATCGACAGATGCAGCCGGACCAGATCGCGGCTGTCCCCGGACTCCCCGATCCGCGCGAGCGCCCGCTCGGACAGGTGCAGCGCCTCTGAGACCTCACCCATGCTGTCGGCGAGCAGGGCTGCGTTCCAGTAGATGGCCGCCGCCCCCGCGGAGGTGCCCGCCTCCTCGGCCTCCGCGATCAGTTGACGTGCCCACTGAACGGCGTGGGAGAGGTTGCCGAGTTCGTGGTGTGCCCACAACAGGACGGCGCCGAGCCGGAAGTACTCCTCGGTCCCGCCGAGACCGTTCTCCGCCGCGGCGTCCATCGCCGCCCGGCCCACGACGACGCCCTGGTTGACGTCGCCGACCTCGATATAGCACGAGCAGAGCTTGTCGCCGATCGAACTCACCGGCAGGTGACTCTGGCCGCGCAGGCTACGGGTGAACAGCGGATTGAGCGTCTCGATGGCACGGTCGAACTCGCCGCTGCGCTCCAGCGCGGTGCCGAGCAGCAGGGTGCCCTCGTCGCGCCGGTGCTGGTCCAGGTCCGGCTCCTGGAGGAGGGCGACGAGCCGTTCCTTGGCGTCGACCATCCCACCGTGGGTGAGGGCCAGGCGGGCGTAGGAGAGCTCCAGGGTGAGGCGTCGTTCGCGCTCGGAGTGCTCGCCCTCCCAGAGCATCGCCTCCGAGCAGCCCAGCCGTACCGCCAGTTGCGCGACCACGGCGCCGCTCGGGCTTCGCTTGCCGGATTCCAGCAACGAGATATAGCTCGGCGAGAGGTCGTCGCCCGCCAGGTCGGTCTGCGACAGCCCGGCGGCCTTCCGAAGGCGTTTCAGGCGCGCGGCGAAGGAGGCAGGGGCAACCGGAGCCCGCTGCGCGGTTCCTCCGATCGACTGCCCAGGGGTCGATTCGGAGTTCTTCAGTCCGAGCATGAATCAGCCACCCTCCGCAATCAGTCAACTACCCAGCGAACTAAGGGATGCGGTAGACGGGTGAATCTGTCACGCTGCTCTATGACTCCAGTCATGACGACTTGTGACAGCAAGTCGGCCCTAATCCCCAGGAGGCAACATGTCCCGCGCCCGTCGTACCGCAATCGCCGTGCTCGCCGCCCTCTCCCTCACCGCGTCCGGCTTCGCCGTGAGCTCCACGGCCGCCGGTGCCATGAACTCCGCTGGTCCGCATTTCTGCTGCCGCTGATCGAATAGCACGTCCCCACGTGCGCTGACGGCGCACGAGGGTCTCGCCGGACGTACGGCGGGGGGTGTGAGCCGATGGCCCGAACGGCTCCCACCCCCCGCCTTTTGTTGCGTCCAACCGGATGACGCCGCGGCCAGGGCGACGCCTCCATCGGGCACAGCGATCAGCCTAGTCACAATGCCCATGACTTGCCAGTCATATCAACAACGACTTTGGCAGACGCTGAATAGGGCGCCATTCCAGGAACTGGTGGAGGGCGCGAGAGAACTCATTGTAGTTGCTTCAGTACTATTAGTGAGAGTTCTAAAGGGATCAGTGTCGATGAGTGCCCGAGTGCCCGATCAGTGCTCGGGGTCGGCCGGCGACTGACTCACGGCCCGCACCACCAGGGCGCGCGGTCGCACGCTCGCCCGCAACACGCGAGCCGTGCCCACCGGGTCCCCGTCCAGTTGCACGTGCAGGGGCCGCTCGGCGCGGATCTCCACCGAACGGCAGCGCAGATGCTGCAGCACCGGCCGGCCCAGGCGGCTCCGGGTGAGCCGGGTCAGCACGGTGGCGACCACTGCGCCCCACCCCACCGGCCCCCGCGGTGCGAGCACCGCGACGTCCAGCAGGCCGTCGTCGATCAGGGCCGACGGCATGAGGGACACCCCGCCGGTCAGCTCACCGCAGTTGCCGACCACCACGCTGCGAACCGGGCGGTCGATGACCCGTCCGTCGTCCAGCCTCAGGGTGACCCTGGTGCGGTGCCCGGTGATCCGGCCCAGTCCCGTTGCGATGTAGGCCCACCACCCGACGCGCTCCTTGAGCTGTGGTTGCACCGTCGCCATCACCTCGGCGTCGAAGCCGATCCCGGCCATCACACAGAACGCGGCCCGCTGCGGGGCGTGGTCCTCGCCCGACACGTCGATCTCCACCGAGCCGAGGTCGACCTCTCGCTGTGCGGAACCGAGGGCGATCGCCAGAGCCTCCCCCTGGTCGGTCAACGGCAGCGACAGGTTGCGGGCGAGCAGGTTCCCGGTGCCCGCCGGGATGATGCCCAGCGGGACGCCGGTGCCGGCCAGCTCGGCGGCCACCGCCCGCACCGTGCCGTCGCCGCCCAGGCCAGGACGGCGACGGCGCCGCCGTCCAGCGCCGCCCGGGTCTGGCCGTGCCCGGGGTCCTCCCGCGTGGTCTGGTGCCAGACCGGCGGACCGAGCCCGGCGGTGTCGCAGCCGCGCGCGAACCGGACGGCCGCGCGCGCCCAGATCGTCGATCTTGGTCGGGTTGGCGACCACCGCGACGTGGGGCGGAGGATCCACCGGGGGCGGGACGGCGGGTGCGCCCGACCGGGACGGCCCGACGTCGTCGGCCGGCGAGCAGCCGGACCGATGCCACCAGGAGGGCGAGGGCCAGCAGGGCGACGACCACCAGCACGAACACTCGCGCCACGTCCCCGATGGGCATGGTGGAACGCTACCGGGACCCGGGATGGATACCGTTGCGGGATGATCGACCTGCGTTTGCTGCGCGAAGAGCCCGAGACCGTGCGGGCGAGCCAGCGGGCCCGGGGCGCCGACGAGGACACTCGTCGACGCCATCCTCGACGCGGACCGCCGCCGGCGGACCGCGCTGACCGACTACGAACGGTCCCGTGCCGAGCAGAACACGCTCGGCAAGCAGGTGGCCAGGGCCTCGGGTGAGGAGAGGGCCGACCTGCTGAGCAGGACCGCGGGTTCTCGCCGAGCAGGTCAAGTCGCTCAAGGCGCAGGCCGACGGCGCCGGCCGCCGAGCTCGACGAGCTCCGGCCAGGGTCGACAACGTGTCGAGCTCGGAGCGCCACCCGGCGGAGAGGACGACTTCGTCGTCCTGCGAGAGGTCGGCACGCCGCCGCGACTTCGCGGCCGAGGGCATCGACGCGCTGGACCACCTCGAGCTGGGCGAGCGGCTGGGGGCGATCGACACCGGCCGCGGCGCGAAGGTCTCCGGCGCCCGCTTCTACTTCCTGACCGGGGTGGGCGCCCGACTCGAGCTCGCCCTGCTGAATCTGGCGGTCGACCAGGCGGTCGCCGCCGGCTTCTCCCCGATGATCACCCCGACCCTGGTCAAGCCGGAGGTCATGCGCGGCACCGGCTTCCTCGGCGCGCACTCCGACGAGGTCTACCGGATCGAGGCGGACGATCTCTACCTGGTGGGCACCTCCGAGGTGCCGCTCGCCGGGTACCACGCGGACGAGATCCTCGACCTGGGCGGCGGCCCGCGCCGCTATGCCGGCTGGTCGGCCTGCTACCGGCGCGAGGCCGGCTCGTACGGCAAGGACACCCGCGGGATCATCCGGGTTCATCAGTTCCACAAGGTCGAGATGTTCAGCTACTGCCGGCTCGAGGATGCCGACGACGAGCACCGCCGCCTGCTGGCCTGGGAGGAGGAGATGCTCGCCAAGGTCGAGCTGCCGTACCGGGTGATCGATGTCGCGGCGGGGGATCTCGGCTCCAGCGCGGCCCGCAAGTTCGATTGCGAGGCGTGGCTGCCGACGCAGCAGCGCTACCGGGAGATGACCTCGGCCTCCAACTGCACGACCTACCAGGCTCGACGGCTCGGCGTGCGCGAGCGGACCCCCGGCGCCGACGGAGCGACCAGACCGGTGGCCACCCTCAACGGCACCCTGGCCACCACCCGCTGGATCGTCGGCGATCCTGGAGAACCACCAGCAGGCGGACGCCTCGGTGCGTGGTGCCCAAGGCGCTGCAGCCCTATCTGTCGGGTTTCGGACAGGCTGGCGCCCGTCCCATGACGCCGCCGGCGATGCTCATCGCCCTGGACATCGACGGCACGATCATCGACTGGGACGAGCGGATGTCCGCCCGGGTGTCCGCCGCCGTGGCCGGTGCGGCGGCCGCGCGGTCACGCACGTGGTGATCGCCACCGGGAGGTCGGTGCACGGCACGCGTGGGGGTCCTGCAGACGCTGGGACTGCGCGACGGGTGGGCGGTGTGCAGCAACGGATCGGTGACCCTACGGCTGGACAGCCGGATGCCGTCCGGCTACGAGATCGGCGATGTCGTCACCTTCGATCCGGCGCCCGCGCTGCGGCTGCTGCGCGACCACCTGCCCGACGCCGCTGTACCTCGTCGAGGGACGCGACGTGTTGCGGACGCGGCTGGTCAGCGCCCCGTTCCCGGACGGCGAGCTGACCGGATCGGTCGAGGTGGTGCCCGTTCGACGGTCTGCTGCACACCCCCGCCACCCGCGTCGTGGTCCGCAGCATCGACCACACCAGCGAGGAGTTCGCGCGGGTGGTCGGCCGAGGCCGGGCTGCACGGGGTGAGCTATTCGGTGGGCTGGACGGCCTGGCTGGACCTGGCCCCGGACGGCGTGAGCAAGGCCAGCGCCCTCGAGGTGGTCCGGGCCAGGTTGCGCTGCGACCCCGCCCTGACCCTGGCGGTCGGCGACGGGTCGAACGATCTGGAGATGTTCGCCTGGGCGCACCGATCGGTGGCCATGGGGCAGGCCCTGCCGCACATCCGTTCGGCCGCCGGCGAGACCACGCTGTCGGTGGGCGAGGACGGGTTGGCTCTGGTGCTCGAGGGCCTTCCTCCCGGCCCGACCGGCCCGGTGGGCGAGCACAGAAGGAGCCGATCTGTGTGACGGGAGTGAATGCTGAGGTTGTTGGGACAGGTGTCATCTCCCGCGACACGAGAAACTAGTGAGCCCAAAGTAATCGACTGATCACTGATTGTGATTCAGACTCACACCTGTGGCTCTGTCTGACCTCCTTCCCCCGGACCTCCCTCCCGACCGTGCGCGCGCCGAGACCCAAGCGCCTGCCGACGTTCCAGTGCCCGCCGAGATCCAACTGGCGCCACCGACGACCCGGCGCCAGGCCAGGGGGCGGCGCAGACGGAGGGCGCAGGGCCCGGTGGTCGCGGGCGCCGTGCTCATGGTCGCCGCCTCGGCCGGTGCCTTCGCGGCCCTGCAGAACGAACCGGACCCGCCCGCGTCCACCGGGGCGAGCGCCGCCGCCCCAGGGGTGCAGCCCACGGCCGGCCCGGGTGAGTCGGCTCCGATCGGGAGTCCGGCCGAGCCTGCCTCTGAGCCCGCGGCGCAGAAGAGCGCCGCGCTGCCCACCCGGATCAGCGACGTCGCCGATCGCCAGGAGCTGGCGGGTAGTTGGCCCGCCTTCACCTACACCCTGCAGGCCTCCACCTCCTCTGCCGCCCCCCTGGTCTTCCCCGGGGCGATCAACGGATTCAGCCTGGTCGACTCGCAGGTGAGTCGGGAGGTCATCGAGCCCGGCCGGTACTTCGCCGCGGTCGGCGAGCTCCCCGTCCGCACGGCCAGCTACGACCAGTGCCGTGAGTACCGGTTCTACACGCGGTGGATGACGGTCGATCCACAGGCACGCGTCGAGTCGACCTTCGTCGACGAGGCGGTGCGCACGGTGCAGAACCGGCCCGTGGAGGGTTCCTCGGGATGGCAGTCGAGCTATGGATGCGTCCAGCCGGCGATGCGGATCACGCCGTCGGCCGAGGCGGGCTCGGCCGTCGTCCTGGTGGAGACCCAGGTGTGGCGTCGCCGCTAGTCCGACAGTCCGGCCCTCTCGAGTCCCTTCTCGGGTCCCTTCTCGGGTCCCTTCTCGGGTCGGATGCCCTCCAGGGCGGTCAGGTCGAGCGAGGCCCTGCGTGGCGGCGTGCTCCGGCGGATGTCGATCAGGTTCGTGACGCTCACGTCGAGCGCCTCGGCCAGGGCGGAGCTCATCGCGGTCTCGGTCGGACCGACCCCGGCCGCGATCGGGAGCCGGTCCACGAAGAACCGCCAGCCGAAGCGTTTGGCGTTGTCCGCGGCGCGCTCGGCGAGGACCCGCGAGGTCAGGTCCTCGGCGATGCTGGACCAGGTCGCCGGGTCGAACCGGCCCACCCCCTCGACGGGCAGATACACGCAACCGGACTGTCCCGCCTCCTCGACGACGGGTGCGTCGGTGGCCAGCACCGGGCAGCCGGCGCCGTGAGCCTCCGCCACCGGCCAGGGGAAGCCGGTCGGGCGGGCGAGGTGCAGCAGCGCCTTGGCGCCCCGGTAGAGCGCGGCGAGTTCGTGGTCGTCCAGATCGCTGCGCACCGCGACGTGCCCGCCGCACCCGAGGACCAGGTTCTCCTCCTCGTCGGTCAGGGGATCGCCGACGACCACGAGCGAGGAGCCGTCGAGGGGGGCGGTGCGGCGCAGGCCCGCCCAGGCGGTGATGACGGCCGACCGCCGGTCCTGCGCAGGGGAGTCGCAGACCGCCAGGACGTACGGCCAGGGCGGCACCGGGGCGTCTGCACCGGCCCCGGGGTGGGCCAGGCTGGGATCGATCGGAGGATGGAGCAGTTCCGCCTCGCGCCCGGTGATCCGGGCGATCTCCTCACCCGTGATCCTGCTGCTCACGAGCACCCGGTCGGCCCGGGCCATGGCCCGAGCGGTCGCCCGGGCCTGAGCCCGTCGCACGGGATGGGTCAGCGGGCGTCCGTCCGTCCGCAGGCCGAGGTCGTCGATCAGGGACGCCGCGTTGTGGCAGTGCACGAGGACTCGGGTGGAACCGGGGCTGCCGGGCACCTGGGCGGCGTCCTGGTGGTCGATGACGTGAACGATCTCGGCGGTCTTGAGCGGGGGGCGCAGTCGCGGACGCAGCCGGAGCCCGGACCGGACCACGTCCACGTGGGCCCCGTTCTCCCTCCAGGCGGCCACGACCAGGTGGGACAGGCGTTGCAGAGCCGGGCTGCGCTCGAGCCGGGGCGCCACCACCAGGACTCGCATCGGCATGCGCTCGCTCCTTGTTCTCGGGGGCCCATCGGGACGCCAGGCGTCGCACCGCGCCCCGGGGGTTAGTGCACGTGATCGAACAACTGCGTAGAGTAGTCTCATCTGTCACGAATAGTGAACGACAGAGTTCGCTCAGTGATTCTTTTCGGGAGTTTGGGGGATGCCGTCCGGGCGCACCGGTGCGGCATCCGGATCGCGTGAAGAGGGACATGTCGTCGCGCTCCGCCAGAAAGTGACGGGATGTTCGGCGCAATTCGGGCGCGTTTCTGACGCACGGTGAGATTAACCAGACGTTATGTGATGGTCGTTGCACAGGGGATTGCCGGACCCGGGGGACTACATCACATGGGGGAATGTGCCGAGGACGCAGAGCGTGTCCCCAACAGGGCGCCACGAGGGGCATAGTGGTACCCGGCCAGTATCAGCGACGGCATGGTCTGAGGACGCCTCAGTCGCCTGTCAGACGCTGCACGGAAGGACGTCGAAGTGACTCAGGACCACGCGACCCCCGCCACGGGGGAATCCGCGATCGACAGCCTGTTCGACACCACTGTTCGCGGATTCAACAAGCGGCAGGTCGAGGACTACATCGGCTGGATGCGCACCGAGCTGGCAACGCCGTCAAGGAAGAGCCTGCAGGGCCTGCGCGAGCAGGCCGACGGACGGCGCTCGAGGAGCTGGATCAGGCTGCGCGAGGAGGTCGCGGACCTGCGCTCCGAGAGCTCGGCGGCTGAACCGCCCCAAGCACGAGGAGGTCAGCGAGCGGCTGGCGCAGATCCTGCGTCTGGCCGACGAGGAGGCCGACCAGAAGCGGGCGACGCGCCGCGCAGGAGGCCGACAGCGCCCTGGAGGCCGCGCGCGACCAGTCGGCCAAGGTGCTGGAGGCCGCTCGTTCCGCCGCCGAGGGCATCATCTCCGCCGCGCGCGAGCGGGCGGAGAAGGAGGCCGCCGCCGCCAAGGCAGAGGCCGAGGCGCTGCTCGCCAACGCCGCGTCGTCCTCGCAGGCCACGATCGGCGACGCCGAGCAGCGTGCGGCGCAGGTGCTCGTCGGACGCCGACCAGCGCACCGGTCAGATCACCTCGCTGCAGGACGAGCGCCTCGCCGCGCTCAGCGAGGTGCACACCGACACTCTGCGCCGGCTCGAAGCGGTGCGTGGCGTGCTGGAGAAGGTGCTCATCGCCGAGGCGGACGCCGGCCCGCCACAGAGCGGCATCAGCAACGTGCCCCGCTGCCCGCCGCCGGCGTCGCGCATGCGGGCTGCGGACGCGGACGGTGTCCCCGGGCGACCTCCGACGCTACGGAGGCCCGCGCCGTCGCGACGACCCGAGTGGACGGCGAGCCGCCGCGTTGCCGCCGACTTCGCCGAGGCGACTCCGCGGACGAGTACGCCGAGGACCAGGACGCCGGGCCTGACCGCAGCCGACCGGCCGAGGGCGCCGATCCGAAGCGGGCGAGAGCGCCGTCCGCGCTGTCAGCCCCGCGGGCAGTGGCTCGCTGACCCGGGTCGGCCGTCAGCTCCGTTCAGCTCGGCTTCCCCCAGACGGCGGTACAGGGCGGCCGACTTCGGGTTCTCGTCGATGTCGTACAGCGCCCCGAGGATGTAGTTGTGCCGGCTCGTTGAAGTAGTTCTCGAACACGAGCACGTCCGCGCTCTCCTCGAAGAAGTCCCACATCTTCCGCATGAAGTACGTGCTGTCACCGGGGCCCTGGACGCCGTCCAGCCCCCACTCGGGTACCGCGAAGCCCTTGCCGTGCAGTCGGGCGAAGTCCACGCCGTCCCGCAGCCCCGGCGCCCAGCTCGGGCGCGATGGCCCGCCGCCACGAACTCTCGTCGGCGACAACAGCTTGAACCGGTTGTAGTGGTCCATCGAGATGCCGTCGACGTACGTCGTCGCCGGGGTACATCTGATAGCAGCGGTGCCAGCCGGTCGTTGGAGCCGGTCAGGATCGTGCCGCAGTTCAGGTCGAGCCAGAAGGTGAAGTCCGGCGAGACGGCTCGACATCAGCTCGTCGGATCCGCGATGAACGCCGCCTTGAACTCGTCGGTGGTGTCGGCGTCCACGGCCCAGGGGAACCAGTAGCCGTTGGCCTCCACGCCCATCCGGATGGCGGCGTCACGGTGGCCGTAGCGGACGAGATCGCGGGCGATGTCGGTGAAGACGCTGTCGTGGGCGCCGGACAGCACGTCCTGCCACTTGCCCTTGCGGTTGGTCGGGAGCAGGGGGAGCCCATACGCCAGCCGGCCCTTGAAGCCGGAGAAGTTCGCGATGGCCCAGGAACCGTTGTCGATCTCGTCCCAGCTGCCGTAGGTCGGGTAGACGGTGGCGAAGTCCATGGGCGTGCCTCGCCAGGTGCCGGCCGCCTCGATGTGCCGGCGGGTGATCGGTACACCCGTCCACAGGCCGCTGTGCCAGTCCAGGCCGGAGCGTGGCTTGCCGTACATGGAGACGGCCTTGCTCACCGTGGGTCCGCTCGGACTGGGGGAGGCGCTCGGGCTGGGCGTGGGGCTCGCAGCAGCGGACGGGGCCGCGCTCGCCGTGTCCACGACCGTCGTCGACGTCGGGGAGAGACGGACGTAGACGGCGTAGGCGGTCACCGTCAGTAGGACCAGCAGCGCCGCCGTGGCACCGCCGATCACCCTGCGGCGGCGGACGCGTCGGCGCCACAGTCGATCATCGCGGGCCTGCCTGGCGTGGGCGGCCAGGACGTCCAGCGGGTCGGGAGGGTGTGGCGCAGCGCGGATCCGGGATCGTTCGCCGCCCGCCATGGGGGAACCGTATGTGGGTCTCTCGCGACGGGACAACCGAACGGGTCAGGACGGGCCCCCCAGGTGGCGTGCGCCACGTCTTCCGGGTGTTTGGAGAGCCTGGCCATGACTCTGGGTAACGAACGTCCCGCGCTGCGCTATAGTTCTCGGGTGCGCATGCGTCTGACGTCCTGGTGGTCCGCCGAGTAGGCGGATCACCCCTGACGCGCGCGACGTCACCGGCCGCCTCGATCGAGGCGGCCTTCTCCTTGTGCGGGCCCCACGGTCGGGCTCGACACCTGGAGGAGCCCATGCACGACCCAGACGATCTCGACGACCCGTCCCACCTCGGTGACCTGCTGGCCCTGGCGGCCCGGCCCGTCCCCGACCGCGGCTACGCGGTCGTGCGCCGTCGGGGGCGCCCCCGGCCTCGAGCTGCTCACCGGCGAGGTGCTGGACGTCGAGAACCTCGACGACATCCCGCTGCCGCCCGCCGGGGAGCCGCCGGTGCTGGCGGCCGTCCCGTTCCGGCAGGTGCGCGAGCGCGGGTTCGCCTGCCATGACGACGGTGCCCCGTTGCGCTGCCTGGTCGCCGACCGGCGCACGGCGCTGGACGACGCGGCCCTGGCCCGGCTCGTGGACGCCCTGCCGCAGACGACCACGCGCCTGCTCGACGCGGCGTTCACAGTCGACGATCTCGCCTACGCCGACGTGGTCAAGCGGGTGGTGGAGGACGAGATCGGCCGTGGGGAGGGTGCCAACTTCGTCGTCCGTCGCGATCTGATCGCCCGGATCGACTCGGCTGCGCCGGGTCCGGTCGCACTGCGGGTCCTGCTGCGGTTGCTGGCCCGTGAGCCGAACGCCTACTGGAGCTTCGCCGTCGGTCTGGGCGACCTGGTCATGGTCGGTGCGTCCCCGGAGAGGCACGTCAGCCTGACCGGTGGCCAGTTGACCATGAACCCGGTCAGCGGCACCTACCGCTACCCGTCGGGGCGGCCGGACCGCGAAGACCTGCTGGCCTTCCTCCGGGACGTCAAGGAGGTCGAGGAACTGTCGATGGTCCTGGACGAGGAACTCAAGATGATGAGCGCGGCCTGCAGCGACGGCGGCCGCGTCCACGGGCCCGTGCTGACCGGCATGGGCGCGCTCGCGCACACCGCCTACGACCTGGTGGGCAGCTGCCGATCTGGATCCTCGCGAGGCCCTGCGCCGAACCATGTTCGCGGCGACCCTCACCGGGTCGCCGGTGGAGAACGCCTGCCGGGTGATCGCCGACCACGAGGGCGACGGGCGCGGTCACTACGGCGCGGTGCTGGCCCGCTTCGAACGGACCGAGGACCACGTCGACCTGGACGCCCCCATCCTGATCCGCACCGCCTACCTGAGTGCCGCCGAGGGCCACCTGCGGGTCCGGATCCCGGTCGGCGCGACCCTGGTGCGCCACAGCGTGCCCGAGCACGAGGTGGCCGAGACGCACGCCAAGGTCGCCACGCTGGTGCGGGCCTTCGAGCCCGATGCCGCCGCGACGGGATCGGGGACGACGGCCGCGGCGGGCCCGGCGCTCATGGCCGATCCCGACGTCCAGGCCCTGCTCGCCGCCCGCAATCGCGATTTGGCGCCGTTCTGGTTGCGCCCGCAACGCCCCGAGCCGGTGTCGGCGCTCGCCGGGCGACGGGTGCTGCTCGTCGATGCCGAGGACGAGTGGACGGCGATGCTCGCCCATCTGTGTCGCCACCTCGGTCTGAGCGCCGACGTCCGTCGTTGGGACGTCGTCCGGCCGAGCGAACTGGACCGCGCCGACCTGGTGGTCGCCGGCCCCGGCCCCGGTGATCCCCGTCACCGTGACGGAGGGCGGCTGGACCGGCTGCGCACGCTCGTCGAGGACCGCCTGGAGTCGTCGGCGCCCACCCTCGCGGTCTGCCTCAGCCATCAACTGCTGGCGGCCCGGCTGGGGTTCCCCCTGGCGCCGCTGCCGAGCCCGCACCAGGGCACCCAGCGTCATCTCGACCTGCTCGGCCGTCGGGTAAGGGTGGGCTTCTACAACACCTTCAGCGCGTGGACCCGCCCGGATCGCCCTGATCCGGTGGGTCGGTTCGACGTCGGGACGCCGTCGCTGCCGGGCGCGCACGGCTGGGCCGTGCCCGGCACCGGAGAGGTGTTGGCGCTGCGGGTGCCCTCGGCCCGGGCGGCCTCGGTGCAGTGCCACCTGGAATCCGTGCTGTCCCCCGACGGCGCCGCACTGATGAGCGAGCTGTTGACCGGGCTGCTGGCTGATCGGCCGGGCTGACCGGGCGGCCGCCCGCGGCGCGTCGCCCTACCTGGCGGGGGTGAGTCAGGATGGCGGTATGCGGATGGTGGCCAGCGACCTCGACGGCACCCTGGTGCGCGAGGACCTCACCGTGTCCGCGCGCACCGTGGCCGTCCTGGCGGCCTGCGCCGACCGAGGTGTGGACGTCGTCTTCGTCACCGGGCGTCCGCCGCGCTGGATGGCGCAGATCGCCGACCTCACCGGTCACCGCGGGCTGGCGATCTGCGCCAACGGGGCCTCGCTGTACGACCTGGTGAGTGGGGAGGTCGTGCGGTCCAGCCCGATGGCGGCCGACCAGGCGCTGATCGCCGCCGAGGTGCTGCGCGCGGCGATGCCCGAGGCGGTCTTCGCGCTGGAGACACTGAGCGGGTTCCGTCGTGAGAACGAGTTCCGGCCCCGGCACGCCGTGGCCCGCCTGGCGCCCGCCGGTTCGCTCCCGGAGTTGTTGGCGGACGATCCGCAGGTGCTCAAGCTGCTGTGCTGCTCGACGGTTCGCGACGCCGACGCGATGCTCGCCCTGGCCCGGCCCCTGCTGGCCGGTCTCGCCGAGCCGGTGCACTCCGGTGCGAGCTCCTCGATGCTCGAGATCAGTGCGCCCGGGGTCAGCAAGGCCTCGACGCTGGCCGAGTTGGCCGCCAGACGGGGGATCGACCGGGTCGATGTCGTCGCCTTCGGGGACATGCCCAACGACGTGCCCATGCTGCGCTGGGCGGGCATCGGCTACGCGATGGCGGACGGACACCACGAGGCCGTGGCCGCCGCGGACGCGATCGCGCCGCCATGCCACGAGGACGGCGTGGCCCAGGTGCTGGAGCGCCTGTTGGATTGATCCAGGCGCACTGCCCTACCGTGGTGCCCGGTCGGGTGAGGGTCGTTGGAGTCGAAGGACATATCGGTGGGTCTGCGTCGGCGTCGGCGGGCTGTGGCGGGTCTGCAGCGGGCGGCGGCCGCGCTGTCGGCCCGCGATGCCCCACCGACCTCGCAGCTGCCGGCCCGGCTGCCGTACCAGGTGCGCCACCCGGACGAGGTGGCTTCGCGGCACGGCGAGGTCGAGCGCGAGCTGAGGCTGCTGATCCGCCTCGGTGAACTGTTGTTGTCGAGCGGGGCGGGGTCGGCGGACGCCGAGCTGGCGGTGATCGCGGCCGCCTCGGCCTTCGGGCTGAAGGACATCGAGGTCGCGGTCACGCATAACGAGATCCAGGTGATGCTCGGCTTCGGAGCCGGCGCGGCACCGATGAGCCGGTTGCGGGTGATCCGGCGCCGCACCGTCGACCACACCCGTCTGGTCGCCGCCCACCAGTTGGTCCTGGACCTGACGGACGGTCTGCTCGATCTGGACGAGGCGTCGAGCCGGCTCGAGGAGGTGCTGGCCGCCCCGCGCCGCTATCCCCGCTGGGGGGTGAGCATGGCCTGGGGCGCACTGGTCGCCGCGGTGGCCGTCCAACTGGGCGGCGGGTGGCTGCTCGCCCTGATCACCTTCGTCATGGCGGTCGTGGTCGACCGGCTCGGCCGGGCGCTGGCTCGCCGACACATCGCGGACTTCTTCCTCAACCTGGTCGGTGCCTCGATCGTCACCACGGTCGCGATCGTGCTGACCGCGATGGACCTGCCGCTGCAGCCGTCTCTCGTCGTGGCGGGTGGCGTCGTGCTGCTGCTGCCCGGTCTGGCGCTGCTGGCCGCGGTCCAGGACGCGCTCACCGGGTTCGTGGTCACCTCCGCGGGCCGGTCGATCGAGGTCGCGGTACTGGTCGCCGGGATCACGACCGGTGTGGCCTCGACCCTGATCATCGGTCGTCAGCTCGGGGTGGTGATGCCCGCCGTCCAGGTCGGGTCGACGGTGACCCTGTCCAGCCTGCCCGCCCAGTTCGGCTCGGCGGGGATCGTCGCGACCGCGATGGCGATCGGACTGCACGCCCCCGTGCGCCTGCTCCCGCCGTCCTTCGTGCTCGGCGGCACCAGCTACGTCTGGTACCTGTCACTCGGCCCGCTGCTCGGCTCGCCCGCCCTGTCCCGCGGGGTCGTGGCGGTGGGGATCGGACTGGCCGCCGCGTTGTACGGCACGCGGCGCCGGCTGCCCTCGCTCGCGCTCGTGGTGCCGGGCCTGACGCCCCTGCTGCCGGGGCTCGCGTTGTACGCGGCGACCCTCGAGCTGACCCAGGGCGACAGCTGGCGCGGCATCCTCGGGCTGCTCGCGGCGGCCACGTCCGCGCTGGCCCTGGCCGCCGGGGCGATCCTCGGCGACCAGCTCGGCGACCCACTGCGCCGCGAGATGCTGCAGATGCAACGCCGGACCCGCTCGCGCGGCATCAAGAACTACAGGTACTGACCGGTCGAGTGACCGCCGTCCGACTCACCCTTGCCCCCGGGACCTCCCGGTGTTCCGGGGATCATGCCGGGCGGCATCGAGGGCACACCGCCTCCGGGCAACGCGCGGCGCATCTGTTCGAGTTGGGCGCGGGCGGCCATCTGCTGGGCGAACAGCGCGGTCTGGATCCCGTGGAAGAGTCCCTCGAGCCAGCCGACCAGCTGGGCCTGGGCGATCCGCAGTTCCGCGTCCGAGGGCGTGGTGCCGTCCGTGAACGGCAGTGTGATCCGCTCCAGCTCATCGACGAGCTCGGGCGCCAGGCCCTGCTCCAGCTCGCTGAGCGAGCGCTGGTGGATCTCCGCCATCCGCTGGCGCCCGGCGTCGTCGAGCGGTGCGCTGCGGACCTCCTCCAGCAGCTGCTTGATCATGCTGCCGATCCGCATGACCTTCGCGGGCTCCTCGATCATCTCCGCCGGACCACGCTCGCCCTCCTCCGTCCTGCCGGTGACCGCCATGCCCTCGGGCGTGACCACGACGACCCGCTGGCCGCCGCCGGCCTCCGCGTCATGGCCGGGGTCCGGGGTCTGGGTCTGCGTCTCGTTGGCGCTCGGCTCGTTCATGTGCCCATCCTGCCCTGCCCCGTCGGTCACCGCAGGGTTCGCGTGTCGTCGTCCTAGGCTTCGGTCATGACCGGCTACGACGTCGCAGCAGTGCGCGCCGCCTACCCGGCGCTGGCCGACGGCTGGGCCTACCTGGACGGCGCGGCCGGCACCCAGGTACCCGAGTCGGTGATCGCGGCCGAGTCGGCCGCCTATCGCGCCGGGATCGGCAACCACGGCGGTCACTTCGCCGCATCGCGGCGCTCGGACGAGCTCACCGCGGCCGCCCGCGCGGCGATCGTGGATCTGGTCGGTGCCCGCGACGGCGCGGACGGCGAACCCGCGGCGTCCGGGGTGGTGCTCGGCCCGAGCACGACCGCGCTGACCTACCGGTTCGCCGAGGCGCTGGCGCGCACCTGGCACCCCGGCGACGAGATCGTGCTGACCCGGCTCGACCACGACGCGAACGTGCGGCCCTGGGTCCGGGCCGCCGTCCGCGCCGGCGCGGTGGTGCGCTGGGCCGATCCCGATCTGGACACCCTCGACCTGCCGACCGGGGCGGTCACCTCGCTGCTGGGCCCCCGCACCCGGCTGGTCGCGGTCACCGCGGCGTCCAATGTGGTCGGCGCGCGGCCGGACGTGCCCGCCATCGCCGCCGCGGCCCACTGCGCCGGTCCGGACGGCGGTGCGCTGGTCTACACCGACGGCGTGCACGCCACGCCGCACGGACCGGTGGACGTCGCGGCGCTCGGCTGCGACCTCTACGCGACCAGTGCCTACAAGTGGTCCGGCCCGCACCTGGCGGCGGTCGTCGCCGACCCGGGGCTGCTCGCCACCATCGAGCCCGACCGGCTCGATCCGGTGGATCCCACCGGACCGGGCCGGTTCGAGCGGGGCACCTCGCCGTTCGCCCAGCACGCCGGACTGGCCGCGGCGGTCGACCACCTCGCCGCTCTGGCCGATCCCGCGGCGGCCGATTCCGCGGTGCCCGTGCAAGGCTCTCGGCGGCAACGGATCCTGACCGGCATGGCGGCGGTCACCGCCCACGAACGGGCCCTGTTCGAGCGGCTCCTGGACGGGATCGGCGCGATGGCGCACGTGCGGCGGATCGGCCACCCCGCCAACCCGGCCCCCACCCTCTGGTTCCGGGTGCGCGGCCACACCCCGGACGCGGTCGCCCAGGCCTGCGCGGCGGCCCGGGTCAACGTGTGGTCCGGGCACAACTACGCCTGGGAACTGGCCGGCCTGCTCGGCATCCGCGACACCGGTTCGGCGGTGCGCGCCGGCATGTCCTGCTACACCGACGCCGAGGATGTCGACCGGCTGTTGGAGGTGCTCACCTCACTGGCGTGAGGCGTCAGGCGACCAGGGCGTCGATCTGGTTGATCGCCGCTGTGGCACCCTCGACGACGCCCATGTCGAGCACCTGCTGCAGCGCCTCGGCGCTCTCGTACGTGCTGACGAACGTGGCCCGGGTGCCCCCGTCGTGCTCGGCGAACCGGAACACGTTGCGCGAGACCGGAAGATCCTCGTTCGGGGAGAAGTCGTCGTGGGCGAACCCGTCGCTGTAGGTGAACGAGTTCGGCTCGTCGACGGTAGTGATGTCCCAGTAGCCGGAGTACTTCTCGCCCTCGGGACCGGTCATGAAGTACCTCGACCGGGTGCCCGGCGTGAGCTCGTGGTCGACGAAGGTGGCCGGGTGGCTCGGCGGGCCCCAGATCCTCTCGAGCTGGCGGGGGTCGGCGTAGACCTGCCAGATCCGCTCCACCGGTGCGGCGAAGTCGGCCACGATGGTCAGGCTGAGGTTGTCGATGTCGGGCTGTACGTCGGTGACAGGCATGGTCACTCCTTGTCGGGTTGGTTGATCAGGTCGTCGATGCGGGCGATGCGACCTCGCCAGACGTCGTCCAGTTCGGTCAGCATCGACCGCACCGACCGCACGGCCTGCACGTCGCCGCTGGCCAGTGCCTCGCGGCCGTCGCGCCGCTTGGTCAGCAGCCCCGCCCTTTCGAGCACGGCGACGTGCTTCTGTACCGCGGCGAAGCTCATGTCGTAACTGCTCGCCAGGGTGGTGACCGAGTGCTCACCGGCCAGCGTCCGGCGCAGGATGTCGCGTCGGGTGCGGTCGGCGAGGGCGTGGAACAGGGCGTCGGCCCGGTCCTCGCGCTCGTCCTCGTTCACTCCCCAAACATACAACCGATCGGTTGTATGTCAAGCGGGACATCGCCCGGGTACCGTGTCGACGGTGAGCGTCGAGGTGGAACTCGAGAGGCTGCTGCCGCTCGCCCAGGGGTTCGGCACGGTGCCGATGCTGCTCACCACCGACCCCGATCGTCGCCCCAGGGCCACGGCGACCTCGCTGGTCTGGGACGGCACCGTCGTCACCGCCAGGGCCGGCCGGCGATCCCTGGCCAACGCCACCGACGGTGCACCGGTCAGCCTGCTCTGGCCGGCGCCCCCCGGCGAGCGGTTCGCCCTCCTGGTCGACGGCAGTGTCATCGATGCCACCGCCGACCCCGAGGGCACCCTCGACGCGTCCGGCCGGCCCAGCCGGGGCGGTGTCGTCCGGGTCCGGGTCGAGGCGGCCATCCTGCATGTGGTCGCCGAGCGGCCCCCCCGATAGTCGCCGTTATCGAATTGTGACCCACCTGGGTGTATGCCCAGGGATCCTGCGCCGTCCTCTCGACGACAGAGCGGCCAGCAGGATCCGAGGAGAACGATCATGGCGACCCAGACATCGGAGCAGACGGAGCATGTCCATCTGTTGCGCGCGCGGGTGCACCGGGCCCGCCGGGCCGCCGTGACCGCCCGGCTGGCGCGTTCCGCGGCCCGCGAGGCGGCCGAGGCCGCCGGGGCGCTGGCACCGGAGCGCTCGGCCGCGGACGGCGAGGTCATCGAGGCGCGTCGCCGCTGGCGCGCCGTCCAGGGGATACGCCCGGCACGGCTCGCCCACGCGTTCGGCCGGCGGCGGGGGGCGGTCGAACGCGCGGCGCGGGCCGAGGCGCTGACCGCGGCCATCCGCCGCCGGGACGAGGTGGTGTCGCAGGCGCAGTCCCATCTGGATCGCGCCAGGCGTCTGGATCGGCAGGCGGACGACGCCACCGCGACCGCCGCCGCGCTGCCCCGGCTGCTGGACGAACTGGACGCGGCCATCCGTGCCGGCGGGGGTGCCGACGCCGATCGGCTCGCCGCGGCGGATGCCACCATCGACCCCCCACTGACCAGCGAACTCGCCCTGACTCGAGCCCTGCAGGCGACCCACCATGCGCGAGAGCGGATCGATCAGGCGGGCCAGCTGCTGATCGCGGCCCACGCCTGGCACTCCGGGGACGGGCGGGAGGCCATGGCCGCCATCACCGCCTCGGTGCTGATGCTGCGCCGCGACGTTCCGCGCTGCCCCCGCGCGATGCGTGAGGCCACCGACTCCTGGTTGTGCTGGTCGGCCGCCCGGGCCGGCGGCCCCGTCGAGGCTCAGGCCGCGCTGGAGCAGGCCCGATGCCTGCTCGGGCGGCTGGACGTCGTGCTCGCCGACCTGACCCGGCGGCGCGCCCAGGCCCGCCACCTGCTCGCCGGGGCGCGCGCCCTGCGCATCGAGATCCTCGCGGGCGCCGCCGCCTGAGCCAGCCGCCGCCTGAGCCGGCCGCCGCCGGGCCCCGCTGCTCGCGGGCCGCTCGACCCGGCCTAGAGTCGCTGGCATGTCCTCGGCGCGCCTCGACGACCTGTTGGCCACGGCCCGCATCGTGCTGGCAGACAACCGGCGCGGCGAGGTGACGGTGCCGCATCACGATCTCTTCCCGGCCGCCTACCTGTGGGACACCGCGGTCACGGCCAAGGGCATCGCGGTGTTCGATCCGGCCCGGGCGGCGGGGGAGCTGCTCGCCTACCTGCGTTCCCAGTGGCGTTCCGGGATGCTCCCCAACGAGGCGTACCTGCAGCCGGCCGGACTGCGCGAACGGCTGTTCGGGGATCACCCGGATCGGCCCGACGGGTTGGTCACCAGTGGGATCACCCAGCCGATGATGATCGGCCGAGCGGTTCTGGAGGTGGGACGGCGGCTCGGTCGCGAGGACCGGCGCTCGCTGTTCACCGCCGCGGCACCGGCGCTGGCCTCGGCCTGCCGGTGGGCCTTCGAGCGCAGGATCGGTCCCGGGGGGCTCGCGGTGGTGATCCACCCCTACGAGACCGGCATGGACAACCGGCTGGACCTGGTCGAGGCGATGAGCCGGGAGTGGTTGTCCGACCCCGGACGGTGGGCCCGGCTGGGGGTGGCGGCCGGGACGACGCTGGCCCGCGTCGTCCGCCGGTTGGCCGGCGACGCCCGCCGGATCCCCACCGAGCAACGCTCCAGCGATGCCGAACTGCTGGCCGGACATCTGCAGACCCGGCACGTGCACCGGCACGGGTACGACCTCGCCGCGCTGCTGGCCGACGGGCGCGGCGTGCTGATCGAGGACCCCGGCTTCAACGCGGTCCTGCTGGACGCCGCGGCCTGCCTGGTCGACCTCGTCCATGATCTGCCCGACGGGTTGCGCGGCGAGGTCGGCGAGTGGGCCCAAGGGGTGCTCCCCGCGGCCACCGAATCGCTCGCAAAAGCGTTGGAAGAGCTGTGGTTCGAGGGATCGAACGGAGTGCGGCCCGGCTACTACGCACGTGACGCCCGCACCGGGCAGCTGTTGCTTCGGCCCACCGTCGCCGGCCTCTTCCCCCTGCTGCTCGACGGGATCCCACCGGATCGCGCGGCGGCGCTGCTGGCCGCGCTGACCGATCCCGAGCAGTACGGGACGCCGGTGGCTCCGCCGAGCGCACCGGTCGACTCCGAGGGCTTCCTGCCCGAGCGGTACTGGCGCGGCGCGGCCTGGTCGTTCCCCCTCGACGTCCTGGAGACGGCGCTGGTCGGTCGCGGCGAGCATGAGATCGCCTCCCGATGGCGCCGGGCCTATCTGGAGCGGCCGTGGGGGGCGGAGCACGCCGAATACGAGAACCCGTTGACCGGGCGGCCGCTGGGCGTGCTGTCGTTCTCCCCCGCCGCCGCCCTGTCGATCCGGCTGGCCGAGGCCGAGGGCGTACTGCCGAAGTAGTCGACGATCGCCTCGTGGGCTCGAACGGCTCGACATGGTGACGAACAGGGCGACGTTCATCGGCGAGGGCGCGGGTCTGCTCGATCAAGGATTCGCCGTGACCTACCGTGAAGCATGAGCACCCCTCAGGCGACGCCGCGGCCCTTCGACCCCGCTGACCCGGCGGGCGTCGACGACCTGCTGAGCGAGGATGAGCTGGCGGTCCGCGCGTCCGTGAGACGACTGAGCCGCGAGCTCGAACCCGATGTGCCGCAGTGGTTCGAGCAGGCCAGGATCGATGACCCGCGAGGGTTGATGAAACGCTTCGGCGACCTCGGCCTGCTCGGCATGCACCTCGACGGATATGGCTGCGCGGGCATGTCGGCCGTCGACTACGGCCTGGCCTGCCTCGAACTCGAGGCGTGCGACTCGGGGATCCGCTCGATGGTGTCGGTACAGGGCTCGCTGGCCATGTACGCGATCTGGCGGTGGGGGACCGAGGAGCAGAAGTCGCGCTGGCTGCCGCCGATGGCGACCGGGGAGGTGATCGGCTGCTTCGGTCTGACCGAGCCAGACCACGGCTCCGACCCGGCGTCGATGCGCACTCGGGCACGGCGCACCACGGGCGGCGACTGGATGCTGACCGGCGCGAAGATGTGGATCACCAACGGTTCGATCGCCGACGTGGCGATCGTCTGGGCGCAGACCGAGGAGGGTATCCGCGGCTTCGTGGTGCCGACGGACGCGGCGGGGTTCAGCGCGCCGGAGATCACCCACAAGCTGTCATTGCGGGCTTCGGTGACCAGCGAACTGGTGCTGGACGACGTGCGGCTGCCCGCCTCGGCGGTGTTGCCCGGCGTGCTGGGACTCAAGGGCCCGCTGTCCTGCCTGGGCGAGGCCCGGTACGGCATCGTCTGGGGGGCGATGGGAGCCGCCCGCTCGTCGCTCGAGGCGGCGCTGCGCTATGCCAAGGAACGGGTGCAGTTCGGCCGGCCGATCGCCGGCTTCCAGCTCACCCAGGCCAAGATCGCCGATATGACGCTCGAACTGGTCAAGGGTCAGTTGCTCGCCCTGCACCTGGGTCGCCGCAAGGACGCCGGGACGCTGCGCCCCGAGCAGGTCAGCCTGGGAAAACTGAACAATGTGCGCGAGGCGCTCGAGATCTGCCGCACCGCCCGGACCGTGCTCGGTGCCAACGGGATCTCGCTGGAGTACCCGGTGATCCGGCACGCCAACAACCTGGAGTCGGTGCTCACCTACGAGGGCACCGTCGAGATGCACACCCTGGTCATCGGCCAGGCGATGACCGGTCTGGCCGCTTTCCGCTAGGACCCGCCTGAAGGTTGCCGGGTTTGCCCCATCAGACGCGGGCAAACCCGCCAACCTTCACGCTGCTTCACCCCCGGAGCGTCAGCACCACCTTGCCGATGTGCTCCGACGACTCGACCAGCGTGTGCGCCTGCGCGGCCTGCTCCAGAGGCAGCCGGGCATGGATGACCGGCCGGACGGCCCCGTCGCTGATCAGCGGCCACGCATGTTCGAGGACGCTGGCGACGATGGCCGCCTTCTCCTGCGGCGGCCGGGCCCGCAGCGACGTCGCCAGAACGGCGGCCCGCTTGGCCAGCAGCGTGCCCAGGTCGAGTTCCGCGCGCCGTCCGCCCTGTAGCCCGATCACGACCAACCGGCCGTTGACCGCCAGCACGTCGACGTTGCGGGCCAGGTACTTCGCGCCCATGTTGTCCAGCACGACATCCGCGCCGCGCCCGCCCGTCGCCTCCCGGACGACGTCCACGAAGTCCTGCTCGCGGTAGTTCACCAGCACGCTGGCGCCGAGCCCGCGACAGGCCTCGAGCTTCTCGGCGCTGCCCGCGGTCACGGCGACCGTCGCCCCGATCTGCCGGGCGAGCTGGGTCGCCATCGTGCCGATCCCACTCGAGCCGCCGTGCACCAGCAGAGTCTCCGCCGGGCGCAGCCCCGCCAGCATGAAGACGTTGCTCCAGACGGTGCAGACCACCTCGGGCAGCGCGGCGGCGTCGATCAACGGCACCCTGGCCGGCACCGGCAGGAGCTGCCCCACGGGGACGGCGACCCGCTCGGCGTACCCGCCGCCGGACAGCAGGGCGCAGGCCTCGTCCCCGGCCCTCCAGGACTCGACCCCCTCGCCGAGCGCCACCACGGTGCCGCTGCACTCCAGGCCCGGGTAGGGCGGCGCACCGGGCGGCGGCGGATAGTGGCCCATCCGCTGCATGATGTCCGCGCGGTTCACCGCGGTGGCCGCCACCTGCAGCACCACCTCGCCGGCTGCCGGTACCGGGTCGGGCACCTCGGCCACCTGAAGCTTCTCGGGTCCGCCGGGCTCGGTGATCACCATTGCGCGCATAGGCACAACCTATTCCGCCCGACCCGCTCGACGTGGTCCGCCGGAGCGCTCCGATCGGGTGACCCGGGGGCCGGCCGGGTGAACCGCCGGCGCCGAACGGTCGAAGGCTGATCAGGTGCCGACCCGTGTGGGTCGGCCGACCGAGCGAGACGAGAGGGCCCGATGCGTCGACACCTCAGCATCCGGTGGAGAGTCCTGACCGCGCTGGCCCTGCCGGTCCTCATCGTCGTCCTCGCCTGCGGGGCCGTGTCACTGCGCGTGCTCGACGCCGCGACCCAGAGCCGTCAGACGCAGGCCCTCGTCGCCTCCACGAGCCGCCTGGACCTGGTGACGACCGCGCTGCAGGCCGAGCGTCTGGCCGCGGTCGCGCCGACCGAGGGCGAGTCGCCGATCGAGGCCCGAATGGCGACCGACCGAGCACTCATCGACGCGGACCTGCCCGGCATCGAGTCGGCCCAGACCGCCCGCGGCGCGCTGACGAACCTGCGCGAGGAGGTCGACGAGGGCGCGAGCATCGAGGCGGTCCTGAGCGGCTATGCGCAGGTCATCGACGACTACGTCGATCTACCCGCACGCACCGCCGACGAGCTGCCCGACCGCGAGGTCGCCGAGATGCTGGCCGCGACCACCCAGATCGCCCGCGCCCGGGAGGCCACCGCGCGGATCGAGATCCTCGGGCTGCTGATGATCCGGGCCGGCGGCGCCACCCCGGCCGAGCAGAACCGGCTGGCCGTCGCGATCGCCGACCATGATCGCGCGCTGCAGGCCCTCGACCCGCTGGCCGAGCTCTTCCCGCCCACCGTGCAGAACCAGCTGGCCGACGCCGTCACCCGCTTCCGCGGCTTCGCCGACGACATCCAGCGCCGCGCCGCGCTGCCGATCGAGCTGCCCAGCACCAGGTGGATCGATTCGACGGAGCTGCAGACGGAGGCGCTCTCACAGATGACCGATCGGATCGAGGCGGCGGCCGCGGCCACGGCCCGGGTGGCGACCGAACGGGCGGAGCAGCGGGTCCGGACGGTCGTGTCCGCGGCAGCGGCGCTGGCCGCCCTCGTCGTGCTCCTGGCGCTGTGGCAGTCCCACTCGATCGCCGCTCGCGTCCGATCCGAGGACCGGGTCGCGGCCGACCACGTCGCGGAGCAGGACGAGCAGAAGGAGGCGGCAGAACAGGGGGACCTGCACGCCGCGTTCGCCGAGACCCTGATCAACATCTCCCGGCGGACGCAGGTGCTGCTCGCCCGCCAACTGGCGTTCATCGACCGCCTGGAGCGCGCCGAGCACAACGCGGGGTCCCTCGACGCGTTGTATCGCCTGGACCACCTGGCCACCCGGATGCGCCGCAACGCCGAGAGCCTGCTGATGCTCGCCGGGATCGACTCCGGGCGGCGCGCCCGAGCGCCGATGCCGCTGTCCGACGTCGTGCGCACCGCGATCAGTGAGATCGAACAGTTCGAACGGGTCGACCTCGAGGTCGTGGCGGATCCGGTCGTGGTCGCCCACCTGGCGCTGCCGACCGCGCACCTGATCGCCGAGCTCGTCGAGAACGGCACCCTGTTCTCCGACCCGTCGGTGCGGGTACGGGTGCGGACGACGGCGGGCGCCGAGGGGATCGAGGTCCAGGTACTGGACCACGGGTTGGGCATGAGCGAGGACGACCTGGCCGAAGCCAACGAACGGCTGCGGGACCCGCGTTCGGCCACCCTGGCCCAGGTGATCGGGCGGGGGACCCAGCGCATCGGTCTCTACGCCGTCACGCATCTGGCGACCAGGCTGGGGGCCATCGTGAGCCTCGCCGCCGGTGAGCAGGACGGGACCGTCGTCCGCGTGGTGCTGCCGGCCGCGGTCTTCGTCGAGGGGTCGGCGCCGATCACGGGCCCGCCGTCGACCGGGCAGCTGCACGAGATCGACCTCGGCACCGCCGAGCTGACGGAGCCCGAACCAGCCGAGCCCGAACCAGCCGAGCCCGAACCGGCCGAGCCCGAACCGGCCGGGCCCGCGCCGATTCCGCTTCAGCAGGCGATGCCCCCGGCCGCGCCCGCCACCGCGCTCGTCTCCATCCCCGCCACGATGGACGTCCTGCCCGACCGCCGTCTGCGGTCGAACCGTTCCTACGGATCCCTGTTCACGGGGTGGGGACGCCGCCGGGAGGACCGGCCGCCGGACGCGCCGCCCTCGCAGGCCGAGTCGCCGCCGTCCACCTGGCTGGCGCCCGAGACGCCCGACGACGGAACGAGATGGGGTTGGGCAGGCGCCGGCGGCGACCACGACCAGGACGACGCGGCGCAGCCACGGTCGGACGACCAGGCCTGACCGCTGCCGCAGCCCTCAGGCGGTCTCGCGCACGTCCGCGAGCCATGGGGCACGGCGACGCACCTGACCGGCCAACAGTCCGTGCAGGGTGATCGGGGCGACGGGGCAGCCGTGGCAGGCCCCGTGGGTGCGCACCTGGACGACGCCGTCGCACGCCTGGACGAACTCGATGCTGCCACCGTGCGCCGTCGCCGCCGGAGCCACGACGTCCTCGACCACCTGACGGGCGATCCGCGCCAGCGCGGCGTCCCGGACGCCGTCCTCGTGCAGCAGGTCGGCATGGGCGGCGACGGAGCGCTGCACGGCGCGGCGGACGACGGGTCCGGCCTGGGCCCACGTCAGCCCCGGAGCAAGGGTGGTTCTGATCCCGGCGTCCTCGACGGCGAACGCGGCGAGCGTGCCGTCGGCGAGCAGTCCGGTCAGCGCGGCGGCAGCGGCCGCGGAGGGCGCATCCGAGTCGAGATCGGCGGCGAGGGCGTGCGACACGCGCCACAGCAGCACGTGGGAGTCGTCGGTCGCCTCCGGGTGCACCGGCACCACGGCATTGCCCGCCATCACATCAGCGCCAGGGTGGCCTGCCGGGCCAGATAGGCCATCCCCCAGGCCAGGGCCGACATGTAGGTGAAGGCGAGGACCGGCCACCGCCAGGAGTTGGACTCGCGTCTCATCACCACCAGGGTCGAGACGCACTGCATGGCGTAGATGAAGAAGACGAGCAGGGCCACGACCGTCGGCGCGGTGAAGATCCGTTCTCCGGCGTTCGGGCCGTCGGTGTAGGTCAGGTCGTGCAGGGCGTCCCGCGGGTTCTCCGGATCCTGGGCGGCGACCACCTGGCCCAGGGTCGAGACGAACACCTCGCGCGCGGCCATCGCCCCGACCAGCCCCACGTCGATCCGCCACTCGAAGCCGAGGGGTTCGAAGACGGGCTCGATCGCGTGACCGATCGTTGCCGCGAAGCTGTGGTCCAGCACGTAGGCCGAGGCCTCGGCCTGGGGCATGTTCGCGGTCTCGTCGGCGCGCGCGGGAAAGCTCATCAGGGCCCACAGCACGGCGCTGGCCACCAGGATGATCGTGCCGACCTTGCGCAGGAACACCCACACGGCGCTCCACACCGACACCGCCACGGTGCGCAGCGACGGAACCCGGTACGGGGGCAGTTCGAGGTAGAAGGGGAGACCGCCCCGGCGCAGCACCGTCGAGCGCAGCACCAGGGCCGCGATCAGCGTGGACATCCCACCGGCGAGGTAGAGCAGGAACAGGGTCAAGCCCTGGAGGCCCACCTGCAGTCCGCCAGGTCCCCACCTGGCGTCCTGCGGGACCAGCAGGGACACCAGCAGCAGGTAGACGGGCAGCCTGGCCGAGCAGGTCATCAGCGGGACCGACAGCATCGTCGCGATGCGGTCCCGGGACGAGGGCATCGTGCGGGTGGACATGATCCCCGGGATCGCGCAGGCCACCGAGGAGAGCATCGCGACGAACGCCCGCCCGTCCAGCCCGCTGACGGCCATCACCCGGTCCATCAGGAACGCCGCCCGGGACAGGTACCCCACGCCCTCGAGCAACGAGACCATCAGGAAGAGCAGGGCGATCTGGGGCAGGAAGACCAGGACGCCGCCCACGCCGCCGATCAGCGCCGTCCCGACGAAGTCGGCCAGCACGGCGTTGCCGATGTGATCGCTCGCCAGGGTGCCGAGCCCGGCGAAGACCCCCTCGATCGCGTCCATCACCGGTGTCGCGACGGTGAAGATCGTCTGGAAGAAGGCGAACATCACCACGAGGAAGACCAGTAGCCCCCCGACCGGGTGCAGCAGCACGCGGTCGACCCCGCGCGTCGCCGAGGAGGCGGCCGCCGGACGGTACCCGGCGGCGTCCACCACGGAGGCGATCCACCCCTCGAGCTCGTCCGGTTCGGCCACCGGCGGCGGCAGCACGGCGGTCGGCCAGGCGTCCCACTCCAGGACGTGCTGACGCAGCGCCGGGATGCCACGACCGCGGTGTCCGGTCACCTCCAGGACGGGCACCCCCAGCGCGCTGGAGAGGCGGGCGAGGTCGAGATCGCCGCCGCGGGCGCGCAGCTCGTCCATCATCGTCAGCACCACGGTGCACGGTGAACCCGTGGCCAGGGACTGGGCGACCAGCGACAGCGAACGCCGCAGCGTGGTGGCGTCGACCACGGCGAGCAGCGCGTCCGGCGCCGGGGTGCCCTCCAGCCGGCCGGCCAGGTGATCGGCGACCACCTGTTCGTCGGGGCTGACCGGGGTCAGCCCGTACGTGCCCGGCAGGTCGACCAGGTTCACCGCGCCGTCGCCGCCGGTGAGCCGCCCCTGCGACATGGTGACCGTGACCCCGGGGTAGTTGGCGGTGCGGACCCGCAGACCGGTCAGGTGGTTGAAGACGCTGGACTTGCCGGAGTTCGGACACCCGATCAGGGCGATGCCCGGCAGGCCGAGCGCTGTCGTGGTGGCACCACCGCTGTGGCAGGCGGCGGCGTTCGTCACGCCAGCACCTCGGCGGTGATCCATGACGCCTCCGCGCGACGCAGGCAGATGTCGCTCTCCCCGAGCCGGTAGATGGTGGGGCTGCCCAGCGGGGCCCGGCGGACGCACGTGACCGGCGTGCCCCGGCGGAACCCGAGGTCGTGGAGCCGTCTGGCGACCTCGGCCGGGGCGGCCTGATCCAGCCCGATCACCCGGGCGCGCTGTCCGCGCCGCAGCGTCGCCAGACGTGCCTGCTCTGCCATCGATGTCCCTTCGGGCCTGCGGATCGTGACGTCGTCCCTCTGGAGGTTAGTTAGGTAAACCTAACCTCACAAGCAAGATGGTGCCGACTTGGCCGATCTCACACTCCGGTAGCGCATCCGATCGCCCGTAGGCTGGCCCGGTGGAGCGGGCCGAACTGCGTGTCCAGACCGGACGGCGCCTGGTCACCGACCTGACGGCGGACGTCGAGGGGTTCTGCCGAGGCCTCGGCGACGGCCTCGTGCACGTCTTCGTGCCGCATGCCACGGCCGGCGTCGCCCTGATCGAGACCGGATCCGGCAGCGAGGGCGACCTCGCCGACGCGTTGGAGCGTCTGCTCCCGCGCCAGGACGTCTACGTCCACCGGCACGGGTCGGTCGGCCACGGCGGCGACCACGTGATGCCGGCGTTCGTGGCGCCGTATCTGTCGATCCCGGTGGACGACGGACGGCTCGCCCTCGGCACCTGGCAGAGCGTCGTCCTGGTCGACCCCAACGTCGACAACCCGGTGCGGCGGGTGCGGTTGTCCTTCCTGGCCGGCTGAGATCGTCGTGACCGGTTGAGATCGTCGTGGCCCGTTGGGCCCGGGTCGGTCCGCCCGGTTCGCTGGTAACCTTCGGACGCCGGACGGGTCGGGTGTCGCGCAATCGCCACCCGACGCGACCGGCGGCACGGACGCAGCGAAGCCGGTGGGATTCCGGCGCTGTCCCGCAACTGTGATCCCGGTCCGCCCCCGTGGCGCGATCGGGCGAGCCAGGTCGCCTGCCCGTGTCGACGTCCTCGACCCCGAGGTGTGGGTCGCACGTCGGGCGAGGAACCCACGGGCGGCTCGACCTTCCTGAATCAGGAGTTCCTCACCGATGCGCTTCTTGCGTACCCCCCGGCCGGCCCGCCTCGTCGTGGCCGCCGCCCTGCTCACCCTCGCCCCGCTCGCCGCGGCCTGCGGCTCGTCCGGCTCCTCGTCGTCCGCGACCTCGGGCGGAACCGCCGCCGCCCCGGCCGCGTTCCCGGTCACCGTGACCGGCGACAACGGCGAGCTCACCCTCGACGCCGCGCCCGAGAAGATCGTCTCGCTGTCCCCGGCGCTGACCGAGATGTTGTTCGCCGTCGGCGCGGGGACCCAGGTCGAAGCCGTCGACGACAACTCGAACTACCCACCGGAGGCGCCGAAGAGCGACCTGTCCGGGTTCCAGCCCAATGCTGAGGCGGTCGCCGCCTACACCCCTGACCTGGTGCTGCTCACCAGTGACAGCAACGGTGTGGTCGCCGCACTCGACGAGCTGAAGATCCCGACCCTGCTGCTGCCCGCACCTCAGAACCTGAACGGCGCCTATGAGCAGATGCGCACCGTCGGCACGGTGACCGGGCACGCAGACGACGCCGACAAGGTCGCCTCGCAGGTCGAGGAGCGGGTCGCCGCCGCGGTGGCGTCCGTCCCCGAGGCGGCCAAGGGCGCGAAGGTCTATCACGAGCTCGACCCGACCTTCTACAGCGCGACCAGCTCGACGTTCATCGGCGACGTCTACTCCCAGTTCGGCCTGACCAACATCGCCGACTCCGCCCAGGGAGCGGCCGAGGCCGGCGGGTACCCGAAGCTGTCGGCGGAGTTCATCGTGCAGCAGGCGCCGGACCTGATCGTGTTGGCCGACACCAAGTGCTGCCAGCAGGACGCCGCGGCCTTGGCCGCGCGGCCCGGGTTCGACGCGGTGCCGGCCGTGAAGGACGGCCTCGTGCTCGCGGCGGACGACGACATCGCCTCGCGCTGGGGCCCGCGGGTCGCCGACTTCGCCGAGTCCGTCGCCGCGGAACTGGCGAGGCTGACCTAGGGCGACGTGATGGACGGCGGGCAGCAGCGGCGCCTGATGGCCCTGGGGGCCAGCGGGTTCCTGCTGTTGTGCGCCGCCACGGCGGCGGTGAGCATCGGGGCGGTGCCGCTGGCGCCGTCCGGAGTGGCCTCGACCCTGCTCCGCGGGGCCGGGCTGCCGGTGGGCACACCCTTGGACGAGCTGTCGTCGACGTTGCTCCTGCAGCTCCGCCTGCCCCGTGTCGTGCTGGCCGCCCTGGTCGGCGGGATGCTGGCGATGGCAGGCGCCTCCTATCAGGGGGTGTTCCGCAACCCACTCGCCGACCCCTATCTGCTCGGCGCCGCCGCCGGTGCCGGTCTCGGGGCGACCCTGGTGATCGTCCACGCCCCCAACGGGATCGGGCCGGTGCCGGTCCTGCCCGCCGCCGCGTTCGCGGGGGCGTTGGTCGGGGTCGGGCTGAGCTACTCGCTGGGGTCGGTCGCCGCCCGTCAGGGCGGCGGCAGCGCGACCCTGTTGCTGGCGGGGGTTGCCGTGAGCGCCTTCCTGACCGCGATCCAGACCCTCGTGCAGCAGGCGAACACCGACTCGCTGCGTCAGGTGTACTCATGGATCCTCGGTCAGCTCGGGGCGGCAAGTTGGAGTCAGGTGCAGCTCGTGCTGCCCTACATGGCGGTCTCCACCGGGGTCCTGCTGTTCGCGGGTCGCGCCCTGGACGTGCTGTCGGTCGGTGACGACGAGGCCGCCACGCTGGGTGTGCATCCGTCGAGGGTGCGTTTCGTCGTCCTGCTCGCGGCCTCGCTGGGTACCGCGGCCGCGGTGGCCGTCAGCGGTCTGATCGGCTTCGTCGGTCTGGTGATCCCGCATGTGGTGCGGCGTCTGGCGGGCACTTCCTACCGGACCGTTCTGCCGGTCTCGTTGCTCGTCGGGGCGGGCTTCCTCGTGGTGGCCGACCTCGTCGCACGGACCGTGCTGGCGCCGGCTGAGCTGCCGATCGGGGTGATCACGGCCTTCGTCGGCGCCCCGTTCTTCGCGGCCCTGCTCCGGGTCGGTGGCGGCTCGCCGTGAACGTGCTCGAGGCCGCCGGGATCGGGGCTCGGCTGGGCCGCAAGCAGGTGCTGGAGGGCGTGGACCTGGTTGTGCGCGAGGGCGGTTGGACGGCCGTCGTCGGTCCGAACGGGGCCGGCAAGTCGACCCTGCTGAGGGTGGTCGCCGCGCTGATCGGGTTCGACGGCACGGTCCGTCTGGACGGGGCCGACGTGTCCGGCATGGCAGCGCGGGAGCGGGCCAGGCTGATCGGGTACGCGCCGCAGTTGCCGGTGATGCCCGAGGGGCTGCCGATCCGTGACTACGTGATGCTCGGTCGCACCCCGCACCGCCCGCTGCTCGCGGCGCCCCGGGCCGCGGACCGCGAGGAGGTCGAGCGGGCCCTGGAGCGGTTGGATCTGGTCGCACTGGCCGACCGGACGCCGCGCACGCTCTCGGGCGGTGAGCGGCAGCGCGTCGTCCTGGCCCGGGTGCTGGCTCAGCGGCCCCGGCTGGTGTTGCTCGACGAGCCGACGTCGGCCCTGGATCTCGGTCACGCCCAACAGGTTCTGGAGCTGATCGACCGATTGCGACGCGAGGAGGGCCTGACCGTGCTGTCCACCCTGCACGATCTGGTGCTGGCCGGTCAGTACGCCGATCATCTGGTCCTGCTCAACCGCGGGCGGGTGGTCGCCGACGGAACGCCGGCGGAGGTGCTCACCCGCACCAACCTGGCCGTGCACTACGGGGCGGATGCCGAGGTCAGCCTGGGGTCGGACGGGGTTCGGGTGCATCCGGTTCGCCCGGTCCGGGAACCGGGGTGACCGTGCTGCGTGCCTGGACCGACGTCGGTCCGGATGGCGACGAGCTGGCCAGACCGGTTCTGGTGCAGGCGTTCTCACCTGGCTGGCGGGCGGTCTCGAGCGCTCTGGTCGGCGGTGGGATCGGGCCGATCGACTGGTGGATGAACGCTCAGGTGAACCGGCACTACGATCGTGTCGATCCGGCGGTCCACGCGCACGAGATCGCCGCCGGGCTGGGGCTGGACGTGTCGCGGCCGGGGGTGGCGATGCTCACCGCGGCCGACCCGTCGCGCTTCACCCGCTCCGCCGACCACGGCGTGGAGGTGATCGCCACGGTCGGGCTGGGCCTGCCGGTGCCCGCCGCCGCCCCGGACGAGATCCACTGGGACTCGTTGCCCGCCAACGAGGATCCTCTTCGCCCGGGCACGATCAATCTGCTCGTTCGCCTGCCGGTGCCCCTGTCGGATGCCGCGCTGGTCAATGCGGTGCTGACCTCGACCGAGGCGAAGACCCAGGCGCTGGTGGAGTCTGGGGTGCCCGGGACCGGCACGTCCTCGGACGCCGTGTGCATCGCCTGTCCGCTTCCCGAAACCCTTCCGGGAGAACCTGTCGAGGACTACGGGGGTCCGCGCTCGTGCTGGGGCGCGCGGCTGGCCCGCGCCGTCCATCGGGCGGTGGCCGAGGGAGCCACGGACTGGACGGCGGCTCACCCGCCGGGCGACGAGCACCGGTTCTGGGGCGCCCGTTGGCCCTGAGGCAGCGCGGCGGGTGATGTTCTTGCCGGCCATGCGGTTGGTCATTCGGACGCCGAGGGCGTAGTGAACTCCGACCTGTCCCGTTGTTGCCATAACTTGAGGCGTGTGGTCCGGTGGATCATCAATGAGGAGCGTGCTCGGCTTCGCCCTATGCCTCTTTTGACCGAAGGTGAGGTGACTCATGAAGGCCCTGAAGTCTCTCATCCCTGCGGCGGTGGCCGTCGCGTGCATGACGGCGGCCTATCTGTGGGTGGGCGCTGAGCCCAGCAAGCCGCGCGTCCTGGCGGGGGGGATGACGGCGATCGTCGTCGCTCTCGCTGTCGTGCTCGTGGTGAACCGGTGGCTCCCCGCCGAGTACGGCTCCGAGTCGATGGCGGCCTTCTCGTCTGTGCTGCTGATCGGGACGCTGGCCGTCTGGTTCGGCCGCTACTACACCCAGGGCCTTTAACGCTCGCAAGCCCGCACGCTGGTTGCACTCGAACATATGTTCGAGTAGAGTTGGCGCTATGACCGAGGCCCTCACTGTCGCCCAGCGCGGAACGAGCGCGGTCGCCAGTCCGGCGGTGGCCGGGCTGCGCGTCGAGAACGCGGCGTTGCGGGCGCGCGTTGCCGAGCTCACGCAGGAGCGTGACCGGGCGACCGCTCGGGCATCGGGGCTGGCCTCGCAAGACCGCGCCTGGCGGGCGCTGCTCGGGGACGCGGCCGCACGACTGTCCAGCGGGCCTGCCGGCGTCGGTGCTGTCCCGGGCGTTCTCGCGAGAGGTCCCTCCAGGGGCGGGGCTGGCCATCGCATTGGGCGCGGCCCTCGAGCACGCCGAGGATCTGCCCGACACGATCCTGGTACGGGCCGCGGGGGCAGCATCGCGGTTGTCGTCCTGGCTGGAGGTCGTCCAGGGTCAGTTGACCGCCGACCTGGCGATCCGGCGCGAGCACGAGCAGTTGGCGAGGTTGTTGCCCCGCACCGACGAGGAGCCGGGCGATCTGACGCAGGCGGAGGCCTGGGAGCAGGCAGAGGACCTGGGTCGTCGCTCCGCGATCGCCGAGGTCGCCATGGTGGCGGGCCTGAGCGAGTACGCGGTGAGGCAGCGCCTGGACCTGACCGGGCCGATGGCCGAGGAGCATCCCGTTCTCTATCGGGGATTGCTTGCAGGGCGGCTGGACTCTGCGCGGGCCCGCCTGATCGCCGAACAGACCGATGCCGTGGTCGACCTCCGCACGCGGATGCGCGTCGAGGAGGACGTCCTGGACACCGCCGCCCGACTGACCCGCCCCCAGCTGCGGGCCTGTGTCGAGCGGGCCATCGTCCGCCACGACCCCGACGGGTTCGAGATCTCGGCCGGTATGGACACCAGGGCCAGGTCGCTCACCTTCCGGTCCCTCGGGCGGGGCATGTCGCAGATGACCCTGACCGCCGACACCGAGACGCTGACCACGGCACAGGCTCAACTCGACGTCCTGCGGCAGCTGGCCGACACCGGTTCCGGCGCCGGCAGGGCGAACGGTGCCGACATCCTGCTCGACCTCATCGCGGCGGCCACCCGCGATCCCGATCGCACCCCCGCTCCCGATGGGCAGGGGGTCAACCCCAAGGTCGTCCTGAACCTGACCGTGCCGCTCTCCGTTGCACTCGGTCTCACTGATGCGCCGGCGGAGCTGTCCGGGCACGGGTTGATCCCCGCGGCGCTGGCCCGCGAGATCATCGTCGAGCATGGGGCCCGGGCCGTCTGGCGCTGCCTCTATGTCGACGATGATCCGACCTCACCCCTGACCGGGCGGGTCCTCGGTGCCGGGCGAGCCGCCCATGACCCGACCTATACGCCGTCGGCCATGACCGCGGCCATGGTGCGGGCCCGCGACCACACCTGCCGTTTTCCGGGCTGTCGTCGTCAGGCGCATGGCTGCGACCTCGACCACGTGACGCCGCACACCGGGGGCGGCGCGACCTGCGAGACCAACCTCGTGCCGTTGTGTCGCCACCATCATCGCCTCAAGACCCACACCGGCTTCAGCCCCAACCGTGACCCCGCCACCGACACTCTGACCTGGACCACACCCACCGGGGCGACGATCACCCTCACCGACGAGTACACGCTGCCGGCGCCGCCGGCCCCGTCTCCGCGCCTGGCTCCCGATCCACCACCGTTCTAGCCGCAGAACCCGGCCGCTCGGCCCAACGCGTCTCTGCCCTGGGCGGATTGGCTCTCGGCGAGCCTCAGAGCGGGCGCACGGGTGGCACCGCCGCGAGGGCGTCGTCCAGGTCGAGACCGGTGACCTGGAGCAGGTCGACCACGACGGATCGCAGTTGGGCGAGCACCACCTCGCTCGACAGGTGTCCGGTGCGTTCCAGGTCTCCGCTGGCCTGGGCGACGGCCACCAGCGGTGGCCGCGCGACGGAGAGGGCCGAGTTGTCGATGATCACGTGGCCGAGGTGATCCAGCGCGTCCGCCAGCTGGTCGAGCAGCGTCAGGTAGCTGGCGGGCAGGCGCTCGCGCGTCGAGGTCGCGACCACCACCCGGCGGGCCAGCACCCGGGTGCTGCGCAGCGCCCGGTCCAGTGGCTCGATGATGCCCGCGACCCGGCTCACCTGCCCCCGTTGGGGACGGAGCAGCGGGGACGAGGCGATGACGTCCATCCCCTCGTCGGCGGCCTGCTCCAGTTCGCGGACCAGTTGCTCCGTGCCGCGCGCCGCGGCGAGCACCGACGAGGCCAGTTCCACGTCGTCCAGACGGGCCGCCTCGGCAGCCCCGCGCAGGGTGGCGCCGATGCTCGAGGCCACCACCGCCGCCTGCAACCTCGGGGCGCGCAGCGGCGCCGACGGCACCACGATGGCGGCCAGGAGTGCCACCGCACCCCCGACCAGCGCATCGATCCAGCGGGTGAAACCCGACGACCCGTCGGTCAACGCGACCACGAAGATGCTCTGCACCCCCGCCTGGGTCACCAGTAGCGGTCCGGCGTCGAGCAGGAGCGCGACGGACATCGCCGTGGCCGTGACCAGCATCAACTGCCAGGCGCCGTTCCCGGCCACGATCACGAAGAGGTCGGCAACCAGGATCCCCACGGCGACCCCCACGGTCACCTCCGCCACCCGCCGCAAACGCTGCGCGTAGGTCGTGCCCAGGCAGATGAGCGCCACGACCGGGGCGAAGACAGGGGCCGGGTGGCCGAGCAGATCCTGGGCGATGAACCAGGCGAGGCCCGCCGCGATCGAGGCCTGAGCCAGGAGCCAGGATCGGCGGCGGACCTCCAGTACCCGGCCGCGGATCGACCAGCGACTGCGCGCGGAGGCCTGGGCGATCCCTTCCTCGAGGCGGCGTTCGGCGTCGAGGCGGCGTTCGGCGTTCTCGCTCACACGGACCAGTGTCTCCTGACCACGTCGGCGAGGTCGGCGACGACCCGATCGGCCTGGCTGGTCGGCAGCATCGCGTACCCCAGCACCAGGCCGGGGCCGCCCTCGTGACCGTAGTCGGCCAGCGCGTCCAGGCCGATCCCACGGGCCCGGGCCGCCGCGGCGACGGTCGCGTCATCGACACCGGGCGGCAGCAGCACGACGAGGTGCAGCCCGGCGTCCACACCGGTCAGCCGCAGCTGCGGCAGGTGCCGCCCGAGCGCCGCGACCAGCCCCGCCCGGCGGGCCGCGTACAGCCGGCCGGCGCGGGCCAGGTGTCGGGTCAGCTCGCCGGAGGCGATCAGCTCGGCCAGCGCCCGGGCCGCCACCACGTTGACGGAGTGCCCGTGGTCGGCCAGCGCATCGCGCAGCGCGCCGTGCAGTCCGGGCGGAGGCACCGCCCACCCCAGCCGCAGCGACGGCGCGAGGATCTTGGACGACGTCCCCAGGTAGACGACCCGCTCGCCCGCGCCCGACAGACTGCGCAGGGCCGGCAGCGGCGAGACGTCATAGCGGTACTCGCCGTCGTAGTCGTCCTCGATCACCCGGCCACCGTGCTCGCCCGCCCAGGTGAGCAGGTCGGCGCGGCGCTGGGCGGGCAGCCGCCCGCCGAGCGGGAACTGGTGGGCGGGGGTCACGTAGACCGCGGCGTCGTCGCGGCGCAGCGAGTCCGGGTCGAGCCCGTCGGAGTCCACCCGGACGGCGCGCAGCCGCACGCCGGTGGAGGCCGCGGCCCGCCGCGGCGCGCGGTAGCCGGGTGCCTCCATGGCCAACGTGGCGCCGGACAGCCCCATCGCCTCGAACAGCGGGCGCAGGGTCGCCGCGACCCCCGGAGTGATCAGGATCTCCTCGGGGTCGACGAGCACCCCACGCGTGCGGCGCAGGTGCTCGGCCAGGGCGGCCCGCAGCCGGGGATGGCCGTCCGCACGCTCGATCTCGGCGCCCACGCCCCCGGCGAGGGCGACCCGCCAGGCGCGGCGCCACGCCGTTCCGTCCAGCACGGAGGTGTCGGGGCTCGACGGCGACAGGGACCACCACTGCGGCAACGGCTCTGTCGGCGGCCCGGTCGACGGTGCTGTCGGTGAGTGGACCGTGGACGGCGCGCCGGACGGGACGACGTGCGCGCTCGCCCCGGCGGCGGCGGCCCGGTCCGCGCCGGGGGCCACGAACGTGCCCGAGCCCGGCCGGGTCCTCACGTAGCCCGCGGCCATCAGTTCGTCGTAGGCGTGCACGACCGCGGTGCGGGAGACGCCGAGCTGGACGGCGAGGGCTCGCGTGGCCGGCAGCGGATCGCCGGGTCGTACGGCCCCCGTGCGGATCGCCCCGACCAGCGCGTCCCCGATGAGGTGCCGCAGCGGCACGTCGGCCGCCGCGTCGGCGAGGGTCAGCGCGAGGTCGACGCGCCGGCTGGTGCGGGCCATCCGAGGACGCTAGCCCAGAAGTGGTCTGAGCAGTTCGTCGATTGCGGTTCTTGCGACCAGGCCGCAATCGGCGTGGGATGTGCTGGTGACCGTTCCTCCCGCCATCCGCCGCCACCCCGAACGCTCCGGCTCCGAGCGCGCCGACCTCGACGACCTGCTCGACGTCGTCCCCGTCGCCACCCTGGCCACCGTCGCCGACGGCGAGCCGTGGGCCGTGCCGATGCTGTTCGCGCGCGACGGCGATCGGATCCTGCTGCACGGTTCCACCGGGGCCGGCGCCCTGCGCCACGTCGCGGACGGCGCCCCCGCCGCGCTCAGCGTCATCGCCCTGGACGGCATCGTGGTCGCGCACAGCACCTTCGAGTCCTCCGCCAACTACCGCTCCGCCGTCGTCCGCGGCCGGCTGACGCCGCTCGCCGGCGTCGACAAGGCCCGCGCTCTGGACCTGATCAGTGAGCGGCTGATCCCGGGCCGGGTGGCGGAGATCCCGCCGCCCACCGCCAAGCAGCGCGCCGCGACCCTGGCCATGGCGCTGCCGATCACCGACGGCGCCTGGACCCTCAAGATCCGCACCGGTGGCCCATCCGCCCCCACGGAACCGCCGGACTCACCCGCCTGGACGGCCTGGTCCGGGGTGGTGCCCCTGCGCACGGTCGCCGACCCGCCTCGGGCCGCGGACTGGGTTCCGGAGGGGACCACGCCGCCCGCCTCCGTCCAGCGCCTGAGGGACGTCGTCGCCGCAGGGGGGATGCGGTGAGCGTGAGCGAACCCCGGCTGCCCTGGCAGGCGAAGTTCATCGCCCTGAGCGTGATCTGGGGTTCCAGCTTCCTGCTCATGAGGCTGGGTCTGGATCACCTGGAACCGTTGCAGATCAGCTGGTTCCGGGTCCTGACCGGGGCGGCGGTCCTGCTCGCGGGCCTGTTCACCGCGGGCCGGCGGCTGCCCGCGTGGGGCCGGGTCTGGCTGCACCTGTCCGTCTCCGGGTTCTTCCTGGCCACCCTGCCGTTCACCCTGTTCGCGGCCAGCGAGGAGCGCATCCCCTCGGCGCTGGCCGGGATCGGCAACGCGGCGACCCCGCTGGCCTCGGTGCTGTTCGGGGCCCTCCTGCTGCCGGCGGTTCGGCTGCCTGGGCGCACCCTGGCCGCCGTCCTCCTCGGTCTGGGCGGGGTCGTGGTGATCATGCAGCCCTGGCACCTGGCCGAGGCGCCCGACGCGCTGGGTTTCGCCATGGCGCTCACCGCGGCGTCCAGCTACGGGCTGGGCTGGACGTATGTGAAACGCACCATGACCGGTCACGACGTCGGCGGCCTGGCCCTGCCCGCCGGGCAGCTCACCGCGGCCGCTGTCCAGTTGAGCGTCATCGCCGTGGTGTGGTGGTCGGCGGCGACCGATCTGGCCACGCCGTTCAGCACCCGGGCGGCGGCCGCTCCCGACGTCCCGGTCTGGACCGCCCTGGGGGCGGTGGCCCTGCTCGGAGCGGTCGGTACCGGACTGGCCCAGATGTTCCAGTTCGACGTGGTCCGTGCCGCCGGGCCGACCGTGGCCACAACGGTCACCTACCTGATCCCCGTGGTCGCGGTCACCCTCGGGGTGGTCTTCCTCGGCGAGCGGCTGGCCTGGCCGCAGTTCCTCGGTGCCGGGATCGTGCTGGCCTGCGCCGTCGTGATCGGGTCGGGCACCCGCCGTCAAGCCGTGCCCCGGAAGGTGCCGATAGGCAGCACATGACCGTGACTGACACCCCGGGTCAGCCGGCGCTGCCGACCCGGGCCACACCGGCCATGCTCGACCGTGCCGAGGTGATCGTGATCGGCGACGGTCCGCATCCGGGCCCGGACGCCGTGGCCGTCACCCGGGAGATCGCCCTGCGGGCGGGGGAGTCGGCCGACCGCGTGGTCCTGCTGGCGCACACCCCGAAGCCCGGGGCGAACGCCGCGGCCGGCGACGCGCACCCGATCCCCGCTCACTGGGTGGGCCCGCTGCTGCGCAGTTGGGCCGACCAGGCGATGGACTGGGCGCAGATGCAGGAGGAGCTGACCGCCGTCCGCCGTCAGGTCGCGGTCAACTTCGGGCTGCCCTCGCTGCGCGGCACCGGCGTCTCGGTGGGCGTCGGGGCCGTGCGGATGCTGGAGCGGGGCAGGCTCTCGTTCGACGGCCCGCAGGGGACGCAGATCCTCGACCCGACCCGCGTGGTCATCGCGACCGGGGCCGCACCGGTGCCGCCGGAGGTCAGAGGGATCGGCGAGACCGGGCTGCACCTGGCCGAGTCGGTGCTCGACCTGCCCGAACGGCCCGCCTCCGTGGTGGTCTTCGGTGGCGGCGCGCACGGCTGCGAGATGGCCCAGGGACTGGCCCGGGCCGGCTGCACGGTGACCCTGATCGAGCCGGGGCCGCGCCTGCTCGCCGACCTGCCGGACGCCGCGGCGCGGGTCGTGATCGACGCCCTGCAGGAGGACGGCGTGCGGATGATGACCGGGTGCGCGCTGGCCAGCGTCGCCCCGACCCTGGACGGCGGCGCCTGGGTGGGTACCGATCAGGGTGACGTGGCCGCCGAGGCGTTCGTGCTGGCGACCGGACGCCGTCCGCGGTGCCGGGGGCTGGACCTGGCGGCCGCGGGTGTGGAACTGGGCGCGGCCGGTCAGATCGTCGTGGACGACAGACTCCGCTCCGGGCCGGTGCTGGCCTGCGGGGAGGCCACCGGGTTGCTCGTCTACGGCGCCGCGCCCGGCCCGATGGCCCGGGTGGTCGCCGAGAACGCGACCAGTCGTCGTCCGGGGGCCCGGTTCGACGTGCCGGTGCCGACCCGGGTGACCCGGACCGATCCCGAGGTGGTCGTCGTCGGTGACCCCGGATCGCTCCAGGATCAGCCCGGCGGCGCGAGCGTCGGCCGCCTGGCCGGGCCCGCCGAGGGCAGCTCGGTGCAGGTCGTGCTGTCCGCCCCGGGGGGTCGCGGCATGCTCGGCCGCGGCGGCGGGCACTCGGGGCGAACGGTGCTCGCGGCACTGCTGGTCGGGGACGGCGCGGCCGAGGCCAGCGGACAACTGGCGCTCGCCGCGAGCGCGGGAGTGCCCGCGGCAACCCTGATCGACATCGACGCGCCCGACGGCACCTGGGCGGCGGCGATCCAGTCCTGCGTCGCCCACGCCATCGCGGGCTCTCAGCCGCCCTCGGGGACGATGCGCAGGTCCATCTCGACCGGGGGAGCGCCGTAATCGGTGTCCCAGTCGAGCACCCCACCGGCGGACAGCGCCCGCAGGTGAGTGATCGTGGCGGCTGCGTCGGGCCACGCGGGGTCGACCGTGCCCGGCGGGAGCGGAGGAGTGAACCAGCTGCTCAGCGCCCCAGGAACCCGGTAGGTGCCGGCCAGGTCGCTGTAGAGGGGTAGTCGGGCACCGATGTCCAGGCTCATCTCGCGGTACTCGCGCAGGGCCATCCGCAGCCGGATCCAGCGGTAGCGGTCGGTCTGCGTCTGACCGGTGACGTCGCCGTCGGGTCCGGTGAACCGTTGTCGCAGAGACAGTCCTGCGTGATACCCACGCAAAGCGAGTGCCAGGACGGCGTTCTGGTCGGGGAACAGTCCGGATCCCTTCTCCGCGTGGCTGCGGCGGACCACGGCGATGCGGCCGCGGAAGCCCGGCAGGTCGGTGACCGCCGTGTCCCGCCACGAGGTGGCGCTGGCGATCAACGCGCCGGCGAAGGAGGCCGGTCCGCGCAGCCGCTGCCAGGACCGTGCCCGCGGTGCGGCGTCCTGTTCGGGCAGGCCGACCCATTCGGCCAGGCGGGTGGCGCCGTCCTCGAGGGGGGAGGTGGGCAGGTCGTCCAGTCTGATCGAGAATGTCGGCCAGCGCGGCAGCAGAGTGTCGAAGGCCTGGGCGGCGATCCCGCCGGTCAGCCCGCCGTCGACGAACCACTGCACCCGCGGGACGAACACCCCGGCAGGCCCGGTCGAGGACTGGATCGGCTGTCCGTAGTCGTCCTGGAGCACAGCGGGCGGCTCGACGTCCAGGGTGTAGAGCGGGACGGCGCGCAGCAGGCCGGGGGGGCTGAGACTGAGCCGGACGGCGGCCACCACGGGGAAGTCCCACGGGTCCGGCACCTCGTGCAGGGGCTCGCCCTCATGGCGGGGGCAGGCGGACTCGGTCGCCTGGGCGGGCGAGGACAGGACCATCTGGGAGACCACCCGCACCGGCAGTACGGCGACCAGACAGCTGCGGCAGAACAGGAATCGGCCGGCCCCGCTCGCCTCGGCGCGCTCGGCGGTCGCCAGCGGCAGCGAGTAGGGCCGGTGCTGGGCGGCATCGGCTGCGGTCAGCATCAGGTCGATCGTGCGCAGGCGCGGGTCGCTCGCGGCCCGCCGCAACTGGGCGAGGTCGCCGGCGGACGGCGTGCCGGTGCGGCCCAGCCAGAGTTCCCCGAAGGTCAGGGCAGGGCGGTCGTCGTCGCCGAATGCGTTGCCCGCCTGGGCCTGCCGGCCGAGACCGGCGAGGTCGTCGATCCGGTCGGCGAGCCAGGTGAACAGCGCGGGGACGCCGTTCGGGTCCGGGACGCCCGAGACCCTGTCCAGCCAGCCGGACATCCCCCGTGCGGAGCGATCCATGTCGGGCAGATCCACCCCCGGGATCAGACCGAAGTGCTCGGACTCCGCCCGGTCGGCGAGCAGGGTACGCAGCCCGGCCAGGTAGCTCACCACGGTGGCCGTCGCGGCGGCGGCCCCGAAGGCGCCGAGCAGGGCGAGCGAGGCGAGGACGGCGGCGGTTCCGGACACCGCGGCGCCCAGCCCGATCGCCCGCCAGAAGGCGACGGTCAGGCCGAGCCAGGCCAGCAGCGACCCGGCCCACACCACCAGCGTGACCGAGCGCGCCGCCCGGGTCGGTGCGGCGAACAGCCCGGCGAGCACCGCGCCCCAACCGCGGGCGGTGCCGCGCGCGGGGGCCAGGAGCAGCGCGACCAGGGAGCGGTAGGCGGCCCTGGTCGTGCGGGCCGGGCGGACCATGCGGGCCAGGCGGTTCTGCTCGGCGCCCCCGTCGACGTCCTGTCCCGCGAGCCAGCCGGTCAGGTGGGCGAGCCCGGCGAAACCGGGCGGGACGGAGCTCCCCGGTTCGGCCTGCTCCGGTTCGGTGCGGCCCAGGGCGTCTGCGGTGCGGCCGAGTTCGGCGGCGGCGGTCAGCGCGGCGGCGGCCGCACCGGCGGAGGAGCCCCCGATCCGTCGGAACACGTAGTGCTCGGCCAGCGCGCACGCGGCGAGTGGGTGGGTGAGCGCGCTGTCCAGCCCGCCGCCGAGGGTCAGATCGGCCGAGTGCGCCAAGTAGTCGGCCACGACGTCCGGGTCGGGATGCTGGACGGCGGTACGGGTCATCTCCGACGGGGGCCGCAGGAGGTTGTGGTCCCGGCCGGGCGGCCGCGCGCCGTCCGGTTCGGTGGGTGTGAGCATGGCCCGGTAGAGCTGCGGGTCCTGTAACCGCCGCAGGATCTGCCACGGATCCCGGCGCGGCCTCGGCCCGGGCGTCGGGCGGGACGTCTCGTCGTCCGCCGTGATCGGCAGCCGTGCGTCGGGAGTGGTCACCGTCTCTCCCCTCGCGCAGCCCTGCGCGCGATTGTGCCGCAAGATGGCTGGTGTGGACTTCGTCGACGCCCCGGCCGGGGTCCGGGCCGTGGAGAGATGGGCCGATCTCGACGGCCCGGTGCGCTATCTCGACTTCGGTGGACCGGCCGACGGGCCGTTGCTCGTCGGCGTCCACGGCCTGGGCGGTTCGGCGGAGAACTGGCTCGCGCTGGGGCCGCTGCTGACCGACCGGTACCGGGTCCTCGCCCTGGATCTGGCCGGGTTCGGTCTGACCCGCGGCGCAGGCCGCCGCACCACGGTGACCGCGAACGCCGATCTGGCCGCGTCGTTCACCGAGCGGGTCGGTGGCGGACCGGCGATCTGGTTGGGCAACTCCATGGGGGGCCTGATCTGCCTGCTCGCCGCGACCCGGCGGCCCGATCTGGTGCGGGGCCTGGCGCTGCTGAACCCTGCGTTGCTGCCGAGCCTGACCGGTGGCCTCAATCCCCTCACCGCGGGGCTGTTCACCGCGTATCTGGCGCCGGGGGTGGGCCGGGCCGTGATCGCCGGGCGGCGCCGGATCCGCACGCCCGAGCAGAGCGCTCAGGACAGCCTGCGCTTCTGCTGCGCGGACGCGGGGCGGGTGCCCTCGGACGTCGTCCGCGCGCACGTGCAGATGGTCGAGCGGCGCACGCCGTACGCGGGTCTGGAGCGCGAGTTCGTCTCGGCGACCCGGTCGCTGATCCGGATGCTGACCCGGCCGCGCCGCCTGACGGAACTGTCGGACGCCGTGCAGGCGCCGGTGCTGCTGGTGCACGGCGACCAGGACCGGTTGGTGCCGATCTCGGCGGCGGTCGCGACGGCGCGTCGCCACCCCCGGTGGACCTTCGCCGTTGCGCGCGGAGCCGGGCATCTGCCGCAGCTGGAGATGCCGGAATGGACGGCGGCGCGGCTGACGGGTTGGTTGGACGGCGCACTGCCTGCCACGTGATCCGTGTGACACCTGGGATTCCTGGGTGAGGTGGGATTTGTGTGGCGCCCGCGCCGCGCGCCTGGTGGATGGCTACGCTTTGCTGTGATTCAGTGACTTAGAGTTGCAGCGCCGGCCGTTGAGAGGACCCCATGACCACGATGACCCGTCCCCGCACCATGCTCGTCGCGGCGATCAGCGGCGCCCTGCTGATCACCGCCCCCGGGGTCGCCCAGGCCGATCGGCTCGATCCGGCGACCGTGGGCCGCTCCTCGGGTTCGGCCGCCCCCGCAGTGGCCGGGTCGTCGTCCGTCTCGGCCCAGGCGGTCAGCGCCCAGGCCACCTGCAGCCCGGCCGAGGGCTTCAGCCGGACCGCGGGCGGTGCCCTCTACCGGTTGGTGGACGCCGCGCCCGGCACGACCGCGGCCGGAACCCTGACGGAGACCGGCAAGGTGGGCAGCGGCTGGTCGAGCAAGACCTTCGCCTGGATGGCGTCGGGAGGCGACGGGGTCGTGTACGCGCTGACCTGGGGTGGTCAGCTCAAGTGGTACAAGTACAGCTCCAGCCGCTCGCGCTGGCTGTCCGGCAGTGGCACCACGATGGGTTCCGGCTTCGTGCCCAACAAGAAGATCATCAACATCGCGCTGGGCGCCAACGGTGATTTCTACGTGGTGCGGGCCAACCGCCAGCTCGTGGTCTATCGGCACACGGGGCGGCTGACCGGCGCCCGCACCTGGGCCAGCTCGCGCGGCTGGCTGATCGGGTCAGGCTGGAGCGGCAACGAGGTGATCATCCCCAACGGGGACGGCACCCTCTACCGCCAGTACCGGGGCAAGCTCTACTGGTACCGGCACAGCAACCCGGCGGCGCGGACCGTGAGCTGGGCGCGGGCCAAGGTGATCGGCACCGGCTGGAAGTTCTACGACGTGCTGCCCGCCGGCGGCGGGGTGCTCTACGCCACCATCGGGGGCAACGGGTCCGTGATGGTCTACCAGCACGCCGACCCGACCGGGGGTTCGGCCACCTGGAGCACCTCGCGCGGCACCCGCAAGGGCAGCGTGCGGGCGGACTCCTTCGGCCTGACCATCGACCCGGACGCGTGCAGCTGACCGGGGCGACCCGCGCTGCGCGATAAGTTTGCCGGATGCAGATCTATGACGACGTGACGAAGCTGGTCGGTCGCACCCCGCTGGTGCGGCTGAACCGCATGATGGACGGTGCGCCGGCCACGGTGGCCGCGAAGCTGGAGTTCTACAACCCGGCCAAGAGCGTCAAGGACCGGATCGGGGTCTCGATGATCGAGGCCGCCGAGGCCAGCGGCCAGCTCAAGCCGGGCGGCTCGATCGTCGAGGCCACGTCGGGCAACACCGGTATCGCGCTCGCGATGGTGGGCGCGGCCAAGGGATATCGCGTCGTGTTGACCATGCCGGAGTCGATGAGCAAGGAGCGGCGGGCCCTGTTGCGCGCCTACGGGGCGGAACTCGTGCTCACCCCAGCCGCGGAGGGCATGAAGGGTGCCGTCGCCAAGGCGGAGGAGATCGGCGCGGAGTCCGACGGGGTGCTGGTGCGGCAGTTCGCCAACGAGGCCAACCCCGAGGTGCACCGGCGGACCACCTTCGAGGAGATCTGGGCCGACACCGACGGTCAGATCGCCGCGCTGGTGGCCGGCATCGGGACCGGCGGCACCATCACCGGTGTCGGGCAGGAGCTCAAGAAGCGCAACAGCGACATCAAGATCATCGCGGTCGAGCCCGAGGCGTCGCCGATCCTCAACGGCGGCTCGCCGTCCGGTCACCCGATCCAGGGCATCGGCGCGAACTTCGTGCCCGAGATCCTGGACACCAAGGTCTACGACGAGGTGCTGGACGCCCCGAACGACGAGTCCGTCGCCTACGCCCGCCGGGCCGCCAAGGAGGAGGGCCTGCTGGTGGGCATCTCCTCCGGGGCCGCGCTGTGGGCCGCCGCGCAGGTGGCCAAGCGTGATGAGTTCGCGGGCAAGCTCATCGTGGTGATCATCCCGAGCTTCGGCGAGCGGTACCTGTCGACGATCCTGTACTCGGACCTGATGGACTGACCGACGATCTGGATCTGAGGCGCTTTGGATCTGACGCGGACCTCTGGGCGTCCTCCGGTTCCTGAACCCGTGACACCACCGAGGCGGGGGTGGTTCGCGCGGGCGACGTGGTGGCTGGTGCGGCTGACCGCGGTCGGGGTCGCGGTGGTCGTTGCGGTGCGCGCGATCGGGGGGGAGCAGAAGACCCCGCTCGTGCAGATCACCCTGCTGGCGCCGTTCAGTACGTTCGTGGCCCTGGGCGCTCTGGCGTTCGCCGTCCTGGTTCGCGGGCCGCGCCGTAACTGGACGGCGCTCGTGCTGGCGGCCCTGTTCGGGATCCAGGCAGCGTGGCTGGCCCCGGCCATGGGGGTCGGGGTGAGCGCCGCTGACCCGGGCCCGGCCGCCGGGCCGGTGCGGGTGCTGACGACGAACGTGTTCACCGGGTTCGGCGATCCCGACGTGCTCGTCGAGCAGGTGCGCCAGCGCCAGGTGGACCTGCTGGTCGTCGTCGAGATCACGCCGGGGTTCGAGAACGCGCTGGTCGCCGACGGGCTCGACGAGCTGTTGCCGTACCGGATCGGTGCCTCCGCCTGGGGCGCAGACGGGACCCAGGTGTGGTCGCGCTGGCCTATCGCGGAGGTGCCGGGCGGCGGGTCGTCGCCGTACAAGATGGTCAGTGGCGTGGTCCGGTTGCCGTCGGGGCAGTCGGTCACGGTGACCGGGGTGCACCCGCAGTCGCCGATCCCGAACTTCGTCCAGCAGTGGCGCCGGGACGTCGCCACGATCGATCGCCGCGCTCGCGAGGTCGAGGGCCCGCAGATCATCGCCGGTGACTTCAACGCGAGCCGCGATCACCGCGTCTTCCGACGCATCCTCGAGGACGGGACCGGACTGGTCGACGCCGCCGAGGTGATCGGTGTGGGCGGCGGCGCCTGGCCGGGCTTCACCTGGCCCGCGTCAGGACGCGTGCTGCCGCCGCTGGTGCGGCTGGACCACGTTCTCGTGACGAGGGATTCGTTCGGGGTGACAGAGGTCTCCACGGTGCGGATCCCCGGCAGCGACCACCTGGCCGTCTACGCGCGAACTGGCCGGCTGAGTCAGTCGTCGAAATCAGTCGTCGAAGGGGTCGTAGTTCCCGTCGAGGCCGTTGCTGTACTCGCTCACCTTCTTCTGGCGCGGCACGTACCGCCATGGCCGGCCGGGCGCGGGGCGAGGCTGCTTGACGCGTTCGTAGATGCACTGGCGCCCGTTGATCTCGAGGCGCAGCAGGACAAGTGGGGCCCAATCGGGCTGATCCAGTTCGAGGGTGACGCCGTTCGCAGGCCCGCCATCAAGATAGGCGAGCGCTCTACGGGACATGACAAGATGATGGGGCTTCCAACGGTTTCTGACCAGCACGATTAGGAACCGTACCGTCCTTCGAAGATCAACTACTGTTGTTTCCGATGTGACGGTCGTGACACTTGGTGTTGTGCGAATACTCTGTGCGATGAGGGCGCGGGGGCTAGGTGTCGGTGGGCACGGGGCCGGACCGGGCACAATGGATCCGCACCATGGAGGGCTGACCGAGAGGCCTATGGTGGCGGTCTTGAAAACCGCTGGGCGGTACCCAATCCTGCCCCGGGGGTTCGAATCCCTCGCCCTCCGCTCACCTGCGGGTTCTGGGTGTTGTCGCAGGTCAGGAGGGGTTTGGCGTGGCCTGGGGACCGCTGTCTGGGAGTCCAGCCGTCTGTGACGGCTCGTGGCTCTGTGTGGGTCGTCACGGGTGTCCGCGGAAAATACGCGGACACGGCGGAGGGGTCTGCAGGCCGCGCGATCCGACGCGCTGGCTGGGTGCGCCTGTCGGAGGTCCGCATGACCCGGCGCGCCTCCTCGACCGCCGGGCGGCCGGCCTCCTGTGGCGGAGTCCTGGCGGGACTGGTGGACGACGTCTGACGTCGCTGAGTACCTGGGTGTGGGCGTGTCAACGGTGAGCGCGTACCGCCGCCGGGGGCAGATGCCCGCGCCTGACGCGACGATCGGACGAACGCACATGTGGAATCCGGAGCGGGTTAAGGCGTGGCATGCGGCGCGGCCGCGTCCAGGCGTTGGAGGTCGTCGCTCCAAGGCATCACGAGGATGAGATGGGGAAGGTGTCGGCAGCGTCGGGGGTCCCCGTAACTGCGCAAGTGTTCTTGTCTTGAGCTCGCTGAGTCGTCGTTTGAGACTTCGTCTCGGCAAGAGCCCCACCACGATGTGTTAGCACGCATAGCGCCTACACATAGCCGCAACTCTTCTTGGCTACTGTAGACGAAATCCTGCGGATCGCTCTCCACTGGGAGGCCGAGCCGAGCAAGGGGTTGCGCCATGTGTGCCCTCGACTTTTCAAGCCTGGCGCCGAGTTTCGGACTGGCAAATGCGCGTAGACTCACCAACAGAGCGACTCTCGATGCTTATCCATTGCTGGTCGAAGCGGACTTCACTCCAAGCTTCGCTCTGAAGCAAGCCAAGCCTCTCAACGGTCTGCGGGGATGTGTCTGCTCGTCTCCATATCCAGGACGGAACCTCCTGAACACGGCGAACGGCGCGCCGCGCTTCGGCGTGGCTCTTGCTCCGCCGCTCGTGTCTCTGGGCCAGTTGATTGGCTAGGTATCCCATGGCGGCACTGATTGCGGCAACTAGTGCCGCCCACATGGTTGGGTCCATTGATGAAGATTACGGCGACTATTGTTGATCTGGCCTGGGGTTTTTGTTCACTCTGCTTCGGGCCTGCTTAGCTTGGAAACGCTCTTCTGCTTGAGTGACGGCGTCGTGTCCCGCCAGCAGCAAGTCTCCGATTCTCTCGACCAGATGGCCAAACGCATTCATTGAGAAAAGATCTTGCGGCGTGGTACGCTCGCGGTTATTAAGCAATGCTGTCAAGCATTGGTGCAGAGATATTGCGGCGGTGTGACCGGGATCGACCAGTCCAATATTAGTGTAGCCGCTTCGACGGTACTCCATATTGGCCCGCTCCAGTGTGTTTAGCGTATTCCCCTTGGAATCTGCATGGACCTCGTGGCTGGCCCATTGGTAGTAACCCCGGAGGTGAGGTAGCCCGGCGAGTCTTTCGAGTGTGGCGAACGTGGGCCTGCGGATTCCTTCAAGTCCGGCGGCCCAGCCGTAGGGCTCTGCGTAGTCCTTGCCATACCTATTGATCACCTGGTAGTAGTTGCTTTCGATCGCTATCAAAGACTCATCTGAAAGCGGACTCATTCCAAGCGCGGCATGGTTATCTTGGTATGTTCGAGCGTCGCGTCGATTCTGTGCGTAGTGATGATCCAAGAATCGTTCGGCCAAGTCCTCATGCCCTTCGTGGCTCGAGTACTCGCGAAGCACCATCGATATCACTGCAAGTTCATGGAGCGTTCGACAGCGCGCCATTGCCCCAGCTGCCAGACCGCTCTCCAACAGGTGGAAGACATCCAGGGCCGTTCTACAGGCGCGCGCATGAAGGTCTGCCAGGGCGTCGTGCAACATGTACTCCTGGTTGCCCTCTGGGAGCCTGCGCGCACTTTCTGTCAGACTTCGCCCGATAAAGTCGCCCCCAGCTTCTTGATTGCAGACTATCAATGTATAGAGAAGGTCCAGGGCTGGTCCCCAATATTTACGGAGCCTGCGAACGAAACCCCTATGATGCCGGCGGCGGACACGCAGAATCGACCGGGATCCGCGAACCAGAGATTCGGAGTATGAAAGGGCAGACTCTTGCAATCTATCGAGAGATGCGCTGGCCGAGGTCTTTAGGGCGTCTTGTGCGTGGTGGCCGGACGAAGTTGACTTCTGGGCCTCATCCAGAAGCTTGGCGTAAAATCTCTGGTCAAACGATCGTATCTTACGCGGCGGTCGCTTGAGTCGCATTTCTCTAGCCCAGATCTTGCATAGGTCGGCTTGTTGCAGGTGCTGGTCATGCTGGCGCGTCGTTGCGAGTCCGACTCTGCCGTGCGGGTGCAACGGGTCGCAGCTTGTCGTGCCGGTGTAGGCCGGTTCTTAGGCCGGGTAGGGGTTCGCGGTCGGGTCACTTGGTCCATGGCCCCTATTTGAGAAACCATTGATCGCGCTTTTTGGATCTCTCGCGCCAAGTTCTGTAGAACCAGATGTTGGACCCCGTAGCGAGCATTAGGAATGCTGCAAGCCTTACGGCGAAACTATCGAATCCGCTCACGATGCCGTCCGTCAAGATGAATATGGAATGAACGGCGCCAGCAAGGAAATTTATGATCGACCGGAAGTAGTCCGCCGCGCTATCGGGCGAAACTATGATGGCGTAGAGAGTAAACAGTATCAGCACTCCAAGAAGTAGTGTTGGGGGAGAAGGTGCGAACTCACTGCTCCTGCCGCGCGGTCGCTCCTCGATATCGACATCCACCAGTGGGTTGGCGATTGAAAGCGGAGCAGGATTGCCCTCCAGTACCACGCTGATCCTTGCTGTGGACCAGTGAGGAATTCGATCTGGCCGGATGACTATGGAGTTAGCCATCGTCGACGGCTCCTTGCCGCCCGTGCGGGAAGGGTTTGCTTTCGATTACCTCAACGATCCGGGCGTGCAGCCGAAATTCCAAGGGTTGACCAGAATCAAAGATGTCGGATGGTATGTCTTTGGAGCCCGTGGAAGCAATATCTAGCGTGAGTAAGGAAGGTTGGTTGATCGGTTTTCCGCGATGCAAGATTTCCAGGTGTTTCTCTGCCGCATCTGCGAGAAGCGCTGTCGTGGTGACGCGGTACGCGATAAGAAACCTCGGATGGCGCTTCCTATAGATCGCCACTATCGCCGGTACGAAAATCGCCATTGTTGCGGCGATTGCGGCGATTGCGGTCCACTGATCGCTTGATACGCCGAGAGTACGTAGGGGCATGTCTCGATCTTAGGGTCGTGCTCCATCCAATTCGTCGCAGACGAGCGACCAGGGTGAGGCAACACCCCGTGGTTGCCGGCTTGGTGGTTGTTTCAGTGCTTGCTCTGCTCGTTCGGGGGTCGTCCGGGTGGCGTTGGCAAGTGTTGGTGGTTGCCAAAACAAGCTGACTTTGTATAGTGGTGTCGAAGAAGTGGCCCCGACGGGGGTGCAACCCCGCCGAGGCCTACATCGCAGCTCGTGTGAGGAGACCGCGATGCCTGTTCAGGGTATCGGCGCGCCTGATGGCGCTGCCGCCGAGCCGCCGCGCTTGGTGTCGTTCGTGTGCCGTCCTGGCCGGTTGTGCCAGGTGATCACTCATGAGGCCCCGTCCACGTCTGTGGAGCGGGGCCGTTCGCGTCCTGCGGCGGAGCGCGCCGCGACGGCGCGCCGTCGTGGCGCGGCCGCGGAGGAGGACGTCGACGAGGCCGGTCTCGACCTCGGATAGCGGGCCGGTCTCACCGGTCCGCTGATCTGCGCCCTCGCTGGGTCGGTTCCGCGCATACCCGTCGCGTCCGCACCGACCTCGGCGCCGCCATCTCGCTTGCCTGTCTCGAAGGAGCCTTGCCATGCCCGGATCCGTGCCGCCCGCGTCCCGCGTCGTCCACCTCGCGTTGCGCTCCCTAGCGAGGTGGTCTGTCGTGACCGGGCGGGGTGGCCTGCTGGTGGTGTTCGCCGCGGTCGTGGCCGTTGTCGAGTCGGGCTGGGTCGGTCTGGTGTCGCTGGTGCTCGCCGTCCTGGCCGTGGCGGTGCTGCTCGCGGTGAGCCCGCCGCCACCGGTGCACCCCCGGCGCCGCCGGTTGGCCGCGGTGATCGAGCAGCCGCCGGATCTGGAGGCCGAGATCCGGTCGGTCGGCTGGGACGCCTGGGCGGCGGGGCATCGGCTGCGGGTGCTGGACGTGGCGGCCGACCCGGGCCATCTCGGCGCGGACGTGACGTTGTTCGAGGTCGCCGCCGGCCGGTGGGCCGGGACGCGGCTGGTGCAGGTCATCGACGCGTCCCCGAACGAGGCCGGGGTGCACGAGCGACACGGCTTGCCGGTCCCGGATTGGTGCCGCTCCGCGGTCGAGGCGGTCGCCCTGACCTGGGGTTTGTCCCCGAACGAGTACGCCCCACAACGCCACACCTGACCGCGGTTCAGGCCAGCGACGCCGACCGGTTTGGCCACCAGGAGCGGAATCTCGCGCTTTGTAAGGGTGCGGGTCCGCGCCAGCGGTCCCGTCGTGATGGATCGACGACAAGGAGAACCCGATGGATGACGTGACGTTCCTGGAGACCCTGTGGGCGGTCCCCGCCCACGAGCCCACCGCCCAATCGACAGCCGGGCACGCGGCGGCGCAGCCGACCCCGCCCGAGCCGACCGCGGCGTACGCGCCGCCGGTGGCTGGTCCGCAGCGGCCGATGGACGGCGTCCAACGGCAGGGCGACGTGCTGGTGATCCCGGTCCGGGTCCTGTCCTCGGCAGCGAGGGCCCGCGTCCACGACCTCGCAGGCGTCGGGGCCGGTCCCGGTCGGTGCGGAGCGGGTCCCGGTGGTCTCCGGCGCCCACCGCCACGCGCATCAGCACTGCCTGGTCGGGTGGGGCGGCCCGTCGTGGGCGCCGGTCGGCGGCGCCGACGAGGCGACCGATGCGACGGTCGGCGTCCTGACCGTGCCGGACGGCGCGGTGGCGCATCTGGTCCACACCGGCCACCACGCCCCGCTGACGATCGCGCCCGGCCGGTACGTGCTGCGCCGTCAACGCACCCACACCCCCACCCCGATCGAGCCCGCCACACCCATCGAGCGGGGCGCTCTGGGCGATCGCCCCCGCCGACCGGGACCGGCCGGGAGCCAGGGCCGGTCGCGCTGGCGCACGGTCTGGGACTGACCCCATGCCAAGCCCGTTGGACGCTGGCCGATCTCGACCAGCCCCTTGCCAATCGGCTTGCCAGCGACCGGGTTCGACCCCGTCCCCGCCTACTGACTGATCGACGGCTCGTGTTGAAGGGACGTGACTGGTGATGACTCTGCTGTTCCGCGGACTGCGGGGCCTGCGGCACTACCCGTGGGACCTCGCCCTGATCCCGGTGGCCTGCCTCGTGGTGGCGTTCCTGACCGCCCGGGCCGGTTGGCGGGGACCGACGGCGTTCCTGCTGACCGTCGGCGCCGCGGCGGCGGCGATGACGTCGGCGTGGTGGGCCGCTCGCTACCTGGCTCCGCCGACCACGGTCCGGGCCTGGGTGGACCGCCGCGACGAGCAGGCCCACCGCGCCGGTGGGGTGGCGTCCTGGCTGGACCAGGTCGAGCACACCGGACGCCGCGCCGTCCGCGCCCGGGCCCGGCACCTGCGCCCGTCGCTGGCGGGCCTGTCGCGGTGGCAGCTGCGCGCCGTCCCGGTCACCGCGTACGCGGTGCAGCTGCTCCGCCCCGGCGGCCCCCGCCTCGGGTCGCTGGGGCTCGGGGCGGGGGCCTGGTCGACGTGCGAGGAGGTGACGCTGCGGATCGGCGGTCCCCGGTCGGGCAAGTCCGGGTCGCTGGCCTGCCACATCCTCGACGCCCCCGGCGCGGTCCTGGTCACCACCTCCCGCACCGACCTGCTGGAGGCCACCGCGCAGGTCCGGGCGCGGACCGGGCGGGTGGAGGTGTTCAACCCGACCGGCCTGGGCGGGCTGGCCTCGACGGTGCGCTGGTCGCCGCTGGCCGGGTGCACCGACCTGGCCACCGCGACCCGCCGCGCCGGTGACCTGATCCCGCCCTCGACGGGGGACAGCGAACGGTGGGACGCCCAGGCCCGGGCCCTGCTCGCCGTCCTGCTGCACGCCGCGGCCCTGGCCGGGGGACGCCTGGCGACGGTGCTGGACTGGATCTCCCCGGCCGACGACATCGCCCTCGGCCAGATCCTCACCGCGCTGCGCGGCAGCCCGTCCGCGGCGGCGTTGGCGGCCGAGCTGCGGTCGGTCTACGGCGCCAACGACCGCACCCTGACCTCGATCACCACGACGATGCTGCCCGCGATCCGGTGGCTGACCGACCAGGCCGCCGCGGCCGCGGGTGACGCCGCCCTGGACGACGAGGCGTTCCTGGACGTCGCCGACCTGGTCGCCGCCGGCACCGACTCGCTGTACCTGATCGGCCGCGACGGCGTCTGCCGCCGCCTGATCGGGGCGCTGACCGCCGAGGTCGCCCACCAGGTCCGGATGCACGCCGCCGCCCGACCGGGCGGGCGGCTGGACCCACCGATGACCGCCGTCCTGGACGAGGCGCCGCTGACCTGCGGGCCGATCCCGTTGCACGACTGGACCTCCGACATGGGCGGACGCGGCCTGACCCTGCACATCGGCGCCCAGTCGCTGGCGCAGCTGCGGGACGTGTGGGGCCCGAACCGCGCCGAGACCATCCTCGGCAACACCGGCTCCCTGCTCGTGTTCGGCGGACTGAAGACCGGCGATGACCTGCAGCGGATCTCGCTGCTGACCAACACCCGCATGGTCCGCCTCGACGAGGACGACGTCCGACCCATCCCGGTCATGACCCCCGGCGACCTCGCCGCCCTGCCGACCGGGACCGCGCTGCTCATCCGCACCGGCACCCGCCCCATCATCGGCCGCGCCCCCATGGCCTGGGACCGCGACCGCCGCCGCGCCACCCGACGACTCCTGGCCACCCCGCCTCTGCCGGACACCCGTTGCTCCCGAACGCCGGTCACGACCCGAAGCCGCCCGCGCTGCGCGCCGTCCCGGACGACGACGTGCTCGCCGACCTGGACCGCTGGCTCGACCAGGCCGCCCGCGACACCGAGCTCCCCGGCCGAGACGGCTGGGACGCCGGACCCGGCGGGGGTGACGCCGCGTGAGCCGCGAACCCGTCCCGGGAGACCAGCGGGCCGCGCTGGCCCGCCTGGCAGCCCAGGTCGACGCCGTCCAGGCCGACCTGTCCGCCCAGACCCGGCTCGCCGAGTCGCTGCATACGGACGTCGCCGCGCACACCCGCACCCTGACCGACCTCGCCAACACCCTGCGCACCCTCACCGCCGCGTCCGCCGCGTCCACCACCGGAGCCACCGGCCCGGGCAGGGGTGCGCCGGCTCCGGCCTGGGCGTCGGTCACCGATCCGGCTGTGGCGATCGGGTGGCTGACCGATCTGGTCGTCTGGGTCGAGCGGGTCGGGGCCGTCTACGCCCGGCTGGTGCCGTGCTGGCCGTGGCACCCGGTCGTGGTCGCCGACCTGCTGGTGCTGCGCCACCAATGGGCCCTCGCGGCCGGGGACGGCGTCGGGCCGGACCTGCTCGCCGCCTGGCACGACCGGTGGGCTCCGGCCGCGCTCCGCCGCGTCGAGGCCGGCCTGCGGACCTGCCACCGCAGTAGCTGCCATGTCGAGGCCAGCACGTTCTCCACCCCCGACCGGTCCCGTCTCGATGAGTACGCCTACTGGTGGGCCACCACCCACGGCAGGCCAGAGCACGGCTATCACGCCCAGGCGTATCGCTTCGACCAGGACAACGTCGCCCCCCTGCGCGGCCGACCGTCCCAGGACCTTCCCCCCGGACTCATCCGGGGACGCCGATGACCCGCGACCCACCGCCCGGGCCGCTCGCCGCGCCGCGGGCCAGGCCGAACCCCTTGCCAACCGACCGGATCCACCGCCAGCGACCACCGACCCAGGAGGCACGACGATGAACATCACCGAAGCCGTCCGCACCCAGTCCCTGCTCGCCTGGGCCAGCGACGCCAGACCCAGCCCCGAGACCACGAGCATCGCGGTCGTCGACGCTCGCTACCTGGCCGACCGGGCCCATCGCGTGCTGGGCGCCGGGCCGAGCCCGGACCAGGTCGAGGCCGCCATCCGCCGCCGCCTCACGGGCCTGCCCGAGCCCGAGGACCGGCTGGTGAGCCTGGCCGACCTGCTCAGGCCCTGCCCACGGCCCGCGATCGAGGACGGCTGGGACCTGTGCGCCCACGCCGAACCCTGGCCCTGCCTCGTCACCCGCGCCGCCTGGATCGCCACCGGTGTCCACGCGAACGAGGCAGGCCAGCCATGACGCCTGACGCCTGCTGCTGATCGACGCCCGGCGGACACGCCCTCGTCACCCCGCCAGGCAACCGCCTCGACCCGAATCGGAGGACCCCATGCCGATCGCCACCCCCGCCGTGCCGGACCGGGACGCCCCCACCACAGCAGACCAGAGCGTCTCAGGTCGTCTGCTCCCGGCCCTGCCTGCCCTCACCCTGGCCGCGGTACTGACCCTGACGGCCTCGGCGGAGTTCGAGCTGGCCCGCACCGTGCTGGACCTGCCCCCGCACATCGCGTGGGCGCTGCCGGTCGCGGTCGACTCCTACGTCCTGGCCGCGCTGCGGTCCGGGCGGGACGTGGCCGCCGCCCT
>CAVVQM010000005.1:0-19805 GCA_963750395.1 uncultured Actinomycetota bacterium | reverse complement strand
GGCGGTCCTGGTGAAGAAGCAGGGCGCGATGGCTTTTGTGACGGGTACCCTGTTCGGCATCGCCGTCTGGGTCGTCATGCGCTACCTCGTGCTCCCGCTCAACGCCGGCACCGCGGACCCGTTCACCGGCGCAACGGTTTCGCCGCAGTGGCTCCGGTACCTGCCACGCCGCGTCCGGTATTGGCTCTGGGACTCGTCTACCCCCGGCATCACGCAGCGACGAACTCGTCGCGCACGCCCGCCTGACCGCTCTCGTCACCCCTACCCCACTATTGGTTCGGACACCATCGGGCCCGAAAGGAGTCGTCATGACACAGGCCATCTGGAACGAGAACGACCGGCAGACGATTTGCCACTGGAAGGGCACCGCCAGCTACTACGACATCGTCGTGGGCGGGAAGATCAATCGCGGCGCCGTCTGGCAGTACCGAGACCCGAGCCCGGCGGCCGACGACATCAAGGGCCAGCTCGCCTTCGGCCGCGACGTCCGCGTCGACGGCACGCCGACGGAACGCGCAGAGGCGGCGACCGGCGCTCCGGGTCTGCTTCGCCGTCTGCTCTCCGGCGGGCAGTCCTGATGGGCGCAACGGCCTCGTCGACGTCCCCCGAGGTCCGCATCACGGCGCCCGGCGCGGAACATCGGATCGAGTTCCCTGGGTCCAGCGGTGCCCAGCTGGCCGGCCGTCTGGACCTTCCGGAGACGAGACCCACGGCGTACGCACTCTTCGCGCACTGCTTCACCTGCAGCAAGGACGTCCTCGCCGCGTCGAGGATCGCGCAGGCGTTGACCGGTTTCGGCATCGCGGTGCTGCGCTTCGACTTCACCGGTCTCGGTGGCTCCGGGGGCGACTTCGCCAACACGAACTTCACCTCGAACGTCGGTGACCTGATCAGCGCGGCCGACTACCTGCGCCAGAACCACCGGGCGCCCACGATTCTCGTCGGTCACTCACTTGGGGGCGCCGCCGTTCTCGCCGCCGCCGAGCAGGTCCCGGAGATTCGCGCGGTCGCCACCATCGGTGCCCCTGCGGACACCGAGCACCTGCTGGACCTGCTCGGCGACAGCCGGGCGGAGATCGAGGAGACCGGCGAGGCCGAGGTCTGCCTGGCTGCGCGCCCGTTCCGGATCCGCAAGCAGTTCCTCGACGACATCTGAGCCAGCCACAGGCGGATCGGATCCGTCGACTGGGCGCCGCTCTGCTGGTCATGCACTCGCCGGTCGACGAGACGGTCGGGGTCGAGAATGCGCGCGAGATCTTCGACGTGGCCCGCCACCCGAAGTCGTTCGTCTCCCTCGACGGCGCCGACCATCTGTCACCCGACCCGCCGATGCCCGCTTCGCCGCCTCCGTGCTGGCGGCCTGGGCCAGCCGCTACCTCGACGACGCCGCCGCGTCGTCCGCCCAGCCGACGAACTCGACGACGCCGGAGGCAGAGGCGAAGGAGGGCGTGGTCGTGGTGTCCGAGAACGGCCGCGGCCCGTACGGTCAGCGGATCACGGCCGGGCGCCACGTGCTCGGCGCCGACGAGCCCGCTCCGATCGGGCACGACACCGGCCCCTCGCCCTACGACCTGCTTCTCGCCGGGCTCGGTGCCTGCACCTCGATGACGCTCCGCATGTACGCCGAGCGCAAGGGGTGGCCGTTGGAGGGCGTGACGGTCCCGTCGAGACACTCTCGGATCCACGCCAAGGACTGCGCGGACTGCGATACCCAGTCCGGCCAGCTCGACCGCATCGAGCGGGTGATCGAACTGATGGGCGTCCTCGACGCCGAACAGCGCCAACGACTCCTCGAGATCGCAGACCGCTGCCCCGTGCACCGGACCCTGCACTCCGAGGTCGACGTAGACACCACTATGACGATCGCGACGCCGTCGTGAGCCGCTACCCATCGGCGACTCCGCCCTGCTGGCGGACCGACACTCGGCCGCGCTGGTCTCCTCCGGCAGCTCGGTCGACTGGCTGTGCATGGGGTGGAACGCGAGTACGTCGCCCCCTTCCGCACCCGAGGGGTGTGGCGACAGTCGAGCACGACATCTGGTCCTCGACGGACGCCGCCGCTCGTGTGCGCCGGGCCACCGCAGCACGCCGCTGTGTTCCGTCCGCAAGGGAGCTGAGCAATCCGGGCCTGACTCCGCGCTGACCATCCCGTGGAACACCCACGCGCCCGTCCGCCACGAACCCACAGTCACTCGGCCGCCTGGGACGAGGCAAGGCAACGCTGACGAGCGGATCGGTGGCGGGCTACGGTGCCGGGGTGGCTATCCCGGCCCCGGGTTCGAGCGGAGGGTGAGCTCATGCGTGTGGCGTTGCAGGTGACCTGCATCAACGACGCGTTGTTCCCGGACACGGGTGTGGCCACGGTGCGGCTGCTGGAGCGACTTGGGGTCACGGTCGACTTCCCGGACTCACAGACCTGTTGCGGCCAGCCGATGGTCAACACCGGTTACCTCGACGAGGCGGTCCCCGTGGTGCGGACCTTCATCGAGGCTTTCGCGGGGTACGACGCGATCGTCACACCGTCCGGGTCGTGCACGGCGTCGGCGCGTCACCAGCACGCGATTGTGGCTCGCCGCGCCGGCGACCCCGGCCTGCAGGAGGCGGTCGCCGAGTTGTCGCCGAAGGTCTATGAGCTGTCGGAGTTCCTGGTCGACGTGCTGGGTGTCGAGGACGTGGGGGCCTATTTCCCGCACACGGTGACCTACCACCCGACATGCCATTCGGTGCGGATGGTCCACGTCGGGGACCGACCTCTGCGGTTGCTGCGGGCGGTGCGGGGTCTGCGTCTGGTGGACCTGCCGCACAGCGAGGAGTGCTGTGGCTTCGGCGGTACGTTCGCGGTCAAGAACAGCGAGACCTCGATCGCCATGGGATCGGACAAGGCCCGGCATGTCCGCGCCTCCGGCGCCGAGGTTCTGGTGGCCGGGGACAACTCGTGTCTGATGCACATCGGTGGGCTGTTGTCGCGCCAGCGCTCTGGAATCCGCGTCATGCACCTCGCAGAGGTGCTAGCCGCGATCGAAGCGCGACCCGCGGCGGTGGCGTCATGACCGCGACATTCGTCGGGATGCCTGCTTTCCCCGCCGCGGCCAAGGTCGCCCTGGCGGACTCCCAGCTGCGGTCCAATCTGCGGCACGCCACGACCACGATCCGGCAGAAGAGAGCCGCGGTCGTCGACGAGCTCGAGAACTGGGAGGAGTTGCGGACCGCGGGTGCGGCGATCAAGGACGCCACCTTGGCCCGTCTCGACGAGCACCTCCTCACCCTGGAGCGGGCGCTGATTGAGCGCGGTGCGGTGGTGCACTGGGCCCGGGATGACGCCGAGGCCTGCGCGGTCGTGGCCGAGGTGGCGCGCGCCCACGGCGTGGACGAGGTCGTCAAGGTCAAGTCGATGGCCACGCAGGAGATCGGCCTCAACGAACACCTCGCCGCAGCCGGGATCGCCGCCTGGGAGACGGATTTGGCCGAGCTCATCGTCCAACTCGGCGATGATCTGCCCAGTCACATCCTCGTCCCGGCGATCCACCGGAACCGCGCCGAGATCCGAGAGATCTTCGCCACGGCGATGTCCGCCGCCGGGCGCGCCGCCCCCGACGACCTCGACGACGACCCGGCCCACCTGGCCGCCGCCGCTCGGCTGCACCTGCGGGAGAAGTTCCTGCGGGCCCGGGTCGCGGTGTCGGGGGCGAACTTCGCGGTCGCCGAGACCGGAACGCTCGTGGTCGTCGAGTCCGAGGGCAACGGGCGGATGTGCCTGACCCTGCCCGAGGTCCTGATCTCGGTCGTGGGCATCGAGAAGGTCGTCCCGACCTACCGCGACCTCGACGTGTTCCTCCAGCTGCTGCCCCGCTCCTCGACGGGGGAGCGGATGAACCCCTACACCTCGATGTGGACCGGCGTGGCCCCCGGCGACGGCCCGCAAGAGGTCCACGTCGTCCTGCTCGACAACGGCCGCACCCGCGCCCTGGCCGATGCGATCGGCCGCCAGGCATTGCGGTGCATCCGCTGCTCGGCCTGCCTGAACGTCTGCCCGGTCTACGAACGAGTCGGTGGCCACGCCTACGGCTCTGTCTACCCCGGGCCGATCGGGGCCATCCTCAATCCGCTCCTGAGGGGTGTTGGCCAGGACCGGCAGACCGACTCCCTGCCCTACGCCTCCAGCCTGTGCGGCGCCTGCTACGAGGTCTGTCCCGTCAAGATCGACATCCCCACGGTCCTGGTCGACCTGCGTACCCAGGTCGTCGACGCCCACCGAGGCGACCGCCTGCCCAAGCCCGAGGCCCTCGCCATGAAGGTCACCTCCTGGGCCTTCTCCGACGCCGCGCACCTGGCGGCCGGGGAGCGCGCCGCCTCGGCCGGCTCCCGGCTGCTCGACCGATTCCTGCGCCGCGAGGCTCCGGGCGGACGTCGACCCATTTCACACCTGCCGTGGGTCGGCGCGAGGTGGACCGAGGCGCGGGACCTGCCCGCCCCGCCGCGCCGATCTTTCCGGCAGTGGTGGGCCGCCGAGAGGGACCGGCGATGAGCGCCCGCGACGACATCCTTGCGGCGATCGGCGCCGCATTCGGTTCGGATCCGCGGCCCGACATCGCAGTGTCACGGGACTACCGGCGCGAGCGAATGCCCGCGGACATCGCTCTCTTCGTCGACCGCGTCCAGGACTACAAGGCAAAGGTCACCCGCTGCGTCCCAACCGAACTCGTCTCGACGGTCGCGGCGGCCCTGAACGGCACAACCCGCGTCGTCGTCCCCGACGGGCTCGACCTGGCGATCCCCGGTGGCATCGCCGACACCGGCCTGACCGCCGCCGACCTCGACGCCGTCGACGCCGTTGTCACCACGGCGGCGATCGCCATCGCCACGACGGGCACCATCGTCCTCGACCACGGGCCTGGTCAGGGACGGCGCGCCCTGTCCCTGATTCCCGACCGGCACGTATGCGTCGTCCGCGTCGACCAGGTCGTCAACGACGTTCCCGACGCCGTGGCCCGCCTCGACGCCACCCGTCCTCAGACCTGGATCAGCGGGCCCAGCGCCACCAGCGACATCGAGCTCAGCCGCGTGGAGGGCGTCCACGGCCCCCGGGTCCTCCACGTCGTCCTTGTCGGCAACGGCTGACCGGTCGTCTCTGGACCGCCGGCAGGACCCGTCTCAGGACCCCGCGACACCGGGTTGGGATGCCAGAGGGATGAGCAAGTGGACGGGGCAGTGCGGACGTCCCCGCGGGGACGTTTCTTCGCCACCAAGCCGACCTGGCCGAGCTGGTCAGGGTCACGGGAACTGGGTGGAGCGTCGGTGGCGGTTCTCGGTGTGCTCAGATCGGGTCTTTCGCGAACAGCTCCAGATGCCCGCAGGAACGGCATCGAAAGGCTGCGATGGCCAACCGCGTACGCCCCATCCGCTTGGCGCCACCGAAGATCCCGCGCTCCAGGGGACCGGCGATCCAGCGCGCGTACCCCTGGGAGGATTCGCCCATGTCCTCGACGAATCCCTCGTCCATCAATTCCTCGCCGCACTGGGTGCAGGTACCTCGGCCATACGCGTCCAACGCCATCTCGCCAGTATCGCCCCCACCAGCAGCAGCAGTCGGGGAGGGTTGTGCACCGCAGACGGTGCTTAACCCTCCACTACCTCCCCCTGAGGCTCAGGTGATGGACGGCGACCGACCCGGCGCGGCCGCCATCGCCTTGCCGGCGTCCTGCCAGGCGAGCATGCCGCCGTCCAGGTTGGCCACCTCGTAGCCCTGCATCGACAGCCAGGGCAGCACCCGGCCCACCCTTCCTCCCGAGCGGCAGACCACGATCATCGGGCCGTCGTCGTCCGGGAACGAGGCCAGTTCGTCCAGGCGGGCAGGCAGCTCGCCCATCGGGATGTGGATCGCACCCGGCGCGTGGCCGAGGTCCCACTCGTCGGGCTCGCGGATGTCCAGCATCACCGCGTCGTCAGAAACCTGCGAGACGGGAACGTTCGGAAAGCTCATGGAGCCAGCATGCCGGACCCCGGTCCCTGCCTCGACTCGACGTGTCGGTGGTGACAGCAGGCGGCGCAGCCCGCGGCCGGGGTGCAGGCTCGATCAGGTCCCGCAGAACGTCCGGTAGGTCGCGGTGACATCGTGCGGGGCCGGTTCCGCATAGCCGGCGCGCTCGGGCCGCTCGTCGAACGGGTCGGCCAGCACGGCCAGCAACTCCTCGAACGGGGCCAGGTCATCGGTCTCGACGGCCGCCGCCAACACCTGCTCCACCAGGTGGTTGCGCGGGATGTAGATCGGGTTCGCGCGGCGCATGGCCGCACGGTCCGCCTCGCCGGATGCGTTGCGCCGCAAGCGGTCGCGCCAGCGGGACAGCCAGTCGGTCAGCACCGCGTCGTCGCCCTGGCCGAACACCCGCCGCAGCGGAGCCTCGTCGCCGTCCGCGGCCTGCGCCAGCCTGCGCCAACCGAGGGTGAAGTCCACCCGGTGTCGTTGCAGCAGGTTGAGGTATTCCGCGCCCAGGGCCCGGTCGTGGGCGGCCCCCTGGTCGTCCCGGTCCCCGTCCGGTGCCGCATCGTCCAGGCCGAGCTTGGCCCGCAGCACCGCCGTCCAGTGCTCGGCGTAGCGGGCGTCGAAGGTCTCCAGGACCTCGACCAGCCGCGGCACGACCTGCTCGCGGTCGGACCCGTCCGGCGAGCCGATCAGCGGCCCGAGGGTCTCGGCGAACCGGGTCAGGTTCCACAGGCCGATCGAGGGCTGGTTGCCGTAGGCGTACCGCCCGTGATCGTCGATGGAACTGAACGCCGTCGCCGGGTCGTAGACCTCCAGGAACGCACACGGTCCGTAGTCGATCGTCTCCCCGGAGATCGAGGTGTTGTCGGTGTTCATCACCCCGTGGATGAACCCGATCCCCATCCAGGCCGCGATCAGCGCCGCCTGGCGGTCCAGGACGGCGCGCAGCAGGGCGAGGTAGCGTTCGGCGTCGTCGGTGATGACGGCCAGCTCGGGGTCGTGCCGGGCGATCGCGTGGTCGGCCAGGCGCCGCAGCAGGTCGAGGTCGCGGCGGACGGCGAACTCGAACGTGCCGACCCGCAGGTGCGAGGCCGCCACCCGGGTCAGCACCGCCCCGGGCAGCACCTGGTCGCGGCGTACCGGCTCGCCGGTGGCCACCGCGGCGAGCGCCCGCGTGGTCGGGATCGACAGGGCATGCATCGCCTCGCCCATCAGGTACTCGCGCAGCACCGGCCCGAGTGCGGCCCGGCCGTCGCCGCCGCGGCTGAACGGCGTGCGGCCCGACCCCTTCAGGGCGATGTCGCGGCGCTGCCCGCGGACGTCGACCACCTCGCCGAGCAGCACGGCCCGGCCGTCGCCGAGGATCGGGGAGAAGAACCCGAACTGGTGCCCGGAGTAGGCCTGCGCCAGCGGCTGGGCCCCCTCCGGGACGGCGTTGCCGGCCAGGACGCGCAGCGCGTCCTCGCCGCCCAGCCAGCCGGCCGGCAGCCCGAGTTCGGCGGCCAGGGCGTGGTTGAGCTGGATGGCGCGCGGCGCCGCCACCGCGGTCGGGGAGACCGCGGTGTAGCCGCCGTCCAGGTCCCGGGCATAGGTGTTCTCGAAGACCGGTGCGGCGGGCGGGCTGACGGTCACGGGATCCTCCGTAATCGAGGTCGTCGGCTCACTGCACCTTGCGCAGGGCGACCGCGTTGATGCAATAGCGCAGCCCGGACGGGGCCGGACCGTCGGGGAAGACGTGCCCGAGGTGGGCGTCGCAGACGTTGCAGGTCGTCTCGACCCGCTGCATGCCCAGGCTGACGTCCAGGTCGTAGGCCACCACGTCGGGCCGAACCGCCTGGGTGAAACTCGGCCACCCGGTGCCGGACTCGAACTTGGTCGAGGAGTCGAACAGCTCGGTGCCGCAGCACACGCACGCGTACAGGCCGGGCTCGAACAGCGAGCACATGTCGGAGCTGAACGGTCGCTCGGTGCCTGCCTTGCGGGTCACCCGGAACTGCTCGCGGGAGAGCACCTCACGCCACTGATCCGGGGTGCGCTCGTCGCGTCGCGGCGGAGCCGGGTTGCCCGCCTTGGCCTGACGGATGACCCCTGACCAGGTCATCGTCTCGGTGGGCTGGGGCGTCTGGGCGGGGGTCGCGTCGCTCATGTCTGGGTCAACCGGAGATGAGCCCCAGTTGTTTCGTGCGTAAGCGACTCGTAAGCCCCATGCCGGCGCGCGCGGACTCGACCGCTCAGCCCGTCGTGCTGCCGGTGCGGGTGGTCGTCGTCCCGGTGCCGGCGGAGTTCATCGGGGTGACCCGCACGGTGTAGGTGCGTCCGGGCAGCAGGTTGGTCAGGGTGACGCCGCGTCGGCCGGCGCCGAACTGGCCGTCGAAGGAGGTCCAGGTGCGTCCGCCGGCGCCGCTCTCGGTCCAGGCCAGGCGGTAGCTGGTGGCGCCCGCGGCCGCGCCCCAGGCCAGGTCGAGGGTGGTGGTGGTCGGGTTCGACAGGCTCATCGAGGACACCGCACCCGGCGGGGGGAGGATCTCCTTCTTGGTGCTGCCGGTGCGGGTGGTCGTCGTCCCGGTTCCGGCGGAGTTCATCGGGGTGACCCGCACGGTGTAGGTGCGTCCGGGCAGCAGGTTGGTCAGGGTGACGCCGCGTCGGCCGGCGCCGAACTGGCCGTCGAAGGAGGTCCAGGTGCGTCCGCCGGCGCCGCTCTCGGTCCAGGCCAGGCGGTAGCTGGTGGCGCCCGCGGCCGCGCCCCAGGCCAGGTCGAGGGTGGTCGTGGTCGGGTTCGACAGGCTCATCGAGGACACCGCACCCGGCGCCGGCGTCGTGGCAGCGGCCGGGGCCGGTGCGGCGCCGCCGGCCGGCGCCTTCGGTGCGGTCTTCGAGGTGGTGCCCCCCGTCGTCGTCGGGGCGGGCACCGCGGCGCCCGCGGACGGCGCCGCAGGACCACCCTGGCCGCCGGAGACTAGGCCACCGGAGACCTGGCCACCTGGCGGAGACCTGGCCCCCCGCAGCCTGGCCACCCTGTACGCCGGGGGCCTGGCCCCCGGGGGTCTGACCGGCCGGCCCCTCGGCCTGCGCCGACGCGTCGTCCGGGGTGACGCCGACCGAGCCGGAGAACGCCGGACCGGGGGAGGCGGCCACCACCGGGGCGGTGCCGGCGGTCGAGGCGTCGGCCCGGGCCCAGAGGTCACGGCTCAGCCAGGTGCCACCGGCCCCGAGCACCACGACCGCCGCGGCGGCTCCGATGATCGCCGTCCGGCGTGGGCTGCGGTCGACCGGGGCCGGCACTCTCGGCGACGTGCGTGGCGGCAGGGACGAGTGCGGGCCGACGGGGTGGGCGAGGCCGACGGGTTGGGCGACGCCGACGGATCGGGCGGCGCCGACGGCCGCGGGCGGGAACGGTGGCGGCCGCAGGCCCTCGGGCGCCTGACCCGGCGGCCTCCTGATCGTGTCGGGCTCCACGGCCGCCGCGGCCTGATTCCTCGGCAGCGTGGTCGGTGCCGCGGCGGGCGTCACCGCCCGGACGGCTCGCCAGGACGGCGTCCGCCGAGAGCGCGAACGGGGCGCACCCCGCGAGCTCGGGGGCCACCTCCTCCAGACGACGGGCGACGTCGTCGGCGGTGGGGCGGTCCTGCGGGTCCTTGGCGAGCGAGGCCGCGAGCAGGTCGAGCAGCGGCTGCGGGGCCCCGAGCGGTGCGGGGACGTCGTCCTCGGCGTGCGCGCGGATCAGCGCGATCGAGTGGTCCGCCCGGAACGGGGGCTTGCCGGTGCACCACTCGTAGAGCATCACGCCGAGCGCGTAGACGTCGGCGGCCGGACCGGGCGATGCTCCCCTGGCCACCTCGGGCGCCAGGTAGCCCGGGGTCCCGATCATTCCGGTCAGCTGGGTGGTGCTCGGGCCGATCAGTCGTGAGACACCGAAGTCGGTCAGCTTCAGATGAACCTGGCCTGCGTCGTCCCGGTCGACCAGCACGTTCTCGGGCTTCAGATCGCGGTGCACCACTCCGTGGGCGTGCACGGCGGCCAGCCCGGCGGCCACCTGGGCCAGCAGCCGGGCGGACTGCTCCGGCGGCAGCGGCGGCGGCAGATTGCGGCGCAGATGACCGGCCGCGAACAGGTCCATGACGATGCCCAGCCGATCCCCCTCGACGACCAGGTCGTGCACCCGCACCACGTTCGGGTTCGAGATCGATCGGACGACGTCGCGCTCGCGGACGAAGCGGGATACCACGTCGGAGTCCTCGATGAGGTCCTCGCGCAGCAGCTTGATCGCGACGTCCCGCTCGGCGGTGATGTCGCGCCCCCGGTGGACCCGGCCCATGCCGCCCCGACCGATCACCTCACCCAGCGTGTAGTGCGAGCCGAATGGCGTGCCCTCCACCGTGCCTCCCCCAGCTCAAGCGGACCGACTTCATTCAAGCCGATCGGAGCAGGCGCCATGGCGCGGATCGCCCGATCCGCTCGGGTCAGTCGGCGGGCGGGGTGCTGATCGCGTGCTTGTCCAGATAGGCGCGCACCGCATCGACGTCCGCCGGCAGGACCTCGACGTGCCTCGGCAGCGACTCCAGGTCGGCGACCGAGGGTGGAAGCGGAGGGTGGACGCCGGTGGCCTCGAACACCACGTCGGCGAACTTCACCGGTTGTGCGGTCTCCAGCACGACCATCGGGACGCCGTCCTCGACGAAGCGACGGGCGACGTGCACGCCGTCCGCGGTGTGGGTGTCGATCAGCCGCCCGGACGCCGCATGCACCGTGGCGATGGTGGCCAGCCGGTCGGCGTGGGTGCTGCGCCCGGCGACGAAGCCGAATCGGTCGAGGCCGGCGAACTCCGCCTCGGTCAGCGTGAATCCGCCGTGATGCGGCACCTGGTCGGCGAACAGGTGGCGGGTCCGGTCGGCGTCGCGGTCAAGGGCGTCGAAGACGAACCGTTCGACGTTCGACGCCTTGGAGATGTCCATCGACGGGCTGGAGGTCGCCAGCGTCTGGTCGGCGCCGCGGACCCGGTAGGTGCCGGTGCGGAAGAACTCCTCGAGCACGTCGTTCTCGTTGGTGGCCAGCACGAGTCGCCGGATCGGCACCCCCATCATCCGCGCGATGTGTCCGGCGCAGATGTTGCCGAAATTGCCCGACGGGACGGCGAAACTCACCTCGGGCAGGCGGCCGTCGCCGGCCTCGGTGCCGTCGGTGGCGGCCAGCCAGCCCCGCACGTAGTAGACGACCTGGGCCAGCATCCGTGCCCAGTTGATCGAGTTGACCGTGCCGATCTGCAACCGGCGCTTGAGGTCGAGGTCGGCCGAGACCGCCTTGACGATGTCCTGGCACTCGTCGAAGACCCCGGTGACGGCCAGGTTGTGGATGTTCGGCTCGGCCAGGGTGAACATCTGTGCCTGCTGGAACGCGCTCATCCGCCCGTGCGGGCTGAGCATGAACACCGCGATCCCGGCCCGCCCCCGCATCGCGTACTCGGCCGCACTGCCGGTGTCGCCCGAGGTCGCGCCGAGGATGTTCATGTACCTGCCGCGCCGCGCCAACTCGTACTCGAACAGTCCGCCCAGCAACTGCATGGCCATGTCCTTGAAGGCCAACGTCGGTCCGTTGGACAACTCGAGCAGCGACAGGTCGCCGTCCAGCCCCTCGAGCCTGCTCAGCGGGGCGATCTCCTCGGCGCCGAACACCTCGGCGGTGTAGGTCCGCCGCACCAGGTCGGCCAGGTCCTCGCTCGGGATGTCGTCGATGAACAGGGCCAGGACCCGTTCGGCGAGCTCTGGGTAGCCGAGGTCGCGCCAGGAGGTCAGCGTCGCGGCGTCCAGACGAGGGTAGGACTGCGGCAGGTAGAGACCGCCGTCGGGGGCGAGGCCCTCCAACAGGATCTCGCGGAAGGACCGGCCGGAGTCCCCTCCTCGCGTGCTCAGGTAGCGCGTCGAACCCATGCCCGGAGGCTACCCGGCACGGGTGGGACCCGCCGTGCGGCCTTCGGCGCCGGCGTGCGCCAAGATGAGCTCATGGCGATCATCTTGTTCGTGCACGCCCACCCGGACGACGAGGCGAGTCTGACCGCGGGATCGATGGCCCGGGCGGCGGACGAGGGGCACCGAGTCGTCGTCGTGTTCGCCACGAACGGCGATCACGGGGAGGCCCCGTCGGACCTGGCCGAGGGCGAGACGGTCGTCGACCGCCGCCGCGAGGAGGCACGGACCGCCGCGGCCGCGCTGGGGGTGGCCGCCGTCCACTGGCTCGGCTACGCGGACTCGGGCATGACCGGCTGGGACCAGAACAGCGCTCCGGACGCCCTGGTCGGGGCCGACCCGGACGAGGCGGCCCAGCGGCTGGTCGCCGTGCTCGGCGCCGAGAAGCCCGACATCGTCGTCGGCTACGACTGGCACGGCAACTACGGGCACCCCGACCACGTCGCCGTCCACCGGCTGGTCCACGCGGCGCTCGAGCGCTCGGACCAGAGCCCGCGGTTGCTCGAGGCGACGATGAACCGGGATCACTCCCGAGCCCTGATGCAGCAGGCCAGGGCAGCCGGAATGATGACGGACGAATGGGATCCGGACGCGCCGGCGGACGACGGCAACCCGGTAGGAACCCCCGAGGCCGAACTCCACCTGCAGGTGGACGTGACGCCGTGGATCGAGCGCAAACGGGCTGCCCTGCAGGCTCACGCGAGCCAGACCAGCGACGTCGGCATGATGCTGGCGATCCCGCCGGAGCCGTTCGCGGCGATGTTCGGTCTGGAGCACTACATCGAGCCCGGCCGGGAAGCCGGCATGCGCCGCGGCTGGCTGTTCGACTGAACCGGCCCGCGGCTCAGGACACGTCGCGGCGCGTGGTCAGCCACGCCCCGGCGATCGACAGCACCAGGGCGTAGACGACCAGCACGAGGGCGGCCTGCCACCACTGGTCGAACCTGCTGGCGAGCGTGGCCGGATCGACCTGTTGCCCGGCCGTCGGGTCGCTGGTGATGAGCATGTTCGTGGTCAGGTTGCCCGGGATCCACTTCATCGCCGACCACCACTCCCGCACCGTGAACAGGATGTTCAGGGCGAGTTGGACGACGAAGGCCAGTCCGACGGCGATCAGCACCGCGGCGATCTGGTTGCGCACCAGCATCCCGATGCCGAATCCGAACAGGGTCCAGACCATGAACGCGGCCACGGCGATCCCGAGCGACTTCCAGACCTCGCCCTCTCCGAGCAGGGTCGGCTCGTCCTTGACCAGGGTGAGGATCGAGGCGCCGCCGACGACACTCGCCGTCATGTGCACCACGGCGTAGATCCCGCCGATGACCAGCAGGGCGACGATCTTCGAGACCATCACCGTCCAGCGGTTGGGGACGGCGAGGAAGGTCGCGGTGATCGTCTGGTGCCGGTATTCGGTGGTGATCAACAGGATGCCCAGGGTCAGTGGGAACAGCGTGGTCAGGCTCTGCACCATGCCGGCGTTGTAGATGATCTGGGCAGTACCGACCGACATCTCGATGAACGGGTTGCCCTGGCCGTCGCCCGGCCCGTTGCCCTGGTCCAGCCCGACCAGCGCGGCGAAGCCCATGGAGATCAGGGCGGCGAGCGCGGCCATGCCCAGGCCCATGCCCCACCACAGCTTGGTCGTGAAGATCTTGCGGATCTCGGAACTGATGGCCCCGATCACGCGGCATCCCCCTTCGCCTGGTCGCCGAGATTCCGGTTCGTTCCCTCGGTCAGGGAGAAGAACAGGTCCTCGAGGTCGCCGCCGGTGGCGCGCAACTCCCAGACCGGCAGCCCGTAGGTGAGGGCGATGTCACCGACCTGCCTGAGGTCGGCGGTCGCCACCGTCAGCCCGTTCTCGCCGTCCGGTCGCGTGGTCAGGCCGGCCGTCTCGTACAGCGCCCGGGCCAGGGCGCCCGGCTCCGAGGTGCGCACCACGGTGGCACCCTCACCGTGCAGGTCGCTCACCGAACCGGCCCGGACCAGCTTGCCGTTGTTGATGATGATGACCTCGTCGACGGTCTGCTCGACCTCCTGCAGCAGGTGGCTGGAGATCAGGATCGCCTTGCCCTCGGCGCTGAGCCCACGCAGCAGCCCCCGCAGCCATCGGATGCCCTCGGGGTCCAGGCCGTTGGCCGGTTCGTCGAGCAGCAGGACCCGTGGATCGCCGAGCATCGCGGCTGCCAGCCCGAGACGCTGCCGCATGCCCATGGAGTAGCCGCCGGCGGCCTTGCGGCCGGCCGCGTCCAGACCCACCAGGGTGAGCAGGTCGTCCACCCGGCTGTCCGGGATCCCGGCGGTCGACGCGAGCACGCGCAGGTGGTTGCGACCGCTGCGGCCGGGGTGGAAGTTGGTCGCCTCCAACGCGGCGCCGACCATCGTGATCGGGTGCGGGATGCCGGCGTACCGGACGCCGCCGATGGTCACGGTGCCGCTGGTGGGCGTGACCAGCCCGAGGGCCATCCGCAGCGTCGTGGTCTTGCCGGCCCCGTTGGGTCCGAGGAAGCCGGTGATCCGGCCCGGCGCGACGTCGAAGGACAGATCGTCCACGGCGGTGAAGGTGCCGAAGCGCTTGGTCAGATTCCTGATCTCGATCCGTGCGTCCAGGAGGTGGGCTGTCATGCTCGTGATCCTTCCAGCCTCACGCTGCGTGAGAACAATCTCGTCGGCGAACAGGGCTCCGTGTCGTCGCCCACGCTAGGCACCAGGCGGTGGACGGCGGATCCGCCCCTCGGTGGACCCCCCTCCGTCGGGCGGTGGATCGACGAGAGTGGGATCGCCGCGGGATTGCCGCGGGATGGCATGGACGCGGGATCGCATAGACGAGGTCAAGCTCCTTCTCAGGGCGCCCACAGGCAGCGTCTCGAGGCTACGTGGCATGACAACCAGGTTCGTACCCGGCCCGACCGATCCCGCCCCGCCCGAAGCGAGTGAGACCGAACCGGCTCAGACCGAACCGGCTCAGACTGAACCGGCCTGGGCGCGGCCCGCGCTGTACGCGCTGCTGATCGGCACCGGCCTGGTCTATCTGATCAACCTCGGCGCCAACGGTTGGGCCAACTCCTTCTACTCGGCGGCCGTCCAGGCCGGCTCGCAGAGCTGGCAGGCCTTCTTCTTCGGCTCACTCGACGCCGCCAACTCGATCACCGTGGACAAACCGCCCGCGGCGCTATGGGTGATGGCCCTGTCCGTACGGCTGTTCGGCCTGAACACCTGGGCGATCCTGGTGCCGCAGGTCCTGATGGCGGTGGGAGCCGTGGGCGCCCTGTATGCGACGGTGAGACGGGCCTACGGTGCGCGCGCGGGGCTGCTGGCCGGCCTGGTGCTCGCGCTGACCCCGGTCGCGGCGTTGATGTTCCGGTTCAACAACCCCGATGCCCTGCTCACCCTGCTGATGACGCTGGCCGCCTGGGCCACGCTGCGCGCCGTCGAGGAGATCCGCTTCCGCCGCGCCGTCCGCTGGATGGCCATCGCGGGCGTCTTCCTCGGCTTCGGCTTCCTGACCAAGACGCTCCAGGTGATGCTCGTCGTCCCCGCGCTCGGCCTCGCCTGGCTGCTCGCCGCTCGGGCCGCACCCCTCGGACGCCGACTGGGCGGCGGCCTGGTCGGCATCGCTGCGACGGTCCTCAGCGCAGGCTGGTGGGTGGCGATCGTTGAGCTGACGCCGGCCGGCATGCGGCCCTACATCGGTGGCAGTCAGACCAACTCCTTCCTCGAACTGACCTTCGGCTACAACGGCCTCGGCCGGCTGAACGGTGAGGAGACCGGCTCGGTGACCGGCGGGGGCGGTGGCGGCGGCATGTGGGGCGAGACCGGGATCGGTCGGCTGTTCAGCACCGCCACCGGGGGTCAGACGTCCTGGCTGATCCCCGCGGCGCTGGTGCTGTCGGCGGCCGCCCTGGTGCTGCGCGGCCGGGCGCCGCGGACCGACCTCCGCCGGGCGGGCCACATCGTCTGGGGCGGTTGGCTTCTGGTCACGATGATCACCTTCTCGTTCATGGCCGGCATCTTCCACGACTACTACACGGTGGCCCTGGCTCCGGCGATCGCCGCCCTGATCGGCATGGGGGCCGCGGAGGCCTGGGAGCACCGGGCGACGTGGCTCGGTCGCTCGAGTCTCGCCGTCGCCGTCGCGATGTCCGGTGCGTGGGGCTTCGTCCTGCTGAGTCGGACCACGGAGTACCCAGCAGGCCTGCGCTACGCCGTGCTGCTCGTGGGCCTCGGCGCCGGACTGGCGCTGCTCGCCGTCCACCGCATGAGTGCCCGGCTGGCCACGGGCGTGGTCGTGGCCTCGATCATCGCCGGGCTCGCGGGGCCTGCCGCCTACACCGCCACCACCATCGCCGCCACCCACACCGGCTCGATCGTGACCGCCGGTCCGTCGACCGGGGGTGGCCCCGGCGGCAGAGGCGGCGCCCAGCCCGGCCAGAACGGCACCGCCCCCCAGCGCGGGACACGTCCGGACGGCGGTGGCGCGGGCGGCCTGCTCGACGCAGCCACCCCGAGCGCAGAGGTCGTGGCCGCGCTCGAGCAGGACGCGGACTCCTACACCTGGATCGCGGCGACCGTCGGCAGCCAGTCCGCGGCCGGTCTGCAGCTGGCCACCGAGCTGCCGGTGATGGCCATCGGGGGGTTCAACGGCTCCGACCCGAGCCCGACCCTGGCCCAGTTCCAGGAGTACGTCTCCGAGGGGACGATCCACTACTTCGTGGCCGGCATGCAGGCAGGCAGGCAGAACGGTGGAGCCCAGAGTGGAACCGAGATCAGCTCCTGGGTGCAGGCGAACTTCACCGAGGTGACGATCGGCGACACCACCATGTACGACCTCAGCCAACCGGTGGCCTCGTCCGCCGCGACGCCGACCCTGGGGGCGTGAGGTCATGGCAGTCGTCCTGGACGTGGTCATCCCCGTCTACAACGAGCAGCACGCGCTGGCCACGTGCGTCCATCGGGTGCATCAGTACCTGGCCGAGCAGTTCCCCTACTCCTTCCGGATCACCATCGCCGACAACGCGAGCACCGACGAGACCCCGCAAGTGGCAAGAGATCTCGCCGATACTCTGCCCGACGTCCGATCGGTGCGACTGGAGCAGAAGGGGCGGGGGCGCGCTCTCAAGCAGGTCTGGTCGGCGTCGGACGCACTGGTGCTGGCGTACATGGACGTGGACCTGTCGACCGACCTGGACGGCCTCGCACCGCTGGTCGCGCCGCTGGTCTCCGGGCACTCCGACCTGGCCATCGGCACCCGTCTGCACCGCGACTCACGCGTCGTCCGCGGCCCGAAGCGCGAGGCGATCTCACGCGCGTACAACGTGATCCTGCGGACGGCGCTCGGGGCGAGCTTCAGCGACGCCCAGTGCGGCTTCAAGGCGATCCGCTCCGACGCGGCGGCCGAGCTGCTGCCGCTGGTCTGCGACGACTCCTGGTTCTTCGACACCGAACTGCTGGTGCTGGCCCAGCGCACCGGAATGCGGATCCACGAGGTTCCGGTGGATTGGCTGGACGACCCCGACTCGCGGGTCGACATCGTGGCGACCGCGATGGACGACCTGGCCGGGGTGTGGCGGATGCACCGGAGTCTGGACGGCCTGCCGCTGGATGACATCCGGACGCGGATGGGACGCACGGCACCGAGCGCGGGCGTGGGCGCCCAGACCGTGCGGTTCGGAATCGTCGGGGCCCTCACCACGGTGATGCACCTGGGCCTGTTCGCCGTTCTCGCGTCGAGCGCGGGCGGGATGGGCTCGCAGGGGGCCAACACCCTCGCCCTGGCCCTGGCCACCGTGGCCAACACGGCGTTGAACCGGCGCTGGACCTTCGGCGTCCGGCGGCGGCGTGGCGCGATCCTCAACCAGGCCCAGGGTTTCGCGGTGTTCGGTCTGACCTGGGCGATGACCGCGCTCGCGCTGGCCGCCCTTGCCGCGGCCTGGCCGGAGGCGCCCACCCTCGCCGAGACCCTGATCGTCGGCGTCGGTAACGTCGTGGCCACCGTGGCCAAGTTCGTCCTGATGCGGAACTGGATGTTCGCCCAGCCACAGGACGCGGCCGTCGCCCCGGCGTGGCCGCCGAAGCGGGACCTGGACCGGTGGCGTGCGCAGGACGTGCTCCGGTAGTCCGGGACTGCCCCGTACCATCCGTGCTGCCCGGTGCCTTCCGTCGCGAGGGGAGCGTGCGAACGGTCGGCCTGCTAGGCGGGCCGCCAGCGGAAGCGGACGTTCACGATGCCGTGGTCGCCGATCCCCTTCTCCCGGCGTGCGGAGCCGTCGTCGACGTTGAGGTGGTCGTTGGTGATGGTCAGCCCGTCGAACAGCCACTGCCGCCGGTAGGAGTGGTCGTAGAACTGCTCGCTCACCAGCACGTGGTCGAGGGACTCGCGCAGATCCTCGTGCACGTGGGTGTAGTACACGTCGCGGGTGTCGCGGTACTCCTGCAGGGTCTGGGCGGTGTAGAGCGCGATGTCGCCCCCGCCGCGGCTGTCGCCGACCAGGTAGCGAGGCTGCTCGGTGAGGATGTTGATGGTGTTGCTGTGGTGGCCGTCGTTGAGGTCGCCGAGCACCATGACCGGGGTCACCGTCCCCTTCATGACCTGGGTCAACAACACCCGCATTGCGGTGGCCTCCGCCGTCCGCCGGATCGTGGCCAGGGCGGCGCCCAAGGCGGTGCGGTGGAAGCCGTGAACCTCCTTGTCGTACCAGGGCTCCTCGTGGATCTGCGCCGGGAGCTTCGACTTGAGGTGGGCGACGAATACGCGGGTCAGCGGGGGTGCCTCCCGCAGGGCCACGTCGAAGGCCAGTACGGGCCGGGAGAAGCCGGTGATGGCGACCTTGATGTCCGGCGCCTGGGGGTCCCCTGCGGTGTTCTCCAGGTGCACCTGCGGCGGAAATGCCGAGATCCACTGCGGCTCACCGCGGAGCAGGCCCTTGCGCACCAGCGCCGCACACACGATGCGACCGCCGTTGGCAGGCTCGGCGAGCAGGTCGTAGTCGTCGTCCAGGTTCGCGCGCTCGAGCGCGGCGGCCATGGCGTCGGCGTGCCACAGCTCCTGCAGACCGACGATGTCGGGTCGCAGGTCGCGCAGCACGTCGCCGACCCAGGTCACCTTGCGGGAGTACTCGCGCTCGGTCCAGACCCGTTGTCCGGGGTGCATCGACCTACCGGGCAGCTGGAAGTTGTAGAGGTTGAAGGTCGCCACGCCGAACCGGTCCAGATCCACGTCGTCCTCCCTCGGTGACCGCGGGTGCCCTCATCCCGCCTTCCCTGATGAGGAGTCGGCCGGCTGGGCATTGATACGCGAGTCCGCGAACGGTCACCGGTCGGTGAGCAGCATCGACGAGAACGTCAGCTCGGGTCGTGCGCGGCTGCGGGGTCGCGGGTGAGAAGCACGACACGGTACTGGCCGCCGAGCAGGCTCGGCTCGCTGCGCTCGAGCCGCCACGGCTGATCGGCGATGAGATCTGCCAGCCGACGATCGATGTCGGTGCCGAAGAAGCGGGTGATCGCGTTGAGCAGGCGTCGCAGGATGCGGGACGGTCCGGTGTCGGGCGCGAACTTGTCGAACACCACTGCACGGCCGTCCGGCTTGAGGACTCGAAGGGTCTCCGCGATGACCTGGCGGGGGTCGGGGACGACGCTGAGGACAAGCGACAGCACGGCGGCGTCGAACGAGGCCGCTGCCTCGCCGGTGTGAGCGGCGTCGCCCTGTCGGAGTTCAACACGGCCGGACAGGGTTGCCGCTCTACGGCGGGCTCGCGCGAGCATGTCCTCACTCAGGTCGATGCCGACGGCGTCCACCTCGGGCGGCAGGTAGGGCAGGTCGAGCCCCCCGTCCCCGACACCCACGATGAGGACCCTCTCCCCCGGCTCTA
>CAVVQM010000004.1:0-11452 GCA_963750395.1 uncultured Actinomycetota bacterium | reverse complement strand
GCGGTACTGCTCACGAGTACAGCTACCCATGGGTAGATCTGGTCGGTTGAGTCGTCTGGTCTCTACTCAGCGAAGCTCGACGATGCTCAGTGCGCACGCGCCCGGGCCGTCGGTGGGCGCCCTGCTCGCGATGTAGGGCGTCGGACGGTGGATTGTGGCCGCCGCGCCACCGGTCCGCCCACCGTTTGCCAGCGCGCCGGCGGTCCCGGGGCCGAGCCGGACGCAACGACCTCGACCCGACCATCTGGCCAAGGGCCAGGTCGGGAACATGCGACGGCGGGCAGCAATGCGAAACCCCAAGACCTGGGACAGTCTCGCCACCGGTCTTGATCATGTTCTTCCTGCGGGCGGCGACGGTCAGGTCACCGAAGTGGAACCGCGCGCCTGGGTGAGGTCGCTCTCGGCGCAGTCACTCGGGGATGAGGCGCACGTTGGGCAGCCACCCGACGACCTTGTCTTCCCGGGTGACGTAGACGTCCTGGCAACGGGGGTTCCTCTCCATGGCCTCGATCGCCTCCTCGATCGTGGCGTGTGGCTCGACCTTGACGAAGGAGTGGGCAATGTCCGGGCACTCTGTCAGCAAATCCTCCAGGGTCAGTTCCGCCGTCCTGTCATTGTCGAGGGAGGCCACCAGGAACTGGTTGATGGTGGACAGATGGACGATCGCCTTGGGCTCCCCGCCGTGGAGGATGGGCAGCCGGGTCACCTTCGATCGGTTCATCTCCTTCGCGAGCTCACGGAGATTGATGCTGGAGAGCGGCTCGAAGGCCGCGTCCTTCACGTACATGTGTTCGCGCGGGATCATCCTTTCGCTGACCAGGATGGGTCGCGGGGAGATGGGCACGAGGTACACGTCGAGTTCCACACCCGTCTCGACGGCGCGCCACGAGGACACGAAAGGCACGTCCGCCCGCCCGATTTCGCTCTTGTAGGTGGCCCACTTCACTGACCGAAACTTCCCGGCCAGCGCCGCCTGGATCTGCTCAGCCAACGCCTGGAACCATCGAGGATCCACGTCGGGGTGGTCCTCCTGCCAGTGCGAGAGCACGTCCCCGAGCGTCGTGCCGGGTCGAAGGAGCATGCCGAACAGGGCCTGAGCGTCGCTGTGGCCGACGATCTCCGCCTGGGTCGCGACGATCTCCAGACCCGTCGGGGAGAGGTCATTTGGTGGGAGCGATCGCAGCTGCCCCGCTGCGTCCTCGGGGAGGCGGACCCGTAGATAGGGGCACGTCGGCTTGCGCCGGTCCTTGCGCCAGTCGACCGGCAGCACCGCGGCAAGCGCCTCCTGCAGCTCGGCCGCCAACTCCCTCACCTCCGGGCCCTCGGGGGCGAACCCGGTAAGCGGCGCCTGGCGATGCGGGAAGAGTTCCGTCGAGGTCAGCAGCGCCTTGACGAAGTTCTGCAGCGAGCTGACGTCGGTCACGTCCACCCGCAGCTGATCACCATACGGCCCGGGCTTGTCAGGGGTGCACTGCAGGACGACGACCGCTGTGGGCTGCTCGTCGGTCGGGTCAGTGGCGACACCGCACTCCCACATGCAGTAGGACCAATCCTGGGTCTCCGACGTGAACACCAGGATCACCGCCTCGGCGGCGGCGAGTGCCTTTCCCAGCTCCTCGTTCAGTGTCTTGCCGAACCGGGGGCCCTCGAAGTCGGGGCTCGACGACAGATACACCCGAGCCTTCCCGGCCATTCGGTTCCGGAGAAAACGTGCCATCGTCTCCGCGATCTGCCGGTCCGCATGCCGGTGGCTGATGAACACCAACGGGTTCTCACTCATCCCGACCCCCTCCCATGCCGCCACGCGTCTTCGCTCGAGCACCCAGGAAGACGGCGCGCCCAGCCCACCACTCACGTGGGCCGGGGTTGCGGCACCAGATACGTTAGCTCGCTCACGAAGCCGCGCGGGAGATCCACGGTGCATCGCTCGCCGGCTGCCCCAGAACCGCAGAGAAGCGAGGGAGCTCGCCCGACCCGGATCGAGGACTACTGGTCGACAGGAATCGCAGCCAGCAGCGTGCGCGCGGATGGCGCCTGGTCGCCGGTAAGCCCGATCACCGTGGCATCCGAGAGGTCCCCACCGCCCGCGGCGACCGCGTCGGCGACGAGGGCGCGGTCTGTCGTCGCGTCGATAATCAGCGCGGTGCGACCGAGCATGCGCGTTCGGGCCAGCAGCACCAGCTCGTAGTACGTGCCGGCATTGGCGCGATCAAACCCGCGGACATCCACGAGCACCAGGTCTGTGTGGGCGACCAGGCGTGCGACGACCTTCTGCCATACGTCTCCGGCGCATAGGTACTCACGTACCCGATAGCGTCCGTGACGGTCCCGGTAGCCCCCGCCGCCGGCCTCCCGCTCCTCGACCTGCGAGGCATCGGTGACTACCAGCTGATCGAGCCGGCCCGCGGCGAAGGTCAGGAATTCGTCGGGCTCGACGGTGGCTCGGGCGAGGTCGGGTCCGGTGATCACCCGGATTGGCCCGATGTGCTGCCACCTCGTCGTCACGGCGCGGAACAGGTCCTCGCTGCGGCGTCCCAGGGCGAACACCCGCAGAAGCAGCAGCCGCGGAGCCGGCATCGTTTCGTCGCCGGCCCGCACCCGCTGCGCGGCGATCAACAGGAACGCCCCGAACGCCACCGGTGCGGCCAGTGACCACCCTGGATCTTCGAATGCCAGAGGGACGCCCTGGAAGAGCGCGAACAACGCCCACAGCGAGCCGATCTGGACGAGATCGCCTGGCAGGCCGTGGTTGCGGTACGCCGCGCCGAGCCCGCGGAGCAAGACCATGCCCAGTATCGCGGTCAGCGTGAACCCGACCACGATCATGATCGCGAACGCGCCCACACCGCCGACACCGATGCGGACGGCTACATCGGCGACCGTCCGGATGCGGTCGTCGGCGGCGCCGACAAACGAGGTCAGCCCAAGGGAGCCGAGCAGGCCGGCGAAAATGATCACAACGACGAGCGCCGCGACCGCCCGAACCGAAGGGTGCAGGTAGAAGAGTGTCACGACGGTCGGCCCGCCCGACAGCAGTGCCCAGATCGCAAGGGCGCCGAGCGGGTTGCCGGCAACCACACCGGCGGCAAGGAGCACGGCGAGGTAACCGCCGAGCGCCCGCGCTATCACACGGCGGTCGAAGCCGGACACGAGCGCAATGGTTAGCACGACGGGCCAGGCGTAGGCGAGCCACACAATCAGCATGCGCACCAGCGTGAACGCGATCTGTCCCGACTGGAGTGTCGCGATGGTCAGGATCGCCGCCTGCACGGCGCCAGCGAGCGCATAGCGACGCCAGATGACCAGGCGAAGCCGGTCGCCGCGTGCTAGCGCCATGTCGGCTGCAGACCGGGAAGCACGTACGGGCTCGATGGTGACCTCTTCAGCGCGCTGAGACGTCTGCGTCGTCCGGTGACGTTCTGGTGCTGGCGCTGAGGCCCGACGGGGTTGGTCCGTCGACGCCCGGCCCATGGCCCGAACGACCTGCCTCCGGTAGGCAACCAGCAGCAACCACGTCACTGGCCACGCGAGGACTGCGGTAACGAGCAGAACGCCCAACGTCGTGCCGTTGATCGTCTCGGCTGCTTGCATCGTGACCACTTCCGTTACTCAGATCGGGGGACTACACAGCCGACTTCGACCGACCCAGCGGTGCCTGTCGCACTGCTTTCGAGCGCTCCGCGCTCCCTTCCCTGACAGCTCGGCTACTGGCGCGTCATCGTGAGGCGCCAGTAGCCGCCCAGCCGGATCTCGTCAGTGAGAAAGTGAAACTCGTCTTCTGACAGATAGCCTGCGGGTTCACTTGAAATACCCGGCCCGGCTAAACGAATCCGGTAGATGTTGGCTCCCTGATCCTCAAGCGCCCATTGCGTGATGTCCTGTTCTGTTGTCATCGAGCCATCGCTCGCCACCTCTAACTTCCGTCCCGTGCATCACTATTGAAGATGTAGTACTCCTCGCTTTGGTCGTACTTGTGGTAGCGACCCCACGTACCGACCAGCGCTTGCTCGAACGGACCCAACGCCTCGGTCGACGATGCGGAACCCTGAGACGCCTTGGCCGGTTCCGTCAGGTCGGCGTCGCTGACGCCGCCGTCGAGGTTGGCTCCGGAACAGCTCGCGAGCAAGCCGGCCATGAGGCACGGGGCCGTGAACATCAACAAAGCCTGGGTAAGTGCCTTCGATTCGAACATGTCGTGATCCCCGTGAATCCCAGGCGGGTGCAGCCGAGATCGGTCCAAGATCGATTTTGTTCGATCGACATCGAGGCCCACTCTGACGCCAGAGGACGTGGCTCGTCAGCCCCATCGTCGCAGCCGCGTCAACGCCGCCTAATTGATTGTGTCACCTTAAAGAGGCGCCGCGGCATGCGCTGATACCCAATACTTGGGATCGTCGGGTGTCCACCTGTAGCCTTTGGTGAGAGGCCATTGGCGATCCGATTCGTGATCGCCGCACTGTACAGAAGCAGAGGCACCCGTCGGTTGTTGTCCGCGTCGTGTCGTCAGATCCTACCTTCGGCTGGCCGTCCACCCCACCCTTGCCGTAGGGCCGGTGCCGGAATTCACCCAACGCATCCGCCCGTTGCTGTCGGTAGTCCCCTTGCCAGCGCCATGCTGGAGGTGCCCTGGTGATCTTCGTGAACTATCGCCGACACGATGACCCGTTCGCCGTCGGTCTCCTCGCCGCCGTCCTCTATCGCGTCTTCCCAGGCGACGCCGTCTACCTGGACACGGTGGGCAACCCCAAAGCACGTCGCGTCGAGGAGACGCTGCAGGCCGCCCTGGACCGGGCTGGCGTGCTGGTGTGCGTGATCGGGCCGGGTTGGGACCGTGGCGAGAACCTCGAGCGCTTGGCCGATCCCGAGGACTGGGTTCGCTGGGAGATCGACCGAGCGTCGAAGCGGTCGATCCCCATCATCCCTGTGCTGGTCAACCGGGCCCGGACACTCGATCCCCAAGGTCTGCCATCGTGCCTGCGCCACGTGGCTGAGGATTCCCCGATCTCCGTGCATCGAAACGACGTCCTCGCCGGAATGGTCCCCGTCTTGGAGGTGGTCGCCCCGTTCGTCGCAACGCCGCCGTCGTCCCCGCCGGTGGTGATTGATCGCGACCTGGTCCATCGCGCGATGGAGTTGATGCTGCGCCATGCCTTGCCGCTCACGCAGCAACAGATGGGCAACCGACAACGGATCGTCGACTCGGTGGCAGCGGCCCTGCGGCCGGGCGAATGGTTGCGATATCTGGTGACCGGTCGGCTATCGGGCCGCCCGTCGGGCTCGGCGGTGTTGGTCCTCACCGACAGTCGCCTGTTCGTTGTCGACCTCAGCCGACCCGACGCCATCTCCAGGCACGTGGCGGTCGACGACGACACATCCATCACGATCGAGCCTCATCAGCGTCTTTGGCGGCAGACGGCGCATGTCCAAGTGCATCGGGCCGGCGACTCCTGGCAGGTCAAAGGGATCTTCCGTGAGCAGGCGGAGCGGTTGTGCGCTCTTCGCACCGAGACGGACTCCGATGCCGACCCACGCGCCGGGGCGTGACCACTCGGCCCGTCCATGTGCGTTCCGGGACCTCCCTCAGTCCTGCCAGTCCTGTCTGAGCCGGTCTGTGATCGACCGCAGGGCTGCGGCGGTGACTCGTTCTCCCTCGGGAAGCAGCGACCGGATCACCTCGAGGTGCTCGCTGACCGCCATCCGTTCGCCGCGACTGGACCCTGCGCGGAAGCACGTCTGGTAGGCGGAGGTGACCAGCGAGGTCGACGCCTCGTCGAGTGTCCCGGTGACGAGTCGTCGGGCCAGCTCGGCGTCGGCGGCGGTGACGCGGACCCAGAAGTCTCCTCGCGCCGCCTGCGCCGCCTTTTCGCAGTCTGCGAGCATCCGTTCGTCCTCGGCGAGCTCGGCGGGCTCGGGCGGATGGGCGCCGGAGGCCAGCCAACGCATCACGACGTGGTTGATCCCGGAGTAGTAGTCCGACTGTCCCTGCTCCGCGCGGTGCGTGCTCGCAGGCCTGCCGGTAGCACTCCGCCGAGCGCTCGGCGGCGGCCATCCGTTCGACAGGGTCCGTGAGCAGCGTGGCGCGCCGGCGCAGGGTGCTGCCGAGCAGCGAGAGCCGTTCCGGCGTGGGACCGATTAGCTCGTTCAGGGAGGTTAGGATGCGCTGCGCCTCGTCGAGCGGGCCCAGTTGCGGTTGCGGGCGGCCCCCGGCGGCGACCGCCGCGTGCTCGGCCACCGCGGCCTTGGCGAGGACGTTGGCCAGCCGCTGCAGGGTGGAGACGTCGGCCTTTCCCCCCCATCGGGAGAGGGCGGCGCGGTAGCCGTCGATGGCGTCCTGGTAGCGGCCGAGCTGTTCGAGAACGCGCGCGGCCCGGGCGCGTTCCGCGCCTCCCTGCCACGGCAGCGGGGCATCCTCGACCAGCTTGTCGAGCTCGGCGCTGATCGCGTCGCGTTCGGTGTCCTGTGCCTCCTCCGCACGCCGGGCGAGGCGGTCCAGCGCGCCCGAGTACTCGCGGCGCGATCGGGGGAATTCCGGGCGGGATTCCGCGCCCCGGAACAGGAACAGTCGGAACGCGGGCGGCCCGTACACCTGGTAGGAGCCCCAGGTGTTCGTGTCGGGGTAGCCGTCGTGCGTCGTCTTCCGGGCTCGGTGCGAGGCGGCGCCGAGGTCACGGCCGGTCATCATCTCCGCGTAGAAGACCTGAGCGAACGCCTCGGCGGCCCCGTCGTCGACGGCCCACCCGGCGGCCACGACCGCCCGGACCCCGGCGTCGATCAGCGCCCGGGAGATGCTCGCGGCGAGCCGGTCGCGGCGCCAGTCGGGGTCCTCCTGGGTCTGGACCACCCGCTGCGACGCATCGAGCCCGGCGAGGTGGCAGCAGTTGAGGAAGACGAGCTCCGGGACCGCCTGCATCTGCGCGATCTCCAGCGCGGTCAGATACAGTCCGGGCCCGATGACGACCCCGCTGCTGGCGGGCCGACCGGGTCGGTAGACGCCATGGCCCGCGATGTGCAGCACCCGGTACTCCTGCGCGAACAATTCGTTGAGCAGGTTTACGGGCCGGATCGAGGTGTCGTCGGCGCTCTGCCTGATCAGCTCGGTGACCGTGAACCCGTTCTCGCGCAACACTTTCGCCACCGCCGCGGCTTCCGCAGCTGCACCCGGCAGGAACGGAAGCTCCTCCGCCGGGGGGTTGCCGATCACGAGCGCGGACGTCCCGGACGCCGTCCGGGCGCTAGGACGGAAGCTCGACGTCTCCAACCGCCGGACGACTCCGACGTCCACCGCGATCGGGACGACACCCTCATCATGCGTGCTCGTCGCCAGCAGTTCCAGCGGCAGCTGCGCTGCGTGGTCGTCGACCACGTACATGATGTTGTCCCGCTCTCGGCCCTGCGCCTTCATCGACGCAGGGAGCAGGAGCTCATACAGGGTGTTGAAGAGTTGCTGCGACACCTCCGTCCTCGTGATGCCGTCGGCGACGAGCTGGTCCACGAGCCGGCGCTGCGATCGGGTGATCTCCCGTTCGGCCCGCGCCGCACGACCGACGTTCGTAAAGGACAGCGCCACCAGCCCGTCGTCCGTTGAACCATCCGGTCCGACGGGTCCATCGGGTCCGACGGGTCCGGAGGTCACCCCGTCCGGGGACATCGCGGACGCCGTCCGTAGCGCCCCGACCCGGACGGTGCGCCACTCGTCCCGGAAGTACTCCCGGGTAGGCTGTCCCGGCAGTGAGCCGGCGCCTGTGACCAGTCGGGGTTCGGCGAGCACGGTGTCCGACTCGCCGTCGTAGGCCGCGAGGTCCGCGATCGCGTGTACCGCCTCGATCGCCAGCTCCTCGTAGACCTCGACGATCTGCAGCGTCCCCACGCTCGTCGTGGCGCCCAGGTCGCGCAACCGGCGGTTCGCTCGACGGACGCCGTTGACCAGGGCCGTCACCGAGCTCTGCACGGAGAGCGCGGCCGGCCCGCTCGTCGCGATCAGGACCGACGCCAGGGTGAGCGGCTCGATCTTTCCATCCGCGCCGCGGTCCATGACGTCGGCGGCCACCCGCAGGACCGCCTGGGTCATCGCTGACGTCAGCCGCCCCGGAGTGACGTCCCCGGCGTCGCCGAGGCCGAGGACGGCGGCCTGCACCGCCCCGGTCTCGTCGGGGAACGTGGCGACGGTTCCCGCCGGCCCCGGGTACTGGCCGAGCAGCACGCGGCGTTCCAGCGCCCCCCGCAGCATCCGGTCGACCCGCTTCTCGGCGCCGGCGATCGGCGTGCCGTCGTACGTGCCCACGAGCACGGGCACGCCGAGGGAGTCGAGGTCGCCGTGGACGACGCTGAGGCGCAGCGTCGGGCGGACCGGTCGAGGCGCCGACGTCCCGTGCAGGGCCACCTGCACGAGGTCGTCGTCGGTGGGGAACAGCATGAGGCCCCGCGACGACCGCCATGGCTCCGCCGTCCGGCCCTCGCCGACGTCCGGAGCGGACCCGAGTAGGCCCCGGGGACGGGCGCCCTGCACGAGCGCGGCGACCGCCGTGCAGTCCGCCGGGTCCTGCAACATTGCCCACGCGGATCCGGCGGCGAACCAGACGCGGGCACCCGGCCGGCTCCGCTGCGGCCACGTGACGTTGGCATCTCCGAACGCGTTGACCAGCCTGCCGGGGTTCGCCGGGTCGAGGGTCGCGGTCAGGGCTCCGACGCCGTAGACGAGACTGATCCCGCTCCACCAGTCGGGCGCCGCGGGCAGGTCGCGCCAGGCGGGTCCCCGGATCGCGTCGGTCGACTGCATCGTCACCCCGGGGCAGGTGGCCCACAGCCGCCGCAGGTCCTCGGGGGCCAGGGCGGGGTCGAGCAGCGTCAGCACCTGGCTCAGCTCGTCCAGGCCGGCCAGGCGGGCATCCGCGCTCGCCGCCCCGTCGAGTGGCGGACTGAGCAGGACGCAACGCCCACCCTGGCGCCGCATCCACTCCCAGTCCTCGTCCGCCTGCCCTGGCGGGTCCGCGCTTGCTGAGGGTCGGGACGACGGGCGTCCCCGGACCCGGGCGAGCAGGACGACGAGCGCGCCGGCGCCGTGCGCGACGACGTGGACCGGGCGACCGGTCGTGCCCCCGGTCCGGCCCGCGGCGTCCGCGGCCACGTCGAAGGCAGACCAGAAGGCGTCGATCGCCTCCCGCACGTCCCGTCGGGCGTCCCACGGCACGGGCGTCACCGGCCCGACCTCGGCCAGCGCATCGGTCAGGCCGCCGTAGGCGTCGACGAGCCGGACGGCGCGCCCGGGCTTCCCGCCGCCCAGCACCTCGGTGACGCCGTACCGGGTGATCGCCTCGCTGCTGGGCCAGCGGACCTGCGTCGTCCCGCTCGTCCGGGTCGTCCACCTCGATGACCGAGCCCCAGGCGTCGGGCACGAGCACGACCAGCGGCGACTGCTCGTCGTCGCCGCTGCGAGCACGTGCCGGCCACGTGCCGGGCCCCGGTCACGTCGCGCAGCCACCGTGGGCGCGAACCGCGGCACCGACGGCTCGCCGGTCGACAGCCACTGCGCCAGCGCCTCTCGGCTGTCCTGGGCCGAGAAGTAGGACATGTGCGAGACCTTCGGGCCGGTGAACTGTGCCACCTGGGCACCGTCGCGGAGCACGCCGTGGGTCATCGACGCGGTGTCCACGACGAAGTCGTTGGCCCCGCCGTAGAACACGTCGGCGAGCCCGACCAGGACCCGCCGGGCGACGCCCGCACCTTCCGCGTCCCCGGCGATGCTGGCCAGGCCGTCGGGGCGGGACAGGTGCGTCGTGTTGAGCATCCGGACGAGCGGGGACGACGGGATCATCGCCTCGATGCCGGGTAGGACGCGCGGGTCGGTACGGGTCTCCAGGACGGCGAGCAGGAACTTGCGCACGAGGGCGGCGACCCCCGTCTCCCGCAAGACCGGGATGAGCTGGAAGGCCCGCAGCAGCAGCGAGGCGTAGGCGTCGAGCCGCCGGGAGGCGAGGGTGGTGCCGCGTGACGGCGACGCCACCCGGGCGAACCGGCTCACCCGGATGCCGCGCTCGGTCAGCTGCCGGTGCAGCTCGGGCAGCGCGGCGACGTCGGGGTGCTGCTCCGCGGTGAGCCCCGCGTAAGCCGACAGGACCGGGTTCTGCGTCGCCGCGAGGGACAGGACGTCGCCGACCAGCCCGCCGCGAGAATGGCTGACCACGGACAGCCTTGCGCCCTCGGGCAACAGGTCAGCGATGTCGGAGGCGTTCTCCGCGGGCGTCTTCGACAATGTCGGGTGCTCCAGCGCGAGGATCCGCCCATCGAACGATCGGCACAGGCCCTGCCACTCCCTCGTGCCGCGCAGTTGGCTGAACGCGCCCTCGGTGTGCGAGAAGGTGCCGTGCACGAGCAGCAGCCACAGCCGCGTCCCGTCCGCGTCCGGGGGCTTCTCCAGCCGTTGGCTCGGGTCGAGCTCGAGGGACTCGCCCACTCGGTAGAGGCCGGGCCTCTTCGGCTTACGGCGCAGGACCTCGCGGAGGGTCGTCGTCCGCGGCGGGCTTCTCGATCCACTGCGCGAGGGTCAGCGCGGCCCGACGGGCAGCTGGATCCACCAACAGCGAGCCGACCGTATCGAGCACCTTGGCGGCCGCCGAGCGGCTTAACGGGTCCCGGTCGATAGCCTCCGGCAGAGTGCCGTTGAGCACGCTCGATCGCCGCGCTGACCTCCGGGGGAAGGGCCGCCTCGATCCGGTGCACCGAGGCCACCTGGCCGGGCGAGGACCCGCGGGCAGCCCGCGCCAGGATCGACGTGGCGTCCCGGCTGCCGGGCGGCAGATCGGCGGCCAGCGACCCGGCCCGCTGGAACAGCACGCTCCCGTCCGACATCCTCATCTCGACGACGTCGCTGTCGTCGCCGTCCAGGGGTACCTGTTCCTGTTCGCCCCGCGCCGTGGGCACCACCCGGGCCGCCCCGCGTTCGCCGTAGCCGAGGAAGTCGCCCCCGTACAACCGGCCGAGGTCGTCATCCCCAGGTGCGGCACCAGGGTCACGGACCAGCGGGGTGCCCCGGACGACGAGATCGCTGGCCATCGCGGCCCCCCTCACCCCCGCGGCAGCCGCGCCGCCGCAACACCCAAGGATACCGGGATCAAGGTCGGCGGGACCATCACCCACCAGGCCCGGCGGCGACGCCGCGACCGGTTCAGTGCCGGGTGAGCAGCGTCTCGATGGTCGTCGCCGCCTGGTGGCCGGCGTCGATGTCTATGACATGCACCAGACCGGACGCGGCGATCGCTGCGGCTCGCTGGCCGGCGTCCCCGCCGCGGGCCGCGGCGGCGATCTCGGCGGCGGCCCTGCCAGTGCCCGCCACCACGATGAGCGGACGGCCGGCGTCGATGCTGTGCCGAGCGTCGTCGTAGGTGATGTTCCCTCCGTTGACGAGCAGTGTGGCGCTGCACCGCGACCCGGCGGCCGCCCCCGCAACGGCCGCGAT
>CAVVQM010000003.1:0-14464 GCA_963750395.1 uncultured Actinomycetota bacterium | reverse complement strand
GGAAGCCGAGAGCACCACATAGCGACGGCGCCGAGGGCCGGCTCAGTCCCACAGCGGGCACTGCTCGGCCAGCGGCGTGCCCAACAGGTCTCGGCGGGCGACCCGCTGGGTCGGCGACTCCATGCACCGCCAAGCGCACCCCCGGGAAGGGGCCTCAACCGCGGACCACGGCGAGGCAGACGACATGGTGTCGGCCAGATCCCATGACCATTGCTTTCACACCCCTCAGGATGTCGAGGGCGGAGCGTTCTGGGGCCCGTGGGCTGCGGCGCCCTCTCCTACCGTGTCGGAGGGCCTGCTTTCGAGGCGCGCGAGACGTTCCAGGAGGGGAGGCAGTACCACGTCGAGATCCTCGTTGAACAGGAGGTGCACCTTCGACTCGAGGATCAGAAGCTCCTTGTGTGGGGCGACGATGCCCTCGTAGACCTTGCGTGTGTACGACAGTGGGAAGAGCGGGTCGCCGCGACCGGCGACGACCAGCAGCGGGCATCTGATGCTGCCGTCGTGCATGCCGGTGAGGTCGACGCTCAGCAGCGTCGCCATGAACCCCAGAGGGTAGGAGCGGCGGCCCAGAGGGTCGGTGTGGAAGTACTCCGCATTCGCCTCGTCGCGGCAGACGCGCTTGATGTCGAGGTAGGCGTCGAACGGCACAGGGACCCGTGGTGCGACTCGGCCAAGGGCCACCAGCGCTTGCACCACGGTTGGATAGACGTGACGCAACCACCTCGGGAAGCGGGTGATCTCAACGCTCGAGGCAAGGCTTGGGTCGAGGATGTTGTGGGCAATCACGATGTCGAAATGCTCCCCGGCAGCAGCAAGGGCCATCGCCACGACGCCTCCCTGACTTGACCCGAGCACTGCAATCGGCGCGTCGGGGAAGTCGTGACGCGTCCAGACCACTGCATCGCGCGCGTTCGTCAGGAGCCGGTCGAATGTCAGCGGCTGGCGCGTTCGAGGACTCTTGCCGTGTCCCTGGCTGTGCACGCCGACGACTGTGAGCCCGGTCTGGTTCAGCGCATCCAGGAACTCCTCGTAGAACAGCGGGTGAGTCATGGTTCCTGGCAAGAAGACAACCGCGGGCCGGTCCGGGCGGCCATCCCATACCGAGAGCACGATCGTGGAGCCCCCGGACGAGATGAGGACCTCGCGGTAGGCGTTGGGGCGCTCGACATTGTTGAGCAGCTTGTCGCCGGGGGTCCGCACAGACAACTCCGATTCGTCTTCGCCACTGTCCTAGCCGAGCGTCGGCGCTGGACGCGGCGGGAGCCCAGGGTGACCATCCAAAGGTAGTGCGGTGCCGAGCACCAGCAACAGCGCCGCTCGGCGCGTTGTCGAAACAGGCTGACAGACCGCTGTCCCATTTCGTAGCCGTGGAGCACTGTGCTGGCCTGACGACCTCCGCGAATACCAAGTGCCGCCGCCGTCTCCCGGCCACCCGGTCGGAGGTCCGCGCCCAAATAGCAACGACGCCCACACGCCGCGCAGGATGGCTTCCCGCTCACCACCCTGACGCGATGAAGGTCCGCACGGCGTGAGTCGGTGCGGACCTTCGTGCGTCGGTGGTGGGTGGATGTCGGCTCTCGCTTCGGGAGCGCCGCCGCCACTACCCGGTCTGTCCACGTCATTCGGGACCGCCGGGCCTGTCGCTGCCTCACGGCGAGTGGGCGACCGCGCCGTCGCGTCCCGTCGTGAACACGATTTCGGCCACCTCGGGGGCCTGACTGCCGTCCCTGCGCCAGGCGGCTCGTTCCGCCCCGATGTCAAGGGCGAGGGTGAGCGTGAGCGTCCACCGGTCGGCGAGCCACGGCGCCCCGTCGTCCTGCACCAGGACCGCTCGGGCGCCGTCCTCACTCCAGACGAGCACCGCGTCCTCGGCGGGAATCTGGCGGCCGCGCCTCTGGCGGCTGAGCGACCACGACATCCGTTCCCAGGGAAGGGGTTCGGGCAGATCAAGCAGCAACGCCATGATGTCGCCGTCGTCGACGACCTGGGAGAGTTCGACCACCGGAGGCAGTGGGCGGTAGGGCAGGCCGAGCGCGGCGGACAGGTCCCGGAACGCCTCTGCTGAGATCTCGTGGCGTGCCGTGACGGCGGCCAGTGCCTGCGACCGCAAGGCGACCAGGTCGAGGACGTCGTCCCCGGCCGCCGCGGACGCGAGTTCCGCTCGGGCGACGTCGACGGTCGCCTCGACCGCCGACAGCCGCGCGGCGGCATCCGCCGCTCCAGTCGTGGTGGCGGCCCGATCGACCGCGGCGTCGTCCACCGGCCACGTGGTCCCGACGAAGGTGGCCATCAGTTCGGGCAGGCCCGGATGGGCCGAGGTGGTGAACTGCCATTCGTGGACGGCGTCACGCGGGGCACTGCGGACCACCAGATCGGTGAACGCGCAGCCGTCGGGGCTGGGGATGCTCGACAGCAGTCCGAACCGGCCGGGCCCGGAGGTGACCGCGGCGGAGAACTCCACCCCGTCCACGGATCCGGCGACGGTGGAACCGGTGCAGGTCAGGGACAGGGCGTACCGGTCGCCGACGTCGACCGGTGTGTCGTCCTGCCACAGGATCCTGGCCGGGACCAGCTTCCCCGAGCCGGATCCTTGATGGGCGACCAGCTTTCGCCCGACCCCCGTGGTGAGCTCCAGGCTCAGGTAGCTGTCGGGGCCGGCATGCCGCGTCACCAGTCCGCACATCCCCTGTGCGGCCGGGCTGACCGTGCACTCGATGGTGTAGTCGGCGGTCCCGGGATCTCCGGCCAGGGCCACCACGGCCCCCGAGGTGGTCTTGGGGCGTGCGATCATCGCCACCCCACCCGAGGCGGAGCAGGTGGTCACCGGCGCCTGCGTGGCCAGAACCTGCGTGTCGAAGGCCGCCAGGTCCTCGAACGCGTCGGTGAACAGCGGCCGGCTGGCTTCCAGTCGCGCCGTCAACGCCTGTCGCGCCGGCAACAGAAATCCGGCGGGGGTGGTGACGCGGACGACGTCGTCGCCCTGAACGGCCGACAGGTCCACTGCCTGGGTGCACTCGGAGAGCACGCTCAACCAGGCGGATTCGCTGCTCGACAGCGTCGTGGTCGGCCCCTCCTCCCAGGCGTTGACCAACCGGACCTCACCGTCGGCATCGCGCAGGGGCCGGCCGTTGCGATCGTGGACGGTGATCGTCAGGTCCGCGCCGTACATCTGCTGCACGCTGCTGGCGTCGAACTCGCAGCCCAGGTCGTAGGCACGGAACACCGGCGCGGCGCCCGCGTCGGGAATGGTCCACTGCACGTACGCGGCCAGGTCCTTCAGCACCCCCCCGTGGGGGAACCCCGTGGTCGCCGCGGTGGCGTCGGCCGGCGGGGCCGGCACCCACTGCGGGACGATCCCCGGCGGGCCCGCGGTCTGGAACTGCACGGTATGGGTCCGCTCCACCAGCTGCACCTGAGTACCGCCCTTGGTGAGCAACGCGCGGGTGGTCACCTTCAGCAGGTAAGAGGTGTCCGGGTCGAGCAAGGGTTCGGCGCTGTCCCAGCGCTCGGCGGCTGTCTCGAGTCCCTCGCGGCGGATCGTCCAGGCGTCGAGTTCATCGCTGGAACGCTGCGGGGTCCAGCACAGCCGGGCCAATTCAGTCTCGGTGTTGAACCCCCAGTCCAGGGTGACCGTGTCGATGTCCGCGGCCGAGACGTCGAGGACGCCGGCTCCGCGGAACCGGGAGTCCTGCCCCACCCGGACCCCGTTCGACCAGGCCCGCATCCAGACCCAGTCCCCGCTCGGCACGTCGACGAGCGCGGTGACCCGGCTCGCCGGCTCTGGCAGCACAGCCCAGAGCGCCCCGGCGCGTGGCTGGCCCTGCTCCTCGGCCGGCCCGAGCCGGAGCACCCGGCCCAGTTCGCCGTTCTGGACCGCGAAGAGGGCGCCGTTGGAGCTGAACGACACCCCGTCCTGCTCCCAGATCGCCGGCATGGGGGTGCTGAGCGCGAGGTCGGTCCAGTCCAGGCAGACCGGAACCACCACTGGTTCGGGCAGGCACGGCCAGTCCGGGTTCCCGCCGACGAAGTCGTCGACCCAGCGCCGGGAGGTGAACCGGGTGAACGCGAACGGGCTGCGGGTCAGAAGTTGCAGCCGCGATCCCGCGCCGTCGGCGTCCGGGGTCCAGGTCCCGAAGGCGGAGTCCGTGACATCCTCCCAGCCGGCCTCCGGGTGCGAGCGGCGTCGGCGGTGCAGGCTGATCCGGGTGACCGCATAGCTACTGTCGTGCTCGCCCAGCGGGATCGTGGGATCGCCGACCGGGGGGTTGTCGGCCAGGCCGGTCTCATCGCCCATCGGGTGGGCGAAGGTGAGCAGCACCCCGGCGTCCAGGGGCACGACGGGGGTGTCGGACGCGGGCTCCTGGTCGGTGCCGCCACCGTCGACGGGCTGCCACGACTCGGTGCACCGTGGGTGGTCGACGAGGGCCGAGACCCAGGGGTCCTCGACGCCCGGGGTGGCCGGCTGCTGCCAGCTCAGCCCGATGTCGACGTCCAGGTCCTTCAGCGGCGTGGGCAGTTCCACGACCACGGACAGCGTGCCGGCGACCTCGTAGGGGGTGAAGGACTCGCCGGACAGGGCGGCCTCGACCCCGATGCCGATGCCGAATGGACCGACCGCGACGCCCATGTGCCCGCCGAGGGACAACCCGCCGGACAGGTGCTGGGGCCGGGTGGTGAGGGCGGCGCGGCCGCCGACCCAGGCCTCCAGGGTGAGCCGGGCCGGACTGAACCTCCAGGTGTCCCCCCAGCTCACCCCGACCCCGGCGTCGATCCCCGGCGGACCGAGCATCAGCCAGGCGTCGGCGTGGAAGAGCGCAAGGTAGTCGGCCCGGATCCGGGCGGTCTCGGGCTGGTCCTGGCCGATCCACAGGTGCCAGGCATCCGACCGGTCGAAGTCGAAGAACGCCTCGGTGGAGGCGCCGATGTCGATCACCCGGGCCAGGCTCCAGGCCGCGTCGATGCCCAGCTGCAGCGTGCCGGCGCGACCGTCGAGGGCGGCCAGCAGGCTCAGGGTGCCTTCCTGCTCCGCACCCCCCAGCGCAGGTGGCGGCGTGAGCAGGTCGGCGGTGCCTTCCAGCAGCAGCACCGGCCCGGGCAGCAGGATCACCAGCAGGGCCCGGGTGTTCACGGTGAATCCGGCGTCCGGCAAGGTGCCCAGGCTGAGCCCGGCACCGAACGCCCACGCCCCCGGATCGGCCGACCACTTCAGCGGATCGGTGACCGTGAACACCTGCGGAACATGCTTGTACCAGCCGTACCAGTCCCCGGCCGGCACGGTCGGGGACTCGGCCGACGGCCAGGGACGGTTGGTCACGACCGGGGACATGTTCATGGCGAACAGGCCCTCGAACCCGTAGAGCGCGGTGCCGGTCGCTCCGAGCGGGATCGGCACGCCGACTCCGAGGTGGACGAACACGTAGGTGTCCGGCGCAAGCCGGCCAACGGTGATGCCCGCGTCGATCCCGATGTCGAGCGCGTCAAGCCCCAGAGCGAGGGCGCCGGTGAACAGTCTCGCCCCGGTGGCCGGGTCCTCGGTGAGCGCCACCTCGCCCTCGAAGGCGAACGCGTCGGGGACGCCGAAGGACACCCCGACCCCGTCCAGGGCCAGGGACGGCGCGCGGTTCGGGTCGGCGGGATCCCAGATCACCCGCAGCCCGCGGGCCGACGCCCCGGCCGGCAGCAGCTCGGTCAGCCGCAGCGCGCCGTCGACGCCGATCCAGCGCCGGCCGTCCTCCTCGGTGCCGAACCCGATCCGGGTGATCTCGAGGCCGAACCCGTACAGATCCAGGGCGATCGGCTGCTGCAGATCCATCCAGCCGCCCGGGACGACGACGTGGCCGTCCGGGTCGATCCGCAGGTTCTGCACGGTGATCGGTGGGCCAGCTCAGGGCGGGTGCTCCGACCTCGAGTTGCAGTTCGCCGGACAGCAGCAGGCCCGTGCCGCCCTCGTCCCGCACCAGACCGATGGCCGTGACCCGCAGGGTCCCAAGGCCCGGCAGGGTCAGGGTGATGATCGCGGGGGTGGTCGAGGTGACGTCCGAGCCCCTGGCCACTGCAGGCTCGGCGTCCGGGGTGCCGGTCACCGTGACCGAGAAGCCGCCACCGGTCTCGACAGCCACCGCCACGGTGAGCACCTGGTCGACGAAGGGGATCGCGAGGTGGCCGAGCAGGGCGGCGCCGGTGACGCAGTCCTGTTCCACCTGCAGCTGCAGGGAGTCCAGCCCGAAACCGAACCCGAGCAGGCTTCCGGCGCCGGCGCCACTGGGCGTGACGCCGTCCCACTCCACGTCCCAGTTCCCGACGAAGGCTCCCGAGAAGCCGCCGGTGCCGATGGCGCCGTCCAGGATCTCGATGCTCTCGGGGACGATACCCGGCAGGTCGAGACCGTCGGGGAAGTGGAGGGTCGCAGCGTCGAAGAGCAGGCCCCGGAAGCCCACGACGGACGTGTCGGGAGGCGGTTCGTCGCCGGTGAACGCCAGCTGGGCCTCGGTGATCTCGATGACGAACCCCGTGTCCCCGATCATGAACGGCGGCAGGGTCAGCGAGCCGACCTCAGAGAAGCTCAGGCCACCGTCTGCGTCGAGGGCGACGCTGCCCGCGGTCAGGCCGATCCGCATCGGCTCCGGGACACCGTCGGCGTCGAGCAACTTCTCCCACTCGCCGGGCTCTCCCGTGACCGGGACCAGCAGCGGGGTGGCGAGGACGAGGTCGAGTCCGAGATCGACCACTCGGACGGCGAACGGGCCGGTCCAGTCCACCTCGACAGTGAGCTGCGAGCCGTGCTCGCCGGGAAGCAGTTGCGCGGTGATCACGTCGAGGCCGGGCAGGGCGAGCGTGACGTCGCCCGTCGCCTCGAGCACGAGGGTGCTTGTGGTGACTCCGCCCGCCACCCGGGTCTGGTGGTCGACGAGCACGAACCGACTCAGATCCGGCGTCGGGAAGAGGTTCTCGGGCCAGCCGGTGAGGTAGCGGTCGAGCGGGATCCAGGTCGTGACGGTCATCGGATCACCTCACGGGTTCCAGTCGGGGTCCAGGACCGGCGGGATCGGCTCGTCGGCGCGCACCTGCTCGAGGTTCCAGGGCATCAGGGCCTCGTCGTGCAGCCGGGCGAATGACTCCTCCGGGGTCGGGGGTGACCCCGAGCGCGCGGGATCTCGGGTCTCGATCCGGGCCAGCAGGTCGTACACCGTGGCGTAGCGGACTCCCCCGGTGGCAGGCGGTTCCGGCCAGATGCCGGTCCAGCCGAAGTAGTAGTTCATCACGAAGCGCATCGGGTCCACGTAGAGCCATCCGACGAGCCGGTGCAGCTGGTCCAGCCTTGCCGTCCGATCGGCCGCCGGGAGCGAGCCGAGCCAGTCGTCGAGGTAGGCCGTTGGTTGCCGGTACCCGGTCGGGGTGTCGTCGCTGACGACCGGGAAGCCCCCGAAACCGGTGACCGTGAAGATGTAGTCGTGCAGGGCGAAGGCGAAGACCCCCTCGACGCGACGCCCGCAGTACAAGGACAGCGCGACCACGGTCGTGGTCGCCCCCGGTGCCGGCCGCTTCACGTCGTGGGCGAACTTCGCCCAGCCGGTCTGGCCGGTCGGCGGCGTCCGGTGGGCACTCGGCAGGCTGGCGCCCAGGCCCATGAAGAGTTCCAGGACGAGCGGGATGGCCTCGGCGCGGGCGAGGCCGCCGTTGGTGACGACGGCCACGTCGTGCCAGCTCTCCGTCTGTCGCCATTCGTCCCGGAACCTCTGGTGGCAGGCGCCCGTGCCGGCCTCGTAGGCGGCCCGCGCGGCGGGATCCGCCAGGGTCTCGGACAGCCAACGCGCGATCACGTGCCCGTACTCGTGAACGATGGTGGTGTGGGTGAACCAGTCGCACGAGGGCAACGAGATCTTCGTGATGACGTGGCCCGGGTCGGCCGGGTCAGGGGTGTAGGACGTCGCGGAGGCGTTGTCGCTGGACTCGGTGCTCACCGAGAAGTGGAACTCGTTCTCGAGCGGCAGGTGCGTGGCGTCTCCCTTGAGCAGGGTCATCGCGTCGTGGGCGAAGCGGGCGAACTTCAGCGCGTGGAACGCCGCAGCGTCCGCCGTGTTGCCGTTCGAATCGACCCGCTTGTCGGCATCGATCAGTACCGCGATCGGTCCGGGGTCGGTCGCGAAACTCCCCGAGGTGAAGGGTTCGAAGAGCACCGGAGACCGGCCGTCCTCCGACCAGAAGTACTCATCGCTGAACATCATGGTCGAGGGCCGGCTGGGATCCTCGACCACCCGTAGGTCCGCCCCGGTGACCGCCAGGCGGCGGTGTACGGCCGCGCCCAGGCGCATTCCCGCGTTCACGGCGAAGCTGACGCCGCTGACCTCGCCGTCCTCGTCGGTGGTGAAGGTGTCCACGAACGGCAGGTAGGTCTCGAAGAGCCCGACCTCGTGACCCGGTGCCACGCGCCGGGTCGAGACCGATCGGGCCTTGGTTGCCCTGCCACCGAACCGGTCTCGCCACTGCTGCTGGTAGCAGAACGCGATCCGCACCTTGGTACCCACCCAGAACGATACGGGCGCGCTGTCGCTGCCCACCTGGATGCCGCGGAACTGGTTCCAGGTCCCGTGCGTCAGGGTGTCCCGGGCGGTCCACCCGGCGGTCGACCAGACCAGCCGGTCCGTGGACGCCGCGGGCCACCACTGTTCGGTGCCGCGCTCGAGCCGGATCTGCAGGCCCTCGGCGAATTCGGCCTCGACGTGGAACGCCGCGACCGGGACGACGTCCCGGCCGATCTCGAGGATGCCGTGAGGGTCCACCCAGGTCCACGTCGACCCTGGGATCTCGGCTCCTGTCACGTCGTCCACGACCCGCACGACGTCCGGCTGCAGCACCAGCTCGCCGCCCTTGCGGTCGTCAGCACTCGTCGCGTCGACGTCCCAGGTGTCGAAGCGCAGGTACATCCGCACGGGGACCGTCGCCGACAGCGAGCCGGCCGACTGCACGACCGGATGCGGCCCCATCACCGTGGGATCCACCTGCCCGATCGCCTCGAGCAGCGCCGCCGCGGGCAGCTCGAGACCGTCCGGGCCGAAGACGGCGATCGTCAGTCGCAGGTTCTCGTCGTGGACCGAGACGTTGCCGAGCAGGGTCTCGGCGGTCACCAGCTCGGACCAGGTGCCGGCAAGCATCCGGGTCCGCCAGGTCTCCTCGGGCGTGGGCCCCCGGTCAGCGGGATCCGTAACCTCGTGGCACGCCTGGGGCTGCGGCTGCACGCCAGGCGCCTCGCCCGCCAGCCACGCGTTCAGGAGACCGACGGGATCCGCCAGTGACCCCCGGTCGACGCCGTGCAGGATCCAGACCGCGGGCGCCGGGACACCGTCGGGCAGCAGCGACGTGAGCCAGCCGAAGTCGACCCCCGGATCGATCACCCAGGCGTCGCGCGGGAACGGGCCGACCGGCGCCCCCCAGGCCTCCCGCTCGAGAGTGGCACCCGCCGGCAGGAACGTCGCGATGGCACGGTGCGGGGCCAGCAGTGTGTGCAGCGGCAGAATCGCGCCGTCCGGGGACTCCTGAAGCATCCCGGACCCGACCACCACATCCACGCCCAGCGGGACCAGTGGTTCGGTCGAGGACGTCGTCGTGACGAAGTCCTGCACCGGGCCGTAGCCGCCGCTCCCCGCGGTCTGCGGTACCACGACGGGGACGACGAGCCCCGAGGAACTGATCATCGAAGCCCCTCCATCGCCGTGACGGTGACGGGGTTCCAGGCCATCCGCTGCTCGTTGCCCGCGGCGTCACGAGCCCGGATCCGGTAGGTCGCCTCGGTCGAGGGGCCGGCCACCGGGTCCTGCCAGGCGAATGACCGGGCACCTCGGGTGGGAGGAAGCCATCCGGTGCTGGCGGTGAAGATCCGTTCCCCAGGAAGCCTGCGCTCGACCATGCAGACCACCCCGTCCTCGGCCACGGTCCAGACCAGGTGGACGACCGCCGGGTCCGCGGAATCTCGCTCCGCGCGGATCCACCGCGGCGGCTCTGGCGGGTAGGTGTCGATCGCGCGCGCAGCCACCACCTGGGTGGGCGGCGAGACGTTGCCCGCGTCGTCGACGGCCGCCACCCGGTAGAACCAGGTGGCAAGGGCGGTGAGATTCTCGTCCCGCCAGACCTGCGTGGGTTCCCCTGCGGCGGCGACGATCTCGGCATGCGGGAGGAGCCGCCGGACGTCGTCCAGCACCTGTCGGGTGGCGGCCCGCCAGATCCGGTAGCCGGCCAGGTCTGGTTCGGCGCCCACCGGCCAGGTGATCACGACAGCGTTCTCGTCCCCGAGCGCGCAGGACAGTACCGGCATCGCGGGCGGCGTGGTGTCGCGGACGGCCACCAGCGGGAGGGTACGGCTCCAGTCACCGACGTTGCCCGAGGCGTCGACGGTGCGCACCCGATAGGCGAATCGGCCCAGGCCGCGCCCGTCCACCGTGTCCCGGAAGGGCGGCACCGCAACGGTTCCGGCGTGCGCGGGAAGGAACGGCACCTGATGCGTGTCGAGGTCGGCCAGGTCCATCACCTCGCGGTTGAGCAGCGACGGGTAGTACCAGGCCGCCCAGTCACGCCAGGCCGACTCGACCACGGCCGGGTCCTCCAGCGTGGCCGGATCGGCGGTCAGGTCCTCGACGTCCAGGTCCGGGTAGTGCTCGGCGAGCCAGACGAGTGATGCTCCGCCGTCGGTGAACGGACCGTCGATGTACGGCAGGCTTGTCGTGCGTCGCAGGCCGCGGTCGTGGTCGAGGAGCGCGGCCGTGCTCACCCGCAGCACTCGGTACCCGGCCGCCCCGGCGACGGGGTCGAAGGCGATCGAGACGTGGGCACGGCCGTACCAGTCGGCCGGATCGGTGGGGACGGCGGGAATGTCTCCGTCCTGCTCCGGTGGCCGGACCACCACGACCGGGGGCGGCGGTGTGCGCCTCGGCACCGAGACCCGGACGACACCGCCGATGGGGCCCTCGAGGCCCGGCCGCTCGCCCAGAGCGCCCCGACCGGGCCGGCTCCAGACGGGGTCGTCGGTCACCGCGGCGTCGCCGTCCGCGGTGGTCACGGCGACCAGCGCGAGCGCGAGCGGTTCGTCGTCCTGTGGCTCCAACCGCGCTCCGGGAAGCCAGGCGCGGTAGCGCCGCCCGGTCCAGACCGTGCAGCGGGCGCCGACCGTGGGCAGCAGAGCGGCGCCGTCCGGCTGGTCCACCGCGGCCACGCGCACGGTGTCCGGCGCGGGCATGGGGCCCAGCACCGGGTAGGCGACACCGGCGCAGACCAACAGCCCGGGAAGGATGTCGTCGGTGGCCCCGCCCAGAGGATCTGTCAGCCCCACCTCGGCGCCCTCGCCGTCTGGAGAAACGGAAACGATCGTGGAGGTGAGGGCCGGCAGCGACCCGACGGGTTCGGCATGCGCCCGCCGGTCATAGGGATGCGTCCGGGTCAGGTCGGTCCAGGCGCGGTCTGCAGGTGCCAGCCGAACCGTGAACGGTCCGGTTCCCGGCCTTTGCAGTGGGGCCGTGCGGTGTTCGACCTCTACCCAGGTGTTCTCCCCCGACCCGTTGGCGAACACCTCGAAGGTCGCACCTGCGAGTCGTAGCAGCGCGCCTGCCAAGGCGTCGGAGTCACCCCTCCAGGTCAGGTGGGTGTGCAGCCGACTCCGAGCCCGCTCGGGCGTCACCGCGGTCACGGTCCCGCTCAGCAGGTTCGGGTCGCCCCGGCGCACGTAGACCCGGAACTCCCCGGCGGGTTCCACCGACGGTGCCTGCATCCGGCGCCCGGCCGGCCAGGTCCACTCCACCAGCAGCCCCGCGCCGTCGACGGCCAGGTCGCGATCCGCGTCGGACAGGTAGGGATCGGCCGGGTCGACGTAGCGCGCGGTGACGTCCGTGGGCGGTGGCGGCACACGAACCGGTCGGACGTCGACCAGTCGCTCGGGGCTCCACTCGCCGAGCCGCCCGAAGGCGTCCACGGCCCGGACCCGCCAGGCCGACCAACCCGTCGGCTGCTCCCGCTCGATCCAGCGGCGCGGGACGGCGGGACCCGGCCAAGTCGACTCGTGCGGCGCCGCGGGCCGAACCGAGGCCGCGGCCGGCCGCCCCTGGGTGCGCAGATGGAAGATCCCCTGCGGTGCCGGGCCCTCGCCGTCGCCGCGCAGCGACCGGGCCACCTGAACCAGCACCGGTTGGCCGACGGCGTTCGGGCCCTGGGCGTCCCAGCTCAGACCGACCACCCCGACGTCGCGGGACGGGCTGCCGTCGGGTGCGGGCCGGGTCGGCTCGGTGTCGGCGGCGAGGTCGGTCACGGTGAGTCCGTACACGGGCGGGGGCCGCCCCGGAGACAGGTTCCAGGCGAACGCGGCCTGGTCGCCGACGGGGCCGGCTTCCTCGAACCGTTCGACGTCGACCAGGTCCACGGGACCGCCGGTCCAGGTCACCGCGTCGATGCCGCCGGCGTGCGCGAGCGAGACGACACCCACCTGTCCGGGTGTCGTGTCCACCACGTGGCCGGCCCGCCAGGCCCGGAACGTCGAGGTCGGGGCACCGGCCACGCGCAGCGCGACGGCACCTACCCGGGTGGACCAGCGCAGGCCCACCTCGGTGCCCACCCGCGATGAGGCCAGTCGCAGCGCGGGGCTGCCCGACCAGGGAGCGCCGGCCACCACCACCTCCAGTCCGGCGGTGCCGACGAACGTCACCTCGCCGGCGGTCAGCGTGTCCTCGGCCAGCGGCCCCTGGTCGAGACCGGCGACGTCCGTGATCGTCGAGGGGTAGCCGGCCGGGCCGTGATGAGCGACGACCTTGTAGTCCCACTCGCCGTCCGCGATCGGGTCGTGCCAGTACAGCCCGAGCATCCGGGAGACGTCGGGGTCGAGGGCGGTGAGCGCGACCAGGGATGCTGTCGCCATGCCCAGTGTGGGCGGGGTGCGGGACCCGCCGGCTTGGTCGGGAGTCGCCGGTAGGGCGGCGTCACGCCCGTCACGAAGCATCTGCTCCACGGCCGGGCGAACCGCCTCGGCGAAGTCGTCGGCCAACCGGCCCCGAACGGCGTCGGGCAGTGTGTCGGACAGACGCCTGAACGCCGACGCCCGGGTGGCCCCGGAGCCGTGAAGGTTCAGGGTCGAGTTGGCGGACTCCGGCCGGACCACCGGGAGCAGCAGATGACGTGGGGTGAGCCGATCCCACCCGGCGTCCTCGTTCGGGATGCCGAAGCAGAGCAGGCACACGCTCAGGTCCTCACCGGTCAACCGGATCGCCCGCATCCCCTCGGCCCAGATCTCGAAGGCCCAGCCACCGCCCGTCGTGGTACGGGCCCGTCCCCGCACAATGACCTTCCCGGCGGGCCCGAGGACCTCGACCACCGGGGCCTCGCGTGTGCCCGATCCCCGGGCGGCGGCGACCCTCATCGGGGGCGTCACCTGAAAGGTCTGCGCGCCGGGAAGGCTCAGCCCGGGCTGCTTGCCGCAGGCGAACTCGACCCACTCGACCGGACCGGGATCGGCAGTGAGCCGGTAGTGCAGCCAGCTCCACGACACGGTGCCCGGGGGCGGCGCGTCCGCCTCGTCGAAGCCGAGGCAGGCCCACTCCGGGGGCCGGTGCCGCCGGCGCCAGACGTCGTAACCGTCGAGGGGAAAGCCGAGTTGATCGTTCAGCGCCCACAGCAGGTGCACTCCCGGAGCCAGTGCGTCACCGTCGGCCAACAACTCGCCCCCGAGCGTGCCCAAGCCGACCACGGCCAACCACGGTGCGGTCATCTCGCCCTCCCCGGGTCTGGTGTCGCCGTGAAGCGACGGGGTCGGCCCGCCAATCAGGTTAGCCCTGGTGGTTCGCAAAGCCACGGGGAGAAGACACCCACACGCCCGGATGCCGGCGGCGGCTGGGAACCGAGATCGGACAGCCCACCCACGATTGCCGAGACGTAGGCGGGCTGACCCGGCGGGAATCCTTGCACCACAGCGTTTATCAGGGGGTGGGCACCTCCGGTCGGCGTCTCGAGCCAAGCCAGGGCGGTTGTCCCGTCGAGGAGGGTCACGGCGCGGGTTCGAGGGGCCCGCTGGCCCATTGGTCACCACGAAGGTTGAGCGCGAACCCATCCCGGTACGCCGTAGGGCAGTCTGGGTCGACCCCCGTGGCGCAGATGGCGTCCACGAAGATTCCTGTCAGCTCGACGCCCACCGGGCCGGAGGTCACCGCCGGGTTCTCAGGTGGCCCGGATACCCAACGCTCGATCGGGATCCCGTTGCGGGTGAACGCGGCCAGGTGTTCCCCGAGCACAAGTTCCACATCGTGGAGGTCCTGCAGGCGCGCGGCCACATCGTCGGGATGACCGGAGACGGGGTCAAAGACGCCCCCGCGTTGAAGAAGGCCGACTGCGGCATCGCGGTGTCCGGCGCCACTGACGCCGCCCGTGCCAACGAAAATGCGGTGGCCGGTGCACCACTGCCGCACGCGACATGGGGGCGGTGCCGGTCCATGAC
>CAVVQM010000002.1:0-13986 GCA_963750395.1 uncultured Actinomycetota bacterium | reverse complement strand
CGTCCTGGTCAGCGCGGTGATGGGTGTACGGCGGGACCCCGGCGCGGGCTCAAGGGGTCGTGGACCCGGGTGCCCAGTGACTGTGACACGCATCACAATGCCTACGACGTGATTCACGTCGCTGCCCACGACAGGGTCGTCGCCCGCCTCTTGACGATCTTCGTGGTCGCCCTTAGCCACGCCTTAAGAATGGGCCGCGAAACCTCACTCAGTGTTCATCCTTCGTAGCTAAAAGTGTCGGATTCTCCGTGGGGTCGGGTGGATCTCGACATTTGTGTTGGGCGGTGGCGGCAGACGGTCTGTGCTTCTATGGGCTCATAGGCCCAGTCATGATCGTTGGTGTCGCGAATGGCGGCGCATTTCGCGTGGAGTGCACACCGAAAGGGGGGTTCCTGGCATCAGCTGCCAGCGTCGATCGAGGCTCAGGGATGCAGTAATCGATGTCCGTGAATTTGTCGCGGAATTGTCGGGGGAAGCGAGCCCGGTGACCACCGGGGCTATGACCCGGCCGTGAACAACATGACGCCATCATGAATTCGCCATTGTCGAGGGGCTAATCGCGTGCGTTCGAACACGAGCATCGTCATGCCTTCGTTCAACGAGGAACACACCATCACCGCGCTGCTGCGCCGACTGGAGATTCTGCTCTCGCCTGCGCGGGACGGCGGGACGGTCGGTTCGCCATGAGGGTCACCCGACCCCTGATTCGTCGTGGGTTGATCGTCACCGGCGGGCTTGCCGCATCCTCGCTTCTGGTCATGGCGCACGCCATGGGCAACGTGGCGTCGTCTGCCGACCCGGAAGGTACGCAGCGCGTGGGGCCTGCCTACCGCACCGTGGCGCCGTTCCTGTCCGGCCGTACGCTGTATGCCTCGGACGACCTACAGGCCGCCACCTGGGCCAAGGAGAACCGTTCGACCGCGTGGCTGGCTCCGATCCTGCGGACGCCGCAGGCGCGCTGGGTGAACTCGACCTCCGACCTGCCCTCGCTGACCCGCGCCGCCAAGCGGGCTCAAGCCGCCGGGTCTGTGCTCGTTGCCGTGGCGTACAACATCCCCGATCGAGGCTGCGCGGGGGGCAAGGAGGGTGCCGCAACGCCCGAGGCCTATCGCGACTTCATCGTCGGCATGGCGCGTGCGCTGGCCGGTACCCAGGCCGTCGTGATCCTGGAACCGGACGCCGTCCCAGCGGACTGCTTCTCGGCAGAACGCGGCCGATCCTTGGCCGAGGCGACCGACATCCTCACCCAGGCCAAGCAGCATGTCTTCATCGACGCCGGGCACAGCGGCTGGCGTCACAGCGGAGAGATCGCGCAGCGGCTGATCGACTCCGGGATCACGCAGGCCGACGGCTTCTCCGTGAACGTCGCGTCGCGGGCCGCCCTCGCGCAGGCCCAGGCCTACGGCGAAGAACTCTCGCCCCTGGTCGGAGGTCGCGGCTTCATCGTCGACACATCGCGCAACGGTCAGGGCCAGGTCATGGACGAGTCGGGGAACGTGGTCTGGTGCAACCCGCCGGTCCAGGGACTCGGGACGCGCCCGAGCACCGAACCCGTCGGCCACAACGTGGCCCAACTCTGGATCAAGAACCCCGGTGAGTCCGACGGCAACTGGGAGGGCTGCGGTGACGAGACGGCCTATCCGGGTCTGTTCTCGCCGCGTCAGGCACGGCAGCTGATCAGCTCTGCACCCTGGGTCTCCGCCGCGCAGAAGGCGGACCTGCCTGCGATGTCGACGTTGCCGAGGGCCCGATGAAGCCCACCACGACGACCCGGCGCACTCCGGAGGTGCAGGGCCCGTGACCGTCTCGGCCGAACAGACATTCATCGATTGGACCGACCCGTTCCCACCGGTCGTCAGGAATTCCCCGGGCGAGCGACCCCAGCGCCGAGCGACCGAGGCGTTCTCCTTCCTCGCCGTGGGCGGTGTGGTCGCCCTGATCGGGTACGCGATCCTGGTTCAGCTCACCCGGATGAACGTCTCGGCCACCGTGGCCGAGGCGGTCCAGGCCGTGATCACGCTCCAGCTCAGCTTTCTGGGCAACGACCGGGTGACGTATCGCAACCGCCCCAGCATGGGGCTGGGGCTTCGAGCCCGCTGGGCGCGCTACCAGAGCGGGCGGATCGGTGTCACGGTGCTGTCGGTGGCGCTCTTCGCCGCCGTCGCGCCGCTGATGGGCCACCACATCGGCTACTGGTTCGTGCTGGCGGTCACGGCCATCGGCAACTTCTTGGTCGACCGCACCTGGTCGCACCGGGTCGCCCGACGCGACGCCAGCGCCAGGAGCCGCCCTCGTTCGGTGGCGGTGATGCTGGCTGCTCTGCTGGCGCTGGTGCTGGTCAGCCTCGCCTTCCCGATCCAGCTCATCACGGCCGTGTCGATCTTCATGGTCGTGCTCTCGGTGACCACGCTCAGCTTCCAGCTCTACGCCTGGCGGACTCCCGAGGCCATCAGCGCCGACGCGCAGATCGTGCCCGACGCCGACTCACTGCGAGTCGTGGTGTTCCTGGCCGCCCGCAAGGAGGAGAGCGTGCTCGGCGCGACCCTGGAGCGGATGGTCTCGCTGAACCACCGGAACTACATGGTCTGGGTGATCGTCGACCACCGGGACGACTTCGAGACGCTGGCCATAGCCCGCGACTACGCCGCGCGCTATCCGCACATCGTTCGGGTGGTGGCCTACCCGGACAATCCCATCTCCAGCAAGCCGATCGGTCTGAACGAGGCCATGCGGGTGTTGCAGGCCAGCGGTGAGCCGTGGGACGTGATCGGGATCGCGGATGCCGAGGATCGCTTCCATGTCGACCTGCTGAGCACGGTCGACCATCTGGTCCGCCACCGCAACCCGGGCGTCGTGCAGGGCGCCGTTCAACTGGTCAACTACGGCGTGCGCGCCTCGGGACATCACGTGCCCGACGGCTACCTGGTGGCCCTCGTCCGCGGCCTGCTGCGCCTCGGCGTCCGATTGCGTGGGGGGGACCCCTCGACGGTGACCGTGCCGCAGGCGGTCCTGCGGCTCGACCGCACCGGGCGGTTCAGGCGCGGCGTCCAGCACCTCACCTCCGGATGGTGGCGGGCGGCGAACTGCCTGGAGTACTTCAAATGGTTCTCCTCCCGGCTCAAGATGCAGGCCTCCGTCAAGGTGATGCCGCTGGGCGGCAACACGGTCTTCTTCACCCGGCCGTTCATCGAGTCGTTGCACGAGCGCACGGGGTCGTACTGGGACGAGGAGTGCCTGACCGAGGACTGCAAGATCGGCATCCTGGCCAGTGTCATGGGCTATTCGGTCGAGGTCTTCTCCCTGCCGCAGATGGCCACGCTCGAGGAGACGCCGGCGACCCTGCCCAGATTCGTCCGCCAGCGCGTCCGGTGGATGCAGGGGTTCATCCAGGTCTTCTTCGAGGGAGCCTGGCGCGAGCTGCCCACGTTCCGCCAGAGGCTGATCGCCGTATACGTACTGGGCTTCCAGTTCTTCCAGGCCTTCGCCGGAGCCTTCGCTCCCTTCGGCCTGGCCTTCGCCCTGTACTTCAAGGCGCCGGCTCCCGTGGTCCTGCTCTCGCTGGTCCCGTTGCTGATCGCGATCTGGACCACCGTGTTCGACCTGCTGATGCTGCACGACTTCGGCGACGCCTACGACCCGGTCGTCTCACGGCGGGCACGGCACAGCCAGGACCGTGGCAACCGCGTGGGCGTGCTGGATTACCTCGGTGTCGCTCTGGGCGGGTACCTCTTCCAGGTGGTGCTGGCGCTCTCCGCGATCGGCGCCATCTACCGCTCTCTGGCGGGGATCACGAACTGGGTCAAGACCGACCACTCCGGTGCCCATCTCGGCGAGGACGTCACCACCCGGATTGCCCGTTGATGCTCACGGTCGCCCCCGGCCGGGATCAGCCCCCCGCGCGCCATCCTGCTCGCCCCGCCCGTCCCCCGACCGCGCGGCGCAGGCGTCGGTCGAGCGGGCGGCGGATCGATCTGCTGGTCGTCGCGTGCCTGCTGCTCGTGGTCGGTGCCGTGCACGCCACGGGGATGAGGACCTACCCGGACTGGGTTGACGATCCTGGCACGTACCTGTCCCAGGCATGGTCGGTTCAGTACTGGGGCCAGCTCAGCCCGTACTCCTATTTCTACGACCACGCACCGCTCGGGTGGGTCCAACTCGCGGTGTGGTCGATGCTCACCAATGGCTTCGGTCGGCACAGCACCGCCATCGGCTTCGGCAACGAGTGCATGCTGCTCGCGAAACTCGCTGCCGCAGGCGTACTTTACGCCCTGGCCCGTCGGTACGCACTCGGCCGCACGGCCTCGGCCGTCGCGGTGCTCCTGTTCGGGCTGTGCCCGCTCGTCCTGCACTTCTCGCGGATCACCTATCTCGACAACCTCGCCATGCCGTGGCTGCTGCTCGCGTTCTACTTCGCCGCCGACCGACGCGGACACCTGGCATCGGTCGCCGGAGCGACGACGGCCTTCTCGGTCGCAGTGCTGACCAAGGAGACGGTTCTGATCGCGCTGCCGGCCCTGATCTACGCACTGTGGCAGAACAGCCATCGGTCCACCCGCGCCAAGGCCATCGTGGTGGCGGCTGCGGGCGGATCCCTGATCCTGCTCTATCCCGCGATGGCCATCGTCAAAGGCGAACTGCTGCCCGGCCCGAACCACAACAGTCTGCTCGGAACGGCGATCTGGCAACTGCACGAGCGGACGCCGAGTGGTTCGCTCCTTGGACCCCTCCAGCGCGACGCGGCAGTTGTTCGGTCAGTGGATGTCCCATGACATGTGGCTGCTGCTGGGCGGGACGGTCGCCGCGGTGCTGGCCGCAGCGCTGCCTGTCCTCCGCCCGGCCGTGCTGGCCTTCTCGCTGCAATCCGTCGTCCTGTTCACCGGTGGCTACGTGCCCTACATGCACGTCATCAACCTGATGCCGTGGGCCGCGCTGTTCGTGTGCGCGGTGGCGAGCCACGCGACCCGCCGCTGGATCCGATCGGAGCCGTTGCGCCGGCTCACGGGCATGATCCTGCTGGCGGCACTGCTTGCGGTGGTGGCCCGTCCGTGGTTCTCGTCCGACCGGCGGATGATGACCGTACGTGATCAGACGCCCCTCGCCCAGGCCGATGCCTGGGTCGGCGCGCATGTGCCGCGCGACAGCGTGGTGGTCGTCCACGATGCCCTGTGGACCGACCTGGTTCACAAGTACGGCTTCGAGCCGAAGAACGTGATCATGGTCTACAAGCTCGACAGCGACCCCGCGGTGAACGCCGAGCTTCGGCGGATCGATTACCTGGTGCTGCCCGACTACTACTTCGTCTCCGAGACCGGCAAGACGCAGTACCCCACCGCGATCGCCGCGCAGGAGCGAGGTATCGCGGTGGCTCGCTTCGGCGACGGCCTCGAGCGTGGGGTGACCGTGTACCGCGTCAGTCCCACCTGGAGTCCTCGGGGCTGAGGTGGCCGAGCGGCCGGCGCCCGGTCACGTCGAGGCTCGGGCGAGTGCCCGAGTCACCACCTCCTCGTAGACCGCCTCCTGGGCCGGCGCGAGGTCGTCCCAGTCGTACTGGCGCGCCGCGGCTCGCCCGTTCCGGCTCAACGAATCGGCGACGTCGGGATGGGCGCGCAGGAAGGCGATCTCGCGGGCGAGTGCCGATGCGTCCCCCGCGGGGACCAGCCTGCCGGTCCCGTCGGGCACGACGTCGCGCAGGCAGTCGATATCGGTGGCGATCACCGGGGCACCCGCTGCGAGGCCCTCGGCGGCGACCATGCCGAAGGTCTCGTAGCGGGAAGGAACGACCAGCATGCCCGCTGTGGCGAGGAGTTCGTACTTGCTCCGGCCCGAGACCCGGCCCGCCCACTCGATCCGCCCGCCGACCTGCTCGGTGATGGCTTGCGCCCGTAGTCGCTCCTCATCGGGCCCGTCTCCGGCGATGACCAGCCGGACGTCGTCGGGCAGCATGGCCAGCGCCCGCAGCAGGATGTCGAGCCCCTTCTGGCCGATGTCCAGCCGGCCCAGATAGACCACCGGGGCGGTCGGGTCGGTGAAACGTCGCGGGTCGCCGGGGACCTCGAACGCGACGGACTCGACACCGTTGGGCACCACGTGGACGCGCGCCCCGGGGCGACGGGCACCGACGATGTCGCCCAGCCCCCGGGACACGCAGATGAAGTCCTGGTGGGCTCGTAGACCCCAGTCCTCGGCCCATCCCAGAGGGAGCCGGTACTTGCGACTCAGCTCGCGGGCGAACAGCCACTGCACCATCGCGACCACCGGAACCGGCGTGAACCGGGAGGGGCCGACGCTGCCGATCGGAGCACCGAAGTCGTCGACGACGATATCCGCCGACGCCCGTGCCGCCTGCCAGGGGATGCTCGCGAAGTAGGGCAGGGCGCGCAGCCGGGTGCGGCCGTGGCCCACGTGCCGGTAGCGGACGCCGTCCTCCACTCGCGCGCGCGCCCCTGGCCAGCCTGCGGTGACCACGGTGACCTCGTGCCGCTGGGCCAGTCTGCGGTTGATCTCGTGGGTCCGCACCGCACCGCCTCCCGACCCGGGTTGCCGGTGGTCCTGATAGGCCAGGTGCAGGATGCGAAGGGATCGCCTCATCGCAGCACCTCTCCGTGAGAATCGACGCGTCAGCGCGTCGGTGAGAATTGACGCTCGCGCCCAGGCAGCCGTGTCCATGCTCCAGCGACGGTAGCTCACCGCCGAGGTCGCCCGCCCCGGCGTCCAAGAATGCTCGAAGGTTCAAGAAAGCAGCGATTATTTTACGGTTAATAAGCGACCATTTAACACTCAGAAGATCGCACGGAGTAAAGGTGACTACACTAGGGCGGGGACGTCACGGTGGGCGCGATTCTTCGGCGGGATCCACGCCGCAAGAATCTGGGAAATCACCAGCGCGGGCGACCCCTTGATGGTTGACTCGGACATTGAGTCGAGTCGTATTTGCCAAGGCCAAAGATGTCCGGGCATTCATGCCGACTCATCGTCGGTGGGGCCGGCCCGCCATGGACGGTCGGCGGCTTCCCGACGTGAGCTGCACCATGATGATCTGAGAGGACCAGTGACGGCAGTCGTTGACTGGGCCGCGGCCGGAGGAATGGCTGGTCTGGGGCGGAGAAGACGTGGCTCCTGGTGCCGGCTCCCGGTGTCGGCTCCTGGGGAAGGGAGCTCTGTGCGGTGACTGTTGAGCCTCGGCGAGAGGGACTGTCCCTGCGGGTGGAGCGTCACAGGCCGTCCGACCTGTCGCGTCTGCTGGAGCACTACGCCGACCGAACGTCGCGGTGCGTCCAGAGCGGGGCCGACCTCGATCTCATGGTGCCGGCTCTCAACGAGGGCGAGCGCATCGGCGCCACGCTGGACCGGCTCACCGCACAGATCGAGGCGTCGCCCTTCGACGTGCGCGTGATGGTCGTCGACAACGGCAGCACCGACCGCACCGTGGAGGTCGTCGACCGGGCGAAGAAGCACGGCGTGGCGGTCCGGGTGATCAGCTGTCGGGCCAAGGGCAAGGGCGAGGCCGTCAAGGCCGGAGTGGCTCTGGCCACCGCCCCGTTCGTCGGGTACATGGATGCCGATCTGTCGACGCCGCCGGAGGCCCTGGTCACCGGCATGGCGATCCTGATGTCCGGCTGGGACGTCGTGGTCGGCTCCCGACGTGCGGTCGGAGCGGCGTACCTCGTGCCGCAGCCGGTCGTGCGCCGCATGGGCAGCCGGCTGTTCAACCTGGGCGCCTCGACCGTCGTCGGCCGGATGAGTGACACGCAATGCGGGATGAAGCTGTTCCGCACCGAGGTCGCCAAGCCTGTCTTCGACGCGATCCGGCTGGGCGGGTTCGCCTTCGACGTCGAAGTGCTGGCGCGCTCCAAGGCCGCCGGGCTGCGCATCATGGAGGTGCCGGTGACCTGGTCGGACAGCGCCGGCTCCAGTTTCCGCCTCCTGCGCGACGGCGCTCAGGCCTTCACCGATCTCTGCCGGATGCGCCAGATCCTGCGTGAGCCCGGTTCGGACTCGCCCGGGCCGCAGACCGGCCGGGATTGAACGACCAGACTCGTCCCGCGGCAGATCACCTGTCGCCACCTGGAGGTACCACCGTGCTAGTGATCACGAACTGGCGCGATCTCGACCACCCCGAGGCAGGGGGAGCCGAGGTCGTCTGCCAGGAACTCGCCCGCCGGCTGGCCGCGACGGGCGAGGACGTCGTCCTGCTGTGCGCCGCCGTCGCCGGGCGGCCGGCACATCAGCTCCAGGACGGCTACCGCATCGTGCGGGCCGGCGGCAGGTTGACGGTCTACGCGCGGGCGTTGCTGTGGTTGCTGCTGCACCGACGGCACGTCGACGCGGTGATCGACTCCCAGAACGGCATCCCGTTCTTCACGCCGCTGGCCGTGCGCCGGCGCACTCCCGTGGTCATGTTGCTGCACCACATCCACCAGGAGCAGTTCGCCAAGTACTTCCCGGCCCCGGTGGCGCTGATCGGCCGCTGGCTGGAGAGCAGTGTCTCGCGCGTGGTCTACGGCTACCGCGCCGTCGTCTCGGTCTCGCCGAGCACGCGCGCCGGCGCTCGTCAGGAGCTCGGCCTGCGAGGCCAGCTGTGGGTGGCACCGCCGGGCTGGTCGGTCACCGAGATCGTCCGCACCACCGTGGCGGACCGGACGACGCACCCCTCGATCGTCTGCGTGGGCCGACTGGTCCCGCACAAGCGAACCGAACTGGTGCTGGAGGCGTTCAGCACGGTCCTGCGGCGCCACCCTGACGCCACCTTGACGATCATCGGTCGCGGTGTCGACGACGAACGCCTGCGGGCGCTGGCCGCCGCGAGCCCCTGCGCACATCGCATCACGTTCCGCAACGATCTTGGGGATGAGGAGCGCGACCGCGCCATGGCCACGGCCTGGATGACGGTCAACACCTCCCAGGGGGAGGGTTGGGGCCTGTCCGTCGTGGAGGCCAACGCCCTCGGCGTACCCGCCCTGGCGTTCCGGCGCCCGGGTCTGCGTGACTCCATCGTCGCGGGGGAGACCGGTTGGCTCATCGACGACGACCAGGATTTGGGCGTCGCGATCGCGGACGCTCTCACCGAGCTCACCGACCTGGGCCGGGCCCGCCAGCTCGCCCAGCACGCGCGGCAGTGGGCCGGACGCTTCACCTGGGCCGCGATGACCGATCGGATGCGCCAGGCCCTGGCCGAGGAGCGGGCCCGGCTCTCCCGCGGAGCCGACGATCGCCGCACTCCTTCTGATCTGGCCACCGTGGTGACCTTTCCCGCCCACGCGCTCCGCCTCGGCTGGGAGTCCGAGCTGCGCTCCAGCGACACATGGGTGCAGGGCGACGGCATCGTGACCGTGCTCTGTCGTGGAACCGACACGCAGAGCGTGCGGTCGGTGCTGCAGCGGCTGAGCGTCGACGATCGCCGGCAGCCGGTGAAGATCTCCGTGGCGAGGACCTCCGACCTGCTTCGCCTGCCGGTGCCGTCGGCCACGGGTAATGGTTGATTACGCGCCGCACAGCGTGAGGTCGCCCGGCACCCCGCCAAGGCCGCGGCATCGCAAACCCCCTGAGACATCTCAGCCCGACTCGGCCCCGGCCAGGCACTCCGCGCTGGGTGCCCGCTACTGGTTCGAGGGGTCCTGGCTTGCGCTCGGACTACTCGCCTTCGCCGCGGCACTGCTGGTGCGACTGCCGAGGATGTCAACGGTCTATGACATCTTCATCGATGAGGCGACCTACGCCGAGATCGCCCGCAGCGTGGCCCAGGACCACAGCGTCTCCCTGTACGGCGAGCCGTTCATCCTGCACCCCCCGTTGGGCTTCCTCATCATGGGCGCGGGGGCCTGGGTGCATGGCCCCGCCCCCCGGGCCGAGCTGGTGCTGGCGCTGCGCCCGGTCAGCGTCGTGTTCGGAGCCGCGGTCATCGGCCTGCTCTTCGGCGCCTGCTGGGCCGCGGGGATGCGTCGCGTGGCCGTCATCGCGGGCGCTCTGCTGATCATGGATCCCTTCCAGCTGTTCTTCGACGGTCGGCTCATGCTCGAACCGATCGCCCAGGCGTTCGCGGCGGCGTGCATTCTCAGCTGCGTGATGGCGTCGCGAGCCAGTCGAGTGCGCGAGCACGGCGGCGGTGCGGCGATCCTGCGCTCCTCGTGGCGGTGGACCATCGCCGCCGGCGCGGCCGGCGCGGCGACCTTCGCGACCAAGGAGACCTTCGGGCTCGTCGTCACGGCGATGCTCGCGCTGTTGTGGCTCTTTCCCGCCGCGATGCCCCGCCGTCACGCAGGTGTCGCCCTGGCCACGACGCTCCTGGGCTATCTCGGCGTCAACGTCGCCGTTATCGCCCGAGTGGGGGCCGCGGCATGGGCCGATGCCAGGTTCGACGGTCTGCAGCGACTGCTCGGGGCCAAGCAGACGACCGGGTTCAAGGCCGAGGGAACGACCGTTTCGCTCACCGAGCGCGTCGTCGCGTTGGTGGATCAGTACGGCGTGACGTACATGCTCCTCGGGTTGGGGGGCCTGATCGCGGCGGGAGCGGCGGTCGGCACGATGCTGCGCATCTGGCGCCAAGGCCGACGCGATCCGCCCGATCCGCGGATCGTCTTCGTCGCCTGGGCGGTCGCCGCCTGCGCCTACCTGGCCTACGCGATCGGGTTCGGCTCGCTCGAGGAGCAGATGTTCTACATCCCCTTGGCGCCGTGCGTGGTGATGGTCGCGGTGGCACTGGCCAAGCTGTCCATGGCGAACGGGTGGCGTGGCGCGGTGGCCGGGGTCGTCCTGGTCGCCCTGGTGGGGCTGCAGGCCAACATCTATGTCGCGGTCCGCTCGCAGCGGGACGATCGGTACGTCCAGCTGCTGGCCTGGCTGCCGGGGCATGTGCCGGCGAACAGCACGATCTCCGTCACCGAGGACACCTCGCAGTTCCTCATCGAGGGATACGACCTGGGACAGTGGACCGACGTGCCGGCCCTGCGCGCCAACGACGTCCACTACATGCTGCTGTCCGAGTCCCTGGCGAGCCAGGGATACGGTGTGGCGCGACTCGAGTTCGCCCAGCTGATCAGGGCGCGCGGTCACCTCGTGTACCGCTCGGTCAGCCGTACCGGCAACGATCTGGCGCTCTACGACGTGAGAACGCTGAGCGGGGCGGGGCCGTGAGCGCGGATCGAGTCGCCGAGCCGGCCGAGCAGGCACCGGCCCGCGGTGACGGTGAGGCGGTTCAGGCGGGTGCCTCGCTGCTCACCGTCTCGACCGTCGTGGTGAGCGCGGCGAACTACCTGTTCTCCCTCGTCCTCATCCGGTTGCTGGCGCCCTCTGACTTCGTGCGCTACGTGTCCGTTCAGAGCGTGCTGCTGGTTCTGGGGACCGGCTGCATGGCGGCCGTTCCCTGGGCCGTCGCCCACCACATCGCCACGCGGCCCGGGCGTTACGCGGCGGGTGAGGCACTCGGGTTCGGATTCGTCGCCTCGATCGTGCAGGGCCTGGTCTTCGCCGTCGTCGCCGTCGCGGTGGTCGCCCCCACGTCGGGGTGGTCGCTGGCCGCGGCCAGCGCGATGGCCGCGTTCGCCCTGTCTGTGATCACCGCCCCGATCGGCCTGCTGCAAGGGTGGGAACGGCTGGCGCAGATCGCGGTGTTGCGGCTCGTCGAGGCCTCCGTACGGATCGGGACGGCCCTGCTGCTGGTCGTGCTGGTGGCCCGCTCGCCCGTGTCACCGGTGATGGGCTTCATCCTCGGCAACGTCGTCCTGCTGGCGTGGGCGACGTGGATGTGCCGAACGGCGTTCCCGTTGCGCCGGACCACCTCGAGCGTGCTGCGGGCGATGCTGCGCCGCAGCCTCACCCTGGGTGGGGCCCAGACCCTGCTGGCACTGATCGCCGTCGTGGACACCGTGGTGATCGGGCTGGCCGCGCTCGACGTCCGGGCCGCGAGCGGGTACCAGGTCGCCGCTCTGCTCGGGCGCGTGCCGCTGTTCCTCAGCGCGGCGCTCGCCATGGGCTACTACTCCGGCTTGGCGGGCGCGCCCTCGGACGAGCTGGCCCGCGGGCGCATGCTCGTCGCGCTGCGCCAGTTCGTGCGTTTCGCGGTGCCGGTGGCCGCGCTGCTGGCAGGGCTGCCCGCGTGGATGGCCCGCCTGCTCGCGCCGGGGGCCGCGGACCCGCTGACGTCGGTGCTGCCGGCGACCGCCACGCTGGGACTGACGATCGGTGCCGTCACGGTTCTGACGACGTGGCAGCAGGCCCGCGGGCGGTTTCCCACCCTGTTCACCGTGTTGCTGCCGATCGCGGCCGTCCAGCCGGTGGCGCTGATCGTGGCTGGGCGAACGTGGTCGCTGTCCGGCTACGCCTGGTGCGGGGTCGCGATCGCCGTCCTGACGGCGATCGGCGTGGGCCGGGACGTCGGGGCGCGGGGGCTGGCGTCGCTGGTCCCCCCGACCGACCTGGGGCTGATGGCGCTCGGGTGCCTGGGGGTGGCCGCATCACACGTCTCACCGGGGCTGTGGTGGACGTGGTGGGCGGGCGCCGCTCCGCTGGCCCTGGTCGTGCTCAGGGGGCTGCGGCGGGGTCCTGCCGCCTCGCCCGCGGCCGAGAGCGCACAGTGGTCATATCCCGCATGACGAGGAGTGGTGTGGCGGCCGGCGCTCGTGGTTGGCGGCGGATGGTCGGCACCGGGGAGGCGCCGCGTTCGGCGATGTCGCGTCGCAGGGCCGCCCTCACCGTCGCGGCTGCGTGCACCGTGGCGGCGATCTCGGCGACGGCACTGCTGAGCTACGGCCAGGATTCCGCACCCAGGCCGAACGCTCGGACGCCGGTTGCTCCGGGGACGGCGTCGGTGCCACCGTCGGGCGTCCCCGGCCTGCCGATCCCTGCGCCGTCCGTGTCCGCGTCGTCGACGCTCCGGTCGCCGCCCGGTTCGTCGCCGTCGCCCGGGGGACCCTCCGGCACGTCGACCGCCGGGTCGTTCGTGGGCCTGGTCAACCCGCGGTCCCTGGCCCCGCGTGACCTGGTGGCGAAGGGATACACGACGGTGGTCCTGCAAGCCGGATGGGACCTCGCCCAGCCCACGGCCGGGGGCGCCCTCGACCGCGCCTACATCGACGCCTTGTCGGCCGAATACCGCAGCTATCGGGCCGCCGGGCTGTCCGTCACCCTCGACCCCGGCCTGCACTACGCGCCCGCCTGGGTCCTGGCTCTTCCCGGGGCCCGTTTCGTCAATCAGTACGGCGAGCAGTTCCAGGCCCCGACCACGTCGGGGGAGAACGCCGCCGCCGCCATCGACAACCCCGAGGTACAGGCCGCCCAGGCGGCCTACCTGGGCCGGCTCGCCGCGGCGTTCGGCCGGTCCGCGTTCGCCGCGGTGCGCGTGGGCGGCCTGCTGACCGGCGAACTGCGATACCCCAAGGGCACGTCGGCGCACCCGGACGACAGCTTCTGGGCCTTCAGCTCCACCGCGCAGGCTGCCTCACCGGTCCCCGGGTACCGGCCGGGGCTCTCGCCCCGGTCGGCGGACGATGACCGCGCGTTCCTGGCGAACTACTTGCGAGGAATGGTCGCCTACCAGGACTTCCTGACCGCCGCGATCGGCCGGGTGTTCTCCGGCGACCTCCTGCTGATGTACCCCTCGTTCGGCATCCGTCCCGGGGACGTCGACGCCGCGGTGAAAGCCGGGCTCGACGGTTCCAGCGTGCGGGCCAGCGAGGTCGTGCAGGGAGTCGACTTCGCCGCCCTGATCGCCCGGATCCCGGCCTACGCCACGCAGTTCCCCGGGCGCCGCGTGGTCGCCTACACCACCTGGCTGGACGGCGCGCGCACCGGCACGTCCGCCCAGCGGCTCGACCCGGCGAGCTACCTCGTCTCCCTCGCGCGACCGCTCGGCGTCCCCGTGGCCGGTGAGAACACCGCGGACGTCAACGCCGACGCGAGCCGGCTGGCCCTGTGCCGCCGACGGGCCGCCGCCGAGGGACTCATCGGCTGGATGTGGCTGGACGGGTCTCGGCTGTAGCCGCCCCCGTCCCT
>CAVVQM010000001.1:0-17849 GCA_963750395.1 uncultured Actinomycetota bacterium | reverse complement strand
CGCCCACGTCGTCGACAAGGGCGACCGTATCGACGCGGCGGCTGCAGGTAGAGTCAGTGGTTGCACTCCATGACTGCGCGTAGCCCATTCCCCGCTCATGATCGTTTGGTAGCGATCGCGTGAGCAGGACCTCCCGGATCGGCTCGGCCCCCGGCGAACCTGCACATCACGAAAAGCGTTGTGTCAGAGCTACTTTGCCGAGATGGTCCGTATTGCAGCACCGCATCAGCCGGGCGGGTCGGCTTCGATACTGGACCGGCCCGCGGTGGGTCTAGTTGTCGGTGAGCCGGATGCCGGTCGGCGCGTGCTCGACGTCGGGGACGGTGGGCATGACGTCGAGGTGGGAGCCGTGGTGGGGGTGGCCCAGGTCGATGCCGTACCGCTACTACCGGGCGTGAGGGCGGCGGGCCGCCTCGCGGCCCGCCGCCCGGTACGGCTCAGCGCCGGCAGGTCACCACCCGTAGCGCCAGATCTGGCGCGCCGGGTCGTAGCCGTAGTTTGTGCCGAGGTGCTTCCGCCACTTGCTCCAGCGCCACTTCGACTGGCTCTTCCAGGGGGAGTTGCCGCAGGTCTTGATCGGCTTACAGCCCTTGGTCCGGTACTGCTTCGCTGACTTGTCGTACCTCTTCTGGGTCACGCACTTCGTGCCGTTCCAGTGATAGCGGCGGTACTGGTAGGCGTGCGTCACGCGGAACTGGATCTGCTGCTTGTCCCAACCGTTCGACGCCGTCGTGATCCACCGCGACGTCTTGCCGCCGATCGAGTACTGACCGGTCTTGCGCCAGACGCCGTCGCAGTAGGCGGGCTTGGCGCTGGCGGGCGCCGCGCCGAGCGGCACCACCAGCAGGCTGCCGGCAAGAACGAGGAGCAGCAGCAGGGCGCCGCGCACGCCCCGGGGACGGATGTGGCGGGTGCGGGCCATCGTCGGGACGACGACGTCAGGCGCATCATCGGCGGGGGGCTCTGCCCCCGGAGGGGTCTGGTCGGTGGTCATGCGTCCTCCTTCGGCTCCCCGGGGCCAGAGCGGCACAGGGTTGACTGGACGCTGGCATCGGAGGTCGGTCCGCCGATATACGACCTTGGTTCTAGACCTTCCGGCGGAGCGCGGTGGGCGACCCAACACCCTCGGACAGGTCGACGAGCTGGGCGCCGGTGGCCGACCTCTCCTTCAGCGCCGTCGGATCCCGCTGCAGGGCCAGGCGAACGAGAGCGAGGGGCACGAGGAATGCCCGCTTCGGGCCTGTTGCGTCATCAGCCCGATATGCCAGGCTGACGCCACGACGCTAGGCGGGGAGGCGACGTCGCGACCATACGGCCTTCGCTCTGGAGCCGTCGGTCTGTCCCGGGCCGCCCCCGGGGATCGGGCACCGACCGGGTGAATAGGCGTGCCCTTCCGGGCGCCGCCCTCCTGGCCGGAGGGCGCGCGCTGCCGCTCCGGGGACTACTGCTCGATGTCGCGCTGGCGATGGCGCTCTTCGGCGTGGCGCTGCCCCGGGTCTGGCAGACCTCGCCCGGCGGCTGGGTCCTGGCGTGGCACCCTTCCGCCCTTGCCGTGGTGTTGGTGGCTCTTTCCACGCTGCCGATCGCGGTCCGTCGGGTGGCCCCGCCGGCCGTTCTGCTCACCGTGCTGGCCGGGGTGGTCGGCTACTCCATGCTGCCCGGGCAGCCGGAACCGGACTACCTCGGGGCCCTGATCGCTGTCTACACCGTCGCTGCGGCTGTCGAGCCCCGGGCCAGTCGGGGCTGGTGTGCCCTGGCTGCCCTGCTGCTGCCGGTGGCGCTGGCGCAGACCCTCACGCCTGGCGGCATGCTGCGGGTCCTCGTGCTGGTGGCGCTGGTCTGGGGTCTCGGGCTGGAGCGCCGGCGGGGCGTGCAGGAGCGGGAGCGCGCAGCCGTCGCGACCGCGGCCCGGGAGGCACGTGAGCGCGAGTTGCGCACCGCACGCCGAGACCTGGCTCGCCGCGAGCGGGGGGCTCGCGACCTGCACGACATCTTGGCGCGCTCGTTGACCGTCACCGTTGTCCAGGTGGAGTCGCTGCTCCCCGCGGCAGGGGCCCGGCTCGCCGGACGTCTGAGGGCGGTGCTGGACAGCAGCCGGGAGGCGCTCGGAGCGGTGCACGCGGCCGTCGAGGTTCTGGAGGGCGGCGTCCCGGAGCGAACCGGAGACTGGGATGAGCTGCTGGCCGGGTTCGGTGACGTCGGACTCGTGCTCGACCCCGCCCCGCAGCTGCGGGTGGTGGAGCTCGACACGGACACCGGTCGGTGTGCCTACCGCGTCGTCCAGGAGGGCCTGACGAACGCGTTGCGGCACGCCGGGGCGGGTACGGCGGTCCGGATCGACGTGGAACTCACGAGGGGAGCACTTCGGGTCGAGGTGACCAGTCGGTCCGCTTCTTCGGGCCCGGACGGTTGCGTAGCTCCCTCGGGCAGCGCGGCGGCGGTGGGTGGGTACGGACTCACCAGCCTGGGTCGTGACGCAGCGGCGCTCGGTGGCGAGCTGGGCTTTCACCCGACGGTGGACGGGTGGCGGCTCTGGCTGTGGCTGCCCAACAATGACGCCATTCAGGGTGGACCCCCGCCTCTCGGGTCGGCGACGGTGCCGGGCCGGCCGATCCGAGTGGTGCTGGTGGACGATCAGGCCATGATCCTTCAGGGACTGGCGACGATCCTCCGCAGCCACGCCGACATCGAGGTCGAGGCCGAACTGGAATCCGGGGACTGTCTGCTGGACCATCTCCGCTGCTCAGGGGAGGAGTCACCGGCGCTCGAAGGCGATCCGGACCGCGCTGGGCCGCGGGTCGTCCTGCTGGACCTGGTCATGCCGGGCCGCGATGGGCTGGCCACGCTGCAGGCGCTGCGGGACCGACCGCCCCCGTCTCCTCCCCGGGTGCTCGTGCTCACCACGTTCCGGGACGACGTCCGGATCCGCGCGGCCCTTCGCCTCGGGGCTGCCGGGTACGTGCTCAAGGACGGCAGCGGCCAGCACCTGGTGGCCGCGATCCGGGCGGTGGCCAGTGGCCTGACGACGGTCTCCAACGGGGCCGCCGCGGGGGCCTGGGCCGACCCGGCCCGCGACCCCGTCGCCGCCGACACCCCCGGCGGCTCTCCTGATAATGGGTCCCCGGGGACGCCGAAACCCGTTCCTACGCAACTCCCCGAGGCAGTCAGGAGGCGGTTGACGGCGCGGGAGGCCGAGGTGCTCACGCTCCTCGCGGAGGGGCTGTCGAACCGGCTGATCGCGCGCCAGCTGGGGGTGACGGAGCAGACAGTCAAGATCCATGTGTCCAGTGTGTTGGCCAAGTTGGGCGTCCGGAGCAGGACTCAGGCGGCACTGCTGACCCGGGACGAGTCTTCGGACCGGCACCGGCCGCGGGCCTTCGATCGGTGAGCCTTTGATCGGTGAGGATGGGACCATCGACCCGCAGGTCTCGTCAGCCGACCCGGGCGGCGCCTGCCCCACGATCGTGACGTCGCTTGAGGTGAATCACGACGGCCCACAGCGTCAGCTGGCTGATCACGGCCGCTGGTGAGCCTTGGAAGAGCAGCATTGTGGTGAGCGGCGCCGTGTTGAAAGCGGCGTGGATGACGATGTTCAGAAAGACGCTGCGTGTCCGCTCGTAGAACCACGCATGCAGGATCGCGGCGGCGACGATGCCGATGCCGAACCCGAGGAGACTCCCGACGATCTGGACGCCGACCATGCCCTGCTGGACGAAGATGAGCACGACGACGGGGATGTGCCAGACCGCCCAGGGGATGCCGACCGCCCACCCCGTGTCCCAGAAGTCCCGACCATGTCGAAGTCTCTCGTTGAGGTAGCCGCGCCAGCCGATCTCCTCGGTGCCGGACGTCAGCAGCTGGAACACGAAGAACGCGGCGATGAACGCCAACAGCTCACCACCGCCGGGCGCGTCCGGGACGCTGTCGGCGGTCAGCACCACGATCAGGATCGCGGGCGCCGTGGCCAGCACGAGCATCCCGACGACCAGGCCGTACCAGCGGGCACCGACGCCGATCCGTCGAACTCGTTCCCACAGGTCGGGCAGAGAGACCGCAGGGTCGATCTGCGTCGCGACCACGCCGGCGATCGCGGGACCGTAGACGCCCAACAGCGACAGGAGCGACAGGCCGACGACCGTGCCGGCCGCAGTCCGGTCGAAGAGCAGAGCGTCGACGAGGTCGGCGTTGAACAACTGCTCGCCGGCGTCGGTCTGGCGTGCGGCAAGCCACGCCGCGATCCAGAAGCTCCAGGAGATGCCATACGCCAGAACGATGTAGACGAGATGTGGCCTGTCCCAGAGGCGCGGCGGGGTTGGCCGAGGACTGTGAGCCTGTCCTGGCGTCCGTGATTGTGAATGACCCATTGCAGACCCCTTTCTCCACCAACGATCACGGCACGGGGGAGGGCTCCGTGAAAGGCGCCCTCCCAGGCTCGGGGGTGCGTTCGAGCAACCACTGGGTCACGTCGGCGTGCCGTCGCTCAAGGTCCCCGCCGGCGTAGGGGCCCTGTCTGTGGTCACCGACGATCCGCCCGTCGACCATGTACAGCAGCCGATCGGTCCAGGCGGCGACCTTGGCGTCATGGGTGACCAGCACGACGGTGGTGCCCTCGGCGTTGAGATCGGCGAGGATGCCCATGATCTCGGTGGCTGCGCTCGAATCGAGCGCGCCGGTCGGCTCGTCGCCGAACAGGATGGTCGGCTGGTTGATCAGGGCCCGGCAGATGCCGACCCGCTGCAGCTGGCCGCCGGAGGCCTCGGAGATGTCCCGCGTCGCCAGGTGAGCCACCCCGGTGCGCTCCATCAGCGCGATGGCCCGATCGTTCAGCTCATCGCGCGGGGCCAGCTTGGCCAGATAGGCGGGTAGCACGACGTTGTCGAGGAGGCACAGGTTCTTGAGCAGGTGGACGTGTTGGAAGATGAACCCCATCGTCGTCAGCCGCAGCCGGGCAAGCTGCTTCTGGCTGAGCAGCGTCAGATCCTGCCCGGCGAACGCGACGCGGCCGGAGGTGGGCGTGTCCATGCCGCTGATCGTGTAGAGCAGCGTCGACTTGCCCGATCCCGACGGTCCCATCAGCGAGACGAACTCGCCGTCGCGAACCTCGAGGTCGACCCCATGCAGCACGGTGTGGCCGTCGAAGGCCTTGGTGAGCCCCGTCGTGTCGAGGATGGTGGTCGTGGCGGTCACGGCTGGGCTCCTATTCGGTGGCGACGGTGGAGATGTGGGCGTGGGAGATGGCGCGTGAGCTGGCGGCGGTCGCCATGGCGACCGCGCCCGCGAGGGCTGCCGGCAGGGCGAGGAAGACCAGGAGCGGGTCGACGGCGAAGTCGATGCGGCTGGTGCCCTGGCCGAGCGCTTCGAGGCCGCCGAACATGCCCTCGAACATGAGATTGAACAGCGTCTCGCCGAACGTCATCGCTGCCACGTCGCCGGCGATCACACCGAGCACCAGCACGATCAGGATCCGCGTGAGGTACTGCCGGCCCAGCCCGGCGTCGTCCGCGCCGATGGCTCGCTGGATGGCGACCTGACCGGCGTCCCGCGCGATCAGCATGCGTGTGAACAGTGCGGTCATCAGCACCGCGAGGGCGACGGCGGCGACGGCTGAGATGACGGCGGTGAGCAGAAGTTGGTCGGCGAGGGGTCCGAGGGTCTGCAGGCGCCACTGCTCGATGTCGGCGACCTTGGCGGGGGCGAACCGGTCGGTGTAGGTCTGGGCCTTCGTGCCGGCGTCCACCCCGCGGGCCAGCTCGACGCCGATCATGTACCACATCACCTCGTCCGTCCCGACGGGCAGGGCTGCCTTCGCGGTCTTGCCGCCGTTGGTGATGTCCTGGTAGCTGCCGACGATCTCCAGGTCGCGGACCTGCCCGTCGACCGTCACGGGAAGGCGTTGGCCGACCTCGCGTCCCGCCTCGTTCAGGGCGAGGAGCGACAGCGCGATCTCGGAGTCGCCGGTGGGGGCGCGGCCGTCGGCGTAGGTCACCGGTAGCCGGGTGTGGTCACCGTGCTCGACGTACAGGCTCGTCGCGTTGCCGTCGCCGTCGAGCGTGTCGTTGCGGGTCGTGGTCATCGGTGCGATCGCGGTCACGTCGGGGTCCGCGCGCAGCCGTTCGACGGCATCGGAGAACTGCTTCGGAGCGCGTGCGCCGTCGTGCCGCAGGTCGATGCGCAGGTCGACGGTGCCGGTTCCCATGTAGTGGATGAACTCCGGTGCGTTCGCGGTCGTGGCGGAACTGATCGGCACGATCATGATGACGGTGCTGACCGCGAACACGAACAACAGCAGCAGGTAGGTCGGCCACCGGCTGACGACGTCCATGGTCCCGAGCCTGAGATGCACCGGCATCCGGGACCGGTGCAGCCGCAACCGCACCGCTGCGGACTGCTTCCCGGTGGCGCCGGCCCGCAGAGCGGTGACGGCGCTGACCCTGTTGATTCGGCGCAGCAGCACCAGCACGAAGGCGAGAAGCACCGCGAACACCGCCACGGCGGCGATGACTGGCAGGATCCAGTTCCAGATGCTTGCGGTCGAGCCCATGTATCGGGTGATGTTGCGACTGAGCAGTGGGGCCAGTGCCCACCCGGCCAGCAAGCCGAGGCTCGCGGTGACCGCGGCGAGTAGGGCGTACTTGGCGAGGTAGATCCTCTTGATGGCGCGCGGCGCGAGGCCGATCGCCTTGAGCACGCCCAGCTCGCGGTAGTCCTGCTCGGCCGCGGTGAGGAACGTGAACCGCAGGCTCAGCAGCCCGACCACGAGCAGGAGCAGCGCGACCAGGATCACGATCGCGGCGACCAGACCGTCGCCGATCACGGTGAGCATCCGGAAGGTCGCCGAGTCGACCATCTGGCCGGCCTTCGGCATGTCCGATTCCAGGTAGGCCCGCTCGAAGGAGGCGGTCTGGGTTGCGGGGTCGTGCAACCAGAACTCGATGAGGTGTTCCACCTCGCCGGTGTGCGCACGGACCTCCTGCAGATCCGACGGCGCCACCGCGAGCCGCTTGGAGCTGGTGATGGCCGGGTTCATGATCGAGTCCCGGACGAAACCCGCGATCGTGAAGTCCTTGGCGAAGCCGTCGGCGGCACTGACCCTGACCGGGTCGCCGAGCGCCAGACCCGCCTCCACCTGGTAGATCACGGGCAGCATGATGGTGCCGGGCGCGACCTCGGTGACCGGCCGGTTGTCCAGGTCGAGCAGCAGGTCGCGCTCGCGGTTGGGTACGACAAGGGAGTTCTGCTGGATGTTGCCCGTCTGGGCCTTGCCGTCGAAGAACAGGTTCGCCCCGTCGACGCCGAGCATGAGCATGGCCTGGTGGTGCGCCACCTCGGGTCGCCCCGCCGACCAGCGGTCGACCTGCTGCTGGTCGTAGGGCCCGGCGTGCAACTGCGCGACGTGTGGGGCCTGGGCCCGCTCCATCAGGTTGCTCGATGCGCCGACGAGGCGGACCAGGGTCCCGGCGCTGGCGGTGACCAGGACCACCGAGAGCATCATCAGCACGACCAGGACCACGGTGACGCTGCGGTTGCGGAGCAGGTCCCGAGCGATCATCCTCGCGTACACGACGGCTCCCTTCGCCGATCCACGCCGCCTCGCCTTCGACGCTAGGGACGGGCCTCGATCACCGGAACGGCCGCGGGGAGGAACGGGGCCCCTCCGAAGGGATGAACGGCGCCGCGTCGGTCGGGTGTCAGATGCCGCGGAGCAGGTCCTCGTAGCCGATGTCGCCGGGACGGATCAGGCCGACCTCGTAGGCGAGCACGACGGCCTGGACCCGGCTGCGGAGGTTGAGCTTGGCAAGCAGATTGCTGACGTGCGACTTGATCGTCGTCTCCCCGAGGAACATCGCGGTCGCGACCTGGGCGTTCGACAGTCCCCGCGCCACCAGGCCGAGGACCTCCCGCTCACGCTCGCTGAGCTGCTCCAGGACGGCGGGATCGACGCCGCCGGCGGGCTTGTCGGGGGTGCGCAGGGCGTAGTCGATCAGCGTTCTCGTCACCGCCGGAGCGACGAGCGCGTCGCCCCGGACCACGGTGTGGATGGCGGCGATGAGCGCCGTCGGCTCGACGTCCTTCAGCAGGAAACCCGCAGCGCCCGCACGCAGGGCCCCGACGACGTACTCGTCGAGGTTGAACGTGGTGACGACCAGCACGCGGACGTCGGGACACCGGTCGGCGATCGCCCGCGTTGCCGCGATCCCGTCCATCACCGGCATCCGCACGTCCATCAGCACGACATCGGGTCGCAGCTCGACGGCCGCCTCGACCGCTGCGGCCCCATCGGCGGCCTCGCCGACGACGTCGAGGTCGTCCTCCCCGTTGATGATCATGGAGAAGCCCAGGCGCACGACCGTCTGATCGTCGGCGAGCAGGACCCGGATCATGATCGGGCGGCCGAGACGTCCCGCGCCGTGGGAGCCGGTGTGGGCGATGCGGTGAGCCCGAGGGTGACCTCGAGCCGGCAGCCGCCTCGCGGGCTCGGCCCCAGCGACGACGCACCGCCGTGCAGCGCAGCGCGTTCGGCCACCCCGACGAGACCGTGTCCGGTCCTGCCGCCCCGGGGAGTCAGCCCTCGCCCGTTGTCGTCCACCTGGACGCACAGCTGGTCCGGCGTGAATCGGATCCGCACCCAGATGTGGTCGGCTGCGCCGTGGCGCAGCGCGTTGGTGAGGCCCTCCTGGACGATGCGGTAGGTGTTCAGGCCCAGCGCCGGCGGGATCGGGCCGACCGGGTCGTCGATCTCGGCGTCCACGATCAGGTCCGTGCGGCGGAACGACGCGAGCAGCGTGGGGATCTCGGCGAAGCCGGGTTGCGGAACGAGGTGGTCCGTGCCGGCGTTCTCTCCGCGGAGCGCGCCCACCAGCGATCCCATGGCCGTCAGCGCCTCCGTACCGGCCTCGGCCACATATGACAGGGAGTCCGCTGCAGCCTGAGGGTCGCGGGCGGCGACGTGTCGTCCGGCTCGGGCGCGGACGGTCATGGCGCTGACGTGATGGGCCACCACGTCGTGGAGCTCACGTGCGATGCGGAACCGCTCGGCCTCCACGGCATGGGCGGCGGCCACCTCGCGGAGCTCGACGAGCTCGGCGTTGCGCGCCTCGAGCTCCGCCGTCGTCAGGCGTGCGCGGCGGACCGCTCGCCCGAAGACGGCCGGCAGCACCGAGGTCGCGGCGATGAGGATGACATCGCCGGCGATGTCCTCCACGGCGAGGGAGGACCAGTACTGGAGGAAGCCGACCGTCAGGGCGAGAGCTGATCCCGCGATGACGGGTACGGGTCGGGCACGCCGCTCGTAGGCGGTCACCGTGTAGCCGGCGACCGCCAGGAACTCGATACCCGTCGAGGCCACGGCAGTGGTCAACAACGCCGCGACGTAGGTCACCCACGGCCACCGTCGCCTGACCGTCACGGCGACACCCATGACGACGACGACCGCGGCGGCCCGCACGCCTGAACCACCTGGTCCGAAGCGCTGCTGGGCGATGAGGAATACAGCCACCAACACCGCCGCGCCAACCGCGTCGCGGAGCATCTCGGGCTGCTGTTTCCAGAGCCTCACCTGCCGATGTTAGTGCGCTGCGGGTCGTCGCCGAAACCCCTGTAGGGGGCCAACGGGCGATCCCCCGTTCCGGCGATGAACCCGCCCGACGAACTCCGGAGGCGGCGAACCGGCCGCTGCGGGTTGACTGTCGGACGACGTGCCGGCGGCGACCGCCACGCGCGACAGGACCAACGGAGGGTTCTTCATGGTGTCGTCTGCCCGCGGCCGGGTCGTCGCCCGCGTCGCAGTGCTCGCCCTGCTCGCCGTGATGGCTTCTGCCGCCCCGGCCGAGGCGAGCACGTCGTCCGAGGTCAAGGTGAGGGAATGCGGTTATTGGTCCGTAATGCGACCCAGTTCACTCACCCTGTCCTGTGCCGACGGGTACATGCGGCTGGACCGGTTGACCTGGCACAGCTGGGGTGGGCGGCAGGCGAGGGCCACCGGTATCCAGAAGACCAACACCTGTTACCCGGCCTGCGTCGCCGGAGAGTCTGTGTACATGCCCGTCGAGGTGGTCCTGAATCGGCGTCAGTCGGGCTACTACACCAGGATGACCGTGACGCCGATGCCCATGGCCCGCGTCCCGGTGCTCTTCCATCCCGGCCGGATCGACGTCTGGGACGTCGGCCCGCCGCGCTTGTGAGATGAACGACGATGTCGCGGCACCGAGCGATTCCGCGTCGAGGAAAAGCTGAAAAGGTACACGGAAAGTGGCTTCCGTAGTGAAGTGCCAACTCGTGAGATGGTCGAGGCCCGGTTGGCCGAAGGACGTCTTCCTCTCGCGAGCGCGGCAGAGGCCGCCGGCTGACCAGAGTTGGCCGGTGGCCTCTGCCAGACTCCCCGATCGTCATGTCTTGCCCGCCCCGGGCATGGCTCGACCATAGGATCGTGGCCGGGCTGTGACTCCGGGCGGAGGGGTGGAACCTGAGTCCTAAGGTCTGCCCTCGCGCGTGCGATCGTGAACGACGAAACCCCTTCTGAACCCAGGTCGTACCAAGGGAACACGTCAGAAGTGGCATTGGGGAGGCAAAGGCGTGGTTAAGGCCGTCGAGACGAGTCTGCGCGAGCTGTTGGAGGGGACGAAGCAGTACCAGGTGCCGTTGTATCAGCGCACGTACGCCTGGAAGAAGGAGCAATTGGGCCGGCTCTGGGACGACGTCATCCAGTTGGCCCGGGACCGGGAACGCACCGGAGGTGCCGTCACCCACTTCATGGGCTCCTTGGTGTTGGCTCTGACCAGCGACCTTGGGCCCGCGGGTCTGTCCCGTTTTCTCGTAGTGGATGGCCAGCAGCGTCTGACGACCCTGACCCTTCTGCTGGCGGCGCTGCGCGATCACCGGACTGAGACCGAATCAGCCGACCACCGTCATCGCATCGACGAGCAGTTACTGATCAACAAATGGCGCAAGGGCGATGAGCGGCTGAAGCTGCTGCCGACCCAGGCCGACCGGGTCTCTATCTGGCCTGCATCGACGGCGCCACAGGCGCGGGCAGCGCGGACGGCATCGGAGAGGCCTACCGCTTCTTCGCCGCCCGCCTGGTTGACCACGATGACCCGGACGACACCGAGGACATCGAGCGCCTCGAAGAGGCCATGCTCTCCGGTCTCACGCTGGTCTCCGTGACCACCGCTCAGGACGACAACGTCTACCGGATCTTCGAGTCGCTGAACAACACCGGGTTGAAACTGACTCAAGGCGATCTGCTGCGCAACTACCTGTTCATGCGTCTGCCGACCCGCGGGGAGGTGCTCTATGAGACCGTCTGGCTTCCCCTGCAACGACGCCTGACCAATGATCAACTCGAGCTGCTGTTCTGGCTGGACGCGGTCCAGAGGGACGACGCGGTCAACCAGCGGGAAACCTACCGTGCCCAGGTGAACCGCCTTGACGCCCTTCCGGATGAGGCGTCTGTCGCCGAAGAGATGCACCGCTTCCATCGGCTCTCCGGATTATTGGAGCTCATCCTGAACCCGGAGCGGGAGAGCGACCCGGCGGTTCGTGAGCGCCTGTCACCGACTACAGACCGTGGGGCACGACCACGGTCTACCCGCTGCTGCTGCACCTGCTCGACCGGCGGGCCAGCGGCCAGGCACGCAGCGACGAGATCGCCTCGGCCATGCTTTACGTGGAGAGCTTCCTCATTCGGCGGATGATCATCGGTCGAGCAACGGCAAACCTCAACCGCATCCTGCTCGCCGCGGTGCCGCAGATCGCCGGATCATCGCCGGTGGATGCGGCCCTGCGCCGCTATCTGTCCACCGGTCGCAAGTTCTTCGCCACCGACGAGCAGGTCCGTCAGGGGGCACGGTCGAACGCGTTCTATTTCTCCGGCCGCACCGCGCAGCGCAAGCTCGTGCTCGCCTGGCTGGAGCGGACCTATGGCAGCAAGGAGCCGGTCGACCCGCAGGCCTGCACCATCGAACACGTCCTGCCCCAGACGCTGACGCCTACCTGGCGGGACATGCTCAAAGCCGGGCTCGGACCGGAGGAGAATCTCTCGGAGGTCTACGATTCGCTCCTGCACACCCTGGGGAACCTCACCCTGTCCGGGTACAACTCCTCCCTCGGCAACCGGCCGTTCGCCGAGAAGCGAGAGAAGCTGGCGCACAGCGGCCTGTTCATGAACCAGGCCGTCGCCGAGCAGGTGACATGGTCCCGCAACCAGATCCTGGCCCGCGCAGACGATCTAGCCGGTCGGATCATCGAGGTCTGGCCGGGCCCCGACCCTACGGCGGAGCAGGAGGAGGTCGGTACATCGTGGGGGCTGCTGAACCGGGTGCTGGCCGAGTTGCCCGCCGGCGCGTGGACGACGTACGGCGACCTCGCCCAGGTCCTGGGCAGTCACGCCGTCCCCGTCGGGCAGCGGATCGCCACGCGCCACGTACCGAATGGGCACCGTGTGCTGCAGTCCGGAGGAACCATGTCGCCCGGCTTCCGATGGTCCCCCGGCAGCAGCCGCACCGACAGCCAGCAGGAGGCGCTCATTGCCGAGGGAATCCGTTTCGACCCCTCCGGCCGAGCCGACTCGGCCCAGCACATCGGCGCCGCGGAGCTGGCCGAGCTGGCCGGTCTCGACGTCGACTCTGAGGTGGCGACCCAGCCGTCGGCTGGCGATGCGGGCGAACGAGGTACCGCGGAGAGCTTCGCCGGGCAACTCCGCGCAACGCAGGCTCCCGACACCGCCAAGGGAGTGCTGGCCACCGTCGAGGGGTGGGCAGGCCTGGCGGGTCGGGTGGAGTTCGGTCGGGCCGACGAGACCAGCTGTTTCCTGGTCTACGACAGGGTCGACGCAGGGCACGGCGAGGATATCTGGCCGCTGGCCCTGTACCCGGTGCAGGGCAAGGCCGAGGTGGTCTTCCAGTACCTGAAGACCAGAGCCCCCTTCGACGACGCGGCCCTGCGCAATGAGCTGCGCCGACGCCTCAACACCGTCGAGGGGATCACCCTCCCGGAGAGCAAGCTCGGTCTGCGCCCCTCGTTCCCCCTCGACGTACTCGCCGACGCCGAGCGGCGCAGCGCCGTCCTGGAGGTGCTGCGCTGGTTCATCGACACCTGCCACCAGGACCGCCCGTGACGGCGACGACCGACCGACGCCGATCCGGGCAGCGACGTCGAGGACGGCGCCCAGCGCGACATGCCGATCCCAGCCATCGGCAGCGTGGTCGTCGTGCGGGACGAGGAGTGGCTGGTCGAGACGGTCGGCCCGAGCGCCGACGGCTGGCGGCTGACCTGCAGAGGGCTGAGTGAACTGGTCCGGGACACCTCGGCGACTTTCCTGACCGAGCTGGAGCCCGACCTGGAGATCCTCGACCCGGCCAAGGCGCGCATGGTGGCCGACGACTCGCCGGGGTACCGGCGCAGCCGGCTGTGGGTCGAGGCGATGTTGCGCAAGACGCCGGTGCCCCTGCACACCGAGGGTCTGACGGTGGCGCATCGGATGCTGCTCGACCCGCTGACCTACCAGCGCAAGGCCGTGATGAAGGCCCTCAGCCTGCAGAATCTGCGGCCACGGCTGCTCATCGCCGACGCGGTGGGGCTCGGCAAGACCCTGGAGATCGGCATGGTGATCTCCGAGCTGGCCCGGCGGGGCCGGGCCGAGCGGATCCTCGTCGTCACGCCTCGCCACGTCCTGGAGCAGATGCAGCGCGAGCTGTGGACCCGGTTCGCCATCCCGCTGATCCGGCTGGACTCCGCCGGCATCCAGCGCATCCGCCAGGAGCTGCCCGCCACCCGCAACCCGTTCACCTACTACCCCAAGGTGATCGTGTCGGTCGACACCCTCAAGTCCGACCGCTACCGCGCGCACCTGACCAGCCAGCGCTGGGACGTCGTGGTCATCGACGAGTCGCACAACCTCACCAACACCGGCACCCAGAACTACGGGCTGGCCCGCACCCTCGCCCCGAACACCGAGGCGCTGCTGCTCGCCTCGCGCCACCCCGCACAACGGCAAACCCGAGTCGTTCGCCACCCTCATCGACCTGCTCGACCCCACCGCCATCGTCGACCCGGGCGACTACACGGTGGACGACATCGCCCGACTGTTCATCCGTCGTCATAGGCATTCGGCGGACGTCGAACGTGAGGTCGGCCACCACTGGGCCGAGCGCGGCGAACCCCGACTGATCGGGTTCGACCTCACCCCGGCCGAGGAGGCGATCGTCGACGAACTGTGGCACACCTGGCTCGGGCCGGACGCTCCGCTCGGCACGAGGGCCGTGACCCGCCGCGGTGCCTCGCTGTTCCCGTGGACGCTCACCAAGGCGTTCCTGTCCTCACCGCACGCCCTGGCAGAGACCGCCCGCAACCGGCGGGCCACCCTGGCCCGCGCCGAGCAGCCTACGGCGACCACGGACGACGAGCAGCAGGCCCTGAGCGTGTTGGCGGACCTCGCCGCGGCAGCCATCGACGCGGGACCGGCCAAGCTCGATGTCCTGGTCGACTACCTGCGGCGGATCGGCGTCGGCCGGGGCTCCGACACCCGCGTCGTGTGCTTCAGCGAGCGCCTCGCCACCCTCGACTGGCTCGAGACCGCCCTGCCGCGCGGCTCGGCCTGCCCGAGGCGTGCGTTCGCCGTCCTGCACGGCAGCCTGCCCGACGACAGCCAGCAGACCGTCATCGAGTCCTTCGGCCTGGCCGACAGCCCGATCCGGGTCCTGCTCGCCGGCGACATGGCCAGCGAGGGCATCAACCTGCACCAGCACTGCCACCACCTCGTGCACGTCGACCTGCCGTGGTCACTCATCCGCATCGAACAGCGCAACGGCCGCATCGACCGGTACGGCCAGACCGAGCCTCCGCAGATCGCCGCGCTCCTGGCCACCAGCACCCACGGCGAGTTCTCCGCGGACGTCCGGGTCCTGACCCGGCTCCTCGCCAAGGAGGACGCCGCGCACCGGGCCCTGGGCGACGCCGCGTCCCTGATGCGCCTGCACGACGTGGCGCCGAAGAGGAGGCCGTGGCGCGTGCGCTGGACGAGCGCCGCGACCTGGACGACGTGGTGCCCGACCCGTCTGTCGGCTCTGGACGGCACCGTGGCGCGGCGATGCCGACGATGCCTGCAGCGGGCTGTCGTTCGAGGAGCTGTTCTCCCTGGTCGGCGAACAGACCGACGAGGACGACGACGAGGTTGCGGCGGTCGATCCGCCGGGGCTGTTCCGCTCGGACCTGGACTACTTGCGTGAGGCCTTGTCGGAGGTCTACGCCAACCCCTCGGCCGCCGTGGAGGCGAAAGGGGTCGGCTGGCAGGAGTACCCCGACCGGCGGCTGGCCGAGCTCACGCCCCCGCCGGACTCTGCGGTCGCGGCTCGCCTTCCTGCCCCAGGACTACGTCGCCGAACGCGACGTTCGCGACCGGCTCCTGTTGGCCACCTCGACCGCGGTCGGCGAGCAGAGCCTGATCAACGCTCGCCGCCGCGGCTCGGAGAGCCTGTGGCCGCAGGCGCACTACCTCTCGCCCCTGCACCCGGTGTTCGACTGGGCCACCGACCGGGCCCTGGCCCGGCTGCAACGCGGGGAGGTTCCGGCGGTGCATGGCGAGGTCCTCGGCCCGACGGTCCTCGTGCAGGGCGTGTTACACAACGCCCGCGGTCAGGTGCTGCTGCACGCCGTCAATGCCGTCACGGCGCTGGATGGCCCGGGCAGCCTGATCGTCCAGAGCGGCGACGGGTTGGACGTCGTCCGGGCCGCCGGTATCGGCCCCGACGCGATCAACCCGGCACGTCCGATCGAGGACGGCTGGGACTGGCTGATCCCCGCAGGCGGTGGGACGGATGGGTGAGCACCTGGCCTTCATCCAGAACGAGACGGATCACCGGCGTGACCGACCCGCTGCGGGACGCCGCCGTGCGGATCCGGGCCTGGCGTCACGCCAGTGAGGCCCGGGCCGCTCGATCGGCGCCAGGCGTGGCGGCCAGGATCCGACGCGGGGTCGAGGACCACGGAACCGCGGCGCAACACCTCGCCCAGGACATGCTGTCCTCCGGCCAGTCCCTGGTCAGACCGCTGCTGGTGATCCTCCCGACCGACACCCCGGAGGCGGCGCGATGAGCCGCTTCGACTCGATCGTCGTCGGCCAGGACCTGGTCAGCGACCACTACCTGACCGCCGATTTCGACACGCGCCTCCGTGCCGTCCGCAAGCAGTGGGCGGAGCTGGAGTCCTATGAGAAGCACACGCCGACGAACGGGTCTGCGCGACGCTGGGCACCCAGGTCGCGACCGATCTGGCCCGGCTGCGGGAGGCCGGACCCCGCAACGGCGCCCGGCGTGACGCACTGCTCGACCTCTACGCCAGGGTGAGAGTCGCCGCTGGGCATCGACGCCCCTCGCGCCACCCTGGCGTTCGAGCGTGGGCCGGTCGACCTCGCGGTCGAGGCCGTGGTCCACCGGACGGCGAGTGGGCTGCACCTCGTCGTGCTGCAGGCCGAGGACGCCGCCACCGTCGAGGACGTGCTGGACGGCGACGCCGCTGGCGTCCTGCTCGACCCGCTGACCCGCGATGGCACCCCCGACGCTCGGACGCCACAGCGCGAGGCCGTCTCGCAGATGCTGTTGGCCACCCATCCCGACCCGCCGCCGCTGGTCGCCGTCCAGGCGGGCGGATGGTTGCTGGTCACCGAGCGGACCCGCTGGGCCGAGGGACGCTGGCTTGCCGTCGATCTGGCCACCGCGGGGGAGCGCCGCGACCAGCGGGCCACCGGTGAGCTGGAGACGATCGCCGCCCTGGTCGGCGCCGAGGCGCTGCTGCCCGCACCGGACGGGTCCTGTGGCTTCCTCGACATGCTGGACGACGCGATCACCCACGCGGTCGGCGTGTCCAAGGACCTGCGCGAAGGCGTCCGCTCCTCGATCGAATACCTCGCCACCGAGGTGCTGCATCGGCGACGGGCGCGCGGGCCTGACCGACGACGCGGTGCCGGACCTGCCCGCGCAGCTGACCCGGCAGAGCCTGCGCTACCTCTACCGGATCCTGTTCCTGCTCTACGCCGAGGCGCACCCCGAGCTGGGCGTGCTGCCGGTCGGCGACCCCGACTACCGCGACGGCTACGGCCTGGACCGGTTGCGCGACCTGTGCCTGGTCGACCTGACCTCGCCGCAGGCCCGCGACGGCCGCCACCTCTACGCCTCGCTCGACCGCGCTGTTCCCCTGGTCGAACGCGGGCACACCCCCTCGGACGGCGGCGCCGACTCGATCGCCGTCGAGGCGCTGCGCTCGGACCTGTTCCGGCCCAGCGCACACGCGCAGCCTGATCGACGAGGTCGGGCTGGGCAACGCCGCCCTGCAGCGGGTGCTGAGCCGGCTGCTGCTGACCGCCCGGCAGGCCAAGGCGGGAGCGGGGCTTCGTCTCCTACGCCCAGCTCGGCATCAACCAGCTCGGCGCGGTCTACGAGGGCCTGATGTCGTACACGGGGCGGATCGCCGAGACCGACCTGTACGAGGTGGCCAAGGACGGCGACCCGGAGAAGGGCTCCTGGTTGGTGCCCGCCGCCGGGTTCGACGGCAGTGGCATCGACCCGGCGCACCGGGTGTACCGCCAGGACCCGGACACCGGCGAGAGCAAGGCAGTGGTCTACCGGCGCGGGGAGTACGTGTTGCGCCTGTCCGGGCGGGACCGGCAACGCTCGGCGTCGTACTACACGCCCAGGTGCTCACTGCCTGCGTGGTCGGCATTCCCTGGCCGAGCTGCTCGACCAGCCGAACCCGCGGACTCGGCAGACACTGACGGCACTGCCGGTGAGCCTCGGACGCCCGCAGCAGACCTGCTGCGGTGGCGAATTGCAGTGAGCAGATGGAGTTGCTCGCAGCGG